>NZ_JAQIIV010000013.1:0-125211 GCF_036946585.1 Pedobacter terrae | reverse complement strand
ATTCAGAGATCAAACCCTGAAATGCAAAAACGTGCCGCAAATGCGGTTCGTGGTTTGGTAGAAAGCGATCACAATCCAATCATTTCCATTCACGATCATGGTGCAGGTGGTCACTTAAACTGTTTATCAGAACTGGTGGAAGAAACCGGTGGTTTAATCAACCTTGACAAACTTCCCGTGGGCGACCCTACCCTTTCAGCTAAAGAAATTATCGGCAACGAATCGCAGGAAAGAATGGGATTGGTAATCGGTAACGAGCATATCGAGACCCTTCAAAAAATAGCTGATCGCGAGCGTTCACCCATGTATACCGTAGGTAAAGTTACCGGCGATCACCGTTTCACCTTTAAATCGGCCACTACCGGTTTAAAACCAATGGATTTAGAGTTAGCAGCCATGTTTGGCAGTTCACCTAAAATTGTAATGGAAGATCATACGGTAGACCGTAAATACAGCGAACTTACTTACGATGCAGGCCAGTTAAGTACTTATTTAGAACAAGTACTTCAATTAGAAGCAGTTGCAGCTAAAGACTGGTTAACCAACAAGGTCGATCGTTGTGTGGGTGGCCGTGTAGCTAAACAACAGTGCGCTGGTCCGTTACAATTGCCGTTAAACAACTGTGGTGTAATGGCTTTAGATTTCCAGGGTAAAGAAGGTATTGCCACTTCAGTTGGGCATTCACCAGTTTCAGCGCTGATTGATCCTGCTGCAGGTAGCCGCAACGCCATCGCCGAATCACTTTCCAATATAGTTTGGGCACCTCTAAAAGATGGTTTAAAAAGCGTGTCACTTTCTGCCAACTGGATGTGGGCCTGTAAAAACGAAGGTGAAGATGCCAGGTTATATTCAGCTGTAAAAGCTTGTTCTGATTTTGCAATCGATTTAGGTATTAACATCCCAACTGGGAAAGATTCCCTATCGATGAAACAGAAATATACCAACGGTGATGTGATTGCACCCGGAACGGTAATTATTTCGGCTGGGGCCAATTGTGATGATATCACCAAGGTAGTAGAACCGGTATTACAAAAAGATGGTGGTGCCATTTACTACATCAACCTATCAAATGACAGCTATAAATTAGGTGGTTCATCTTTCGCGCAAATTTTGAATAAGGTAGGTACCGAAACACCGGATGTTAAACATGCAGATCAATTTAAGAATGCATTTAATACCTTACAACAATTAATTAAGGCCGGTAAGATTCAGGCCGGACACGATATTGGCAGCGGTGGTTTAATTACAACCCTGCTGGAAATGTGTTTTGCAGACCGGGATTTAGGCGCCGAACTCGATTTATCGGCTTTAGCAGAGCAGGATAGCATTAAATTGCTTTTTGCCGAGAATATTGCCGTTGTTTTTCAGGCTGATGCTGCCGCTGAAGCTACATTAACCGAAAATGGTGTCACTTTCCACAAAATTGGTACAGTAAGCAATTCCGCTAAACTGGAAATTAAAAATGCTGCTGAAAGCTTCAGTTTTGATATCGACCATTTACGCGATGTTTGGTTTAAAACATCTTACTTGTTAGATAGCAGACAAACCGGAAACGGATTAGCCAAAGCGCGTTACGAGAATTATAAAAACCACGTTTTAAATTACAGTTTCCCGCTTACCTTCGACGGTAAAAAACCAGTAATTGACGAAACCAAACCAAGGCCAAAAGCAGCCATCATCCGCGAAAAAGGAAGTAATTCTGAACGCGAACTGGCAAATGCCATGTATTTAGCTGGTTTTGATGTGAAAGATGTACACATGACCGATTTAATTACCGGAAGAGAAACGTTAGAAGATATTCAGTTTATTGGTGCAGTAGGTGGTTTCTCCAACTCGGATGTTTTAGGATCGGCCAAAGGTTGGGCTGGTGCATTTTTATACAATGAAAAAGCGAGAATCGCTTTAGAAAAATTCTTTGCCCGCCCTGACACCTTATCTGTGGGGATCTGTAACGGCTGCCAGTTATTTGTTGAGCTGGGCTTAATTAATAAAGACCATGCCGATAAACCTAAAATGTTGCATAACAAAAGCGGCAAACACGAAAGTATTTTTACTTCATTAACCTTACAGGAAAATAAGTCTGTAATGCTGTCAAGCCTTGCCGGAAGCACGTTAGGGGTTTGGGTATCACATGGTGAAGGAAGATTCTCGTTACCATATGCAGAAGATCAATATAAAATTGTAGCCAAATACGCTTACGAAACCTATCCAGCAAGTCCGAACGGCTCTGATTACAACACTGCAATGCTGTGCGATGAAACCGGCCGTCACCTGGTGATGATGCCGCACATTGAGCGTTCATTGTTCCAATGGCATTGGGCAAATTATCCAGCAGGCAGAAAAGACGAAGTTTCGCCATGGATGGAAGCCTTTGTAAATGCACGTAAGTGGATTGAAAACCAAGGGTAATATTTAACAGGACTTATAGAGTTGTCAACTTTGCTAGATGACGGCAAGAAAGTTGGCAACTCTCAACGATTTTTAAATGGATGATGGAATTTAAAAACCATCATCCATTTTTTTTATTCATTAGATTTATAGAGTTGTCAACTTTACTAGCATGGTGGCAAGAAAGTTGACAACTCTCCATACAAAAAAAAAACGGCCTGGGCACTGCCCAAACCGTTCACCTAAACCTAAATCTACCTAAAAACCAAGGGCGTTATTAAGGAATAATATAAGATGGTATAGGTAATATGGAAGGATCATCATCATTGATTTCCTATTCTACCTCACCCATGCGAAATCATCCATTTTCCATCTTACATCATCTGAAAATTAATGGCCATGTTATACCTTACGCGTACCGGAACACCTTTATTTTTACCTGGTCTCCAAAGTGGTGATTTTTTGATCACTTTGATGGCCTCTTCATCACAACCATAACCCAGGCCCCTTAGCACTTTAACATCAGTTACAGAACCATCTCGCTCTACCACAAAGCTCACAAATACTTTTCCTTGTATACCATCTTCCTGTGCCTGATACGGGTACCTTAAATTACGCTCCATATATTTAGACCAGGCTTTGGCACCGCCATTAAATTCAGGGTACTCATCGACTCCGCTCAAATCTATAACCGCATTCGGATCGCCAGTACCCTCCCCGTCCTTTGCAGTACCTGTACCATCACCATTCCCTTTACTATCAGTAATGACCAAATTAGGCGCTACAATTCCATCTTGCGTTTTATCGCTGATCACAGCCTGCTCAATCTCTTTAATGGTTGGCGGATCTGGAAGATCTACTTTATCTACCACCACTACCTGTGACGGAAGTGCAATTGTTTTGACCTTAACCGGATCAGCTTTTGCTGGTTCAATCTTCTTCTCCGGTTCAGGCGCTTTTGGTTTCATCTGGTGAATCACATCGGTTAAATCAATAACCTTTGCTTTTTCTACAACCACATTTTCTTTAGGTACGAATCTGCTATAAATTAAAGGGGCGAAACAGGCGAGTACGAATAAACTGCCTGATACGAAAAGTACCCTTGTCATAATCGACGATGATTTGGATCTTAAATCATAAGCGCCGTAGTTTTTGTTGCGGTCTGCAAATACAAGATCAAGCCACTCGGTCTTGTATACGTTAATTGAAGAGTTGAACATAGCTTTATTTTTATACCATGATGCAACAAAATCTTCGATTCCATAAAACATCCAAAAAATCTATTTTCGTTACAAAAAATGAAATTTCTCACCTGAAAAACATTTTTTTATTTCATTTTCAATAAAATTGATATAATTTTTGCGATTATTTTACTTGAATTGATAAAATATACTATTTTTGACAAAAAAACATAACGAATTAATGAAAAGCTTAAGAACCATCGCATTAAAAGAGGCTCAAAACAGAATTTCGCCTGAAGTTAAATCTCCTTCTGCTAAAATTTCTGACTTTTTTGGCGCTAATGTATTTGATAAGAAAAAAATGAGAGATTTCTTATCTAAAGACGTGTATGAGAAATTAATTTCATCTATCAACCAAGGTGAGTTAATTAATGCAGACGACGCAAACCAGATTGCTACTGCCATGAAATCGTGGGCAATGGCTTCCGGAGCAACCCACTATACACACTGGTTCCAGCCTTTAACCGGTACTACAGCCGAAAAACACGATTCGTTTTTTGAGCCTAGCGGTGAAGGTGCAATTGAAAAATTTTCAGGTAGCGCTTTAGTTCAACAAGAACCAGATGCATCGAGTTTCCCTAACGGTGGTATCCGTAATACTTTCGAAGCTCGTGGTTACACAGCCTGGGATCCTTCATCTCCAGCATTCATTATGGAAAGTAAAGCAGGTAAAACCCTTTGCATTCCTACCGTTTTTGTATCTTATACAGGCGAAGCCTTAGATTATAAAGCACCTTTATTAAAAGCATTGGCTGCATTAGATAAAGCTGCCGTTGACGTTTGTCAATATTTTGATAAAAGCATCACTAAAGTAAATGCTTCTTTAGGTATTGAGCAGGAATATTTCCTTGTTGATGAGTCGTTGTTTAACGCCCGTCCGGACCTATTGTTAACAGGTCGCGCTTTATTCGGACACATGTCTGCCAAAGGTCAGCAATTAGAAGACCACTATTTCGGTTCTATCCCTGAGCGTGTATTCACATTCATGGTAGATTTCGAAAACGAAGCTTTAAAATTAGGTATTCCTTTAAAAACCCGTCACAATGAGGTTGCGCCTTCTCAATTCGAGTGTGCACCAATTTATGAAGAAATCAACTTAGCGATCGACCACAACCAATTGTTGATGGATTTGATGGAAAAAGTTGCCCGTCGTCACCATTTCCGTGTGTTATTACATGAAAAACCATACGCAGGTATCAACGGATCAGGTAAACACAACAACTGGTCGTTAATTACCGATACAGGTAAAAACTTATTGGCTCCAGGTAAAACACCAAAAAACAACCTGATGTTCCTTGCTTTCTTTGTAAACACCATTAAAGCAGTTAGCGAGCATGCCGATTTATTACGTGCAAGTATTGCATCAGTAAGCAACGATCACCGTTTAGGTGCAAATGAGGCGCCACCTGCAATTATCTCAATTTTCTTAGGTTCACAATTGAACGATGTATTAGATGAGATTGAGCACTCTCGTATCAGCAAAAAAATCAAAGAGGATAATGCACTTTGGTTAGGTATTCCTAAAATCCCTCAAATTTTATTGGATAATACCGACCGTAACCGTACCTCTCCTTTCGCCTTTACTGGTAACAAATTTGAGTTGAGAGCTGTAGGTTCTTCTGCCAACTCTTCTGCTCCGATGACGATCTTAAATGCGATTATGGCAGAGCAATTGATTAAATTCAAAGCCGAAGTGGATAAGTTGATCAAAAAAGGTGATAAAAAAGACATCGCTTTATTAACGGTGATCAAAAAATACATCAAAGAATCTAAATCAATCCGTTTTGAAGGTAATGGTTATAGCCAGGAGTGGGAAGATGAAGCTGCAGCACGCGGTTTATCAAACATCAAAACCACACCAAAAGCATTAGATGCTTATTTAACCGAAAAATCAGCTGATTTATTTGCAACTACTGGTATTTATAGCTCACGTGAAATTCATGCCCGTCATGAAATCATGTTGGAAAACTTCTACAAAAAATTACAGATCGAAGCACGTGTAATGGGTGAAGTAGCCAATACATCTATTATCCCTGCTGTAATTGCTTACCAAAACTCATTAATCGAAAACGTTAAAGGATTAAAAGAACTTGGTATAGAAAGTAAATCTTCTTTAGAAATTGTTAAAAAACTATCTGATCACTTAGATATCGTGAAAACGAATATCGATGCGATGTTAGAGGAACGTAAAGTGACCAACAAATTGGAAGATACCCGCGAAAAAGCGATTGCTTACGATGAGAAAGTTAAATCATACTTCGATACCATCCGCTACCATGCTGATAAGTTGGAGCAAATTGTTGACGATAGCGTTTGGCCTTTACCAAAATTCAGAGAATTATTATTCATGAAATAAGAAAGGCTTAAGCTAAAAGGTTTAAGGCGTAGGGTTTACTCTACGCCTTTTTTGTTTTAATAAATCCGTCATTGCGAAGAGGAACGATGAAGTAATCCCACAACGACAGCTATTAAATAAGTTATTTTTTTTGTTCTTGGTACCAAAATAGCGAACTAAACCAGATTACATGTTTTTGAATTTTCAGTTTTTTACATCCTTACATCCCATATACGGTAAAAGATATAGGATATAATTACATAAAAAACCTTCACGTTTTGAGGCTCATGGTCAAACCATTTAGCGGATGCTCAGCCGGCAAAATCATTTAGAAAGCGATACCCCTGCTTATCGGTTAAGATAGTCCTGCTTTCCTTTCTGCTGTAAAATTTTCCTTATTCTTAAAGTTCATCTTAACAGCATCCATTCAATCAGGTTTATTTAACAAAAGGCAGTGCAAAGAAAAGCTCCCAAAACGAACCAAACGCTGTACCCTAAGCCCGATCCGATAGGTATCGAATGTACGAATGCCGTTTTATCCAATAATTATTTTTTCTATCCAATAAATCAAAACGGCTTAGGGAAAGCGGGGCTGCAAACCGCCATGAAAAACGACCGTTCACTTATAAAACCTCTTCTGATTATTTTTTCTTGCACCAAACTTTGGACTTCAGACTCCGGACTTCAGACTTTCTATCAACCTTTTACCCTCTACACTTTTACCTTCCACCTTAAACAACTATCTTTGCGGCAACATGAGTGATAACAGGTACAATCAACGTGGCGTTTCTGCCTCAAAAGAAGATGTGCACAATGCCATCAAAAACATCGATAAAGGAATTTTCCCGAAAGCATTCTGCAAAATCATTCCCGATATTTTAGGTAGTGATGAGGCATACTGTAACATCATGCATGCAGATGGCGCAGGCACCAAATCATCTCTAGCTTATGTTTACTGGAAAGAAACCGGCGATATTTCGGTTTGGAAAGGTATTGCACAAGATGCGATTATCATGAACATTGATGACCTGATCTGCGTTGGTGCTACCGATAATATCCTCCTGTCATCAACCATTGGCCGAAATAAAAACCTGATTCCAGGCGAAGTAATTGCAGCTGTAATTAACGGTACGGAAGAAATTCTGGCCGATTTGCGCGGGCAAGGCATCACCATCTATTCAACCGGTGGTGAAACAGCCGATGTGGGTGATTTAGTACGTACCATTATTGTCGATTCTACGGTAACCTGTCGTTTAAAGCGTGAGGAAATCATTAGTAACGATAACATTAAACCTGGTGATGTAATTGTAGCATTAGCCTCTTCGGGACAAGCTACCTACGAAACCGAATACAATGGCGGTATGGGTTCAAACGGCTTAACTTCTGCCCGTCATGATGTTTTTGAAAAATCTATAGCCAATACCTACCCTGAAAGCTTCGATCCGGCAGTGCCATTCGACCTGGTTTTCTCGGGCGGCAAAAAATTAACTGACGAGATTGAAATTGAAGGTCATGGCAAAATAACCGTTGGTAAACTGGTACTTTCTCCTACGCGCACCTATGCACCAGTGATTAAACAGATTTTAGAGAAACACCGCAGTCAGATTAATGGTATTGTACATTGCAGCGGCGGTGCCCAAACCAAAGTATTGCATTTCATCAATGACGATATCCATGTCATAAAAGACGATTTGTTCCCTGTTCCACCCCTATTTAAACTGATCCAGGAACAATCGGGTACTGACTGGAAGGAAATGTATAAAGTGTTTAATATGGGCCATAGAATGGAGCTTTATGTACCTGAGGAAATTGCTGAAAGCCTAATCGAAATTTCAAAAAGCTTTAACATCGATGCGAAAATTATTGGCCGCGTAGAAAAAGGCGACCAGAAACAAGTTACCATTGAGAGCGAAAAAGGCACATTTGTTTACCATTAAACTTTAATTATTCCCATCAATCATAGCCCTGAACAAATCGTTTGGGCTTTTTTTTTTGCAATTCTCGTCCCTATCTTGAAAGATTTCATTTCTATAGGTTTATACGTCATCCCCAACTTGATTGGGATCTTAAAGCTTTTGGAAGTCAATCAGAAATCATGGCCTCCAAGCCTATCAACGCATTAAAATTCCCGCCTGTGCGGGAGCCAATTGCTATCGGATGAGGATCGCTAAGCCGTAAATAATGCAATAAATCCATTACAATGTACAAAAGTCATATCTGTATCATAAAAAGATTTATATTAGTTATACCAATCAACAGAACATGAATGATAAAAAGACCATCGTAATGGGCTTAATGGCTTGTTTTATTTTAAGTCTGAGCGCCTTTATGCCTAAACCTGAACCAGAATCGAAAGCAAAAATTTAAAGGTATTGCCTAAAAATATCAGTAAAGAAGAACTGGATAAAGTAATGGACGATTTTAAGCTTGCCTTAGGTGTGCGATGCAGCCATTGCCATGCACCAATGAAAGATAATCCCAGAAAGATGGATTTTGCCAGCGATGAGAAACCTGAAAAAGAAACTGCCCGTGAGATGATGCGTATGACGGCTAAAATCAATAAAAAATATTTTCACAATACCATGAAGGAAGGCAAAACAATTACCCAAATCGCCTGTATAACCTGCCACAACGGAAAAACTGAGCCGGCGAAATAATATGGTCCAATTAAAAAAATACGATTAAAAGCAAAAAGCCTGATTTATTGATCAGGCTTTTTGCTTTTAATCTCTCGCTACGAATTTGTGAAAGGTGCTTTCTTCGCCGTCAGCTTTTTTTTCCTGATAAAGGAAATCGAGTTTGTGCTCATCAAAAGTTTTGAAGAAAGTATCCCAATCTGTTTCTTTTAAATCGGATTTGTTATCGCTATGTTTAGGAAAATGTATCCTTAAAACACCTCCTTCGCTTTTTTTAGCCGTGTCTGCAACTACAGCAGGTACACCACCATGTTTCTCTGCCCATGCTTTAATGGTAGCATGGTTATGGGTTTGTTTTGAACCGCTCATTGTTTTATAATTTAGTTTTTAAAATAAATAGACTAACAATAAAATCGCGTTTAGGTGGAAATGGTTTTTATAAAATAAAAAAAGCCCCGATCGTTTGATCGGGGCTTTCTCTTAATCGGGCTTTTGATTAGAAAGTATATCTTAATCCCAATTGAATACTATAAGTACTAGTTGGAGTTACCAGGTCTTGAAAGGCATCAGTTACCAATTCATTACTAATATTAGCCAGCCTATATGTTGGCCTGTTAGTAGTTGCATTAACGCCCTGAGACACTAATGGATTATTTAAAACAGAACGTTGATAAGTTCCCCAGTTTTTATTAACTAAGTTGGCAGCATTAATAATATCAGCACTAAATTGAAGGGTCTGTTTACCTGATTTACCTGTGTTGATGAAAATATCTTGTAAGAATCTAACATCAACTCTATGAAACCATGGCAACAATGCAGCATTTCTTTCAGCAAATTTACCTCTGTTTTTGCGTAAGTAAGGAGAGCTTTCGATAAACTGATTTAAAGCGGCTTCTTGTTGTGCAACAGTAAACGTTTTTGCTGATGTACCACTTCCAACTGTATATTGTTGGAAAATTGTTTCACCAGGTCTTGGTATATACATCAAATCAGCAGAACTGTTCGAATCACCGTTAATATCGCCATTTACAACAAAGCTATAAACACCTTGGTTAGATCCTTCATAGAAGATCGATAACGTTGTTGCCAAATGTTTAAGATACTCTTTACGATAAGATAGATTAGCCACAACACGGTGAGGAATAGCGTATGCAGAATTTCCTAATTCTTGAAAGTTAGAAGTAGCTACGTTAGGGTTCGTATTCCAAACCGAAGAAGCCTGACTACCAGGATTGGCTGTAATTTCTTTAGCCATAGAGTAAGTGTACGCTGCAGAACCAGAAAATCCATTTGAATAAGATTTACTAATTTGTGCAGTTAATGAAGTAGCGTAACCTCTGGCTGAATTTTCAAGGACAATTGCTGAAGTTATTGCGCTATTTAATCTATTAGAACCAATGATGCGAGGACGACTAAGATCACCTTCTAAAACCACTCCATTTGGATTTGTTAAATTTGCATTACGCATCTTAACCGCATTGATATCCTTTGTATATAATCCATCGAAAGTTAACATATAACCATCGCCAATATTTTTATCAATACCTAAATTTACTCTAAAAACTTTAGGAAATTTGAAATTTTCATCCATGAAAACAACATTGGCAGGTGATGATGTTCCTGCAGTAGTTGGGAATAAATTAGCATAAGCGTTAGGATTAGCATTTAATTTAATATTAGCTAACTGTGCTATACCTGCCGCTGTATTGTTATTAATTGCACCACCAAACTGATACATACCTGTATTGGTAGGGATATTAGTTAAGAATACAAATGGAATTTTTCCGGTAAAAACTCCCATTCCACCTCTAAATACCAAAGATTTATCATCAGATGTTGCCCTAAAACCAACTCTTGGTGATAACAACACCCTACTTTTTGCCCACTTATCAGTACTATAACTTCTTAGCGTTGTATTATCATCAGCGTAAAAATTTAACTTTGATGTTGCAGGGTTATTCAATGGATCTTCATGATAAATTGGCATATCTGCACGCAAACCAAAAGTAAATTTCACATTATCACTTGCATTATATTCATCCTGGATATATGCACCAGCTTGTCCAATTTTAAGTTGAGCAGAGTATACCGCTGGCGTATTAGGTATAAGTGAATAGGTATAAGCAAAATAAACAGGAGCCTTATCCGTAATCAAATCATTGATAGAGTTAAATACATAGTAACTATTAGCCGGTGCCATAAACATGTTACCAACTTTTTGATACTCGTAAGTTAAACCTGCGGTAAAATTATGTCTACCTGCATTATAAGTAATGTTATCAGTAAAATTATATACATCATTAACAACATCATTGTTTAATGTATAAGGATCCATACCAGCAGTTATAATATTACTACCTGTTGTTCCATCATAGATATCGATAGTTGGAAAAATTTCTCCAGGGTATCCACGAGTGGCTTTATTTTTAGTAAACGCTAGTAATAATTGATTAGACCATTTATTACTCAATCTACTATTTAATTCTAACGTTCCACTTCTGGTCGTATTTAAAAAGCCATAGTTAGAGTTTTCATATGAAAAAGATTTTGGACCAAATCTGTTATTAGGCGCTCTTGAAATCGTACTAGATTGACCAGTAACTTTGAAACCTCCACCATTTGGAATACTGGTAGAATTAAGTTGTTGATCATCCGTACCTCTAAAATCACTAAACTTTAATGTCAACTTATTGCTGTTATTAATGTTCCAATCAATTTTAGCTAAGATTTTATGATTATCTCTTGCAAATGCGGGGAAATCCTGATAGCTTCCTGTTTCATAACCAAATTTAGATTTAAGATAGTCAGAAACGGTTTTCAAATCAGCAACAGTTGTAGAAGAAACCGTACCAGAGCCAGAACCATTGGTTGGGTAAAATGCAATACCGGGCGCCAAGTTCTCTTCTTTCTCAGCATTTACAAAGAAAAATAATTTGTTCTTTACAATCGGGCCACCTAAAGTAAAACCATAAGTTTTTGATTTAGAGGCCACTATTTGAGAACTAATATCGGTACCTTTAACATTTTTACCTAAAAAACTTTGATCCCTGTAAAGCCCATAAGCACTGCCATGAAAAGCGTTGGTACCACTTTTTGTTACCGCACTGATGTTAGCTCCGGTAAAACCAGCTTGACGAACATCGTATGGGGCGATATTTACTGAAATTTGATCATATGAATCCAATGAAATTGGTTGAGATCCGCCACCTGGAAGTGGATCGGTGTTTAAACCAAAGTTGTTATTTAGGTTTGCACCATCAACCTGAATGTTATTGTAACGAGCATCACGTCCACCGAAACTATTACTAGCCAAACCTGAACCAGCCTGAGGAGTTAATCTCGTAAAGTCAGAAATACTTCTTGAAATTGTTGGTAGAGATGCTAATTCACGACTAGAGATATTCGTACTCGCACCAGTTTTCTGAGCGTTTACTTTTTTCGTACCTTGAACACTAACTTCAGCTAAGGTATTACCTGAATCATCCAGTTTATAATCCAGTGTAAAAGTTTCACCCAATTTCAGAAATATATCTGATACCTTACCAGGTTTGAACCCTATGTAAGTAATTTCAACAGCATAAGGACCACCTACACGCATATTATTTATTGCGAAGCGACCATCGTTGTTGGTTGAAACAGTGTAAGTTGTTCCAGAAGGGGTGTGAATTGCTTTAACAGTTGCACCAGGCAGAGGGCCTTTGGCATCTTTTACAGAACCTGTCATTGATGATGTAGTTACCTGTGCATTTGCACCAAAAGTAATGCTTACAAATGCAACAATAACCAGTACTAATCTTAAAAGTAAAGATTTCTTCATACTTTAATTTTTAAATGTTTTTTGTTGTTAATGATAATCAAAAGGGATTTTGTAGCTGCAAATGTCCTAATAAAATTTAACACATTTTAACATTCAATGTTAAATAATTATTAAGTCGGTCATAATTTTTCAACATTTAACACATATGATATCAATTACAACTTTCAGTTTATCAATACATTGCTTAGAAAACTAATTTTTTAACAATAAAACCAGCAGTTACTTATAATTTATACATGAAAATTAAATTAACATTGGTATTTTTCTAATAATACATATCAATAAGATTTTTCAAACATTAACATTCCAGTTATTTAACTTTTAATGCGCTTACCCATATATAATTTTGCAAATCAGGGCAATCATAGCTTTCGTTTTTGACGAGTATCAGGTCAACAATATTCAACCATTGTAAATTTTAACTACTATCTGAATATTGAGCTAGCCAATTGACATTTTTTTTTTAGTTTTGGACGATGGTTAACAGAGCAGTGTCCTTTAATTTTTGGTAATGTTAAAGTTTAATGCACACGTACCAAGATAGAAATAGACACCTTATCTACATAATTATAAACACAGAACATTAAGAAACAAATATCTTTAAGCAGATTGGAACTACAGGTCATAATTAAACATCAATTATCCCCGCAACCTCCCATCTGAAAGATAAATAACAAAATAGAAAAAACAGATGAATTACGACGTTATTGTTTTAGGCAGCGGCCCTGGTGGTTATGTAGCTGCAATCAGAGCTTCTCAATTGGGACTTAAAGTAGCCATTGTTGAGCGTGAATCATTAGGTGGTATTTGTTTAAACTGGGGCTGTATCCCTACTAAAGCACTTTTAAAAAGTGCGCAGGTTTTCGAATATATCAATCATGCTGCTGATTACGGAATTACTACTGCCGGTGCAACCGCAGATTTTGCTGCAGTGGTAAAACGCAGTCGTGGTGTAGCTGACGGCATGAGCAAAGGCGTTCAATTTTTAATGAAAAAAAATAAAATTGACGTGATTATGGGAACTGGTAAAGTAAAACCAGGAAACAAATTAGAAGTTAAAGGCGCTGATGGTTCTCAAAAAGAACTGAGTGCAAAAAATATCATCATCGCTACAGGTGCGCGTTCAAGAGAATTGCCAAACCTGAAACAAGATGGCAAAAAAATTATAGGTTATCGCCAGGCGATGGTACTTCCTGAATTACCAAAAAGCATGGTGGTAGTAGGTTCTGGTGCTATCGGAGTAGAGTTTGCTTATTTCTACGCTACTATGGGCACCAAAGTAACCATTGTGGAGTTTATGGAAAACGTGGTTCCGGTTGAAGATGAGGATGTTTCAAAACAACTGTTACGCAGTTTAAAGAAAACCGGTATCGATGTAATGACTTCCGCAAGTGTCGAATCAGTTGACACCAGCGGTGCAGGCTGTAAAGTTTCTGTTAAAACAGCTTCTGGCATGCAAACCATCGAAGCTGATATCGTGCTTTCAGCAGCAGGTATTGTAGCCAATATTGAAAACATTGGCTTAGAAGAAGTAGGCATTAAAACTGAAAAAGGCAAAATTGTTACCGATGAGTTTTACAACACTTCGGTTAAAGGTTATTACGCTATAGGCGATGTGGTAGGTGGCCAGGCATTGGCACATGTGGCATCTGCTGAAGGAATTATTTGCGTAGAAAAAATTGCTGGTCAGCATGCCGAGCCTTTAGATTATAATAACATTCCGGGATGTACCTATTGCACACCTGAAATTGCATCAGTAGGATATACCGAGAAAGCAGCCAAGGCGGCTGGTTACGAATTAAAAATCGGTAAGTTCCCTTTCTCTGCATCAGGTAAGGCCAGTGCTGCTGGTGCCAAAGATGGTTTTATCAAATTAATTTTCGATGCCAAGTATGGAGAATTATTGGGGGCGCACATGATCGGTGCCAACGTTACCGAAATGATTGCCGAAATTGTGGTGGCACGTAAACTAGAAACCACCGGACACGAAATGATTAAATCTGTTCACCCTCACCCAACCATGAGCGAAGCCATTATGGAGGCTGCTGCTGATGCCTACGGAGAAGTGATCCACTTGTAAATCACCTCAATAAGATTTAAAAAGTCCCGAAAATTTTCGGGGCTTTTTTTTTGGTAAAGTAATTAACAATTTAATCGGCGAGTTACGGTTTGTTTCAAATTCTTTTCGAAACCAAACAAATGCTATCTCCCATATTCCTAAAACATTTAACACCATTATCTGTTCGGTAAATAACGAATACATAATCATTAAAATAAGGAGTACATTATGCATTGGATTTTGCTTGTCATTGCCGGACTTTTCGAGGTAGGTTTCACTACATCACTAAAATTATCAGAGGGTTTTACAAATTGGAAATGGGCTGCAGGATTTGTAGTTTGTGTGATCATCAGTTTTGTTTTCCTAACCAAAGCCATTGAACAAATCCCGTTGGGTACCGCTTATGCAATATGGTCGGGGATTGGCGCTGTTGGAACAGTTCTAGTTGGGATATTTTATTTTAAAGAAGATGCTAATTTCTGGCGAATTTTCTTCATCGGCCTTTTAATTTTATCAATTGTAGGTTTAAAACTGGTAACACCTGATAAATCATCTTAGCCAACAATTTTGCCCAATCGCATAAAACATCTTAAATTTAGCGCCTATTATTATCATATTAAAGGCGATGAAATTACATACCATAGATACCGGTTTTTTTAAATTAGATGGTGGTGCCATGTTTGGTGTTGTACCAAAAACCATTTGGCAAAAAACCAATCCTGCTGATGCAAACAATCTTTGCACCTGGGCCATGCGCTGCCTCTTGATCGAACGAAATGATGAGTTGATTTTAGTAGATACCGGAATCGGAAATAAACAGGACGAGAAATTTTTTAGTCACTATTACCTGCATGGAGAAGCCTCAATGCAGAAATCGCTGGAACAATTGGGCTTTGATATGGCAGATATTACCGATGTTTTTCTGACCCATCTCCACTTTGACCATGTTGGTGGCGCCATTGTAAGAGCGGGCGAAAAACTTTTACCAGCATTTACAAACGCCAGGTATTGGAGTAACGAAAAACATTGGCAATGGGCAGTTGAGCCTAACGCCAGGGAAAAAGCCTCCTTTTTAAAAGAGAACATTTTACCCATTCAAGAAAGCGGTCAGCTCAATTTTGTGGTTGAACAAGAGAATATAGCATGGCAAAAGGATATCAATATCACTTTTGCTTATGGCCATACCGATGCGATGATGTTGCCAAAAATAAGTTATAAAGGCCAAACTATTGTATATATGGCTGACCTCTTGCCTTCTGTAGGCCACCTCCCGCTGCCCTATGTAATGGCCTATGACATGTTTCCGTTAAAAACATTAACCGAAAAAGAAGCTTTTTTAGAAGAAGCGGTGGATAACAATTATATCCTGTTTCTGGAGCACGATCCCGTTAACGAATGCTGCACCCTGCAGCGTACCGAAAAAGGAATCCGTGTGGCTGAAACCTTCAAGCTAAGTGAAATTTAATGATCAGGCCCGCCAAACCGGAAGATGCAGCGCAAGTTGTTCCTTTGTTACTCCAGGCAATGGGCGAGCTTGCCCCGAATTTAGTCCATACAAAAGATCTGGAAACGATTGATCACATCTTTGAACATTTTTTTCAACAGCAAGGCAATCAGTACAGCTATGAAAACACCTTAGTTTTTGAAAATGCAGGAAAAGTACTTGGCTCATTAACGGCTTATGATGGCGCAAAGCTCATCGAATTGAGGAAACCCCTTTTAGCTTATCTAAATCTCCCCGACACAGGGGATAACCATTTGGATGCAGAAACACAAAGTGGCGAATTTTATCTCGATAGTATCAGCGTAGATGCCAGTACACAGGGAAAAGGTCTGGGCAAACAATTAATTACGGCAGGCATAGACTGGGGATGGCGATTGGGCCACCAAAACATTGGTTTATTGGTAGAACAAAATAATCATCGCGCCTTAAAGCTTTACCAGCAGATGGGATTTGAGATCCGGAACGAAAAGAAATTTATGGGTGGCAGCTACCACCATATGATATTTAAAGTTAACTAACACACAGTAAATGATATCAAAAATCTTTGTATTAAGGCAACGAAGCAATTTCTAAGTGTACGCGACTGGCGGTCGTATTAAAATTGTTTCGCAGGCTGAAAAACCTACTGATAATAAAGACTTTTCTTAAGTATTAAAACTGTTGAAGACATTGCAACATTAAATTATAAAATAAACAATGATCCGTTCAACACCTCCCTCCCCCCCTTCCTTCCTTCCTTCCTTCCTTCCTTCCTTCCTTCCTTCCTTCCTTCCATCCTTGATTCATTCCTCTAAACACCAATGCTAAATATTTTTAACATTTTATTTGTATTTAATCTAAATAATACCAATTTTTGTAACCGATGGAAAAAGCGTGTATAGATATTAACCAACTCGTTAACGTATTCTCAAATACCCAGGGTTCAATTTATCAATCAGATAAGTTAAATTGCTTTTACGTAGATTTTGGTGGAAAGTTTGCGCGTTACAATTGCTTGTCGCTTCAAAAACTAAAAGCGGTTGTAGAACAGATCGATGTTGAAGCGATGCTTTTAAACACCCATAAGGCAGATTTTGAATTGGTTACCTTTAACGGTTGCGAACACATCTATTTATTAAGCGCCCTCGAAATTATTGCTTTAAAAGATTTGCTACATGGCACCTTTACCATGTTTAAGCTTAATCATATCATTAGCGATTGTCTATACAGATTGGTATACTAGGTTTATGGTTCATTAGCCATTGGTCAACCCGATACGTCACATTGAACTTGTTTCAGTTTCTACCTGAAAAGATCCTGAAATAAATTCAGGATGACGACCTCGATGGAAATTGAAAACCGAGAACTGCCAACTGGAAACCGATCACCATCCTTCTGATCCTCAGCCACTATCCGTTTGGCGTTATCCATCCATTTTCCATCATTCATTCTACATCTTAAATCATTCATCCCCTCTTATTTAAACTGATTACAAATAACTAATTATCAGCAATTTAGACTAATTTCATATTGTAAATAAATTAGTATTCAGAACAAATTCAGTTTACATTTGTATTGTTATTAAAGTACAGAAATATGAAAGATCTAATGCGTATCAAATGTTTAATATCTCAGGATATCGAAACATTGTTAAATCAGCAAATTAAAAAAGAGGCTCACTCTTCATCACTATATTTATCCATGTCATCTTGGTGCGATCAAAATGGCTTCGACTATTCGGCAGATTATTTCTTAAAGCAATCTGAAGAAGAAAGAGTACACCAGCTTAAATTATTCAAATATGTATTGGATATGGGTGGTAATGCAATCTCTCCGGAAGTAAGTGGGATTAAAACAGACTTCGCTAGTTTCAGAGAAGTTTTTGAAGATGCCTTAGAAGCTGAAATTGCCATTACCCAGAGCTTCAAAAACATTGCAGCCAGATGCCACAAGGAACAAGATTTTGTAACCATGGAATTCCTGAACTGGTTCTTGAAAGAGCAACGCGAGGAAGAGTATAAAGCGCGCAGAGCTTTAGAGTTATTCGAAGTGATTGGCGAAGAAGGTACCGGAAGATGGGAAATTGACAAACATGTTAATAAAATCTCTTATTCAGAAGAATAACAACAACAAAACATATATTGAAGAGCTATCCTGAAAAGGGTAGCTTTTTTATGTACTTAGAATTCCTATGAAGGATCGTCGTTAACGACTTTTCCTCGAGAACCCTCCACTTTACTATACTTTCGCCGAGATGATAAACCATAAAAAAGAAAAGCTCCAGTGATACTGGAGCTTTCTTGGTTTTAGGTTGTTTGGTTTATGTTGATTATGAATAAGTCTTAAAGTTTTTATAAAAAAAGCGCCGTTGCCAGCGCTTTTTTTAAACCAAATATATAATAATAATTAACGAGCATTACAAAAATACAAACTTTATCCAGATTAACAATAATTTTTAATAAAAAATTTAATATTTCTGATAAAAACCTAATATTTAGACATAAAAAATCATAAAAAAGATATATAATGATTATTAAAACAAATATTAATACCTAAAATCTATTTATTTTAAACTAAAAACTATAATTTAAGAGAATATTTCAACAAAATGATAGAAGATTTTACAAAAAACTACTTTAATAATCCCAAAACTTATGATGAAATGTTCTCAAGTGGTGATAATTACAGAAATCACTATGCAAATTTCATAAACAATTTCTCTAAAGAATCACTCGAAAATTTAAATAAAAAGGAAGAACTTGCTAAAAAGCTATTCATGAGTCAGGGTATTACCTTTACTGTATATGACAGCGGCGAAGGCATCGAAAAAATATTTCCCTTTGATATTATTCCAAGAATTATTACTTCCACCGAGTGGTCTTTCATAGAAAAAGGAATAAAGCAAAGGTTAAAAGCACTAAATCTTTTCTTAAAAGACATTTATAGCAATCAATTTATCTTAAAAGACCAAATTGTACCCATAAATGTAATTTATTCCTGTCCGCATTTTTTAAGAGAGATGCATAATGTAAATGTATTGCACGATATTTACATTCATATTGCTGGCATAGACCTGATCCGAGACCATGATGGAACATTCTATGTACTGGAAGATAATCTCCGCACCCCTTCTGGTGTAAGTTATATGCTCGAAAACAGGGAAATCACTAAAAGATTATTCCCTGATCTTATCCCACAGTGCGGCGTAAGGAGCGTAACCGAATACCCTGCTATTCTATACAAAAATTTAATGGCCCTTTCACCAAGAGCAGTTTCTAATCCAACAATTGTACTGCTAAGTCCGGGCATGTACAATTCTGCTTACTACGAACATACTACATTGGCCCGCTTAATGGGTGTGGAATTGGTAGAAGGGCGCGATTTGGTAGTTAAAAACCAAAAGGTGTTTATGAAAACCACCACCGGACTACAACAGGTAGATGTAATTTATCGCCGCGTAGATGACGACTATCTCGATCCGCTGGTATTTAATCCGAACAGCGTGCTGGGCGTAGCAGGACTGATGGGCGCTTATCGTAAAGGTAACGTAGCCATTATCAATGCCGTAGGCAATGGGGTGGCCGACGATAAAGCGGTTTATACCTATGTACCCGATATGATCAGGTATTACCTGAATGAAGAACCTGTTCTGAAGAATGTTCCGACCTATCAACTCAGCAATAAAGATGAGCTTGATCACGTTTTTGCAAACATCAACTCCATGGTGATCAAAAAAACCAATGGAAGTGGCGGTTATGGCATGTTAATGGGGCATGCAGCCAGTGAAAAGGAAACTGAAGCATACAAAATTGAAGTTTTGAAAGATCCACGCAACTTTATTGCCCAACCAACCATCAGCTTGTCTTCTGCGCCATGTTTTATCAATGGTAAGCTCGCTCCACGTCGGATAGATCTCCGCCCATTTGCTTTAAACGGACCAGACGGCATTTCGATTGTACCAGGGGGTTTAACCAGGGTGGCCTTAAAAGAAGGTTCGCTCGTGGTAAACAGCTCGCAGGGCGGCGGCAGTAAAGACACCTGGGTTTTAACATCTTAAAATTACAGCATATGTTAAGTAGAGTGGCATCAAGCTTATATTGGTTAAGCAGATATGTTGAGCGCAGCGACGGTATGCTGCGCATGTTGAAAATAAATTACGCTTCCTCACAAGATACGATACAGGAATTTACCTGGAAGCCTGTGATCAGGATTTTCTCATCAGATGATGAAAATGAATTGTTAAATATCCAGCACGATAGCCGTGCGGTGATCGAATACCTGCTGTTAAACCGTGAAAACCCAAATTCGATTTTAAACATCGTTACACTTGCGCGTGAGAATGCACGGAGTGTACAAGAACATATCCCTAAAGATTTATGGCAATGCTTAAACGAATATTACCATGCGGTTAAAGACGAAAAATTATTGTGGTATGTACAAAAAGATGATCCCATTACCGCACTGGATGTACTGATTAAACAGGTAATGCTTTACCACGGCACGGCCGATAGTGTGATGGAGCGCGGAGAAAGCAGAAGTTTTATGAAAATCGGCAAACATCTGGAAAGAAGTATCCAATCTATTGATATACTTGATATTAAATTCAGTTCAATCAGCACCAACCCCGATCTGTTAACCGATATTGCCTATTGGAAACACTTATTATTATCATTAGGTGGTTATGAATTATACCTTAAAACCTACCGGCAAGGATTTGATGCGAAAAACATCATCGAACTGGTGATGCTTAATAATGATTTTCCGCGTTCGGCATTATATGCTATGAACAATATTGAACGGTATTTTAACCGGCTCAAGAGCGAAAGCAATATTGAACATTACAACAGCCTGTCATTTAAAATAGGACGTTTAAAAAGTATGATTACCTATAGCTCGGTTAATACCATGAACGAAGAACAATTACATCATTACCTCACAGAGATCAGGGCCGAACTATTTGGTATCGGAAATCTATTGAATGAATATTACTTCGCAAATTCATAACAATTAAATAAAGAATCACATATAAACACAGCGCACAGATACTACTTCCAATGATTTTACATCTGTGTTTAACCATGTTATCTGTGGTAACATATAAAAAACAAAAAAATCCATGCCAATTTTCAAAATCAAACATATCACCAATTACAAATACGAATCTCCTGTCAGGGATAGCGCTAACCAGATTATTCTGTTCCCAATCAAAGACGATTTTCAGAAAGTCATTAAACATGATTTGAATATCTCCGGAAGTCCTGAGATTGAACTTTTTATCGATTATTATGGCAATGAAGTAGGCACCTTTACCCAAAATGAACCACATACCCAACTCAAAATATACTCAAAGGTAAGTGTAGAAACTTTTGCCAAGCCCTTGCCACAGGATGATATGTTCAGCAGCGAGCAGTGGAATAGTTTAAGCGCTTTAAAATTTGAAGTACCTTATATCGATTATTTACGGCAGGAAAGTTTTGATGGAATTAGCGAGTTAAAACACATGGCCCTTGGCATTAAGGAAAATGAAGATACACCTTATCAAACGGCGATAAAATACTGCGCTTACGTGTTCAATAATTTCGAATACATTAAAGGCATAACAGCAGTTGATACCACTATTGATGAGATTTTGAAACTTAAAGCAGGTGTTTGTCAGGATTTTGCACATGTATTAACCGCCATGCTGCGCTTGACTGGAATCCCGGCGCGTTATGTAAGTGGTTATATCTGCCCCAATAAAGATGGCATGCGCGGTGAAGGCGCAACCCATGCCTGGGCAGAAGCATACTTACCCGAATATGGTTGGCTAGGTTTGGATCCTACCAATAATTGCATTGCTAATGAAAACCATGTCCGCCTGGCCGTAGGACGCAACTTCGCCGACTGCTCACCTGTAAAAGGTGTTTACAAAGGCGGCTTTGAACACATTATGGAAGTTAACGTATCTGTAGGTTATAATGATGAAGATTTCAAAGATAATGAGCCATACTTTCAGCCAAAAGAAGTGAATTACAGCAAACCCAGTGGCGCTATAACTTCCCAAAGAGCCAAAAACAGCTACCAGCAGTATATGGAAGCCATGCAGCAGCAGCAGCAACAACAGTAGGCAATTTGCAGTTCACAGTTAACAGCCAAGTTAACTGAAAAAGACAGCAGCGGTTAATTTAAATCTCTGCTGCTTAAAATTTCATTGATTTTTTCATTTTCAATAATCCACATGCCTATCCTTTCCTCGGTAACCCCGTCCTTAAGCTGATAGCTAAATATTGGCTTACCTTCTTCCATTCTGGTAAAAAGATGTTTAAACATTATATTTTCTTCAGCTTTAATGAGATCGGCAACTTCTACAATATGTGTCGAAATCATAAAATAACAGTCTTCTATTTTAGAAAACAATTTAATTATAGACAATGATCCATCAAATGCGTCTTTCACATTTGTTCCGCGGAAAAGTTCATCAAAAATCACAAAAAATATTTTTGGAAACTTTAATTTTTTCAGCAACTTGTTTTACCCTCAATACTTCATTATAAAAATGACTGTAACCCTGATTCAGGTTATCTGGAAGATTTATGGTCGATATCAGCCCCTGCCAAATGCCCGTTTCCATGTTTGCTGCAGGTACAGGAAAACCTAAATGAGCCAAATAAATGGAGATGCCAACAGATTTTAAAAAGGTTGATTTCCCTGCCATATTACTCCCGGTGAGGAAACAGATATTTTTTCCCGTTCCAAATTCGAAATCGTTGGCAACTGGATTCGCTAAAAACGGATGAAAAACACCTTTTATACACAGAAGCTGTTTTTTCCGAGCTGATCTTTGGAAGGTTTAGATTGTATTTTCTGCAGGCTTTAACTACTGAAAAATAAGCATCAAACAGATACACCAGATCAAGAAATGATCTAATTGTCTTAAATTCTTGCTTATTAAATATAAAATCAAGCCTTTCTAATTCAAATAGACTAATTTTTTTATCATTACGGTCTATAATTTCTTTGATTAAGCTTTGTTTAGACAATACAACTATAACATCTTCAATTTTTTCAACCAGTTTGGGTTTAATCTCATCATTCAATAAATTAAAAATTCCGCTCACTTTCTTCAGCAAAAATATAATTCCCGTTATTCCCTTTTCTTTTAAATAATATGCCTGGTTAGGATAAAAGAAATAGTTAACAGATTTGATCAATGCCGAAACTATGGAGTAGGATTTTACTTTGGAGTTTTGCATCAGGTAACTTTCAACAAAATCCATGTCGGTACGGTCAAGATAAAAATCGGCTGAATAGTTCGATATATATTTAATCAGCTCCTGTCGCTCATTAATACATTCAATATCAGTGGAGGGTGTCCTGAACATCTCCATCAGCTTATCATTGCCCTTAATGGTTGATGTAAAATTAAATAAGGAATAAACGCTCTTATTTAAACCATAATCCTCGAATATATTTAAATCGGTTAAGGTTTGTTTATCAATATCAAATTTACTCATGAGGCGTTTTTGGATAGATCACTTGAAATTACATAATCGATAAATCTGTTCAAGATAAGAATTTACCGCAAAAGTTCGCATTTATCAGTTCACAGTTGTCAGCCACCTAACCCTAAAAAACTGAAAACTGTATACCGAAAACTGCCAACTGATACATTTTTTTTTTAAATTTGCGCCTTTTATAAATAACAATATGATTAAGAGACAGCAAATTAAAGATTTATTAAAGTCGACAGCATTTGATACAGAAGTAACGGTTATGGGATGGGTAAGAACTTTCCGTAATAATCAGTTTATTGCCTTAAATGACGGGTCTTGCATGAGCAATATCCAGGTGGTGATCGATTTTAATAATTTACCTGATGAGCTGTTGAAAAGAATAACCACTGGTGCAGCCATTTCTGCAACGGGTAAATTGATCGAATCGATGGGTAAAGGCCAAACGGTGGAGATTAAGGCTACGAACGTAGAAATTCTGGGTGATAGTGATCCGGAGAAATTCCCTTTGCAACCTAAAAAGCACAGTCTGGAATTTTTACGCGAAATTGCACACCTTCGTTTCCGTACCAATACCTTTAATGCGGTTTTTAAGGTACGTCATGCTTTGGCTTTTGCTATCCACCAGTTTTACAACGAACGTGGCTTTGTATACATGCATACCCCGGTAATTACAGCCAGTGATGCTGAAGGTGCAGGCGAAATGTTTAAAGTAACCACTTTAGATTTCGACAATCCGCCACGTACTGAAGCGGGTAAAATAGATTTCTCGCAGGATTTCTTTGCCCGTGCAACTAACTTAACCGTATCTGGTCAGTTAGAAGGCGAGTTGGCAGCGATGGCTTTTGGCAAAATTTATACTTTCGGACCAACATTCAGGGCTGAAAACTCTAACACCACCCGCCATTTGGCTGAATTCTGGATGATTGAACCCGAGTTTGCTTTTGCTGACCTGGAGGACAACATGCAGCTTGCGGAAGACATGATGAAGTATGTCATCAAATATGCTTTAGACAACTGCAAAGAAGAATTAGAATTTTTAAACAATCGCCTGGCCGAAGAAGATAAACAAAAACCGCAAAACGAGCGCAGTGAACTGGGTTTATTGGAGAAACTGGATTTCTGCCTGGCCAATGATTTTGAACGTTTAACTTACACTGAGGCGATCAGAATCTTAAAATCTTCTAAACCGAACCAGAAGAAACAGTTTAAATACCTGATTGATGAGTGGGGAGCAGATTTACAAAGTGAGCACGAACGTTACCTGGTAGAAAAACACTTTAAAAAACCGGTAATTTTAACCGATTATCCTGCCGATATTAAATCTTTCTACATGCGCCAGAATGAGCCAGATGCTGAAGGCCGACAAACAGTTGCCGCAATGGATATCTTATTTCCAGGTATTGGAGAAATGATCGGCGGATCGCAACGCGAAGAGCGTTTAGACCGTTTAACCCAACGCATGGAAGCTTTGAATATTCCGCAAGATGAATTATGGTGGTATTTAGATACCCGTCGTTTTGGTACAGCCCCGCACGCTGGTTTTGGTTTGGGCTTCGAGCGTTTGGTATTATTCGTAACCGGAATGACCAATATACGCGATGTAATTGCTTTCCCGAGATTCCCGAAAAACGCGGAATTTTAGGTTTAGGGTTTAGGGTTTAGGGTTTAGGGTTTAGGGTTTAGGGTTTAGGGAAAAACAAATAGCCTATATCAAATAAGTCAAGTTTAAAAAACTTGACTTATTTTTTGCCTGAAAGTTTCGGCATTACCCCTTCGGGGCCAGATATTTTTAGTATTTAACCTCATGATTAGCGGCTCAGTGATATGGTCGACAATAATTCCATTGTCCTTTTTTCTTTGTCTGAAATAGTTTTCAAAATGCCGGATGCTTGTTCAATGTACTTAACATCTTTTGTTTCGCTAACCGTTTCGAATAACTGTGATACTGTTGTCCAAAGCGCTGCAATTTCGGCAAAGGATTCATACCCTGCTTTAAGCTTATCGAGCTTTAACAATCCGTAACTTTCTTTCAAAAAATCACGATACAGATTCCGGAACAATGCTCCACCTGTTCCTGCTTTTTCCATCATCATTGCAGATAGTTTAAATTCTTGTCCAATATTTTTACTGGCATTAAACCATTTAACAATTTCAGCACTTGTTTTCAAAATTCCTTTGTAAGCAATATTCGTAATGGGGGGATTCAGATATTCGATTGCATTATTTCTGATTGCCGTTGGTATCACCTCTTTTAGGGGATTCTTTTTGCTTGTTTGTTTGAGGGTATAATACAGGTTTTTTGACGCCATCGGGCCTTTTTCAGCTCTCGCCAATGTCAAACTTTTTAGGGAGGTTTTTACCTGGCCTCCTTGCTGCCTTGTATCTACTAAAAAAGCATTTTCATGGTCATAACCGTAAATCGCAGCATAGTGGCCTGCAAAATGAAAAGGGTCTGAAAAGTATTCCAAATGATAGCAATCTAATTTCAGCCCTACAGCTTGCCCGCTGTCAAGAAGCTGCTTTACGCCCTCCCACGCCTTTTGTTTTGACGAAGTTTCCTCAATTGTTAATTCGAGATTTAAATTTTTTGCAATGTTTTGTGTTAACAAATCTGTTTTTATTCTTCCGCCTATAAACGGAAAATCCATTGTTTTCATGCTCCAATAGATAAAACCGAGGCCTTCACCCAAACCAAAAAGCATGGGCTCGGAAAGTTCAATTCCCAATTGCAGCAACAAAGTTCCTGTTGCAGTGGTTTCGCAATGCTGTCCGTCAAAGGGTTTTAAATGTTCAATTTTCATTTTATTTGATAACTCGAAAACAAGATATTATATTTTTTCTGGCAGGTACCCAAACACAACGGTAAATAATCTTAAACAACAATTATGTGGCTTAGTAATCTTACTATTTGGATAGAGACGAATAAGGGTCTTCGACTACGCTACCATTGACGTTATTGCTTAATTGTTTGATATTTAGAATCTTGTAAAATATGCATTTCCATCCAACAAGGCCTTAGCACTGTATCTCCGTTCTATTTAAGTCCGGCCTAACAAATTTTTCGGACTCCACTGACCAAGCCCTATTACTTGCTTTAAAAGAAAAATTTTCAGCCGGCATTTTTTGTTACTTTTTGATGCCAAAAAGTAAGAGCCCTTCGGCGGCGGCGAGCCGAGGCAAGACCGAGCTGTATGGAATAAGAAATCAGTTACGTCATTTATATTGATTTTTATACCATAAATTATCCCTCAGGCTGACAATATTTATGTTTAAAATAATCGCCAGATGAAGATTAAAAATAATTCGAAATCAGACATCGCCCCATCGGGACGATTGATGGGTTGCCAATTGTAAAATTGGCGTTTTCGTTCCGTAGAAACGTTTGGTGATTCAAACATTGATTTCTCTCCTATCTTGCCCACCTAAACCTGATCCGATAGTTATCGGATGAGGATTTGTAGCAAAAAGCAGGAACTGAACAATCCTAAGTACTACTGCCCCTGCTTTTCAAAAAAACTAGCCAAACACCAGATTTGCGAAGTTGCCTGCGCCTATCCCCCTATGAAACTTTGCAAATCCCTAACGGCCCTCTTCGTGTACAGTATCTCCGTAAGGATTGGCATGCGAATAATCTACGGCAGAAACTTTATAATCAGTTGGTGCAAAACTCTTTGAAGTGCTTAGTGCCATCCCTAATTCGTAACGTGTTGGATATGGTGTTTTTAACAAACTACCTGCCGGGATATACGGGAAAGTCTCCAAATAACTCTGCATTACACTCGGGCTCACACGCCTGTTGATATACGCCCGGGTTAACTGATGCGTTTCCCTCAAACCTGCAGCGCCTAACAACTCTACCGCACTGGCAACGGTAAGGTTATGAAAGTTTTTAACACGAACGGTTTTATCTTCTACCACCAGCCCCTTCATTAAACTCGGATCCTGGGTAGCCACCCCTGTTGGGCAAGTATTGCTGTTACACTCTAAAGCCTGGATGCAGCCCAGCGCAAACATCATTCCACGAGCCGCATTACACATATCAGCACCTAGAGCAATATTTTTAACGAGGTCGAAACCTGTTGCTACTTTACCCGAAGCAATAATTTTAATGTGTTTTTTGAGATCAAAACCATTCAATATATCATACACAAAAGCCACCCCTTCGCGTAATGGCATCCCCACCGAATTTGAAAACTCCTGTGGTGCAGCACCTGTTCCACCTTCGCCACCATCAACGGTTATAAAATCAGGGTAAATCCCTGTTTCGATCATGGCTTTACAAATGGCATAAAATTCACTTTTACGACCAATACACAATTTAAACCCTACCGGTTTACCACCCGATAAATCGCGGAGTTTTTTAACAAACTCCAATAAACCGATAGGTGTATTAAAGGCGGAGTGTGCCGGTGGCGACAATACATCCCTACCTTCAGGCACTAAACGGATCCTCGCCACTTCAGGCGTCACCTTTTTAGCTGGCAACATCCCGCCATGTCCAGGTTTAGCACCTTGTGAAAGTTTAATTTCAATCATTTTAACCTGATCGGCTTGCGCGCGTTCCGCATAAGCGTCATAGTTAAAGGTACCATCGTCATTCCGGCAACCGAAATAACCCGTACCAATCTGCCAGATTAAATCGCCGCCAGGCTGACAGTGATAATCGCTGATTCCACCTTCGCCTGTGTTGTGTGCAAAGTTACCCAGCTTGGCACCACCATTTAAAGCAAGAATGGCATTTTGACTTAAGGAACCAAAACTCATGGCCGAAATATTATAAATACTGGCAGAGTAAGGTTTTTTACAGTCAGGTCCGCCCACGGTAACACGCGGATCCAGATTCAATTCATGGTGCGAAATGGCGGCAATGCTATGGCTTAGCCACTCATAACCATTCTCGTACACATTTAACTGAGTTCCAAATGGGATCGTATCGTTATCGGTTTTGGCCCGCTGGTAAATCAGCGAACGGTTTAACCTGTTGTAAGGCGTACCGTTGGTATCACTTTCCACAAAATATTGATATACTTTAGGCCTTAACTCTTCCATAAAATACCTTAAACGACCAAATACGGGGTAGTTCCTCACAATGCTGTGCTTAGGCTGGTATAAATCATAAATACCGAGCAGTACAAAAGGGCCCGTAAAAATAAAAGTCCACCATAAAAAGGGATGATAAAGGCCCAACATAATGGTTAGGGCAATTAAAAATGCGGCAATCGCGACGAAAGCTTTTCTCATAATCAGATTAGCAGATGTTTTGTTTATACAAAGATTAAGATTATTAAACAACTGACACCACTAAATTGTTATTTTTACGCTATGCTTATTAAAATTTATCCAGAAAACCCAAATCAAAGGGCAATAGAACAGGTTGTTGAAGTACTTAAAAAAGGTGGACTGATTATCTATCCAACAGATACGATATATGGTTTGGGCTGCGATATTACCAATCCAAAGGCTATTGAGAAAATCTGCAGAATTCGAGGCATAAAACCCGAAAAAGCAAATTTTTCCTTTATCTGCCACGATTTAAAACACATTTCAGATTATATTAAACCCATTGATAATACCACTTTCAGGGTATTAAAGAAAGCATTGCCAGGTCCCTTTACCTTTATCTTCAATGCCAACAATAACGTACCTAAACTGTTAAGCTCCAATAAAAAAACGGTGGGTATAAGGGTGCCCGATAACAATATTGCCCGTTGCATTGTAAAAGAACTGGGCAACCCGATCCTCTCTACCTCAATAAAAGATGATGACGAAGTAATCGAATATTCTACCGATCCGGAATTGATCCATGAGAAATATGAAAACCTGGTAGACCTGGTTATCGATGGTGGCTATGGTGATAATGAAGCCTCCACCGTAATTGATTGTACCACTGGCGAATTTGAAGTCATCCGTGAGGGGAAAGGAAATATTGAGGGGTATCTATAAAAGCTTTACGGTATAATAAAAAAAGGTAATTTGATCTGCTTTTTTTGGAAGTGAACGGCCATTCCCCATATGGCGGCCTCCTGCCCTGCTTTACACTTCAAGTCCTCACTCGTGCCTCGCTCCGGGCTTTTCGTTGCAATCAGGCTTATTAACAAAGTCTGTAACTATCAGAGGCAAACTTTTGTATGATAAGATCCTCGTTTATCTGTTTAAATCAGTGGAAAATATCAATAGCATGCCACCAACCAAAGTCATGACGGTTTAACTTATTTCATAAAACGATAAAAAATAATAGGAGAATTAAACAACAACCTTCTGATTTTCGTCATTGCGAGGAGGAACGACGAAGCAATCTTTATGGAAGCGATTACCGGCATAAAAGATTGCTTCGTCGTTCCTCCTCGCAATGACGACCTTTCTTCCAATGATTCTCCTGAAGAATCTACAAACCTGACAAAAAAACTGCCAACGTCTGCAAAACCATAAAATTACCCGGTATTACATTTATTTTTCCACATTCGTCCGAATTAACATTAAATTAATCTGATAATAAGGCAATTGCATATACATTTGTTGCAACAAAACTTACTATATGAAAAGACCTTTACTTCTCATTTTATTTCTTTTGGTTTTCGTGCATTATTTATCTGCCCAGGTTTCACTAACGGTACTAAATACAGCTAAATCAGAAAATTTCGACAGCATGACGGCTACAGGAACATCCACAATTACCGGATGGAGTGCTGTTAAAGCCAGCGGTACAAATACCGCAGCCGTTGGTTCAGCCCTATCATTAACGGTCTACAGCACTTCATCAAACAGTGGCGCTGCTTATAATGCGGGCACATCTGGCGCGGCCGACCGCTCGTTAGGAAGTTTAGCCTCTGGTGCTTTAGTACCCAGGTTTGGTGCCAGCTTCCAGAACAATACGGGTGCAACAGTAACTTCAATCGATTTAGCAGGCGTTATGGAACAGTGGAGAACAGGTTCAAATGCCACCGTAAACGAAAAACTAAACTTCGAATATAGCTTTAATGCCTCCAGTATTGCCGACGCATCGGCCACCTGGCTACCACTTTCCGGCATGGACCTTAATGAAAAATTAACCAGCACAACCACAGCAGCTGGTGTTGATGGAAACCTGCCAGCCAACCAAACGGCTATTTCAGGAAGCATCACTGCCATTACCTGGACAAATGGGGCTACACTTTATATCCGCTGGACAGATACCGATGATTTAGGTAGTGATGGCATTTACTCGATCGATGATTTTAGCATTACGCCAAAAGGCAGCGCTTCCACTACACCGGTTTTATCAGCGTCAAATACCGCATTGGTTTTTGGCGATCAAAACATCAATTCAAATTCTGCAGCGCAAAGTTACACTTTAGGCGCGGCCAATTTAACTGGTGGTGTTTCTGTAAATGCTACAGCGCCTTTCTTTGTTTCAAAAGACAATACTACATTCAGTAATTCGATCAGTTATACAACAGGCGAAGTGGCCACCTCACCCTTGGTGTATGTGCGTTTTAGTCCAACAGTTGCAGGCAATGCCACGGGTACAATTATCAACAGCAGCAATGGTGCCACTCCGGTTAATGTTTCCGTAAGTGGAAATGGACGATCAACCATTTTAACGGTAAACCAAACCGCTTTTGATTTTGGTGCTCAAAATACTGGGTCAAATTCAGCCGCACAAAGTTTTAATCTGAGTGCAACAGGCTTAACGGATGTGGTTAATGTAACTACTACAGCACCTTTTTATCTCTCGAAAGATAATGTTACCTATAGCACCTCTTTAGTTTATACAGTGGCAGAGTTAGCTGCAAGCAAAACGGTTTCCGTTCGCTTCAGCCCTACAACTACAGGCCCGGCATCAGGCAACATCAGTATCTCAAGTAATGGCGCAAGCACACAGAACATTGCTACAGCAGGTGTAGGTACAACACCGCCTGCAGCAACCACACATGTTGTTATTTCTGAAGTGTATGGTGGTGGCGGAAATACCGGTGCCACTTATAAAAACGACTTTATCGAATTATATAACCCTGGTAATACCGCGGTTGATTTAATCGGCTGGAGCGTGCAGTATTTAAACGCTACTGGCACAGGTACCTGGGCCAAAACAGATTTAACGGGCAGTATACCTGCAAAAAGTTTTTATCTGGTTCAGGAAGCTGTTGGAGCTGGTGGAACAGTTAATTTACCTACGCCAGATGCCATCGGGACATTAACCTTATCTGGTACAACCGGAAAAGTTATTTTAAGCAATTCAAATACGCTTCTTACCGGTGCCAATCCATCAACCGCAGCAGTGGTAGATAAGGTGGGTTTCGGCCCAACGGCTACGGGTTTCGAAACTGCACCTACACCGGCAATTTCCAATACCACCGCTATTGAACGTAAGGCAAGCGCCACATCAACTGCGGCTACGTTAGCGGTTGGCGGTGCAGAAGAGTTTAATGGTAACGGCTACGATACCGATAACAACAGTACCGATTTTGTAGTAACTGCTCCTAACCCTCAAAACAGTACCATTAAAGAGCCAACCGGTGCCAACCACCTGGTTATTTCTGAAGTGTATGGCGGTGGGGGTAACAGTGGCGCAACTTATAAAAACGACTTTATTGAATTGTACAATCCAACATTAAGCGCGGTTGATTTAACCGGCTGGAGTGTACAATATGCCAGCGCCACCGGAGCCTCGTGGCAAATCACTGCCCTATCGGGAAGCATTGCAGCAAAAGGCTTTTACCTCATCCAGCAAGCCGCTGGTTCAGGAGGTACCACCAGCCTGCCAACGCCCGATAAAATCGGCACCATCAATATGAGTGGAACCGCCGGTAAAGTATTACTAAGCAATAGTACAACCGCGCAAACCGGTATTTTACCAACCGGATCAGCAGTGATCGATTTGGTAGGTTTTGGTGCTACAGCCAACGGTTTTGAAGGTACTGCTCCGGCACCAGCCCCAACCAATACTTCATCTATAGAAAGAAAAGCAAGTGCTACATCAGATGCCACTACCATGGGTATTGGAGGTACCGAAGAATTTGCAGGTAATGGATACGATAGCGATAACAACACGGCAGATTTTATAGTAAGGACACCAAATCCTCAGAACAGTACAGTAACTGAACCTGTTTCCACTTCAGGTCCATACCTGGCAGTTGCGCCAAAAACTTTGGCTTTCAGTAACCAGGCCATCAACACTACATCAGCTTCAAAAAGTTATGTACTCTCTGCCGGTAATTTAACCAATGCCACTACGTTAACCACCGCTGCGCCTTATTCTATTTCTAAAGATAACGCTACTTTTTCTACCACCTTAAGTTACAGCGTGGCCGATTTAGCCACCAACCAAACGGTGTATGTTAAATTTAGTCCAACAACAGTAGGTAATGCAGCAGGCGCCGTTTTACACAGCAGTGCAGGCGCAACTTCGGTGTCGCTTTCATTAACAGGTCCGGCGGTAGATCCTAACCAAACCGCATTCAATTTTGAAAACTGTACAACAGTAGGCAGCTCGGCCTTGTCTGATGGCTTTTACCAATACAGCGTAGCCGGTCCGCAAACCTGGGGCTGTACCACTACCTTCGGGCACGATGCCAGCGACCCAACAGGAGTGGCAAGCGCAGGAAATGCCATTCAGATTAATGGCTATTCGAGCGGCAATATTTTAAATGAAGATTGGTTAATTTCGCCAGCCTTAAATATTTCGTCATTCAATTACGCTATTTTATCATTCTGGACCAGATCTGCTTTCGCAGGAGATAAATTGCAGCTCAAAATCTCGACCAATTATACGGGTTCAGGTAATCCGGCACTCGCCACATGGACCAGTTTGGATGGTAAATTTCCTGAAACAGGTTCCGATAAATGGACCAAATCAGATAATATCGATTTATCAGCTTATAAGGCTACACCAGTTTATGTTGCCATTGTGTATAATTCTACCACTTCATCAGCCAGCCGCTGGACGGTAGATGATTTTGCCGTAACCAATTCGAACACACCGCCAGCGGTTGATATTACGACTTCGCCTTCAAGCATCAGTTTCGGCTTCCAGGCGGCCAATACCACTTCAGCAGCCAACAGCTTTGGCTTTTCTGCAGGTAACCTCACGGGCGATGTAACTTTAACTGCTCCAGCCAACTTTACGCTGTCTAAAACCAGTAACGGAAACTACAGCAGCAGCATTACTTATCCTAAAGCCGATATCAACAATACCTCACCAACGGTTTATGCTAAATTTTCGCCAACTGCAGTAAACACCAGTTATACCGGTAATGTAACCATTGCAACTGCTGGCTCGGCAAACAAAACCGTTGCCTTTAGCGGGAATACTTTCGATATTGCCAACACTTTAGAAGTGGTTAACTGGAACATTGAATGGTTTGGTAGCCCGGCTCAAAATCCGTCAAACGATGCCTTGCAGGCCGCCAATGTTAAAACCATTGTAAACAATATCAATGCAGATATTTATGGCTTTGCAGAGGTAGTAGATACCACTTTGTTCAGAAATACGGTTTTACCGGCAGGATATGATGTGGTGTTCAGCGAATTTGGATCTTACGCCGATAATAAAGCCGATGCCGATTATCCATTGGCACAAAAACTGGCTTTTATGTACCGTACCGACCAGATTAAGCCCATATCTACTCTGGACATTTTAAGAGACACCTATAATCCTGCTGTACCGTCAACCAGTGCCGATGGTAGTGCTTACAAAAACTGGTCGTCAGGCCGTTTCCCTTATATGATGCAGGCCCAGGTAAAAATCAACAATAAGCTGGATACGGTTTATTTCGTGGAGATTCATGCCAAGGCCAACACGGGCACCACAGCCGATCAGATTGATTCGTACAACCGCCGAAAAGCGGGGAACAAACAGTTAAAAGATTGGCTAGACCAAAACCTGGCGGGTAAAAAGATCATCATCCTGGGCGATTTTAACGACGTATTGGATGCCGATAAAACCATTGCGACAATGCCTGCAGGTACCGGCACATCCTATGCTGATTTTACACAGGATGCAGCCAATTATTTCCCGGTTACCTTGCCTTTAAGTTTAGCCGGAAAGCAATCTACAGCTGGATTTAATACTGTAATCGATAACGTAATCATTACGAAGAGCCTTAACCTCAATTACATTCCGGCCTCGGCCGAGGTTTTGGATGACGTTAAAAACCTGGTAGCCAATTATAGCTCAACCACAACTGATCATTACCCGATCAGGACGAGGTATTTATTTGGCAATGGCGCCCCAACAATCAATGCAGTGCAAAACCAGTCCGTTTGTTACAGTCCAGCGAACCAAACAATTGCCTTAAGTGGAATTTCTGCAGGACCAGAAACGGCACAGAACACCACGCTTGCAGTTACTTCAGATAATGCCAACCTGTTTGATGTATTAACCATAGCGGCAAACGGTACCGATAAAGGCACCATTACTTACCACTTAAAAAACAATGTGAGCGGGGTGGCCAACATTACGGTTACTGTGATGGATAACGGCGGAACAGATTTTGGAGGAGTAGATAAAATTACCAAAACCTTCAAGCTAACAGTAATTTCAACAGCTACGGCTACCGTTACAGGCACAGCTGCAGTTTGTGTAAACGGAGGGCCGCAAACCATCACCTTTACCGGCGCAAACGGAACGGCACCTTATACCTTTACCTACAACATTAACGGTGGCGCTAACCAAACCGTAAGTACTACCGCAGCAAGCGCCTCAGTAACGGTTTCTGCACCGGGTAACGTAGCGGGCACTTTTGCTTATAATCTAGTCAATGTAAAAGATGTAAATTGCGGCCAGCCACAAACCGGAACGGCAACTATAACCGTAAATGCTTTACCGGTAGTTTCCATCAGCAGCAACAAAGGGCTAAACATTTCTAAAGGCGATGTCCTTATGTTAACTGCCACAGGCGGTGGACAGTACAGCTGGACAGGCACTGAAATCATCAATGGGCAAAACACCGCATCGGCAACCATCAGGCCAAAACAAAGCGGCACTTATAAAGTAACCGTAACCAACGCCAGTGGTTGTGTAAGCGAGCAGACCATTTCGATTACCGTAACCGAAGATTATAAGCTCGAAGCCAGTACCGTAATTACCCCAAATGGTGATGGATATAACGATAAATTTATCGTCAAAAACATCGATTATTATCCAAACAATACCTTAAAAATATTTGATAAAGCCGGGCGGATTTTATATACCAAACAAGCTTACGCCAACGATTGGGATGGAACCATAAACGGCAGTCCTTTAAACGAAGGCACGTACTATTACATTATCGATCTCGGTAAGGGCATTGGTACATTTAAAGGTTATATCAACATCATTAGAGACTAATTACAGACATGAAAGCAATTACCAAAAACATAAAGCAAATGCGTCGGGTAACGTTTCTATTTGCAGCCAGTACATTATTTGCTTGCAGCGTAAAGGCACAGCTCCTTCCACTCAATGCACAATATTTCCAAAACCGTTACCTGGTTAACCCATCCATGGCCGGTCTTAACGAAGGGTTTAACATCAATGGCAGTTTCCGCAAGCAATGGTCAAACATTCCAGGCGCACCCATTACCCAAAGCGTCACTTTAGATCAGCAGGTAAACAAAGTGGGTTGGGGTGTAAACATTTACAACGAAAAATCAGGTGGCATCCAGCGCACCAAAGCCGTTGGAACTTTTGCCTATCACCTGCCGTTAAATAGCGACGATCAGAAACTAAACTTCGGTATCTCTTTTGGCGCCAGTCAGGATAAACTGGATATGAGCAGTGTAAGGAACAGTGATATTAACGATCCATCCATTGCCCGTTTTAATGATAGGGGTTATTACCTGGATGGCGATTTCGGGATTTCTTATACCTCAAAAGGATTAACAGTTGAAGGTGCCGTACCCAACATGCGTTCGGTTTTTAGGAACGATGATTTAAACTATGCCAATAAACCTACCTTTTATTCAGCTGTGGGCTATAAGTTCACGCTGGGTTCGGGTATAAACGGCATCAGTCTGGAGCCTAAAGGGGTGTTTAGGGGCATCAAAAATTATAAAAATTTATGGGATGCCGGTTTAAATGCCAATTTTGCTAATGATAAACTGTATGTAATGGCCATGTACCACAATACGCAAAATGCTACGGTTGGTTTTGGCATGAATTACAAATCGACCTTATATTTTATGGCATATTACAATACCGCCACTTCAGCCATCAGCGGTTATACCGATGGCGATTTTGAAGTAAACATCAGGCTGAACATTGGTAAGAAGCCGTAATTTTAAAAGAAAAAGTCGTCATCCGATTACTGTCGGATCTCGCGCATGCGGGAATTTTAATGCATAACAGATTTGAAACAATTTTAAGATTGACTTTAAGTTAAAGCCGTAGATAAAAAAATCTGCGGCTTTTTTGTTGTGTCATCCGAGGGATCGTCATTGCGAGAAGGCTTTTTCAGCCGACGAGGCAATCTTTATAACAAGGATCATTAGCATGATAGATTGCCAGCCTGTTGCCGCTACTATTAGGACACATCTTAAGTTTTAAATGCCGCAAGTTTCCAGCCTTGATAGATATCTTCAAATTTATCCAATCCTCTTTTATTATAATGGGTCCTGCTGGTTGGGATTTAACATTTCCTTTCCATCCCCCAAGTCTTGCGATAATCCAACTTGCCCAGGAGAGTTTGTCTTTTCGGTATGGATTAATCGTTTTCGGTGTTTTTGGCAGATGATTTTTCTCAATAGCTTCCAGACAATCAATTTCCTGTTGATCAAACACTTCCTTGAGCTCTTGACAGTCCTCTTTGCCATAGGCCAGATAAAGCTGCATCACCCTCAGTGCTGCATTTAATACCATCAAAAATAGTTTTCTAATTGCCCATCCTGTTTCCAACTGGCTCTCTTCTATCTGAAAACCTTGTTTTTTTAGTATGCGGAACAGTTGCTCGATATACCATCGCTGTGTATACCGATAAACTATCTTCAGGGCTTCCTCTAAGCTTAAGGTGGGCTGGTCTGTGAGCAGCCTCCAGCACACGCCATCTTTGGTGTCATTATTCTTTTCCCTTGCTTCTATAGCATATAGTTCTTTTTCTTCAGCTATCTCTTTGCCAACTCCGTTCCTTGGTTTTTTGATACTTACCTTTTGACACCTTACCTCCATTTCCACGACTCTTTTGGTTTTATCTTTGCGCAGGTCGGCCGGTAAGGTTAGTAGGTATCCGCCCAGAACTGGGGCGTTCCTCAATACCGAATGTAATTTGGAACCATCAGCCAGTCTTCGGTTATCCCTGCTCCGGATGATCAAACTGGTACGGGAATCTGGAACTAAACAGAACTGCTCATAGATATCGCCCTCTCTATCCTGGATAATGGTAACATGGGCTGCCTGTGATAAAACATCTTTGGTTTTCTTGCCCGCTTTAATCCATTTATAAGATTCCTTTTCTTCAATCGCTTCTGTTTTGTAAACCTTGGTGGTATTATTCGACTTGTCCCTGGTTCTGTGCCATAACTGGAGGTCGCAATAGCCCAATATGTCTTCACTACCGGCATCAAGTACCAAACTCACATGGGAAAGAAATCCTAAACCTGTTTTATTTCCAACCAAACCAAGTCCACTTCCAGGTTTAATGTTATTGGCATTTTTGCTTAGCCCGAAGGAACTGGTATCCTGAATTACCAATACATCTTTACCCATTGTGTTTTTAACACACCGCTGTATCATCTCTTTAATCAAAACGGACTCATTAACAGCCTCATTGCCCAGAAAACGATAAAAACCTCTCTGTTCTGCTTCATTTTTTGTAGCTGAATGAATGCTGGAGCTCCTGCTTTGAAGTAGGGATGAAGATATCAGCTCTGCTCGGCGCTCTAATCGTTTATCTCCCAAAAGCCCATCAAAATCTGGTTTATGTCCTATGCGATCCATTCTGCAAAGATATTTTTTATTTGTGTCCTAATAGTAGCTGTTGCCGGCAGGCTTCGTCGCTCCTTCTCGCGATGACGACTTTTTTAGGGAGCTTTCAATAGTAGCGAAGCAAAGGATCTTTATAATACTCTCCATAACCACCCCCTGCCCCTCCTAAATTAGGAGGGGAGTTCCCCTCGTAGTTTTATAGAATCAATACATAAATGCTATTTATGCACCACGCTGTCTACCCCACGCTATCTGCACCCTGCTACCGGCCTCGCAGATTTCCGCCGGAAAAAGCACGGAAATATTTGCACCCCTCCTCATAACCCCACAGGCCAAGGCAGGGTCAAGGCGAGCGCGGTGGAACAAAGCAAGGGCTAAGAGCCTCGATGCTGCCGCAACAAAGATTTCCGTAGCTTTTTAAAAGGAATTGCGTAGCAATCTTTTATACCAATAAAAACAACATGATCACATAAAAAACGATGCAAGCCTTTCAGTTATGCCTTGTTTGTTGTTGTTTTCAATGGTAGGCATGCTTTCGCTTCGCTCAGGTTTGTTTCTTTTCTATCAAGAGAAAAGAAAGAGCCCTTCCGTGGCTAACCGGGGCAAGACAGTGCCTAGGGCAAAGCATAGCAACCGCTTTAAGATTCCCGCATGCGCGGCAATGACGGGCTCTGTTTATGAAAAGTTCAAAGATCTCTCCACTGCGGTCGAGATGACGGATTTATCGGTGAAACAACGCCCTATTAGAAACTATCCTAATACACCATGCGATCTGCACCCTGCTACCGGCCTCGCAGATTTCCGCCGGAAAAAGCACGGAAATCTTTGCAGTTCCCCCTCATTACCCCACAACCCAAGGCAGGATCAAAGCGGGAGCGGTGGAATAAAGCTAGGGTAAGAGCCTTGATACTGCCGCAATAAAGATTTCCGTAGCTTTTTACAAGGAAGGATGCAAGCCTTGATTTTTGGTTACCTTTTTATCAAGAAAAAGGTAAGAGCCCTTCGGTGGCTAACCGAGGCAAGCCCGAGCTAGGGGAAGAATATCGAGCGCCTTAAACCCCTATCCGCCTATCGGCACCTTTCCCCTGAAAGGGAAAGGACTAAAAGAGAATTCTCTTCATAACCACCCCCACCCCTCCTAAATCAGGAGGGGAGTTCCCCTCGTAGTTTTATAGAATCAATACATAAATGCTATTTATGCACCACGCTATCTGCACCCTGCTATCTGGCCTCGCAGATTTCCGCCAGAAAAAGCACGGAAATCTTTGCAGTTCCCCCTCATTACCCCACAACCCAAGGCAGGATCAAAGCGGGAGCGGTGGAATAAAGCTAGGGTAAGAGCCTTGATGCTGCCGCCATAAAGATTTCCGTAGCTTTTTACAAGGAATTGCGTAGCAATCTTTTATACCAATAAAAACAACATGATCACATAAAAAACGATGCAAGCCTTGATTTTTGGTTACCTTTTTATCAAGAAAAAGGTAAGAGCCCCTCGGTGGCTAACCGAGGCAAGACAGTGCCTAGGGCAAAGCATAGCAACCGCTTTAAGATTCCCGCATGCGCGGGAATGACGGATTTATTGATTGAAGAACGACAACCATATTAGAAACTATCACCAGCCATCATGCTATCCGCACCCTACTACCGGCCTAGGATATGATGGAAGGAGAAAACGTTAAAGCTTTTGCACCTCCTTTCAACTTATCACTGCCCAGAGGCAGCACGCCCTCCCCGATCCTTCATCGGGGCTTGTGCTGACGACCTCAAAGCTTTGACGAATTTATCCGACATCAGATCCAAGCCTTGATTTTTGGTTACCTTTTTATCAAGAAAAAGGTAAGAGTCCCTCGGCGGCGGTGAGCCGAGGCAAGCCCGAGCTAGGGGAAGAATAGCGAGCGCCTTAAACCCCTATCCGCCTATCGGCACCTTTCCCCTGAAAGGGAAAGGACTAAAAGAGAATTCTCTTCATAACCACCCCCACCCCTCCTAAATCAGGAGGGGAGTTCCCCTCATAGTTCCAAAGGAATCGATCCACGCATAATGTTTATGCTCCACGCTATCTGCACCCTGCTATCTGGCCTCGCAGATTTCCGCCGGAAAAAGCACGGAAATCTTTGCAGTTCCCCCTCATTACCCCACAACCCAAGGCAGGATCAAAGCGGGAGCGGTGGAATAAAGCTAGGGTAAGAGCCTTGATGCTGCCGCAATAAAGATTTCCGTAGCTTTTTACAAGGAATTGCGTAGCAATCTTTTACACCAATAAAAACAACATGATCACATAAAAAACGATGCAAGCCTTGATTTTTGGTTACCTTTTTATCAAGAAAAAGGTAAAAGCCCCTCGGCGGCGGTGAGCCGAGGTAAGCCCGAGCTAGGGGAAGAATAGCGAGCGCATTAAGATTGCTTCGTGCCTCGCAATGACGACCGTATTAGTGATACAGCAAACAAACACCCCCTTTACCCCCTCTTCACTTCATACCACTTCCCCACCCCCTCTACAAACTCCTCAAAAAACTCCCTATAATACCCTTTAAGCACCTGCACCCTAAAATTTACCCGGCTAAAAAACCATACCAGTTTATAATCCATTTCCGCCTCAAACAAATACCATAAATACGGTTTAGCGGTATCGCAAACCAAAAACAGACCAGGCTGATCCGTATTCAGATGCAGACTTTTCCCTTTCACTTTAATTTCAAGCTGCAGTTCATAATAATCGCCCTCATCCTTTAACACGAAACTTAAAACAGGTACCTCCATGGCGAACTCGACCAGTTTCATATCGCGCATTACAGGTTTGCCCGTAACATTACGCAGGCCATAAGTATAAAAGTAATGGGTAAAACGTTGTTGCATCAATAGCGGTAAAGCCTTGTGCCATAACTTAAAAAGGGCGAGTTGGTTGGCATCATTAATCGCATTAACTTCGGCGGTGGTATCGGTCAGGTTACCATTGGCACTAAAGCGTATGGCGGCGATCTCTTTCATGGCGAAGCAAATGCGGTTCAGCTCCTCCTGTTGTGGCGAGAGGCTGATGCCATCCACATCATGCAGATTAAACACGAAACGTTTAAAAGATTTAATCGTTTTAAGGTAAGCCGTGGCCGCAAAAACATAAGGAATTAAAAAAGGATAATGGTTGGTGTGGAAATGCTGCAGATCGGTATTGGCGAAACAATAACCAATGCTAACCGGTGCCAGGCGTGCCATATCCTGTTTACCCGAAAGCCTTTCACGTGGTACTACCGTACGTTCCGTAACATCTGGTAAATCATCACCAGTCCTAAACAAACCGCTAAACTTTTTCTTCAAGGTAATGGCAATACCGCCAGGTTTTTTAGCCACATCTACATAGCTCGATCGCTTGTTGCCCAAAGCAAAACATGCCGGCCAGTAATATGGTTGAAAATCGCAGTAACCGCCCCGCATCATGGCGCGCAAAGTAAGGTAAGCATAACGCCCAAGGTAGGTTTCATCAGTATCAATACTACAGCTCACCAGCAGGCAATCGTATTCTACCGCGATGTAAACCTTTGCTTGTTCCCCTCCCAATTTAACAGTAACGGTTAACAAACCCTGATCAAAAGAAAGCGATTGTATGGCCAAGGGCTCAGGCTTTTTACCTACACTAAATGTGCTGTGCAATCCGATTACTATCGGATCGCTAGCTATCCCATCCAGAACCGCTAACCTTAACACCCTGCTCCCCTTTTCTAAAGGCAGTTGATAAAACCGCGAAATCGGTTTCCCTGCAATTGTAAATGGTTTAGTCATCATACTCGTATGGTTTTACGAGTCTTGTTGGGGTAAAATATAAAAGTGGGCTTCTACCTACCATAGCTCCTTAAAGTTTCTCAGGCCTTACGTTGATATGGAATTACAGCAGAAACCCACTCTCATTTAGAAATGCTAAAATAGCATAAACTATACAAGAATGGGCTATAAATCTACTGTTTTGCATCAACGGCCTGAGATTTGGAGCTGCAAAACTCTTATTTATAACTCTTTATTAATTAATCAAATATAATAAAACCGCAATAAAAGGACAAATAAGTCCTAATATTTTTTCAATAATATTTGGACTTTGCATTGTGGGAAAACAATATCGGGATCAAGAATACCTAATCAAAATTGGAAAACGCATCGTAGAAATCCGTGACCTTCGAGAAATTACACAGGAGAAGCTGGCAGAATTAACCGGAATTGATACCAGACAAATAGGTCGTATTGAAAGAGCTGAAACTAACGTTTCTATCAGCAGCCTTAAATTGATCGCTGATCATCTGAAGATATCAGTGTCAGATTTACTGGATTTTTCTAAATCATTAGAAAAATAACAAGCGAAATAAAGTGGATATAATGAAGAAATAAATAGAATACTTAATCATAAAAATAAAGCCCGATCAGCGATGATTGGGCTTTTAATTTTTTCAAGTGAAAGAAAGGAATTTTATTAAATAGACTCATTTTCTTCTATGGCATCCGTCGATTCTAATTTATCTGCCGTTAAGGATAAATCATCTTCACAAGAATCAAATGTATTAAATTCCGTCGACTCCTTTTCTACTGTAGAATCAGATTGACTAAGTTCTGTAATAATTTTTTCTGAATTGCCTTGCACAAATTCTCCCACCTCTTGTATTGTTTCTTCAGTTATTTCAAATTCAAGATATTCTTTAGAATATTTAAGGAATTGATCTGTTGGGTACATATAAAATAAGTTCGGCTTACTAGCTTTAAATTCCTCAATGAGTTCAGGCCTAGGACCAATAGTTAAACCCAATTCTTTCAAATACCAGTCAATTTTTCTATCACTGGTTACAAGTATTATTGGATTATCCTGCGAAGCATTTTTTTTGAGAATCTCTTTCCAAAATACTAGGTCTCCATATCTATCCGGAATAGGCTTTTGCAAGTCGCTGAAACCTGGCGGCACTTTATTTTTATACCTAGCTTCACCCTCTTTATATATCGCCTCTAGCTCTTCATTTGTAAAAGAAGTACCAACTTTCCCTCCAATAAGGTCAGCAATCTTTTCTTTTGTAGGATTTTGAAGAATTAATTTTTTTACTTCACCTTGTTTTTCGACTAACTCCCTATCAAATTTTTCACAAAATTCAGCTATTTCATTAGTAAGTTCTTCACTAAGAAAGGGATGACTTCTTTTTTCATCTATTTGATATTTGAAGTCAGTAAGTGCTTTAATTGTGCTTTCATATTTCCGTACCTGTTCTGATATTACTATATTCAAATTTTTATGATACTCTTTTGTTACTTGATAAGGTATCCAAATTCTTTCACCAAGTTGCTCAATCAGCGCCATCAACTGACTTACAGTACCATCTGAATAGCGATATAAATCCAAGAGAACATTTGTATCAAATATAAATATTCCATTTTCCCACATACTCTTAAAATCTTCATTTTTAGGAGAATAGTGTCCAGGGTAAAGATTTCTCATCTCAAACTTTATTTAAATGTTTCTGAAACCAATCGCTAGTACCGATCACATTTCTCCATGCCGCATATTGACCAGATTTTATAACAAAAATTCTATCGTTAGCATCAATGTGCTGCAATAAATTATCTCTTACCAAACTTGCACTATGTTCTGATAATATGGCCCAAGATGATTCCGTAATCTTTGCCCATGTCCCATAAGCCCTAATTGCCTCATACAATTCGTTATAATTTCTTCCAGGAGCACGTAAATCATACATTATAATATAACATTTTCTCATGTTTTTTTAATTATTTTCTATTGAAAGTCACTTATTTAATGAAGAATATTCATACGTAAAGTAAATAATACTTTTAAAGAAACATGTAATATATTAAGTTAGTTTAATTAAATATATTTCATTTACCTTTAGCTCTCTTCAATTGCTTACCGAACCCTCTAGGCTCAATATTATTTGCCCTGATTATTTCAAGTCCTTTTTTTAGTTCATCTTCAGAATATTTACGTTTTCTATCACTCCAGCTGTAAAAATCTACAATTAACAGTTCATCTGTTAATTCTTCCTTTCTAATAATCCTATTATTCCAAACAGCATATAGCGTAGCAATAATTTCTGAAAAAGCTTCAGTCGAATTCGCTAAAAGATTAAATAGATTACTTAACTTATCGCTAACAGGTGCAAAATATCCTTCATAATACTGATCAATTTGATCTACTTTTTCTAAAGGATAATACCTATAATTTTCTTCTTTAAACCATTTCGATCGTTCCAAATTTATTGCTATACTGTGCATAAATTTATTATCGTAAGGTCCTGCTGTTTGGAAGTAATAATCAGAACCTAAATCTGCTTCTGCAATATGTTCTGAAAGATATTGCAATTTCTGAAGCTTAATATGAGTAAAGTTCGGATCGTCCTTGAATAGGGAAATAATTTTACCTCCTAAAACTTGCTTTGCAAAATTTTTCCTGTTGTCAGGTATAGCTAATTTAGCATTCCGGGCAGGTTTTCCCTTAATCGCTAAAGTCTCTTTTAAAACCTGTTGCAACAATTGCTCATTTTGTAATTGGCTTTGTTTAATGCTACTTTCTAACTCATCACATGCCTTCATTAATTCATCTAACTTAGAAGCGATTTGATTTTGCATTGATAAAGGTGGAAGGGGAATTTTTATTGAAGATAATGACTTACTTGACATGTTACTAATCCCCATACCCTTACGATAAGTATTTATATTACCACTAAAGTTTAGATAGTTAATAAAATAGTATATAAATAAATTACTAATATTACTAGATGGTCTTATTCTGTGAATATGATTTTGGAAACAGATATCATATTTCTCTTTCCAAATAGCGCATCTTCCGGCTTCACCTCCTTCACATATTAGAAGGTCTCCAAAAACAGCAGTGCATTTATCAAGTTCATTATCCTCTATTGCAATTTGTTTTACTTTATCTAGCTTGAAGTACCCCCAATATAGATTTGATGTAGTAATATAATCTCTCATCTTTCCTTTATTCCTTCCACTATCGAGAGTTTTACCAGAATTATGTTGAACCAAATCACCAATTCGACACCAAACCCAGTCTTTTGGTATTTCAAAAGGCATTTCCTCTTGCGTAATGGGCGGTAGTCCTTTTTCTTTACTTATTTTTTTATCTTTTAGCTGCTGATCTTTTTCTGCTTTTATGAGAGCTAAAAGCTGTTCCCCCGTCTCGTGGTCTTCTACTGTCTTGGGGTGACAAAGCTTACCTTGCATTGCCTCGAATAAAAAAGCTTGGCGAAGTTGTTTAACTAAAGAAATTTGTTCTTGGAATTCTAGTTCAATTAATCGGCTATCGGTTTCTAATAAATTATATTTTTCTACAAACTCTAATTGATCAGCTAATGATGGTAAAGGAATTTCGATTTTTGCGATCTCTTTTATAGGTAACGTAACGTTTGCCATTCCCTTCATTCTGGCAACTAATTCATTCTCCTTGTTAAGATTTAGAAACCTAAATAAATATGCTGAATTTAAAATTGATTTATCTTTAGGAATAATAGCACATAAAATTGAACCTAATGCAAATTTTCCAGTTTGGTAGTGTATGCGTTTAATGCTTGCGTGCCCATGTCCCGTACCAGAAACCAAAGGCACAATCACAGCTTCGTCATCAAACTGAAATTCATTATGGGATTTTCTTTCCTCACTTGTAACGACTAAAGGATATTCACCCGCTATTGCTTTTTGTATCCCTGTAATTCCCTTGGTAATGGTACACAGTTCACCTAGAGTATATTTACGGTTAGCCATTAATTTATAGCCTCCTTTAAACTCGCAAGTAAAGCATTACTTTTTTCAAAAGACTGCTGCAACATATCCATCAATTCCATACTATTGTAATTATGAGTTTCCTTAGCTTTGGTCGGGTTCTTTATATCTAAATCGTAATTACGATCAATTACAGTTTGAATATCTACTTTCCAAGCAGTTTCACTTTCTTGCCGATTATCCCACCATGCTTTTATAGGATCGAACTCTTTAGCTTGTATGGTTTTGGTTTTGCTATACGATTTTTGTCCTTCGGGCAAACGGTGCTCATAATACCAAACCTCTTTAGTTGGCGTGCCTTTATCAAAAAATAATAAATTGGTAGCTACCGTAGCATAAGGTTGGAAAACAGAGTTGGGCAGACGAATAATGGTATGGAGATTACATTCTTCTAATAGTTTTTGGCGTACACGCTGCTTTACACCGTCACCGGTTAACGAACCATCAGGCAAAACAATGCCTGCTCTTCCATCATGCTTAAGCAGGTGTATCATTAAAATTAAAAATAAATCGGCACTTTCTTTTGTACGATAATTTTGAGGGAAATTATTTTCATTATTGTTTGCTACAATGCCGCCAAAAGGTGGATTCGCCAAAATAACATTTACACGATCTCTTTCTTTGTATTCGCTTAACGGTTGATCTAAACTATCACGATAAGTTATGTTTGGTACTTCAATATCGTGTAGTATTAAATTTGTAGTAGCCAACAAATAAGGTAAAGGTTTGTATTCCCAGCCAATAATATTCTGTTGTATTTTATTACGATCATCGACACTATTTGCCTGCTTATTCAAATGCTCAATGGCACATGTTAGATAGCCCGCTGTGCCACATGCCGGGTCAAGAATCTTTTCACCTAACTGTGGATTAATTATATCGGTAATAAATTGGGTAATGGCTCTTGGCGTATAAAACTCACCACTTTTTCCGGCACTTTGTAACTCTTTTAGTATGCTTTCATAAATATCTCCAAATGCATGGCGATCCTTCGCTTTATTAAAATCTATTTCATTAAGCTTATTTAACACCTTACGGATGTTGGTCCCGCTTTTCATGTAATTGTTGTTGCCATCAAAAACCTCGCGCACTAATATAGCTCTCTTATTCCCTGTACTTATATCAATATTACGTAAAGCAGTAAACAATTTACGATCTACAAATTCCTGCAGCTCATCGCCAGTAATACCCTCGTCGTCTGCTGCCCAATTATCCCAATGGTATAATTCTGGAATTGGTGAAACATAATCATCATTTAATAATTGTAACTCCTTATCCTTATCACAAAATATCTTAAGAAAAAGCATCCAGCCCAGCTGCTCAACCCTTTGTGCATCTCCATTCAGCCCGTTATCTTGCCACATAATCTGGCGGATGCTGCTTATTACCCCTGAAATATTACTCATTTATTATTGTTGTAGTTTCATTAAATTTATCGGTTCAGGCAATACCTTTACACCTTGTGGTGAATTACCTGTTGTAAATATGCTGTGCCAGTAATGATAGTTTTGTTTTCCACCAAAAACGGAAACTGCAAGAGAATTATTTTTCCATAAGGGCAGATTACTTAAATTAATTATTGAATTGGTAATTATCTTCCATAGAACATCGCTGAATTCATTTTGAAACAACTTTTTATCGTCTATTGGAATACCTAAAGAGATAAAGTGATTTTGAATAATTTGCCCTATAAACCTTAACCAATTGTGCAGAATCTCTTCCTTGACCATTCTATATGCCCTGACATGATCTGCAGGTAAATTCTCCCCATTTTGAATTCGATTTTCTATTTTAAAAGTTCCTAATTCGAGGTCAAATTTACCAATAAATAATTCTTCTGCAATTATACTCATTAGGCGGACAATTTGTTCAGTTTCTAAGCTTCTGGGATTTTTTCCTTCATCAAGCCTGTAAGATATAGGCGTATCTAATAAATCTTGATAAATAAAAAATGGATAAAATGTTTTCTCAATTGTACTATAAGAAAGTGGTTTTTCTTTTGCTCGCCCCCCCATATCCACAAACTCAATAAGCTTATTTTCTGGATGTCTTGTTATTGCATCTCTAACGGAATCCAAGATATAACGTTTTAATTCTCTCGATTCACCTTTAAAGTAACCCACCAACTGCCTTTCAGAAAAGTTGAAATTATCCTTTTCCAATTTTAATTCTTCTTGATAACGAGTTACACGATCCCAATACAGCGTGTTACCCAAATGTCGTTGAACAGATTTATCAAAAGCAACTTGCCTTAAGGTAGTACCCGCCCTAAAATTTGTAAGTATTAATTTATCTCTATCTGGATTTATAAAAACCCTTACCGGTATATTTAGAGTATTTAACAATATTTGCGCAGCAGCTTTATGTTGTCCATCAAATATTTTAATCTCCGATTCTTCTTCACTTTTAATATCAACCCATCCTAATGAAATATGTAGTTGTGGATTGCCTGAATAAAATTCATCTACCAGTTTACTAATGTTTGAGCCAATTGCTCTAGGGTTAATAACATTGTCATGATGCAAATATTGAATAGGAAAAACTGCAAAGAAATATTTTAAACCACTTAACTTATCAATATAAACATCTTGTGTAATTATTTCAGGCCTCCCAAGTGAGGAAAATGAGTAACTTACTTTATCGTCAGATAACTTAAACCTTATTTTATCGGTCGCTCCTCCTTGAAGCTTTAAAATATCATCTAGATTTGGACTACGGTCTTCTTTCTTTTTGAGATTTTCTTGTATTTTACTAAATGCGTGAAGTATACGTGCTAAATTCAAATCTGCAGCCTGCTTTGATCGGTTAGCACTCGAAAAGGTTAGCGCGAAATTTGAAGGATCATCCTTCCCATCCAATTTTGAAGGTATTACATGATCGATATCCAAATCTGAGATATGTAGTTGCAAATCTATCTGTTCGTTTGTTATGAAACATTTACCATTTTGGATATGCCAAAGTTTTTCGATTAAAGCTGTTCTTTCAGCCGGATTGAGATTGTTTAAATAGATCGATGACATTTTATGCTATTTGATATAATTGATTTTCTAATTCTTTAATAGCTTTCAGGTAATTAGGTTTGCCTCCAAAGCTTTCTATAATTTCTAGTGCTGAGCCATAGGAAGCTACTGGATTAACTTTAAGTACCTCCAAACTTTCAATATTCGCGATTCCTTCATCGGCATACTTATCTAATAATGCGTTCAGCACATTTTTTGCCTGTTCGCCATATTTAGTAAAGTAATTACGCTTTTTAACATTATTAGCTCTTTCCTTGCGTGTAAGAGGTTGTTGATCAAAAGCTACGTGGCAGATGATATCAAATAAATCACAATTTCGATCAACGGCTTCCAATAGGGCTTCAACTGGCACACCCTGTTCTGCAAGTTCATTTATTAAGATTTCTTTTTTATCAGCAGCATTCCAAACCGTTAAAAATTCTTCAAGGCTATGGAACTTATTTTGCAACATTTCCTTTGAATAGTCTTGCAGATTAACCGTAATCAGTTTTCCGTCTTTATTAAAGTACAACTCACGGGTTACTAGAATGGAAACATCAACACCATTAACAACAATTTTTTCTCTTTTTACTTTTTGGTAGCTAGAAGCAGGCTCTCTTACAGTTGGTGATTCCTTTGGGACAAGCTTATCATCTAAATTCTCACCGCTTAATTCATCAATTATTGGTGTATCTTCTTTCTGTTCTTCATTAATAATATTGCCTAGGTCAGCATCTTGCGGTAAAGGTTTAACGCGAATAGGGTCTCCATCAAAATCTTTATCCGCAAATTTATCTGTCGCGTTTCTAAAATCAATAATGGTAAAATAGAGCTTACCATGTTCTTCATCTATTCTGGTACCTCGACCTATAATTTGTTTAAACTTAGTCATGGAGCCAATCTCTGCATCTAAAACAATAACCTTACAAGTTTTAGCATCTACACCAGTTGTCATCAATTCAGATGTTGTTGCAATTACCGGGTAAACAGATTCAGGTTCAATAAAATTATCTAGTTCCCTTTTACCTTCATCATTATCGCCAGTAATGCGCATAATGTATTTATGGTTTTTGGCAATCAAATCACTATTCTGATTGGCAAGAGCAGAACGCATCCGTTCCGCATGATCTATATCTCGACAGAATACGATCGTTTTTGCAAACCGATCGTAACCTTTTAAAAATTCAGTGATTTTCGAGGCCACAACTTCCGTGCGCTCTTCTATAACCATTGTTCGGTCAAAGTCTTTACGGTTGTAAATCTTATCTTCTACCTCATTACCGTCAATATCTTTTTTTCCTAAATCAGGTCGGTATCCTTCCAAATCTACATTCAATCCAATCCTTACTACTCTATATGGAGCGAGGAATCCATCATCAATGCCTTGTTTTAAACTGTAAGTATAAATTGGATCACCAAAATATTCACTATTGCTTGCTGTCTCGCTTTCTTTTGGCGTTGCAGTTAAACCAATTTGTGTAGCACCTTTAAAGTAACTTAAAACCTCTCTCCAGGCACTATCTTCTCTTGCACTTCCACGATGGCACTCATCTATGATAATTAAATCAAAAAAGCCTGGTGTAAATTGTTTAAATATATTTTTTTCTTCTTCCGAACCTGTCAAACCTTGATAAATAGCTAGATAGATTTCATAGCTCTTATCAATCTGTCTTTTTTGGATAACAGTCATTTTATCCTTAAAGTATTTAAAGTCGCCTCTTTTTGTTTGGTCAACTAATGAATTGCGGTCGGCGAGAAACAATATTCTTTTTTTAGTCTTCGATTTCCATAAACGATAGGCAATTTGAAATGCAGTATAGGTTTTCCCAGTACCGGTAGCCATTACCAGAAGAATACGATTTTGGCCCGATGCAATAGCTTCTAAAGTTCTGTTAACAGCATTCTGTTGGTAATATCTAGGCCTCCGCCCTGAACCATCAAAAAAGTAATCCTGCTCAATAATCTTTTCAGCCTGCTCGGTTACTATTCCTTTGTAATCTTTATACTTCTCCCAAAGCATCTGGGGTGATGGAAATTCATCAAGGTTTAGCTGTTGCTCAATTTTAGTTAAATTTGTTTTATCGTGAAAAAGAAAGCCATCACCATTTGAACTGAATACAAAAGGAATATCTAAAATCTGCGCATAATTAAGTGCCTGTTGCATTCCAGAACCAATAGAATGTTTGTTATCCTTGGCTTCAATAATTGCAATGGGAATATTTGGCTTATAGAATAAAATATAGTCTGCTCTCTTTTTAGCTCCACGAGTTGTTAGTCTACCTTTAACATAAATCTTTCCATCAGTGAAAGAAACCTCTTCAAGGTATTGAGTTAGTTTATTCCAACCTGCATCTTCAATGGCAGGAGAAATAAACTTAGTGCAAATATCACGTTCCGAGAGCAGCTTTTTAGACATAGTAAAGTGTTTTCCGAAAATAGAAAATTTTAATGTAACCAACATATTTAATCAAACTTAGCTGTAAAAGCCTGGTAAATTATTTGATATAAAAATTTTAGGCCCATTGTGCTTCCATATAATTATCAATAGCCCTTATCAAAAAAATTTCTTCACTCCTTTTAGTTGTAAAGAAAATAATATTAACTTAATGCCAATTAATCTAATTTATTTACTTTTTAAAACTACATGTTATGTCTAAAACAAATGAGACAGGCCACGCCAAAAACGTAGCCAATTTCGAAACCCTTTTGAGTTATGTAACCGGTTATGGCGCCGTGTACAACCCCAGTAATGCCAACATCCAGTTGAGCAGTTTAACCGAGAAAGCCGCCGCAGCCAAAACCATTAACGAGCAGGTGCACGATGCTGCCGCTAAAAACAGCAATGCCATAGCCCTACGCGATCTGGCTTTTGCCCCCTTAAAAAAGCTAAGTACCCGTGTGCTCAGCGCAGTTAAGGCAAACAGTGTAGCCCAACAGGTATTAGATAATGCCGTTAGCCACCACCGCAAAATACAGGGGCAAAGGGCAACCGCCAAACTCACCGCCGAAGAAAAGAATAACCTGGCCGCCAGCGGCAAGGTGGTTAACCAGATTTCTGCTTCGCAACAGAGTTACGATAACCTGCTCGATACGTTGGATAAGCAGATTAAACTCTTAGCCACCATACCGCAGTACGCCCCTAACGAGGTAGATTTGCAGCTGGTAAGCCTCACCACTTTATATAACGACTTATTGCAGAAAAACCGTGATGTAGTGGCCAATACCTCGCAGTTGAGCACCCTCCGCATTAACCGCAATAACGCGCTGTACGATGCAGAAACCGGTATTGTTGCCCTGGCACAGGATGTGAAAAACTACGTAAAATCTGTTTTCGGCTCAACCAGTCCCCAATACAAACAGATTTCGGGTATTCCGGTACGATCGCTGGAATAACCAACCAATAATACCCTAAAAAAAATCATCCCTAATTTATTTCCCTATTTCCATTTAACAAGCGCCAAACGGGTGGCTATTTCTCTCTCAGGCAGTGCTTAGCGCTAAAATGGCCCATTGCATCTCCTCAACTATCTCCTAATACCGCTAAACTACCATCTGCAACGTCTGAACTGTCGACCGAAACGTCTGAACTATCGACCGCGACGTCTGAACTATCGACCGCAACGTCTGAACTACCGACTGCAACGCCTGAACTGTCGACCGCAACATCTGAACTTTCGACCGCAACGTCTGAACTATCGACTGCAACGTCTGAACTAACGACCGCAACGTCTGAACTATCGACCGTAACGTCTGAACTATCGACCGCAACCTCTGAACTACCGACCGCAACCTCTGAACTACCGACCGCAACGTCTGAACTATCGACCGCAACCTCTGAACTGTCAACCGCAACGTCTGAACTGTCAACCGCAACGTCTGAACTACTGACTGCAACGTCTGAACTATCGACCGCAACGTCTGAGCTACGCATTAAGGTTCCCACCTGCGCGGGATCCGATAGCCATCGGATGACGACCGTCTTATAGCGATCGCCTTAGCCTGCAATATGCTCCATGCTATCTGCACCCTGCTATCCGGCCTCGCAGATTTCCGCCGGAAAAAGCACGGAAATCTTTGCACTACCCCTCATACCCCCCACAGCCCAAGGCAGGATCAAAGCGATTGCGATGGGACAAGCGAAGGTAAGAGCCTCGATGCTGCCGCAATTAAGATTTCCGTAGCTTTTTACAAGGAACGATGCAAGCCTTTCAGTTATGCTTTGTTTGTTGTTGTTTTCAATGGTAGGCATGCTTTCGCTTCGCTCAGGTTTGTTACTTTTTCATCAAGGAAAAAGTAAAAGCCCTTCGGTGGCTAACCGAGGCAAGACTGAGCCCGGGAAAAGAAAATAGCGTTTGCATTAAGGTTCCCGCATGCGCGGGATCCGATAGCCATCGGATGACGACCGTCTTATAGCGATCGCCTTAGCCTCTTATATGCTCCACGCTATCTGCACCCTGCTATCCGGCCTCGCAGATTTCCGCCGGAAAAAGCACGGAAATCTTTGCACTCCCCTTCATACCCCCACAGCCCAAGGCAGGATCAAAGCGAGCGCGTCGGGACAAGCAAAGGTAAGAGCCTCGATGCTGCCGCAATTAAGATTTCCGTAGCTTTTTACAAGGAATGATGCAAGCCTTGATTTTTTGTTACTTTTTCATCAAGGAAAAAGTAAAAGCCCTTCGGTGGCGGTTGACCTGTACCGATTTTTAATCGGTAGCCGAGGCAAGCCCAAGCTGAGGGAGAAAATTGCAGCTAATAAACTAATTAAAAGATCTCTCCCCGCCTGTACGGGCGGGCCTGTCCGCACAGGCGGGCACTGCGGTTGAGACGGATTTTTTTTGAAATAACAGAAATTAAAAGATCCTTCGCTGCCATTTACATACTATCTAAAAAAAGTCGTCATTGCGAGGAGGAACGACGAAGCCTGCCGGCAACAGGCTGGCAATCTTTCACGCTAATGATCCTCGCTATAAAGATTGCTTCGTCGGCTGAAAAAGCCTTCTCGCAATGACGGATTTGGTGGTAGAACCACGCCATATTAGAAACTATCTCTGAACATCCCGCTATAAGCTCCACGCTATCTGCACCATGCTACCGGCCTCGCAGATTTCCGCCGGAAAAAGCACGGAAATCTTTGCACTCCCCCTCATTACCCCATAGCCCAAGGCAGGATCAAAGCGATTGCGATGGGACAAGCAAAGGTAAGATCCTCGATGCTGCCGCAATAAAGATTTCCGTAGCTTTTTACAAGGAATTTCTCAGCAATCTTTTATACCGATAAAAACAACATGATCACATAAAAAACGCTGCAAGCCTTGGGTTTAAAGATTGCTTCGTCGGCTGAAAAAGCCTTCTCGCAATGACGGATTTGGTGGTAGAACAACGCCATATTAGAAACTACCTCTGAACATCCCGCTATAAGCACCATGCTATCTGCACCCTGCTACCGGCCTGGCAGATTTCCGCCGGAAAAAGCACGGAAATCTTTGCACTTACCCTCATAACCCCACAGCCCAAGGCAGGATCAAAGCGATTGCGATGGGACAAGCAAAGGTAAGAGCCTCGATGCTGCCGCAATAAAGATTTCCGTAGCTTTTTACAAGGAATTGCGCAGCAATCTTTTATACCGATAAAAACAACATGATCACATAAAAAACGCTGCAAGCCTTGGGTTTAAAGATTGCTTCGTCGGCTGAAAAAGCCTTCTCGCAATGACGGATTTGGTGGTAGAACAACGCCATATTAGAAACTACCTCTGAACATCCCGCTATAAGCACCATGCTATCTGCACCCTGCTACCGGCCTGGCAGATTTCCGCCGGAAAAAGCAAGGAAATCTTTGCAGTCCCCTTCATACCCCCACAGCCCAAGGCAGGATCAAAGCGATTGCGATGGGACAAGCAAAGGTAAGAGCCTCGATGCTGCCGCAATAAAGATTTCCGTAGCTTTTTACAAGGAACGATGCAAGCCTTTCAGTTATGCCTTGTTTGTTGTTGTTTTCAATGGTAGGCATGCTTTCGCTTCGCTCAGGTTTGTTACTTTTTCATCAAGGAAAAAGTAAAAGCCCTTCGGTGGCTAACCGAGGCAAGACTGAGCCCGGGAAAAGAAAATAGCGTTTGCATTAAGGTTCCCGCATGCGCGGGAATGACGGATTTATTGGCGGAACAATAACCGTATTATAGCGAGTGCAAAAAAATTACCCCATTACTGATAAATTGTTTCTTCAAGGGAAAGAACTGGAATAGAAAATTAATCCTTTTACCACCCCCGCCCCTCCTAAATCAGGCGGGGAGTTCCCCTCATGGTTTCAAAGTGAGCCAAATAAGTTAAATTAAGCCAATGTAATATTTATGCTTGTTTGGCATTTTTCACCAAAGTGTCACTTACCTTTGAAAGGTAACTCCAATGCCTTGCATGGCACACATAAATATCCAATAAAATCTTAACACTGATGAAAAGATTATCCCTCCTAGTTTTGCTAATTGCCACGGCATTTTATGCAAAGAGCCAAACGATGGTATTAACCAAGGATGTGGCTCAATATATTGGAAAAAACGTATCCATTTGCGATTCAGTGTACGGCACGAAAGCTTTAGATAAATTAACGCTCCTAAATTTAGGCGGTGCCTATCCAAAAGAGCTGATTACGATAGTGATTAATAAAGAAGATGAACGTAAATTCCCTTCAGAGCCTGCAAGCATGTTTATGGGAAACAACATTTGTGTTACCGGGGTAGTTTCAGAATTTAAAGGCAAAAAACAGATCGTAGTTACTGATCCGAAGCAGATTGTGGTAAAGTAATTAATTATCAACCTGCGGTATAGCTGCAATTTTGGCCGCTTCGAGGTAAAGTAAAACCTGGTTCACACAAGCAGTTAACTGTTGGTTCACTTCATGCTCCCAAAAGCGCATTACCGTATAACCTTTAGCGTTTAGCAGCTGGTTGATTTGCCTGTCGCGTTGTATATTTCTTTCAATCTTCGGAATCCAAAAACCCGGGTTCGTTTTTATAATCAATTTCTTTTCATCCCATTTGTAACCATGCCAAAAATCGCCATCAACAAATATGGCCAGCCGGTATTTATTGATCACCAGATCGGGTTTGCCCGGAAAATTTTTAGGATGAATCCTAAACCTAACATTTTTTGCCCAAAGTGCTTTACGCAATTTTAGCTCGGGCAAACTATTTTTTGCCTTAATGTTAGCCATGTTCTTGCTTCGCTGTGCTGTAGTGTAAAAACCAGCACTTTCTTCAAAGCGGGGAACTTTAATATCTTCTTCCTGGTATGGTTTGGGCTCCATCATGATGATAACCCTTGGTAAATGTGAATTGTTTAAAAATGGTACGAATATAGGATAGCCAGTAACAACCTAAGCACCTCCTCCTTTTAAAGGAGGTAGGCTTGGGCCGAAGCGTTAATACAAAAAGTATAATCTGATTGAATTGTCGAAAGGTGAGCTTTTTCAGTTGGCAGGAATTAATCCTGCCAACATCATAAGCATAGATATCCTTATTATCTAACTCAAAGATTAGCATTCACTTCAATATCTCCCAACAGATTATATAGATAGGTGTATTTCCTTGATGAATCGTTTAATTTCCTTGATGAATCTTTGTAAATGTTCCGTCCTACTGCTCACCCTGAATCAGATTTTTAACCATCTTTTTTTAAACTATCATTTATTTTTAAAGTTGATTTTTCGTATCTATCGGTATAAAATCCATAGTTTTGGCATTTATCAACTTAAGCCTATGCCTTTAAAACGAACTACCCTAATCTTCATACTTGCCATACTAATTGCTGCTTTTACCGGTTTAAGCTTCTTTATTGCCCAGCATCCCTTACTCGATTTTGACATTAAAACTTCGTTGTTTATTCAACAATACCATGCAGACTGGTTAGATAAATTAATGCTGGCCATCAGCTTTTTTGGCGAACTTCCCTACTCATTATTATCGGTAGTAATTGTGGCCATCGTATTTTATCAGCAGCAATATAAACGAGAAGGAATATTCATTTCAACAGTTTTATTATCGGGATTGATTATTTTAGGTATCAAAAATGTAATCAACCGTCCACGCCCAACTGCATTTTACGTGCGGCTGGTTGAAGTAAACCGTTTTCAAAGTTATCCAAGCGGGCATGTACTTTCTTACACACTCTTTTTTGGATTTCTGATTGTTTTGATGATTACGTTGAAAGATGTACCGAAGCTGACAAGAAATATAGTAACGTATATTTCAGCATTTTTGATGATTACCATTGCCCCATCCAGAATTTACCTGGGTGCACACTGGTTTACGGACACTGTTGGTGGGTTTTTATTAGGTTTAATTTGCCTTTTTCCACTTTGCTACTTTTATTTTAGAAAGCAAAAAGGTTAGCCATTTGCCTGCAATTTTTCTTTTTTCCTTACCCTGCTTAAAGTTTCAATCCGCATGCCTAAATAGCTTGCCAGAAATTTTAATGGCACCCTTGATTTTATTGCAGGATGACCTGATTTAAACTGCTTATACCTCATTTCAGCAGAAGGAATTCGTGATAAGATAGAGCGCTCTTGCGACATGTGGTAATGTATAGCCAATAATTTTCTGGCTAAAATATTGGTTTCAGGAAATTGCTCATACACATCATCAATAAAATGATAGGGAAGTATAAGCAGTTCTGAATCTTCCAGCGCCTGGTATTGTTCCCGGTAGGTAGGTACGAGTATCCCTGGATTTCTGATTTGTCCAATTGAGTGATTTTCATCTATAAACCATGCCGTAATATCCTTCCCTTCATCTAATATAAAAGCCCTTACCAAACCTTTAACAATAAAGAACAAATAATATCCATTAAGGTGGCTTAAGTTAGGCAAAACCTCATTCTTAGGCACGGCATATTTAAACGTTTCTTTTTTTCCTCGATCGATTATTTCTTTTCTTAATGGCTGCAGCTCATTTAAATACCTGATAAGTGCATCGCCTTCATTGTAGGCATCTGTCATAATATCTGTTTATGTTGTATTTAGAATATGCAAGTTAATTATTTGAATAGCATATTTCCAACAAACTCGGCCGGGCTTAACAGCCGGGAGTTAACATTAAACTCATGCTTTTTTAACCGTTTTTACCCTTGTTTTGCGCATTACCGCCAGGCTATTTTTATTGTTAGGTGTTTTAGCCTAATGATCAAAAAATCTGATAATTTTGTTTTCATGATAAACGATAAACCCAAAGCCTTCCTTTTTGACCTTAACGGCACCATGATCAATGATATGGTTTTTCACAACCATGCCTGGCACAATATACTTACACATGATTTAGGTGCCAACATCAGTTTTGATGCCGTTAAAAAACAGATGTATGGTAAAAACCAGGATCTGCTGGAACGTGTTTTTGGCGTTGGTCATTTCACGCAAGAACAAATTGATCAGATTTCCATCGAAAAAGAACGCAGGTATCAGACAGCGTATAAAAAGCACTTGGCATTAATAACCGGTTTAGGCGATTTTTTGGAAAAAGCAAAAAAATCAGGTATTCAAATGGCCATTGGTTCGGCAGCCATTCCTTTCAACATCAACTTTGTGCTGGATAACTTGGCTATCCGCTCTTACTTTAACGCCATAGTAAGTGCCGAAGATGTGGCCAATAGCAAACCAGATCCTGAAACCTTTACCAAGGGGGCTGAAATTTTAGGTGTAGACGCTAACCAATGTATTGTTTTTGAAGATGCACCAAAAGGTGTTGAAGCGGCACAAAATGCAGGAATGAAATGTGTTGTACTTACTACCATGCACACCAAAGAAGAATTTTCTGCTTACCCTAACATTATAGCATTTATAGAAGATTATACAGATCCTAAGTTAGAGGAACTTTTTTAAATAGATACGGCCTTCCTATGTCAGGCCGTATCTATCAGCATAATATTAGGATACTTTGTTTAACAAGATTATTATTTGCTAAACTTGTAGATGGAGCTGGTTTTATATACCTGGCCTGGTTTTAAAACCGTTGATGGGAAAGCAGGCTGATTGGGTGAATCAGGAAAGTGTTGTGTTTCCATGGCAATTGCCGTTCTGAAAGCATCTTTAGCGCCACTTTTAAAGGTATTTTTACTTTGCATAAAATTTCCGCTATAAAACTGTAAACCCGGCTCCTGGGTATAAATATCCATTACAATGCCCGATTGATCTCCTTTAACGGTTGCTGCATGAAACATACCCATGGCTTTGGTTTTATTCAGCACAAAATTATGGTCATAACCTTTGCCGAAAGTTAACTGTTCATTTTTGTCATCTATGCGTTTACCAATAGTTGTTGCCGTGGTGAAATCGAACGGTGTACCTTTAACTTTTTCTATTTTCCCTGTCGGAATCAGTGTAGAATCAACCGGTGTATATCCATCTGCATAAATCTTCACCTGGTGGTTTAAAATATCTCCGCTTCCATCACCATTTAAATTAAAAAATGCATGATTGGTTAAATTTACAACCGTGGTTTGATCTGTCTTCGCTTCGTAGTCCATTTTCAATTCATTATCATCGGTTAAGGTGTAAGTAACCTGAACATCTAAATTCCCTGGGAAACTCTCCTCTCCATCTTTTGACAGATAATGCAGAACTAACGTGTTAGCATGAGGTTGACTGGCATCCCAAACCACATATTGGAAGCCTTTTTTACCTCCGTGCAGGGTATTCTTTCCGTTGTTGGTAAACAGCGAATAAGTTTTGCCTTCAAGTGTAAATTTGCCTTTTGCAATACGGTTGCCATAACGGCCAATGGTTGCGCCAAAGTAAGGCTCGGTAGATTTTTCATAATCGCCAATGCTTTTAAAGCCCACCACCACATCAACCATTTTACCATTTTTATCTGGCATCACTAAACTCACCAGGCGCCCGCCATAATTGGTAAAAATAGCTGCTGCGCCATTTTTGTTTTTTAAGGTATACAATGCTGTTTTTTTACCATCGATTTCCTTGGTAAAAGAATCGGCAGCTAATTTTATAACTGCTACCGTATCACTTTTCACAGTATCATTTGAGGATGATTCTTTGGTTCCGGATTGACAGGATGCAAATCCTGTTGCGGCCAGGGCACATAGGCTAAATAATAATTTTGGTTTCATCAATTAGAATATTTGGTATAGATTACAATTGTAAATATATTGCATTATTTTACAAATAAAACGATTTAGGTAAATTAAAAGCAAATATTTGCTTCAGTAAAACCGGAACGATACGATTTGTAGAGCAGCAATTACAATATGTGGAAGTATAATTTAGAAGATCATTCATTTTTCAGCAGAATACATTATTGGCAGATGCTACACCTTATACTTAAAGCAGCCATATAGCTGAATTAGCGTGTACTTTAAGCCATAACCCGATTATTCGTTTTGCAATTGCATTTAAAACGCTCATCATATTCTATTTAACATGAATTAAAATCCGTTAAAACTAATTATCATTGTAGCAATCAAAATCTAAATATGAATCAAATCATTTCAACCGGGCGTTACGACAAAATGTTATATCGCCGTTGCGGAAATAGCGGACTTAAATTGCCAGCCATATCGCTAGGTTTATGGCATAATTTCGGATACGTAAATGTTTTTGAAAACAGCAAAAAACTCATTTATACGGCTTTTAATAACGGAATTACCCACTTCGATTTAGCGAATAATTATGGTCCGCCCCCTGGGTCGGCTGAAGAAGTTTTTGGAAAAATACTCCATGAAGATTTTAGGGGCTATCGTGATGAAATGATTATTTCCAGTAAAGCCGGATATACCATGTGGGATGGTCCGTACGGCGATTGGGGTTCGAAAAAGTATTTGGTTTCCAGTTTAGATCAGAGTTTAAAACGGATGAAACTGGATTATGTAGATATTTTTTACCACCATCGTCCGGATCCTGAAACACCTCTAGAGGAAACTATGGGTGCTTTAAGCCTCTTGGTTAAACAAGGAAAAGCGCTTTATGTGGGTATCTCAAATTATCAGCCGGCCGAAGCGGAAAAGGCGATTCAGATTTTAAAAGATAATGGTACGCCATGTTTAATCCACCAGCCCAAATATTCGATGTTTGAACGTTGGGTAGAAAATGGCTTGCTTGATGTTTTAGCACAAAATGGTGTAGGCTGTATTCCATTCTCGCCACTGGCGCAAGGTTTACTTACCGATAAATATTTGCATGGCATCCCATCTGATTCAAGGGTGGCGACAAGTGGTGTTTTCCTAAACGAAAGCAATATCACCCCGGAAAAATTAGCGGTAATTGCCAGGTTAAATGCGCTTGCCCAATCGCGTGGACAAAAACTGGCGCATATGGCTTTATCATGGATATTGAAAGATGATAGGGTTACAACTGTATTGATAGGTGCAAGTAAACCAGAACAGATTACAGATTCAATTAAAGCATTAGACAATGTTATATTTAACGAAGAAGAAATTAAGTTGATTGATGAGATTTTAGGGTAAAAATTCCGAAAAAAGTCGTCATCCCATTCCGAAAACTATAAAATGAATTATAGAGAGATAGCGATCTTTAGTACATGTTTAAAGATTTCTATTCAGAAATGACACTCGTTACCGGAAAGATGCTGACCACGAAATAGCTACAAGGCAATTGAAAACCATATTTCTACTTGTAAAATAAATCCGATCGCTATCGGATCAGCAGGACGATTGCACTATAAAAAGGCGCAAAAATTAGAGCTATGTTGTAGATATTCACGTATGTTTTCATCACTCATTCCAAAACCAAATGAGATTAAAAGGGTTTAAGAAATGGATCTATCACATTTCTTAATTTATGGCAAGAGCCAATAATTCCATTTATAGTGCTTTAGCAGCAAATTTACTAATTGCAGTAACTAAATTTATAGCCGGGGCTTTTACCAACAGCTCTTCAATGATTGCAGAAGGCATTCACTCTACGGTTGATACGAGCAACCAGCTTTTATTGCTTTATGGACTAAAACGAAGTGTGAAACCACCAGATAAAACCCGCCCGTTTGGTTATGGTAAAGAGCTGTATTTTTGGTCGTTTATTGTATCCGTTATGATTTTCGGCTTAGGCGGTGTGGTTTCAATTTCGCAAGGTATTGCACACATCCGTCGCCCTGAAATTTTAGGAAACCCGACATGGAACTATGTGGTATTGGGTTTATCCTTCATTTTTGAAGGCATATCACTCCTCATTGCCATCAAAGAATTTAATAAAACGCGTAAAGGTTTACCCTGGTGGAAAGCGATCATCAAAAGTAAAGATCCATCTGGCTTTTTAGTGCTTTTTGAAGATGGAGCCGCGGTTTTAGGATTAGTAATTGTTTTTATTTTCATGGTACTGAGCCATAACTTAAATTTACCATTTTTAGATGGCCTGGCTTCCGTTTTGGTGGGTACACTTTTAATTTTTGTATCATTTATACTGGCAAGAGAAAGCCGTAGCCTACTCATGGGCGAAGGCTTAACGTCAGAAACGCAGCAAAAAATTAAAAAACTGGTGGAAGATGATCAGGATGTGCTTACCGTAACCAGTGTATTATCACAATATCAATCACCAAAAGAAGTATTATTGGTACTCATTCTCACCTTCAATGCAGAATTGAACACCACTGATTTAACCCACGCAATAGACCGGTTGAGGGCTAAAATTAAACAGGAATTTAATATCATCAAGTTTGTGATTATCCAGCCACAGTCAGCCGATGTAAAGGAAAATGATTTTAGCACAGATATTTACTTGCAGTAACCATTGGATGCTTTAAGGGGGAGAGCTGGAGCTTTGCTCCAGCTCTCCCCCATGTCATTACATGCTGCCAGGAAACCCTGTTAAATTACCTGGAGTACAATTTTCCCCCTGGTATGCCCCTGTTCGCTTTCTATTTGTGCCTGTTTTGCGCTGGTAAAAGGTAAAACTTTATCAATAACGGGTTTAACTTTTCCTGAATCGATCAAACTGCCTATTTCAGTTAATTGCGCAGGAATGGATTGTGCCATAAAACCGATCAGGTGGACTTTTTTAGCTTTAGCTTCAGCTACAAATTCGGGCATCAAAGTAGTCACTACCCGTCCACCTTCTTTTAATATATTTAATGATTTAAGCTGCGTTTCTTTTCCAATGGTATCCAAAACAAGATCTACATCGTTCAACACAGACTCAAAATCTTCCATTTTATAATCTATCACTTCATCTGCGCCCAAACGCTTCAAAAAATCAGCATTGTTAGCTGATGCGGTACCGATGACGTATGCACCTTTCCATTTTGCAAATTGTACAGCGTAAGTACCTACCCCACCTGCAGCCGCATGGATCAACACTTTTTGTCCGGCTTTTAGCAAACCATGATCAAATAAACCCTGCCATGCGGTTAAACCTGCCAATGGTACAGCGGCGGCCTCTGTATGCCCTATGCTGGTGGGTTTGATACTGATGATATTTGCTTTAACTACAATATATTCAGCATAAGCACCATTTTGCGTTGGATTGGGTCTGCCGTATACTTCATCACCTTTTTTAAAGGCACTTATTTTTTCCCCAACTTCCTCAACGGTGCCAGAAACATCCCAGCCCAGGGTTAATGGTAATTTAGACGGAAATTTATCTTTACGATCACCTTGCCTAATTTTCCAATCAACCGGATTAACACTGGTTGCATGCACTTTGATCAATACTTCATCAGATGCTGGCTGAGGTACTGGAATTTCATCAATTGATAAAACGTCCGGACCGCCAAACTCGTGGATTCTAACTGCTTTCATATAGGATATTATGATTTGATATATACTGTTTTAATATTTACAAACTCATGGATGCCGAACATGCTTAATTCGCGGCCATAGCCAGACTGATTGATACCACCAAAAGGCAAAGCACTATCTGATTTTACGCTTTCGTTTACAAAACAAGAACCTGCGGCGAGCTTATTTCGGGCAATGTCTTCTGCCAGCGCGCTATTTCTGGTAAAAACAGCTGCCCCCAATCCGAAATTAGTATCGTTGGCCATACGGATGGCATCATCAGTATCTTTTGCGGTGATAATGGCTGCTACCGGGCCAAATATCTCCTCATCATATGCCAACACGCCTTTTTTTACATTGGTCAAAATAGTGGGCTGGTAATAGGCATGATTACCAGGCATAATTGGAACCTCGCCTCCAAGGATACATTTTGCACCTTGTTCTATGCTCTTTAAAACCTGTTGATGCAATTCATCACGAAGTTCGGCCCTGGCCATTGGCCCAAGATCTGTTTCGGGCTTTAATGGATCGCCAGTTCTTTTACGTTCCATTTCTGCTTTAAAAGTTGGGTAAATTTTTCCTCTACCGATGCCATCACGATGAAGCGTTTAGCTGCGATGCAACTTTGCCCGTTATTGATTAAGCGGGCTTCGGCGCATATTTTTGCTGCCCTTTCTAAATCTGCATCTTCCAAAATAATATACGGATCACTGCCGCCAAGTTCCAATACTGTTTTTTTTATCAGTTTACCTGCTTGTTCAGCTACTTTTTTGCCTGCTTCGGTACTTCCGGTCAGGGTTACCGCTTTGATGTACGAATTTTCAATTACTTTCGTGATTGCGTTACTGCTACAAACCAACGTTCTAAAAATATTTGGAGGAAATCCTGCATCTTCAATTATTTTTTCTATTTCGAGCGCACAACCTGTAACGCCAGATGAATGTTTTAACACTGCAGCATTACCGGCCATTAGCGCAGGAGCCAGAAAGCGAAACACTTGCCAGAAAGGGAAATTCCAGGGCATAATGGCCAATACCACACCTATAGGCTGAAAACTCACATAACTTTTGGATGCTTCTGTTTTGATCATCTGATCGGCTAGAAATTCCGATCCGTTTTTAGCATAATATTCGCAAACGGAGGCACATTTAAGTATTTCGGCCACACCAGCTTTTAAGGGTTTGCCCATTTCTAAAGCCATTAATTTTGCCAGCTGATCTTTACGCTCAGTTAATATGCTCGAAGCTTGTAGTAGTAATCCGGAACGGGCTTGAAAATCAGTTTCTTTATAATTTAACCAGGCCTGATGCGCATGATCAATTTTATGATCAATGATATTTGCAGTATCCGCCTGGTAATTTTTTATGATTGCCCCGTTGATGGGGTTTATAGATGAAATGCTCATTTAATGATAACAAATGAGCATTTTAATTGTGTTGTTTATTTAAACATTATCAGCCTGAGCAAGCGGAACACAGAAATGAAAAGAAGAACCCACACCGTAATCACTTTCTGCCCAGATTCTACCTTGATGCAGATTTATAATCTCGGCGCTGAGATACAAACCTATTCCAAAGCCTGAAATGGTTTTGGTCTGTTGACTTGAGACACGAAAAAACCGGTCAAAAAGTTTTTCCAGATCATGTGGCTCTATGCCAATGCCATGATCAGTTACAGAAACATGTACTTCATTCTCGCTGATTTCTGATTGAATCAAAACTGTACTATTTAGATCTGAATATTTTACGGCATTGCTGATGAGGTTTGAAATGACAGAAGCAATTTTGTCTTTATCAGCATAAATCGATTTAGCAATATGTGACTCGAAATTGATATGGTTGGCGGGATAGATCAATCTTAAATCATCCACTACATCCAGGATTACTTTATCAAGATCAAAATGCGACAGGTTCAATTGAATTTCTCCGGATTCTAAGCGTGATACGTTCAAAAAAGAACTGATTAGCGTACTCATTTTACGGATTTGCTTTTGAACCTTACCCAGCGTATTTACAACAAAAAGATCTGCTAAATTTCTACTCTGCATCAATTGGATGTAGGCACTAATGGAAGTTAAGGGCGTTTTTAATTCATGGCTTACCATGCTAATAAAATCATTTTTTTGCTGTTCTTCTTTTATGCTGATTAGCATTTGTTCCTGATCCAGCGCTTCGCGTTGTAGTTCAGTTTCTTTAATGGCTTTTTTAGCTTTTACCATATCGGTCACATCGCTCGCAGTATGAAGGATACAATAAGGAATTCCAGATTCATCCTTAATGGGCCGGTATTCATAAGTATAATAAGCTGTTTGCAATTTCCCGTCCCGCATTGTTTCAGCTGGTATGGCATCACCTTTATCTGTAACGCCTGTGAGCAATACATTTTTTAGCATGTTGATAAAAGGTTGCCCCTTCAATTCAGGCACGGCATCTTCCAGTGGTTTGCCAATAATAGAACGGTCTTTGCCCCAAAAACTAATCATGGCATCATTCGCCATTTCGATGACAATATGCTCTGATGTATATATGGCTGTTGCATCTTTTGATAACGAAAGCACCTCTAAAAGCTGATCATTACTTAAAACTCTTGAATAACTTTCCATGTATACAGTAGAAATTAAAACCCGGCTATACTTAAAATCTGATAATCAATTAAACTAAGTATCATACAAGCCTAACTTCACAAATGTTTGGATACTCCTATATTTTTTTGACTTTTAGCATACCAAATTAATTTTTAATGTTGTACTTACTTAGCAAAGTTAAGATGCCTGATTTTTTTTCAGCTGTTCTTGTTCGTTTGACAATTAGCGAAGCCACTGCCAGAATACTGACATTGGGATTGTTCATGAACTTCCATTTATTCAGGCGATATCCATGAACAGGAATGGTCCGTATGTTACAGCGATCAGATCGGGTCAGGCATGAAGGTATATCACCCCTGCTTCTATCGCGTTATATGGTACTGATTTTATCCTATAAACACTTAAAAAAACAACCTCATCTCATTTTTGCAAACTTATTTTTAGCCGATTTGTATGAACACAAAAAGCATCACAAAGCCTGTGGCGATAAAAAAAGAATATTGCAAGTAGATTGTTGGAATAAATCAAAGAATAATTAATATGGTTCCCGATTTAGATAGTTTAAAATAATAGTGATACTCTCCGTAACGGTTTATTTTTTCGATTTCACATACTTTGCCAGACTTACCATATTCATCGGAAAGAAAATCGCCAATTTTGATACTGTCCAGTTGGTTGATATTAAGCGATGCTCTTTTAATTAATGTAGCTCTTTTTTCCATAATGATTGCGTTTTGAAGCATTTACGCATTCAAAGGCACTTTGGATTTATCAGTAGATAAAATACTTAAAAATAAGTATCAACCATATCATCATCATATCATGCATATCCGTAATTTGAATACGGTGTTACTTTTAGCTTACAGGACGAACTTTCCTTCTAAATTTCGTATTGCGGTACAATGATTAAAAAAAAATGCCTCCGGTTATCGAAGGCATGGTATTTATTCTGCATCGTAAATGACGACCTTTTCAAAGTAAATTCTGAATTCATCTAAGAAAGCCTTATGCAATGGATGAACCTGGTAAACATCATGTGCGGCCAGATCTTCAAACATTAAAAGCAGACTGAAGGTATAAGTGGTATCTACAACAGCACGCTCAATAGGTGCAGGCACACCGATATGAAAAGTTTTAACAACTTCAATATTTTCTAATGTTTGCAAGCTATTGCGAAAAGCCATTTTCTGCTCGCTGGTAGTATCGGCTTTTAGCCAGAATAAAACGTGGTGTGCTATCATTTTTCAATTTTTGCCAAATATAATGAAAGCATCAAAGATACCGGGGCTTATCCGAAAACACTTTTGGCTTTATCTACTGCTTTTATCAAATCTATTCCTTTGCCCAAAACACCTTTAAAAAGATCGCCTTCAATTTTTAGACGATCAATGGCATTAAAGATATTAAAGTCTTTCATTTTTAAACCTGGTTTTACTTCATCCCAATGTAAGGGCATTGATACCGTTGCACCAATTTTTGGACGTAAAGAATAAGGACCTGCTATGGTTGCTCCCGGCCTGTTCTGCAGAAAATCGAGATACATTTTACCCTTTCTGGCGCTGATTATCCGCTCCAAAGAGGTGTATTTTGGTATTTGTTTATGCACCAGGTTAACCACCATTTTGGCGAATAGCTGGCTTTGATCATAACTGTATTTAGCATTTAATGGGATATAAATATGCATTCCGGTTGAACCTGATGTTTTACAGTAACTGGGTACGCCAATAGCATCCAATACTTTTTTGGTTTCCAACGCCGTTTCCACCACCTGATCGAAAGATTGTTTATCGGGGTCCAGATCAATTACGCAATAATCAGGATGATCCGGACTTTGAATCCTGCTAAACCAGGGATTCATTTCTATACAGCCTAAACTGGCCATCCAGAGCAAGGATGCTTCATCTGTTCCAACCAGGTATTCCTTTTTTTCACCCTCGCCATTTTCATAAGGGAAAGTCTCTGCCCAATCTGGTGCTTTCCCCTTAACATCTTTCTGGTAAAAACTTTTGCCATGTATGCCGCCAGGAAAACGGTTAAGTGACTGTGGGCGATCTTTCAGATAAGGTAAAATATATTCAGCAACCTGATAATAGTAATTAAACATATCTCTTTTCGTCACCTTATCTTCAGGCCAATATATTTTGCTTAGGTTGGTAAATTTAAGTTCATGTCCTTTAACTTTCCTTACCTGAGTTTCATCTTTCGGATTTAACAATGTTTTTGGAACTTTACCTTCTGGTGCTTTAATTGCTTTTGCATGTGGATTTTTGGTCTCAGTATCTGCCACAGCTTTCTCTGTAGATACTTCCACTTCCCTAACCACATCCTTTGCTTTTTTATCTTCACGCATGCCCTGAAAAGATGGATGACGGAAAACGCCATCATCAGTTACTTCAGTAAATGAAACCTCGCATACCAATTCGGGTTTTAACCAGGTGGCTTTTGCCTTTGGCGGATTGGGCCTGAAGCGTGAAGGCTTATTTACATCGGGTATACTTTCGAAAGGGCTCTGATCTGCAATAATTGGCTTAAACTGTTCCATCATCGATTTTTGGAGCTTATCTGAAAATCCGGTACCTACCTTGCCTACATACTGCAGTTTTCCGTTTTCATAAACGCCCAAAAGTAAAGAACTGAAAGATTTGGTGGTATCAGCATTTTTAGTAAATCCTGCAATAACCACTTCCTGCCGTTTATGTACTTTAATTTTAAGCCATTCTTTAGATCTGTAGTTTGTACTATAAGTGCTATTTGTTTTTTTGGCGATAATCCCTTCCAAACCCATCCTTTCTGCTGCGTCAAAAAAGTCAACGCCACTCGCTTTAAAAACTTTCCCTAAACGTACCCGATCATCTTTGGTAGGTAAAACCTCATTCAATATGGCTTGGCGCTGATAAAGAGGTAGCTCCATTAGGTTTTTACCTTCATACCATAGGATATCGAACACATAAAAAACGAGTTCTCCATCGGCTTCGCTTCTCCAATTCTGAAGTGAACCAAAATTAGATATCCCTTTATCATTTAACACCAAAATTTCGCCATCAAAAACGGCATTTATCTTCCAGTCCGAAAGCAGATCGTAAATGGGATAAAATTTTTCATTAAAGGATTTATTATTTCGTGATAGCAGATCAACCTTTCCCTTATTTAGAAATGCGAGGGCACGGTAGCCATCCCATTTTACCTCATACTGCCAATCAGGATCATCAAAAGGTTCGTTAACCAGTGTGGCTAACATGGGTTTTATGCCCGTGGGAATACCCGTTTTCGGCGCTTTCTTTAGTATACTTTTAACATCTACCGTTGCTTCATCACCCACGGGTTTGGTTTCTTTCTTTGCTTTTTGCTTCGGGCTTTTTTTTTCGGTTTTTAAATCTTGTTCTTTTCCAGCTTTCCAAACCTTATCAGATGTTGTTTCCATCTTTTCAATCGTTTTACCGGAAAGCACAGATTTATCTTCTTTGGTAATGTCTTTCGTAGAAGCGTAATCGTCTTTGTGTTTGATCAACAGCCAGCCGTTCTCGCCCATTCCATGTGTTTTAACCAGTGCAAACTCGCCTTGAAGCTTTTCTCCGTTCAGCCTGATTTTTAAAGAGCCATCTTTCAACTGGCTTAACAAATGTTTTTCTTGTGCTTTTTTGCCTTTAATGGCTTCTATTGGCTCATAAGTACCTTCATCCCATACAATAACGGTTCCGCCACCATATTCGCCCTTTGGTATAATCCCTTCAAAATCCTTATAATCGTATGGATGATCTTCTACCATCATGGCCAGCCGCTTAATTTTAGGATCGGTTGATGGACCCTTTGGCACTGCCCAGCTTTTTAGCACACCTTCCATTTCGAGTCTGAAATCGTAATGCAACCTCGAGGCATCGTGTTTTTGGATCACAAAATGTAACTTATTCTGATCGATGCTTTTGCCCGATTTTGGTTCGTTAGTTTTCGAGAAATCACGTTTGGAAACATACTTTTTCAGACTCATAAAATTAATATCTTATTTTTTTAAATAATCTTCAACCGCGCTGGAAGAGGTTCCAACGGTTTCAACCGCAGCCTTTAGTTTATCTTTGCTCACACCGAATTTGTCAGACCAATAATCCAGCTCATAAGCTTCGTTAACATTAATCCTTGCCCGATCAGGGTTACCTGTTTTTTGTTTATCATCCATAACTATTTTTGATTAGATAGTTATAAAACAGCCCCATAACAAAAAAGGTTTTGACATCCATTTTTTCAAACAGATATTAAAACCTAAAAAAAATAAACATTAAAAATTTAATCTACCAGCACAGCAATCCTTTCTGGTTCTGTGTCTTCTATATAGGAAAGCCTATTATTGGTTGCATTATAAATAATCCTCATCCACACCAGAAAATAGGGAAAACTGATAATGGCTAAAGATAGCGGGTGTGACTTTGCAAACACCGGAAATAGCAATAAGGGGAAATTACAGGTAATTATCAATAAAATGGGTAACAATACCTTTTTCATCAAATCGTTCTTTTCTTTTACATACCATACCCCTACTCCAATAACAGCTATAATAAAAGTACAGTCTTCTGCTCCTGTGCTAAATAATATGGGAAAAATCATCACGGACGACAGCATCATTAACTGGAATCGGCTTTTTTTGAAACGAGATATATTTATGAAAGGCAAAATAAACAATAAGGAACCCAGGCTAAGGAATAGAAAATTAGATATTCTTTTCTCATTTAAGATTTCCCTGAAAAAACCCATGATGGAAATATCAATTCCCCCTCCTAATACATTGACCATATTCTTACTTGTTAAAGAGTTTTTCCAATCTTGATAACTGTGGATCACATAATCAGGGGAAGCGAAAAGCATAGGAATTAAAAATATGACCGCCGACCATACAACCAACCATAATATAAAAGATGATTTGTTTTTGGAAAAAAAGAAAAAAACCAAGCCTACAATGCCATATAATTTAATGAAGGTACCCAGTATGATGCAAAGTGCAGACCATACTCCCTTATCTTTATTTAATAAGGTATAACTTAATATCATCAATGCGCCTGCACCAGCATTAAACTGTTGGTTAAGCATTGATTCTATTAAACAGGGAATAGCAATATAACCAATTGCTATTTTTTGATCTTCGTTTAAGGGCAAGGTTTGTATAGCCTTAAAGAGAAAGAAGCAATTAAACAGGTTCCATAACAGTAGCCCTACCCAGTTATGAAAAATTGCAAAAGGGGCTATCAGCACACTAAAAATAGGACCATAATGATTGGAATCATCATGATAAGCCGGATAATTTGCATATAGCGAACGCTCATTAAGCAAGTTTCTAAATGTATTTTCAAAAATCAGGTAATTGTTGTAACGATTGGTTATCCAGGAATCGATTACAAATATGAGGGTGATTAAAACCCAAAGCAATAACACAAAGCGGTTGTTTTGATAAAACTTACGATCTGAAGAAATGACCTGATCGTTGGCTGGAAAATCATTTAACATTGTAAAAAATATATTACAATACAATTATATAAATGTAAATCGATAAAACCTAATGATTTATATATGAAAAATATTCTCTGGAGTGATCAGGTGAGTTCCGAAATGAGTTATCCATGTTTAAACCCAATTTATAGCTAATTTTTCTTATACCGGACCTTAACAAATCGAGATTTTCGACCATTTCTGCTAACGAAAATTATATTTTTTGAGATTTTACTGACAAATCATCAAAACCAAAATCGAAGATCGTCTGTTTAGTCTATTACTAACCAAAATTTATAAAAATGGAATATCAACTAAATTCGATGAATGCCAGAAAAGAATTTATCGAAATCGCAGACGAACAAGATCGCAATTATTGGGCCGCAAGATTGGGCATTAGCACTGAAAAACTTAAATCAGCTGTAAAAGCTTTGCAAAGTATGGAATTCTCAAAACTGAAAGAACACTTCATGATGGAGAAAATTAAATCCGGAAATACCTATCAACGTTTTATAAACCAATAATCAATAAAGGTATGGAATGTAAAAGTGAAAGCGAAAATGCAGTAATGGTTGTTCAAACAATTACTGACTACACCCATTTAATTGATCTTCCCCCTGTTAAAAGTGTTTTAGATCAGAAAGTAAAAGCTAACAATTTGAGCCATCCAAAAGCTGGCATCAGAACTTTATCAGCGTTCTTCCATAAGAATGGTTTAGCTGGTTTACTTTAAGTTGTTAAAGAAAGACTGGTATAAACTGTTTATTGCGGCACGACTAAAGTCGGGCAAACCGTCTGTATAAGTTGCGTTTATTCCATTGGTAATAATTACGAAGCCGAATTTTTCTTTAGGATTAAAAAACATGGTACTGTGTAAGCCGTATGCTGAACCAGTATGGCCCTTCAGTTTAACTCCTGGTATAAGCCGATCTGCAGTACTGATCGCTAAGCCATATCCTTCATCGGTGGTGATGGCCGTTTGCATGATCTTTGCACTTTTCCTGGTTATTATTTTCACACCATTTGATGTTCCATAATTCATATGCATCATCATGTATTTGGCTAAATCATAAGCAGAAATTTTCATTCCGCCTGTTGGCGAAAAAATTGGCGTAGAATAACCCATCACATAATTCGCAATTTCTGTTCGCCTTGGTGCATAAGCATTTGACGAAATTGTATAAGTCTTAGTATCTGGATGGTATTCGTACAGGCGTACAAAACGTGTACTATCTAAAGAATCGATGCAATAACCTCCATAAAGACCTAATGGTTTTAATACATGGTTTTTAATGTAGTTATCAAAACGCTCACCCGATATCTTTTCAATAATGGCACCAATCAGATTAAAATTAAGGTTACAATAATCGAATTTGCTTCCTGGCGCATAATCATTATAACATTTGGCCCAGTTTGGATTTTTATCAGGATTAATCACATCGAAACTTAAATATCCTTGTGAATCGTTTAAACTGGAAGTATGGGATAATGCCATTTTTAAGGTAATTTTCTGATCGGGAAATTTCGGATTTCTGATTTTGAACCCCACCAGGTCGCCAAAATCATCATCAAGCGAAATTTTACCAGCCTCTACCATCTGCATGATGGCTGTTGCCGAAAAAGATTTGGAAATAGAAGCGATCCTGAAAATATCCTGGTTGGTTAAAGGCAGTTGATGCTCTAAATCCTTTAAACCGAATGAATGGTTATAAATGATCCGGCCATCTTTTACTACGGCTACTGAAGCGCCAACAGCATTGTATTTTTCCATTACAGATTTAAAATCTGCTTCAGCTTTTTCTTGCTGAGCTTTAGATGGTGTAACTAAGCCAAAGATTAAAAAAAATGCGTAAAAGTATTTCAGTTTCATAGTCTTATCAGATAAGAATGCGCGTAGATTATAGTATGGAGAAATCCTATACATTCCAAAAAATTATTTATCGTCGTTTACTTCCAGCCAGTGTCCGTCTGGATCTTTAAAATAGACCTGTTTTACGCCATCAACACGAAGCGTAATGCCTTTTTCTTTCCCCGCCCAATCTTCAAAGCTGATGTTATTGGCGTTTAGTTTTTTTACAAAATCATCAATTGATGGGACACTGAAACACAAGTGGCCATTTTTATCAAAAGTTTCAGTTCCCCTGGCACCCTGGATGAGGTGAAGCTGTCCGGCAGGTCCTAAAGTAAACCAGGTATGCCGATTATCTTTAAAAGGTTCGGGAATCATTTTAAGGTTGAATACACTTTCATAAAAAGTAGTTGATTTTCTCAGATCTGACACATAAACAGCAATATGATTTAAAATAGCAGGTTTGTTCTCTGTTATATTTTGTGCCATGGTTTTTTGAAAAATAATAGAAAATAGAATAGCAAAGGTGAAGATGACTTGTTTCATGTTTAAATATCAAACTTAAATGCGAATATTGGTAATTAAAGTACTTCCGTCATGGCTTATTTACAAATGAAAAGGTTTTATCAGTGTCAGTTGGTAACAGCAGACACCACGGATAGTGGTAATTAAAGTACTTCCGTCATGGCTTATTTACAAATGAGATCTCTCCCCACCTGTATGGATGGGCACTGCGTTCGAAAGAACGATACTTCCATACCATTCAACTTCTTTAATAGCTGTCTATCAATATTGATTTTTATACCATAAATTATCCTCAGCACGACACGCTTTAATGCAAAAGGTCTTAGCGAGACGCTAAGACCAGTAAAAGTAAAAAGATTCTACGCTGTGCTCAGAATGACCATATTAATTCGCTAAGCTGTCAAATTCTTCTTGACTCAATTCAATTTTTTCTGCTTCTAAGTTTTCTTTTAAATGTTCTACAGATTTTGTTCCGGGGATTAAAAGGATATTTGATGATCTTTTTAATAACCAGGCCAATGCAATCTGAGCAGTTGTTGCTTTATGTTTTTCAGCAATCGCTTTGATCTTATCTGCTAATTTATGCGGACCAGAAGCCAATGGAAACCATGGAATAAAGGCCAGCCCCTGGTCTGCTGTAAAGTCTAAAACACTTTCCCACTGTCTATTGCCAAGGTTATATAAATTTTGAACAGAAACTACCGGAAGAATGTCCTGTACTTGTTTAATCTGATCGATAGTTACTTCTGATAAACCTACATTTTTTATTTTACCTTCTTTTACGGCTTCTGCCACAGGCGCCAGGGTTTTTACGACATCAACATTAGGATCAATGCGGTGCAGCTGCCATAAATCAATTGAATCGACTTTTAAACGCTGTAAACTGCCTTCAATATCCAACCTGATTTTTTTAGGATTTCCATTAGGTACCCATTTGTTTGGACCTGGACGATCAAATCCGCCTTTGGTAGCAATAAAAACATCTTTTTGAAAAGGCGATAAAGCATCAGCAATAAGTGATTCGTTAAACTCTGGCCCGTAAGCCTCTGCAGTATCAATAAAATTAACGCCATTTGCTACTGCTTCGCGCAAAACGGTTATTGCATTCTCCCGATCTTCTACTTCGCCAAAAACGCCGTCGCCAGTTAACTGCATGGCGCCGTAACCTAAACGATTAACTTCTAATTCGCCAAATTTGAATGTTGTTTTTCCCATTTTATTTTAGATATGATGATAAATTCTATGATTAAATAACCACAGGGGGATCGCATTGTTTGCCAAGCCAATTTTATGATAAATAAATGAGGAACTCATTTATTCGGCTAGAAATGTAGGTGTCAGATGGTAATATCCACCCCCACAACGATGTCTTAGCGGGATGTTAAGACTAGAAGGGTATAGCTATGTGCATAACTGTCCGCACAGGCGGGCACTTCGGTCGAAACGATACTTCGATACCATTCAACTTCTTCACCATCTGTTCATTAATATTGATTTTTATACCAAAAATTATCCTCAGCATGACACGCTTTAATGAAAAAGGTCTTAGCGAGACGCTAAGACCAGTAAAGATTATAAGGATAATTTAACTTACAGTATTTATGACTATTTATAGTATTGCCTATTTCCAGCCACCACCAAGTGCCTGGTAAATATCTACTACCGCATTTAATTGTTGTTTTTTGGTTTCAATCAATTCCAATTTTGATTGCAAAGCATCACGCTGTGTCATCAATACCTCAAAATAATCAGCCCGGGCAGCTTTGAACAAATCGTTCGAAATATCAATAGATTGTGTAAGCGCGGTAACCTGTTTAGATTTGAGATCATAGCTTTTTTGCAGGTTGCTGATTTTCGATAGCTGGTTGGCCACTTCTATATAACCATTTAAAATAGCTTTTTCATAATCAAAAACAGCCTGTAATTGTTTTGCATTTGCAGAAGAATACTCAGCCTTAATGGCATTTCTATTAATCAGTGGTCCGGCCAAATCTCCTGCCAAAGAGTAGATCAGGGACTCTGGTGTCCTTAACAAATAAGATGGATTAAAAGCCTGATAACCTATTGCTGCCGAAATTCCCAATGACGGATAAAACTGTGCCTTAGCAACTTTAACATCCAATTTAGCCGCCTCAAGCTCGTACTCAGCCTGTTTAATATCAGGACGATTGGCCAACAATTGTGCTGGTAAACCCGTATGTACGGTTACCGGTACCAGATCGGTAAAGCTGGATTTATCCCTGATAATAGGTTGAGGGAAACGGCCCAACAGAAAATTAATCTTATTCTCGTTTTCAATAATATCTTGTTGAATATCAAATTCCAGACTCTTAGAGCTTAATACTTCTGCTTCAAATTTGCGTACGGCAAGTTCGTTAACCCTTGTAGCCTGCTTTTGAATTTTCATCAACTCTAACGCATTGCTTTGGAGTTCGATGTTTTTTCTTACCGTTTCCAATTGATTATCTGAGGCCAATAACTCATAATATGAATTTGCAACTTCAGCAATTAAATTCGTGATCACAAAATTCTTACCTTCAACTGTTGACAGGTAATGATTAATGGCTGCTTTTTTTGAATTGCGCAACTTATGCCAGATATCTGCTTCCCAATTGGCTTGTAAACCGAAACGATAATCAGGCAACACTTCAGGCACACCTTTACCTGGAGTAATGTCAGTAGAAGCATCACCTGCGCCGGAGCTGGTATAACGACCAACTTTATCCAATCCTGCCCCTACTCCATAGGTTACGTTTGGTAAAAGTTCCCCTTTTCTGGCCTTTATTTCATTTTTGGCTATTTCAATATCCTGAAGGGTAATGTTCAGCTCCTGGTTATTTTTAAGCGCAGTATCAATCAGGCTGATCAGATTAGGATCAGTAAAAAAGTTACGCCACTGTATACTGGCAGAACTTACCGTATCCTGCGGGCCATTAAAGCTCACAGGTGTATTTTTATTTTCGGCACGTTGGGCTACTTCTGGCAGCTTACAGGCGGTATATGCGGCGCATATTAATACCAGTCCAAGGCCTTTATATAAATTATTCTTAAACATTATTCTCAATTTCTTCAGTTAATGGATGTTCTTCCTCAATTTTGATCAGCTTGTATTTTGCTGCAATTGATCCGAATATATAATATAAGCCAGGGATTACAATTACCCCGAAAATGGTACCGAAAAGCATACCGCCAGCCGCAGCCGAACCAATAGTACGGTTACCGATTTTACCTGGGCCGGTTGCGATCATTAAAGGAATCAAACCGGCAATAAAGGCAAAAGAGGTCATTAAAATCGGACGGAAACGCACGCTTGCTCCCTCCATTGCCGCCTTAAGTACTGATAATCCCTGACTTTGGCGCTGCGTGGCAAATTCTACAATTAATACCGCATTTTTACCGAGTAAACCAATGAGCATAACCATGGCCACCTGCGAATAGATATTGTTCTCTAATCCTAATAATTTCAGGAAAAGGAATGCACCAAAAATACCTGCAGGTAAGGATAGAATTACTGATAAAGGCAAAATGAAACTTTCATATTGTGCAGCCAATACCAGGTATACGAAACCCAAACAGATCAGGAAGATATAAATGGCACCATTGCCCCTTGATACCTGATCTTTTGAGATACCTGCCCAGTCGATACCGAAACCTCTTGGCAATGTTTTCTGTGCCACTTCATTAATGGCTTGAATGGCTTGACCTGAACTATAACCTGGCGCCGCCTGTCCGCTGATTTCAGAAGCATTGTACATATTGTGACGTGTGATCTCCGAAAGACCATAAACCCTTCTCATTTTTATAAATGCCGAGAAAGGCACCATTTCGTCACGACTGTTTTTGACTGAAAGTTTCAAAATATCTTCTGGTAAAGCACGATATTGAGGTAGGGCCTGTACGATTACCCGATACTGGCGATCGTATTTGATAAAGCTGGTTTCATAATCGCTACCCACAAAAGTAGACAAGGTATTCATTGCATTATCAATGCTTACGCCCTTTTGTTGAGCAATATCATTATCAACATCTAACATATACTGCGGAAAACTGGCACTGTAGAAAGTAAATACAGATGATAACTCTTTACGTTTATTTAACTCGCGCACAAAATCATTACCAACGGTTTCCATTTTTTTGTAATCGCCACTACCGGCTTTATCCAATAAACGGAGTTCGAAACCACCCGCTGCACCATAACCGGGCACCGCTGGTGGCTGAAAAAATTCGATCGTTGCACCTGGTATCGATTTTGATTTTTCTTCCAATTCTTCAATGATTTCCTGTGCCGAGTGTTTACGTTCGTTCCAATCTTTAAGGTTAATTAAACAGGTACCCGAGTTGGATCCTGTACCTTCACTAAGAATTTCATATCCGGCTAAAGATGAAACCGATTTAACGCCATCAATATCTTCGCACATTTTCTGCAATTTCTCTGCAATCTGATCTGTACGCTCTAATGTAGATCCCGGAGGGGTTTGAATGATGGCATACACCATTCCCTGGTCTTCGTTAGGGATAAAACCTGAAGGCACACTCGCACTTAATGCCCAAATACCTAAACAAAAAACCACCAACACGCCAAAGGTTAATAATCTACGGCTTACCACCCGGCTCAGTACCAATTCGTATTTGCCTGATAATTTACCGAAACTGCGATTAAAACCATCCAGAAAACGATCGATTAATGTTTTCTTTTTAGGCGCACCATGATTGTTTTTAAGCATAATGGCACACAAGGCAGGTGTAAGTGTTAAAGCCACAATACCTGAAAGGATAATTGCCGTTGCCATGGTGATGGAGAATTGACGGTAAAAAATACCCACCGGACCAGACATAAATGCTACCGGAATAAATACCGACGCCATCAAGAAGGTAATGGCAATAATGGCACCGCCGATCTCTTTCATGGCTTGCTGTGTAGCTTTTAATACTGATAGATTCCTATCCAGCTCCATCTTCGCATGCACCGCCTCAATTACCACAATCGCATCATCCACAACTACACCAATGGCCAACACCAATGCAAATAGGGTAATTAAGTTGAGCGTGATGCCAAAAAACTGCATAAACACGAACGTTCCGATTAAGGATACGGGTACAGCGATGGCTGGAATAAGCGTTGAACGCCAATCGCCCAGAAACAGGAATACCACTAAACCCACCAAAATAAAGGCCTCTACCAGGGTATGGATTACCTTTTCAATAGAGGCATCAAGGAATTTGGAAACGTCGTAACTAATCTCATAATCTAAACCTTTTGGAAAAGATGCGGCCTTAATTTCAGCCATTTTGGCCTTAACATCTTTAATCACCTGGCTGGCGTTACTGCCGTAAGATTGCTTTAAAACGATAGCAGCAGATGCTTTTCCGTTTAAAGTGGAATATAAATTGTAAGCTGAAGCACTAAAATCCACATCTGCTACATCTTTTAAGTGGAGCAACTGACCATCAGGTGTGGCCCTCACCACAATGTTTTCATAACCCTCTTTGGTATTGAAGCGCCCAGAATATTTTAGCACATATTCGAAAGCCTGCGAGCGTTTACCAGAACTCTCCCCTGTTTTACCGGGCGAGGCTTCTAAACTTTGCTCTTCAAGGCCTTTCATTACTTCATCAACCGAAATTTTATAAGCCTGCATACGGTCAGGTTTTAACCAGATCCGCATGGCATAATCCCTGTCGCCCAAAATATCAGCAAAACCTACTCCATCAACCCTTTTTAGCTCTGAAAGCAGGTTGATATCGGCATAGTTGTACAGGAAGTTCTGGTTCATTTTAGGGTCTTTGCTATACAGGTTGATATACATCAACATGTTAGGCTCTTCACGGGTGATTTTTACCCCTTCGCGGATAACCAAGGGCGGAAGTTTATTGGTCACAGCAGCTACACGGTTCTGTACGTTAAGTGAAGCCTGGTTGGGATCGGTACCCAGGTTAAACACCACCTGTACAGATGCTTCACCATCATTACCGGCATTAGACGCAATGTATTTCATGCCGGGTACACCATTAAGTGCACGTTCAAGCGGAATCACTACAGATTTAATCAGCAGCTCGTTATTTGCTCCGGGATAATCAGCAGTGATATTTACCTTGGGAGGAGATATGGTTGGAAATTGTGTAACAGGCAGATAGCTTATGGCCAACACCCCCAAAAACACAATAACCAGTGATATTACGATAGAAAGGACTGGCCTTTGTATGAATTTACTAAACATAAATGAAGTATAGAGGGGTTTAGATTATTCTGTTTTCAATCTCAATTGTTTCAACACTTCCTGAGGTTGCTGGAATTTAAAGGCAATTTTATCATCATCTTTAACTTTCTGTACACCTTCAAGCAAAATCTTATCATCAACGCTAATACCATCGCCTACGATGTATAAGTCAGGAAGATCTCCGGCAATGGTAATGGCCCTGGAGTGTACCTTGTTGTTTTTATCAACTACAAAAACATAGGTTTTGTCCTGTATATCATAAGTGGCCTTTTGGGGGATAATAATCGCATTTTTTAGGGGCACAACCATATGTACCTTACCCGTTTCACCATTCCTAAGGAGGTTATCGCTATTATTGAACCTTGCCCTGAAAGCAATATTTCCGGTTTCGTTATCAAATTCGCTTTCAATAACTTCTACCTTCCCTTTCGATTTAAGAAATTCGCCGTTTGCCAGTAACAAGCTTACTTCTTGCTGGCTTTTTGCTTTGGCAGCACTCTGATAGTTTAAATATTCAGGTTCTGATACGTTGAAATAGGCAAAAACCTGACTGTTATCTGAAAGGCTGGTTAATAACGCACCTTCATCAACCAAACTTCCCAATTTTAAAGGAATACGATCGATGGTACCATCAAACGGTGCTCTGATTTCGGTGTTGGATAGGTGGAATTTAGCCAAAGAGGTTTCGGCATTTGCCGATTGCAGTTTAGCTTTAGCCATGGCCAGTTCATTTTTAGAAACGATATTTTTATCTGAAAGTAATTTGGTGTTTTCCAATTCAATTTGAGCCGATTTAGTTTCAGCTTGTGCCTTTAACAATTCAGATTGTGCCGCTTTAGGCATAATTTTAAACAACAACTGGCCTGCTTTTACATGCTGACCTTCATCTACATAAATATTTTGGAGATAACCCTTTTCCTGGGCCCTAACTTCGATGTTGCGAACAGATTTGATCTGCGAAACATATTCTTTGGTAAAGGAAGTATCCATTCTTAAAGGCGTGGTTACCGCATAAGTTTCTACTTCTTGCTTTTCTTCTTTCTTCGAGGTGCAACTTGTTGCGTAAAGCAAAGTAAACAAGCCTAAGCACATGAGAACTCTTTTCATTTTTTGGAGTGGTTTTTAATCTGATTTATTTTCTCTAATTAGTTTCCCTCGTTAACCATTTAATTATGAAAAGTTCTCTACAACCGGTTTATAGATACTTTTTGATTTCAATAAATTATGGTTACGCAACGATTTAATTCGAAAGCGAAATAAATACAGTTTTATGAAGTTATAATGAAGTTAAACTTCAGGTTTGGGCAAAAAAATGGCATTTGGGAATAAAAAGACAGGATTTTAAACTGTATATTAAATCAGTTTATTGACCGTAAATACCTTGTTTTCAATCATCAAGATTTCTTCAGATAAATTTTTTAATGATAGATGCCCTTGTATATTATAGCATTGAGCAGAAAAGTTAGCTAGTTAAGGCCTAACTACGTGATGCTTAACCCGATAAACTATTGCCGGGGATGACAATATATACTTAACATTTACACAACAATGTACTTATATTAAAGCACTATTTTAGCCAACACAAAATCAGCCATTTTTTGTTTAGTAATCAGATTAAAGTGGTAAAATATGGAAAACGAAATACAATCTGAAAGAGACATACAATGCGAATTCCTCAATATTTTCAAGTTTATATGGGCAGCTTGTGGTATAGCCCCATTAGGTGAAACAACTGGCGATCCGGAACCAGAAAGTATAAATTCTTTATCAAATTAAGATGAATAAAGGTTTCGGCTACTATTATTTGCCAAAGAACTTAATTGATATTTTTTTTCGGCCGGGCACTTACCTCAATTAATACCTTTATTTCTTTTTCTTGGGTTTGGCAGCGGGCAGTTCGGCTACCGTAATATCCACCAGTTTTTTTAACCAATCTCGGTCTTCCAACTGCTCTTCAATTACAAACTGATTTTTTGCTCCCGGATATGGAGGTGCTTCTACCACATCCCTGATATATGCCCTTCCAGATGATGTTGGTTTAACAAACAATTTGTTGTCGCATACAAGAGCAAATAACTTATCATCAAAATACAAGCCGTATTCACCAAACATCTTTTTATAGGTCACCTGACCGGAATAATTAAACTGATCGATTATAAAATCTACAAATTTCTGATCTGATGCCATTTTGAATTGATTGAAATTAAACTCCATTGTAAAATTAGAATATTCTTTTCATTCTGATTTGCTTTGCTTCCCTTAATCGCTAAATTTGCCGCCAAACAAACAGTTGCTATTTATTGCAAGCTAATGTGCTAATTTAAAAAGAATAAAATGGAAGAAAACGATTTTGTTTCGATCTGGCTGGAAGAAACCGGAAATCCTGCAATTGAGAAACTAACACAGTTAAACCTTGATGTTGCCCATAAAACCACAGCAATACTTAATCTAAATGGTTCGACGGAAAACGACCTGGCTTCCATATTGGATATTAATCCGGATGAAATCAAAAGATGGTTAATCGGCGGGCATGTTTTCAGTGTCAAAACCATTAACGAAATCAATACTGCCTTAACTGGAATTGCTATGAGCAACCAGCAATAATTAAATCCATACTTTAAGTATAGTGTTTTCCGGTTTGATATAGGGCAACCAATTATTTAAAATTTTCTTATTTTTCTACTGTGGTTTCACTAAAGTTAATTTCCCTAAGCTTACTTACATTTTTTTTCTCCAATGCCCTACTGGCATAGGCAGGTTTATTTTTACCCCAAACAACATTGCTGTTCTGCAGGCTGATGTATCCGGTATTTTCAAAATAAAATCCCGCAACCGCACTTTTAACCAGCCCTTCAACATTGCTGGGCCTGCGATCATATACTCCACCTGCTTCATTTGTTGTTTTATCGAGATGAACACTCACCTGATCAAAATAGATGTCAGAAATTTTATCCGGACTTTCGCCGCTGACGTAAACACCGCTTTCTCCGGTACACCTGATATTACTAAAATAAATATTTTTAACCGCACCCACCTTGCCTTTGGTCTCCCCCTTTGGTAAACGCCAGCCAGCGTCTTTATTATTACTCGTGGCTCTTGGATAAGCAGTTATATAAATCGGCTCTGCCTTGCCCCACCACACATCCGAGAAAAGTTTCGATTCGATAAATAGGTTAGAGAAAATAACATGCTCAACAGTACCCTCATCGCGATTTTGAATCCCAATACCGCGGTTGCTCTTTCTGATATTGCAATTATTGATGAGTACATTACTGATCCGGTCCATATTTTCAGAACCAATTTTAATGGCACACGAGCTAGAGGTCATGGTACAGTTACTGACCACGATATTTTCACAGGCTCCATATTCTTCGAACTCACGTCTGTTTTTTAAGCAGATACAATCATCACCCGATTCAATAAAACAATTGGTAATTCGCACATTTTTACTGTGATCCAGGTCAATACCATCACTATTGCGGATTTTTATACTGTTCAGCAAGGTGATATTGGATATGGAAACATCATTACAGCCCACCAAATGAACTGTCCAGTACGCGGAATTTTGAAGCGTTACCCCGTCTATGTTCAATTTATTACAGCCAATTAGCGTAAGCAAATGCGGCCTAGGATCTATAATATTAAACGGTTTTAAAACATACGAATCGCTCAACTCCTCTCCCATAAAAGAAATCCCATTTCCATCAATTATTCCTGTTCCGGTAATACTCACCTGCTCAAGCTTTTCTCCACCTATCCAAATGGTTCCCTCACCCTTATTTTCCCTAAAAGCACTTCGCGTATATAGTTTTTCATCAGGACTGGCTAATAGTTTAGCCCCACCTTCTACCTTTAAATCAACAAACGATTTCAAATTAAAAGGACCTGCTAAAAACACATTTCCAGCCGGCACAATAACCTGTCCACCACCCGCCGCCGAACAGGCATTGATGGCCTTTTGAATGGCAGCAGCATCGTTGGTTTTACCGTCGCCCACTGCGCCGTAGTTTTTAATATTAAACAATTTATTTTGGGCCATCCCGCTGAAAGAAATCAGCAGTACAAAAAAGAGTAAAGGTCTAATTTTCATTTTTAAATCGCTATCAGTTTGGTTTATTTAACTTATCCCAATGGTCAAAAAACGGTTTAAAAATCATAAAAAATCCCAATGTTGATGGTCTAATTCAATTATTTAATTACGTAAACGTTTTCGGGAAACAGCAAATAAAAAATGTATTTTTTTAGCTTCCGCAACCGGTAGATTCCCGTTTGGTAAGTACCGATTTCAGAATAATATTCTGTTCATCGTCCAGTTGTTTTTTGTTGAGAATTTTGAAGAGGCATTTAGCTGCTTCGCGGCCAATTTCAAATGCAGGTTGTGATATTGTTGTAAGTGATGGACTCAAAAGTTTTGCTGTACTGAGGTTAGAAAAACTAAGTATTTTAACATCATCCGGAATCTTTAAACCCATTTCCCTACAGGCGCAATATGTTGGAATAATAAATTCTTCGATAGAGGAAAAAAGTGCATCTGGTTTATACTTTTTAAGTAATTCTGTTATCTGCCGCCGGTTAAGTTCTTCATCGTCAATATAGTTAATAACAAGTTGATCTGAAACGGCAATCCCATGCACTTTCAATGCATCAAGATAACCAGCAAACCTTGCCTTACCTGCCGGAAGGTTTTCGAGTCCAAATAAATATGCGATTTTAGTGCAGCCACACTCAATTAAATGTTCAGTAGCCTGAAAAGCAACTTCGTAATCATCAGTAGTTACTTTAACCGCATCCAGGTTTTCGTATACCCGATCGAAAAAGACCAAGGGAATTTTTTTGACCAGATTGGCATAATATTCACTATTGTATTCACTACTTGATACGGAAGTGAGAATACCATCTACCCGCCCGTTTAACAAGCTGTTGGTAAATGCTTTCTCTGCCTCTATGTCTTCGTGGGTTTGATAAATCAGTACATGGTAACCATATTGCCGGGCAATTTCTTCGATTCCCATGATAGACAAAGAGAAAAAATTATTCGCCACGCGGGGTATAACTACTGCTATTGTTTTGGTTTTGTTGCTGCGCAGGTTACTTGCAGCGGGATTTGGGGTATAGTTCAGTTCTTTCGCCAAGGACCATACCCTGTTTTTGGTTTTTAAACTGATTTCATAGCTATCGTTGAGTGCCTTAGAAACGGTTGCGATTGAAATATTTAACTCTTGAGCCAACCGCTTAATATTAACTGCTTCCCCCATGTTCTTCATTTTGTTTTGTTAGTTTTTAAGGTCTGCGTAGCCTTTGCCAATGAAAATTGACAGGACAGCATCTACCTTTTTTCACCAGCAGCACTTTGCAAAACAGCAGCCTCAACAGTTATACGATATAAGCATTGAATTGGATGTTCTAAATAAGTTAGCCGATTGCTGCCCAATATCATTTCTTGTTGAAACAAATAGCTAACAGCGAACGAAAATATAAAAATATCATAACATCACCTTTCATTTTTTTCTTTGGCCTTTTTTTAATGCCCGCACAATCACAACAATATTATCAAAAAGAACAAAATATATAACTAATTAAATTTAAGCATTTTAACTCATATTTTTCACTAAGTAATAAAATTTTACGTAATCGTTTAAGTAAATAAAGTTGGCCAATCATAAAATTTTAAGCTTTCAAAAACTCAACTTTAACCCAACAACCAACAAATTTTCATAGAAATCAATTTCTAGCCTTATGAGAAACCAAAGTCATTCTTCAAAGGATAACCAAAATCCTTTGCAAAATCTTGATCAATGGGAAGAGGATATATTAACCCGATATCCAAATCCCAAAAGTATCAATGCTGACAAAAAAGAAGAGCAGTTCAGAAATTATGAAGAAACAGAAAAGGATAGTGTAAAGGAATTTTACAGGCTTAACCACACTTATCAAACCTACGATTTTGTGAAGCAGAAAAAAGCCGATTACCTTAGGTTCAATAAACAAGAGATGCCCATCTGGAGTGCGTTCGATTTTTTAAATAAGTTGGTGGATGACTCTGATCCTGATACTGATTTAGACCAAATGCAGCACCTATTGCAAACATCTGAAGCCATTAGAAACGACGGTCACCCTGATTGGATGGTTTTGGTTGGCTTAATCCACGATATGGGTAAGGTGCTTTGTTTATTCGGTGAACCGCAATGGGCTGTTGTTGGTGATACTTTCCCGGTTGGTTGTGCTTATTCTGATAAAATTGTTTATCCGGAATTTTTCAGTCAGAATCCTGATTACAAAAATGATGTTTACCAAACTAAACTGGGGGTTTATACCCAAAATTGTGGTTTGGATCATGTAGATATGTCATGGGGCCATGATGAATATGTGTACCACATGATGAAACCCTACCTACCAGAACCAGGTTTATACATGCTCCGTTACCACTCTTTTTATTCGCAACATAGGGAACATGCATACGATCACCTGATGAATGAAAAAGACCATGAAATGTTTAAGTGGGTTGACCTTTTTAACCCATATGATTTATATTCTAAAAACCCCAATCAAAAAAGCTGGGCAGAACTGGAACCCTATTACAAAGCACTGGTGACTAAGTATTTACCTGACACCATTAAGTTTTAAATTCTATCTCCAAACATTGATAACCAAATAACAATTTATGAATCTAATTTTACAAAAATCATGAGATTTAAAAGTACACGCTTAAAGTATAGCGGCCTGTTTATGCTGCTTTTACTCATCAGCCAGGTGTTCAATAATGCCTACGCGCAAACTGAACGAAAAATTACCGGAACCTTGTTAGATAATACCAACCAACCCATTATAGGGGCTTCGGTTTCAGTAAAGGGAACAACAAAGGTTACCTCCAACGGGTGCCGGTGGGTCGTTTAGCATCTCTGCTAAAACAGGAGATAAAATATTATTCAGTTTTTTAGGTTATCAAACCAAAGAGCTTACTGTAGGCGCCTCATCTACTTATTCTGTTACGATCGTTGAATCTACAGCTTCATTAACTGACGTTGTGGTAGTAGGTTACGGCAAAAGCTCAAGAAAGGCGTTAACCAGTTCCATCTCTACAGTTAAAGGCGATGATTTGAATAAAGGAGCCATTAGTGATGTTGGCCAGATGTTACAAGGTAAAGTACCAGGTTTAAATATTACCAGAAGTGGTGACCCAAACCGTAACGCAGCTATTATTATGCGTGGTGCATCTACCCTACGTGATGGTGCACAATCGCCACTTTTTGTAATTGATGGTGTGGTAGGTGCCGATATTTCGATTCTGGCACCAGATGACATTGCTTCAATTGATGTTTTAAAAGATGCAGCAGCATCAGCAATTTATGGTAACAGGGCGGCGAATGGGGTAATTATGGTTACTACCAAAAAAGGTGTTGCGGGCCAGGCCCAAATTAGTTATAATGGCTACTTCGGCGTAGAAAATGTATCTAACCGTTATGATATGATGGATGCTGAGGAGTTGAAAGCGTTCCTTGCAAAAAACAATTATGCCCTTACCCCAGCAAATGATAAAGGTGCCAATACTAACTGGCAAGATGAGGTTCAGCGCAGCAATGCCTTATCATACAACCACAATGTATCGCTCAGCGGTGGAACTGAAAAAACGACTTATAACGCCAGTTTAAATTATTTTAAGCAGGATGGTATCATCAAAACGAGTGATTTGAATAGATTTATCGGTCGTATTGGTATTGAACAAAAAGCTTTAAATGATAAGTTAAAGATTGGATTAAACATCAGCAACTCGATCAGTAACGCTAATCTGGTTCCTTATCGTAATACTGTGCTATCACAAATGCTTACTTACTTACCAACCTCACCAGTTAAAAATCCGGACGGATCATATTTTGATAACTTAATTCAAAGTAATTACTATAATCCGGTTTCGATGCTAGAGAATGGTAAGGAGAACTTGAAGAGTAAAAATATTTTAGGAAATTTGACTGTAAACCTAAAATTACCGTTTGGTTTCTCTTATGATGTTTCAGCATCATATCAAAATACTCAAGATAACTATGCTGCGTTTTACAACAGTGTTTACACTTCCAGATATAATAATGTTAGGAATACACCAGAGCCACCTGCAACGCCTGGTTTTGTAAGCTTAGTAGGTAAGGATGGTTTAGCGGTAAGAAATGCTTACCAAAACACCAATAAAATTATCGAGACCTACTTAACGTGGAATAAAAAATTTGGCGATCATGATATCAACGCCGTAGTGGGTTACTCTTACCAACAATCGTTAAATAACGACGGTTTCCAAACCAGTTCTACCAACTTCCCAATCAATCAGGTAAGTTATAACAACTTAAGTTTAGGAAATCCGTATGCAGTAACTGATTTCAGGGTAGATTATAATCCTGGCAGAACATATCAGGAAATTTTAATGATTTCCGACTTTGCAAGGGTAAATTACAACTACAAAAACAAATACCTTGTACAAGGATCAATCAGAAGAGATGGATCAAACGTATTTGGTATAAATGAAACATGGGGTTATTACCCATCTGTTGGCGCAGCATGGAACATTGATCAGGAAAATTTCTTCAAAAATTTAGGTGTAATCAAAACCCTAAAGTTAAGAGCCAGTTATGGCATTGCTGGTAACTCTCTTGGATTTGCTCCGTTAACTACCAAATTAATCTATGGTCAGGTTGGACAATTTTATTACAATGGTTCGCCAAGAGAAGGTGCCTATGGTGCCATTCAAAATGAAAATCCTGATTTAAGATGGGAGAAAACAGCTACAACCAATGTGGGTGTCGACTTTGGATTGCTTAATGGCAGATTAACAGGATCTGTGGATCTATATGATAAAAAAACAACCGATTTGATTTTATCATTCGACGTTAATAATAATTTATACCCGGCAGGCAGCTATACGGCAAATGTAGGTGAATTAAGCAATAAGGGTATTGAATTAGTTTTAAATGGTACACCAGTAATTACTGATAATTTTAGCTGGACTACAGGTTTTAACCTGGCGCATAATAAAAATAAAATCATCACCCTTTCTAACGATAGCAGATTTAACATTGAAGACCGGTTGACTATTTCTCCTGATGGAGCCGGACAAAGTGGTGCTACCTTGCAAATTCTCAGACCGGGCCAGGCAATCGGAACTTTCTACACGTTTAAATATGCCGGAAAAAATGCGAATGGGGTTTCACAGTATTATGATGCCGCTGGTAATCTTACAACCACCCCAGCTAACAAAACAGACTATTACATTCTTGGAGATGCACAGCCAAAAGCATTGATAGGTTGGTCAAATAATATTCGCTATAAAAATTTTGATTTAAGCGTGTTCATGAGAGCTACTTTAGGTCTTAAAATTATGAATGTTACCCGTGCAGACTTATTCCGCCCTAGCACGGCACAATTTACCAATATACCGGTAGAGGTTGAAAATGAATCAACGGCTGATTTTAACGCGCCTAAATACTCAAGCAGGTTTTTAGAAAATGGTAGTTATTTACGTTTAGATAATGCTACACTTGGCTATACTTTCAAAAAAGGACTTATTCCCGGTGTAAATTCTCTTCGATTATATACTACAGCAAACAACCTGTTTGTAATTACCGGTTACAAAGGAATAGACCCAGAGATTAACCAGGGCGGTACTGCTCCAGGTGTAGATACCAATAACTTTTATCCTAAAACCAGAACATTTTTATTCGGGTTAAACGTGTCATTTAATTAAAAATTAAGAAGATGAAAAATCTGATCAAATATATTGCAGGAACAGCTTTGTCGCTAGGCGTATTAACTTCCTGCCATAAACTGGATTTGAAAGTGGAAACACAATTGACTCCGGAAACATTTCCACAAACCGAGCAGCATTATATTCAACTTACCGGCCAGGTTTATGTTCAGTTGCGTCAAAACTGGAGTACGGATTATTTTTTCATGCAATCGTTAAGTACTGATGAAGCCATTATGCCTGCGCGTGGTGGGAACTGGTATGATGGTGGCGTATTTGAAAACCATCATAAGCACTCCTGGACTAAAGATAACGGACACGTGGGAAGTGGATGGAACTGGCTTTCAGCAACGATAAGTAAAGCCAACCAAAGTTTGTATTTACTTAAAGATGCTGCAGAAACGCCTGCAAAAACAACTGCAGTTGCCGAACTAAGGGCTACAAGAGCATTGGCATTTTTTATGATGATGGACTTATGGGGAAATATTCCTGTGGTAACTACTTTTGGCCAAACCACTCCACCAGAAACCAAAACCAGAGCAGAAGTATTTAATTTTATTGAAGCTGAACTTAAAGAGGTATTGCCCAGCTTAAGCAGCGCTACCGGAACCGCAACATATGGCCGTCCAAATAAATATACCGCCTATGCTATTCTGGCTAAAATGTACCTTAATGCAGAAGTTTATACTGGCACTCAACGTTATAATGATGCCGTAGCCATGTGCGATGCCATTATTGGGGCCTCGGGTTCTCCTTATAGTTTAGAAAGCGATTACAAAAAAATGTTCTTCATTGATAACGGACCTCAAATCAAAGAATTCATTTTCGCTATTCCTTTCGATCCAGGTTTCAGCAGTGGTTCTATGATTTATGCCCGTTATTCGTTACCTCGTTCTTTACAACAAAAATATAGCTTAAAGTTTACGCCAAGTGCACCAATGAGCACCTTACCTGAGTACTATGCTAATTTTAACGATCCTAATGACAAAAGAAATGCACAATGGATTAAAGGATTGCAAACTTATTACGATGGCAGGCCAGTTACGGTGTCCACCACAAAAAAAGGTTATGATCAGTTTTACACCGGGTCGGATGGTTCAGCTGCAATTACTTATCAGGTTGATATCACGCCAACAGTTACGCTTAGAGATGCTGCAAGACCTTTCGACGTAGGAAACGATGAAATTGCCTGGAACATGGGATACAGGAACAATAAATTTTATTGTGACAGTACCTCATCCAGCAGAAATCAAAACAATGATGTACCTGTTTTCAGATATTCTGATATCCTGTTAATGAAAGCTGAAGCGATCCTGCGTGGTGCTACGCCTACCCAAGGCCAAACGGCATTATCATTAGTGAATCAATTAAGAGCGGTGCGTACAACTTCACCAGCGTGGACATCTGTTACGCTAGAAGATTTATATAAAGAGCGTTGCAGAGAGTTCTCATGGGAATGCTGGCACCGTAATGATATGATCCGCTTTGGCAAGTATGAAGGCACATGGGGCTTTAAAACGGATGCACAGACATTTCACAGACTTATGCCGATTCCGGCTTCGGCGCTGATTCTTAATCCAAAATTGAAACAAAACCCTGGCTATAATTAATTTTAGCTTTATTTGAATTTCTCCAGACTGGTGGTCTGGAGAAATTTTTATTTCAACGCTTCATTGTCTTTATTTGCAACTATATTCAAAATGATGATCAAACGACTACTTTTCCCTATTCTGATTCTATCTATCAATACGCTTTATGCCCAAATCATTACTAAAAACCAAACTGAAGCTGTCGCAGCCAGTAAAACTCTAGTCAAAGATCCTGGAGCATTGCAGTTTTTAGCGTTAGGTGATTGGGGCCGAAATGGCGCTGATCACCAGAAACCAGTTGCCAAGCAAATGGGCATTACGGCGGCTGATGTTAAAGCACAGTTTATCATATCTACCGGCGATAACTTCTACCCAAGCGGCGTAATCAGCCCACAAGATCCATCATTTAAGTACTCTTTTGAGGATATCTACACCGACTTTTCTTTACAGTGGGATTGGTATGTGGTTTTAGGGAACCATGATTACAAATCCAATCCTGATGCACAGGTAGCCTATTCGAAAATTAGCAGAAGATGGAAAATGCCTGCCCGTTATTATTCAAAAAAGTTTACCATTAACGGCGATGTAAATCATCAGGTATTGATCGCATTTATTGATACCAATCCGCTGATCCCTGAATTTTATAAAAACGCGGAATACGGACCAAACGTTAAGGGACAAGATACTACCGGACAGAAAAAGTGGTTGGTAAAAACCCTTGCTGATCAAGATCCTTCGATTAAGTGGAAAATTGTAGTGGGTCACCATCCTATGTTTACTGGCGGTAGCCGTACCGATGGTTATGATACCAAAGCAATCAGAAGCACATTAAAACCGATACTTGATAAATATGGTGTTGATGTTTATTTAACTGGCCATGAACACAGTTTACAATACCTTAAGCCAGAAGGTAAAACGCATCATTTCATTTCCGGAGGTGCATCAGAAAAAACACCTGTTAAGCTAATACCAGAAGCACAGATGGTGGCATCAGAGTATGGCTTCATGCTATTTTCGGTAAACAAAGACCAGTTACGCGTACAGGTAATTAACGAGGAAGGTTATGTTATTTATCATACTTTAATCAAGAAGTAATCCTGTAATGACGGCTATCGAAACAAAAAATATTGACGAAAAGGTAGAAAAGCCCAAAAGATTAATTTCGCTGGATGCTTTGCGCGGTTTCGACATGTTCTGGATTGTAAGTGGCGAAGGAATCTTCCATGGCCTTGCCACTGGGATCATGAATAAGCATGCTTTGAAAAGGAACCCCATTGACTGGACCATCTCCACAAATGATAGCTTATCTTTCTTTGAGAAATTTTTTATTGGAATTAGCAATCAACTGCATCATTCCCCATGGAATGGTTTTACTTTTTATGACCTGATTTTTCCTTTGTTCATATTTATCTCTGGAGTATCCATGCCTTACTCCTACCAGAAATACTTTGCGGAAAGAAAAAAAAACTGGCATTCATCACTAAAAATATATTTTCCGCTAATCAAGCGAACCATCATACTGATCATTTTAGGCTTCGTCGTAAACGGACTATTAAAATGGAACGGATATGAAAATACCCGTTTTGCCAGCGTACTGGGTCGAATCGCTTTAGCCACTTTTTTCGCGGCCATCATTTATTTAAATTGTTCATTTCGAGGAATGATTTTTTGGTTCGCGACTATCCTTATTGGATATTATCTGTTGATGGCGTTTGTGCCTGTCCCTCATTTCGGACCCGGAGTTTTTAGCCCAGAAGGAAATCTCTCGGCTTATTTCGACAGAATGTTTTTGCCCGGCAAACTTCATCGAACCATTTACGATCCTGAAGGACTATTAAGCACAATCCCCGCGATTTGCTCAGCAATGCTCGGCATTTTTACGGGAGCTTTTGTTAAATCGACCAGGTTTAACTTCACATCAAATCAGAAAGTTACGGCTTTGCTCAGCAGCGGATTGCTGTGCATTGGACTTGGTTTGTTGTGGAGCATCATCTTCCCGATCAATAAAACCATGTGGACCAGCTCATTCGTTTTATTTGCCGGAGGCTGGAGTATCATATTATTCTCCCTATTCTATTACGTTATTGATATACGCTCCTATTCCGGATGGAGTATTCCATTTGTATGGTTTGGTACAAACAGTATTTTGATTTACGTTTGCGCACACGGACTTTTCAACTTCGAATCATCATCTAATTTTTTATTTGGTGGTTTCATAAACTTTGTCCCTCCCCTATGGCATGAAGCTGCTTTGTGGACGGGGGTATTATTGATTCAACTGTTTTTATTAAAGTTCTTCTACGATAAAAAGTGGTTCTTAAAAATTTGATATGAAATTAAAATTATACTTTTCAGTTGCACTTTTTTCCCTGTTTGTTAACAAGGCACTTGCTCAGGATTTTTTAAATACTTCAAACCAACTCATAGAAAGGGTATTACCAAAACATGCAGCATTGTTCTCAACAGAAAGCCTACCTGCTGTTAATGGAAAAGATGTGTTCGAGATCGAATCAAAGAACAACAAAATCATTCTTCGAGGAAACAATGGTGTTGCTTTGGCTTCGGCTTTTTATCACTACCTAACGGAATATGCGCATTGCCAAATTACCTGGAACGGCACTAACTTAAATTTACCTGCTACGCTTCCGGTGGTAAAAACAAAAATAAGAAAGGAAACACCGTATGAATATCGATATTATCTTAATTACTGTACGTTTAATTATAGCATGAGCTGGTGGGATTGGGCGCGTTGGGAAAAAGAAATAGATTGGATGGCTTTACATGGCATTAATATGCCACTTGCCATTACCGGCGAAGAATATACCTGGTACCTTCTGTACAAAGAAATGGGCTTTTCGGATGATGAACTAAAAGGTTTTTTCACCGGACCGGCTTATTTCTCCTGGTTTTGGATGGGTAATATTGATGGCTGGGGTGGTCCGCTTCCGGTAAGCTGGATGAAAAGCCATTTTGAATTACAAAAGAAAATTTTGAACCGTGAACGGGCATTGGGCATGAAACCAGTACTCCCGGCGTTTACGGGACATGTACCTGCGGCATTTAAAAATAAATTTCCGAATGCTAAACTGAAAGCCACCAACTGGACCAACGGCTTTGCCGATACCTATATACTTGATTCGGAGGATCCCATGTTCGCAGAGATTGGAAAGAAGTTTTTACAAAAGCAGACTGAAATGCTGGGTACGGATCACCTGTATTCTGCTGACACATTCAATGAAAACGAACCGCCATCTTCGGCCCCTGAATTTTTAAGTAAATTAAGTGCCAGGATTTATGATGGCATGTCGCAAGCTGATCCTAAAGCGGTTTGGGTGATGCAAGGCTGGTTGTTTTACAGCGATAGAAAATTTTGGAAAGAGGCACAAACAGAAGCTTTGTTAAAGGCTGTTCCAAATGATAAAATGATTTTGTTGGATTTAGCTACAGAAATTGAACCGGTTTGGAAACGCACCGAAGGTTTTTATGGAAAGCCATGGATTTGGAATATGCTGAACAACTTTGGCGGAAATACCAATTTATTTGGAAGAATGGATGTGGTCGCCACAGCTCCTGCACAAGCATTAAAAGACCCTAAAAGTGGCAAAATGAACGGTATCGGTTTGACTATGGAAGGCATAGAACAAAATCCGGTCATGTACGAGTTGATGATGGAAAATGTTTGGCGTTCTACACCAATTGACCTGGAAACATGGTTACCCCAATATGTTTTTAACCGCTATGGCAAAAAAAATGAAAATGCATTAGAAGCCTGGAAAATACTTAGAAAAACCGTTTATAGTGTACCCGCAGATAAATATGTGCGAGATGGGGCCGAATCTATTATACAGGGCCGGCCGACACTCGATTCGATGACCCGCTGGGCACGAACCACCCTAAATTATAACGAACGCGATTTATTGCCCGCCTGGGATGAACTGATTAATGCAGCAGCAGATTGCAAGCAAAGTGATGGTTACCAATATGACCTTGTTGATGTGACCCGACAGGTACTAGCCAATTACGCACTTCCTCTACAAAGAAAAGTGGTGGACGCCTATCGAAGTAAAAACCTGAAAGGTTTCCAAACAGAGCGTAAAAAGTTTATCACTTTGATTGAAGACATGGACAGATTGTTGGCTACGCGAAAAGATTTCATGCTCGGTCCCTGGATAAATGATGCCCGTACACAAGGAACCAACGAACAGGAAAAAGCTTTGTACGAAATGAATGCAAAGGATTTGATCACTTTGTGGGGTGATGCAAAAAACCCTTTAAACGAGTATGCATGCAGACAATGGAGCGGATTGATGAATGATTTTTATAAACCACGATGGGAAATGTTTTTTAGCCGATTGGAAAAGTCTATTTCGGATAAAACTGAACTCAACATCACTAAGTTTAACGATGAAGTAAGCAAATGGGAGTGGAAATGGGTAAATCAAAGAAAAGATTATGCCTTAAATCCCGTTGGAAGCCCTGTTAAAACAGCATTGGAACTGTATAAAAAATATCGCAAAACAACGGGGATTGCGCATCAATAGTCACCTTTTTAAGAGCCTAATAGCAGCAATTTCAAAACAATACTTGCTTGATGTTAGGCTCTAAATAAGATCAAGATCATCAGCAGCGCGCTGAGTACAAGGATAAAAATGATCATGCTCACTGGAAAGGTACTTTTATCCGGCTCATCAACGGTTTTATCTGATGCATCTGCTTTTTTCTTCCCAAGATTCATTGTTAGTGCCATATTAGTTAGATTTGACTGTATTTGTATCAAAAAGATTAATACCGACAAATTTATTTTTTGGCTCCCTAAGGAATGAACATAAAATTACCCCTAATTAGGGAGTAATCTAACCATATTTATGGTTCAGCTCAACAAACATTTAACAAATAAACAATAACGCGCTAACTTTAAGGAAACATAACTTGCCTAACTTACCTAAACACTTGTTTACCAGCAATAAAACCGGTAAATAACTATGTTTAATAAAGCGTTACGTTATGAAACAGCAGGTTCGAACGATCCCAGGAAAGCTGGTAGATTTTGATTACAGTAGATACCGGTTACCCACATTTGTGATGCAGTTTAAACCTTCGGTGTACCAGGATGGTGATTGTTTTTACGCTGTACTATCTTTTGAGGAGGAACAGGATGTTTCGGGCCTTGGTACTTCGCCCGAAGATGCATTGATTGATTGGAATGATAAAGTATGCGAAATGCTTGCCTTGTCAGGCCAATTACGTACATCATTAAGTGTCAAAAATAAATAAACCTCAGCAAAAACTGATCTTTTCATCATCTCCCAAAATTTATCTGATGAAGTTCACTACTGACCTGGTATTTTATCAGGACCATCATAATCGACCCAAGTTATTGAACAATTGCTATTTCGAAATTAAAAGGCCATGCGATTGTTCGATGCTCCAGCTCCATCACTTCTATTTACTATTAAAAAGAGGAAATAAAGTTTCGATAATCGACCTTCCTGCAAAGATTTTTAATGCAGTGTTTCTCGCATTTTGCTATCATAACAAAAAACTGGTTGGCATTTCGGCCATCAAAAGACCTACTTTATCTTACCTGCAAGAGGTGCATAAAAAAGCGGGGATTACGAGCGAAACAGAAAAACCCTTTTTAGAAATCGGTTATTCGTTTACGCTTGAGTCGGTTCGTAAAAAAGGAATTAGCAGCGCCTTAAAAGGGATGTTGCTAAAAAAAATCAGTGATCATCATGGTATCCTATTTTCGACCACTGCTACAGCTAGCAGTCAGCGATTTCTTATCGCCAATGGCTTCCAGGCAAAAGGGTATCCTTATCAAGGTATCTTTGATAATCATATCATTTACTTTGAACGCATTCAGTAATGTTGGTTATTGCAAGGCCATTCAGGATTTGATATAGGGTTATCAATTTTCCCAATCTGATTAAGGTTACAAATGTTTACTCTTTTATGATCATGACATAACAGCTAAATTGGGTATGGCAGCAATCAAGCTTGCGGCCAAAACCATTGCTTTACTCATCTTGTTTTATTGGATATCAACCCAAAGAATTGGATACAGCGAGTTAAATTCTTTGCAGATGAATTAAAGTTTTGCTAACCATTTTTTGCTTTTCTGATCATGGTATCTATCAAAGGATCGGACTGGCAAATTGAAAATCATTAACCTTAAATCTATGAAAGGACTATCTCCTTGGGCCATTAATGCAATGGACCGGTTCAGAGACCAATATACTGAACATCATCAAATAAACATTCAAAACTTAAGCTTTAAGATCATAGATACAGGCGATTCATTATGGGTAAAGCTTGAAAAGAAAAATTGTAAACCTATATTTTTCCGTACCTGCTTTTCTCCGGGAGGAAATTTTGAAAATCTAAAAATCAGGCAGTCAGCAGATCAGATTCATTTTACAGCATCATCAGCGGTAGGCGATTTTAAAATTGACATTGCTATTGAGGATGCAGGGTTGCCCATCTTAAAATACAACAGTTCATTAAAGCTTCGCGAAGCGATAACAATTCCTTTCTGGCCAAGGGACATCCTCACCATTGGCCATCTTTCAAGCCCACAAAAAGATATGGGTGATATCAGGCATAGTCAGGTGGGAAACCGCTCCGGACTTCTATATATGGACTTTCCTGAACGTTCTTTGAGGATGTTATATTTCCAGAACCTTACCAGTTTATCTCCCTACGCAGAGCAGACGGGCACCTCTCTTAGAGAAGTAGTCGGCGGTGAAGTGCCAGAAGTAGGACTTGCGCTTCCCCCCACCCCAATACAGGAACTCGCCAAAGGAATTGAAATTAAGCTTAGCGATGCATTGGTATGCTTTAAAGAATACAAAAAAAGTACAGACAATATCAGCAGAGATTATCTGGATATGCTTGCCGCCATTTATACCAGAATTGAAAAACCTGAAACAAGCTATAAAAACTGGCCTGAAATACTGGAGAAAGGCATGAAAGACCTGATTGAAAGCCCGGGCTGCTGGTCGCAGCTTGACGGCCACCGCTATTTCAACGCCTATGTTAGCGATTACGAAACACCGCCTGAAATTATGGTTCAACTTGCGGTCCTCTTACCACTTCAGGATTACGTAGACTGGAGTGGCAAAAGCCTTGAAGTGATAAAAATTATAAAGGAAGGCCTGCCATCATTTTATGATCAAAAATTAAAGACCCTGGTCCGTTGGCATCCTGCTGCTGAGTCGAAGTTAAAAGGAGAGGAAGAACAAAAAATGCCCATGGTGATGGACTCCTGGTACCTTCATCATCCCATGCTCAACCTATCCAGATTGGCCCTAAAAGGTGACAAGGTAGCCGAAAGCTTATTTCTTGATTCGCTGGGTTTCGTGATTAAGGTTGCAAAAAGATTCCATTACGATTGGCCCGTTTTTTATAAAATGGATACGCTTGAAATTATCAAAGCGGAGACCAAGCCCGGCGAGGGCGGAGAAAAAGATGTTCCGGGACTCTATGCGCACGTCATGTTACAGGCATATGAACTAACCGAAAACAACAAATACCTTTTAGAAGCAGAGCGGGCTGCCAATAAACTGGCCAAAATCGGATTTAAACTGATGTATCAGGCCAATAATACCGCATTCTCAGCAGGAGCGCTATTAAGGCTGTACAAAATAACAGGCAAACAAAAATACCTCGAACTCAGTTACACCTGCCTGGCTTCAATCTTTCAAAATGTGCAGCTATGGGACTGCAATTATGGATTTGGAAAACACTTCCCGACCTTTTTTTCACTCTTTCCACTCACCGATGCACCTTACACCGCTGTTTACGAAGAGCAGGAAGTCTTTTGTGCATTTCATGATTACCTTAGCCATGCCCAAGGTATTGACATACCTGATAGTGTTAGATTGTTGTGTGCCGAATATATCCGTTTTTTGATTAACCGGGCCCCATATTATTATCCACCAATGCTTCCTGCCGAAATGCTTTCTGATGAAGTAAAGATGGGCGAAGTAGACCGGAATCTTTGGATTGCATTAGAAGACCTGCACGACGGAACAGAACCTAGCGGCACTGTTGGACAGGAAGTATACGGAGCTGGTAATGCCTTTGGTATATTGCCCCGTCAATATATCAGGCTAGAAAATGAATCCTTTTTAATATTCTGTGATGTGCCTATGCATGGCATCAGAAAAAGCAGTGGTAAAATTACATTTGCACTACAGGGCCACCATAGCACTCAGGCGAGAGTAAGGATTACCACCGAGGGAACACAGAAAATAGACACAAAGCTAAAATTTACGATCTCTCCCGGAAAAATGGAAACGGCAAAAAATGGATTGGGAGATTTAGAATGTTTTGTAGCAGCAGATGAGCGCATCACCATTTCGTGGAAAAAGAGCAACTAGGCATGGTTTAGCCACTATGCTAGCCAGCATTTGATTAAGGTATTACACTTCAGCAGTTTAAATACAATGCTAAAACTGAAAAAATTTCAGGAATTGCACTGAAAGATTTTCATAAAAAATGAAATTTTTTCAGAAAAAATATCCCCGGAACATCCTGATTGGCCTTGGCACAGCGCTTGATATACAGTAAGCGAAGCCTTTGGAAAAAGGTCAAAGTGATAAATTAATTGATTTATAGTCCATTTATTATTAAAACATTAAAAGGAGAAAAAGCTATGACATTGGTTAAATTCAATCCAGAAAAAAAGAACAGTTCATTATTGCCAGGCTTTAATGATATCTTCGAATCCGTATTAGGCGATACTTTTTTTAACGATCGTCGCTTAAGCAGCGTACCAGCAGTCAACATTTCTGAAACGAATGAAGAGTACCACATTGAGTTGGCTGCACCCGGATTAAAGAAAGATGATTTTAAGGTATCCATCGAAAAGGATATGCTGACCATTTCTACTGCGCAGCATACTGAAAATAATAATGAAGGTAAAACCTATAACAGAAGGGAATATAGTTACTCGGCATTTACCAGAGCCTTTACCCTTCCAGAGAGTGCTGATGTTGAAAGGATCCAGGCCGCTTATACAGATGGTATACTCCATCTTAACATTCCAAAAAAGGAGGAAGCAAAAGCAGTCTCTAGACAGATCGAAATACAATAGTTTCTCAAGTGCCGCTCCATGCGGCACTTTTCATTTGAGCAAGTACCAATATCCATTTGAAGAAATAACAGTTTAACTATGGAAACCCTTTTCACGATTAATATCAGCCTTCAAGGCCCGGCTGGAAAAATTACCTATGGCAGATTTTCTATCGGCAGAGATAAAAAAGAAGCTACCGAGATTTTCTCTCAATTAAAAGGGAGCACGGAAGAGGCGACGGGATGTTCATTAAAAGTAGAATTTTTGGAAGAAATCATGGAACTGCCTATTCCTATTGGCACGCTAAATTGTAACCTGGATGAGTTAAAAGAAAACATTGCGATTATTTCGAAAGAAATATTCCGTATTGCCCATTTGGAGAATGGAAATATTGATGCTGAATAATTTATATTTTTGGAAAAAGGGGATCGTGTCCTATCCCCCCTTTTAATACATATTCAAAGCTTGATTTAAACAATCACTTTACCTGATCCTAAATCTTGCCCTCAAATTTCTTAATTGCATCAGTGTTAACAGGAGTAAAAAAATTAACCAGATTGCCATCAGGATCACGGAATAGTAGAGAGCGGTTTCCCCATGGCATTGTTTCCGGCTTTTGTACTGAAAAACTGGCTAAAAATTCCGATTGTTCCCGGTAAATTTGATCAACATCATTTGTAATAAATTCAATTATTGCGGTACGGTTTTGAGCTGCTGTGGCTATTGCTGCGCCTCCAAAAAACTCTAATGTTCGTGTACTGCCAATAGCAAGTGTTGCATTCGCCATTTGTAGTTCTGCGAAGTCTTCTGTATAACGAACACCCTTTAATTTTGTGATTTGCTCATAAAATTCTAGTAATTTACTTACATCATCGGTAATGATTCTGATTGAAACGAGATTCATAATTTGTCTTTTAATTTATTTTAGACAAATTTCAGGAGGCCTAATGACAGCTATTTGTCAGGGGTATAATTTTTTTGCTTTTGCTCAAGGTAAGAAGCAAGTGTAATGTTATGCGGAGAAAATGTTTCTTCAATCATCGCCAATGATTGGATGCGATCTAGCCTGAACATCCTAAAATCATTCCTTAACCGGCAAAAAGCAATCACCAACCAACTTTCTTCCAAACTGTAATAAAAGGCAAATGGTTCTATTTCTCTTTCGGTCAAATTTTGAACATTGGCACTTTCATACCTAATTTTTAAAACTTTAAAACCGGTTAGCGCTGCCTGAATTTGCGTAAGTGAGTCGCTGAAATTTTTTGCCACAAATGCCGGACTTATTGCAATACGCGTTGACAGGAGTGTTGCTTTTTCTTTTGTATCTGCACGTAGAACCGCTTTGATCTTATCAAGGGCTGTATTGTATTCTTTGATTAAAGAGGTATCTCTTGTTTTATGAATAAGATGCTCAATGGTGATGAAGGTATTTGCTTCACGCTCGGTAAACATCACCGGCGGTAGCCTGTAACCATCCATTAGCCTGTATCCCTTTCCTTCTTCCGTGTAAACAGGGATGCCTGCAAGCTCCAATGTTTTCAAATCCCTGTAAATGGTGCGTACACTTACTGAAAATTTAGTGGCTAGTTCACTCGCTATTACCAGTTTTTTTCCTTGTAAGCTCGTCAAAATTGCGGTTAACCTCGCTATTCGGGTAGCATCATAAAATTTCATCTTTAAAGCCTGATTCGCTAATTTAATAAAATTGCAGAATTATACTTTCTTTAACGCTACAAATAGATTAATCTTTTCATAATACGGAAATCATGAACTTCCGCCCGGCCGGTCGGACGAGTGTTTCAGGGTCTTCCATGTAGGATAGCTCGCTACGGGAAACTACTTCGGTAGAGATGATAACAATTAAGATGTCAAGGCTACACTCTTAGCAGCAGAACGTTTTTCTATTTTACCTTTATTTCTTTTCCCCCACCAGATCAAAAACCCGGATATAGGTAGCGAGGCGCTGATCAGTGAAGCAAAAAAAGCCAGAAGTTGCGACCAAAGGCCATACAACCTTCCAGTATGGAGCTCAAGATTAGAATTTCTCCATTTCATTCCAAGTGTTTTTTTATCATGCGGCAGCTCATTAATAAAATCCCCGGTCCTGCCATCGTAAAAGTAATAGCTAACTCCTCTCCAGGCATCGTGGTTACTTGCTATCTGCACAAAAGACATCGAAACTTTAGTTTTTTTAGTCGGAATACCCATTCCTATGCTCGTCCAATCGTTTCCAAGTTTTTTAAGCTGGTGGTGATGAATGAGGTCGATTTTGTTCAAGGTGGTATCCCTTGCATCTATTTTCGGAAGCGTTTTGGCAAATGCGGCTTTCCCATGATCGCCAAGAATCCTGAAAATTCCCGTTTCCCACCATTTGAAAGACCATACCAATCCGGTCACAGCAATCAGCATCGCTATAGGAAGTACATAAAAGCCCAAACTATTATGGAGGTCGTAATTTACCCTTTTCCATTTGGCATTCCATTTAACAGTGATACTCTTTTTAAATTGCTTGTAATTTTTTGGTAGCCATAAAATAAATCCGGTAATAAGCATCAGTAGATAAGCAAGTATGCAAACGCCAACCAGTGGGCTGCCAATGGGTTTTACCAGAAGAAGTTGCCTGTGTAACTGTTCTACCACGTTGAAAAACTCATAACGCATATCCAGTACGCCTAAAACCTTACCGGTATACTGGTTTACGTAAACTTCATCAAGGTATTCGAACTGGCTAAAATACCAAAGGTTTATTTTCTTCCGCTCGTTCACCTTAAAACCGGAGAAAACATAACTTTTATGATCTGCGCTAATCTTAACATTATTAAGTTCCTTATCTTTTCCTAATGCATTTTGGGCATAAGTGAGCAATTCAGAAACCGGCCTTGCCGGCCCGGTTTTTTGGACATAAACGATATCTTTATGAATGTTATTGAAAATTTCCTCATCAAACACATAAATGCATCCGGTAACCGAAACAATAACCACTACAAGCCCTGTAACCAGCCCTATCCATAAACGGAGCCAGCCCGCTATCTTTTTGAACCTGTGCTTCGTCATTAAAACGAATAACCAACAGTGAACATGTAATTTTCAGGTTGACCGGGGAACAGGCGCAAATAATCATAACCGCCCACCCAATATTTTTTATTACCGATGTTATTGGCATTGAGCTGCAGCTGTAGTTTACCGATATTATAAAATAAAGCAGCATTAAAAAGTGTGAAAGATGGAATGGTAATCTGATTCTCTGGCGAGAATTTTGGATCGTAGATCAGGTTACGCCTGTCGGTATAGTTGATACCCAGGCCGATACCCAATCCTTTAGCTAAGCCTTCAATGAATGTATATTTGCTCCATAAGTTGGCTGTATTCTTTGGTGCATTGGGTTTCTGGATACCTGTTTCTCCAACTGTTCCACTCTCCAGTATTTTGGCCCTGTTGTAAGAATAAGAAGCAATCACGTTCCAATTGGGCATAATTTTGCCAATCACATCCAGTTCAAAACCCCTCGATTGCTCATCTCCAATCTGCCTTAAGACATCGACTACACCAGGTGTGGCATATAATGCACCGGTTTGTTTAATCTGGTAAACTGCGGCACTTACACTCAACTGATCCCTGAACCAGCTGGTTTTGGCACCAAATTCTACCATATTGCTTTTCAGCGGATCAAATGGGCCGCCGGCATTAGGATTTGCGATGTTTGCAGAAGTTTGCGGGTTATAACCTTCTACATAACTTCCATACAGATTGATATTGGAATTGATGCTGTAAACAGCTCCTAGGCGTGGCAACCATGCACGTGAATTGGCTTTAGCTTCAGCCTGGGTTTTATACCCTGCAAAATCTGTGTAATACTCATAACGGATTCCGGCTAATACCTGTAAACCACCGATTTTGAACTGATCTTGTACATAACCCGAATTCAGGTAATAATAAGTGGGAGCGACTATAGATTGGGCAAAGAAAAGTTTGCTATCATCCTGCATTCTTTGTGAAGAAAGCGGATCGTTTAAATTAAAATGCGGAACATTTGGTACCGGATTCCCTGCTGCATCCAACAGGTATTTTGACTTGTTAGCAGGTAAATAATTAGCAATCGCGCCATTATTTGCAGCATTACGATAACCACCAGCGGTTAACTGCGAACCACCAACAGGTGTTTTTTCACTACCAAAATCATAACCTGCTACGATTTTATGCTCCACTATTCCTGTTTTCGGTGTATAATTAATGTATCCTGAAAAATTATCGATAAACCGTTTCCGCTTTCTGATCTGCACGATCATCCCGGCAAGGTGATTTATAGCTGCACCGTTGGCATCTACGCCATAAGCATTCGAGGTACGGTGTTCATTTAAATCCTCTGAATAGCCTGTTTTTAAATAAGAAGCATTCAGGCTAAGGTTATCGGTAACCTTATGTGTAACGGAGATCGTCGCATTATAGGTTAACTCATTTAGATAATCATTGGTGGTATTTAATGAAAGCGACTGTGGAGTAGAATTTAAGTCGAAACTACCGAAAATGGGCTGCCCCCTATCCAGTCTGCTTTTAGAATCAATATAAACCAGGTCAAAGTTAATTCTTGTTTTTTCGGATGGGACGAAGGTAAGCGATGGCGCAATGACAAAGTTACGATCAAACATCAGGTCTCTGAAAGTTTCTGCATTTTCGTAGCCAAGGTTCAGCCGGTACAGTAAAGTACTGTCTTTCGTTGCAGGTCCGGTGAAATCTGCAAGGCCTCTGAAAGTATTAAAACTGCCCATGGTCAGGCTCACCGATCTACGGGTTTCATCAAGCGGTTTTTTGGTTACGCGGTTTACTACTCCACCCGGACTTGCATTGCCAAAGAGTGCAGATGATGGGCCTTTTAAGACTTCAACCCTTTCCAGATAATTGGCCAGCGACTGTTTCCAAAAACCCGTACTGGTTCTTAAACCGTTTAACAGTTGGGTATTGGTTTGTCCATTTACGCGAAATCCCCTTATGGTTAAATCATCGTAAAAGCTAAACTGGTTTACACCGCTAAAGTTCTTCACCACTTCGCCTACGCGCATCAAGCCCTGATCTGCAATAAGCTCTTTGCTCGCGTAAGAAACCGACTGTGGGATATCTTTAAGTTCATTTTCTATTTTGGCAATAAAGGTTGCCTTTGTTTTATAGGTTTTCTCTTTACGTCCGGTAATTTCCACCTGCTGAAGATCATCGGTAGATTCCTGCATAACAATGTTTTCCTCAACAACCGTCCCATTTAGATCCAGGTTTTTTACCACTTCTTTAAAGCCAATAAAATTAAAATGCACAACAGCTTTGGTCTGAATCAATTGTAATTTGTAGATCCCGCGGTTATTAGTAGTGGTGGTAGTATTTGTGCCATGAATACTTACAGTTACTCCAGAAATGGCAATACCGTGATTATTTTTTACGGTGCCCTGTAATGTTTTTTGTTGCGCAAAGCCGTTAAGACATATTAATCCTATCAGACTGATCAACATTAATGATTTGGTAAAGTTTATTTTCATTTGAAGGACTATAAATTATTTAGACTTAATAAATATAAGCGCAAAAATAATCTATTAATTCGGATATGAACATTATTTAGATTAATTCTAAACAAAAAAAGTAATGAACTTGTTAGATAATAGTTAGTGCGGATTTAGTTGCGTGGTGCATGGTACAAAGATCTCTCCCCGTCTGTACGGGCGGGCACTTCGCGTTGCTCCGGTCGAAACGATTTTACATTGTGTCTTCCAATTGTATAAGTTAGTAGCTAGAAATCTACCCAGAAACCGTCACCCCTGAACTTCCGCCCGGCCGGTCGGACGGGTGTTTCATGATCTTTCTTGCAGGATGGATTTATCTACTACGCGCTGCTTCGCAAAGATGATAAATTAAGCCTGAACAATTACAGCATAATTGTACATTTATCATTTTTAAACCTCTTTTTATCAACCACTTTTTTTAGCGGGCATATTGGTGAATGATAAAATCTTTTTCTAGCTTTATATCATCTGATGAACTGCCCACCATTAAATGATAAGTTCCGGCTTCGACTTCCCATTGCATCTTTTGGTTATAAATTTCAAGATCTGATTGCTTTATACTGAAACTGATGGTTTTTTGTTCCCCGCCCTGCAAAGCCACCCTTTTAAACTTAATGAGCTGTTTAATCGGCATCACCACCGACGAATTTTTATGTTGCAGATAAAGTTGCACCACTTCCTCGCCATCTCTTGCCCCTGTATTTTTTAAATCAAATTTAACGTTCACCAATTTTTGCGCTGGATGATGCTCAATATGAAGATTGTGATAGGCAAAGGAAGTATAGCTTAACCCATATCCAAAAGCATATAAAGGTTTAGCATCCATTTCTATATAATCATGTTTCTCGGGATAGCGTGCATTGTAATAAACCGGTAACTGGCCAACAGATTTGGGAACCGAAATCGTTAATCTTCCTGCAGGATTATAATCGCCAAAGAGTACATCGGCAATCGCATTACCACCTTCCTGTCCCGGGTACCAGGCATCCAGAATGGCCGGAACATTTTCAGCAGCCCAGTTTAAGTTTAAAGGTCTTCCTTTTATCAATACCAGTACAACTGGTTTCCCTGTTTTCATTACTGCCTTCAGTAACTTCATCTGATCGCCCATTAAATCAAGCGTTGCGCGGTCATAGCCTTCACCACTTTCCATATCGCTAACTGCATTTGCGTTAACTTTGGCAGCACCAGTTTCAATGTACTCTGTTTTAAAATCCCTGGCGCTTGAGCCGCCTAATACCATCACAACAGCTTCAGATTTTTTGGCTGCCGCTACCGCATCATCAATCTCACTCGAGAGCGTATCGCGGATGGCACAACCTTTTGCATAATTGATTTTAGTTGTTTCACCCAGTTTATTTTTAATCCCCTGTAAAACCGTAATCACATTACCCGGCGCCTGTGGTGCAGTATAATCACCCAACTGGTTGTAAACATTATCGGCATTTGGACCTATAACTGCAATACTGGATAGTTTTTTACTCAAAGGAAGCAGCTGGTTCTGATTTTTCAATAAGATCACTGATTCACGGGCGACCTCACGTGCAAGACTAATTTTTTCGGCATTTCTCACTTTTTGCCTCGCTAAATGTGGATCGACATATGGATTTTCGAATAAACCCATTTGAAATTTTATACGAAGCACTTTACTCACAGCGGTGTCCAATACCTTTACATTAACTTTGCCTTGCTTGATGGCGTCAAGTAAAGCTTTTCCATAACCTACTCCACTCAAATCGGCGTCCAAACCAGCATTAATGGCCAATGCAGCTGCGTCGGCTGCTGTTTCGGCAACATGGTGGTTTGATTTTAATCCCGAAATGCTGTTCAAATCAGAAACGACAAAGCCTTTAAAACCCCAATTTTTAACCAATACATCCTTTAGCAACATTTCATTTGATGAGCAGGGAATGCCATCAATAGAATTGTATGAAGTCATTACTGATAAAACGCCTGCCTTAACCGCAGCCTTAAACTGTGGGAGGTAAAACTGATGTAAAGTGCGAAGTCCGATGTTAATACTGCTCCCGTTATGGCCACCCTCTGGTGCACCATAGGCAGCAAGGTGTTTTAATGTGGCTACAACGTTTACGCCGCTATTAATTTGTTTTCCCTGCATTCCCCTCACCATGGCTTCACCCATTCTGCTGATCAGTACATGGTCTTCACCATAGGTTTCTTCTACCCTCGACCACCTGGGTTCGCGTGCCAGGTCTAACACTGGTCCATAGCCAACATGTCCGCCCTGCACTCGGGTTTCCTCGGCAATTGCTTTAGCCATCCGCTCAATCAATTCAGGATTAAAAGTACTGCTCTGCCCTATTGAAGTTGGAAAAACGGTAGTACCGATAGCCATATGTCCATGCGGTGCTTCTTCAGAAAGTAATACCGGGATCCCCAAACGCGTATTTTCTATCGCATATTTTTGAATGGCATTCGTCGCTTTTGCAGCGAGTTCAGGATTCAGTCCGTTTGTCAGCGTCTTTTTGGTCCAGGGATCGGCGCGAAGTGTAGCCCATAACATGCCGGTACACGACTCTTTTAACGATTTTTTAAAGGCGTCACTCACTTCCACCTCGTTACCTTTTTTGCTGTACATGGGCCAGCCCAATGGCATGGAAATCTGCCCGACTTTTTCCTCCACCGTCATCCGTGAAAGCAAATCTTTGATCCGGCTTTCTATAGGTGCTTTTGCATTTTTATATAAAGGATGTTTGCTTTTGATTTGTGCGAAAACCGGGGTGTATAGCGTTGAAAATGCCAGACTCAGGCTTAAGGCCATTTGTACTTTTTTATTCATATCTATTTAAATTAGGCCCAGGCCTTCCTTAAAAAACGTAACCAGTTACCGTGCATCAGGTTTTCGACATCTGCATGGGTGTATCCCCTTTTTCTAAATAAGTCAGGTACTTTCTGTAAATCGGCAATGGTTTCCAGATCGTAAGGGCATTGTTCTTTGCCAAAGGCGCCATCCAGATCTGAACCTATGCCTACGTGTAATGCATTGCCCGCAAGCTGACAGATATGGTCAATATGATCGATCATCACCTCCAGGTTGCAGTTCATCGCCTTTGGTTGCGAAATGCCACGTTGCCAATTGGGGACCATCATCCAGGCATCGAGTGCTGCACCAATTACTGCACCGCGATCAATGAGTGCTTTAATCTGCTCATCGCTATATTGGCGGTTATCGTTTACCAAACTACGGCAGTTGTTGTGCGAAGCCCAGATATGTCCGTTAAACCGGCCTAAGGCATCCCAGAAACTATCATCGCATAAATGCGTAGCATCTAAAATTACGTTTAACCGTTCCATTTCCTTTAACAATTGATGCCCCAATGCAGTCATTTTACCTGTAGCATCCGTTCCCTGTGCATACCTGCCAGGGCCATAATGTGCAGGGCCCACTGCACGTAAACCGTTTTGCCATGCCCGTTCCAGATACTGAGGCGTAATAAATGAATCTGCTCCTTCCAAACTGAGGATATAACCTATTGGCTTTTCGCTTGCAGGCTGATCATTTTGCCATAAAGTAATTTGTTTTTCCAGCGTTTCGAGATTATGAACCTGGAACATTTCACCGGCATCTTCCATGGCTTTATACCAGGCTAACTGTCCCTGAGTTTGCGCCCAGGCTTGTTGCGCAGAATGCCAGCCAGGCAAATGATTATCGGGTGCCACATATCTCGCAATCTGTGTAGCCACTACCAAACCAATATCTCCCTTACGCAACTCTGGCAGCGATACGGTAGCCAGGGCCCGATCCGGTTTATCGGTCAATCCCTGCTCACGCTGATTAATGGCTGAAACCTCTCGTGTTAAATCGCGGTTCCATTCCAAAGCATTCATGCTTAAATCCAAATGGGCATCTATCGTAAACATGTTTATTTTATTAAATGGAAATTTTTCTTTTTCGGGAAATGACCTCCCAGTACTCCAGAGATTGATCTACCTTTAGGCAAATGGCTTTCTCATGAAGGGCAACAGTCGGACAAACATGATAAGGTAATCCGTAGAGCATATCGCCAGGCAAATAGGTTTCAGGTGTATTGTTGCGCAATACCAAATGTTCTTCACTCTGGCTTTGAACTTCTAGAAACGGTGCATTGATAAAAAACACCCGGTTTTTAAGCTCCTTTTCAGCCGCCACGGCTTTATGACCAAGGTCGGTACAGATCCAGCCATCATCGGGAAGGGAAACCACCCTACTGGCTACCAAAGCGGCAGGATAAAATGGTTGCTCAGCATAAGCATCCTGATAACCCTTGTCCCACAGGATAAAAGTACCTGGACTACATTCAAAATCAGTTTGTGATGCGTATATAGGAAATGTGGGTGTACCGCCTGCAACAATATTAATGTCGTTCCCCAAATATGCTTCAAGTTTCTCGCGCAAATCAGACAGCTGTTTAATCACAACTGCCGATTTCTCTTTTCTTACCTCTATGGCTCCATCATGAATATGGCCATCATAGGCATGTAAACCTTTAACCTTTAAACTGATAAAACGCTGGAGGCTTTCTATTAATGCGAAAGCCTGTTCTGGCAATATGCCGGTTCTGTTCATGCCTACATTCAAATCGATGTAAACATCCACTTCAGTCTGCTCTTCTATGGCCATTGCCGAAAGCTGTTCGGCTATTTTGAGGTGATCCACCAGACAGCTAAAAACCGTATCAGGATATTTACTTTTGAGTTTGAAAAATCGGTTGATATTTTCAGCCACGGGTTGATAAGCCAGCAAAACATCTGGTGCCTTGTCCATTGCCAGCATTTCTGCCTCGGCAATGGTAGCACATTTAAATTTTTTGATGCCTGCTGATATTAGCAGCCTGGTAATTTCCCTGCACTTATAGGTTTTTACATGAGGCCGTAACCTTTCTACACAATCAATCATACTTTTCAGTAGATTGATATTCGCCTTTAAACGTTCCTCATAAAAGATAAGGGATGGCGTTTCTATATGCGCTTCATCAGGTAACAGGTACCAGGCTTGCTCTTGCTTCATCTTAAAACAGTTCAAATAATGCCTCAATCTCAACCGGGATATTATCAGGCAATGAGCCAAAACCAACTGCACTGCGTACACCAATGCCGTTTTCTTCACCCCATACCTTAGCAAAAAGTTCGCTACATCCGTTGATAATGAAAGGGTGTTTTTCAAACTCAGGGGTACAGTTTACCATGCCCAATACTTTAATTACGCGTTTAACTTTGTTTAAACTGCCTAAATTAGCTTTAATGGTAGATAACATGGTTAAACCTACCTGCAACGCGGCAAGTTTGCCTTCTTCCTGGTTGAGATCTGATCCGATACGGCCAATGATAAGTGATTTATCATCCTGTACTGGTCCGTGACCGCTCAGATAAAGATATTTTCCATCAACCAGGCAAGGTTTATACACGCCGAGTGGTGCTGGTGCAGGTGGCAGGTTCAGTTTTAGTTGTGAGAAGCGTTCGTCGGGAGTTAAATTTTCCATTTTATATATGTGTTATAATTATGCGATGATTATATGAAGCAAAAGTATTCCAAGCAGACCAACAATGCCAACTATTGACTCCATTAATGCCCATGATTTAAAAGTATCTTTCAAACTTAAGCCAAAATATTCCTTAAACATCCAGAATCCGGCATCGTTAACGTGTGAAAACATAAGGCTTCCCGCACCTACTGCCAATACCATGAGGTTTGGGTTGGTATGTGTTTGTTGCATCAACGGTACAATAATACCTGCTGTGGTTAAGCCTGCAACCGTGGCAGACCCCACACAAAAGCGAATGACAGCCGCAATTAACCAGGCCAGAAATAATGGCTCCAGCGCAACATGCTGCAAATAAGCTGCAATCTGATTACTTACACCACTCTCGGTTAACACCTGTTTTAAGGCACCGGATCCGGCAATAATCAATAAAATTAATGCAATATCTTTTACCGCATCAGTATAAATTCCCATAATTGTGGTAATCTTTTTTCCCTGTGACAAACCTAATAACCAGGTAGCTGCGATCAATACGATCAACATTACCACAGACGGGTGGCCGGCAAATAAAATATATGGTAAAATGGCTGAATCCGGGTTCAGTAAGAGTGGAAAGAAAGATGCAGCAGCCAGTAATATCACCGGAAGTAATGCGGTGAAAAAGCTTGTAAAGCCACTGGGCAGATCCTGGTCAGCGCGTTCAACAGCATTAAAAGAAGCAATGGGTACTGCGGTAATATTTTTTAAAGTCCGCGAAAAAATGGGACCACCGATCACGATTGCCGGAATAGAAACGGCCAGACCATATAACAAAGTTAAACCCATATCTGCCTTAAACTGTACCACCAAAGCTGCCGGCGATGGATGCGGGGGTAGAAAACCATGCGTAACCGATAATGCCGCCAGCATGGGCAAGCCGATATACAAAGCAGGTAATTTATAACGGTACACCACCGAAAAGATCAGTGGTACCATCAATACAAAACCAATACCATAGTAAAGCGGGATACCGATCAAAAATCCGGTAAGTACCATAGCCCATTGAATATACTTCTGTCCGAACACCTGCATACTTACCTGAGCAATCTTCTGTGCAGCACCACTTTCGGCCACCAGTTTACCCAACATGGCACCTGCGGTGATGATGACCGCCAAGGAACCCAGTACGTCGCCCATCCCTTTTTCAATACTGGCCGGGATTTTTGCCGGAGGCAGACCCAGCGCCAGACCGGCAACAAATGATACCAGTAAAAATGAGATAAAAGCATTGATCTTAAATACCGAGATCAGTACGATTAATAGTGCGATGCAAAGCAGAACAATGAGTATAGTCATTTAATTTACAATAATTTCATCCAACATTAGCCAGGCTTTTGTTCCGGCACCATAAAAACCATCTGGAATGACTCCAATATTACTGGCTTTGATGCGTACATACCGGGCCTTAGTCGGCATAATTTTATGCAGGGCCGTATTAATGCCTTCTACATTAAAAACGGTTTGCCTCGATACCTCCTTGTAAATCTGCTGATCAGTTGAGACCTCTAATAAAAGCAATTTTGGCGGATGCATTTTCTGCCACTGATAATTCAGGGTATTAATGCTTATCTCACGTATGGTTTTTTTTTCGCCTAAATCAACCACGGCTTCAAAATCTTCTCCGCTAAGCCCAAGCCATTCGCCATTATTGTATAAGTATGAACCCTGAATACCATTGCTTAAGCGTTGAGCATCGATATTATAATTGCCCTGTCCGCTATGGATAAGCGTTACTTTTTTACCTATTGCCATACTTTTAACGATCTCCTGTTCAAACATTTTGCCTACAGGTTTACCAGATATAAAAAGCTGGGCTTTTAAGGTTGCAGATTGCGTAATGCGAATCGGGCTGGAATACTTCACACTACTCAAACCCGGTTTTTCACCATTTAACGTATAACGGATTTCGGCATTTGGCAAATCAGCCCGCAATGCAAAAGCTCTTGCGTCATTCACGCTTTCGCCTGTGATGTCGTAAAAAGCGGTCGAATAAGTAAGGTGTTTCAAAAAACGCTTATTTGCCAGCAAACGTGCAAGAAAATCAGTATAATGTTTATTTCCTTTAAGCGACCATGCGGTTTCTGCAAGGGCAATTACCCGCGGAAAGATCATGTACTCCGCTTTAGCTGCATCGCTCAGGTATTCACTCCAAACGTTTGCCTGAATACCTTTAATATATTGTTGTTCTTCTGCATTCAGTTCAGCTGGCATAGGTTCATACTCATACACCTTTTTTAGTGGCAAGTAGCCGCCCGCAGCGGTTTGCTCCGTTTTATTGAGCGATTGATAGTAGTCCAAATAGAGAAACTTTTCAGGTGTCATAATCACATCATGTTTCTGTTTGGCTGCAGCAATGCCGCCTTCCAAACCCCGCCAGCTCATTACGGTTGCATCGGGCGCCAGGCCACCTTCTAAAATCTCATCCCAGCCAATAATCTTTTTACCCTTTGCATTCAGGTAGCGCTCCATCCGGGCAATAAAATACGACTGTAGTTCGTGCTCGTCTTTCAGGTGTTCTGCTTTAATTCTTTTCTGGCATTTGGGGCAGTCGTGCCAGCGGGTTTTCGGACATTCATCGCCTCCAATGTGAATATAGGCTGAAGGAAACAATGGAATCACCTCATCCAGCACACCTTCAAGAAATCGAAAGGTATCTTCATTGCCTGCACAGAAGACATCATCAAAAACACCCCAATAGGTTGCAGTTTGGTAAGGTCCGCCAGTACAACCCAGGTTAGGATAAGCCGCCAATACCGCTTGTGCATGTCCAGGCATTTCAATTTCCGGAATTGTGGTAATCTGGCGGGCACTGGCATAAGCCACAATGTCTTTTACTTCTTCCTGCGTGTAGTAACCACCATATCTTTTACCATCAAAACGGTGCGGATCAGTTCTTTTGTGCCCGATAAGTGTTTCATTCCGGTATGCAGAAATGCTTTGCAAAAGCGGATATTTTTTAACCTCTATCCGCCAACCCTGATCGTCGGTTAAATGCCAGTGAAAAGTGTTGATTTTGTAAAAAGCCAGTACATCAAGCCATTTTTTTATCGATTGAACGCTAAATAAATGTCGGGCTACATCCAGGTGCGTACCCCGGTAAGCAAAACGCGGCTCATCTTGAATGTGGTACGCTGGCACCATAATTTCTTCGCCGTTCTTCCTGATGAGTTGCACGAGCGACTGTAAACCATAAAACAGTCCTTTTTCATCAATAGCTTTAATGGTCATGTTTTGTCGAGAAACATCAAGAATGTAGCCTTCGGATTTTAAATTCAGTCGGGCATCAACAATCAGATTGATCCCTTTGGGCGCTGGCTTATGGCTTCGCAACAGTGTAAAACCAGATAAATCTTTAAGGTACTGATCAAAGAATGTAGTGCTTAAATGGTCAGAACTTGAAATATGCAATCTGGTCGTCTTTTGTATCATGAAACTTCCCGAATGTTTTATTTCAACGACAGGCCTGGGAATAATGCCTGATCCGATATAACCCTGTGCGAATACCTCAACTGCCATCAGCTGAACCAACAGTGCAGAAAGTAAAGCGAACCATTTTACGCGATCAAATCGTAACTGATCCGGGAGAAACTTTTTCATAAAACCTTTTACTAACACCTAAGGTAAGGTTAAAACTTTATTTTCTCCTTCTACAATTACATTTTGCTGTTCTACAACGGCTTTATACTCATAAGCACCTTTAGGTAATTTTACCACGCTGCTGAAAGTTCCATCAGGCTTAATATTTACCCAAGGACTCATTTTCCATGCCCCTGCGTAAAGTGTTTCTACCTGGCCCAGGTATGGGCGATAGTAAAACCTTGCCCGTTGAGGTTTAATTTTAGCATAATTAAGTGCCTTACCATTTAGCTTGGCAACAGCAGCAGCTAATTCAAAATCACCGCTCTGAACCATAGCCGCCTCGGCAAATACCGGCTCCACATGTTCAAGTTTAATGACCACAGGATTTGGCCAGCGGTGATCGTCGTAAATACGCTGTGCCTTGACTACTGAAAGTTCCAGCCCATTTGCAGTCTGTTTAAATTTCGATGATACATCCAGATCAGGCTTGTATTCAATAATCTGGCTGTTTTGCCCAAGCACGCTGATTTTCGTATTTGCGGTGGCCCTCGCAGATTTTAAAAGAAAAGTCCTGCGCTCCCCCTCTTTCCAGGTTTTGGCATCCATCACCATAGCAAACAAAGTTCCCGGTGCTTTTTGGGTAAAGTAGATATTTTGTTCTTTACTTACCACCCAGCTGCGCACACTGTCCATGGCCTCATGGTTAATAAAATACCAGGCCCCTATTTCACGTAAACGGTCTTCCTGTTCATTTGGCAATGTGCCATTTGCCTTTGGTCCAACATTGAGCAACAATGAACCGCCTTTCGAACGGGCCTCGATCAATAATTCGATTAATTGTGAACCAGACTTATAACGCTCATTTGTAGGCTGGTACTGCCAGGCTGTGCCAATCGTTATCGGCGATAACCAAGGCTGCGTAATTTTAGCTCCCGGTAAAGTTTGTTCAGGGGTTAAAATTGCACCACGGGTAATCAAAATGTTTGGCTGCATTTTCCATGCGGTTTCTTTAACGGTTTCTTTCGGGTCGCCATCAATAAACAATACATCGATCTTACCATAATTCTGCATCAGTTCTTCCGTTTGTTTACGGTTATATGCTGCATATTCCTTTTTGGTCGCTTCATCCAGGTTGGTGATATTTCTGCTGATGGGAATTTTGTGTTTATAAAGAAAATTGAAGTCTTCCGGAGAAAAATAAAAGCCTACATCCAGTCCTGCCTCCCTTGTAGCTTTTACAAACTCTTTCAGCAGGTCTTTTTTATATGGGGTATTGGTAATTTTAAAGTCTGTAGTTTTGGTATCCCAGAAACAAAATCCGGCGTGGTGCTTAGTGGTAAACACAATGTATTTCATGCCAGCCAGTTTGGCCAGTTCGGCGATTTCTTTAGGATTAAAAGCGGACGGATCGAATGTTTTAGGTAGCTCACTAAAATAACGGCCGGTGTAATCAGCAGAAGCGCCAACCAAAGAGTGGCTGATCACTACACCCAGCTGTGCATCCACATTAAAATGAATAAATAAACCCGCCCCGGTGTTGCGTAACCATTCCTCGCGTTCTGAATTGTTTAAATTATAATTACTTGAAGTTTCATCTTCCACTACATCATTGCGCTGGGCGGAAACTGTACCTGTAAAAAGCAAGCAAACCAATAGTATTCGGTATATCATTATTCGGATCATTTAAATCATCCGGCAAAGTTTTGAACACCTTGCCGGACGTCATTAATATATTATAATTTATCCCACCAGATGCGGGTCATGAAATCATCAGCTCCCTGACGGGCGATAGCCGCATCAAGCGATGCGCGGTTTAAATTCTGTTCGGAAAGTGGATATAACATTCTTCTGAAAATCCTTCCTCCAGTAGCATTGCCTACATAATTAACAGGTACCAAAGCCGGATAACCTGTTCTTCGGTAACTGGCAAATGCTTCCTGCGCATCAGGAAATGCTGCTAACCAATATTCGGTATAAATCTGCTGCATTTTGGCTTCAAACGTTCCAGTCGTATTGAAAGGATGGTATTTAATATAGGTATTGATCTGCAAATCGCTGATGATACCATCGGCGGGAGCGATGATTGCCCATTGCTTCATGGCGCTACGGATCCCCGATTCGTAAAGTGTAGCCGCAGTACTGCCAGTGTACCAGCCACGTAAAACGGCTTCAGCCAAAAGAAAATTGGTTTCAGCTGTCGTGTAAATGAGCTTTGCTCCACCCTGGGCCAGCACTGTTTTCTGATTGGGTTCTGAATAGGTTACAAAATCTGCCGGTTTTGCACTTAACGTAGCAGGCATTCCTTTCTGGACCGCCATGGAAGTATCGGCAGCTCCATTTACATACACCGCAGATAGAATCCCTAAACGCGGATCCTTATTGTTTTTCATGTAGGTGATGAAAGTATTCTGGTATTTTCCGCCCTCGGGATTGCTGTTGCCATCAGCCTTGATATAATCGCTATTATATAAACTTAAGGCAATGGGATTTTTATTGATATCCTGACCAGCACTCATGTAAGTGATTTTAGCAATGTCGGCATCATCTGTAATTATCCCGCCGGTTATTGCCTTTTTCACCCAGGTTTCAGCTAATGTGGCATCAACCTTAGTTAAACGCATGCCCAGACGGAGCATTAAGGAGTAAGCAAATTTTTTCCATTTAACGGTATTACCGGCATAAATCAAATCAGCCTGACCAAAGGTTGCTTTAGCAGCATTTAAACTTAATGCAGATTCTTCCAGTTCCTTAAGCATATCTAAATAGATGCTTCGCTGTGCATCGTAGGCGGGTTTATAGTTCGAATTGGTGTAACCCTGGGCAGCTTCGGTATATGGAATATCGCCGTATAAATCGGTAATGCGACTAAAGCAGTAAGCTCTCCAGATTCTTGCCGAGGCTAGTAAATTCACCTGTTCAGGATCATTTTTCACTGCATTGATCACCAGTGCCAACTCATTAATTTCCTGATAATAAGCGTTGCTAAATTGTGCCATGGACTGTTGATTTTGACTCGAAACATATTTCGATCCGAAACCTGCCACATCATTAAAACTAGTGGTATACTGCATGGTACCCAATAAAAGGTTAAGGTTATTTTTGGCACCATCGTATTGCGCTTTAGTGAAAACATAAGCAGGCTGAATGGTGGTTGAAGATTCCGGATCAGTATTAATCTCCTTAAAATCTTTTGTACATGAAGCTAAAAGTGTGCTGATTAAGGCAACGCAAACAGCTGATTTATATTTATTTATTGACTTTTTCATCTTTCAAGAGTTAAAATTTAACCATTAGGTTTAAACCGAAAGTACGTGTACGTGGCAATCCGATTGATTCGAAACCCTGGGCATTACCGTTTGTAAAACTCGATTCCGGGTCGAAATTATCGGTCTTTTTATAAAAGGTTAAGATATTACGGGCAACAAACGAGATACTGGCCGACTGTATTTTAAGGAAATCAAGTTTCTTAACCGGAATATTATACGATAAGATGGCTTGACGCAATTTGATAAAGCCGCCATCGTGCACAAATAATTCTGAGTAATTACGCATATCGTTATAATAAGCACGCAGATCACTTACAGGAATTAAAGCTGAGTATGGATTTCCTGCCTGGTCTACGCCCGAAATGGTCAATCCATTTTCACGTCCGGGTAAGGTACTCTTTAATAATCCCAAACGGGTAGCATAAACTTCTTTAATAGAAAATACCTTATTTCCGAATTTACCATCGATCAGGAAATTCAGGTTAAAATTACCAAACCTAAAATCCTGGCTTAAACCCATCGTTAGTGGCGCAACACCATCACCAAGTTCTTGCAAACCTGTGGCTACCGGGCGTTTGGTTGTCGAATTATAAACAATCTGACCTGCTTCGTTCCTTAGCATGCGCGTTCCCACAATGGTTCCATAAGAACTGCCAACAGTTTGGTTAATGTAGCCCCAGTTGCCTACTGAACGTGCCATCTCAAAAGTTGTGGTTCCATCTACCAGTTTCAATACTTCACTTTTGTTGTATGCCACATTATAACTGATATTCCAGCCAAATTTATTGCCCTGAACCGGCGCGCCTGTTAAAAGGAACTCTATCCCTTTGTTGCTCAATTCACCCACGTTTAATACCGCATTGTTATACCCTGAAGTGGATGAAATGGCTGCGTTTAGGATATCGTTTGTTGTTTTGCGACTGTAAGCCGTAAAATCTAATCCCAAACGTCCCTTAAACATTTTTAGTTCTACACCGGTCTCGTAAGTGGTAGAGGTATAAGGTTTCAGATTTGGGTTGGTAATGTCATTCGTAGTCACATTTTGAAGCGGCTGACCGGAACTCGGTATATTACTATAACTTAAATTAATTTTATAAGGATCGGCAGCACCGCCACCCACTTCAGCCCATGATGCACGGACTCTTAAAATATCAATGGATGATGGCAGCTTAAAGGCATCAGATACGACAAAACTACCGCCAACACTTTGGTATAATATGCTGTTATTATCTGGACTTAAGGTAGAAAACCAGTCGTTACGTGCAGTATAGGTTAAAAATAGTATGCTTTTGTAGTCTACATCGGCAGATCCGAATACTGAATTGGTCCTGATTCTTTGATAGGTAGGAATCGTGCTCGAAGTGGCCAGGTTTTTATAGCTGTAAAAGAATGGAATGGTAAAAGTATTTCCATCCATGTTTAACTGCTTGTTTTCAAACCGGCGGCTGTTAGCTCCTCCCAAAATCGAAATGCCAATTTTATCGGCGATGCGGTTTTTGTAATTTCCGGTAAGGAGTGAATTTGTTTCAGAAACATCTGATTTGATGCCCGAATATTGTCCTTTAGGAATATAAATATCTCCCGTAGGCAAAATATTGACGTAGTTATAGTTGTAGAAATCACGACTGATTACCCCTTTTAATTGAAAATTCTTCACAATATCATAAGTAATAGAACCCTGACCGATGAACCTGTTTTTTACATCATTTTGCTGGTATTTATTGATCACAAAATAACCGTTTGTGGCAATACCCGCATCATTCCATGGTGTTTGGTTGCCGGCGGCATCATAACCCGGGGCTAGCCAACGTACATCAACCGTATTGGCCACTTCGTAAGGTGTCCAGTTTGGATTACCCAATGCATCACCAGCCAGCGTTCTTCCAAAACCTTTCTCCAGGTTGTATTGCGCCAAACCTTCTACCTTTATCTTGTCAGTAATTTTTGCGTTAATGTTTAAATTAGCGGTCTGTCTTTTAAACTTAGTACTTGAAATAATTCCTTTACTATCCAGATCGGACAAGGATAAACGGTAAATTATACCATCTGTACCACCCGAAAATGCAATGGTATTGGTAAAGTTTGTTCCCGTAGAATAAAAGTTTTTAATATTATCTTTCACCGCGCTGTATGGATGCGTCAATCCATCTGCGGCCACATAATCAGAGCCATCTATCTTCGCCCCGAAGGATAAACGACCAGTGGCTATCGCATCATTCTTTGTCATAGGCTTAACGCCACCCAGCCCCTGTCCGTATTCATACTGATAATCATTATCATTAATGGCATTCTCGATCGTAAAGGTAGTGTTATACTCCACTCCAATACCTTTTTGTTTAACGCCCTTTTTAGTCGTAATTAAAATTACACCATTACTGGCTCGCGAACCATACAGTGCGGCAGCAGTACCACCCTTTAAAACGGTAATACTTTCAATATCATCAGGATTGATACTTGAAATCCCATCGCCCCTGTCCACATTGTTGGCCAGCCCGTTGGTAGTTGCAGCACCACCGGGCACACTGTTATCAATGGGCATTCCATTCACTACATAAAGCGGCTGGTTATTGCCATTAAATGAGCCATTACCCCGGATGATTACGCGGCTGGAACCACCGGGACCGGTAGATAAGCCTGTTGCATTAACCCCTGCAATTTTACCTGTCAAAGCGTTAGCTACGTTATTTTCGCGGGCCTGGGTAAATTCAGATCCTTTTACTTCGGTAACCGCGTAGCCCAAGGCTTTGCTATCACGTTTGATACCAAGGGCAGTTACCACTACATCGTTTAAGCTGCTGGCGCTTTCTTTTAGTTTTACGCTTAACGGTGTTTTAAAATCATTGACAGGAAGTTCAAGTGTTTCATAACCTACAGATGCAATGCTTAAAATGATGGGTTTTCCAACCAGTTCGTTTGGAATGGTAATGCTAAATTGTCCCTGTGCATCGGTTGAAGCACCAGTTTTGGTCCCTTTGATGTATACCGTAGCACCAATTAACGGCAGGTTATCACTTGCTGAAAAAATGGTTCCCTTAATTACATCAGCCGCATTTGCCATTCTCGCATTAACAATGACATATTGCGACTCGCTGATCTTATTAAAATCCAATGCAGAACCATCTAAAGCAAATGTTAAAGCTGTTTTAGCATCACCAAATGCCATCAGCTGTGTTTCAGTCAGGCTGCTATTTTTATTTTCCAGAATGCCTGCTTTATAAGCTATTTTAATATCAAACCTGGTTTTTATCAGTTGTAAGGCGATTTTAAGCGATAGTTTATCATCATTAAGGCTTTGCGCTTTTATGCCATTTACATGTGCCACATTGCGGGCCAGGAGCTGGGCGGAACAAAATAATGTGCACGCACAGAGCATCAAAGTAAGACAGCTGTGTCCAGCTACCCTACTAAGGTAGAGTATTCTCATAATCCTGTTTAGTTTAGTTGTTGTTGGTTAATGGTTGTTGGTTAATTATAGCTAAGATTAGATTCAAGCGCTTAAATCTTTTCCAAACTATTTGGTTATGATTATTTTCTTATTGTTTGTTTTAATATTCAGGTGTAAGGTGGTAGATAAAATCTGCAGTAGTTCTTTAACGCTTTCAACATTAATTTCACCTTCAACGCTGAGATCGATGAGCTTTTTATCACTTAACAGCACTTCATAGCCCAGGTCATCTTGTAATACACTGATCATCTCTTCCAGACTGGCATCTTGAAATACAAGTTGACGGTTGATCCATGCGGTTAAATGTTTTGGATTAATCATTTTCTGATGAACCAGATTACTTTCCTCTGCATGCTTCACCAAATCACCGGGCTTCATTACAAATTGCATCCGCTTTTTATTTACATCATCATAATCCACCCTGACTTTACCGGTTAATAAACCTATACTGGTTTTTTCATGCCTGCTTTTTACATTGAAGGTGGTTCCTAATACTTCAATGTTCATATCTCCGCAATGCACTATAAATTTTTCAGCCGGCTGGATGTGATTCGTATCGATGTTAAGGTGCTTCACTTTAAATAAAGCTTCACCATCAATCCACACTTCCCTTGGTCCTTCATTAAAATTGGCAGCGTAACTGATTTTCGAATTTCCATTGAGCGTAACTTCCGATCCATCTGGCAGGGTGATGGTTTTGATCATGCCATAATCAGTTTCAACCGCATCTTTATTCCACAGCGTGAAATAAAGTACAACCGATAAAATGACCACAGCGAAAACTGCTGCAACCCTGAATAACGGTGAAAAAGAAAATTGTTTGATTTTTGGCTCCTTTGCTGCTATACTGCCTGAAATTTTTTCGAAAAGCAATTGCTGTGCATCCTCATTACTGAAAACTTTTTGCTGGCGGTAAGCGGAAATGGTATCGAAAGCCGCAATGGCGACTTTACTTTTATGTGGATGTGCCGTTATAAATTTTTCCCAAGCCAATACATCAGAATCATTTTGCTCTATAACAAATGCCAGAAAAGCATCATCGTTCAGCAAATCTTCAAAAGTGTAATGTGTATATTTAGAAAAATCCATATCAGCAAATTATATAATCCCTATATACATGGACCTGCGTGAATTATCCCTTCATTTTCGAAAAAAATTTAATTTATTTCCAAAAGTGCTCTTTTTGACCCGATAATAGCCAACATCATCATTAAATCAACCAGCTTAACCCGCTCCTGAAGTTTACCTATGGCCTTATAAAGCAGTTTGTAGGTAGAAGTAACATTCAGGTTCATAATATCCGCAGCCTCTTCATAACTTAAACCCTCATAAAACCTCAAGTAGATAATTTCCTGCTGCCTGGCAGAAAGGGTTTGGATAACATCTTTTAACTTACGCTGAAGTGCTCTTTTGGACTCATCTTCCATAAAAACGGTATCGAATGATACTTCGAAATTAAAGGGATAATCTTCAGGGGAATCTATCTTTACAAAACGTTGCTGAGATTCCATTTTCCTAAACAATAAGTTCCGCAATGATTTATAGAGGTAGTTTTTTACCGAAATAGGGTTACCTAACTGTTCGCGTTTGGCCCATAAATTTACAAATAAATCGTGTACTGCATCCTCAATCAGGCTCACATCCCTGGTAAATTTGTACCCGTAATTATTAAGCGCCTTAAAATGAATATTGTACAATTGCCTGTAGGCATTCCAATCCCCGATTTTAAAGGAATTCCATTCAGACGCACTGGTTTCATGAAGTTGAACCTTTTTTAATGGCATAGGGATAATTCGTTTTACTAACTTAGTAAAATTAAGCTACGAAAGGAATTTATTGAGAAATTCTGGATGAAATTTTATCGTTTTTTAGGGGGAAATATGATTGAAAACAAAAAAGCCTTTAGATCGTAAGATTTAAAGGCTTTTTGTTTTGTGTCGGGATGGCAGGATTCGAACCTACGACCTCCACATCCCAAATGTGGCGCGATACCGGGCTACGCTACATCCCGAACATTGGTATCGATCTTTTTTTTTAATCCTGTTGTAAAGTGGATTGAACTTTCTAGTCGGGATGGCAGGATTCGAACCTACGACCTCCACATCCCAAATGTGGCGCGATACCGGGCTACGCTACATCCCGAACTTTGGTATCGATCTTTTTTTTACCTTATTTCTAAGGGATGGCAAAGATATGGATTTTATTGGGTTTTTCCATTTATTTACCATTTTTTTTTATTTCAGCGGTGAGGGCGGGATTCGAACCCGCGGTACCGTTACCAGTACGACAGTTTAGCAAACTGTTCCTTTCGGCCTCTCAGGCACCTCACCTTCTAACCTCCTTTTTTCGCCCTACCGGCGTTGTTTTGAGGTCTGCAAATATAGTAAAACAAGTTATCGAACAAAAAAAAATTATAAATTTTGTTGATAATCTATGCGTACATGATAGATACTCATCAGCATTGTCTTGAATATCAATTTGATAGTCTCTATATCTTTTAACGTCAAATCGCAGTCATCTAATTGATTTTGCTCTAATTTGTAGTTAATGATGCGTTCAACAATATCATTTATGTTCTGCGCATCGGGATTTTTCAGACTTCTTGAGGCCGCTTCGACAGAATCTGCAAGCATCAACACCCCGGTTTCTTTGCTAAAAGGGATAGGTCCCGGGTAGCGGAAGATGTTTTCGTCAACAAATTTTTCAGGCGTATTTTTCAAAAACGATTGATAAAAATAATCCACCCTGGTATTTCCGTGGTGTGTTCTGATAAAATCGATAATGGCTTCAGGAATCTGGTTCTTTCTTAAAATTTCAATTCCCTTATGCACATGCTGAATGATAATCTGTGCACTTTGCTCATAAGGCAACTTATCATGCGGGCTTACAGCGGTATTCTGGTTTTCAATAAAATACTGTGGATTGTCTACCTTACCAATATCATGGTACAAGGCGCCTGCCCTAACCAGTACGGAATTACCA
>NZ_JAQIIV010000012.1:0-128338 GCF_036946585.1 Pedobacter terrae | reverse complement strand
GTCAGGAAAAGTAAAAACTTTTATTGCAGATTCTTCCGGTCGTGTACTGGTCACGGAATTATATTACGCTGGTGAATACTTTGGTTTCCAGGATTTTATTTCGGGGGTCGCGCGTGTCAAACACTGCAATGGTTGTTGATGATTCGCAGGTGGTGGTTATTCCTTTAGGGATTGTTAACAGGCTGGTTCAGGAACATCCGGAAGTGGCCAATTTTTTTGCTAAAAAATTGGCAAATATGATACATGAAATGGATGAACAAGCATTGGAGCTGGCTCATGCCACTGTTCGGGAACGAGTATCTAGTTCGATTCTTAAATTAGCAAAAAAGGAAAATAAGACGTCTGATAATATGCGTCTTACGCTTCCAAGAAACGATCTCGCAAATGTGATTGGAATTGCTTCGGAAACCCTTAGCAGAATTCTTGGCGATTTTGCTAAGGAAGGCCTCATTGAAAAGGATGGGAACGATATCATTTTAAAAAAAGTTGAGCAGTTAAAAAATGTGTAAAATTACCTACTAATTAACTGGTAGGTGAATCTTTGATATTATGCTTAACTGTAAGGGGCTATTCGAAGAAAGGTTAGCGAAAATGTTTGAAAAGCAATTCATCATCTTGTCTCAGTGAATATGAGAAGTGTGCTGTAACCTTTATTAAAGCACAGTCGTCTGTCAAAGATCTAGCATAACTAAGGAAAAAAGCATATCCTTCTGGTAATTATCCGCATAAAGCATAAGAAATGAGTAGGTCTTTTGGCAGGCGCTCGTACAGTCCTGGATAAGATTGTTGGAAACGCGTAATTCTACAGGCTACATCTGGCAGACGAAAGATGATGTTTCTCTCGTTAACATCTTTCATGGCACTCGGAAGAAGGTTTGAGTAGAATAACTTAGCTAATTCCGGCTGTGATTTATAGCATTTTTCCAGGTCTTCATAATCAATCAAAAAAATCATGCTATCCTCTATAGCTTCCAGATTAAGGTTTTCTGGTTTGGCACTGTTTTGGCCGTTGCAGATGTAGATGCTACCTTCCTGTCCTAACCAAAGATTGGTATTTCCCCATTTATTATCTTGCAGAAATCCGTTAACCAGGCCACTGCATATCACAATAATCTGACCGGCTGTACCTGAAATGTTTCCTGGAAAAAGCGTTTCTCCTTTGCGTATGTTTAGTGCAGTAGTATGCCTAAAAAGACACCTGAGTGCTTCACCGCCTTTGCTTCGATCAATTAATGGCAGGAACATTTTCAAAAAAAGCTTAATTTCTATTTTTTCCATTTCCAATTTTTTTATGATTAGAATAACATGCCCGTTCCTTATTTATGCCTTTAACGAGACAGCCAATGAGTTATCCTTTTAGAAGGTTATGGTATTGTTTGTCTATCGCACGCTGTGAACTAATTAGTCAATGCACTAAATTCACTATTACACACTGCTATTTTCTTGATTTTGCTCAAGATGATACTTGATTCATTTCAATTTAACCGGATTTAGCAATTATTTAAATACTAAAGCATTAGTATAGCTCTTTGCCACCTTACCATTAAAATTTCTTTAAGGAATTTGCTTCAGGAACCGAATACTACGGTTTGGATGCCATTTTCGGCACTTAGGTATTATTATAGATAAAAGTCGCCCTGATACATCTTTATTTTGTGGCCAAACAGGTAATAGGGCCTGTTTCTACTTTGAAGATTATCATGAAAATGAGCATAACAAAAAAATCTTTCAGCTGGCTCTGTATCTCTTTATTATGGGTGGGGTGCAGCCGAGGACCTCAAAATGCTTCTACCGAACACCCCCAGGCTTTGGAAACTGATTTTATCACTTTAAACCCAAGCAGCGCAACAGTAAAACAAACGTACCCGGGAAATATAGAGGGACTCGTGAACGTTGATATCAAAGCCCAGGTAGGCGGTTATCTGGAAAAAATATTTGTTAATGAAGGTGATTACGTACAGAAGGGGCAGTTACTTTTTAAAATCAAGTCAGAAGTTTTTCAGGAACAGGTTAGTAACAGTTTGGCCGCTTTGCAGGCTGCAATTGCAGCGCAGGCTAATGCAAAGATCGAAGTAGAAAAAATGAAATCACTTGTTGGCGGAAGTGTGGTGTCGCCAATACAGTTGAAGACAGCTGAAGCCAACCTACAGGCAGCTAACGCGCAAGTAGCTCAGGCGAAAGCCACTGTTGGGACATCTAAAATAAACGCTGGTTTTGCCCTGATCAAAGCACCGGTAAGCGGCTACATCGGCCGGATTCCAAACCGCGTAGGTAACCTGATTTCTGCAACTGACAATACTCCATTAACCACGCTTTCAGATATCAGTTCAGTATATGTTTATTTCTCGGTTAGTGAGGCAGAATTTATGCGCCTACATTCTGGATATGTGGATAGCACCGCCAAAATGAACATTGGACTGGTTACGGCGGATGGACAGCAGTATCCTGAAAATGGTAAGCTGCATATTGCTAGCGGAAACGTTGACCGGGTAACGGGAACGGTTAGCATGAAAGCCGTATTCCATAATCCAAAAAGAATTTTGCGTTCTGGCGGCTCCGCAAATGTCGTTATTGAAGAATCGATATCAAATATCCTTTTAGTTCCTAAAGCAGCTGTTAAAGATATTCAGGATAAGTTTTTTGTTTATTGCCTGGCTGATAGCAATAAGGTTAGGCTGATCCCTATCGAAATAAAGGCCGAGAGCGGTGATGTCTATATTATCAGATCGGGCCTAAAAAATGGGGAACAGATTGCCATCAACCGCATTGATGTACTTTATGATGGTGTTCAGGTAAAACCGAAAATCAAAACAAAATCTTAAACTTTTTCTTCGAAATTTTATGTTACAAAAAATAATAGACAGGCCGGTATTTGCGACTGTTATTTCCATTGTCATTGTGATTTTGGGTATAATTGGGCTAACCCGCCTGTCCCTAACCAGGTTTCCGGACATTTCCCCACCTACGGTAATGGTTTCGGGCTCCTATCCCGGAGGTAACAGCGAGTCTGTTATCCGTTCGGTCGTTACGCCATTGGAAGAGCAGATTAATGGTGTTGAGGATATGCAGTATATTAAATCAACAGCATCAAACGATGGTTCATTTTCCATATCCATCATTTTTAAGCAGGGTGTAAATGCAGATCAGGCAGCCGTAAATGTGCAGAACCGGGTACAACAGGCAACACCAATCCTGCCGCAGGAAGTGATCCGTACCGGACTTACCACTTCAAAGCAGCAGAACAGTATGATCATGATTTTTAATTTGTATACTGATGACAATAAAAAATATGATGAGCTTTTTCTGCAAAATTATGCCAATATCAATTTAATTCCACAGATTAAGCGTGTTCCGGGTGTAGGGCAGGCCCAGGTATTTGGTACTAAGGATTATGCTATGCGTGTTTGGCTAAATCCAAGGAAAATGGCTTCTTTGGGGCTTGTACCTGCTGATGTATTAACTGCTATTGCAGATCAAAGCCTTGAGGCTGCCCCGGGAAAATTAGGTGAGGATTCTGATTCTGCCCTCGAATACGTAATCCGTTACAAAGGAAAGAAAAACCTTGTTCAGGATTATGAACGCATGGTAGTCAAACGAAATGGTGGAAATATAATCCGCCTAAAGGATGTGGCACGTGTAGAATTTGGGTCAACCAGTTATTCGGGCGCCAATAAATCGAATAACCGTAACGCGGTTACCATTGCCATTAACCAAACCACAGGCTCTAATGCAAATGAAATTGAAAAGGGCGTTGATGTTGAAATTAAAAAGCTGGAAAAGTCTTTCCCGCCAGGGATTCATTTTTCAAAGATCTTAAGTACAAAAGAAAAACTTGATCTCTCCATCAGTCAGGTTAAAACTACCTTGATAGAAGCATTTATTTTGGTATTTATTGTCGTTTTCCTGTTTCTTCAAAACATCAGATCAACCATTATTCCAGCTATCGCTGTTCCTGTAGCGATTATTGGAACTTTTTTCTTTTTATTGCTTTTGGGCTTTACCATAAATGTGCTTACACTTTTCGCGCTGGTGCTGGCGATTGGGATTGTAGTAGATGATGCCATCGTGGTGGTTGAGGCGGTGCATAGTAAAATGGAAACTTCAGATTTAAACGGTCGTGCAGCCACAAAAGCTGCCATGAGTGAGATTACTGCTGCAGTGATATCGATAACGCTGGTGATGGCCGCTGTTTTCATTCCAATTGGATTCATGTCTGGATCAGCTGGAATTTTTTACAAACAGTTTGCCTATACTTTGGCTATCGCCATTGTCATATCAGCTGTTAATGCGCTTACGCTTACGCCTGCATTATGTGCAATACTGTTAAAAAATCATCACCAGGTTGATTCAGCAAACGATAAGCCCACAGGGGTAAAATATCGCTTTTTTAAAGCGTTCAACGCCGGTTTTAATCACTTAACGAATAGATATATCAGTGGGCTGCGGTTTTTAATTTCAAAAAAATGGATCTCGGCAGCGTTTATCGTAATAACCATTGGGTTGGCTGCCTGGTTGATGGTCGCTACTCCGAAAAGTTTTGTTCCGGAGGAAGACGATGGAATGTTCATGTTTGCGCTATCCATGCCGCCAGGAACGGGGCTTAATCGGACTACCCAAGTTACGAAAGAGATTGGCGACAAACTTGCGAAAATCGAAGCAGTGGGCGAGAATACTTCTATTACCGGATTTAATTTATTAAGTAATGCAGCAGGTCCGTCCTATGCAATGGGTTTTGTTACGGTAAAACCTATCAAGGAGCGGGGTAAAGTGAAAGATATCAATCAAATCATGAATCAGGTTAACCAGGTCATTGCTATGGTTAAAGGTGGTACGGTAATGGCTTTCCGGATGCCGCCTGTAGAGGGTTATGGTGTTACTGGTGGTGCCGAATTTGCACTGCAGGATCGTATGGGGCGTAATTCACAGCAACTTAAACAAAAAGCCGATCAGATTATCGCCGAGCTCTCGAAGAAACCAGGTATAGCAACTGCATATACCACCTTCAGGGCCGATTACCCTCAGCTTGAACTGGAAGTGAACGAGGATAAGGCAAAACAAATGGGGGTTGGTGTCAGTAATCTGCTTAGTATTGTTCAAAATTATTTTTCAGGAGACCAATCACTCAACTTCTCCCGCTTCGGTAAATTTTACAGGGTAAATATCAAGGCGGAGGGGATATTCAGAATGAATGCCCATGCTTTTCAGGAAATCTATGTAAAGAGTGAAGATGGGCAAATGGTTCCAGCATCTACGCTGGTAACCCTGCACAAAGTATATGGGCCAGAATCTGTAGGAAGATATAATTTATACAATTCATTAAATATTAATGTTACCGGGGCACCAGGTGTAAGTAATGGAGTAGTGATGCAAAGGGTTGAAGAAACACTATCAAAACTGCCTGCTGATTACAGTTATGAATGGACAGGCTTAAGCCTGGAAGAAAAAGCCAGCGGCAATCAAACGGTGATCATTTTAGGACTCTGCCTGCTATTCGTATTTTTTATTCTTGCTGCAAAATATGAAAGTTATCTTTTACCGCTTTCGGTGTTGTTATCCATTCCTACAGGTGTGATAGGTGCTTTTCTGGGCATCAAGGTAGTTGGATTAGACAATAACATTTACGTGCAGATTGGTCTCATTATGCTGGTGGGTTTGCTGGCCAAAAATGCGATCCTGATTGTGGAGTTTGCGATCCAGAAACGCCAATCTGGTTTAACCATTGTAGAAGCGGCCATTCAAGGTGCACGTTCGAGGCTAAGACCAATCATCATGACATCTCTTGCCTTTGTTGTTGGAATGATTCCGCTCATGACGGCCACCGGAGGGACCGCGGTAGGTAACCGTTCCATCAGTGTGAGCTCTGCCATGGGTATGCTTTCTGGTGTAATTCTAGGCGTAATTGTTATTCCGCTGCTATTTATAATGTTTCAATATCTGCAGGAAAAAATTTCTGTTCAAAAAATTAAAGATTAGAAAAAATGATTCGAATACAAAATTTAATATTATTGGCATTTGGCATCATGTTTTTTTCGTCTTGTCTGCTAAGGAAGCCTCAGGTTAAGCCCTCCATGCAAATGCCGAAAAACTATAGGGAATCTTCATCGCTCACGGGCGATTCCGTAAGCCTTCCCTGGAAATTTTTTTTCAGTGACGAAAATTTACAGCACTTAATCTTGATGTCATTAAAACGAAATAATGATCTGGCAGTTGCCAAGCTCACGATAAAACAGCTGGAGGCTGGATTAAAGGAAGCCAAACAGGCGCTCCTGCCAACCCTTGATCTGAATGTAACGGGGGCGAGAAACTGGATGTCTAAAAATTCATTAAATGGTTCGCTTAGCGAGCAGTTTACCAAAACAAGTTATATAGATGACTACAATACACAGTTCAGCGTATCATGGGAAGTCGATATCTGGGGCAAAGCCGCCATGCAAAAAGATGGTGCCTATGCAGATTTTATGGCAAATAAGGAAAGTACAAGGGCTTTGCAAACCAGGATTATTGCCCAGGTAGCCCAGTCATACTATAATTTGCTGTCTCTTGATGAACAATTAAGAATCGCTGACCGAAACAGGACTTTGAGCGACAGTACATTAAAGATGACTACCTTGCAGTACAACGCCGGACAAGTCAATTCATTGGCTGTTCAGCAGGCAAAAGCGCAACTGAAAACGGCGGAATTACTGGTTCCTCTTGTAAAACAAAACATCGCTATACAGGAAAATGCATTGAGTATTTTGTGTGGTGAATTTCCGTCTCCTATTAATAGAAAACAAGATTTTGGTGTGGCGGCGCTTAACGAAGGTTTTGGTAGCGCACTACCTGTAAGGCTGCTTAGCAGAAGGCCCGATGTGAAAGCAGCAGAATGGGCTGTAATGAATGCACAGGCCAAACTGGGGCTGGCAAAAGTAGCCATGTATCCTTCGTTCAGCTTAACACCATCTATTGGCGTTAATTCATTTAAACTGAACTCATGGTTCAATCTCCCTGGGTCGTTGGCCAAAAACCTGGCCATCAATCTCACCCAGCCCATATTTCAGAAAAGTGCATTAAAAACAGCTTATGGACGTGCCGCAATTGAGCAGGAGAAAGCTATACTTCAGTTTAAACAGAGCGTACTAACTGCAGTAGGCGAGGCAAGTGATGCATTGGAAAAACAAAAACGTGCCGCAGAACGGCTGGTGTTGGTTGATGAAAAGTTAGTGGCATTGCAAAAAGCGGCAAAAGATGCTTCGCTACTTTATCAGAACGGCATGGCATCCTATCTTGAGATTATTACCGCACAGAATAATCTACTGCAGACTGAACTTGAAGCAACCAATATACGTCAGGAAAAACTCCAGTCTGCCGTTGATTTATATAGAAGTTTGAGCGGAGGACTGCAATAATAGGAATAGCTTTGTTACTGCAATAGGCAAAGCTTATTTTTACATCATGGGAAAAACAAAGTATATAAGAGAGAAAATGCCGGCACGCCATGTAATTATGGTCAGTTTGGTTGCACTGGTGATTCTCAACCTACTTTTATATCTGGTTGATCCATACGATCCCTACTGGAAAGATTATTTTTTTCGTTCCGGCTGGATTGCATTTCGTGACACTTTGCATTCTTACCTATTTGTTTTGCTGCTTACGGTGATCAGTTTTTGGGTAGACCGTAAACTTGATGGCTGGTTAAGCTGGGAAAAAAAATCAGGGATACGGCTATTTGTTCAAACGCTTTTACAAACCGTTATTGCGATGGTTTCCGTTCTCCTTATGCATTTGGTGTATGTGGCTATTTTTCTGGAAAAAGAGCCTAGTTATTCAAGAGAGGAAGTCCGGCTTTTCTCACAATTTCTAACTTCGGCGGTTATTCTTTCTTTATTGATCATGGCAGGTAACATCGGTTATTATTTCCTCACCAACTGGAAGAAAACAGCCACGCTGGCACTAGAGCTGGAAGTAAATGCAGCCCAGCACAAACAGGCTGCCAGCGAGGCTGAACTTTATGCTTTGAGGTTACAGATCGATCCCCATTTTGTATTCAACAACCTGAGTGTGCTGGCAGAACAGATCCTGCAGGATCAGCAAAAGGGCTTTGAATATGCAGAAAACTTCGCCAAGGTATACCGCTATTTATTGGTCAATTCAAGAAAAGACAAAATTTCAGTTGCGGAAGAACTTAGGTTTTTAGAATCTTATTTATTTTTGACCAGGGTACGCATAGGCTCGGGCATCTCTTTTAATATCGACCTTACGCAGATCAGTAAAGATGCGATGATACCGCCCATGTCATTACAACTTCTCGTAGAAAATGCCATCAAACATAACCGTACCGTGAAATCAGATCCTTTGCTGATCGAAATTAAATCACCAAAAGGAAACGAAATTTTAGTGTCTAACCAATTGAAACCATTATTGACCCATTTGGATGGTACCGGTATCGGCCTCGGTAATATCAAGGACCGTTATCGCTTGCTTAATGCACCTGAAATAGTCATTACCAAAACGGATAAGCATTTTAACGTAATTTTACCTTTATTAAAATGATCAATATACTAATTATAGAAGATGAGCATCCAAATGCCGAACGCCTTAAAAGGCTGGTGTTGGCCATAAAACCGCAAGCTATAATTCTGGATGTATTGGATACTGTTGCCAGCAGTGTGGATTGGCTTAAAGCAAACACCGTTCCAGATCTGATCTTGATGGATATCAGGCTGGCTGATGGCGTTAGTTTTGAAATTTTTAATCAGGTAGAAGTAAAAAGCCCTATTATTTTTACGACAGCTTACGATGAGTATGCTGTACGGGCATTTAAGTGTAACAGCGTTGATTATCTGCTTAAGCCTATAGAGCAAGAGGAACTTCGTGCAGCGCTTGAAAAAGTTGGTCAACGGACAGAAGATGTTTCTGCAATGATAACCGATCGGTTACAGTGCGTAATTGATGCATTAGAGAACAAAAAGATCAGAACACGCTTTTTAATCCCACATAAAGACGGATATAAAATACTTGCTGCTAATGATGTCAGCTTTTTTCATTCTGAACATAAGATTACGTTTGCCCATTTACCCAATGGAAATAACGAAGTTGTGCCACAACATTTGGAAGAACTGGAAGAACAATTGGATCCAACACTTTTTTTTAGACTCAACAGACAGTATATTGTGAATATAAATGCGATAGATAAGGTTTATAATCATTTCAATTCTAAACTCAAAGTTACTTTTCATCACTATCCCTTGAAAGAAGCATTTGTAAGTAGGGAACGTGCAACCCTATTTAAAGCTTGGTTAGACCAATGAGCAACTATACGAAGTAATAACAGCAGTCTTAAGCAAGATAAGTATGTTAGGAGGGCTTAACTCACAAATGGCAGGTAGTAAATACAAGATAGTATCTTAGATCTTGTTTCCTTTGGCGTAGCTTAAATGAGCCGATGTAAACGGACAAAAAACTATAGGCTCCTATCATTTAGCAAGGTATATTCGTAGCGCCAAATAACAATCAAATTTATTGTAATAATTGGCTGTCATAAGCTACTCTTTAGAATTACATTCTGATATTATTTTTTTACTAAGATTTGTACTTTTAATTATTAAAGTAGTATATTGCGTAAAGCAGTTTTTTACCTTAAAAGTAATAGCTGCTCAAAATTATCCGATGATGATTTTATAGGAACAATCCGGATATGCAACGCTCTCATTCACAATCCTTTCTCGTTGCAGCTGTATTGCCCCAAAGCCAATCGATTATTAGCTATAAATAATGGCTATTATTTTTTGTGCCTAAAAATGGATTTAATGACCATAATATAGTTGATATGCATAACACAATGATACCATTGCTGACTTTGGAACGGTTAACCATAGACAAACCAAATAAGCCTACTTTCATAGGTTCATCTCTTTGCCTTTATCGTTCAACTAAATTGTTTGAAACACTAATGGTTGATCTAAGGGCTTAAATAATCTACAAAGTCTGCTAAATAATCATAAGAATTAAAGTGGAGACCAGAGACCACTACGCAAACGGGGCATCATCCGAAAAGCCAAAGGAGTAGGGAAAATAAGAATTCAAAAAAATGAGCAACATGAGTCTTCAATTGGGCGTACAGTTCCAATTACTTAAAACCAATTTAATAGCAGTTTATGAAAAAAAAGGACAGGCGTCTTCTTTTCTTTTAGTACCGACAAACTTAGATGAGGTAGGTAGTGCAACATTGGGCGAAATGATAAATGATTTAAAAGAAGCCTTTAAAGATAGTATAGATACAGGAAAGATAGAAAATGATCTTAAGGCATTAAGTTCTGATGACAAGACGAAAAGTAAATTTAAAGTAGAAAATCTTAAGTTTAGCTTAAAAACCGCTTATATTTATGTGCAAGGCGAGGTTAAGGAATATGCTTTTGCCATTGAGGTAGATTGTGGAGATGCCGTTCCTGATTTAGGATTTGTAAAAGTTGAGAAATTGACCTTTAAAATCTGGAATACCGATCGAAATAAAATATTACAGCAGCTGAATTTAGATACTATTGAAAATTTAGTTAAGAAACTTGATGCACCTGAAAAAAAAATAATTGAAGCATAATAATGAGCTCATACGATAGGTAAATTATTAAGAGATAGGTACCATCTAAGTTTAGCTATTTTCTGCTAAGTATAGCCGCCAGCGCATAATTTTTGATTCTAATGAATAACCACGCCAATATCGCTTTTTCGGCTACCGGGACGATTTTTGAGTTAGATGCATCAGTAACCATTATTGTAAATAACAATGAAAAATTGATTTTTGGAGAACTCGATACCCGTCGTGCTAAAATCAAAGATTTATTAAATAACGATGAATTAGGTATTGATGGACTGTCTGGTCAGTTTACGCTTTTTAATAACTTGCCTGGAAGTTTTAAAGCACAGGTGCTGAAATCTGCCGGTGTATGGTCTGTAGTAATCCAGTATAATAAGATTACATCACATCATAAAGCTTCAATTTATGCCAACGTGGTTGTGCTGGCTGATGCTAAACAGTTGGCTTTAAGTATAGATACCGATTTTTTTCAGGGAGGAAATGTATTGGAACAGTTTATCTGCGACACTATGACTTTTTTTGCTATAAAAAAAGTAGCACTAATCGCTAGAAACAAAACCTCTCTTGCCATTTACCAATATTTGAAGCGAACGGCATCAGATCATTTTCCTGAAATGGTCCTTTCAGATCGCTTTGGTAACCACCAAATCGTTGCCAATTCATTATTTGATTTGAAAAACAGTGATAGTGCATTTGGCAAGGGGCTTTATCAATTAATTGGTTTGGATCATATTGACCTGATAATAGGAGCGGCGCTGAACACCACAAAATTTGAGGCGAGGCTTGTCAGTACAAATATTAAAAAAGATGGTTATGAAATTGAAAATTTATATTTTGGGATTAAAAACGATAATGGTTTCTACTTAGAGGCAGGAGGAAAGCTCAGTTTCCCCTTAAAAGAAGATGTGTTAACCTTTGTTCTTGCCGGAAACCTTTCCGTTTCTTCATTTAGCTTATCTGCTTCTTCAAACTATAGAATACCAATAAACACCAGGATCAGCCTGAGCGATTTAAGCTTGATGATTGGCGTTGGAGCAACAGGAGTTACTTTTGGTATGACTGGTCGGGTAACAACCAATAGTATTTCTATTTTTGCTGGTTTTATTATCAGTCAGGCTAATATCGGATTGATTACGGCCGCCATTACCTCTACTAAAGGGAGGATTTCCCTAAAAGATATTATTGTAGACATCGTAGAAGTTGATTTTCCAGGGATAGAATTCCTTGATGTGATTGCTTTAGCGGATTTTGAAATCAATAATGCTAAAATGCCACAATGGCAATATACGTCTCATCCGGATGAGGCTCACAAGGTGGAGATCTTGAAGAATTTTAATGCTAGCCTGCCAACTGAACTCGCTATACCTGCTGTAGAAAACCTTCAGGTTTCTGATTTGGGAAACAGCCACCAATCCATCGTTACCGATACTTCAACCATGCGCCATTACCGGGTCGATTCGTCTGGAGTCATTTCTCTAAACTGCCAGCTGTTTATATGCACTCAGCCTACTACAATTGGAAACTATCAGATGAATGTTGGTTTTTTTCTGTGTGGTAGCATCGAAATCTTTAATGTAAAGGCTAGAGCACTTTTTCTTATTGAGCCTGGTAACGCTATTTTGGCATTGATCGAAATTTCAAGAATTGAGATCAAGGGAATATTTGAATTAACAAGATCCCGAAAGGCAATGCCTATCGAGCCTGTTAGAGGAGGTTTGGCTGGTGCTTTAGTCAAGGCAGATGCCCAAGGCCCCGTGCTGTATCTGAACATTAACCGGGCCTCTAAAAAACTTGAATTCTATTTAAACGCTTATGTTAATATCTTAAATATCTTTCAGTTAGATGCATTAATTCTACTTAAAGATAGAAAGGTATACATTGATCTTGAATTGCAGTATGTTGGCTTTAAAATCTTATTCCATTTAGATGGAAATTACGCAGATTTTTCGAGCAGTGGATTTAATGCCCGTTTGGTTTTCGATACCAGTGGATTTATCAAACTTTTGGAAGAAGCTCAGAACGCAGTTCGAGACGCAGCCAGGAGCGTTCAAAACTCTATAGAAAATGCGAACCGGAAATTGACTGAAGCTCAACAGCAAATTTTAAATCTGAACAACACGATCAATGAATATAACAATTACATCGGGGATTATATTGGTAGAAGAGCAGCTGCTTCCTGGTGGCGAGTGGATGAAAAAATTTATTGTTCAGCACAGATTTTATTTTACGAAACCTTAAAGGTGGGAGTGAATGTGGCTATTGGCATAGCCTACGGCGCTTTGGAAATAGCGAAGGCAGCCTTAACTCTTGGAGGCAAGGTTGCATCAGGTGCACTAGAGGCGGTAGCCAATATCTTAGGCGCCATCACAAAGTTACTTTGGATCAAATCTTTTGTATTGGGTATGGAATTTAGCTCGGATGCCAAAAAGATAGAAGCTGAACTTGAATTGACTGTTTTTGGTAATGATATCATGTTAAAAGGTTCGTTGGATATTGATAAAGCTATGAGTGATATCGGTGCTTTAATTACAGGTTTTGTAAAGGATAAACTATCTGCTAAAACGAATGAGGTAACCTCAAATATCAATAACGGCATTTTTAGAACGCTAAGTTCAGAAACGGATTATAATTCACTAACGCCTAAGTTACAAAGTATTGCACAAAATAAAAAAGACTATTACGACTTGCTGGAATTTCATGAAATGATAGATGATTTCCTGATCGAATCGAATAAAAGATACCTGGTTGAATATGAAAAACAACCCGATAAGTGGCAACAAAACATTTGCGAAATAGAAGAAGTGAAACTCAAAAACGAAGTGATACAGCGCCAATGTGTGGAAGCCTTTGATGATGAGTTTGTAAATTCATTGGACGAGGTAATTACAGTGGTACGGGATAGTCAGGTTAGGGGCGCCAATTCTGCATTGGACCAGCAGATGACTGATCTGTTGGACCTTGTTAGGAGTATAAATAATCAGAAAATTGTTGCGAGAAGTTTGCGGGGTGAAAAGCGTTCTTTGTATTCAAGAGTGGAGCGTGTTATCGAAGAAAATAATGAAGTTAAAAGATCATTTAAGGCCACTAATGATTTCGACATTGATCAGGCCAATGAGAATTATGCAGACGGACTGTCGGAATTGTTAAAAAAAACATTCCCAGATAATGCGAATGATTATGGTGATAAATTTAAAGATGCTGTGGCTGCAGCCATTTATCAATTTAGAAATCCTCCACAAGTTAACCCGAGAAGATAATGGACTTCCTCCGAAAAAATATTTATTTACTGCTCATACTGGTCGGACTATTAAGTTGCGGCAGTATCAGCAATGCCCAAAACTTGGAGCCTAAACGTAGTTTTGTACTGCTAATTTACATGAATGGATCAGATTTGGAGAGCGAGCATCAGTTGGCTACTGAAGACGTTAATGAAATTATCCATTGCTATAAAAACACGGATGATAATTTTGCAACGGTTATTCTGCATGGCGGAACTAAAAAATGGCATCTTTCTACGCCGATTTCCAGCGATAGCCTGACCTATAGTAAAGTGACTAAGGATGGTTTTGAAAAAGTAAAAGTAACAGCAAACAAAAGTATAGGAAATCCATCAACCTTGGTTGATTTTATTTCTTTTAACAAAAAGAACTTCCCGGCAGAAAGATATGGACTAATTTTTTGGAATCATGGGAGAGGCAGTGTACATGGTTTTGGTTATGATGAGGTATTTCCTGAAGATAGCTCGCTCTCGCTAGTTGAAATGGGAGAGGCTTTTGCTGATTTGAAAGGTAGTCAAAATGATTTAAGCCTGGATTTTATAGGTTTTGATGCCTGTTTAATGGCCACCATTGAAACCGCCACTGTATTGGCACCCTATACCGATTATATGGTAGCCTCTCAGGAACTAGAACCTGGCAACGGATGGAATTATCAGTATATTATCAACTCCTTATCTACTAATCCAAACCTTAAAACAACTGATCTGTTAGAAGGGATTGCAATATCGTATATTGATGCTTATTCTTCTCAACCTTATCTGCAAGCAACGTTATCCGTAATCGCGCTGAATAAAATAAATGCGTTGAACACAAGTGTAGGAAAATTGATCAGTAACATTTCTGCAAATTTAAACTCAACATATTCAGCTAAACAAGCTTTTAGACAGAAATCCAACTACAGGGCTAAATCCAAATCATTCGGGCTGCCTTCTTTTTCCTTCGTGGCTGAAGACATGATTGATATTTTGAGCTTTTTTAAGACCGCGACTAAAAGTACAGACACATTATTTATCGATTTCAAAGGGAAATTGCGAGATGCAGTTTTATTCAATATTTATTCAAAAAATTTGGATCAGGACGACATTTCGGGGCTTTCGGTATATTTCCCCTATTACAACAGAAAAACAGCAAGTCAATTAGCGGATTATCTGCTGACGCCATTCAACATAGAATTTAAAAAATTTATTGAAACATATGTAGCTGAATTGATTGGCGAAGACGCTGATAGCATTTTTGTTAAAGATTCGGGAAGAAAGCTAAATGCAACGATGTTAGTTAACACCAATAAGATTTACTTAAATATTAGAAGATTAACAGACGACAGTACGTTGGTGTCATACGGCTTGGATGCCTACGATACGAATGTAGACGACAGTGGGTATATCACCTTGTATGGTGGGAATCAAAAGTGGGATGCCAGGTGGATCAGTATCAACGATATCCATGTTTGTGTATTTATGGGACTTTCCAATCAAACGGGTATATCCTATAATGTACCTGTGCTTTGGAATGGAAAACAAGCCGAACTGATGGTGAAGTATTTTACTGTGGATGGGGAAAATCTGGCGAAGGTAATCGGATTCCGGGAGATTTCTGCTGATGGGGTTACCGATAAAATTAAGAGCCTTCAGGTACATGACGAAGTTGTTTTTCTAGGTCAGAATGTCATGAATGAATCGAAGAGTATCGAATTGGGTAAACTGATCATTACTGATCCTTCAGCTTTGGATATTAAACTTTTAGCTATGCCAAAAGGAAATTATCAGGTAGGATTTTGTATGCTGGATTTCTATGGAAATAAACACTATACCAAATTTGAAGATTATAAAATCAATTAAAAGATACATTAAGATATAGTTACTAATTAATAACTGGATGGTCAATCTGACCTAACTTTAGCATTAACTTTTCAGCATTAGATATAAAATAAAACATATGAAATTAACGCCTCAACAATACAAGGAAATCCTTTCGGCGGCTACCCATACCTTGCTTTTTGAAGAAAACTATCTGCATATTAAAAATGCAATTGACCAACTCCACCTGCTTTTTGCTGGCGTAACCGGAGTACATGCTGGTGACATTACTGATGAAGATATTTATCTGCCAGGTGGTATAGCCGTTTCAACTATTAAAGCTGCGCATTGTCTTAGAGAACTGGAACGAACACGAAGATTTATCAGGGGCATTAATCAAGCGATTGGACATTTATTAAACACCATGCCGGGACATACCATAAATATATTATATGCAGGCTGTGGTCCTTATGCCACATTGCTTACGCCCTTAACGTCCAGATTTAACGCGACAAAAATCAATTTTATTTTAATGGATATCAATCCTGATTCGCTGAATGCTGTAAAAGCCTTGTATGAGCAACTGGGTCTGTCAGACTATGTGATTGACTATGTTTGCGCCGATGCGACTATTTATAAATTTCCTCACAGCATGCGTATCGATATGGTAATTTCAGAAACCATGTTAAATGCTTTACGGAAGGAACCTCAATTGGCAATTATGAATAATTTAACCCCACAAATGCATCAAGAAGCTATATTTATTCCAGAAAATATTTCTGTTGAGGCGGTATTAACACAGTGGGAAGAAGAATATCGCCATTTTACAATACCTGATTATCAACCTAAAAGGATAAAATCAGGATTGTTATATCGTGCCAGCCGTCAGTTTAAGCTTCCTCAGCCAGTGGTTGTACAGGTGCCTGCCTCTGAAACCCATAACCAGCTTGATTTATTTACAGAAATAACTGTATTTGGCGAAGAGGTGCTAACTGCCTACAATTGCAGCTTAACAATGCCATTAGCCGTTTGTAAATTAGAAAATCAACAAGAGGGTAAGAGCGTGACATTTGAATACGTAATGTCTGATAATCCTGGCTATACTTATATATATTAAAAACTATACAATTATAGCCAATTTTTTTTCTGTGATAAATCTGAAGGCTGATAGTTGATATATTGTACAAATCTTGGTTTTGACGAAGTGTTTGGGCGGCTTCCATGTGGCAAAGCCTGGTGCCAGATAATAAAATCGCCCGCCTGTGCCGCAATAGGTAAACTGCCCAGTGCATGCAGGTCCTCTCTTCTTGGATTGGTACCCTCAGGAAGTGAGTTCAGCCATGCCGAAATACGATGATGAAATCCCGGAACTAAAGTAAAAGCACCCTGATTTGGCGCTGTATCAGCAAGATATAGTAAGCCTTGTAGGTTAAATGGAATAGGTAATTCCAGGCTGCAATCCCAATGTAGATCTGGACCAGGAAATTTCCATTTTTCTGTTTCTGGAGGATTAAAACCTACGCGATCAGTAGTTACCCAGATATCGGTACGTTGCCATAGTTGTTCATAAGCCATCCTGATGCGCTTTGTTTGTCTGTTTTTTTGTAGTAAGGGGTGTTGAAAAAGCTGTACCATAATACCCCGTCGAGAAGTATGGTCACCATACCAGGTGTCAGGGTCATCAAGTTTGACGTTCAGAAAGTCACATATCACATCAACAGTGCTTTGGCAATCATCCTTCGGAACGGCATTTTTAAGAATCAGATAGCCATTTTCTGCCCAAAAGGTAAGTTCTTCAGCACTTAGGACTGATGGTACGGGTTTGAGAATATCTGGCATTTCGTCAAACATGTTATTGAATTTATTAACCTGTTCGCTTGTAGGAACACCAGCGGTATTCACAATCCATTGTTCAAACTCTTCAAATGTAGGAGCATACTGAAAAACATAGGTGAGTGTTTGTTCGAGGCCAAGCCCCAATACGCTTAACAAGGTTTTATCCAGTTGCCATTCGTTTTCCCACTGTTCTTCATCAAATTGACCTGATCTTCTGAACATCATCTTTCTCCAAAACCGCTTTAGATGCATAAGGCCTGAAGCACTGGTTTCTGTTGATGGTGGTAAAGTAAAAGCTGATGTCATCTTTATTCTTCTGCTGTATGGTTAATATACATGTTTTGTTTACAGGTCCAGTGGATCATTTGTGGAAAAGATAGGTTGTTTTCCTGTCCTGGAGGATAAGTCATTCCATTCCACTGTAACAAAGGCACACCAAAAAAATTGCCGTTCTTAAAGTTATCCACAAGATTCTGGCCTCCACCTTTATACCCGTTATCATGGAAAACGATACGGGGATCAATATCCAAATTTACACATGCGGCGTACGACCAGGCAATAGCCATCATTTCGCCACCATTGTTGAGGTCATCGTTCGGTAGCGAATCGCTCATCTCCATGCGTATTTCAGCTGGCATACAGGCCAAATGACCAGCCTCGTGTAAGATATCCCCTGGATACAATAGCTTTTCGGTATCAATAATTAAAGTGCCGCCGCTAAGTTTGAGCCCGGGTAAAAACGTTTCTTCTATAATTTTCTCCAATTGGTATTCTAATCCGATTTCAGAAATAAAATTAAGTAGTTTAGCCGTTAATTGATTGGTGTATAACTCTTTTTCCATTTCATCAGCCAGATCGTTTGTAGTAGATGTGTTTGCCTTTCTCAAGCTTTTAATTACCTGTTGGGCGGTTTCAGGATCCTTTTTTATAAATACTGTTTTTTTTGTGCCGATAGTAATCTGTTTGGCAAGCCAGTCGTTTACCTTGCAGTCAATAACCAGGTGTATCCGGTCTCTTGTACCGCGATTGGCTACCTGGTGTTTTATATTGGCATTAATATACCAACAGTCTCCTTCGTTCATCAAAATGCGGTCTTTATCCACATAAAATTCAACTTGCGGATTAGTGAATATAGGAACGTGCAAACGTGCTTCTCCATGCTCAAAAGACAGTTCGAGGTCTCTATGTGCCTTAATAACCGATCCTTTGTGAAGATTCAACAAGCGAACGGAAAGTTTTTCGCACTCCAGTTCTGCTAAAAAACGAGTAGTTTCTGACAGTTTATTTAACAGTATGGTATCTTCAAAATCATCTTGGCTAAAAAGATCGGCAAAAGGATTATCAGCCTTTCCTCCAGGTGTACGCAAAGGCAATACGTGCCAGTTACCTACATAATCTGCAGTGCTGTAATGTGGCATCCATGTGTTGTTAGTTAATAAATCATTCAATTCCTTTTGGAGCGATTGAATGTTGACGTTGAGGTTTAATTTAGAGAAGCAGATCATGATGTTTACAAATTATGAAATTATTTAATACCAATACATCTATTGCACCTGATAAAAAAAGAGATAGCGCTTCTGCCGGTGTTTCCACTATAGGCATCCCTTTACGGTTGAGCGATGTATTTAATAAAACGCCAATACCCGTTTGAGCTTCAAAATGGCCAATGAGCTTATAAAAATCAGGATTGAAAACGCTTGTTACCGTTTGTACCCGGCAGGTGCCGTCTTGATGAACAATGCCTTCAAGCTGATTTTTCCATTCCGGCTTAATTTCATCAATCAATATCATATATGGGCTTTCCCATCCATGGATAAAATATTTTTGTACATCATCGATTCTTACCGATGGGGCAAAAGGTCTGAAATCTTCCCTGAATTTTATCTTACTGTTAATGTGATTTTTTATGCCTTTAATGCGCGGATCGGCCAATATGCTCCGATGGCCCAACGCTCTTGGTCCGAATTCGGCTCCTCCCTGAAACCAGCCTACCACTTTGCCTCGGGCAAGTTCGGCGGCGGTAAGCGCTACAAAATCAGGTGTTTGTTTGATGGAGAATGCTGTGTTACGAATAAGCCCAGCATCAAGAATGGCTTTTTCCACGTCATCATTAGGATAATTACGCCCGAAAAAAACATGATCAGGTACACTTGTTTTCGGCTGGCTTAAAATCTTATGCCAGCCATAATAGGCGCAGCCAATGGCAATTCCGTTATCTCCAGCTGCCGGTTGTGTATACAAGTTTTTTACAATGCCCAGACTGCGTAGTTTATAATTGGCAACAGCATTTAAGGCTACTCCACCGGCATAGGCAAAGTTGGTGTGTGGGTGAAGTTTAGACCGTTCCTGAAAGAGATAAATAATTGCCTTTTCCGTTTCATCCTGTACCCAGCGGGCCATGTCGGCATAATGCATAAAATCATTCTTAAAAGTATCGTATCCTGACGAAGGTTTGTTGAAATACAGATCGACATTTTTGTAAATTACTTCGACGGTTCCATTATTCAATTTAAATAGTGGCGGTTTCCCGTTCAAAACACCATAGGGTGCCAAACCCATTAATTTTCCAACATCGCTCAGGTTACCAAAGCAGTATTGACTAGCTGCATGATAAAGTCCCCCAATGGAATGATAATTAGTTGGCAGTTTTAAAGAGGAATTGTCCTGAAATAACTTAACCTCCGAAAAATCTTTAAATAACGGAGTCAGGTCTTTTCCATCGAAATAATAAAAACTGTCTTTTTCACAATACATATCATGACCAAATGTTTTTGGAGTAACCATTGTATCCTTGAGATCAATACAATGGTGATAAGGACTACCAGCTCCATCGATAATTATGACATTACATTCCTTAAAGGGCGACATGCCTATTGCACTCCAGGCATGAGCCAAGTGGTGAGATAGGGTGATCACAGGTATTTCAATATGTTCATCGAAGTATCTGCGCCCGGCATATTGGTGTGGTAAAATGTTGCTTTCAAAATTTGAAGCCTGCACAATTAGTGTTAAATCGCTTGCGCTGATCCCAGCAAAATCAAGGCAATATCGAACAGTATCAAAATCGTTACCTCCATCATGCTTGATCCTGCTAAGCCGCTCTTTTTCAATAGCAACTATTATTCTACCATTTTTTAGCAAAACTGTCGATCCATCGTGTGATAAGCCTGTTCCCAGAATATAGGTGTCCATTAGTGCTTTTTATAAGTATTTGAGAGAAATTTCAGCCTAGGCATATAAAAGAATTTAAATGATTTTAAGTGCTAAAATAATTTGTCTGTTAAAGTAGACTTATATTTAGTGGGTATATATTTATGTGTGTCAAATTATTTTTACTGTTATAATGCAAAATATAAAAAATATTAATAGATTTACATTAATCTAACCAAATATATCTTATTAATGAACTCTCAATCTATAAATACTAATATAGAGCATACATGTATTTTAAATGGTACATATATATGTATTTCCTCTTTGCTTAGTGATAATGAATTAAAAGACATTCAATTTCTTCTCAGATCCGGAGTATTTGACGACGGTAAATTAACGGCACAAAACGCTGCAAAAGAGGCAAAAATTAACTTGCAGCTTAATCATCAAACCCAGGAGCATGCTGCTATTCAACAAATGATTTTAGCTGCTCTTAACCGCAACCATTTATTCAGAAACGCCGTACTACCACAAAGCATTCATCCTTTTATCATTAGTAATTATAAGTCTGGTATGCATTATGGCTGGCACGTGGATAGCCCGGTTATGGGTAATATGATCCGCACTGATGTGGCCCTAACCATTTTTTTGAATGATCCGGAAGAATATGATGGGGGAGAGTTAGAACTCCAGACCGGGAATGGAAATGTTTTGTATAAGCTAAATAGGGGTGATGCTATCTGTTACCCCTGTACTCAGGTTCATCGCGTAAGAGAAGTTACGCGTGGCGAACGGAACGTTGCAGTAAGCTGGGTACAATCACTGGTTAAAGAAACTGTACACCGAAAAATGTTATTTGAAATTTTCCAGATTACTGAAAATCTCCGTAGCCAAGCATTGGCTGAGGATGAATATCTTTTATTGCAACAGCATTATAGTAACCTGTTGCGGATGTGGGCAAACTAATTAAAATGAATGGAAACTGAAAAAATAACGGTAGGCGTTTTGCTTCCCAACTCAAGTATACTGCCTATGGCTAAGCACTTTAGCGCAGGTTTAAAAAATGGTCTAAAAGAGCTAAGTCAGGAGGTTGAACTGGAGATTGTACCAGAATTTATCGGCCAGGGATCGCGAGAATTGGCTGAGAATGCAATTACCAAACTGGTTGGTTTTGACGATGCCGATATAATTACAGGTATCGTTTCCAACAAAGTAGGTGTAGATCTTTCGGAGAAGATCGCAAATGTTAAACGGCCCTTCATCATCAATAATATAGGTGAACACTTACCTGATCCTGAAAAATTTAACGATTACATGTTTCTTAATTCTATCCATACCTGGCAGCAATTGTGGTCTGTTGGTCAATGGGGAGTGAAGAATTTTGGCAAAAAAGGAATGTATGTTTCTGGTTTGTACGACTGTGGCTATTCATTTCAGAGCATGTTGAGTGCTGGTATGGAATCGGCAGCAAGTGGCGTAAGTATGCCATTTGCTATTGCACCTACACCAAACCCTAAAGAAACAGGCGATATTGCCGCTGTATTTGAGCATATACATCAATATAAACCTGATTTTATTCTGGCTACTTTTTGCGGAAAAGAGGCTGAGATGTTCTTAACACAATATGTGGAGCAGGGTCTGCATAAAACCACCCCACTGCTTGGCTTGCCTTTTTTGCTTGAGCCATTTAGTGCAGCCGAGCCAGTTGAAGTTTATACTACACTTTCTTTAAACAGGGCACTAAAACAAGAGCAGCTTGATGAGGCAAGTAAGATGATGGCAAACCCATTTACGCAATTCGGCTTTGAAACAGGTTTGTTAATTGCGCAGGCAGTTAAAGGCCTGAGCGGAAAATCATTACAAAAAGCTATTGCAGAAGCGGCAATTGAAACAGAACGGGGCAGGATTGAAGTTGCACCCCGTTCAAATGCAGTGCAAAGCAGGGTCTATTTAGTTAAAAATACATTTAATGGTGTTACAGGTGAAGTATCGCGGCAACTGGTGGCTGAATTAGAAACGATTGATACTGAACATGCAGATGTGCTGCGGGTAAATAAACAGTCTGCATCGTGCTGGATGAACCCTTATCTAGGTATCTAATATGAAGATAACAGTTATTTGCAATTCAGATTCGCTGGCCTTTCCCGTCATTCAAGCGCTGTATGCCCAAGGGCTTTTAGACACTGTCGCTATTCTTGAACGGAGTGAAAAGTTATTACTCGGGCCTTTATTGGCTATTGGAATAGCCAAAGAAAATGTACTGCGGTTAAATAAAGCCACATGGCAGCATCAGATAAAGCAATGGCTGGCAGCAACTGGTTCAGATGCCGTTTGGATATTTGGCTTTCCCTGGCTGATACCTGAACACCTTTTGCAAACCGTACCGAGAGGGTTTATCAACTTTCACTTTGGTGAACTGCCAAAATACCGGGGTGCCGACCCCATATTCTGGCAACTTAAAAATAAGGAAGCTGTTGCAATGCTAACCATCCATCAAATGACGGCGGATGTCGATGCAGGTCCTGTTTTATGCACAAAGCAACTACCCATTATAAAAGGTGAAAATTACGGGCTGCTTTGCCAGCGCCTGGGGTTTGTGGCTATTGAAGCAATACCTCAGCTGCTAAATGAAACCGGATCACCCCCTGCTCTTGATAGAAGTAATGAGGTTGCCGCACTTTTTGATAAGAAACCCAATAATAACGATTTGGCTATCAATTGGCAGCTACAGTCTGCAGATGAGATAGAATGGCTCGTAAATGCTGCGAACCCTAAATATGACGGAGCAACGGCTTGCATTAAAAATACCGAATTACGTATACTGGAAGTTTCACCGGCTGAAATCCAATTGCAGGGTGAGTTTAAACCCGAGCCAGGTACTATAGTTTACGCCGATGCCCTTTATGGATTGATTGTAGCATGCATAGAAAATCGTTTTTTAAAGATCAACACTGTACATATGCGTGAAGGCTACTTCTCCGGGGCTAAGCTTTTTCACATGGGCATACAATCAGGAGAAAAATTTATAAACCTAAATTAAAACACAATGGAAGGAACACTAGCTGAAGTCCGGATTTTTGCCGGTAACTTTTCGCCCAGAACCTGGGCTTTTTGTCAGGGACAACTATTAAATTTAAGCGCTAACCAGGCGTTATTCGCCTTGTTAGGTACCACATACGGTGGTGATGGGCGGACAACATTCGGATTACCTGATCTTCGTAGCAGAACCGTGATCGGTGCGGGTACTGGTGCTGGTTTATCGACTTACACGCTTGGGCAGCCGGTAGGATTAGAAAAGGTAACGCTTACAGTAAGCCAGATACCGGCCCACACGCACCAAACCGTAGTAACCCCAACCTCTGGTCTTCCAGCTGCGACATTTTTTGCCAGTCCCGATATTGGGAGTCAAGTGGATGGTTCAGACGCATATGTTAGTGAGGATGGCACCGGGCAGGTTGCTTGTTATACCAACGATGGCAGCGCGCTGACACCTTTAAGTCCAAAATCTGTTGAAGTAACCAATTTGAACATACCTGCTCCGACTGTAAGCCTGCTCAATGTGGGAGGTGGTAATTCCCATAATAATATTATGCCGAGTATCGCATTAAATTATATTATTTGTTTACAAGGCCTTTTCCCCTCAAGAAATTAATTATAAACCTTTAAGAAAAAAATTATGGAAGGAACAATCGGCGAAATCCGTGCTTTTGCAGGTAATTTTGCACCACGCACTTGGATGTTTTGTACAGGACAATCACTATCTATTTCAATGTATACCGCGCTTTATGCGATACTTGGCACCAACTATGGTGGCGATGGGGTTAATACCTTTAAATTGCCAAATATCGCCAGTCGTATTGTGGTAGGAGCAGGCCAGGGGCCAGGTCTTAGTTATTACAGCTTGGGGCAGACAACCGGAGAAGAGAAGCATGCTCTCATTCAACTTGAAATGCCTACGCATACGCATTTAACTACGCAAACAAATACCACAACCGCTGCGGCCGTCGATATTTCATTGAACGGTGTTGCTGTAGATGGTACATTGCCCAGCCCTCAAAGTAATTACCTGGCGCAGGATTCATCTGGAAATGATAGTATTTATGCTGATCCGGATAATTCACCAAATCTGGTGAGTCTTAATAGCCAGGCTGTACAGATTACTAATCTGGCACCACCTAGACCTGTCGTAACCGTAGGCGTAACGGGCGCAAGTTTACCACATAGCAACATCCAGCCGGTACTTGGCGTAAACTATGTCATTTGTGTGGAGGGTTTATTCCCATCTAGAGATTAATAATTGATTAATTCATACTAAATTTTATCAAAAATGGAAGGAACTATAGGCGAAATAAGAATGTTTGCCGGGAATTTTGCACCGTATTCATGGGCCTTTTGTGCCGGACAGGCATTTTCTATACGAACATACACTGCACTTTATGCAATAATTGGAACATACTATGGCGGTGATGGAACAACCACATTTAAGCTGCCAGACTTGCAGGGACGTACTATTGTAGGTGTAGGGCAGGGAGCAGGGCTTTCACCCTATAATATTGGCAATAGTGTAGGAGTTGAAGGTGTTCCGATTGATACTACTCAAATTCCTGCGCATACACATGCGGTAACTTATACTCAAACCGGTTCCGCCAGTGTAGCAATTAAGGCATCTGCAGATCAAAGCGGTGAGCCCAGCCCTTCTGGCAATCTTTTGGGTGCACCTGCGGCGGTTTCAGAGACTTTATATAGCACTCCGATTCCTCCAAATCAACCTGTGGCTATGGGGCAGGGTACGCTAAAGGTAAATAGTGTGAGCGGCCCCCAGTTAACGGGCCTTACTGTTCAACCCACCGGGGGCTCAGGTTCCACTTTGGCACATGAGAACAGGCAGCCGGGATTGGCGCTTAATTATGTGATTTGCATTAACGGAATATTCCCGGCGAGAGATTAGAAATCAAACCACTATAAATCATTTTTTGGGTATAACCGGTGTCCTTCAATCCCGGTTATACCCTGTAGTTATTGCAAGACACCCGTATTGAAGATTTAGAAAAAAAGTTGTTATATGAGGAAATTTTACATTTTAAAAAAGATATATCGTTTTTTATTAATTATCCCGCTGCTTTTAATTGGCGTAATGCATGCTAGGGCTTCTTTATCTAAAGGTGATCTTGCGGTGATCGGCATGAACGGCGATGTTGATGTTTCATCTACTGTACGTAGTTTTGCTGTAGTTGCTTTAAATACAATTGCGGCTAATGAGACGATCTATATCACAGATAGAGGCTGGGTTAACGGTTCCCCTGGGAATTTTACAACAAGTACTACTTTAGATGGGACTATTCAATGGAAACCATCATCTATCATAACTGCAGGAACAGTAATTATATTCAAACTGAATATGGCTTCGTCAGTAAGTAAAACTATATCTGCAACTAAGGGAGATGGTTCTCCAATTCCTGATGCAGATATATCGATTTCGGGCTGGACAAACTCTGTAGTTACATCATTACCATGGAATAATGCCAGTGGTGACCAATTGTTGATTTATCAGGGTGCAGATAGTAATCCATCTTTCATTTTTGCCTTTAATAACGTTAGAACTACAGGAACAACCAATAGTTCTGGTGGATGGTCTACTGATCCGAACGGGGTTACGGGTAGTGGGTATACGCAAAAAACCAGTATTCTTTACGGCGAATTGCCTTCCGAACTTGCAAACACGGTTTACGCTGTCGGCTTTTTGACGAATAGCTCCACTAGTACACGTTATCCGAACATGAGCTATTCGCCAAGTATATCGAGCGGAACAAAGGCCAGTTGGTTGGCGGATATTACTGATACTGGCAAATGGAAAAATAATCCAGCTGCTAATCCTTTTAACTTCGGGCTAGGCTTCGGTGTTAATAACTCAACACAATTTAATATAACGAGTGGAGTGCAGGCACCAACCGTAACCAGTGTGTCAGTTCCTTCTAATGCCACTTATAAGATAGGACAAACCCTATCATTTACCATAAATTTTTCAAGCGATGTAACGGTAACAGGCACACCCCAATTAGCACTTACTATAGGCTCAACCGGTAAAAATGCTAATTATGTTAGTGGTTCTGGTAGCTCGGCTTTAACATTTAATTATCCAGTTGCAAGTGGAGATCTGGATACAGATGGGATTGCCATTGGTACTTTAAGTTTAAACGGAGGTACGATTACGGATGCTTCAAGTAATAATGCAACATTAACGTTAAACAATGTCGCCCCAACGTCCAATGTGCTAGTGGATGGTGTTGCTCCATCGGTGATGATCAGCAGTACTGCCGGCGCATCAGGCAGTTCGACAAGTACCTCACCAATTCCATTTACGGTTACTTTTTCAGAATCGGTAACAGGCTTTGTGGCAGGGGATATCATACCGGGTAATGCCACAATCAGTGGTTTTTCGGGAAGTGGAACCACTTATACTTTTAATGCAACACCAACAGCTAATGGTGCGGTGACCATTAATATTGCCGCTAATGTGGCGCAGGATGCCGCAGACAATGGCAATACCGCTGCCAGTCAGTTTTCCATTACTTATACACAGGCAGTCGCCGTACCGACGGTAACGGCTTTGAGCCCAACCAGCGGCCCGACCGGTGGAGGTACTAGCGTGACCATTACCGGCACGAACTTCAGCGGAACGACCGCAGTGACCTTTGGCGCTACGGCGGCTACAGGCTTCACCGTTAACTCGGCCACACAGATCACGGCGACTGCACCAGCAGGAACCGGTACAGTTGATGTCCGCATCACTACAACAGGTGGCACCAGTGCGACCAGTGCGAGCGACCAGTTTACCTATATCGCCGCGCCAACGGTAACGGCTTTGAGCCCAACCAGCGGGCCTACCAGTGGAGGAACCAGTGTGAACATTACCGGCACGAACTTCAGCGGGGCGACCGCGGTGACCTTTGGCGCTACGGCGGCTACAGGCTTCACCGTTAACTCGGCCACACAGATCACGGCGACTGCACCAGCAGGAACCGGTACAGTTGATGTCCGCATCACTACAACAGGTGGCACAAGTGCGACCAGTGCCAACGACCAGTTTACCTATATCGCCGCGCCAACGGTAACGGCTTTGAGCCCAACCAGCGGCCCGACCGGTGGAGGCACGAGTGTGACCATTACCGGAACTAATTTCAGTGGGGCGACCGCAGTGACCTTTGGCGCTACGGCGGCCACAGGTTTTACCGTTAATTCGGCCACACAGATCATGGCAACCGCACCGGCAGGAACAGGTACCGTTGATGTCCGCATCACTACAACAGGTGGCACGAGTGTAACCAGTGCCAACGACCAGTTTACTTATGTCGTCGCACCAACGGTAACGGCTTTGAGCCCAACCAGCGGCCCGACCGGTGGAGGCACCAGTGTGACCATTACCGGCACGAACTTCAGCGGGGCGACCGCGGTGACCTTTGGCGCTACGGCGGCTACTGGCTTCACCGTTAACTCGGCAACACAAATCACAGCGACCGCACCGGCAGGAACAGGTACAGTTGATGTCCGCATCACTACAACAGGTGGCACCAGTGCGATCAGTGCCAGCGACCAGTTTACCTATGCCGCACCAACGGCAAGCGTCACCTCAATCACCCGCTTAACACCTTCACCTACAGCTACTGGCACGGTAAGTTACCGGGTGGTATTCTCAAGTGTGGTGACGGGAATTTCCAGCAATAACTTTTCATTAACCACCACAGGCTTAGCCAGTGCCTCGGTGACCAACGTGTCTGGCTCCGGCAGCACCTATACGGTTACTGTTAATACAGGTAATGGCGATGGAACCATAAGGCTCAATCTGGCCAATTCCACCGGACTGAGTCCGAGCATCAGCAATGCGCCTTACAGCTCAGGTGAAATATATACCATTACTAAAAGCTTTGCCTCTGCCCCGACATTGCGCATAGAGGCTGCCGGGAGTGCTTCGGGCAATTCAGATGTTACCGCTTTTGTAGACCAATTACAGGTTCTCGCCAGCGGTTCTGTTACGCCTATCCAAAATGGCATACTGAACAGCAGCTTTGAAACCAACAACGTAGCGCCAAGTAATTACCTCTACCAGTCACAGGGCGTGGTCGCCAGCCCATGGAGTTTCGGTGTACAGGCCGGTGTCTCACGTAACAACAGCGTTTTTGGCTCTATAGCCGCAAATGGCGATGCGGTTGCTTTCTTGCAGAGCACAGCCGGAAACAATGGTGCCATCTCTCAGAATCTGGCGGTGCCAACCGGCACCTACCAAATCCGCTTCTATACCATACAGCGCAATTACACAAGTCTGGATCAACGTCTGAGAGCCTTCATTAATGGTGTGTACATCGGTGAAATTCAGCCAAACAACGTGCCTACTTATGATATCTTTACATCTGCAGCGTTCAGTGTCACCGCTCCAGCGCTAACGGCCACGATAAGTTCTAGTGCAGGCGCATCTGGAAGCACTACCAGCACCAGTCCGATACCATTCTCGGTAAGCTTCTCACAGGGTGTAGGCACGAGTTTTACAGGAAGCGATGTGAACATCAGCGGTGGAACACTAACTACGGGCAGCTTTTCTGGTTCCGGGGCGGGTCCCTACACTTTTACCGTCATCCCAGGTGGCAACGGAACAGTTAGCGTAAGTCTGGCCTCAGGGGTGGCCATTGATGCGAACAACACGGGCAATAGTGCCTCAGCTACCTATAGCCTCAATTATAGTCAGGCCTCCATTACTCCTTCAGCTGCGACCTTTCCATCCGCTTTAAGCACAACTTATGGAACCGCCTCAACATCAACCAGTGTAACCGTTTCTGGTACAGGTTTATCTACAGGGATAACGGCTACGCCATTTTCAACTAGCAATTTTGAGGTGAGTGCTGATAATGTGAGCTATAGTTCTTCGGTTACCATCGGAAGTTCGGGAACAATATATGTCAGATTAAAAGCAAATGCACCAGCAGGTACGAATATTACCGGAAATGTAACGTTAACGAGTAGCAATGCAAGCAGTCAAACAGTGAGCATCCCATCAAGTACAGTTGCTAAAGCGACGCTAACTTATACAGCAAATACTTTATTGAAAGTTTATGGTGATGCTGTTCCGGCTTTATCAGGAACGGTTACTGGATTTGTAAATTCAGAAACCATCTCGACAGCAACAACAGGTACGCTTAGCTGGTCAACTTCTGCATTAGCAAATTCAAATGTCGGTTCTTATGACATTACCGGAACAGGATTAAGTGCTAATAATTATGATTTTGTACAAGCTGCATCTAATGCGACAGCTTTAACAATAACTCCAAAAGCGATCACGGTAACAGCTGCAGCGAAGAGCAAAACCTATGGAGATGCCGATCCTGCTTTGACGTATACGTTTGCTTCGGCACTGGTCACCGGCGACAGTTTCAGCGGAAGCCTGACCAGAGTACCAGGTGAAAACGTGGGTACTTATGCGATCAACCAGGGTACACTTGCACCAAGCAGCAATTATACCGTTACTTATGTTGGTGCTGATCTTACGATCGGTGCAAAGGCAATTACGATAACAGCGGCAGCGAAGAGCAAAACCTATGGAGATGCCGATCCTGCTTTGACGTATACGTTTGCTCCGGCACTGGTAACCGGCGACAGTTTCAGCGGAAGCCTGACCAGAACACCAGGTGAAAACATTGATACTTATGCGATTAACCAGGGTACGCTTGCACTGAATGGTAACTACAGTTTAACTTATGTTGGTGCAGATTTAACAATAACTCCAAAAGCCATCACGGTAACAGCTGCAGCTAAGAGCAAAACCTATGGTGATGCCGATCCTGCATTGACCTATACCTTTGCTCCGGCACTGGCAACCGGCGACAGTTTTAGCGGAAGCCTGACCAGAGTACCAGGTGAAAACGTAGGAACTTATGCAATCAACCAGGGCACATTGGCCTTGAACGGTAACTATAGTATTACTTATGTAATTGCGAACTTGAGCATTGGTGCAAAAACCATCACGGTAACAGCAGCCGCGAAGAGCAAAACCTATGGTGATGCTGATCCGGCATTGACCTATACCTTTGCTCCGGCATTAGTTGGAACAGATACCTTCACTGGAAGTCTGACCAGAACACCAGGTGAAAACGTGGGTACTTATGCGATTAACCAGGGTACACTTGCACTGAATGGTAACTATAGTTTAACTTATGTAGGTGCTGATTTAACGATCGGTGCAAAAACCATCACGGTAACAGCAGCAGCGAAGAGCAAAACCTACGGAGATGCCGATCCGGCGTTGACCTATACCTTTGCTCCGGCACTGGTAACCGGCGACAGTTTCAGTGGAAGCCTGACCAGAACACCAGGTGAAAACGTGGGTACTTATGCGATTAACCAGGGTACACTTGCACTGAATGGTAACTATAGTTTAACTTATGTAGGTGCTGATTTAACGATCGGTGCAAAAACCATCACGGTAACAGCAGCAGCGAAGAGCAAAACCTACGGAGATGCCGATCCGGCGTTGACCTATACCTTTGCTCCGGCACTGGTAACCGGCGACAGTTTCAGTGGAAGCCTGACCAGAACACCAGGTGAAAACGTGGGTACTTATGCGATTAACCAGGGTACACTTGCACTGAATGGTAACTATAGTTTAACTTATGTAGGTGCTGATTTAACGATCGGTGCAAAAACCATCACGGTAACAGCAGCAGCTAAAAGCAAAACCTATGGTGATGCCGATCCTGTGTTGACCTATACCTTTGCTCCGGCATTAGTTGGAACAGATACCTTCACTGGAAACCTGACCAGAACACCAGGTAAAAACGTGGGCACTTATGCGATTAACCAGGGTACGCTTGCACTGAATGGTAACTACAGTTTAACTTATGTTGGTGCTGATTTAACGATCGGTGCAAAAACCATCACGGTAACAGCTGAAGCGAAGAGCAAAACCTACGGTGATGCCGATCCTGCGTTGACCTATACCTTTGCTCCGGCACTGGTAACCGGCGACAGTTTCAGTGGAAGCCTGACCAGAACACCAGGTGAAAACGTGGGTACTTATGCAATTAACCAGGGTACGCTTGCACTGAATGGTAACTATAATTTAACTTATGTTGGTGCTGATTTAACGATCGGTGCAAAAACCATCACGGTAACAGCAGCAGCGAAGAGCAAAACCTATGGAGATGCCGATCCGGCGTTGACCTATACCTTTGCTCCGGCACTGGTAACCAGCGACAGTTTCAGTGGAAGCCTGACCAGAACACCAGGTGAAAACGTGGGTACTTATGCGATTAACCAGGGTACGCTTGCACTGAATGGTAACTATAGCTTAACTTATGTAGGTGCAGATCTAACAATTGGTGCAAAAACCATCACGGTAACAGCAGCAGCGAAGAGCAAAACCTATGGAGATGCCGATCCGGCATTGACCTATACCTTTGCTCCGGCACTGGCCACGGGCGACAGTTTCAGCGGAAGTTTGACCAGGCTACCAGGCGAAAACGTGGGCACTTATGCGATCAACCAGGGTACACTTGAACTGAATGGTAACTATAACTTAACTTATGTAGGTGCAGATCTAACAATAGGTGCAAAAACCATCACGGTAACAGCAGCAGCGAAAAGCAAAACCTATGGAGATGCCGATCCTGCTTTGACCTATACCTTTGCTCCGGCACTGGCAACCGGCGACAGTTTCAGCGGAAGCCTGACCAGAGTACCAGGTGAAAACGTGGGTACTTATGCGATCAACCAGGGTACACTTGCACTAAGCAGCAATTATACCGTTACTTATGTTGGTGCTGATCTTACGATCGGTGCAAAGGCAATTACGATAACAGCGGCAGCGAAGAGCAAAACATATGGAGATGCCGATCCTGCTTTGACGTATACGTTTGCTCCGGCACTGGTAACCGGCGACAGTTTCACTGGAAGCCTGACCAGAACACCAGGTGAAAACGTGGGCACTTATGCGATCAACCAAGGCACACTTGCACCAAGCAGCAATTATACCGTTACTTATGTAAGTGCTGATCTAACAATTGGTGCAAAAGCGATCACGGTAACGGCTGCAGCGAAAAGCAAAACCTACGGCGATGCCGATCCTGCATTGACCTATACCTTTGCTCCGGCATTAGTTGGAACAGATACCTTCACTGGAAGCCTGACCAGAACACCAGGTGAAAACGTGGGCACTTATGCGATTAACCAGGGTACGCTTGCACTGAATGGTAACTACAGTTTAACTTATGTAGGTGCTGATTTAACAATAACTCCAAAAGCCATCACGGTAACAGCTGCAGCTAAGAGCAAAACCTATGGTGATGCCGATCCTGCATTGACCTATACCTTTGCTCCGGCATTAGCTGGAACAGATACCTTCACTGGAAGCCTGACTAGAACACCAGGTGAAAATGTGGGTACTTATGCGATTAACCAGGGTACACTTGCACTGAATGGTAACTATAGTTTAACTTATGTAGGTGCTGATTTAACCATTGGTGCAAAAACCATCACGGTAACAGCAGCAGCGAAAAGCAAAACCTATGGTGATGCCGATCCTGTGTTGACCTATACCTTTGCTCCGGCATTAGTTGGAACAGATACCTTCACTGGAAACCTGACTAGAACACCAGGTGAAAACGTGGGTACTTATGCAATTAACCAGGGTACGCTTGCACTGAATGGTAACTATAGTTTAACTTATGTTGGTGCTGATTTAACGATCGGTGCAAAAACCATCACGGTAACAGCAGCAGCGAAGAGCAAAACTTATGGAGATGCCGACCCGGCATTGACTTATACCTTTGCTCCGGCATTAGTTGGAACAGATACCTTCACTGGAAGTCTTACCAGAACACCAGGTGAAAATGTGGGTACTTATGCGATTAACCAGGGTACGCTTGCACTGAATGGTAACTATAGTTTAACTTATGTAGGTGCTGATCTAACAATTGGTGCAAAAACCATCACGGTAACAGCAGCAGCGAAGAGCAAAACCTATGGTGATGCTGATCCGGCATTGACCTATACCTTTGCTCCGGCATTAGTTGGAACAGATATCTTCACTGGAAGTCTGACCAGAACACCAGGTGAAAACGTGGGCACTTATGCGATTAACCAGGGTACGCTTGCACTGAATGGTAACTACAGCTTAACTTATGTAGGTGCAGATCTAACAATAGGTGCAAAAGCCATCACGGTAACAGCTGCAGCGAAAAGCAAAACCTATGGCGATGCCGATCCGGCATTGACCTATACCTTTGCTCCGGCATTAGTTGGAACAGATATCTTCACTGGAAGTCTGACCAGAACACCAGGTGAAAATGTGGGCACTTATGCGATTAACCAGGGTACGCTTGCACTGAATGGTAACTACAGCTTAACTTATGTAGGTGCAGATCTAACAATAGGTGCAAAAGCCATCACGGTAACAGCTGCAGCTAAGAGCAAAACCTATGGTGATGCCGATCCGGCATTGACCTATACCTTTGCTCCGGCATTAGTTGGAACAGATACCTTCACCGGAAGTCTGACCAGAACACCAGGTGAAAACGTGGGCACTTATGCGATTAACCAGGGTACGCTTGCAATAAGCAGCAATTATACAGTAAGCTATGTTGGTGCTGATTTAACGATCGGTGCAAAAACCATCACGGTAACAGCAGCAGCTAAAAGCAAAACTTATGGTGATGCCGATCCTGCTTTGACCTATACCTTTACTCCGGCACTGGCAACCGGCGACAGTTTCAGCGGAAGCCTGACCAGGGCACCAGGCGAAAACGTGGGCACTTATGCGATTAACCAGGGTACGCTTGCACTAAATGGCAATTACACAATCGCTTACATCAGTAGTAACCTGACCATTACTAAATCAGTACTTACTGTTACTGCTAATAATGCTGTGATGTGTCAGTCAGATGGGTTCCCAACCTTTGGCATCACTTATACTGGTTTTAAAACTGGCGATAATGAAAGTGCTTTAAGTATAAAACCAATTGTAAGCACTACTGCCAACAGAAATGTTGCAGGTAATTATGTACTGGTAGCATCTGGTGGTGCAGCTAACAACTACAGTTTGGTTTATGTAAATGGTACATTAACCATTAATGCCATTCCATTGGTAAATATAGTAAGCAATAAAGGAACTGAAATTAGCAAAGGTGAAACAGCGGTATTAACAGCTAGTGGAGGCACAGCTTACAGCTGGTCTACAGCAAGCGGTATCATTAGTGGACAAAATACGGCATCACTCAGTGTTCGTCCGGTGCAAACTACAATTTATACGGTAAGGGTAACCAATGCCAGTGGTTGTAATAGTTCAGCATCGATCACCATTAAGGTAAATGAAGATTATAAGTTGGTTGCCAATAATATCTTAACACCAAATGGTGATGGTATAAATGATACCTGGATTATTCAGAATATTGATCTGTACCCAAGTAATGAAGTCCGGATTTTCGACCGTAACGGAAGGGAAATGTACAGTAAAAAGTCATATGACAATAGCTGGAATGGAACTATCGGAGGAAATGAACTTGCAGAAGGAACTTATTATTACATTATTACTTATGGCCCAAATAAATTGGTTCAAAAAGGATTTATCACGATTATCAGAAACCGCTAAGAAAATGAAAAGGATAAAAACAACGATTATACTGCTGGCTGCTCTTATCGGTATTTCGAAGGTAAATGCGCAGACTAGTCCATTGTTAAATCAATATTTTAATAACACCTATCTTGCTAATCCGGCTATGGCCGGATTAGCAGAAGGTGCAACAGCAGACCTCACTTTCCGTTCACAATGGAATAATGTTCCCGGAGCCCCGATGGTACAAAACCTAAGTGCCACTTATGGATGGGAAAGGGTTGGGGTAGGTCTGAACATGAATCTGGATAAAGCTGGCTTGCAAAGGCAAACGAGAATTCTGGCGAGTTATGCCTATCATCTTCCACTTAGTGGATCTGCAAAATTACATTTTGGTTTATCCGCGGGTTTTATAAACCAGCGGGTGGATATGCAGGATCTGATCGGAAATCCGAATGATCCGCAGGTTGGTGTGTACAATACCGATCATAGAACCTATTTTGATGGTGATTTTGGAGTTGGATTAACTTCACAGCATTTGGTTGTAGATTTTGCATTGGTAAACCTTAAAAATTATTTCAATAGAGATAACTTTAAATTAATCAATACACCTGCTGTTTATGCAGCAGCAGGATATAAAATTGATCTTGGGGAAGGCTTGTTTCAACCTAAAGTGGCCTATCGCTCTTTTTCCGGAATTGCTGATATTGTAGATGTCGGCGGTCAACTCGGAGTTGCTAACCAACAATTATTGTTTACAGCCATGTATCATACCAGTAAAGCTGCAAGTTTTGGGGTTGGGTTACATTACAAGAAAAAATATATGATTAATACCGCATATACTACGCAAACGGGTAACTTAAGAGGTTATACTGCAGGTAACTTTGAGATCAATCTCGGTATTAACTGGTAGTTAGTAGCCACTTAATCATATCATTATGACCATCATCAGAATGGCCATGGCGTTTAGCAATGGCCATTCTGATTTATTGATCTGCTCTCTTATCTAGTCTTAGCGTCTCGCCAAGACACTTTCAAAAACAGACTTTTTATAAAACATCGGAACGTCGTATTGGGAAACCTGGTCAGTAGCCAACAATGCGATCAGTACAGGTCACAGTTAATAAACCCGACAGAGCGAGTTAGCCCACAGTGAAGCGCTACCTGTACCGATTTTCATCGGTAGCGCAACGAGGAAACGAGCGATGGCGGGGCTGCCAGGGCCATGGAAAGTAGCCTTTCGTTTCCAAATGTAAGATGGCTTTACTACAGCACCTTTCTTTTGAAAAACCTTCTCCGGGCTTATTATGAAAGTGCTTATTAATGATCGACCTAAATATTTATTAGATAAATCTTTCGCATTTTATCATTAAATTACAATAAACTACAACGCTAAAAAACAAAAACAACCTAACCGCGGTTAATTTCGTATTAAGGTTACAATGTTGGCATAACGGAAGTTGTCAATCACTACCTGATAAAATTATTAAATGATGTCATGTTCTTTTTGTTTTTCTGTCAAAACTTGTAAATTGCTTTAATAAAAAGATACATATTGTCAGTTGCTGACGGTAAAGAAATCCTTACAATAAACCGACAATATCGTATCTGCAATCGGATGTTTTTGGTAAATGTCCCTTTAAAACCTTTAGAGCATATATTACGTATATAGATATAGACAAAGTAATATTTATCAAAATAATAATCTTATATAAAATTTCGGGTTCTCAGGCATTTGAATGCCTCTTTATCCACCCATATGGCGCAATTGTTGATAAAATAAAGAAAACAGTACATTCGTTTTTATAAAGTTATTTTATAGTTTAGGGACGTAGCTGTTAAGAAAGGTATTATGGAAGCAAAATTTTCACCACAGGTTAAAGATGTAATCTCTTTTAGTAGGGAGGAAGCGCTCCGCTTAGGGCATGATTACATTGGAACCGAGCATTTATTATTGGGCCTCATCCGCGAAGGCGATGGCATGGCTATAAAAATTTTACGATCGTTAGGGGTTGATACCAGTAAGTTGCGCCGCTCAATTGAAGATGCTGTTCGCGGTACTTCGAGTGTTACAGTAAACTTGGGTAATATTCCATTAACGAAACAGGCAGAAAAGGTTTTAAAAATTACTTACTTAGAAGCTAAAATATTTAAAAGTGATTTAATTGGCACCGAACATTTGCTTTTATCGGTTTTGAGAGATGATGATAACATCGCCTCGCAGATTTTATTGCAATACGGTATTACTTATGATGTTTTTAAACAGGAGGTTGAAGTGAATAAAAATGGTTTCAGAGATGATATTTCAAACAGTGCTTCTACAGGAGGCGATGATGATTATCGCGAAGAGGAAAGCTTTAGCACACCTAAAAAAGTGTCGGATATAAAATCTAAGACTCCTGTTCTAGATAATTTCGGTCGCGACTTAACTAAAGCTGCGGAAGAGGGAAGGTTAGATCCAATTGTTGGTCGCGAAAAAGAAATTGAACGTGTATCACAGATTTTATCCCGTAGAAAAAAGAACAATCCAATTTTAATTGGAGAACCAGGAGTGGGTAAGTCTGCAATTGCAGAGGGCTTAGCCTTGCGCATCGTTCAACGTAAAGTTTCGCGCGTACTTTTTGGCAAACGTGTAGTTACCTTAGATTTGGCATCATTGGTAGCTGGTACAAAATACCGTGGCCAGTTTGAAGAACGTATGAAAGCCGTGATGAACGAGCTTGAAAAATCTACTGATGTAATTTTATTTATTGATGAGATTCATACCATTGTTGGTGCAGGCGGAGCTTCAGGCTCATTAGATGCATCCAATATGTTCAAACCTGCTTTGGCAAGGGGCGAAATCCAGTGTATTGGTGCTACTACACTAGATGAGTATCGACAGTATATTGAAAAAGATGGCGCTTTAGACCGCCGTTTCCAAAAAGTAATGGTTGAGCCGGCTACACCAGATGAAACTGTAGAGATTTTAACCCGTATTAAAGATAAATACGAAGAACATCATGGAGTAACCTACACGGAAGAAGCGATATTAGCCTGTGTCACTTTAACCTCACGTTATATTTCTGATCGTTTCTTACCAGATAAAGCCATTGATGCTTTAGATGAGGCAGGTTCTCGTGTTCACTTAACCAATATCCATGTTCCACAGAATATTATTGATATCGAAGCCAAAATTGAAGATATCAAATTAGAAAAGAACAAGGTAGTACGTAGCCAGAAGTATGAAGAAGCTGCAAAACTCCGTGATACAGAGAAAAATTTAATTGAAGAATTAGATAAAGCTAAAGCAGAGTGGGAAGCAGAAACAAAAACTAAGCGTTACGAAGTTTCAGAAGATAACGTAGCCGAAGTGGTATCCATGATGACTGGTATCCCGGTACAACGTGTGGGACAAACAGACAGTGCAAAACTGTTGAATATGTACGATAAAGTGGCTGAAAAAATTATTGGTCAGAACGATGCGATCAAAAAACTGACCAAAGCCATCCAACGTACAAGAGCAGGGTTAAAAGATCCTAAAAAACCGATTGGTTCTTTTATTTTCTTAGGTCCAACCGGGGTGGGTAAAACCGAATTGGCAAAAGAATTGGCCCGTTTCATGTTCGATAGTGATGATTCACTGATTCAGATTGACATGAGTGAGTACATGGAGAAATTTGCTGTTTCGCGTTTGGTAGGAGCGCCTCCAGGATACGTGGGTTATGAAGAAGGCGGACAATTAACTGAAAAAGTTAGAAGAAAACCTTATGCCGTAATTCTATTGGATGAGATTGAAAAAGCACACCCTGATGTATTTAATATCCTGTTACAGGTTTTGGATGAAGGGCAGTTAACGGATAGCTTAGGTCGTAAAGTTGATTTTAGAAATACCATCATCATCATGACTTCTAACATCGGTGCACGTCAACTTAAGGATTTTGGTCAAGGCGTTGGTTTCTCTACAACAGCGAAAACAAGCCAGGCCGATTCCCACAGTCGCGGTGTAATAGAAAGTGCGCTAAAACGTGCTTTCGCTCCTGAGTTCTTAAACCGTGTTGATGATGTAGTGGTGTTCAACAGTTTAGGTAAAGAAGAAATCTTTAGAATTATCGACATCGAGTTAAAAGCTTTATTTGGTCGTGTTCATACGCTTGGTTATGAAATTGTGTTGACTGATAATGCGAAAGAATACATTGCCGATAAAGGTTTTGATAGTAACTTTGGTGCCCGTCCATTGAAAAGAGCAATTCAGAAATATTTGGAAGATCCGATTGCTGAGGAGATCCTTAAAGGCGAGTTAACCGAAGGTGATGTTTTAGAAATTGATTACGATAAAACTACCGAACTCGTATCAATCAATCACAAAAAAGGCGAAGGCAAAAAAGAAGAACCAAAGCAAGAGGAAGACTCTTCAAGTAAATAAGAAAAAACTCCCGATGAAAATCGGGAGTTTTTTTTTACATCGGGCTAGAGCTTAGTTGCTTTGATACGTGAAAAAGGAATGTAATAAGTCGGTTGCCAGTTTGTAATATTTGACCGCACGGGGCAATTATATCAGTTCTTTTAACGCCCTATAATACCGGTCATAACTTTCCGGTGATGTGTTCAAAAATAGAAATGGCTCTATAAGTTCTAACTCCATTAGCAGAAATTCGCCATTTACAAAAGTACCATCAACGCGGGCATACAGACAGTTTTTAGCAAACAGATCAATGTATTGCTGTGCCGTAGCAATTAAATCATGACCAGGGTTTTGGGTATGTACCGATCCACCATGTGCTGGTTGTACCCTGAAATCGCCTGGTTTTGCTTTTTTAATTAGAGAATGACTGTAAGTCCCATTAAAGAAAATAAATGACCATTCTCCGTTTTCCAAAATTTCTGGTAAAAATGGCTGAATGATAAAATCTTCTTCTTGTATAAGTTGGTTCAACTGATGGTTCATTGCTTCAACATGGTCAATTGTGGCCTTGAAGGTATTTTTTGCGCCACCACTAATACAAGGTTTTACAATTAACCTATTGGTGTTAAATTTCTCAAAGTAGTGTTTAAGCGTTACGCCGTTTCGTTTGTTGATAAAGACACTGGGTATAATTTTTAACCCAGCTGCTTCAATCTCCTTCAAATAGCGTTTATCCGAATTCCACCTCACCACCCCAATTGGGTTAAGTAATTTTACTTTCTTAGTTTCTAAAAGATCGAGCCAGATGTAAAAATCTTCAATCAGGTCAAAATAGTCCCATGGCGATTTCAAAATCGCCAATGAATAATCCTCCCATTTAATATGTACATCATTCCAGATTACTTTTTCAATATTGAGACCTTTTTCTTGCAGGAAGTTTAACAGCTTATCATCTTCACTTTCAACTGTGGTACTGTCATAAGCACCTTTGTCCAGGTAGGTTACCAATGCAATCTTCTTCATGGTGTTAAAACTAAGTTTTATAGTGGTAGTTTACAAATTAGTATTTATAAAGAATTTAATGGTTGTCTGTTCTGTGTTGGATCACAAATCCACAGCTCAAAGGCCCCGATTGCAAATCGGGACCAACAAATTGAGAGGACCGTGATCATAAACCACGGCCCCGAGCGTTAGGGATTTCTCTCCCCGAATGTTAAAAAAGACTCACCTGGTTGCTTGGTATTTTGAACAAGGTGTGGTCTAAAACAATATCTTTTACATTTAGACCATTTAAACGGCAATGTAGCCTGAAGTTGTCTCTGATCATTTGTGAGATATTGCCATCGCCGCGCATACGGTCACCAAAACGGCTGTCATTTACATTACCACCATGACAACTCTGAATGGAATGCCATACTTTGTCAAACCGGTCTGGAAAATTTTTTTGCAACCAATCTTCAAAGATCTGACCGATAGCGCCATTAAGTCTTACCACGGTATAACCTGCTTTAATGGCACCAGCGTTAGCTACCGCTTTTAGAATTTTGGGAATCTCATGATCACTTAAGCCGGGAACGAGAGGGGCAACCATTACGCCCATAGGAATTCCATCTTTACTAAGTTCTTCTACCACTTTTAGCCGTTGTTTGGCTGTTGTAGTGCGGGGCTCCATTACCTGCCGTAAATCTTCATTTAAACTGTTAATGGAAACATAAACCATACAAAGGTTTAACTTGGCCATCTCTTTCAAAATATCCCTATCACGAAGAATAAGCGAGTTTTTGGTAATCATCCCAATAGGCTGTTTATAAGCCAATGCAATCTCTAACAGCTGCCTGGTTAGCTTAAATTTTCTTTCAGCAGGTTGGTAGCAATCGGTATTGCCAGAAAGTGAAATGGTGGTGGCATCCCAGCCTTTTTTCTCCAGGAACTTTTTAAACAGTGTTGGCGCATCTTTTTTAACGATTATTTTTCGCTCAAACTCTATTCCGGCGCTGTAACCCCAATATTGATGCGAATTGCGGGCATAACAATATGTACAACCATGTTCACAACCTTGATAAGGATTTAACGAATAAGCCATGCCTACATCCGGACTATCAACTTTGTTTACGATGGTTTTCGAATTTTCGAAGATAAAAGAAGTTTTACGATCACTTTCCTCCCAGTCATCTATTCCTTCATCATGCTCTTTCACATAAACATCTTTCAAAAATTTGTTATGTGGATTAACCTGAGCACCTCTACCCTTAAAATATTGTTTTTCTGTGTCACCGATCATAATTTAAAATTACTAAAAATATTAGTATTTGTAAATTAAAGTAAAGGTCTACTTTTCAACAATTAATTATTGCCTTTTGGTAGTGGAATGTAATCCATCGGAACCATATCGGCCACTTTCTCATAGGCCCAGTAACCTTCGTAAAGCAGCGACCGGGAATCGTAAATGCCACCATTCTCATAAAAGCGCACACCTTCGCCGGTTAAATAAGCGACTGAAATTTCATTTTCCGGTACATCCAGCGGCCTAAAAATCCAGAAGCCTGTTTTAGAATAGGCAAGCGATTCTTTCTCTTTGGTGTACTGAATCAACAGTGCATCTGTATAGCTCAAGTATTTCAAATTCTGGTTGTAGTAATGTACCAGGGTATCGGTAAGTACGTCAGCCCTTGAAAATTTATCAATGGTTTTGGGCATTTCCTGTTGTTTTGTCCAAAAGGCAAGTAAGGCGGTATCTATTTTTCCTTTCGTTTGCCTGATTCCGGTTTTCTCCGGTATGGCTTTAATTTTTTCTAAATTGGCATTGATTACATACTGTGGATAACGATTTGGGTTGGGGATTTTGATCATTTTATTAATGATAAATCCTTCTTCCTTTGTTTTATTGGCATAAAGTGAACGGAAAAAGTGTTGCGATGAGCCATAATAAGCCAGTTCTCTTGCCGCAACATATTTTTTCTTTTTAGCAGCAGATACTTTCAATTCTTCAAAAAACGGATGCCCGGAGTAATAAATGATATGTGTACGGGAATTATACTCAAAATGATCGAGCATATATTTAAGGCGATAGCCCAATGCTTTATTTTCTACAATTAAAAATTCAGTAGTAGATACTGTTAAAGTGCTTTTGGTAATATCAAAATCTACATTTAAAACCTGCGGATTTAATATCTTGCACTGTGCTGCATTTGGCGTTTTACCAATAAAAAACTCCTTAAACTGGTTAATATATTTTTGGCGGTTAGGATCGGCCCTAATAACCACTTCATCAAGCTGAGCAACATTTTCTTTTAAAACCAACTCTACCTGAACCGATTTATCGGATATGATGACGCTTTTAGAATAGGGCAGGTAACCAACAAGCTGCACAAGCAGGTCGTAACTGCCTGGCCTTAGGTTTGAAAGTTTAAATTTTCCTTCATTATCGGCAACAGTTGCAATTTTATAGCCGCTTAGGTAGATACTTGCACCAGGCAATCCATCTTGTTCATCCCTAACCAAACCAATGATTGAGAAGGTATTTTGAGCAATGGCATTAGTACCCAACATGATCAGCATAAAGGATACTAAAAGGCTTTTAATCATGGAAACGAATGTAACCAAAAGGCGTAATATTTATTAAAAATGTAGAAAGTTTTTAACAGATTTAACATTTAGTTCAGGCATGTTATCGTGGGGGATAATTTATGGTATAAAAGTCAATATGATTAATAGATAAATTTAAAAAAGTAATATCTCTGGAGAAATAGTCATTCCCAACTTGATCCAACGGATGGGAAACACGAAGTGCTCATGATTGCCATTAAATAAAAAAGCTCATGAATAATCTTAATACGTTTGCTTCAAAATTCCGGCATGCGTGAGAATGACGACCAAGCTGGGTTTATCCTATCAATAGTAGATTTTAAAATTCTCGAATACATCGGAGTGTTGGTGACAGATATACAATAGGCGTCATTTCGACCGCAGTGCCTGCAAGTAAAGGCTTAGAGAAATCTTTGGACTATATTAAAAGATTTCTCCATTTCGCTGCGCTTCAGTCGAAATGACGGCGATTCTTTAAATCGGTCAATGGTAGCATAGCGATGGATTTCCGAAAGAACTGCTTTATAGCAACTGCATTTTGTTTGGAAACGAAAGGTCTGTTTTACGTGGCTATAGTTGCCCCGCAATCCCTTGTAGTCTTCGCTACGCTGTGGGCTACCCGGCCCTATCGGGTTTATTTAACCTCATCTGTGCTAATAGCAATGTCCCAAAACCTAAATCATGTTACCAGCCTTGCCAGCCAAACCCGACCCTAGTGAAAAACCCACAGCCCGAAGCATGAGGGCGAGGATTTGTAACAAAGGGTGGGACTGCCGGGACCTAAGAGATCTTGTACCTGCTTTCTAAAAAAAAATACTTTATTGTAAGTCTTAGCGAGACACTAAGGGACCGAAACCCTCTATCATCTTCCTATTTTTTGATATCAACTAGTGGTAGATAATCCATCGGTACGCTATCGGCAATTTTCTCCCAGGCCCAGTAGCCAGCATAAATCATAGCGCGTGGGTTATAGATTCCGCCATTCTCATAAAAATACACGGGTGCTACTTGAAGGCTAATGGTTGATATTTGATAGTCTGGCATATCTAAAGGCCTGCTGATGGATAAGCCTATCCGGTTGGCAAATAATGGATCTTCCTTTTCTTTAGTATAAATGATGTATAATTTATCGGTAAAGTTGATGCTTTTGACGTTTTGATTTTTTAGGCGCACTAAGGTATCTTGTAAAATAGGCCTGCGGTTTAAAATGGAAATGCCGTTAGGGAGATTTTTCTTTCTGATCCAATAGCTGAGTGAATCGCCATGATTAAGGTTTATCTTTTTTTGTAACAAGCCTTCCTGAACTTTAGTTAAACGTCTGATATTTGCCTTGATGATACTGTCAGACGGTTTGTCGGGATTTGGCTGGGTAATTAATTTGTTGATGATAAAGCCTTCTTCAGTTGCTTTCCCATTGTAGAGTGATGTGAAAAAATGCTGTGGAGAACCCAGGTAGGCGGTTAAACGTTTCTTCGCCCAGATCTTTTTTCTCCTGGCTGATCCTTTTAAATCTTCATAATAAGGAAAGCCTTCATAATAGATGATCTTGGTTAGGCTGCTATACTCAAAATTATTCACGAGGTATTTTATACGGTATCCCAGTGCCAGGTTTTCAATAATTAAAAATTGATTCGTTTTTACTGTAAGTTTTGCCTCATCCTTGTCGTAATCAACCAGGAGCACAGTTGGATTAATTATTTTACATTGTTCAGCATTTGGCGTAGTGCCAATAAAAAAATCTTTAAACATGGCGATGTAATGGGCCCTGTTCGGATCTGGTTTAATAGTAACTTCGTTTAATTGAGTAATACTTTCTTGTAAAACCAGATCAAGTTTTATCGCCTTATCAGAAATAATAATGTTTTTATTTAGTGCTTTATAACCAATTAGCTGTACTAAAATATCATAATTGCCTGGTTTAAGCGGCAGGACATATTCTCCATTATTGTTAGAAACGGTTGCGATTTTATAACCACTTACATATACTCCAGCACCAGGTAAAGCCTCGCCATGCTTATCTTTGATCGTACCTGAAAGCAGGTGATTTTGTTGTGCAGAACAAATATGACCAATAAATAGCAAGAGTATGGTTAATAAGGTTTTCATATGTTAAATATAAACTAAATTATTAGTTTAGTAAGTGTTAAAAAGAAATATTATATTAAAAGGCCTCCATCGTCAGAGTAGCGTAGCATGAAGAAGGTTTGTGGGGACAAAGGCTTTGGGATTTAGCAGGAAATTAAGCTAATAATTCTTTTGCATTTTCTATAGCCGATGCACCTGGATTTTTACCACTTAACAGTTAGGCAATTACCTCAATACGTTCCTCTATCGCCGTGGTCTGTGTCTTCACAGACCACTAAATTTATCACTATTAAGCATGAAAAGGTCTGTGGTGGGTACAGAACTTGGAATTATTACAAAATTAAGCTAATAATTCTTTTGCATTTTCTATAGCTGATGCACCTGGATTTTTACCACTTAACATTTCGGCAATTACCTGAATACGTTCCTCTTGTTTCAGTTTACGGATGCCCGTAGTGGTTTTTCCGTGGTCCTCCTGTTTATGAACATAGTAATGAGAGCTGCCTTTGGCCGCAATTTGAGGTAGGTGTGTAATCGAAATTACCTGCATATTCTGTCCTAAATCTGCAATTACTTCTCCAACTTTTAGCGCTGTTTCGCCAGAAATTCCAGTATCAATCTCATCGAAAATAATGGTAGGTAAGGAAGTATGTTTGGCCAATAAAGCTTTTATAGCTAACATTAACCTTGATAATTCCCCACCAGACGCCACTTTATTTACTGGTGCGGGCGCCTGGCCAGCGTTGGCCGTAAAGAGTATGTTCATTTCATCCAAACCATCTTTATTTAGCTCGCTTAATACTTTTTGATGTAAAACCAATTTTGCATTTAGCATTCCCACTCTTTTTAGGGTGATACTGGTTTGTTCCTCTACAACTTTAATCGCTTTTTTGCGGTTGGCACTTAATTGTTCGGCCTGTTTATATAATGCTTTTTGAAGTTGATCTATTTCTTCCTGTAGGTTTTCAATATGCTCATCAGAAGATAAAATTTTGTTCAGGTTTTCTTCCAGCTGTTTTTGAAGTGCCAGTAACTCGGAATTATCTGCAACCCGATGTTTCTGCTGCAGTGAATAAAAAAGATCCAGCCTTTGATTGACCAGTTCCAAACGATCGACACTGTGTATGGTGTTTTCTTCTATCCCAGAAACCTCATCGGTAATATCTTTTATTTCTATAATGGATGAGCGTAACCGTTCGTACAGCACATTAATTGCCGGATCGAATTTTTCGATACTTTGTAGCTGTAACGAAGCCTCTTTTAAAATCTGAAGGGCGGAAGGCTCACTTTCGTTAATTAAACCGGAAGTGGTGAGTAATGCTCTTTTGATGGTTTCGGCATGAGTTAACCTTTCCAATTCCTGTTCTAATTCTTCCTGCTCGCCATCCTGTAGTTTTGCCTGCTCTAGCTCGTTGAATAAAAACTGTTCATAATCCTGTTTATTCCTGGCTTCATCTGCTTCGGCCATGAGTTTCTTTAACAGGCTGGTATCATGTTTAAGCTTTTTAAATCCGCGGCGGTAATCAGTCAACAATGATTTATGGTTTGCCAGTGCATCTACAATCAAAAGTTGAAAATCGGCATCGTTAATTTCCTGTGTAGCATGCTGTGAGTGGATATCGATCAGCTTTTCACCAATCTGTTTTAGAATGGATAAATTTACAGGGGTATCATTAATGAAAGATCTTGTCTTACCATCTATCGATATTTCTCTTCTTAAGATACTTTCGTTTGAGAAATCAAGATCATTTTCTTCAAAAAGCATCTTTAGATTTTCATCTGCCAACATAAAAGTACCTTCAATAACGCATTTTTTGTCCTGATTAAAAAAGTACTTACTTTCTGCCCGCTGACCTAAGATTAGCGATAATGCGCCTAGTATGATCGATTTACCAGCGCCGGTTTCACCTGTAATAATATTCAGGCCTTTATCGAATTCGATATCCAGACTATCAATTAATGCGTAATTACGTATAGAAAGTTTTTGTAGCATGCTAAGCAAAAATATTAAAATTTATTCAACAGGACTCTACAAAACAAAAACAGCGAAGAATAATCTTCGCCGTTCATGATCTGTTTGGTTTATGTGTTGTTATTTTATAGCAATGTTAATGACATTATCATTGGCAATTTTTAGGTCGGATGTCTGTAGATAAGTTTTGATCGCCAATTGATTAGCGTGGGTAAAGTCTGATTTATTATAAGTTACCAAAGCATTTACCGTGTTGAGGGCTTTCTCGGCGTTTGTAAAATCTTTGTTCTTGTAAATCATCACTGCCGGATTCAACTTTGAGCTTTTATTGCTGCTTTCTACCTTTTCCTTTTTCTCTTTCTGCTCTATTTTTTCTTTTAACTCTTTTACCTCGTTATCAAATTTCTCTTTCAATTTTTTATACTCTTCCGTTTGCTTAACCTTACTATTTGCGTCGTCGTCAAATTTTAGGAAAATGCGATCTGAAAGCTGGTAATCTTTTCCTGACTTCAAGGTCTTTACTCTGAGATTTTCAATTTGAGCCTTAAATTCTGGAGTATTCATTGTAGCAGCCATATCTTCACCCATTTTTTTCCATTGAGCTTGGGCTTCTGGTGAGGCGAATTGTTTGTTCATATCTTCACCAAATTTTTTCCATTTGGCCTGTGCCTCCGGCGAACCGAATTCTTTATTTATATCTTCAGCGAATTTCTTCCATTTGGCTTGTGCTTCTGGCGAACTATATTGTTTGGCAACATCTTCCCCAAACTTTTTCCATTTGGCCTGTGCTTCTGGAGAGTTGTATTGTTTGGCCATATCTTCACCAAATTTTTTCCATTTGGCCTGTGCTTCAGGAGAATTATATTCCTTTGCTATATCTTCACCCATTTTTTTCCATTTCGCCTGAGCTTCCGGTGAACTGTATTCTTTAGCAATGTCTTCACCAAATTTTTTCCATTTGGCTAGTGCTTCCGGCGAGTTGTAAGCTTTATTTATTTTGGCAATTAACAACGAATCGTTGAATTTAAATTTAAAACTGCTATCCAGCTGCAGTTTGTAGATATTTTTACCTGCAAACAATTCATCCCTATAAAGGTCTTTCCTTAAGCTATCTGGCATTTCTTTTACCGAGTTATACTCGGTTTTTTTACCATTGGCATCAATGGTTACAATTTTAATTTTACGTTTTTTAGTGGTATCTGTATAAACAATGGTTTTCAGATCATTGTGGTTTACTACACTTAAAACTTCAATTTTAGTTTTTTTAGTGTCTTTTTTATTTTCTGTTGGGTTGATCCAGGCAATAGAAAACAGACAGGCTACCCCTAAAGTTAAGGCTGCCATTTGCTGCTTGGCGTTTAAATAATTTGTTTTCATGTTGGTTATTCTTTTTATACGTTGATACAAATTCTGGGATTTGCCTGTTGCTGCCAGTGCATAAGCCGGACTGTTTTTGTCTTTCAATAATTCGAGTTTAAGTAGGGCATGAGCATAATTCAATGGTTTTCCGGTAATTTTTAATACCAGGTCATCGCAGGCATGCTCGCGCTCAATATGGATAAACCTACCTGCCATCCATACAAATGGATTATAAAATAATATGGTTTCAACAGCCGTTTTAATCAGGTTCAATAAGAAATCGTTTCTTCTGATATGTGATAATTCATGAATTAATATCGATTCTACCTGGTCGTTGTCTAATTGGTTTACAAGGGCAAGTGGAAATAATACCACAGGTTTCAAATATCCGATAACCAAAGGCACATTCACGATAGAAGAAACGTGAAACTGGATAACCTTGTTGATTTTAAGTTGGGCAGTTACATGTTCGAAAATCATTTTCCAGCTATCGGGTATTGCACTTAAACTTTCTTTTTTTAGTTTGGAAAGCTGACCGTAACCTTTAATGATAACAAACAACTGAAGCAAAATACCAATGGCATAGAATACAACTACAATAGGGAAGTATTGCTCTGCTTTGCTACTAAAGGTTGGCGGTAAGTTATTCAGGTATTGGTATACCTGTATGTCCTGTGCATTGATTGGTCCCGATTGTGTATGTGCATTTAGTGTTAAATGATGAATGAAATTATATCCAAAGCCAATAAACATTAAAATAATCGCGCTAAAAGCAAGGTTATGCTTGTGTTTTGCGGCTAGTTTCGGTAGGCTTAGCATGATGATAAATAGGATACCATAAATGATGGCGCTTTGCCAAAGTGAGTTTAAGATACTCCAGCCAAATGCTTTGATAAACTGTTGTAATAAAGTTTCCATAACGGTGGTTTTAATTTTTATACGGATATCATCCGAATTTAATGTTTATTAGGGATCTAAACCCTACACTTTCCAACCTTCATCAATAGCCTTACTTTAGGCTATCCAAATATTTTTTTATTTCGTCAATTTCTGCTGCGCTAGCGCTGTGGTTACCCAATGCCTGCATTACCAATCTGGCTGCCGATCCGTTAAATACATTGTCGATCATTTTGTTAACCAGTTGCTTTTCTGTTTTTTCCCGACTAACGAGTGCTTTATATATATGTGTTTTTAGGGTAGTATCTCTTTCCACCATTCCTTTCTCATGCAAAATCTGCATCAGTTTTAAAGTAGTGGTATAGCCTGAGTCTTTTTTATTTAATGCCTCATGAACCTCTCTTACCGTTGCATTCCCCTTTTGCCAAAGCACCTGGAGGATTTCCATTTCACCTTCTGTTGGTTTGATGTTCTGATTATCCATATGTTACATGTTGTACGAATTATTTCGTATTCAAATGTACGAAGATATTCGTAATATCAAAATATTTTATTGATTTTTTTATGGTCAACTGTAGAAATTGGATAATCGGTTAACCGTGTGGTACGAAATGCCTCATAAACGTTGCCATTTCGCTAGGCGTTGGAAAGGCACCCACCTATGAAAAACTGATTTGAGTGATCTGAACCTGATTGATGCGGATACGGGCCCATTGATAGGGCATCAGGCGCTAGCCTGAACGAACCGGCGGGTAAGAATGAAAGAAGGGCTGGCTTTAATTGAAATGCCGGATTGCTTTTCTAAAATTAACTGCAGTAAATAAAGAAACTACCTAGTAGTAACCATGCTACTTACAATTGATCAATTTAAAAAATTAATCCGTATCAATGTAATTACTTATCAGTACCTAATAATTCAGCCAATTTATCGCGTAGTTCTTTTCCCTTAATATCTTTTGCAATTATTTTTCCGTTAGGGTCAATAAGAACATTTGATGGTATGGAAGTAATGCCGTAAAGTTTAGCAGCTTCGTTTTCTTTTTTTAGATCAGACACCTGCGTCCAGGGTAGCTGATCTTCTTTGATGGCGTTTAACCAGTTGGCTTTGTTCGCCAATACATCGATCGATACGCTGAGAACAGTAAAGTTTTTTTCCTTATACTGATGATAAACAGCTAAAACATTAGGATTTTCTTCCCTACAGGTTAGACACCAGGAAGCCCAAAAATCGACAAGGACATATTTGTTCTGATAAGTTGAAAGTCGGATCGGATTACCATATGTATCACTCTGGATAAAGTCTTTTGCCATCATTCCTACAGTGATTTTTTTACTTTCTGTAATCCTTCTGATTATTTCCTTAGCCTCTGGCATCATTTTAAGCACTGTAGATAATTTGGCAAAACTTTGTTCAACCCGTGGTAAATTTTTGCTTGTACGCGCTAGCTGACTCAATGTTAATAAACTTACATACGAATGAGGATGTCCATTGGTAAAGTTAAACTGTTATTTAGGTTTACAAATGTTTCATCTTTTAGTTCGCCCGGATTTTTTAACTTTTTCCTTTTATTGTAAAGAGGTTTTAACACACGATGTAGTTCGGCATAGTCGTCATTTAATGGAGTCCCAGAAATAATGGAGTTGTTTAAGGTATCTGGTGACTGAAGTATGATCTGACCCTCCTCAATATAAACATCAAAAGAATCAAAAAGCTAGTCCGCGTAACGGGGATTATCATTTCTGCAAATATAACCTCTAACTTTAGTATTAAAAGTACCTTTAAATTCGAATGAGCCTTTATCAATTACAGTAGAATCCTCAAATAATTGATTACCCTGCCGAAAGGATAAAAAGATCTTATCGCCATCTTTATAGGCCTTGCCGAATCCTTTAATGCTAAATGAAGATTGTGCCAGCAAATTTAGCGGTAAAAGACAAATCGTAATTAATAAAAATCTTTTCGTCATTTTTAGAAATTATATTTGAGCTACCACCATACATTAACTGCTTGATCAAAAAAACTAATTCTTCTTTAGCCCCTCGTACTTACCAATATTCGCAGGATCGATTTCTGCCAGCATATTGTAGGCTTTCATGCGTTCTTGTCCGTTGAGTTTAGAAAGCACATTGGTGACCTCTTCGGCTTTGGCAGCAAAGTAAACATTAGGGAAAATAGAGCCCAGTTTCTGCTTATCCATTTGCTGTAGTGCAGGTAGGGCAGCAACAATCTGCGTTAAACCTTTATCATTATCCGTTAGCTGATCCAGTCCGTTTAAATGATAACTGTAAATGAAATTGCGTAGTTCTGCAAAAATGGGGTTTAAAACATTTTCGTTGAACCAAAACCGGTTGCGCAAGCCATCGGCAGCTCGCCAGCCGGTATTGCCCGAGGCTTGTGCCAGGTTAATGATGTTCTGTGCTTTTTTATAATAAGGAGTTCCGCCCATTTTGCCAAAACTATCTTTGTCCATTCCAATGATGGTGTAAGCATAGTAGGTAAGTAGGGCGCTGATGTTGGAGATGTAATTTTGGTCAGAGAAGTCGATTGTAGCCCCATCATTAAAGTTAAAATCGAAATTCTTATCGCTCATATTTAGCAAAGTACTATTGTAAGAACTGTTAAAAACCGGGCGACTGCTTTGAATCTGCGCTTCGGCTGTGTAACCAGAGCCACCATCCCAAGAATTGATGGTGATCACGAAACTACAATCTATACGTTCCTGCGGTTTATAACTTTCGTTGCTGAATTTGTTATTGTTTAAAAAATCGCGGATTGTTTTTTGCAAGGCATCTAAAGTGGGTTTGCTAATGTTTGAAACCTGGGGAGCCAGCAAAGTTACCCTTGCATTTAGTTCTTGCGCCTGTAGCTTTCCAAACCCCATCAATACCAATATCCAAACAATCTTTTTTATCATTTCACAATTTTTAAAATGGCAGTACAAATATCTTTTGCAACAGCTGTTTTCGATTTCATTTCAAATACAGTCCGTTCCAAAGCTTTGTTAAAAATAGTAATTTTATTGGTATCTGATTTAAAACCTGCACCCTTGTCATTCAATGAATTTAGCACAACCAGGTCTAGATTTTTCTTCTCCAATTTGCCTTTGGCATAATTCTCTTCATCGTTTGTTTCTAAAGCAAAGCCAACTAAAATCTGGTGCGATTTTTTTATTGTACCTAAAGAAGCGAGTATATCTGTTGTTTTTTCCAGTTCCAAAAGCAATTCGCTATCTTGTTTTTTTAATTTTTGTGTAGCAATCTGTTTGGGACGATAATCGGCCACAGCTGCGCACATTACGGTAATATCAGTTTCTGCAAAAGCAGCGGAACAGGCCTCAAACATTTCCTGCGCACTTACTACATCAATCCTTTTTAAACTTTGATCGGCTTTTTGTGCAGTGGGTCCGGCAATTAACGTTACATCAGCACCTAGTTTGGCTAACTCATCAGCCAGGGCAAAACCCATTTTACCTGATGAATGATTGCCGATAAAACGTACCGGATCAATAGCCTCATAAGTAGGCCCAGCGGTAACCATTGCCTTTTTGCCATATAGAGGCAACGATTTTTTAATAGAGTTATTTAAAAAAGAGACAATTTCTTCCGGTTCAGCCATTCGGCCTTCACCCCAAAGTCCGCTTGCCAGTTCGCCATTGGCCGGAGCAATAACAGTATTCCCAAAACTGATCACACGATCAATATTGCTTTGGGTAGTTTCGTGTTTCCACATATCCAGATCCATAGCAGGAGCTACATAAACCGGACATTTGGCCGAGAGATAAACAGCCGTTAATAAATTATCACAGATTCCAGTTGCTAGTTTGGCTAAAGTATTGGCACTGATGGGAGCGATGATAATCAAATCAGCCCACAAGCCCAGTTCAACATGATTGCTCCATACGCCCGTTTCTTCTTCGAAATATTGCGTGTAAACCGGATTTTTAGAAAGCGTAGCAAGAGTAAGTGGTGTAATGAAGTTAGCACCATCAGGGGTAAGAATAACCTTTACGTTTGCGCCAGCTTTTACGAGTAGCCGGACCAAAAATGCCGACTTATAAGCCGCGATGCTACCGCAAACGCCAAGGATTACATTTTTATTTTTTAGCATAATGCGCAGCGTATATTAGGCATGGAGCATAGCGCGTAGTGCTAATGCTTTGCCCTAAACGCTATGCGCTATGCCAATTACTTTTGTTCTTTAGCAGGGTTTCTGTGGTAAACTTTGCCATTCAAAAACTCATCCATAGCAACCAAAACAGGTTTTGGCATACGCTCATAATGCTTGCTGATCTCAATCTGCTCACGGTTTTCGAAAATTTCTTCCAAATTATCGTTGCTAGAAGCAAATTCTGCCAGTTTACCGTGTAACTCTTCTTTAACGTTGTTCGAGATCTGATTTGCCCTTTTGGCAATCACCACTAACGATTCGTATAAGTTATCAGTAGTTTTATCTAAATCGTGTACGTTTCTGGTTACTGTAGTATTGGGTACAGCAGGTTTGTTAGTATTCATCTATTACTTGTTTTTAATATCCGTATTATCTGCATTCGTTGGTTTTGTAGAAACAGTATCTTTTAATTTACCGGTTCTGATCAACATCTGCTTGTATTTTTCCTGATCGGCCGCATATAATGCCAATTCTTTTTTAGTAGTTGCAATTCCCGCCTCAACATCACCTTTGAGCGCTTTTGCCTCCTTGGCAAATTTACTGTCAGGGTGATTCTCCGTAAATTCAGTGTATAAAGCAAGTGCTTCATTGTAACGGTCTTCCTGGCGGATGATGTAACTGTTTTTTGCATATAAATATTGCGCCTTAATCATCAAAAAATCCATTTCCTCAGCATATTTAATATCTGGGTAATCTCTTTGCGCATTTTTTAAAGCAATAACAGCTGCCCTATAGTTATCTACATTACTAGGTCCTGTAGTTAAATACATTTTAGCATTTTCAAAGGCCTTATCCTCTAACTTGCCCCTTAAAACAGCAATATATTTGCCGGCAGCTGCAGCACGATCACTGGTAGGGTATAAGTTAATGAATAGTTGTAACGCATCAATGGCTTTATAAGTATTTTCCTGGTCTAATGAGAAATTTGGCGATTCTAAATAGTAGCAATATGCTGCCATGTATCTTGCTTCTTCCGCATTTTTACTAGCTGGGTAGGTATCGGCAAAACTTTTAAATTGGTACCTTGCGGTGGTGTAATCACTTAATCTGTATAGCGTATAGGCATAATAATAGTTCAGATCTTCAGCTTCTGCACGGCCACGATACTTTTGAGAAAGATCCTCAAAAAGTACTAATGCCTTACTGTAATCGCGTTTATTATACAAACGAAGCGCCTCTTGGTATTTTTTTGCTACGTCATTGCTCGCCCTCAATTTCTCGAAACGACTTTTACAGCCCGCAATACCCAAAGCGGTAATAAATACTAAAATAATTAAGTGTTTAACTTTAAACATTCTGCAAAGATAATTAATAATACGATAACATCAATAAAAACAATTGGCCGCTAAGCTATGCAAAGCAATTCAGTACAAATATACAGTTAACAAATTTTAACATATATATAAGGATTGATGCTTATATACTATATCTTATTGTTTTGTTTTTCAGCAAAGCAGGTTGAGTGCTTCTATATAAAGATGTTCCCGCTATTTGCTCCAAATCCTCGGCTCGTTCCTCGCTCCGGGTTTTCCGCTGCTATCGCCTGCTGCTGCAGGCAGGGGGTTAGGTGGCACGGGCTTCCGGAGTTTCAAGGTGCTGGATGCCGGAGAAAGCCTGGCAAAATTAGGAATTGCGGCAAAATCCTGGGTGCTGCCGTCATCCTGAACTTCCGCCCGGCCTTTGTTTCAGGATCTTTTTACTGCACCATATCCATTAGTTTTTATACCCTGCAGGATTTACAAGACAGCTTTAAACAAGTAATCTTCAAAAAAGTTTTAACCCTATAGATATTTTTTCCTGCTGTAAACCATTGAGTTATGCCAAAGTCTGCGTTAAACGCTTAAAAACCTTTGCGGTTGAAGATATTTTTTCTACTTTTGCATCCCGCTCCGGAGGAGAGGGCAACAGACTGAAAAGGTGGAAGGGCGATTAGAAAAGCGAGATTTATTTTAAAATAAATATTGCGGGATAGGAAAAGATTGCTACCTTTGCAGCCCGGTTCGGAAGGAACGGGAAGCTTGAAAAACAGCATATTGAAATAAAGGAATAGCGGGAAAAAGAAAACAAAAAATAAAATTTATTTTATTTGTGATTTACAAAAAGATGCTTACCTTTGCAACCCCAACGGAAACGAAGGGGAAACAAAAGATCGGAACGGCGGATGCCGGAAAGAGAAACAGAAAAGATTGAAACAGGCGGAAACCTGGCAGGACGAACAAGACCTGGCCTAACTGAAGTCTGAAGATATATAAAGATCGGCCGTGAGGTCAATGATCGATAAGTTCTTAAAAGAGATGTCAATGTAGCGTAGCGAGGTAATGGAGTACGGTCAAAGTACATGATTACGTAGCTTTATTTTAAAGGTGTCTGTCTGACAGACAACATAACAAAAGAAGACTATTTTTAACAATAGTTAAAACTGGTCAGCATTGAACAACACATTTTACAATGGAGAGTTTGATCCTGGCTCAGGATGAACGCTAGCGGCAGGCCTAATACATGCAAGTCGAACGATATTTTCCAGCTTGCTGGAAGAGAAAGTGGCGCACGGGTGCGTAACGCGTATGCAACCTACCTTTATCAGGGGGATAGCCCGGAGAAATCCGGATTAATACCGCATAAAATCACAGGATGGCATTATCCAATGATCAAACATTTATGGGATAAAGATGGGCATGCGTGTCATTAGCTAGTTGGCGGGGTAACGGCCCACCAAGGCGACGATGACTAGGGGATCTGAGAGGATGGCCCCCCACACTGGTACTGAGACACGGACCAGACTCCTACGGGAGGCAGCAGTAAGGAATATTGGTCAATGGAGGGAACTCTGAACCAGCCATGCCGCGTGCAGGAAGACTGCCCTATGGGTTGTAAACTGCTTTTATCCGGGAATAAACCTCATTACGTGTAATGAGCTGAATGTACCGGAAGAATAAGGATCGGCTAACTCCGTGCCAGCAGCCGCGGTAATACGGAGGATCCAAGCGTTATCCGGATTTATTGGGTTTAAAGGGTGCGTAGGCGGCCTGTTAAGTCAGGGGTGAAAGACGGTAGCTCAACTATCGCAGTGCCCTTGATACTGACGGGCTTGAATGGACTAGAGGTAGGCGGAATGAGACAAGTAGCGGTGAAATGCATAGATATGTCTCAGAACACCGATTGCGAAGGCAGCTTACTATGGTCTTATTGACGCTGAGGCACGAAAGCGTGGGGATCAAACAGGATTAGATACCCTGGTAGTCCACGCCCTAAACGATGAACACTCGCTGTTGGCGATACACAGTCAGCGGCTAAGCGAAAGCGTTAAGTGTTCCACCTGGGGAGTACGCCCGCAAGGGTGAAACTCAAAGGAATTGACGGGGGCCCGCACAAGCGGAGGAGCATGTGGTTTAATTCGATGATACGCGAGGAACCTTACCCGGGCTTGAAAGTTAGTGAATGATCTAGAGATAGATCAGTCCGCAAGGACACGAAACTAGGTGCTGCATGGCTGTCGTCAGCTCGTGCCGTGAGGTGTTGGGTTAAGTCCCGCAACGAGCGCAACCCCTATGTTTAGTTGCCAGCATGTTATGGTGGGGACTCTAAACAGACTGCCTGTGCAAACAGAGAGGAAGGAGGGGACGACGTCAAGTCATCATGGCCCTTACGTCCGGGGCTACACACGTGCTACAATGGACGGTACAGAGGGCAGCTACATAGCAATATGATGCGAATCTCACAAAGCCGTTCACAGTTCGGATTGGGGTCTGCAACTCGACCCCATGAAGTTGGATTCGCTAGTAATCGCGTATCAGCAATGACGCGGTGAATACGTTCCCGGGCCTTGTACACACCGCCCGTCAAGCCATGGAAGCTGGGGGTACCTAAAGTATGTAACCGCAAGGAGCGTCCTAGGGTAAAACCGGTAACTGGGGCTAAGTCGTAACAAGGTAGCCGTACCGGAAGGTGCGGCTGGAATACCTCCTTTCTGGAGTAGACACACCTACTCGCCACGCAACATGATATTTCGATAAGGTAGAAGGCAAAGAGGTAGAAGGCTTAAGGTCCTGATACCCGATACTTTATACCAAAAAAAGATAAACAAAAAGAAACACCCAGAAGACAACGGTGGGCATACTATAAGGGTATAGCTTAACGGAGACATGAAGGGTAAGCCAAAAAGGGAAGCAGTAGCGGTAAGATACTATATACTGCATACTAAAGCTTACCTTAAAATCAAACAGTCCCGTAGCTCAGCCTGGTTAGAGCACTACACTGATAATGTAGGGGTCTCCAGTTCAAATCTGGACGGGACTACACGTTTAAGTTTGGAGGAAAGAGTTGGGAGATGGGAGTTAAAGCTCGAAACTCCAGACTAGAGACTCAAAACTAAAATCTGGGGGATTAGCTCAGCTGGCTAGAGCGCCTGCCTTGCACGCAGGAGGTCAACGGTTCGACTCCGTTATTCTCCACCATTAAAGGTTGAGGGCTGTAAGGTAGAAGGTTTAGGGTTAGACCCAGGGCTTAGAACTGAAAACACCACAACAGAAAAAAACAATTGCCGGGATCGGTAATGTACATTGACATAAAGATTGAGAAAAGAAGAAACGCCACGGGGCACTTCTAAAGTTTTAGCTACCTGATACCAGGTACTGTATACGAAAGATGAAACGGTTCGAGACCGCAGTTTTTTACTAATAAGCTGAAAGCGAAAAGCTGAAAGGTTAAGGCATCTGAAAAGAAAGCTTTAAGCTTTAGACTTTGAGCTGAAAGCTTAATAAAGTTCTTTGACATATTGGAAGAAGTTAAAAAAGAAGAGCAAACAACAATAGGCGACTGTTTTGTTTGTGCTCACTTAAAGGGATCGTAAGAAACCGATAAGTAATGAGACATCATAACAAGAGCAAAAAAGCATACCATGCGGCGCAAAAGGCGCATGAGTAGAAGAAAGTAAGAAAGAGTACACGGGGGATGCCTTGGCTCTCAGAGGCGATGAAGGACGTGATAAGCTGCGATAAGCTCCGGGGATCTGCAAATAGGAACTAGATCCGGAGATTTCCGAATGGGGCAACCCGGCATGTTGAAGACATGTCACATATAATGAGCAAACCTGCCGAACTGAAACATCTAAGTAAGCAGAGGAAGAGAAAATAACAATGATTTCCTAAGTAGTGGCGAGCGAAAGGGAAAGAGCCCAAACCTACCTTGTTACGGCAAAGTGGGGGTTGTAGGACTGCAACGTGGCATTAGCAGACAGAAGTGGAACGGGATGGGAAGCCCGGCGGTACATGGTGATAGCCCAGTACACGTATAGAATGCTAGCCTAGCAGTATCCTGAGTACCGCGAGGTCGGAGACGCCTTGTGGGAACCAGCCGGCACCATCCGGTAAGGCTAAATACTCCTGAGAGACCGATAGTGAACCAGTACCGTGAGGGAAAGGTGAAAAGAACCCCGAACAGGGGAGTGAAATAGAACCTGAAACCGTGTACTTACAAGCGGTCGGAGCTGGCAGGTCCAGTGACGGCGTGCCTTTTGCATAATGAGCCTACGAGTTACTCTTCTCTGGCAAGGTTAAGTGCTTCAGGCACGGATCCGAAGCGAAAGCGAGTCTGAACAGGGCGTATAGTCAGAGGAGGTAGACGCGAAACCTTGTGATCTACCCATGGACAGGTTGAAGGTGCGGTAACACGTACTGGAGGACCGAACCGATAAACGTTGAAAAGTTTCCGGATGATCTGTGGGTAGGGGTGAAAGGCTAATCAAACTGGGAAATAGCTCGTACTCCCCGAAATGTTTTTAGGAACAGCGTCGGCATCGAGTTACATAGAGGTAGAGCTACTGATTGGGTGCGGGGGAGTCAAATCCTACCAAATCCAGACAAACTCCGAATGCTATGTAATATGGCCGGCAGTGAGGCGCGGGGTGCTAAGGTCACGCGCCGAGAGGGAAAGAACCCAGACCATCAGCTAAGGTCCCCAAGTTACGGTTAAGTTGAACTAACGAGGTCCGATTGCACAGACAGCTAGGATGTTGGCTTGGAAGCAGCCATTCATTTAAAGAGTGCGTAACAGCTCACTAGTCGAGCGATCGGGCATGGATAATAAACGGGCATTAAACTGTACACCGAAGCTATGGGATTGAAATATATCGGTAGGGGAGCATTCTATATGCGGTGAAGGTATCTGGTAATGGGTGCTGGAGGGTATAGAAAAGCAAATGTAGGCATAAGTAACGATAAGGCGGGCGAGAAACCCGCCCACCGAAAGGATAAGGTTTCCTGATCAACGCTAATCGGATCAGGGTCAGTCGGGACCTAAGGAGAACCCGAAGGGGAAATTCGATGGACAACGGTTTAATATTACCGTACTTTTTATAACTGCGATGTGGGGACGGAGTAGTGACACTGCCGCGATCTGACGGAATAGATCGTTGAAGGCTGTAGGTATATCGAACATAGGCAAATCCGTGATCGATGCTGAGAGCTGATAGTACCAAGGACCTTCGGGCGATTGGATAGTGCAGGTAATCAGACTTCCAAGAAAAACCGCTAAGCTCCAGGTTATAAAAACCCGTACCGCAAACCGACACAGGTATCCGGGAAGAGGATTCTAAGGTGCTCGAGTGAATCATGGCTAAGGAACTCGGCAAAATGGCCCTGTAACTTCGGGAGAAGGGGCGCTGTCAGCAATGTCAGCCGCAGTGAAAAGGCCCAGGCGACTGTTTAACAAAAACACATGGCTTTGCAAAATCGAAAGATGAGGTATAAGGCCTGACACCTGCCCGGTGCTGGAAGGTTAAGAGGGGATGTCATCGCAAGAGAAGCATTGAATCGAAGCCCCAGTAAACGGCGGCCGTAACTATAACGGTCCTAAGGTAGCGAAATTCCTTGTCGGGTAAGTTCCGACCTGCACGAATGGTGTAACGATCTGGGCGCTGTCTCAGCCATGAGCTCGGTGAAATTGTGGTCCCGGTGAAGACGCCGGGTACCCGCAACGGGACGGAAAGACCCCATGCACCTTCACTACAATTTAACATTGACATTGGGTACAGGATGTGTAGGATAGGTGGGAGGCTTTGAAGCGGTGTCGCCAGGCATCGTGGAGCCAACGTTGAAATACCACCCTTTCTGTATTCGGTGTCTAATCCCAAAATTTGGGAGACATTGTTTGATGGGTAGTTTGACTGGGGTGGTCGCCTCCAAAAAGGTAACGGAGGCTTTCAAAGGTAAGCTCAGTACGCTTGGTAACCGTACGCGGAGTGCAATAGCATAAGCTTGCTTGACTGTGAGACATACAGGTCGATCAGGGTCGAAAGACGGATATAGTGATCCGGTGGTTCTGCATGGAAGGGCCATCGCTCAAAGGATAAAAGGTACGCTGGGGATAACAGGCTGATCTCCCCCAAGAGCTCATATCGACGGGGAGGTTTGGCACCTCGATGTCGGCTCGTCACATCCTGGGGCTGGAGAAGGTCCCAAGGGTTCGGCTGTTCGCCGATTAAAGTGGCACGCGAGCTGGGTTCAGAACGTCGCGAGACAGTTCGGTCCCTATCTGTTGTGGGCGTAGGAATTTTGAGTGGGGCTGACCTTAGTACGAGAGGACCGGGTTGGACCAGCCTCTAGTGAATCTGTTGTTCCGCCAGGGGCATTGCAGAGTAGCTACGCTGGGAATAGATAAGCGCTGAAAGCATCTAAGTGCGAAACTAGCCACGAGATGAGAATTCCATATAGGACCGTAGCAGACTACTACGTTGATAGGCTACAGATGTAAAGCTGGTGACAGCACAGTCGAGTAGTACTAATCATCCGAAGCTTTCAAAGCAACAACATTCGTTGTTTGTTCTTCATAATAACTTCTTTCAATAATATGTCATTTGAGGCTGGAAGGCCGAAGGTGTAAAGGCTGAAGGTAAAACCTCCATCCTAAAACCCTCCCTCCCTCAACCTTAAATAAAAACATTCAGGTGCCTATATCGGTGGTGTCCACCTCTTCCCATTCCGAACAGAGAAGTTAAGCCCACCAGAGCCGATGGTACTGCGGTAACACGTGGGAGAGTAGGTCGGTGCCAGATCTTAAAGAGAAGCCCTTCAGCAGAAATGTTGAAGGGCTTTCTTGTTTTATGGCAGAGAGCATAGGGCATGGGGCATGGAGCGGTTTCCAAACCTTAAGGACTCAAGGCAGCTTAAATGCTTTTCCCGCAGAAATGCTAAACTGCGCAGAAGCCATTCCATCACCCATTTTCCATCTTACATCAGCTAGGGGCAGAGAGCCAGGAGCATAGGAAGGTTTCCATCATTATGGTCTTAAGGGTTTGTTCCCACAGAAAGCGCTGATTATCGCAGAAGCCATTCCATTATCCATCTTACATAATTTCCATTTTCCATCCTTGCATAATAGCCCTGATGGGAGCGGCATCCCTTTTGGTAAGGAAAAATTATTTATGGTACAGGGTTCCCCAAAAGGATAAAGCGTACAGCAGGACGGGACCCAGCCTAAACGCACAGGAAACTGCGCTACGAAAATAAATTATGTAATGCAACGACTTATATTTTTCTATTAAACATCTTATATACAAGAAATAAAATTATCTCTCTAAAAGATTTTAATTGTGGTTAAATTTAAAACTGAATAATGCTAAATATGTTTAATATCACAAGGTTTGCCACAATATTTGGTTATCTTTGTTTTTAACAAAAATATAAGTATAAGTAATGAGTTTTTTTGCAGATAAAAGAAGGGAAGTGATGGTGCATATCGAACAGTATATGCTGGAGATGATGGATACCTATCTTAAACCAATTGATACAAACTGGCAACCGTCTGATTTTCTTCCTGATTCTACGAGTGAAACATTTTATCAAGATATTAGAATACTAAGAGATAATGCAAAGGACCTTTCTTATGACCTTGTAGCGGTATTGATTGGCGATACGATTACTGAAGAGGCTCTGCCTACTTACGAATCCTGGTTATCAATGGTACAGGGGCCAAGTATGAAAGAAGATGGTGGCTGGATGAAGTGGAACAGACACTGGACTGCTGAAGAGAACCGTCATGGTGATTTGTTAAATAAATATTTATACCTTTCTGGTCGTGTGGATATGCGCCAGATGGAGATTTCTACTCAATATCTGATTGCCGACGGTTTCGATATCGGTACAGGTCATGATCCTTATCGTAACTTCATTTATACTTCTTTCCAGGAGATGGCCACAAATATTTCGCACAGAAGGGTAGCTTCTTTAGCTAAAAAAGATGGCGATACTTTATTATCAAGAATGTGCGGAGTAATTGCTTCTGATGAGGCTAGACATGCGAAAGCTTACAAAGATTTTATGAATCGTATTTTTGAGGTTGATCCTAACGAAGCGATGTTGGCTTTTGAAGATATGATGCGGAAAAAAATTGTAATGCCGGCACATTTTTTACGTGAGGTGGGTTTAAAAATCGGTCAAACATTTGGCCATTTTACTGATGCCGCCCAACGTTTAGGTGTTTATACTGCAATTGACTACGTTGAAATTATGCAGCAGTTAATTGAGGATTGGAAAATTGAAGGTATGCGTGATTTAAATGAGGCGGGTGAAAAGGCGCGTGATTATATTATGGCATTACCTTCGCGTTTGTTACGCGTCGCCGAACGTATGAAAAATCCTACTATAGATTATAAATTTAGCTGGATTGCTGGATAGGCAATTGAAAATATATGAAGTCCCTCGATTCGCATCGAGGGCTTTTTTTTGACTTGTTTACACTACATATTTCTTCTATATTGACCGCCCACTTCGTAAAGGGCATGACTAATCTGGCCTAGAGAGCAGATTTTGCATACCTCCATAAGTTGTTCAAAAATATTTTCGCCTGCAATTGCAGATTTTTGAAGTTGTTTTAGCAGATCTGTTGCAAGGTCTTCATTACGATGCTGGAATTTTTGCAATGCAGCAATCTGATATTGTTTTTCATCTTCTGTAGCACGAATTACCTCTCCCGGAACAATAGTAGGGGAACCATTTTTATTTAAAAAGGTATTTACACCAACAATCGGGTATTCTCCTGTATGTTTTAAGGTTTCATAATACAAACTTTCTTCCTGGATTTTTCCGCGTTGATACATGGTTTCCATTGCCCCTAAAACACCACCACGATCGTTGATGCGTTTAAATTCAGCGAGAACAGCTTCTTCTACCAGATCAGTCAGTTCTTCGATAATAAAAGCACCTTGTAGCGGGTTTTCATTTTTGGCCAAACCCAATTCCCTGTTAATAATCAATTGGATGGCCATGGCTCTCCTTACCGATTCCTCTGTAGGGGTAGTAATGGCTTCATCGTAGGCATTGGTGTGTAGCGAATTGCAGTTATCGTATATGGCATATAAAGCCTGTAAAGTGGTTCGGATATCGTTAAAATCGATTTCCTGGGCATGTAATGAACGGCCTGAAGTTTGAATATGGTATTTAAGCTTTTGTGAACGGTCGTTTCCTTTGTATTTATTTTTGATGGCTTTTGCCCAGATCCTTCTGGCCACGCGGCCGATTACCGCATATTCCGGATCGATACCATTGGAGAAAAAGAAAGATAGGTTAGGAGCAAAGTCATCAATATGCATACCTCTGCTTAAATAATATTCAACAAAAGTAAATCCATTGCTTAAAGTAAAAGCGAGCTGAGAAATTGGATTAGCACCTGCTTCTGCAATGTGGTAGCCGGAAATAGATACAGAATAAAAGTTTCTCACTTTTTCATCAATAAAGTATTTCTGGATATCGCCCATCATTCTTAAGGCAAATTCAGTAGAAAAGATACAGGTATTCTGCGCCTGGTCTTCTTTTAAAATGTCGGCCTGGACCGTTCCGCGTACGGAACTAATGGCTTTGGCTTTTATATTGATATAAACATCAGCAGGTAAAACCTGATCGCCGGTTACGCCTAAAAGCATCAAACCTAGGCCATTGTTTCCTTCTGGAAGCTCACCATTGTATGATGGTCTTTCTATATTTTTGGCCTTATAGATTGAAACAATTTTAGCCTCTACTTCTTCTGTTAAACCATTTTCAATAATGTATTTTTCGCACTGCTGATCAATTGCTGCATTCATGAAGAAACCCAATAACATGGGGGCGGGTCCGTTAATGGTCATGGATACTGATGTGGATGGCGCACAGAGATCAAAACCGGAGTACAATTTTTTGGCATCATCTAAAGTAGCGATGCTGACTCCAGAATTTCCAATTTTGCCGTAAATATCGGGGCGAATATGCGGATCTTCCCCGTAAAGGGTAACAGAATCAAAAGCGGTAGATAAGCGATGTGCTGGTTGACCTAATGACACATAGTGAAAACGTTTATTTGTTCGCTCAGGGCCACCTTCTCCGGCAAACATCCGGGTAGGATCTTCTCCATCTCTTTTTAAAGGAAAAACGCCTGCCGCATATGGAAATTCGCCTGGAAGGTTTTCTGTTAACAACCATCTTAAAATATCGCCCCAATCTTCATATCTTGGTAAGGAAACCTTCGGGATATTCAGTTTTGAGAGTGATTCGTAAAATAAAGGCTGCTTAATTTCCTTATCGCGGACTTTATAAATGAAAAACTCCTCTTTGTATGCTTTTTTGGTTTCCGGCCATTGACGTAATAATCTTTTGCATTCGCCATCTAGTCGTTCTTCGAAGAACTTATAGGTTGCGTTTAGGCTTTTTGACACCCCGTCTTGCGTCCCCCCCTCCGTAAGTGGGGAAGTATTCTCGCTTAATAAATCGATCACACCTTTAAGCTGATACATTTTACGGGCGATGGTGGCCTGTTTGTCTACCCACTCATTATAGGTTTGGCTTGCTTCGGCAATTTCTGCCAAATAGCGGATGCGATCGGGAGGAATGATATAAATCTTTTCGGATTGATCGGATGTTAACTCCATTTTGGCATTGAAATCAGCTCCGGTTTTTAACCTGATCTGTTCCATTAAAGCCACAAATAAGTTATTCATGCCTGGATCGTTAAACTGCGAAGCCATAGTTCCGTAAACGGGAATTTCATCGTCTTTGGCTTCGAAAAGATTATGGTTGCGCTTATATTGTTTGCGTACATCACGCAAAGCATCTAAAGCACCTCTTTTATCAAATTTATTAATGGCTACCAGATCAGCAAAATCCAACATATCGATTTTTTCAAGTTGTGTAGCTGCACCAAATTCAGGTGTCATTACATACAATGATACATCGCAATGTTCGGTAATTTCTGTATCTGATTGACCAATGCCCGAAGTTTCTACAATAATTAAATCATAACCTGCGGCTTTACAGATATCAATACTTTCCTGTACGTTTTTAGATAAAGCCAGATTGGCCTGCCGGGTAGCGAGTGAGCGCATGTAAACCCTGGGATTGTTGATGGCGTTCATGCGGATTCGGTCGCCAAGTAGGGCACCTCCTGTTTTTCTTTTTGAAGGATCGACAGAAATAATAGCCAGTGTTTTATCTTTTACCTCAACTAAAAAACGCCGGATCAATTCATCTACCAAGGATGATTTTCCTGCACCACCAGTTCCGGTAATACCGATAACAGGAGCGGAGTTATTTTCAGATAAACGCTTTAATTCGTCAACAAATTTCTGGGCAGCTTCAGGATCATTTTCTGCAATAGTAATTGCTCCGGCGATGGCTTTAATCTCTTTTGTAGGAATGGTTTCGAGCTCATTAGTGATATTGATTCTAGTTACAAAATCGGTTTGGATGAGCATGTCGTTAATCATACCCTGCAAGCCCATTTTACGGCCATCATCAGGCGAGTAGATTTTAGCAATTCCATAAGCCTGTAGTTCTTCAATTTCTGAAGGTAAAATTACACCGCCACCACCTGCAAATATTTTGATATGGCCTGATCCTCTTTCCTGCAGGAGGTTGTACATATATTTAAAATATTCGATATGGCCACCCTGATAAGATGTCATTGCAATGCCCTGAACATCCTCCTGAATGGCACAATTTACCACTTCTTCAACTGACCGGTTGTGGCCAAGATGAATGACCTCTGCTCCAGAAGATTGCAGGATACGGCGCATGATGTTAATGGTGGCATCATGTCCGTCGAAAAGGGAAGCAGCAGTTACAAAACGGATTTTATGTTTAGGCTTATAAATTTCTACTTGTTGCATACTATGGGATTTTAGGACGGTATGGCAGGTTACCGTTCCTTGTTTCCAAATATTTGGATCACAAATGTAATAAATTAAGCAGCTTAAATAGCGAATACCCTATACCGTTATGGCTTTTGGTTCAGTTGCAAATTTTGCCCGAATTGCAATAAATAGCCGTTGTTATCGTAAATGGCAAACTCCCTCATACCATATTCGAAATCTTCAAGCGGGTAACAGATTTCGCATGCATCTTTTAAATTTTCCCAGAGTGCTGAGACCTCATCTGTTTTGATATAAAGTGAGCCGCTCATTATTGGTTTAGAAATGTTACGATGTTCGTTGGGCGTTGAAAACATGATTTCTATAGCATCTTTGCGAAGGCTAAACCAGCTAAGGTCATTTAATTTTGAATCGCAGGTAAAGTTTAATATTTCGGTATAAAAGGTTAAGGTTGCTCGCATATCATGTGATTCAAGCATTGGGGTAAGTTTGGTAGCGGTGTATGTAGACATGACGTTAAGATAAAAAATATATTTATTTTTACCATATAAGACATTTGAGAACAGCTAAGCTTTAGTTCGATTGATAATTATTTACAATCATCAATTTTGCTTCTTGCCCAAAGCGATCATCATGCTGAATTTATTTTATAAGTAGAAATTAGTGTTTTTAATTGCCTTGTAGCTACTTCGTGGTCAATATCTTTCCCGCAAAATAGACTTTGAAATGAATTTACTGCATGCTTTCCGCTGCGCTACAGGTCAGGGTGAGGACTCTAGTGTAATAAATTCGGTAAAAAAAAACTATGCTGTTGGGCATAGTTTTTAAAAATTATTTATTGGTGATTTCGGTGATCGGTTCTCCAACTGTGCCGTTTGGCATTTGAATATGGAGCAGTGCGGCCAATGTCGGTGCAATGTCAGTCATATAATGTGTTTTATTGGAAGCTCCTGGCTTGATTCCCCATCCCATAAAAACCAACGGAATGTGGGAGTCGTAAGGGTTCCAGTTACCATGTGTGGTCCCGGTGCTGCCGCCATTAAACCAATTGGGTTGTAAAACATAATAAATATCGCCACTTCTACGGGCATTGTATCCATTGGTAATCATTTTCTTTTGGATTTCTTGCAGGGTTGCCTGCGATATTTTAGCAATGTCTACCGCATTCTGGAAACCGTCTAATCTCTTTAGGAATTCAACAGATGCAGATTTGATCACATCGAAGCTTATATCTGCTTTGTTAGTTTTGTCATGATCGAAGATGATCTGATTATTCATTGATTTTAAAACCACATTGTTCACCTTAAATTTATCGTTTAGGTATGAATTTAATTTACTTGCAATATCTCTGTCGCTTACTACACCAGACGGAAGTTTATTCTCTTGCATAAAGCCCGGTACATGGGCAGCGCCGTGGTCGGCGGTTAAAAATACAGTGTAATTTCCTTTACCAACCTTTTTATCCAGGTAGTTAAAAAACTCTTCGAAATCTTTGTCCAGGCGTAAATAAGTATCTTCTGCTTCTATAGAGTTAGGTCCATAGGCATGGCCAATATAATCGGTTGAAGAACAGCTTACCGCTAAAAAGTCTGTAATGTTGTCCTGCCCCAAGTCTTCGGACAGAATAGCGAGTTTAGCAAGGTCTAAAGTGATGGTATTGCCATAGGGTGTACTTCTGATGGCGTCGAAATTTTTATCAATGTTTTGCGTTAACTGGTGTGGAAAGGTACTTGATTTGCCTTCATAAGCGTTCTCATCTTTTGAACTGTTTACATAGGTATTAATTGGGTATAAAGTTTCCCAGTTTTTTGCATAAAATTTATTTGCTAGTTTCAGTTTATTATAATCAGCAATCCAGGTGGGTACCTCTTTCATATAAAAGGTACTGGTAATCCAGTTTCCGGTACTGCCCTGATACCAATATGCCGCATTTGCCGCGTGACCAGCAGGAAGGATTGAACCTCTATCTTTTAATGAAATGCCGATTACTTTACCTTTAAAGTTTGTAGCCAACCTTAACTCATCAGTAATGGTTGTGGTGAGCATATTTTTGGGCGACATATTGCCTTCTGATGAAGGTGTACTGCCAACAGTAGACGCTGAAGAATCTTCCGTGCAATAAACATTCTTTTTGGTTTCAGGATCGTACCAATCATTACCAATAATACCATGAACAGCCGGAACTGAACCGGTGTAAATGCAAGTGTGGCCACATGCAGTATAAGTTGGTGTATAGGGAATATAGGTATTTTCAACAGAAAAACCTTCGTTGATCAACCTCTTAAAACCCCCATTAGTGTAGCGGTTATAATAGCGGTATAAATAATCCCAACGCATTTGGTCGACCACCAGGCCTACCACCAATTTTGGACGTGCAACTTCTGCAGGAAACGCTTTGGCAGAGGTTATGGTTGTTTTTTTGGTTTGAGCAGAGGATAGTGAGATTGAAAAAATAGAGAAAGTAAAGATTAAACGGGATATTTTATTCATTATGCTTTAGTTAAAGGGCTAAAGTAATGAATTTAGATAAAGCTACTTTGAAGTTAATGTAAAGATTTTATATCGCTTCGGCCACTACAAATGTGCTTCCTCCAATAAAAACCAAATCTTTGGGGCCGGCTGATTGGATAGCAGTTGCTTTTGCTTCATAAACTGATGTATAACTCTTTCCTGTTAGACCAAATTTGGCAGCCTGTTTCTTTTAGGCTGTCAGCTGCTAAACCGCGTTCTAAAGCGGGTTTACAAAAATAATAAGTGGCATTTTTGGGCATTAGCGACAACACTTTCGAAATATCTTTATCATTAACCATCCCGAAAACAATATGTAAATGCTGATATGGCGTTTGTGAAATATTTTTAATCACTTCGGTGATTCCGGCTTCGTTATGCCCGGTATCGCAAATTACTAATGGATCTTTGCTTAAAGTTTGCCAACGTCCCTGTAAACCGGTTTGCTTTTTAACCTGACTGATGCCTTTATAAACACTTTCCTGATCAGTTTTAATTTCGGTTTCATCGTTCAGCACAGTCAATGTTTGAAGAACGGTTAATATATTTTTATGCTGATAAATTCCGGTAAGATCACTTTGAAGATCTTTGAATTTGATTTTTTCCTCCTGATAAACAGATAATGAAAGTTTATTGTTTTTGACTTTAAAATCCTTTGCGGTTAACGTTTGATCAGCAAACACAATAGGTGCATCTTCAGTTTTGGCCTTTTTAATAAAAACCGGTGCCGATTCTTCCTGCGTTTCACCAATAACCACCGGGATATTCTTTTTGATAATGCCCGCTTTTTCACCTGCAATTTCTGCCAGGGTATTGCCAAGCATATTCATATGGTCGAGGCTGATATTGGTGATAACTGAAATTTTTGGTGTAATGATGTTAGTAGAATCCAACCTTCCGCCCAAACCTACTTCAATTATCGCTATATCTACCTGATGTTTTGCAAAATGATCGAATGCAAGCGCAACGGTCACTTCAAAAAAGGAAGGCTCGGTTTTTTCGATGAGTTTTTGCTGTTCTTTTACGAATGATACTACTTCTGTTTTGCTGATCATTTTTCCGTTGATGCGAATGCGCTCGCGGAAATCTTTTAAATGGGGTGATGTGTATAATCCTGTTTTATATCCCTGAGCCTGTAGTACGGAGGCCAGCATGTGCGAAGTTGATCCTTTTCCATTTGTACCGGCTACATGGATGCTTTTAAATTTATTTTGAGGATTATCCAAAGCTTCGCAAAGGATGATGGTATTGGTTAAATCTTTTTTGAAAGCAGACGCGCCAACGCGGGTAAACATCGGGAGTTTACTGTATAAAAAATCAAGCGTTTGTTGGTAGTTCATAATTATGCTTCAAATATAAGCGATTGGCATTTTAAGTTCAAATGGGATTCACTTCCAACTTTGAAATTGCGATGGGTGAGGGAGAACTTTAGAAAGTGTAAGTGGCATTCTGTGAAGACACATGCCACAGATCAGAAGTGAGGTCAGATGTTTCATCTGACTTATAATTAGATGATACTAATGCATCATTAATCGTCGAGAAATCCTATCAAGCTTTGAACAAATTTCCAGTCAGATAGTAATACCTGACAGCACCATTAAATGGTCAACATCTTTCATACGATAAAGCCCATGAAATAAATGCAGGTGCCGGTAATAAAAATGGTCTGTGAGACACAGACCATTGTACTATTAAAAATCTTTTAGGGTAAAGACTTTGACGATTTAATATCTTTTTATTTCACTTTAAAATTAAACATCACAATTCCGGTTTGTACATCTGGAGCAGATTCTAATTTATTTAAACTTGCGCCTAATACGGCTTGTTCACATTTTCTCCAAAGGGCCAAATCAGATAGGGTTGTGCCTTTAGCTCCGGCACGGGCCTGAACAACTTTGCCATTTTTATCTACACGGATCTGAACAGCAATTTTTCCTGCGCTCTGTCCGTCATCCTGGATCCTGGGGATATCAATAAATTTTCTGCTGGCTAATGATAACTGTACGTTGCCGTTTCCAGAACCACCTTCACCATAATTAGATGCTAAAGGATCGCCATCTTTATCGCCCTGGTTTCCTGGCGTGTTTCCGGTACCATCTCCTTGTCCCTGACCAGTATTTTTTTTGCCTTTGTAAAGTGCATTTTGGTTAATTACTGGCTTTGCCGGTTTATCTTCTGTAACAGGAGTTGGTGCAGACGTAGTTGGTTTTGCGGGTTTGGTATTTACCGCAATGGCCTCTTCGGTATTTTGTGTCTGCACTTCTTTATCACTACTTTCAGTAGCGGTAGTTGGGGTAACCTTTTCTTCAGGCGTTACTTTTTCTGGCGGTTTGCCATTCGCATTCGGATCCGCAGATGGTTCTTCGATACTGGTATAATCATCGCCCATACCTTCTGCAGAAGTTCCATAATTAACCACCATGCCGCCCATACCCACTTCTTCAGGTGGTTGGAATGAGCCAATCACAATAAAAAAGCTGATCAATAACAAAAATCCCATAATACCGCTGGCTATAGCAATGGCTTTTGGATAATTGTTTTCCTCCTGAGGTACGTTTTGTGCTTTGTAGTTCATTATTTTTTAGGTTCAACGGCTACAACAAGTTTCAATTTCAGTTTATTGGCAATATCGTTCACTACAAATCCATCCTGATAAGTCACGTTACGTGATACATATAAAAGTATGGTCATATCTGGTGCCAACTTTTGGTAAGAGGCCAATGTAGGCTCAAGTTCCTCAATGCTAACTGGTTTCTTTTCAACGAAATATTTTAAATTTTCGTCTATGGTAACGGTAACTGCTTTTTTGGCGGTAGATTGCTGTCCGCTTGATGATTGTGGCAACAATAATTTTACTACTGTAGGATTAACTACCGCAGAGGCCAATAAGAAAAACAGCATCAGGAAGAACATAATATCATTCAACGCTGAAGTGTGTACTTCTACCGATCCTTTTGTTCTTTTGCGTAAATTCATTATTTGCCTGGTTCTTCTAGTAAATCAATAAAATCAATTGCATCGGTTTCCATTTTAAGAATGATTTTTTCGACCATGATATTTAAAATGTGATACAGTACATAAGCGATAATACCGATAATTAGTCCGGTTGCAGAAGTAATCATTTTGGTATATAAACCGCCAGAAATTGTTCCGATTTCGATAGCGCCTTTAATTGATACCTGGTGGAAAATGGTAATTACCCCTACAATTGTACCTACGAAACCAAGCATTGGTGCAATACCTGCCACAATACCTAATATACTGATATTCTTTTCTAATTTAGAAACCTCTAATTTACCGACATTTTCAATCGCCCCTTCAATATCTTTAATTGGGCGGCCAATGCGTTTTAAACCTTTTTGCAACATGCGCGAAAGAGGGGAGTTGTTATTTCTTAAAAGTGACATGGCGCCATCTAAATTCCCAGATTGGATATAAGACCTGGTTTGTGCCATGAGGTTAGCCTCATCTTTAGTTGCTTTTTTGATGGTTAAATAACGTTCAACAAAAATTATCAAAGCTAAAAATGCCAGAAAAGCCAATGGAATCATTACCCAGCCGCCTTTAAAAAGCAGATCGATAAAATGTAATTCTGGTTGTGGTTGTGTTACAGCTTGGTTGATTGCATTTGCTGTGTCTTGTAATGCTTGTGTGGTGTCCTGAATTAATAAAGTTATCATTATGGTTGTGTGTTGTGTTTTTGTTGTACGAAATACCCTTTACCTTTAAGTTTTTTCTCTAAAATATCTTTTTGTTCTTTAGCCTCTTTTTCCGTGCTAAAGCTAGCTATACTCACTTTTTTTAAACGGCCTGGTACTGATGCGATTTCAGCCTTTAAACCAATTTTTTCCATTTGCTTAATAAAAACAAGCGCCTTTTTCTCTGATTGGAAGGATGCTGCAATAACATAAAACGTAGAAGGACCAGTGTTTGGTACAACTTTATTTTCTTGAGGTGTTTCGGTAGCTGGTTTAACCGCAGGTTTGACTGTCTCCTTTGTTACCGTATCTGTTTTTTGCTGAACCTGGTTTGCTTTTAAAATGCTATCGGTTTTGGCTATTGAATCCTGTTTTGCTTTTAACGTATCAACAGGAACTTTAGGAGAATCGATGATTATTTGTGCAGGTTTCTCTGTAACTGTTGCTGCTCCAGTAAATAACTCGGGTTTAACTAAGAAGGTTATTGCGGCAACAACAAGCAAAGCTACAATGGCTATGGCAATCATTAACCAGGTAGACATGCCTTGTCTAGGTTCATCGCTATGATCAATCGGGTCATGTCCAAAACGGTTTGGATGCTCGGCATGTTGTTCTTTTATAAAAGCTGGTGCCTCAATTATAGGCTCTTCTTTTTTAACTTCGTCTTCTAAATTGATATATGTTTTTGGTTCATCAGCTTCTGAACGTAATGAAAAACGGCTCGAATATTCTTGTCTTGGTATAACCGATTCAGGAATTGCTGTTTCCAAAGGTTTTTTGGCATCTTCTGTTTCTGGCGTATGACCAAAACGATCAGGGTTTTCTTCGTGCTGCTCCAATATCGATTGTGGAACTCCAATCAGATTAACATCCTCAACCGGATTATCTGTCGCTGTATTTTCTACATGCTCATTTTTATCGATGTAACCGGCTTCAACAGCCTGATGCTCAGCCTCAATATTTGCTACCTCCGATTCCGGAGTGTGGCCGAAACGGTTTGGGTGTTCTTCATGCTGTATGATAACCGATTCAGGTACCTCTACTTCCTGAGTTGAATTTACTTCCTGTTTTCCAGCAGGTTCGGGGTCAATGGTGTGTTGCTCCGAAGTAACATGTTCTACTTCCGATTCTGGTGTATGACCAAAACGGTTTGGATGCGCTTCATGCTGTTCTTTGATAAACTCTGGTGCTTCAGTAACTGCTGATGCATCTGTTCCTGTATGTTTTAAGGTTTTTTTGAGATCATCCTTAACTTCATCCAATTCTACGTTTTCAATGATAGGCGCCTGGTATGACTTATTTTCAAAAAGAGATGGTGCAGTTGGGGCCTCCGCAATTTCATCGTAAATCTCTTCCTCTTCTGCGTTATTCGATAATTCAGTTTTTGTTTCCTCGATTACAGCTTCTGTCAATGATGGAAGCCCATAAAATTCGGAACCATAATTCATGTCTTTAACCGGTTCGAAAGCTAATCCTTGTTCTGTAAAAAATAAGCGGCCCATATTTTGAAGTTCGGCCTCATGGTCCAATTCCAGTTTTTGATTTACTTCTTCAACAAACTGCGAAATACGATTGAGAGCATCTTTATTCGTAATATCAGTTTTAGCAGAAATAAAGTTAGCCAAAGCTTCCTGTTCGGTTACTTCTTCAGAAAACTGGAGCGTATATCCTGGAGGTAAAAACGTTTGCTTTTCCTTATCGTATCTTCCAGGGTATTTTTTCTTATAAAAGGTGCCCAAGCCGGTAATACCAACTTCTTTGCGTTGCTGCAAGAGTGCCAACAGGTATGATAAGATATCCATTCGGGTAAAATTAAGCGTTTAAAATTAAAAATTATATTCTACCTTCAAATAGTGTCTATGGGTGCTATTATACATCTTATATCAAAAGGGGATAAAAACGGGTACAGTTTTGTTATTTTAACCATGAAATCACGTTCTTTAAAAAGTATAGCTGTATCCGTGCAAAGATAACGGTTACAAAGATAGAAATGGTATGCTAGTAAGCAAATGGCTTGACTAATATAATCGGGTAGTTACTCAATGTTGTAATGTAATGATAATAAAAAAGCAGGAGAACCGAAGGCCATCCTGCTCAAATGTTGGTAGCGGTAAAAATTATCCCGTTAAAATTACGCAACATAAAGATATCTGATCATTTAAATCAGCATTCTTGATTACAAGTATCTTACGTGTTTTTTTTCTTTTCTATAATTAATTGCCTTAATAGCCAGATATATACCCAGAAATAAAAGAATTGCCGCAATAAGCAGTCCAACTGCAATGGGTAAAAATATGCTAGCGGCAGAAAGAAAATCGCGCCAGTTTATGTCGGGATAAAAAAAGTAAGTCATCATTAAAAAGCTCACTAAAGCAAAAAAGGAGCAAGAATAAAGGGTTATTATTGTTGTTTTGGTTCTCATGCTTTTTAGGAATGGTTGAAAGTATAGGCTTAATTTAAATAAGGGTTTTCTGGGATGTAAACCAGATGGTATCCGTTTTTCTTAAGGAGTTTTTTTGTACACTCATCCGGTAACTGTTTAAAAATAATAGTAGCTAAAACCTGCGAGGGTATGGCTTTTATCCTAACAAGAACATCGAGGAGAAACTTCTTTAGTTTAATAAAAAGAAATTTTTTACTGTACCTTTCTGTTGAAATGAGATCTGCTCCTTTAAACCAGTAGTTTGGGTTAATCTTTTTAAAACCGATTAGAGGTAGGCCTAAACCAGCTGCCAACTTTTCAAATTCTCTTTCAGAAACTTTATACACAAAATTTCCGACGGGCTCGAATGAAAAGCGGTTATTCCATAATTTATCGAAAAAATGTACATTCCGGGCCAAAAGATTGCTTAACAGCAATAACAGTGGCATCTTTATTACCGGATCTTGTGGTTCTATAACAATCACACCCTGTTTCGCTACCCTGATCATTTCGTACATGGCAGCGTAAGGCCTTGGAAAATGGTGAAAGGATTCTTTACATAGTACAAAATCAAAACTATTGTCTTCTTGCGTAAGTTTTTCTGCATTCTCCGCGGCACAAGCATCAATAATCCGTTTTTTCAGGGCAATATTTAGAAAGTCTGTATTGAGATCGGTGGCCAATACCCTATTGCCTGTATTGAGGATGTACTGTGCATCAAATCCATAAGCATCACCTATGGTAAGCCAACGTTGGTGCTTTTTCTCAAGAAGTGGGTCTAGACAAGAAAAAAATAGTTTCTGAAGCCAATAAGCGATATTATTTTCACCTGCGGCTATGGCTTGTTCGTAAAAGTCTGTTTTAGCATTTTCAGATGGAAAATGTGTATTATACCATTCATTATGTCGATTGTAGCTATCGGTGTAGCGCATATAATAGGGTTTATAAGCTTATACGAAAGCATTATTATAAACGCTTGGTCGAAAATAAAATAGCTTAAAAAAAATAAATTAATTTTAACCCAGCGTTTTTCATATTCATTGCGTAATCTTCTTACAACACGATGAAGAAAAACCGCTTACCGACCCAAATGGATGAACCTTTTTTCTAAGCAAGATACTAAACTGATCAAAGGCTGCAGAGCTAACGAGCGGCAAGCACAGGAGGGTCTCTACAAACTTTACTATGCAGATATGCTGCGTATATGTTTGCGTTATTTAAAATCTGATGATCTGGCACATGATGCACTGAATACTGGCTTTTTAAAGATTTTTCAGCACATTCAAACCTTCGATGCAAAAAAAGGAGAATTTGGAACCTGGATCAGGACGGTAATGGTTAGATCATGTATTGATATTAGCAGACGAGAAGCCAAGTTTAATGAAACGGCCAGTCCGGATGAAATAGAAGATATCTTTATTCAACCATCAGTACTAGATAAGCTTTTTGTTGAGGATCTCCTAAAATTGATACGCCTGTTACCAACCGCTACACAGTTGGTTTTTAACCTTTCGGTTATAGATGGCTATTCGCATAAGGAAATCGGCGAACATTTGAATATTACCGAGAGTACCTCAAGATGGCATCTCTCTGAAGCGAAGAAACAGTTGAGGGAAATGTTAGCGTCCTCAGCTATTGATAAACCAACTGAAAAAACGAAAAAGAGATGAAAAATTCAGCATGGTATCATAAACTTTGGCGCAATAAATTTGATGATTTGCCTGTCAAGAATGCCGCTGATGGCTCATGGGCGGATATGCAGAAACTGCTTAATGAGCAAATGCCGATTGGTACGGGCGGTAGCCAAGGACCTCATTTATCAACAGGCACCAAACTATTAAAAGTAATTAAATTAATAGGATATACTTTCTCAGTAGCGGCTGCAGCTTCAACGGTGGGTTACTTCACACTTAAAAAAACGAAAAATAAGCAGAACGAACTGGAAAAGAAGGTGAAATCTATCTTTTCGGATTCGGTGCTTTTAGACAGCAATAAGGTGCTGAATTATAATGAAATAAATCATACAACAATAAATATAGATGGCCTTAATGACGCAAAGGACTCATTTAATTTAGTGGTGGAGCAAAATAAAACTGTTGACCATGATGCTGCTGCAGAGCTGGTAAAATCCACTCTGCGCATGGAGAACGTTGCTTCAACAACCTTAAAATCGAATGCAGTTACTCCTTTTACCAACAAATATGTTATTGAAAACGAACCTAATCGAGTTGAAACAATTGAAAACTCAAGTGAAGCAACCTTCAAATCTAATTCGAAAGTGGAGGGCATTAGCATTATTGATCTAAAGGAGGATAGCTTATTTAGTAAAGGCAGAATATCATTATCGTTGCCAAAGGGGTATCAACAAGGGGTGACATCTTATAATGATTTTTCCCTAAAAAATGAGAATATAGCAATACCGATATTTAAAACCAATGATTTTCAAAATTCATTAGGGAATAAAGATAACAAGAAAAGGCTGCATGATAAAAAAAATGACTACATTACTATTGGTAAGAACCAACGGGAAAGAAAGATCAGACTGCCTAAAATTAAAACAAATAAAACTAAACGGCAAGATGCTACCAAACCAACCTATAGTTATGGTTTAACATCGGGGATGAATGTACAAAAAGGCAATAGTAGTTTCTATATAGGTGTATTTGGTTCCTATACACTCAATAAAAACTGGCAACTTGCAGCTGGTTTAAATGCCAATAGCAATCAGAAAATTGCGGGAGAATTTTCACATCCGAGTTATTATAGGCCAGATTCGGTTCCGCCTTTCAAGATTGCGGCAACGCGAAAATTGACTGCAATAGATATCCCATTAACTGCTGCCTGTAAGGTATCCAAACATATCGATCTTAAAGCTGGCCCAATAATTAGTTTTGTAGCCAAGCAATCTACAATAAGTACTAAATTAAATCCGATAGCCAATCCGCGTGATACGTTATACCATAGTAAGCAAATTGACTCCATTTTGGTCAATACAAATACGTTAAACAACAGGATAAATATGGGAATTACAGGGGGCATCAGTATCCACTTCAAATCGTTTGATGTGAATGGCAGCTACCAATGGTTAACTCCATATAAATTAAATAATAGTTTAGGTTCCTTTAAACAGAGCAATCACTTTTTTAGGATAGGAATAGGATATCGCTTTAAGTAGAAGCAATTTTACAGTTACTGCTTGTACTTAAATTATAGTGGCGCAGAATTGATTTAAGTCTTCAGAGATCTTTCGCCTACGTTCAAGACGACATCTCTAGACTGTAACCCATAAAAAATGCCTCCGGTCTGTCGGAGGCATTCATTTATATGGTAGGTTCAATTTTCAGTTTTGTCTTAAAAAGAATAAGTCAATCCACCGAAAATATTAAATCCATTTGCCTGGTAGTATAAATACCTGCTATAATTGTTATTTAAAATGTTGTTTGCTTTAGCAAAAACAGAGAATTTATTATTGATTCTGTAATCTGCACCAACACCTAAGTCTACATAACCTTTAACGGTTTCAATCAGTTCTATACCTGTATTGGGGATTACATATTGCGAAGCAGGAACAGGAGTGCTGGTATAAACTTTAGCCTTAACATCGTCCTGAATCACGACACCAGCGTTAAAACTTAGTTTTTTGTTGAAAGTGTACATAAAGTTCGAGCTTACTTTTAAGCCTGGTTTAAACCAGGAGTAAGTTTCAGAAGCTGGCTTCCAATCATCCAGATTTAATTTACCGGTCCATTTTAAGGCATCGCTTACCTGAACAGAAATTTCGCCTTCCAAACCAGTCAATTTCGTTTTACCGAAATCGTAGATCACATCAAACTTATTAAAATCGGTAAAGTTGTTTACGAACAAAGGCAGGTCATCAAACTGTTTTACATAGATACGGGCTTTGTAACCAAAACCTGGTCCACCAGTACCCTTAACACCCGCACTAAAGCTTAATTTTTCAACCGTATTTTTCACCAGGATATTGCTGTTTAGCCAAGGATTTTCATCAGTAAAGCCTTTTAGTGAGTTTCTGTTTACATCCCCTTTAACCTCTCCAAAAACCTGTAAATAATCAGGAATCAGCGTAAAGTCGGCTGTAACTGCAGGAAACACTTTTGTGCTGCTATATGCACCAAATTCCTGAACAAAATTAACACCTGCGGTGATTTTAGCACCCTTGACCTGTAAGCGGATATAAGGATTTAAACGTAACAAATTGTTGCCAACACTTGTTAAAGCATCTTTAGTGTTTCCAAATTCGGTTGATGCCGCTAAACCAAGGTTTAAAGAATTAATACGTTTGTTAACATAACCGTTTAAGCTTAGGTAATTTTCTTTAGCGCTAAATTTATCGTTCCAGAGATAACCATTGGCTTTTAAAGCGTAGCTAAAAGCATCTTCATCTTCGGTAAAGTTTTTAACCAATTCGCCTTCTAATTCGATGGTAGTTAAAGCTTGTTTATCCGGATTAGGATTTAACGTAGGCCTATTGTTATCAATACCGTAAAAATAAGTACCGTTACGCTCAAAATTAATGCGCCCACTTACCGTATTTTCATCTAAAATGCTGCGCCCAAAAACGCTTAGCTGCTGGTTGCTGCTGTTCTGTTTGTTTAACTTTCCTTCCTGACTAAAGTGTTTAAAATAACCACCAACCTGTAATCCTTCATCTTTGCCGGTATTAAAATAGGCCTCGCCCAAAAGGGTAGCCAAAGAACCGAACGCTCCTTTTACATAATTGTTGACTAAAATGCTTTCTTTTTCTTCGGCAAGAGCTTGTGCCTGCAGTTTTTGGATATCACTGTTAAGTTCCAGCTTTCTATCCATAATGCTGTAGTTTAATTTTGCCTTATATGTTTTAACGTCATCCAAATTCGGACTTCGTCTCAACTTTACCGCTTCTGCCAGAATAGGTTTGTATGGGCGCACTACTTCAATCTCTTCATTTACGACCCCTTTTTCCTCTGTTTTTTTATCCTGCGCCTGTGCGGTCAGTAATCCGGCCGCTACAAAAAACAATGAACTATATATATATTTAATCGATTTCATAATGCTACTTCTTCTGGTTTAGTTTTTCTAGTTTCGCTTTGGCTGTAGGGATAATATCATCTTTGCCTTCGTAATTATCAATGATACTGAGAAGTGTACTTTTTGCCTGTAAATTGTCTTTTAGCGCCACATAATTATCAGATAAAAGGATAAAAGCTTTTGCTACCCAATAATCGTAAGAGCCCATATTGTTGATCAGATCAAAACAGGTTTTGGATGAGGTTTTGAAATCACCTTTGTTGTATTCCAATAAAGCTAAATTGTATTTGGCCTCGGCAGCAGCGACGGTTTTTGTTTTGGCCACTACATTTTTAAACTCTTTTATGGCTGTGGTGGTATCACCTTTTAATAGGTAAGCTTTACCAGAATATAAGCTGGAACTGTTTTTTTCTTCTTCTGAAGCTTTTTCAGACTCTTTTGTCAGCTGTGCATATTTAAGCATGTCATCAGGCATGTTCAGGGCGGTGTAAGCCTTTAACAAATTATTGATGGCAAAACTATAATGCGATTTATAATCGGTTGTTGTTTCCAATCTTTTCAGGTAAACAATCGCCTCATTGTATTTTTTCTGGTTTAAAAACAGCTGTGAGATACTTACCAATGAACGTTCGGTATAATCACTGGTCCAGTCGTTTAAGATAAATTCATAATCAGGAATAGCTTCATCCGGACGACCTAATTTAACCAACGATTCTGCCCTGATAAATTTAGCTTCTTTTTCATGGTTTGCTTTAGGGAATTTATCAAAGTATGCGTTTACGGCCTGAAACGCTCCATTGGCATCACCTTTTAAATAGGTATTATTAACAGCAGCAAAAACGATGTTGTCTTGCTCTGAACCAGAATAATTTCCCAGTGGAGTAGTGGCAGCATAAGCAATAAAACCATTCGCATCACCACGGTCTACGTAAATATTTTTGATCGATTCCATGGCCTGTTTAGCTTCGTCGGCAGTTGGATAATCGCGGATTACCTTTTTGAAAGATTCCAAAGCGGCATCATCCTGATCCTGGTTGTATTGAACCAAGCCGATAGTTACCAATGCTTTTGCCACATAACTGCTGCGTGGATATTTGGCTACCAAAGCAACAAGATCTGATTTAGATTTATCAAAATCGCCTTTGTTGAAATAGGTATAGGCAGTTTCAAAACCGGCATCATCTGCGTAGTTTGAGTTTGGAAAAGCCTTTAGTAAGTTCTGCATGGTGGCTATCTTTGCATCATATTGGTTTTCCAATCCCTGGATCATTCCTTTCTGGAACGTAGCATAGTCTTCTGAAGTGGTATGTCTGTTGATGATCTTATTGTAATTGGCCATCGCATCACCATAATTCTTATTTACAAAATACGAATCGGCTAAACGGATGGTCGCATCATCAACGGTTTTTTGGTCTTTATCATTACCAGCCAGAAATTTTTCAAAGTAGGTGGCTGCCTTGCTGTACTTCTCATCTTCGAATGCTGCATAAGCCAAAGCATAGTTAGCAAAATTGTATACACCTGTCTTATCAGCATCCGGCATCTTTAAGAATTTTTCGAAAGTAGTAACTGCCTCGCCATACTTACGCAGCTCATACATCGATTCTGCTTTCCAATACGTGTTTAAAGCATATATTTCATTGTCTTCCGGAAATTTGTCAGAACGCAAAAACATTGATAATGCATTGGGGAAAGCCCTTTCATTATAAAATTCTAAACCACGGAAATAGGTTACCTTTTGATAAGCTTCTTTAGCTTCCAGGTTTTTATCCGGAATAGGTTCTAAAATGTCTACAGCAGCCTGATAGTTTTTGGTGGTTAATAAAACCTCGCCCAGTAAAGTTTTCGCCTCGTTTATTTTGCGCGATTTAGGAAAAGTTTTTAGGAAACCCTGAGTAGCTTCCAGGGCTTGTTGGTGAAATTCTAACTCATAACTTAGTTTAGCGTAGTTTAACCAGGCTTCTTCTTGTATCCCCTTATCGAAACTTAAACGCGAAGCCCTGAAAAACGCACTTTGTGCTTTCTGTTTATTCCCCAATTGTATAAAAGCCTTACCCAACGTATGCATACCGTTTTGCAGGTAAATATCATCACTATTTAGTTTTTCTAAAACGGCAACAGACTCTTTATATTTTTTATTCTGGAACAAACTGTATCCATACTGATAAATAAAAAGGTTGTTTTTTGTTTCGCTTTTGTCTTTTGAATAATATTCTGCAAAATACTTTTCCGCATTTTTGAATTCAGATTTTGCAAAGTACGATGCTGCAACCAAACTCAACATCTCTGGTTCGAACTGCTGTTTGGTTTTTTGAATCGCTGCCAACGCATAGCTAATCACATCATCATAACGTTCATCAAGGTAATACATTGACGTGATGTAATATGGATAACTCGCCTCATAAGTAGGAGAGCCCTTTAGCTTTTCGAAATTAGATAAAGCTGTTTTATATTCTTTATTTAAGTAATTGATGTAAGCAAAATAATAGGTAGCACTTTCCTGAAAATCGCCTTCTTCTTTTTTTACTTTTTCAAATAAAGGTTCTGCCTTGTCGTAGTCTTTAAGTTCGAAATAAGCATAACCTTGCTTAAACTGGTATTCGTTTCTTTGTTTGGCCGAAAGTGTAGAAGGATCGGTTTTTTCGAACCATTCTAAAGCTTTTTTATAGTTTTTCTGGTTGAAATAAGTTTTTCCAACGTAAAAATAGGCCAGTTTAGTATTCGGATTTAACGGATAATCGCGGATGAAAGCCTGAAACAAACTCTCGGCATCGGCGTTGGTTAACTCCAGTGCGCAAACTGCTGCATAAAATTTTGCATTTTCTTTCAGTAAAGACAATTCGGCATTGCTTTCTGTTTGGGTAGAAGGTTTATAACGTTGCAGCTCAACGAGTTTAAACTGCTGCGCAGCTGCGGTGTATTTTTCTTTGTCTAATAATTCTAAGCCCGTTTGATAGTTTTTGTTGAGGTTTTGCACCGCGCTAACTTGGGCATAGGTGCTAAAACTTCCTGCTAAAATTAGCGGAATTAGTAGGTATCTTTTCTGCATTGGTTTCAAATATGGTTGGTACTAAATTAGAAATAGTATCAAAGCTTATCAACAGAAGTAATTAACATCTGTTAATAACACAAATTAACGAAAGGATTTTTGGTTTGGTATTAAGGGGTAAACGAATGTGGAAAAGTTGAAGCGTTCACTGGTTTAATTGCCTTAGTTTGTTTGGGATTACCATGTCTGTACTGTGATACGGTTTATTCAGCCAACACAACAATTTACAGCTAGGAAAGGCTAGCACAAAACTATGAAACTAGAGCGGAGGACTTAGTCTTTTGGTTAAATACTAGGTTGTGCACCCTGCATTAACGAACCATTGACCAATGGACTATTGACTAATGAACCATTGAACCAACCTAGCCCTGACTGGCCAACAAATAAAGCACTGCCATTCTCACGGCGACTCCGTTTTCTACCTGTTCTAAAATAATCGATTGTTTGCTGTCGGCCACATCGCTGGTAATCTCAACACCTCTGTTTATTGGTCCAGGGTGCATTACGATGATTTCTTTATCAAGATTATCTAAGATCTGTTTATTTAAGCCGTACATCATGGCATATTCCCTTAAAGATGGGAAGTATTTTATATCCTGACGCTCTAACTGGATACGCAGCATGTTGGCTACATCGCACCAATTCAGTGCTTTAAGTAAATTATGTTCAACTTTTACACCCAATTGATGAACGTGCTTTGGGATTAATGTTGTAGGGCCGCAAACCATTACTTCTGCTCCTAAACGTTGCAAGCAAAGGATGTTTGAAATGGCCACACGGGAGTGGAGGATATCGCCTACGATAACCACTTTTTTACCAGCTACATCACCCAATTTCTGGCGGATGGAAAAAGCATCAAGTAAGGCCTGTGTAGGGTGTTCATGTGCACCATCTCCGGCATTTACAATCTGTGCCTTTACATGTTTACTTAAAAACTGACCTGCCCCAGCATAAGGATGACGCATCACTACCATATCAACTTTCATTGATAAGATATTGTTTACCGTATCAATAAGGGTTTCGCCTTTGCTAACCGACGATGATGAGGCAGCAAAATTAACCACATCAGCTGACAGTCTTTTTTCAGCAAGTTCGAATGAAAGTTTGGTACGGGTAGAGTTTTCGAAAAAGATATTGGCAATCGTAATATCACGAAGTGAAGGAACCTTTTTAATCGGGCGGTTAATTACTTCCTTGAAATTATCTGCAGTTTCGAAAATCAATTCGATATCATTCCGGTTAATATCTTTAATGCCTAAAAGATGTCGGGTTGATAGTTTTTCTGCTGCCATTTTTATTTATTATTGTCTGATATTAAAATCACTTTATCTTCACTTCCTTCACTCGCCCAAGTTACTTTAACCTGTTGCGAATTTAAGCTATCTACCTGATGACCAATATAATCTGGTTCGATAGGTAAGTGCCTGCTAAACCTGCGGTCTATTAAAACAAGAAGCTCTACTTTCTCTGGCCGACCATAAGCAAGCAGGGCATCAAGCGCTGCCCTGATGGTTCTGCCGGTCCAAAGTACATCATCAATCAGGATTACTTTTTTACCCTCAATAATGAAATCCATCGAGTTGCTGCTTGCGGTAACCAATCCGTCTTTACGGCGGAAATCATCTCTAAAGAAAGTGATATCCAGGTTTCCCTTTAAAATTTTTTTATTTTTTAAGATCTGTTGAAGATCCTGATGGATGCGGTCAGCCAAAAAAATTCCCCTTGGCTGGATGCCAATTAAAACGGTATTTGTGAAATCGTCGTGGTTTTCAATTAATTGATGGCAAAGCCTCTTAATTGTAATCTGAATTTTTTGTCCGTCAAGAAGTGTTTTCTTTTGCATTGAAGAAGGATTGGGCAAATATAGAAAAATGTTTTAAGGTTGAAAAGTTGAATTTGAAAATAGCTGATTGTTAAATCCAGATGTCGTTTTCTGCAGTTAAAATCAATGGCTTATCGCCAGTAATTAATATCGTATGTTCGTGTTGGGCAACAAACCCGCCTTTGTTTCCGATAAGTGTCCAGCCATCTTCCTGGGTTTCCGTCATGGTGGAAGCTGTTGAAATGAATGTTTCTACTGCCACAGTAGTATTTTTTCTAAATCTTTCAAAATTATAACGATCGCAGAAATTGGCGATTTCATGAGGTGCTTCGTGCAGGCTCCTGCCTACGCCATGTCCGGTTAAATTTTTAATTATCCGAAATCCTGATTTTCTGGCTTCAGTTTCAATTAATCTACCGATTTCTGAAATTCTAACTCCCCCTGTTATCTGATTAATCGCTTTTTTAAGAATATTTTTGGAAGCATCTACTAATAATTGATGTTGGTGTAAATCTTTTCCCAAAACAAAAGAGCCACCATTATCAGACCAAAAACCATTTAATTCAGCAGATACATCTACATTCACTAAATCACCTTCCCTTAATATTTTATGAGTTGAGGGGATACCATGTGCTACTTCATTATTCACACTAATGCAAGTCCACCCCGGAAATTGATAGGTTAATCTGGGGGCAGATCTCGCCCCTAAATCTTGTAATATCCCACCACCAAAATCATCTAGTTGTTTTGTAGAAATACCCGGTTTCGCAAAATTGCGCATTTCTTTAAGCGTATAGGCAACAGCTTTACTTACGCGTTTCATTCCTAATAATTCCTCTTCTGTAGTGATTGACATGGGCTTATTTTTTGCTAAAAATAGTGTTTTAGCTTTTAGTTTAATAAATTGGATAGCTTTGTGACAATGATATCAAAAAATCCTGTAATTTTTTTTGATGGTGTTTGCAATCTCTGCAATGCATCTGTACAGTTTGTAATTGAACGCGATAATAAGAATATCTTTAGGTTCACCGCTTTACAGGGGGAATATGCAAAAAAGATTTTGCCGAAGTTTAATGTAGATTTAAAAAGAATTGATTCGATTGTTTTAGTTGAACGTGGAGCGCTCTACAGTAAATCATCAGCAGCATTGAGAATTGCACGCCGGTTGAGTGGATTGTGGCCAATGCTTTATGCTTTCATCATTATTCCAAAATTTATCAGAGATTGGGTTTATGATATCATTGCCAAAAATCGTTACAAATGGTGGGGAAAGCAGGAGAGTTGTTGGGTGCCAACACCCAAATTGAAAAATAAGTTTATGGCTTAATTTGACGATTGTTTTTCCTTCCACCCGGCGACCACAACCACAGTGATAATACAATTAATGGAATACAGATGCTCAATGAAATGACAATGAGAATAGGGCGCTGTTTAACCATATCTGCTTCCTGTGAAATAAAAACATATATTGCTTCTTTAATGGCAAATATGGTTATGATGGTAGAAAGGACGGCAAATAGTTTACGCATGGTTTAATTTTTATTGCAAAGATTGCATTAATTTTTAAAATAGAACAGTCAACAAGGGCTGTAATTAAATTTAAGTCAGAGGTGCAGATCAGCTGATCTATTACTACTCTGAATATCTTTTTGAATAAGTGATTCCCATCAAATCATAGCGTTTAAACTGTGTTTTTAGCCTTCTCTGAAAATCTGGGTAATTTCGTTTTTCTTTAGGGCTCCACAACACTTCGCTTAAAGCATCTAATCGGGGAAAAAGCTGGTACTGCACTTTTGCCGGGTTGGTAATGTATTCGCTCCACAAACAGCCCTCTGCACCCCAAATGTATTTTGACTGTTCCGCAGTGAGTTCTGCTGGTATGGGTTCATAGTTGTACACGTCAGCTAGTAGCGATGGTGTACTTGCGGTTAAACTATCTTCTTTTACAAACTGACCGTGGTTAAAGTATAATTTATTTTCTGGGGTCATAATGGCTTTATGGTTTTGCCTGGCCGCCTCAATACCACCTTTTTCTCCCTGCCAGCTCATTACCACTGCATTTGGTGCCAGGCCTCCCTGTAAAATCTCGTTCCAGCCGATAATGGTTTTACCCTTACTATTCACAAATTTCTCCATTTTGCGGATAAAGTAACTTTGCAGTTCACTTTCGTTTTTTAAACCATTGGTTTTCATGATCTGTTGAGAAACTGCCGATTGTTTCCACCATACTTTAGATGCTTCATCGCCACCAATGTGGATATACGGAGAGGGGAATAAGGTCATCACCTCCATTAAAATATTTTCCAGGAACTTAAAAGTAGTATCAGAAGCCTGGAGTACATTGTTGTATTTGTTCATCATTCCCCAGGTTTCAGCAACCGTATATTTTTTGTTGGGTTCCGTTCCTAATTCGGGATAGGCAGCCAATAAAGCCATGCTGTGTGCTGGCATTTCAATTTCGGGGATAATGGTGATGTAACGTTTGGCTGCATAGTCAACTACTTCTTTAATCTGCTCCTGTGTGTAATAGCCACCATGGCGAATGCCATCGGTTTTAATTAAGGCATCTTTTGGTGTAATTTTAATTTCGTTAGGCAGTACCTGGTATTTAATGTTTTCATTGCCTTTTCCGGGCCACAAGCCAATAATGCTACCGTTCCGCCATGCACCAATCTCAGTCAGTTTTGGATATTTTTTGATTTCAATTCGCCAGCCATGATCGTCGGTTAAATGCCAGTGGAAATAATTCATTTTGTGCAGCGCTAAGTAATCAAGGTATTGTTTGATGAAATTTACATCAAAAAAATGCCGGCTTACATCCAGATGCATGCCACGGTAAGCAAAACGTGGATAATCGGTAATTGTAACAGCTGGGACAGTTAATGAGCTGGTATTTGTAGTTGGTAGTAGTTGAATAAGTGTTTGGATGCCATAAAATGCAGCGGTATCAGATCCTGCCAATACGGTAACAGCGTTTTGATTTGCATTTAACTGGTATTCGTTCGTTTTAACTTTAGTTGGATCAATGATTAAATTAATCATGTTTTTGCGCTTAACATCTGGACTTTTAAACCATTTTAACTTTAAATTGTAGTTTTTGGTCAGGTATTCATCGAGGAAGTTGATGCTTGCGTTTCCTCCGAAGTCGGTGTATAAACTTGTAGTAATATTTAACTGAAAAGGTTTTTCCTTTTGATTGAATTGTAACGAAACAGGTTGAGGAATAATATTTATTTCCTGCGCTGGAAGTTTGAATGAAATTAAGATCAGAAACAAAACGATAATTTTTCTCATAATGAAAAGGCTGGGTTAAGCTTTTCAAAAGTAGTGATAATAGGAGGGATGAGCAGAATAAGTATATGAGAATGGATTATTTTGTTACATAAAAGAATGCCGTTGTTTCGAGCGAAGTGCAACGTAGTCGAGAACCCGAAGGCTCAGCGAAGCTAAATCTGTCTCGATAGATCTCTCCGTTTCGCTGGGCTTCAGTCGAGATGACGTTTCGAGGGAACTTCGTCACTACCAACGATTATTAAGAAAATTCCCCGAGCTCCGTGTTTCTTATGGAAGAAAAAAGCAATCCTGTAAGGTTTTAGAAACCTTACAGGATTGCGCAAAAAAAATCCCGATAACTTTCGCTATCGGGATTAAATATTCAGTTAAAAAGAACTAGCCTTTTTTAGCTTTGCTTTCTTCGCCTTCTAATTGCGATTTCAATTGAGCCAATACGTCTAAGTCTCCTAAAGTAGATTTCTCTACAGAATCTTTAACTTTTTTAACCGCAGTTACAGCAGCTTTAGCTTCTTTTTTCTTAGCATTTCTTTCTTCTGCTACAGCTTCAGCTTTAACCTCTTCCCAGATACGGGCGTGAGATACTACGATACGTTTTGCTTCTTTGTTGAATTCAATGATTTTGAAGTCATTGGTTTCTTCAGCCTTAACTGAAGTACCGTCTTCTTTAACCATGTGTTTAGTTGGTACGAAACCTTCTACACCATACGGTAAAGCAATAACAGCACCTTTGTCAGTTACTTTAACAACAGTACCCTGGTGAACCGAATCTAAAGTAAAGATCGTTTCAAAAGTATCCCAAGGGTTTTCTTCCAGTTGTTTGTGACCTAAGCTTAATTTACGGTTATCAACGTCTAATTCTAAAACAACTACGTCTAATACATCACCAACTTTAGTGAATTCATTAGGGTGGTTAACTTTTTTAGACCATGATAAGTCAGAGATGTGGATTAAACCATCGATACCTTCTTCGATTTCAACAAATACACCGAAGTTAGTCATGTTTTTAACCGTTGCTTTGTGCTTGCTTCCAACCGGGAATTTAGCCGCAACTTCTTGCCATGGATCGTTAGATAGTTGTTTAATACCTAAGCTCATTTTGCGCTCGTCTCTGTCTAAAGTTAAAACTTCAGCTTCGATCTCATCACCAACTTTTAAGAACTCTTGTGGGTTTCTTAAGTTTTGTGACCAGCTCATTTCAGAAACGTGGATTAAACCTTCAACACCTGGGATGATTTCTAAGAAAGCACCGTAATCTGCAACAGTTACGATTTTTCCTTTTACTTTAGAACCAACCTGAATGTCAGCACTTAAGTTTTCCCAAGGGTGTGGAGTTAATTGTTTTAGGCCTAAAGCGATACGTTTTTTCTCATCATCGAAATCTAAAACAACTACGTTGATCTTTTCATCTAATGATAATACTTCTTTTGGATGCTCTATGCGGCCCCAAGAAATATCAGTAATGTGAAGTAAACCATCAACACCACCTAAATCGATGAACACACCGAAATCAGTAATGTTTTTAACAGTACCTTCCAATACCTGACCTTTTTCTAATTTAGAAACGATCTCTACTTTTTGGCTTTCTAAATCGTCTTCAATTAACACTTTATGAGAAACAACTACGTTTTTAAACTCATGGTTAATTTTAACAACTTTAAATTCCATTGTTTTACCCACGTATACATCGTAATCGCGGATAGGTTTAATATCAATTTGCGATCCTGGTAAGAAAGCCTCAACGCCCATGATATCAACAATTAAACCACCTTTAGTACGGCTCTTAACGAAACCGTTGATGATTCTGTCGTTCTCAAGCGCCTCATTAATGGCCTCCCATGATCTTTGGGTTTTTGCTCTTTTGCGGGAAAGGATCAATTGACCGTTAGCATCTTCCGGTGCTTCAACGAATACGTCAACTGAATCGCCGATTTTTAGATCTGGTGTATCACGGAATTCTGAAGTAGAAACCAAACCGTCTGATTTGAAACCTACGTTTAATACTACATCTTTGTTGTTGATTGAAACAACGATACCGCTGATGATTTCACCTTTAGTGATCTGGTTGAATGTTCCGGCATACATATCTTCAAACTTTTTACGGTCTGCTTCATTGTAATTACCAAAAACTTTTTCATCTGCATCCCAGTCGAAATCTTCGCTTGGTGTTGCTAATGATGATTTGATCGATTCGATCGAAACTGAATCAGCTTCTGATTCAATAGTTTCTTTTTCAGTCAGGCGTCCGCCTTCTCCCTGAAGTTCAGCTGTTTTTGCTGCTAATTCTTTTTCTGCTACTTGTTTTTTAGCCATTAATTAATTGTCTCCTTTTTTCCCTATTTAGGGACTGCAAAGGTAAAAATATTTTAATTAATAGAAAAGTTTTTTCTAATAAATATGGCTGATTTTTAGCTGATTATAATATATCGTTCCGTCATCCTGAATTTATTTCAGGATCTAGGCGTAGAGATTTACAGCTTTACGAATGTTTTTCATAAGGATTTGGAAATGAGCGCTCCGTATTTCATCGGCAGCAGCAGTCCCGCTATCGCTTATAGTCCTCGCTGCGCTCCGGGCTATTCCGCTCCATCAGGTTTAGAAACAAAGGATTGTGTACAGTTTCAACCAAATATTTCCACAAAATAGTATAGCAATGGTAATTAGATATGAATGATTGTCCTGTTGGATAATTCCACATCTTTTAAAGAGGATGCTGGAACAAGTTACCATTAACAGACTTCAATAATATGGTCGTCCTCTCGACCGAAGCAACGCGTAGTGGAGAGATCTTTGAATTAAGTTATTGAATCAGATTTAAAAGATCTCTCCCCGCCTGTACGGGCAGGCGCTGCGGTCTAGATGACGTACCTCGCAGCCCACTATGGTAAGCAGCTTAAAGACAAAATTCTATTTTTTCGTGAAAGTCCCCCTTGTAAAGCCCTCTCCAATTAACGTCTTTTCATCCCTGATTAAAAGCATAATGGTATTTTGCTGGTCGTATAATTTAATCATATCGCCGTCAATTACATATTTGGAGGTAAAAACAGAATCGGTATAGGCATCGGTAACAGTTACTGAATCTTTAGATTTAAAATTAAACGATTTGTACTGTATATCTTCATTGCTGGCAAAGGTACCTGTTACCACTTTTGCCTGTATAAAAGTGATATAACACAAATACCCGATGACCAGAATCACAATTACTGAAAACCCAATCAAAAACTTATTGCCACTGGCATATTTAATCGAAAAGTATAATATGGTAATTAGTATTAAGGCTACCACTGCAAAAAAGATAATGTTTGTGTAATCTTGTTTTTCCCGAGGTACAGATGCTGTGACGTTCGTTTTTTCGACTTTCGCTTTTACAGGCGAAATCCTAACCAAAAATTCTTTGCTCACCCATCCTTCGCCATTGGTAACTTTAATTTTATAGAAACTAATATTAGAAGAATCGATAACGGCAACATTTTCATTTTTAGGCAGGTATCCAACAATTTTACTTTTTGGGTCAGCTTGTTGCCTAACCCTTAAATCGTCGGCAGTTACCCGATACATGTCGGTACTTGTTACCGTTTCAGGAGCCGTATTAGGCTGTGCAGCAGCTGCCTGTGAAGTTGCAGGTTTGGCTGCAGGTGCAATTTTTTCTACGAAATCTTTGCTTACCCAGCCTTCGCGGTTTTTAAATTTTACTTTGTAAAACCTGGCATCGCTGGCATCTAAAACCGTAATGTTTTCGTTTTGAGCTATATTTCCAATAACCTTGCTTTTCGGATTGCTGCTTTCCCTTATACGCAATTGGTCGGCCTTAACGCGATATACATCTTGTGCATTTAAACGGTTAGCAAAAAAAGAAAGAGCGATTAGGAGGAAGAAAATTCTAGTCATAAGTATAAGTTTTTGCGAACAGTTTAATAGGTAATCGCAAACACGCTATAAGCAAACACCGTGCTAAGTGTTTCAAAATTAGAAAATACTTTTAATAGGTAAGGATAAGTTTGAAAAAAGGGATTATCTTTCTTCAAATACATCTCTTATACAGGCTGATGTTCTCTTATAAAACGGTAAGCTAATTACCAGCTTCCTCCAGTGCCACCACCGCTGCTACTGCCACCGCCCCAGCTGCTTGATGATGAAGATGATGAACTTCCTCCGGATGAAGAGGAACCGGATGACGAACTCGATTCCACTAACATGGCTAAAGTAATCCATTTTATAAATTCTGTTTTTTTACAGAAGCTACACTCGTTTATTATTTTTGCTTGCCCTGCATGACTATATGTAGCCTTTTTAGTCGTTACTTGTTTGTTGAGCTGATAGGTACGAAAATAACAGTCTGGACATTCAGTGTAGTGGTTATAAGCTTCCGCAGGCCACGCTTTAATCAAATGCTCCTTGTGATCAACACTTTCCCAAATATCATAATCATAGGCTTTTACTATTTCCTCTCTGCGTTGGCCCTTTGTTAAAAAAGGCTCACCTTCAATATTGATATCCCTGTCCAGGCGCACCATTTCTTGTCCCTTACTGTCCAGTACAGCTTTAAAGCGGTTAATGTTCTTAACCCTTTTAAATAAATATATGAAAATGCTGATCAAAACAAGTGGAGAAAAAATGACCAGCCAAAAGTTCTTTTTGTGAAAGCTACTTACTGAATTGTAAAAGTTTTTATCGTCATGATGAATACTTCGTAATGCTGAAATGTGAAAAAGGTACCTGCCGAAAAGTATAAGCGATAAAATTACATATAAAATGATCGGGATGTCTTTTGAACTTATTTTTTCAACTAATCCAAAACCTCCAAAAAAGATAAATATAAAAACAACTACAAAAGTAACCATCATAGCCGCCGCACAGCCTTTTCCTATCTTTTCATTTTGGAAGCCGTCTGATTGAGGTTTGTCTTTCAATGCATTTTTAGCCTGCCGGTTTACAATTTTAAAGGCACCCCAAAAAAGTAGAATAATGATCCCGGTAGGCAGTAAAAAATTCTCAAAATCACTATTGCTTTTTTTCTGTGTGAACAATTGGTTCAGCTCTGATTTGTTTTCAGGTTTTAAAATAATCTCGCCGATGGTATTAATGGTATTGGTAATACCGGTGGCAAAATCATTTTCCCTAAAAGCCGGTAAAAGATGCTGTTCGGCAATATGTTTGAGCTTTACATCGGGCAAAACACCTTCGGCACCAGTGCCCGTTATAAACCTGTACTTTCGCCGCGCTTTCGAAATAAATAATAGCAAGCCATTGTTGCTGGTTTTTGAGCCGATTCCCCAGGTATTGAACAATTCGTAGGCAAAGTCGAAATCTTCTTTTTCATGATCAAAATCGTTAACCACAACTACAGCCACCTGAACATTGGTTTCACGCTCAAAATCAGCAATGGTATTGTTGAGTTGCGCCACTGCTCCGGCACCCAAAATTTTATCGGGGTCGCTAACGTAGCCTTCTCCATTTGTTTTTGGATCGGGAATATCCTTTACGTGATAGGCCGTTTGCGCAGCAGCAAAATTGCCTAAAAAAAGGAAAATGGAAAGGGCAACAGGTTTGATTAAATGTTTTATGAGCATCGTATAAATTTAGTTATAAAATTATAACGTCATCATTTAACAAACAGTTGCCGTTATGGTTTACTCCGTTAATATTTTTGCCAATACTTTATCCAATTTTGCTTGATCTTTTTGGTAAGGCTCCAAATTGTAAAGTTTGACTGTTTTAAATTCAATCGGATGGCTTTCGCTTTGTAACGATATATAACCCGATGTTAAGGCTTTACCATCTATTTTAACTTTTGGGTCGAAATTTGAAACATTACCGCCACCAATTTGAGGTTTGGTATATTCCAAAACTACTTCACCTTCAATAATATGTTTGATTACAGAATCGCCTAAAACTAAAAATTCTGCAGTTACCCATTGGTCACCAGCATAGGTTTTCGATTTAGAATCCAAACAATGGCCCGTAAACAATTTTCCATTATAATCGATTAATGTTCCCGGTGTACATACATTACTGGTATGGCGTTCATGTTCACCATCTCCGCCCAGAATTTGAGCCTCAATTGATATTGGAAAATCCTGGTCTTTTAACATGGTTGCAGGGTTCTGGCAATGCAACATGGCGCCGCTGTTGCGGGTAGCCCAACCTTCGCCACCTTTAGCCTGCTCGCCCACAAAACGATAGGTTACTTTTAAAAGATAGGCTGAAAAAGGTTTTTTATAGAAAATGTGCCCGTATTGTTGGTCAAATTCATTGTAGCCATCATAACTTACTTTCATTATGCCATTTTCTACGCGGAAAGTATTGGCATAATTCTCTTTGTATTCGTGTTTGGAAATTTTAATGTTCCAGTCTTTTAAATCTCTTCCATTGAACAGGTTGATCCAGCCTTTTTGGGCATTTGCATTTAAAATAAATAAGGATAGAGATAATACGGTAAGGTAAATTGATTTTAATTTCATAGCATCATTTGGGTTTTGTGCTAAAAATATAAATTTTTTCCCGAAGTCAATGGCTGATAAAGAGTTTTGGGGAGGGGATTTAAATGATCCGAATATCTGCGAAATAAATCTATCCCAATAGATCTCTCCATTGCGCTTCGCTACAGTCGAGATGACGACCATTCTATTAAAATTGGTCATCGGTAATGAACTAATGACCAATTACCAATGAACCAGTAACTAATGCACCAAAAAAGGATTCACTTTCTCCAGCGCAAAATCCAGTTGTTCTTGCTGTGTAAGGTCAGTATTGTCTAAAATAATGGCATCGTCAGCCCTAACCAACGGACTTTCTTTACGGGTGGTATCTGCATAATCGCGGTGGGCAAGGTTTTCGAAAACTTCTTCTAAAGTAGTTTCGTTATTGCCTTTACTTTCCAGCTCTTTAAATCTGCGCTCGGCCCTGATTTTGGGGTCGGCGGTCATGAAGAATTTTACAGGTGCATATGGAAAAACAGTGGTGCCGATATCGCGGCCATCCATGACGATGTTTTTTGATTTTCCCATGCGCTGTTGTTGTTTCACCATTTCGTGGCGAACAATTTTATGCGCAGAAATCTCGCTTACATTTTCAGAAACCGGCATCAAACGGATTTCGTCTGAAACTTCTTCACCGTTAAGGGTAATATGTGATTCATAATCGCGCGAATGAAAATTTAGTTCGATGTGTTGCAAAGCATCTTCAACCTGGGTATCGTTGCTTACATCTATGCTATTGCGCAAAAAATATAGGGTAACAGCGCGGTACATGGCCCCACTATCTACGTAAATGAAACCCAATTTTTTAGCCAGCGCTTTCGCTAATGTACTTTTCCCGCAAGATGAATAGCCATCGATAGCTATAACCAAGTTTTTCTTCATTCTGCTACAAAGGTAAAAAAAGCCGATGGGTTTGCTAACTTTTTTTAGATCGATATTCTTTATATTTTTGCCGTATGTTACCTAGCAGAGAAGAAATTTTACGATCAGCCATTTTTAAAACGTCACGTAGTGGCGGTAAAGGCGGCCAGAATGTAAATAAGGTTTCGAGTAAGGTAGAACTGGTTTTTGATATAGAAAACTTTGTGTATTTTACTGATGAGGAAAAAGCACTGCTAAAAGTAAAATTGCAAGGCCGCCTGGATAATGAAGGTTTAATACATATCGTTTCGCAAGAGGATAGGAGCCAACTGCTCAATAAGGAAAAGACCATTATTAAATTGATCGATCTGCTCAAAAAAGCATTGACGGTTCAGAAAAAGAGAAAACCGACCAAAATTCCTAAAGGTGTTATCGAAAAGAGATTAAAAAATAAGGCCTCAACAGCGGAGAAAAAGAAAAACCGGAAAATTACTGATTTTTAACTGTTTGAAAAGATTTGTCATCGTTTGACTTTTGGAGGATCTATAAGGTCAGATAGCAATATCTGACATCACAAAAACGAATCGTCACCTTGCATTTATTCAGGGTCTATAGGGGGGACGCTGAAATAATCCAATAGCTATATAAGCATGCTTGTATGTCTGTAAATAACTAGCAATAAAACAGTTCACCTAACTTTTTCCAAATCTATAATATAAACTCAAACCACCATAATTTTGTGCTTTGGCCACACTTTTAACTTCTTTTGTTTTAAATATCACGTTAAAATCGGCTGTAAATCTTTTTGAACTGTAATTCACTCCAAACTGTTGTTCAAAAACAATCGGTTTTACGCCAAACGTTACCGGACTATCGTTGTTGAAAAGACTGCCCTGTATAGTGGCATCGTAAGCTACGAAATTGAGCTGCGGTTTAACATAAAAGAAAAATTCGGAATTATTTAAGCTTTTGGTTTTTGAATTTCCAATTACTGCATTATGGTAAGCACTATTGAACAATTGATTGATTTTGCCGGCTCTGAAAAGCACCGATGTACCCAAACCTGAAAAAGTGGTACCCAGATTGGCATAACCCTGCGCACTGATATCTACAATTGGATCTTCAGGCCTAAAAAGTAATTTACTGTAATTGGCAGCCAGATTGACGGCCAGCTCATTTTTGATTTGGTATTCCCAACCTGCAGGGCTATAAAAGCCAACAGTTTTATGGAGAAAACGCTGTGCATCCTGAGCTAGTGAATTAGGACCCACTGTACCCAATTCTACACTGGTTTTTAAAACACTCTCATTTTTATAGAAAACTGAGTATGCACCTCCTAAGTAAAGATAACCTGCAAAAGGCCTGTCCTGATCCTCTTTTTTCGGTACCTGCCCCCAATAGGGTGTGTACATTTTTTGTCCGGCAGAAATTTCGTATGTTTTCTTTTCGATTTTATCCGATGATTTTTCGGTATTTAATGCCCTGCGGAAATAAATAAATAAGCCGTTGGTATAATAACGATCGTTTAGAGTAGCCAGATAGGCATCATTTTCGGTTTTAAAGCCAAATTCGTTTTTAAAAGATTGGGCGAAACCAGTTGATACGACCAAACTAAAAATAAGCGCAAATAAAAGTGATTTCATAAAAAAGTCCCGATCATTACCGGGACTATAAAAGTATTTATTGTATTTGGATTTTTGATTGTTCTCTGTTAAAAGATTATAAATTAGTTTACAATCGGCGCAATTTTAATACTTAAATCCAAAGGTTTTTTTACCTTATTTTTAGTTAATGCCAAATCAATCACTTCGCTCATTTCGGTTACATAATGAAACTTTAAATCCTTGATATAACTTTCCTTAATTTCTAAAATATCTTTGCGGTTGCTTTTACAAAGAATAATTTCTTTAATATTTGCCCTTTTGGCAGCCAGGATTTTCTCTTTGATACCACCCACAGGCAGCACTTTTCCACGTAAGGTGATTTCGCCGGTCATGGCCAGGTGCTGTTTAACTTTACGTTGGGTAAAAGCGGAGGTTAATGCAGTTAGCATGGTTACACCTGCCGAAGGGCCGTCTTTCGGCGTTGCGCCCGCAGGCACGTGTACGTGTACATCCCAGTTATCGAATAAGGTATAATCGATGCCAAATTCAGCCGCATGTGCGCGTAAATAAGCCAGCGCAATCACCGCCGATTCCTTCATTACATCTCCCAGGTTACCGGTTAAGGTTAATTTTCCTTTCCCCGGACTTAAACTCGATTCGATAAACAAAATATCGCCGCCAACACTTGTCCAGGCCAAACCTGTTACCACTCCAGCTACTTCATTGCCTTCGTACAAGTCCTTATCATAAATAGGAGCACCTAAAATCCGCTCCACATCGTCATTCCCCAAATTTGCATCATAGGTTTCTTCCATTGCGATTTTGGTAGCCACACCACGTACTAGAGAGCCGATTTTTTTCTCTAAACCACGTACGCCTGATTCTCTGGTGTAATCTTCAATTACCTTTTCGATCAGAGCAGGTTTAATGGAAATATCTTTGGTCTGCAAACCATGATTTTCTTTCTGTTTTGGCAACAGGTATTTTTTGGCAATCTCTATTTTTTCTTCAATGGTATATCCATTCACCTCAATAATCTCCATACGGTCTAACAAAGCAGGCTGTATGGTGCTTAAAGAGTTTGCTGTAGCAATAAACAGGATGTTCGATAAGTCATAATCCACCTCTACATAGTGATCATAAAAAGCATTGTTTTGTTCGGGATCTAAAACCTCCAGCAAAGCTGATGAGGGATCGCCACGGTGATCGGTACCTACTTTATCAATCTCATCCAGCACAAAAACAGGATTATCCGCCCCAGCTTTTTTAATGGATGAAATAATACGTCCTGGCATCGCACCGATATAAGTTTTACGATGACCACGGATTTCTGCCTCATCGCGGATACCACCTAAAGCCATACGTACATACTTCCGGCCTAATGCCTTTGCAATCGATTTTCCCAAAGATGTTTTACCCACTCCCGGAGGGCCAACCAAACATAAAATAGGCGCTTTCATATTGCGTTTCAGTTTTAGTACAGCTAGGTATTCAATTATACGTTGCTTTACTTTTTCTAAACCGAAATGGTCTTTATCTAAAATACGCTGTGCTCTTTTTAGGTCGAAATTATCTTTTGTAAATTCGTTCCAGGGTAAATCTAAAAGTAATTCCAGGTAGTTTAACTGTACCGAATAATCAGGCGCGGCAGGATTCATTCTACCTAACTTATCTATTTCTTTATCAAAATGATCAGCAACGGCCTGCGTCCATTTTTTCTTTTTAGCCCTTTCCTGTAACGCATCAAATTCTAAATCGGCAGCATTACCGCCAAGTTCTTCCTGTATGGTTTTTAGCTGCTGATTTAAGAAATAATCGCGTTGCTGTTTATCTAAATCGGTACGTACTTTCGATTGGATCTGGTTTCTCAATTCCAGCATCTGCAGTTCTACCATCAAAAGTTCCATAACTTTTTGCGCTCTTTCCTGCAATTTATCCATTTCAAGGATTTTTTGCTTATCAGCCATTTCGGCATTCATATTTGATGAAATGAAATTGATCAAAAATGAATTGCTCTCAATGTTCTTCAGTGCAATGCTGGCTTCGCTTGGAATATTTGGTGATAGTTGGATAATCTGTGCAGACATCTCCCGTATAGAAGCGATCAGGGCTTTGAACTCTTTATCTGCCTTGTGCTTTTGTTCTACGAATTTTTTGACAACGGCTTTAATGTAAGGTTCATTCTGCACTTCTTCAATCAAACTAAAGCGTTGTTTACCCTGGATAATGACAGTCGTATTACCATCAGGCATCTGCAATAGCTTTATAATATTGGCAACCGTACCAACGGTGTTAAGCTGCTCAAAAGTAGGATCTTCAATAGAAACATCTTTTTGAGAAACTACCCCAATAATCTTATTTCCTTTGTAAGCCTCCTTAATCAACTTAATCGATTTGTCTCTTCCTACGGTAATCGGAATAACCACTCCCGGAAATAAAACGGTATTTCGCAAAGGCAATATGGCCAGGGTTTCTGGTGTTTCCTCATTGTTCATTTCATCTTCGTCCTGTTGAGACATTAATGGAAAAAACTCTGTATCCTCATTTATAATTGGCATTGCTGTTTGGAAATCAAATATATCTTGTTTACTCATTATCACATTTTTCCGCTAACGACAAACTGGCAGTTTAGTCGTAGTCAATTTGTTTAAATTTAATATTCCCTTCATAAATTCAACTCCTGTGCCAAAGTGAAAATAATATTAATCGCATGTTAAAAAGGCAGAGTAATATAAATATTTTCGCCCATATCATATAATGCATTTTTTTGCGTTTAAGCTAGTGTTTGGGGTAAATGGTTTTTTACTGAAAGAAAAATTAAAAACTTTTAAATTATCAGAATAGGATTATATTGCAAAACATTTCTCCTATAAATTTGATTTGGGGGTTAGATTTGTTACACTTATTATTCATACATGGACTATTTTAAAAAGGCGATTTTAGGATTAATGATTTTCACATCAACAGGTAGTTTCGCGCAGAGCAATTACGAAAGAAGCATGCAGTCGATGATGAAAGGTGATTATAAAACAGCGGCTATGCAATTAGAAAAAGCTGATGCTAAAACGCCTGATAATGCACGCGTGCTCCAGATGCTTGGATATTCCTACTTCCAGAATCACGAATACGAGAAATGTATTGCCACTTACAGCCGTTTGTTAAATATCAAACCTACCGAGGTCTCGGCATATTATTATCGTGGGATAGCGAGGCTGAAAATTGCTAACGACCCTAAAGAATCGTTAAATACCATGCGCGAAAACTTTTATCAGGCATCTTTAAAGGATTTTACAAAAGCCATTGAAATCAATGGTGATGAAGATGCGCAAATGTTTCAAAACCGTGGCTTAGCCTACAAAGATTATGCAATTTTCAGATCTTTCAAAGCAAAGAAAAAAGAGGAAAAAGCAGCTTGCATTACATTATTCAATAATTCTATTGCCGATTTTCAAAAGGTATTAACCTTGCAGCCATTAAGAAAAGATATTGTTGATTGGGTAGCTTACGATAAGGCACAGATTGCAAGCCTAAAGTAATATAGCATTTAAATAAAAGAAGGGACTTGATGTATTTCAAGTCCCTTCTTTTATTTCAGTATTCCAACAACGGAATACCTTTTATCTTTTAATAGCTTAATTTTCTGGTGTTTTTTGATGCTGTATAAGCTGTCAGGATAATAAGTTAGCGTATCCTGCGATTGATAGAGGATATTTTTGTTATCAACAATGATCTCTATTTTACCTGCATTCTGACCTCTCCACATAATTGAGACTTTTTTAATAGGAATCTTTTTATGATCTGAAGTATAAATATCTACGCCATTTTTTACTTGTTTGTTAAAACTTCCTTTCCAGGATGTTTTATTGATGTCGGCATTAACAAAAATGGCAAGTTCCTTTGTCCAGTCAGCAATTTTTGAATCCTTGCTTTCTACATCCCCGTTTACTTTTACCGTTTTATTTACAATAGGGTTTAGCCTTTGCAAACGCGAAATTTCTTTTTCAAAATATCCTTTTATATCGAAATAGGCCAAATGAGTATTTGCTTGAGCTTCCTTTCGCTGGTTGCAGGAAGATAAGGCCAGGGCAAATACCGGGATAAAAAGTTTTTTGATCATTATACTAAAACGTTTCCTGTCATTTCTGCCGGAATAGCCACACCTAATATTTTTAGGATAGTAGGGGCAATGTCGCCTAATTTACCATCGGCAATGGTTTTGTAGTCTTTGTCTATTAAAATACAAGGAACCAGGTTGGTTGTATGTGCAGTGTTAACCGATCCATCGGCATTCACCATAAATTCGGAATTTCCATGATCTGCTAAAAGAATAAATGAATAACCATTTTCCAAACCTTTGTTCACTACGGCTTCAGCACATTTATCTGCCGTTTCTACTGCTTTAACCACGGCTTCAAAAACACCTGTATGTCCAACCATATCTGGATTGGCAAAATTTAAGCAGATGAAATCAGCCCATCCTGTCTCCATTTCCTTAGTAATCGCATCAGTAATGCCTGCAGCACTCATTTCCGGTTGAAGGTCGTAAGTTGCTACTTTTGGTGATGGGATCAAAATGCGCTTTTCATTGGCAAATTCAGCTTCTCTACCGCCGGAAAAGAAAAACGTAACGTGAGGATATTTTTCGGTTTCGGCAATACGGATCTGATTTTTATTATTGTTAGCCAATACTTCGCCGATGGTTTGGGTTAAATCATCTTTAGTGAAGATTACATTTACCTTTTCAAAACTTTCATCGTAAGTAGTCATGGTAACATAATACAATGGCAGTTTATGCATTTGCTGCTCTGGGAAATCTTTTTGCGTTAAAGCTGTGGTAATCTCACGTCCTCTGTCGGTACGGAAGTTGAAACAGATCACCACATCATCATTTTGGATAGTGGCTACAGGAGAACCATTATCTTGTGTTAAAACGATTGGTTTTAAAAACTCATCTGTAATTCCGTCTGCATACGATTTTTTGATCGCGGCTAATGCATCCGGGGTTTTTTCTCCAATACCGTTAACCATTACATCATAAGCTTGCTTCACGCGTTCCCAACGGTTATCACGGTCCATGGCGTAGTAACGACCAACCATGGTTGCCAATCTACTATTAGAATTTTGTATGTGATTTTCGAGGTCAGAAATAAAACCCAGACCAGAGTTTGGATCTGTATCACGGCCATCTAAAAAAGCGTGGACAAAAGAGTTTGGTACGTTTGCTTCATTTGCGGCATCGCATAAGGCTTTCAAATGTTCGATGTGTGCATGTACACCACCATTTGAAACCAGACCGATAAAATGAACTGCTTTATTATGCTGTTTGGCATAATCAAATGCACTTACTAATACCGGATTGTTGTGCAATTCCCTGTCGGTTATAGCTTTATTAATTCTTCCAAGCTCCTGGTAAACTACCCTGCCTGCACCTAAGTTCATGTGTCCAACTTCTGAATTGCCCATCTGGCCGGCAGGTAAGCCTACTGCTTCGCCAGATGCCTCAAGCTTGGAATTTGGGTATTTCTGTAATAACGAATCGAAAAAAGGAGTGTTGGCAGCATATGCAGCATCAGAATTATCTTGTTTCCCATAACCCCAACCATCCAGGATTATAAGTGCGAGTTTTTTATCGTTTACCATTTTTATTGAAAAATTTATTGATCTATATCAAAACATTTTCACGTATAACATGTTTACTGTTTTGTTTGCATGGCAAATATAACTTTATTGAAGCGTATACAAATGAAGAAATCCTTTTTTTGATATGCTAATGGCATAATTTTAGCTATAGGGTTCTGTATAAAATACAGAAATGATCCGGAGCTTATTTTTACTCATAATTAGTTTATCATCATTATATCATCCAAATGCCTTTCAGGCCGATATAATTGATGATTTATCGTCGTATTTTAAGGCTGGCAACGCTAAAGAAATTGCTAAAGATTTTGCGTCAACTATCGAACTGATCATTATTGATGAAGAAGATGTATACTCTAAAGCACAGGGTGAACAGATTTTGAGAGATTTCTTTATTAAACATCCTCCAATAAAAGCGAGTATTTTTCATAAAATCAATACCAATCCAAATTATCGTTTTGGTGTAATCATGTTAAGCACTGCCAAAGAAACCTTCAGGGTTTCCATCACCATGAAAAAATTCAATACCAGCTTTTCTATTACCGAATTGCGGATAGAGCCCGCGAAAGATTAAGGTAGTAAGTAAACTTTTTAATTTGATAAGCTCTTCCAATCTGAAGCTAAATTTAGATTAACCGCTCAGGAAATTGCCTGCTAATAAATAATTCTTATTTTTGAGGCATTAAAATCTATATTTTGGATATTCAGCTTATACGTCAATTCATAAAAAATGCCCTTACCGAAGATGTTGGTGACGGAGATCATACTTCACTTGCTACCATTCCGAAAGGCACAGAGGGGAAAGCGAAACTCATCATCAAAGAAGATGGTATTTTAGCTGGAATTGACCTGGCTATTGAAATATTTAAGGAAGTTGATCCCAACCTGAAAGTTGATGTTTTGCTACAAGATGGTGTCGCTGTTAAATTTGGCGATATCGCCTTAACCGTTGCCGGAAGTACACATGCTATTTTAATTGCCGAGCGATTGGTATTAAACTGCTTGCAGCGCATGAGTGGCATTGCTACAAAAACGCATCGTATTGTTTCCCTATTAAAAACAACCAGAACCAAGATTCTAGATACCCGTAAAACCACCCCGGGTTTACGTTATCTTGAGAAATGGGCGGTAAGGATTGGTGGAGGGGTAAATCACCGTATAGGTTTATATGATATGATCCTGATCAAGGATAACCATGTAGATTATGCAGGAGGGATTTCAAATGCCATCACAGCTGCTCAAAAATATCTGACAGATCAAAATAAATCACTTCAAATCGAAATCGAGGTACGGAACCTGGAAGAGTTAAGGCAGGTTTTGGCTGTTGGTGGTGTAGACCGGATTATGCTTGACAATTTCAGTTTTGAAAACTTAAAGGCCGCAGTTGCCTTAATCAACGGCAAATTTATTACGGAGGCTTCGGGAGGGATTACTGAAGAGAATGTAGCAGCATATGCCGCCTGCGGAGTAGATTTTATATCGATGGGTGCGCTTACACATTCTGTGAAAAGCCTGGATATGAGTTTAAAAGCATATTAAGTTGATTTGCTATAAAATTAAAGGCTTATTTTTTGTAACATTGTAGGCTATGGTTACGGTTTATTCTCTCAGCGCGTTAATAATTGCTTACCTTTTCGGATCTATCCCGACAGCTGTATGGCTGGGTCAGGCCTTTTATGGCGTTGACGTTAGGGAATATGGAAGTGGCAATGCGGGGGCAACCAATACTTTTAGGGTATTGGGCAAAAAAGCTGGGATTGCCGTGATGATCATTGATATTGCAAAGGGCTACACCGCAACCAATCTGGCCTATCTGATCGGCATGTCGGTAACCGGGCCACAAAATTCAGTTGTTTTTGTTAACTATCAGCTCGCCTTGGGAGTAACTGCAGTAATGGGGCATTTGTTTCCTGTTTTTGCCGGTTTTAGAGGCGGTAAAGGTGTAGCTACACTTTTTGGAATGATTTTGGCAGTTAACTTCGAAGCATCTATGCTTTGCGTTCTGGTTTTTGTGGTGGTATTGCTTTTAACTAAATACGTTTCGTTAAGTTCCATTTGTGCAGGATTTACGTTTCCTCTAAGTGTTGTTTTCCTGTTTCAGGTTTCCATTAAATCTGAAGTACTTTACGGGATGGTAGTTTGTATTTTAATTTTGGTTACGCACCAGAAAAATCTCGAAAGGTTGTTGAAAGGCAAAGAATCAAAAGTGTATTTGTTTAGAAAGAAAACGAATTAACTAACAAAACACATTTCCTTAAAACTTATTTACAGACTTGCTGTTTAATCAACGGCTTTTGCTTATCAGTTTTACGAATCATTTAAAAAAAATCGCATTTATGAAAAAAATATTTTTAGCAGCCAGTGTTGCTGGGATTTTATTATTTAACTCATGTTCTACTGTTCCTTTAACAGGCCGTAGTCGATTTGATCTGGTAAGTAACGACCAGGTTTTGCCAATGGCATTCCAAGCTTATAATACCTTTTTAACAGAAAATAAATCAGCCGTTTTACCTGCTTCAAATGCTCAGGCCCTGAAAGTTAAAACAGTTGGAAACCGATTGATTACTGCAGTAAAGTCATATATGAACAGCAATAACTATGGTAACCTGATTGCGGATTATCAATGGGAAGTTAACGTAGTACAGAATAATGAAAAAAATGCCTGGTGTATGCCTGGTGGTAAAATTGTAGTTTATACCGGTATCCTACCGATTACCCAGGATGATGCGGGTTTAGCTACTGTTATGGGACATGAGATTGCCCATGCCATTGCGGGCCATTCAGCAGAACGGATGTCGCAAGAGATGGTAGCCCAGGGTATTGGGGCCGCTGCAGGTGTGGCGCTGTCTAAAAATCCGAAAACACAATCTATCTTTAATACATTATATGGAGTAGGTACACCTGTTGCGATGTTGAAATTCAGCCGTAACCAAGAGTTGGAAGCTGACCGCTTAGGCTTGATTTTTATGGCCATGGCTGGATATAATCCACAAAATGCTACTGCCTTCTGGAATAGGATGTCAGCAGCTTCTGCTGGCGCACAAAAACCTGCTGAATTTTTAAGTACCCACCCGAGTGATGCTACACGTATAGCACAGATTCAAAAATACTTGCCTGAAGCGAAGCAGTATTATAAGAGGTAAGGTTTAGGGTTTAAAATTTATCCTGAATCGAAAAATCTGATTTTTTCAAAAATATCTGGTCTTAGCATCCCGCTAAGACCTTTTTGTTGAATGGTGTTTGTAAATATTCTTAGCTGACTATAAATATTTTCGTTGCTGTAAAGACCCTGCAATAAATTACCATCGGTGAGCTCGCCAAGGCCTGGTTCAGGGTGACGAATTGTTGCTAAATGAATATATCTGGTCTTGGCGTCTCGCTCAGACGTTTTGATTGAATAATGTATTAGGAAATCACATCGTTAAGTCGTAGCGAGACGCTACAACCAGTATTATTTAAATTGTAGTGAGATGTTTTAACTTGATAGCAAGAGGATCCTGAAATAAATTCAGGATGACAGATCGCTGGGGATAATTGAACTAATGACTAATGAACAAATGGCTAATGAATTAACCGCCTAACACCTTTAGAATTGCACTCGCTTTTAACAAACATTCCTCGTATTCTGAAATGGCCTTACTTTCGTAGGTAATGGCACCTCCAACCTGAAAAGATAGGTATTTGGATTCGGCGTTATATAAGATGCTCCGGATTACTACGTTGAAATCGAAATCTCCATGTGGATTAATGCAGCCAAAAGAACCAGAATATATGCCTCTTTTGCTCACTTCGTATTCTTCAATCAATTCCATGGCTTTAACCTTTGGGGCGCCAGTCATGGAGCCCATTGGAAATGTGTTTTTAATGGCATCGATAAAGTGGATTTCTGGATTTAATTCACAGCTAATGGTCGAGATCATTTGATGGACTTGTGGGAAACTGTAGATGCCAAATAATTCATCAACGGTAACAGAACCTTTAACTGCAGATTTAGTGAGATCATGACGTACCAAATCAACAATCATTACATTTTCTGCCTGTTCTTTAATGCTATTTCGGAGCTGTACTTTTATAGCAATATCTTTTTCAGGATCCGAACTTCGTTTTGCCGTGCCCTTGATAGGTTGTGAAATAAGTTTTGATCCGCGTTTGCACAAAAATCTTTCTGGTGTGGCAGATAAGATATATTTATCATAAACTTTAAAATAACCTGCAAATGGCGTTGGAGAGACATGATTTAAGGCTTCAAAGGTATGAACAGGATCTATTTCGGCATTTTCAGCAAAAAACTCCTGGCAGAAATTAATTTCATAAATATCGCCTCTTTGGATGTGTTTCCTTAAAGCCTCAACTTTAGCCAGGTATTGCTCTTGAGATAATCTTTGTAAAATCTGTATGGCTTTAGATTGTTTTTTATGTTCAAAAGCTGCAGATTCGATCTCTTCTAAAACAGACTGATCACCAATAAGCACCTCGGCGCTACCATTTTTAAAAGCAATGAGGTATTTTGGAACAAAAAAATACAAATCAGCAAAATTTAAACCATCAGCATGATGAGATCGAAGTACTTCTATTTCGTTTTTTAAATCATAGCTGAAATAACCGAAAACCCATTGTTTGTGCTTGGCATAAAAACTTTTTAACTGATCAAAACTATTGCCTGTTGAGCACTTTAGTTCGTCATATACATCTGCAGCGATAATGAAATCGTAAACGGAATAAGCGTCTTTATAATCGTTTGAATCCAAAAAGCAACAGACTTCGAACTGGTTGGCCCAGTGTAATGCTTTTTGTTTAAAATCGGATATGTTTTGAATGGTTTTCAAGCTGCCGCAAAGGTAAAAATCGCGGCGATAATTGTAAGAAATTAATTTTATCTTTTGGAAGTGCGTGATTTGCAATATAGTCCTCGGTTGTAACCAATGTGCCAGCGACACATTTGGAATGTGAGGTGATGGGAAAACAACTATTGAAATCAATTTACCAAATTAATTGGCAAAGAGTTGTCAACTTTCTAGCGCTATTGCTAATAAAGTTGACGACTCTGAAACGAAAAAAGCAACCCAATTACGGATTGCTTTCTTATATCTGTCGTCATGCTGAATTTATTTCAGGGTCTATCAATTTATGAACGATATAGATGCTGAAATGAATTCAGGGTAACGAAAATTGTATTTAATGTAGCTCTAAAGTTTGTGCCCGGTCCGGTCCTACAGAAAGGAATTTGATCGGCACTTCCAGTTCTTTTTCCAAGAATGCGATGTATTCAGTCAATTTAGCTGGAATTTCATCTACAGAAGTGATTTTAGTTACATCTGTAGCCCAACCATCAATTGCTTTCAATACCGGTTTTGGTTCAATAGAGATGATGTCATAAGGCATGTAATCGATGGTTTCACCATTGTACTCGTAGTGGGTACAGGCAAAAATGGTATCGAATGTGTCTAAAACATCGGCTTTCATCATAATTAATTCGGTTACACCGTTTAACATGATGGCATACTTTAAAGCAGGAAGATCAATCCAGCCACAACGGCGAGCACGACCTGTAGTTGCACCAAATTCGTGACCTAATGCGCGTAAGTTTTCACCAACCTCATTATCTAATTCGGTAGGGAAGGGGCCGCCACCAACACGTGTGCAATATGCTTTGAAGATACCATAAACAGCACCTACTTTATTAGGCGCAATACCTAAACCGGTACAGGCACCTGCAGTCGTGGTGTTGCTTGACGTTACGAAAGGATATGAACCAAAATCAACATCTAATAATGTGCCTTGCGCACCTTCCGCTAGAACGGCTTTTCCCTCTTTTAAGAAACCATTAACATAATGTTCGCTATCTACATGAGGAATGGTTTTTAAGAATTCGATGGCCTCGAAAAATGATGCTTCTTTCTCTGCTAATTCATATTCAAAACCTTCATAATGCGAAAGAATTTCGGTATGTTTTTCTACCAGTTTGGCATAACGCTCTTTAAAATCTGGTAGTGTGGTATCGCCAACACGTAAGCCGTTACGGCCGGTTTTATCCATGTAAGTTGGGCCGATACCTTTTAAGGTTGATCCAATTTTATTTTTACCCATGCGCGCTTCGTTAGCTGCATCCAATAACTGGTGGGTTGGTAAAATTAAATGTGCTTTACGGGCAATCACCAGTTTACCATCGGCAATCGGGTCATGACCAGCTTTTTTTAAATTATCTAACTCTCTTTTTAGGATAATAGGGTCGATTACCACACCGTTACCAATAAGATTCATGGTTTTTTCGTTAAAAATTCCTGATGGGATGGTATTTAAAACGAATTTTTTGCCATCAAACTCTAAAGTATGGCCGGCATTTGGGCCACCCTGAAAACGGGCGATAAGATCATATTTTGGACTTAGTACATCAACGATTTTTCCCTTTCCTTCATCGCCCCATTGCAGGCCGAGAAGTACATCTACTTGCGTCATTATTTAATAAATTAAGCTGGTTTTATTTGTATTGTGATTTAATTTTGTTCAATTTTTTCGGCTGTTGCTGCACTTTCACTTACTTTCCTGGCCATGCTGCAATCAGAGCAGAAGCCATAAAGATTTAAGGAATGGTGTTTTACATCAAATTTTAAAAGATCACCAACCATGGTTTGGATCTGGTGGATACGGGGATCGCAGAATTCTACAACTTTACCGCATTCGATACAGATCACGTGATCATGTTGGCGGTAACCGTACGATTTTTCGAATTGTGCCATGTTTTTACCAAACTGGTGCTTGGTAACTAAGTCGCATGAAACCAATAATTCCAGCGTATTGTAAACCGTAGCACGGCTTACGCGGTACTTTTGGTTTTTCATGTGGATATACAGGGTTTCTACATCAAAGTGGTCGTTTCTTGAATATATTTCTTCCAATATAGCGAAACGCTCTGGTGTTTTACGTAGATTTTTGTTTTCTAAATAAGCCTCAAAAATCTTGCGAACGAGCTCATTTGTTTTTTGTTCAGACATAGTTTTTAAACTCCATTCAAAGGTAGGTAATTAGTTTGATTGTTCGAGGGTTAGATTGTTTAAATGTTGTAATAAGTCGGAGGTCTGAGGTCAGGAGTCAGAAGTTGAAAAATCGCAAAACTTCTGACTTAGACTCAAAACCCTTACATCCGACTCCGGACTCCCGACTTTCGGACTCGTTTAGGCATCAAACCTCGTTACCCCGGTTACGCCCCGTACTTTTAATAAATTTTTAATCAGGTTTTCCAGGTGTTCGGTATCATTTACAAAAATCATAATCGAACCATCAAAAATCCCTTCATTGGTATCCACCGTGATCGATCTCATATTTACCTTAAAGTCGGTTGAGATGACCCTTGTAATATTATTGATTAAGCCTACATCATCAATACCTACAATACGTAAGCCGGTTAAGAAAGTTAATTCCTGTTGTTTATTCCATTTGGCTTTAACCACCCGGTAGCCATAATTGGCCATTAGTTGTGCTGCATTTGGGCAGTTGGTGCGGTGTATCTTGATGCCCTCGCTCACGGTAATGAATCCGAAAACGTCATCGCCAGGTATGGGGTTACAACAAGCTGCCAACGTATAATCAATACGCTGCATATCTTCGCCAATGAGTAAAATATCAGATTCTCCACCTTTGATTTTACTCTTTATTCCATCAACAGAAAGATTTTCAGGTCGCTCCGGATTACGGTTTTCAACTTCTTTTCCATTTGATAGGTACTCTTTAATATCTTTTAGTTCTATTTTCCCGAGGGCAACATTTACAAATAGCTCCTGGGTGGAAGGTAGCTTAAAGAAATAACTCAGTTTTTGGATGTTTTCGGTATTGTAAGTGATTTTAAGCGACTTTAGTTTTCTTTCTAAAATCTCCTTACCATTTTCGGCAATTTTCCGCTTTTCTTCTTTTAAAGATGATTTAATTTTCGATTTGGCTTTAGCGGTAACCACCACGTTGAGCCAATCTTCTTTAGGGGTTTGTTTGCTTGAGGTGATAATTTCTACCTGATCGCCATTTTGAAGTTTGTAGGAGATGGGAACCAGCTTGTGGTTAACCTTGGCACCAATACAGGTTGCGCCTACATCTGTATGGATCTCGAAAGCAAAATCCAATGCTGTAGCGCCTAGCGGCAACTGGATCAAAGCACCTTTTGGCGTGAAAATAAAAATCTCATCCGAGAAAAGATTCATTTTAAAATCATCGAGAAAATCTAAAGCATTGGCTTCAGGATTACTCAACATTTCGCGTACTTTCTGGATCCACTGGTCGAGACCGTTATCGTTGCTCGACTCTTTGTATTTCCAATGCGCAGCGAAACCTTTTTCTGCAATCTCATTCATGCGTTGCGTACGGATCTGCACTTCCACCCATTGTCCGCGTGGTCCCATTACCGTGGTGTGTAAGCTTTCGTAGCCATTTCCTTTTGGGGATGAAACCCAGTCGCGTAAACGATCCGGATTGGGACGGTATAAATCGGTTACGATGGAATATGCTTTCCAGCAATCGGCTTTTTCATTTTCCGGAGCCGAATCCAAAATAATCCGGATGGCAAAAAGATCATAAACTTCCTCAAAAGGAATGTTTTTCTTTTTCATCTTGTTCCAGATGGAGTGGATTGACTTTGGCCGGCCATAAACATCGGCTACCAACCCTTGCTCATGTACAATTTCATCAATAGGTTCTACAAATTTTTTGATGAAAAGTGCACGTTCTGCCTTTTTCTCATTTAACTTTTTTGCAATGAATTTATAGGTATCAGGATCGAGATATTTCATCGAAAGATCTTCTAATTCTGATTTTATGGCATATAAGCCTAAACGGTGGGCAAGGGGGGCGTATAAATAAATGGTTTCTGAAGCGATTTTAAGCTGCTTGTGGCGGGGCATAAAATCCATTGTACGCATATTGTGCAAACGATCGGCGAGTTTGATCAGAATAACGCGCACATCATCAGCAAGGGTAAGCAGCATTTTACGGAAATTCTCAGCCTGCAATGAACTATTGGTATCAAATACCCCCGAAATTTTGGTTAATCCATCAATAATTTTAGCGGTTTTTTTGCCAAATTCACGTTCAATATCTTCTAAAGTGATGTCTGTATCCTCAACCACATCGTGTAATAAAGCACACACAATGGAGGTTGTTCCCAAGCCAATTTCTTCGGCAGCAATTTGTGCTACGGCAATAGGGTGATAAATATAGGGTTCGCCCGATTTACGGCGCATATCTTTATGGCTCTCGAGAGCCATATCAAAAGCTTTCCGGATTTCTTTTTTATCACCTTTCTGTAAGGTAGATTTACTCGCCCGAAGTAATGCCCTATATCTTTTTAGAATCTCTTGCTTTTCCGCCTCTAAATCAATCACTAACTCTGTTTTCATTTGTATTTTTTGCGTAAAAATTGCGTCTTATTTATGAATAAAACTTATATTAGTTCTGTGAAACAACTAATATATGAAATAACACCTAACTTTGTAAAAGTATAAATTTATGAAATTTAAAGGGCTATTTTTTCTTTGTATTGTAATGATTTATGGTGTTTCACTGCAGGCGCAGGAACCAACCGCCCCTGTATTCCCTAAATTAGGTAAAAGTGATACCATAAGAGTAGCCTCAACAAACGATAACGGAGTGATGATTCCATGGATGCAACTGAACGAGGTGAACATTTATGCCGCCAGGATCTGGAAATCGCCGGCAGAACAGGCCGCCTATAACCGTTTGCGGTATAATGTGTTAAAGGTAATGCCTTACGCTTTGTTTGCCAAACGCCGTTACGAACAGCTGGAGCAGGATTTATCTAAAACGGCGGAAAAAAAAGAACAGAAACAATTGGTTAAACAATGTGATAAGGAAATAAAAGACATGTTTAACCGCGAAATAAAAGAATTGACGATTACTCAAGGTCAGATTTTAACGAAACTCATCGACCGTGAAGTGGGCAGAACAACCTATGATATTGTAAAGCAAACCAAAGGCGGTTTTGCGGCATTTTCTTATCAGATTGTTGCCCGTGTGGTAGGACACAATTTAAAAAGCACTTACGATCCGAATACAGATAGGGATATAGAATCTATTATCCGTACTTCAGGATTTTATCAATAACACATCATGCAGGATAGCATCCCCAATATTTATTCATTTAAGGTAAAGAAGGTTAGTGGTGAAGAACAGCCATTATCTGTTTATCAAAACAAAGTTGTTTTAATCGTTAATACCGCATCGGGGTGTGGTTTAACGCCACAGTTAACGGAATTACAGCAACTTAAAGACGAGATTAACCATCCTGATTTTGAAATTCTGGGCTTCCCCTCTAATGATTTTGGAAAGCAGGAACCTTTGGAGGGATCTGATATTACCTCTTTCTGTGAGATTAACCATGGTGTAAAATTTCCGGTTTTTGATAAAATTATCGTTCGCGGGGAAAATGCTCACCCACTTTATCAGTTCCTGAGCAATAAAAAACAAAATGCCAAATTAAGTTCGAAGCCACGATGGAACTTTCATAAATACCTCGTGAACAAAAATGGCGAGCTGGAAGATTATTTCTTACCGATCACCAAGCCATTAAATTCGAAAATCAAAAAGAAAATTCAGCAGTTGCTGAACCAAAATGCCCGATAATTAAATCAATGAAACCGACATTATTAAAATCATCATTAAGCCAGATGGATAATGATTATTTTAATGATCAAAGGTTACATCTGACGATTAAAAAACTCAAAAACACAGATGAACTTAGATATTTTAGTAATAGCCGTGCATCCTGATGATGCAGAGCTTTGCTGTTCAGGTACTATTTTAAAACATATTGCCCTGGGTAAAAAAGTAGGTATTGTAGACTTAACCAGAGGTGAACTCGGTACAAGGGGCACAGCCGAAACAAGAGACGAAGAAGCGGCAGATTCTGCTAAAATTTTAGGCTTGCATATCCGCGAAAATCTGAGATTGAGGGATGGATTTTTTCAGAACGATGAATTTCACCGTTTAGAAATCATTAAAGTTATCAGGAAATACCAACCAGAAATTATTTTAAGCAATGCGTTGGAAGACCGCCACCCCGATCATGGAAGGGCAGGCGACTTGGTTTACGATTCAGTTTTTTTATCGGGTTTACCAAAAATAGAAACATCAATCGAAGGGATTAAGCAAGAAGCACATCGCCCCAGATTGTTATTGCAGTTTATTCAAGATCGGTATTTAAAGCCTGATATTATCGTAGATATCTCTGATCATATGGATAAAAAGATCGAATCGATCCAGGCTTTTAAAACACAGTTTTATAATCCAGATGTAGAAGGTCAGCAAACCTATATCTCCTCACCTGAGTTTTTCGAAAGTGTAATTGGCCGTGCAAGAGAATTTGGAAAAAGTATTGGCGCCACTTTTGGCGAAGGCTTTACTTCAAGGAAATTGCTAGGCGTGGATAATTTGTTTGATTTAAGGTAGTCTTAGTGTAAAGCGTATCTTTTTTTGATCGTCATGCTGAATTTATTTTAGCATCTTTTTGGCAATTAATTTTATTATAAGACCGTGAAATAAATTCAGGGTGACGATAGGATAGGAAAGTCTGTAGTCCAACAAAACTAACCTTCATTTGTTATTCTCAAAACGAATAATAATGGCGAATATGTTTTCTTCTCTCAAAAACGCTTATAATCTTTTTAAACATGTAGATTTCGGTAAGTTAGAAGCTTTATCGAAAAAGGTTGATTTACCCAAAATGGTCGAAACAATATCAAGCCTGGATGATAAACAGATTCAGGGGATGATGAAAATGATGGGCGGATCTGGCAAAAAGAAAGAATTGCCGCCTATTGAGGGCGACTTTTATCATTTGGGCGATGAAGCGCTCAAAGATGAAGACCGTGAATTGCAATTAAAGGTACGTGCTTTTTTGGAAAAAGAAGTGAAGCCTATTGTTAACCATTATTGGAACAAAGCAGAATTTCCTTTTGAAATTATTCCCAAACTTGCTGAATTGAATATTTGTGGTTTAACCTATAAAGGGTATGGCTGTCCGGGGAAATCGAATTTGATGGAAGGTATTTTAGCGATGGAGATGGCCAGGATCGATACTTCCATATCTACTTTTTTTGGTGTACAGAGCGGCCTGGCCATGGGTTCGATTTACTTATGCGGATCGGAGGAACAAAAACAGCAGTGGCTGCCGCTCATGCAGCAGTTTAAAATTATCGGGGCATTTGGGCTAACAGAGCCTGAAGTAGGTTCTGCTGCTGCCGGTGGACTAACCACAACATGCAAAAAAGTAAATGACAAATGGATATTAAACGGTCAGAAAAAATGGATTGGTAATGCCACCTTTGCCGATATCTTAATTATCTGGGCGCGAGATGAAGAAGATGGGGAAGTTAAGGGATTTATTGTAAAGAAAGATAATCCGGGTTTTGCCGTTGAGAAAATGCAGAACAAAATGGCCTTACGGATTGTGCAAAACGGAATAATTACCTTAACCGATTGCGAGGTAGAGGAAGCTGATCGCCTGCAAAATGCCAATTCATTTAAAGACACTGCAAAGGTTTTGCAAATGACAAGAGCGGGAGTAGCCTGGCAGGCAGTAGGTTGTGCCCGAGGTGCTTATGAAAATGCCCTGGAATATACCCGTACCCGAAAACAGTTTGGTAAACCCATCGCATCATTTCAGTTGATTCAAAATCACCTGGTAGAGATGTTGTCGAATTTAACGGCGATGCAAACACTTTGTTTCCGTCTTTCACAATTACAAGATCAAGGTTTATTAAAAGATGAACATGCTTCATTGGCCAAGGTTTTCTGTTCGTTAAGAACCCGTGATGTGGTAAGCAAAGCAAGAGAAGTGATGGGTGGAAATGGTATTTTACTTGAATATAATGTAGCCCGTTTTGTGGCGGATGCTGAAGCGATTTATTCCTATGAAGGTACCAAAGAAATTAACACGTTGATTGTGGGAAGGGCAATAACGGGCTTTTCAGCTTTTGTTTAGGCGGAACTCAGAAGTTTAAAAGGATAGGAGCGGTTTGGAAACCTCATTAGTTTTGAGCTCTTGTGATTAGCAGTTGTCAGTCTGGATATAGTTGAAGACTGATGTAGTATGATAAATAGCAGGATTTTTAGGGTTAGGAAATGAATGTTAGCATTTCATAGGTGCTTTAGCCCTGCCATTCGCTTCAATCTTTTAGCACATCTGCATATTCAAAGGCAATGCAAGCAAAAACGATTTTCGCTGCTGTCAGGTTTATCGACAATGGTGAATTGACTGGACGACTAATAAGTATATTTTGCCTGTTCCGTTCTGTGCGGACACAGACCGGGCGGATTAGTAGAGTTTGTTCTCCGTGGTATAAAACTTGGTATATAAACCCGATTGGAACGGATGCCAATTTCCTTCAAATTGGCAGGAGGGAAAGCGGGACTGAAAATGCCAAATGCCCAGAACCCTTCATTTCCAAATCACAAGAATAATCTATTTTATAATCAACGCTTTGAGGTTTAGATTCCTTTAATACGGATGCTTATTAAATGCCACCTGACTCATCGCACTTTTTTCATATAAAGCAATACAATCTTTGTTGAATGCCGGATCGAAATTTACCGTTCCAGGCTGTAAGCTTTGAGGAATATTTGCATGGTGCATAAAAAAATACACTTTGGTATTACCATATTTCGTATGTGGCATTAGGTTACCATAATCTTCCATTTCTTTCCAGATCGAATCTTTAACTGTCACCACATAAACCCGTTGTATTGGACCTGTATTATTATCATTTCTATATTTGATCACTTCTTTAAAGCCAGCTTTCATATCATTAATTCCTGGCTGATCAAAAATATCTTTAACCATAAAAAATATCAATACTAAAACTCCTGCAACCAGGAAATAAACCGACGATTTGCTGTTCATGCCTACAATAAAGGCAATATTTTTTCCATAACGGTCAGGCCTTCGTCAATATGTTTTTGCTCAATACAGAGTGCCGGACGGAAACGGATGGTCTTTTCACCACAACCTAAAAACATCACATTGTTTTCCAGTCCTTTACTAATAAATGCATTGCGCATTTCTTTTGTTGGGAAATCGAAAGAACATAACAAACCTCTTCCCCGCACATTGCTCATCTGATCAAATTTATGCGATAGATTTTCTAATTGACTTTTCAAGTACAGACCTACTTTCGCAGCGTTTTCGCATAGTTTATCTTCTTCTACTATCTGTAAAATCTGGGAAGAACGCACCATATCCACCAGGTTGCCTCCCCATGTTGAGTTAATCCGGCTGGGTACTTTAAAAACATTGGTTTCAATTTCATCTACCTTATTGCCAACAAGTATACCACAAACCTGCATTTTTTTACCAAAAGCAATAATATCCGGCCGGGCTTTTTCGCTAAAGTGCTGGTGGCACCAGAACTTACCTGTTAATCCTACGCCAGTTTGTACTTCATCATAAATTAAAAAGGCATCATTTTCATCAGCTAAAGCTTTAAGCTGGATTAAAAACTCTTTGCGTAGGTGGTTATCCCCACCTTCTGATTGGATCGGTTCGATGATGATGGCACAGATCTCATCCTTATTTTCTGCAAAGGCTTTTTTAATCTGTGCCAGCGACGCCTCTTCAGTTGCAATAGCTTGATTTAAATGATCTCCGGAAAGTGGGAATTTAACTTCGGGAACAGCCACCCTAGGCCAATCAAACTTGGCAAACCATTTTGTTTTATCGGGTAGGGTATTGGTCAAACTAAGTGTGTAACCTGTACGGCCATGAAAAGCCCTTTCAAAGTGCAACACTTTAAAACCTTTTTCTTCAGTATATCCTTTTGCAAAGTTTTTCTGGACTTTCCAGTCCATGGCAACCTTAATGGCATTTTCAACCGCTAAGCCTCCACCTGCGATAAAAAAAGCATGAGGAAGATAATCGGGAATACCAATTTTAGAGAATGTTTCCAGGAACTGCGCATACTGCTGGGTATAAACATCGGAGTTTGATGGATTAGCCAAAGCTGCCAATAACAGATTCTTTTTAAAAGCTTCATCATTAACCATTTTAGGGTGGTTGTAACCTAAAGGAACCGAAGCAAAACAAGTGAAAAAATCGAGTAAAGTCCTATTGTATTTCGAGTCGTAGATGTAAGCACCATTACTTTTTTCCATATCATAGGTAAGGTCGAAACCGTCGGCCAAAATGTGCTTACTTAACGATTCGTTAACGCGATCTGCAGGTACTGTTAATTGATACATAAACTTGGTTTTGGTACAACCCAAATTTAGTTAAATGTGCCTAAAATCAAAATTTAAGCACTTTTTCTGCATTTTATGTAAAAAATAGGTTTAAACAGTTTAAAGTATGATTATAGACAAAAACCGATTTTGGACTTTGCAGATGTGGAAAACTTTTTAGGTAAGATCCAATCTAATCAATACTTTTTTGACGATTTAGCCTACGCCAGCTTAACGCTTATTGCTAAATTATACCTACAATTTTTCAAGAAAATCCAGATACAGTGGAACGCTTTTCTCAACCCATTCTTTTGACGTGTTATGCTCAATTCCATAGTATGCAAAAAATGGTCGATAATCGGCCTTTACATATTCAAAAGAAAGTTCAAAAGGGCGTAAAAGCTCTACAAGCGGATATTTGTAAACACCAGAAAAACCGAGTTCGTCTTGATCCACACCTAATGAAATGGCCAGTGCAATTTTTTTTCCAGCAACTTTGTAACCGCTTTTGCTTCCATAAGCCCAGCCATGTGTAAGTACTTCATCTAACCAATTTTTGAAAAAAGCAGGGCAATTAAACCAGTAATAAGGAAACTGGAAAACAATCTTTTCATATTTTTCAATCAATTTCTGTTCGGCAGGCACATTAATTTTTCCGTCAGGGTAAACTTCATGCAATTGATGCACATGGAATTTATCAGGGAATTTGTGCAGTTCTCTAATCCATCTTTTGTTCACTACAGAGTTTTGGATATCAGGATGAATGACAATAACGAGTGTTTTCATTTTAGTAATATTAATTATCAAATGCAAAAATAAGGTAACATGCCTGGAATATGTATATTAGCTACCAATTGTATGGTACTATAAAAAATGTAAGTAATGTCTAAAATCAAGGAAACATCGACCAATTTCGCTAATAAACAGGCATTAGCAGAGGAATGCCCGGAAGTTTATGCGGCCAACATTATCGGAGGTCAGTGGGCTTTGGTTATTTGTTCCTGGTTAATTAATGGCAAACTCAGATTTGGAGAACTGAAAAAATTGTTACCTAATATTACCGAACGCATGTTAACGCTTCAGCTTCGAAAACTAGAAGAGAACAAAGTTATCAAACGTACTATTTATGCAGAAGTGCCACCACGCGTAGAGTACGAACTCACCCCAATAGGATACGAATTAAAAGGTATTATAAAACAACTGGAAAGTTGGGGAGATAAACACAAAGCATTGAATGCTAGAAACAGCTCAAACGCTGCCAAAACTAATTAAGCAAAAAATATCATCTAAAACTTATCTTTCATACCAAAAAGGCCTGTTAGCCCTCCGGTATGGATAGCCAACACTTTTTCATCTTTGCCTATAATGCCTTGTTTTGCCAAATCCTGGATGGCATAAAACATTTTTGATGTGTAAACAGGGTCTAAAAGCAGTCCAGTTTTTGACGTAAAGGTTTTGATAAAGTTAATCAGTTCAGGAGTGGTTTTGGCATAGCCTCCAAAATGATAATCAAGATGAAGTTCGAGATGTTTGGTTACAGTTGTATATTGTGCAATTTCTTCCTGAATAAATGAAGCTCCCTTTAATACAGGGATGATATGTAACCTGGTATCTAATCGGTGTTGCTGAATTCCGAGCAGCAGCCCTGCGGCGGTGGTTCCTGTCCCGGCAGCGCAGAAAATGTGGTCGTATGAGGTTGTTAATTCGTTGATTATTTCTGCACAACCGATAGTGGCTTCTATAGAGGCCCCACCCTCATTTACAAAATAAGCGTGGTTATCGGATGCGAAATTTGAATCAAACAATTGATACTTATCCCGATAACTTTCACGGTCGGTAAAAATGAGTTTCATTCCAAATAAACGGCAAAGCAATAACATCTCATTTTTTACTTCTTCTCCACGTACAAAGGCGGTTGATTTCAGTCCCGAGCGTGACGCAGCAGCGGCTGTAGCGACGAGATGATTGGAGTAAGCACCACCAAATGTAACCAGATGCGTTTTGTTTTCCTTCTTTGCCTTCACTAAAATATATTTGAGTTTGCGCCATTTATTGCCCGAAATGTAAGGATCAATAAGATCATCCCTTTTCACAAACAGATTATTTAAAGGTGCAAATGCTATTTGCTGTACCGGGCTATATATTTCTTCGAACACGCGTAAAAATAAAAAACACCTGAATATTTCAGATGTTTTTAAACATAATTGTAGCTGTAAGTTTTCTATTTACCTAGGCCTAAACCAATACCTGCATTAACCATGCTATATTTTGCCTGAGTGTAAGAACCATAAAACTTAAAGAAACCAAACTTCAGCTGAAAACCTAAGCTTCCTCTTACCCCATTGATATCTCTTTGATTCACCGCAATTGGGTCGGTATAGTTTACCGATTGGCCGTTACCCGTATCAAAAGAGTAGGTACCCAATGCCTTTAAATCCGTGTTAGAAGTTTGATACCCCAAACTAGCAAATGGCGTAAAAAATAAAATTTGTTTTGATACAATTGCGTCAAAATTTACACCGTTAAACCTGGCATCAATATGTTGATTAGATCCTGTTGAATTATTGATATTTAAAGGTAATGTGTATTTATACTGTGTAAAACCACCAGCCACAGCAATATCAACTGGAATAAGTTTTTCGGTCGTATTCCCCACGAATAGTGGCAGCAATTCTACTTTCGCTCCGAAGCCAATCATTGATAAACTACCCAGGTCGCTACCGAGTTTTATTTTAGGCATCGCTCTTAATGTAACATCAATGTTTTTAGGCAGACCTAAGGTAGCCTGTAACTGTACAGCAGGTACAACATGGAAACCTAAACCTTTTGGAAGATTAAAAAATGATGTTGTAGGCTGTCCGTTACTGGTATAGATCTGCATTTTTCCACCAACTTCATCGTTACCAAAAGCGGTAGGACCTATAGATGATGAACCAATTGCAGGTTTGATGTTACTTAAACCTAATGTATTTACATCATAGCTTCGGGCTGATTGTGGTACAAAGGCGCCTGAAACTGAAAAGCGAACATCGAACTTTAACAAACCTTTAGATTTTGCAGTATTACTCCATCCATCGGTTAAGCCAATGCCCAAACCTTTGTACAAAGGATCGAAATAAGCATTGACTAACTTGGTCGCGTCATCCGGACCAGACTTAAAAAGGTCGCCAACATTCTGTTGGGCACTTGCTTTTTGAGCAAATGCAAATAAAAATAAGGCGCATATTGCCTTTAAAGGGTAGCAATTTTTCATATCAGATAATTTAGAGTATTTTGATTATAAGTAAATATAATGCTGTTTTTGCGAAAACTGCAATCATTGAAAAAATCTTGAAGTTAAAAGTTTATTTTTGCGCCATGGAAAATGTGGTCGGATTGCAGGAATCAGAAGAACAGGAGTTATACGAACATTTAAAAATCATTGTTGATAAAGGGCAGTCTTTGCTGCGGATCGATAAATTTTTGATGGTGCGCGTAGAAAATGCCTCGAGAAACCGTATTCAGAACGCAATTGATGCAGGAAATGTATTGGTTAACCAAAAACAGATAAAAGCCAGTTACAAAGTTAAGCCTTACGACGAAATATCTATCGTATTACCTCATCCACCACGAGATACAGAAGTTTATCCAGAAGATATCCCATTAGATATTATATACGAAGACGGTGATTTACTGGTCGTTAATAAGCCTGCCGGTATGGTTGTACACCCCGGTTTTAATAATTATACCGGAACATTGGTTAATGCTTTGGCATTCCACTTTGAACAACTTCCCCAACTGCCCGGCAATGATGGCAGACCAGGCCTTGTACATCGTATTGATAAGGATACCTCTGGTTTATTGCTGATTAGTAAAAATGAAAAGTCCATCACACACCTTGCACGCCAGTTTTTCGATCACAGCATTACCCGTAAATACATTGCATTGGTTTGGGGCGATATTGAAAATGATGGCACCGTTACGGGCTATATTGGCCGTAGCGTAAAGGATCGCCGTGTAATGGATATTTACAACGATGAAGAGAAAGGCAAATGGTCTGTAACGCATTATAAAGTATTAAAGCGATTGGGTTATGTTACTTTAATCAGTTGCGAACTCGAAACCGGCCGTACGCACCAGATTAGGGCACACATGCAACATATTGGCCATCCGTTGTTTAACGATGCCATGTATGGTGGCGATAAGATTTTAAAAGGTACTACGTTTAATAAATACAAACAGTTTGTAGATAATTGTTTCGAATTGCTGCCACGTCAGGCTTTACATGCACAAAGTCTGGGTTTTATCCACCCCACAACGAAAGAATATATGTATTTTGAGTCGCCATTGCCACCTGATTTTAAAGCTGGATTGACCAAATGGGAAAGTTATATTGCAACATCATAAAATATGCTTCAGGAGTACCTCTTATTTAATGATGAATTCCAGGTGGTTGATGCCCCGGTTTTAACGGCCTCTAACCGAAGTTTCAAATTTGGCGATGGACTGTTTGAAAGTATGCGCATGATCAATAATAAGCTGCAATTTGCAGACTTACATGCTGATCGGTTAGCAGCGGGCATGAAAGCGCTTAAAATCGATGGCCATGCTTTAATGGACGATTATTTTTTGCGTCAAAAAACTGCCGATCTGGCAAAAAGAAACAAGTGGAACGGCAATGTTAGGTTCCGCCTTTCTATTTATAGGGGTGGGGCAGGGGTTTACACCCCCGAAATCAACAAAGCCGGTTATATTTTAGAGGGTGTTCCGTTAAAAGCATCTACATATGAGTTAAACAGCAAAGGTTTGATTATTGATGTTTTTGATGAGATGACCAAACCGGTTAATAAACTTTCGAATTTTAAAACAGCCAATGCCTTGCTTTACGTTATGGCCGGACTTTTTAAAACTCAGCATCGTTTGGATGAAGCCATGATCTTAAATCAATATGGCTTTCTCTGTGAAAGTATCAGTGCCAATGTTTTTGTGGTATACCAGAAACAGATTTATACACCTTCCCTTGCTGAAGGTTGTGTTAGTGGTGTAATGCGTACGGTTATTATGCAATTGTGCAAAATGAATGATATGCCATTAATCGAGGCGCAAATCAATCCTGAAATATTAAAAGAAGCCGAAGAAGTTTTTATAACCAATGCTACTCAAGGCATACAGTGGGTAATGGGCTATGGAAGGAAACGTTATTTTAACGAGGTTTCGAAGTTTTTGTCGGAGAAATTGAATACTAATAATTTATAGGTTCACTAATCATTATTTTGTGTGGTAGCTTAGGTATCGAACTATTGATTATTATTCGGTGTCATTTCGACCGCAGTCCCCGAAATCTTTTAAACCAGGTTTTAATAACTCGGTTGAAAAGATCTCTCCATTTCAATGCATTACAGTCGAAACGATTTGCTAAGAGTCTGTCAATGGAAGTGTGATAAATCTTTTGCTGATGACGGGCTATTACCTTCATTTATAGATCCTTCATTGCATTCAAGGATGACATAAAAAATCACCGCTGTTTATTAGACGTTAAATTCCGTACTCAAGACTTCGGACTCAAGGCTACGGACTTCAGACTAACTCACAGCCGCATTCCCCTTAAAAAATCTTCAATCGGCATTCGTTTTTTGCCTTCGTACTGGATATCCAACAATTTGATAAAACCATCTTTAGCGGCAAATTTTAAATAGGTTTTGCCATCAGTTAAAAATCCGCCAGCAACAATGCCTGGTTCTTTATTTTCGATTTCTGCTTTAAATACCTTTAGGGTTTTATCGTTTAAAAAAGTAAAGGCTGTAGGGTATGGACTTAATCCGCGGATTAAGTTATAGATCTTCTGTACAGGATTGTTCCAGTCTATTTTGCAATCCTCTTTGAAAATTTTTGGTGCATGTTTTAAGTCGCCGCTTTGTGGCTGCGGTTGTTCGCTAACGTCACCAGCCTCAATGGCTTTAAGTGTTTTTACCAGCAAACTCGCACCAATATGCATCAGCTTATCGTGCAGGTCGCCAGCAGTTTCATCATCGGCAATAGGGGTATTTTCGCTAAGGATAATATTACCCGTATCGATTTCATGCGTGAGGAAAAAAGTGGTTACACCGCTTTCTTTTTCTCCATTTATAATGGCATGGTTGATCGGAGCGGCACCACGATATTGTGGTAAAAGCGACCCGTGGAGGTTAATGGTTCCTTTGGGCGGCATATTCCATACCACTTCTGGTAACATTCTAAAAGCTACAACTACTTGTAAATCGGCTTTATAGCTGGCCAGGGTTTCTATAAATTCAGGACTCTTTAACTTTTCAGGTTGCAGAACAGGAATCTCTTTTTCTGCCGCGTATTTTTTTACGGCACTTTCATTCAGTTTTTGGCCACGTCCGGCAGGCTTGTCTGGCGCGGTAACCACTGCAACAACATCAAAATTGGCTTGTACTAAGGCATCTAAAGAGGCTACCGCAAAATCCGGTGTACCCATAAAAACTATTTTCATATGAAAGTGTTGTGTTTCTAAATTAACGTGGCTGGCCACGCTTAAGTTTTGCAAAATAACTAAAAATAAACCCATACTTATAGGCAAAAAATGGTGCAAGGTAAAGATGTTGTAAAAGCAAGTGGATTGGTGTACGTAACTGATGCCATGCCTGGTATTTACCGTAAAGGAGAACCAGGAAAATTTTATTATGTAGATAAAGACGATAATAAAATTACAGATGATAAACACCTGGACCGGATCAAAGCCTTGGTTATTCCGCCTGCATGGCAAAATGTATGGATTGCCAATAAGGCCAATGCTTATTTGCAGGTTACGGGAATTGATGCCGCAGGACGTAAACAATACAAGTACCACACAAAATGGACCAGCCGACGTGCTGAAGATAAATATTTTCGCTTACTTGAGTTCGGAAGAGCCCTTCCTAGAGCCAGGAAAAACTTACAGAAAGACCTGAGGCGGAAAGATTTTGACGAACGTAAGGTACTGGCCATTTCGGTTGATGTACTCCAAAAAACATTGATCAGGGTAGGAAATGAAAGTTACAAGCAGCTATATGGCTCTTTCGGTCTTACCACATTACGTGATAAGCATGTAAAAATAAATGGAAGTAAAATTACCATGGATTTTGTGGGTAAAAAAGGCGTTCAACAGAAATTAGAGCTTAATGATCGCTCGCTGGCTAAATTGGTTAAAAAATGCCGTGATATTCCGGGCCAGGAGCTCTTCCAGTTTTATACCAAGGATGGCGAGCATAAAAGCATTGATTCGGGTAAAATAAATGCCTATATCAAAGAAATTACGGGTGATGATTTCACGGCAAAAGATTTCAGGACCTGGGGTGGTACGCTCGAAGCGCTCCGGCAGTTTGCCCAATGCCAGGTGAATGAACATGCGGGTTTAAACAGTAAAAAACAAATTGTTGCCGTTTTGGATTGTGTAGCCAAAAAATTGGGGAATACAAGGGCAGTATGTAAAAGTTCCTATGTTTACCCACTTTTGCTAACGGCTTATGAGAACAATCAGTTAGACAAATACCTGAAAAAGTTGAATAATCATTCGCTTAAAGGTAAAGTGAGTTTAGAACATAATGAAAAGGTATTATTGTCTTTTCTAAAGTCAGGTAGCAAGTAAAAATAAGTAATTCAATTTGTCCGTTTATCCTATTATGCAAATTAACCTCGACGATAAGGCCGGTATTTTTATTACGCTTATAGAGGAGTCTCCAATGCCAATTGCGCTTTATACCGGAGAAAATATGGTTATTGAAGTGGCTAATAAGGCAATGCTTAAAGCCTGGGGCAGAGATGCATCAGTAATCGGTAAAGAACTGGCCCTGGCACTGCCAGAGTTAAAAGATCAACCCTTTCTTGATATCCTTGAGCAGGTAAGAAGCACCGGTATGCCTTACGAAGCCAAAGAAGATAAAGCAGTGCTCTTAAATGATGATGTACTCCAAACTTTCTATTTCGATTTTACATATAAACCGCTACTTGATCAAGAAGGTAAGGTTTGGGGTATTTTAAATAATGCTACCGATGTGACTGAACTGGTAAATGCCAAGTTTAAAGTGGAGCAAAGCGAAGCCCTTTTTAGGCAGATGATTTACGATGCACCTGTAGCCATTGGTATTTTAAGGGGCAGAGATCTTGTTGTCGAAGATGCCAATGATGAGCTATTAAAAATATGGAGGAAAAGTAAAGCTGTAATCGGTTTAAAACTTTTAGATGGATTGCCCGAAATTATCGACCAGCCTTTCCCAGAACTTTTGTTACAGGTTTATGATAGCGGAGTTGCCCATTATGGTTATGAAACCAAGGCCCGATTGGAGCACAATGGGGTTGAAAGCGATTGTTATTTCAACTTTGTTTACGATCCTATTTTTGGTCAGAATGGAGAGGTTACACGCATTATGGTAGTGGCTAATGAAATTACCTTACAGGTGGTGTCAAAAATGGAGGCTGCCAAAAGCGAAGAACGTTTTCGTAATTTTATGTACGATGTACCGATGGCTACAGCTTACTATGAAACAGAAGATATCGTGATCAGCCTTGCTAATGATGAAATGCTCCGGTTCTGGGGCAAGGATAAAAGTGTAATCGGTAAAACCGTTGCCGAAGCTATACCTGAATTAAATTTACAGCCATCCGTCGAAATTTTAAAGGCGGTATACCAAACAGGAGTAACTTACCATGCTGATCAGGAAGAATTTCAGGTGGTTATTGATGGTAAAGAAGAGAAACGTTGGTTCAGTTTTACCTATAAACCGATAAAAGATTCGAATGGACAAGTGTATGCCATTATCCAAGCGGCGATGGATGTGACTAAGCTGGTACGGCTACAGCAACAGAAGGATGAATTTTTAGGAATTGCCAGTCACGAATTAAAACCCCGGTAACCAGTATTAAAGCCTACGTTCAGGTACTAGAGCGTATGATCCGGAATGAAGGTGATGAAAAAAAGGTTACCATGGTGCGTAAAATGGATAGGCAGTTGAACCGGTTAACGGGCTTGATTGGCGATTTGCTTGATGTAACCAAAATTCAATCTGGGAAAATGACTTTTAATCCCATTGAATTTGATTTTGATGCTGCTGTTGATGAAATTTCGGATGAAATGCAGCACATCAGTTCTAAACATAAGATCATTTGTAATCTAAAAAGCAATGCAGTTATTTATGCAGATAAAGAACGCATTGGGCAGGTGATAACCAATTTCTTATCTAATGCAATTAAATACTCCAATGAGGTCGATAAAATAGAGGTTAACTCATTTATCCAGGACGGCGAAGTGATATTAAGCGTTAAAGATTACGGTATAGGTATTTCCGAGGATTCACAACACCTGGTTTTCGATCAGTTTTATCGTGTAGATGGCAGTTTGCAGCATACCTATCCGGGTTTAGGTTTAGGCCTTTACATCTCGGCCGAAATTATAAAAAATGAAGGAGGAAGGATTTGGGTAAATAGTGCAGTTGGAGAAGGTGCTACTTTTTTCTTTGCTTTAAAAATAATATAATCGTTCAGATCCTACAACTTGGTGCAGTCTGAACGATTGATTAGGCTTTCGGTGCCTTTTTAATCGGATGTACAGGTTGCTCCTCGTTTTCACGCTGTTTGGCCGGATTATTTGTGCGAACAGGTTTATTAGGGTGTACTGTCATTTTCTTGTCTTACTGTTTTATGGTCAACAGGTTCCCTGCCTTTTGGCACCTCTTTCTCGTAATTGCTTCCAGGTTTATCACTTTTAACTTTTGGACCGCTCATGATTAACTGATTAAATTTTAATTAATTGAATAAAGAAAATCTTCATCCCTATAAATCATAACAAATCAGCATAGGTTAAGTTTAAAAATCTTTTAAAGTTTATCCATTCTCTCATTCAGTCATTCTCTCATTCAATCGTTAATTATAAAGCAAGTATTTCTTACGCATGGTTTTATATGCACTTAAACCGGGCTCCCA
>NZ_JAQIIV010000011.1:0-159733 GCF_036946585.1 Pedobacter terrae | reverse complement strand
GATTTCAGAAATCGTGCTGTAGTTGAAGAATTAAAATACTGGGGAGAATGGATCGTGGAGACCACCAAAGTGGATGGATTTAGGTTAGATGCTGTTAAACATATCAATCCTGATTTTATTGTAGAGTGGATTGATCACCTGAATCAAAAATATAACCGCGAGTTTTTTATCGTGGCCGAGGATTGGAATGTGGTGGATGTAGCCGGACAGTTGAACTATATTGAAATTACCGGCGGGCGAACGCAAATATTCGATTCGTTATTACACCATAATTTTTTCCTGGCGAGTAAGGAAGAAGATTTTGATATGCGGACGATTTTTGATGGAACGCTGGTACAGGTAAAGCCTGATTTAGCGGTAACCTTTGTCGATAATCACGATTCGCAACCGTTGCAAGCGCTGGAATCGTATGTCGATTTTTGGTTCAGGCCTTTAGCTTATGCCATGATCTTATTGCGGATTCAGGGCATTCCGTGTTTGTTTTTTCCTGATTTGTATGGAGGAATTTATGATGATAAAGACAAAGAGGGTGATGAGGTGCATGTTGAGCTGGTGGCCATTTCTGCGGTAGAAACCATGAGCAAAATCCGTACAACCCTGGCTTATGGCGAGCAACGTGATTATTTTGACCATGGCGTTTGCGTAGGCTGGACCCGTGCCGGTGATGAAGAACATGAAAATAGTGGTTTAGCCGTATTGTTAAGTACGGGAGAAGAAGGTTTTAAAGAAATGGAAATTGGAAAACACTTTGCCGGAAAAACCTTTGTTGATGCGCTGGGCTATCGCCAGCAGGAAGTAGTGATTGATGAAAATGGCTGGGCAGAATTTCACTGCAATGCGGGCAGTGTTTCGGTGTGGGTGTTGAAAGTGGGATAGGAGGAGGCTCGTGTCGTCTGTGGGGACACAGACCACAGCGAGGTTATTAATGAAAATGGCTGTGCGGAATTTCATTGCAATGCAGGGAGTGTTTCGGTATGGGTGTTGAAAGTGAGGTAGGAGAAGGAATGGCTGTTGTGGTCTGTGAGGACACAGACCACGGGATGGGATGACCATTCTTTTGATATCTGTCTGGACTTGCTATCTTTAACTATAATTTATTTTGTCAGATTTAAACGGCATGAAATCGTCATTGCGAGAAGGCTCTTTCAGCCGACGAAGCAATCTTCCCTGCAAGGATTACCAGAATGAAAGATTGCCTCGTCGTTCCTCCTCGCAATGACGATTTTTACTGTGGGATTTTTTAACTATCTACAAAAAATTATCCTCACTTCTATAAGCCGAAATTACGGCCAGCTCACCTTCTTTTCCGCCTTTTGAGTTGCCATGTTCCATACCCATCACACCTTTGTAACCTTTGCTATGCAGGTGTTTGAATAGGTTTTTATAATTGATTTCTCCGGTTGTAGGTTCTTTTCTGCCCGGATTATCGCCAATCTGAATGTAGGCAATTTCGTCCCAGCAACGGTCGATGGTTTTAATTAAATCACCTTCGGTACGTTGCATGTGGTAAATGTCGTAAAGGATTTTACACGAAGGACTGTTTACCGCTTTGCAAACGGCATAAGTTTCATTTGTTTTTTGCAGGAAAAGCTCTGGTGTATCGCTCAACGTTTCTAAAACCATAATCAGGCCATGGGGTTCAAAAATTTCGGCACCTGCACGCATCGCATCAATTACATTGGCGAACTGATTACCATAAGGTAAGTTGCGCTCATAAAAGCCGGGCACTACGGTAAGCCATTTGGCATTACAGCGTTTGGCCGCTTCTACTGATTTCTTGCAGGTTTCCACAAATTTATCTTTAAACTCCTTTTTGCCTGTAGTTAAAGAAGTTTTCCAGTTATCGCCACCATCTACTACAAAAACACCCATGCGCATGCCCAGTTTAGCCAGTAAATTTCCAATTTTCTCCTGTTCTTCAACGGAACGGCCCAGGTAACCGTTATCTTCAATAGAACGGAAACCTTTATCGTACATAAACTGGATCTGATCTAAAAAACTTTTGCCTGCATGGTTTTGGAACATGCCCTGGTGTGGTGCATAATCAAGATTAAAAACCTTGTCACCAGCGATAGTTGTCTTTTCAGCGGCAAAGGTATTGGTAATTCCTGCGCCGGTAGCCATTGCGCCTGCGGTAAATAAGCTGTTTCTTATAAATTCACTTCTTTTCATCAGTTTGTTTTTGAAAGGATCATGGTGTAATTAATTTTCTAAATCCCGTAGTTAGGGTGTCAGCTACCTTGCCATCCTTTTGGCGGTATACAAAATAAGCTTCGAGGTTTTTTCTGCTTTCTACAAAGGCTATGGCATCTTTGAGGTGCATGGCCATTAAGGCATTATCATATCCATCGGCTGTAATGGCATCATTGGCGTAAACGGTAACGCTGATCATCTCATTATCTAAAGGATAGCCAGTTTTAGGATCAATCAGGTGAGAAATTTTTTTCTTTCCACTCTGGTGAAATTTCCGGTAGTTACCTGAGGTCGTAATGGCGCCAGAATTTATCGCGGCGATATGCCTGATTACCGGGGTTCCATCTTTATCGGGACCTTCAATACCGATTTTCATGGTTTCGCCATTAGGTTTAGGTCCTGAAATGCGAATTTCCCCGCCCAGCTCGGCTACGTATTGTTTAATTCCTTTTTTTTCGAGATAAGCAGCAATTAAATCAACACTGTAACCCTGCGCAATTCCGTTTAAATCGATTTGAATACAGGGTTTTAATTTAGTCAGTACGCCTTCTTTTAGCTTTAGCTTTTGCATACCCACACAAGCCAATATTGATCTAATTATTGGCGAATCGGGTTCATTTTTTGCCTCTTTTGGCCCAAAACCCCAGGCTTGTACCAATGGCGCAATGGTTATATCGAAAATTCCCTTTGTATCCTGATTGATTTCGAAACTTCGTTTAAGCACGTCGTTCATAAAACGATCGGTTTTAATTTCTTTTCCGGCCGTATTAAATTGATTTATCAATGATCCCTTTTTGTAAAGCGACATCGATAAATCAATTTCGTTTAGTAAGCTATCTATGCCCGCTTTAGTGGCCACACTATCAGTAGCATAGTACATAATGGCATAATCGGTTCCCTGTGCAAAACCATTAATTTTATACTGCTTTAACTCTTTTTTCAGGGCGAAAGCAAAGATTAATGGCAAGATAAAAAGCAAAAACCTATAACGCATCTATTTAGTTTTAGATCACCTTTGTTTGTCCGGGTATGGCGATAGGGTATAATCCTTTTTCATCAGGCATTAACTTTGGATTGGCATCCCATGCAAAACGATCTGGCATTAAACTGATGTTCGAAGCTAAAGCCTCATCCCACTTAATGGTTTGACCAGAATAAGTAGCATAACGGCCAATAATAGACGAAAATGTACTGGTAGCGGCATAATCGACGTTACTGAATTTATATTCTCCCTTTGAAACCGCATCAAACAATTCATCATGCTCGGTTTGATATGGATTGGCGTTCCCTTTGGTATTGTGGTTATATAATTCTTTGCCGCTATAATCTTTCATAATGGCCTGGTTACTGCCTGAAAGATAAATTTTGCCTTTTGTACCCTGAAAAGTTTCATCCACACGGTTACTGATCCCTTCGAAATGGCGGCACTGGCTATTGATTACTGCACCATCGGCATAGGTTAATTCGATAGAGTGATTATCATAGATCTCTCCGTAGTCTTTTCCTGTTCTCCAGGCACGGCTACCCGTTCCCTGTACCGAAACCGGATGTCCGTTTTTGATCCAGTTGGCAATATCAATATTATGCACGTGTTGCTCTACAATATGATCGCCGCATAACCAGTTGAAATAATACCAGTTTCTCATTTGATATTCCATTTCGGTTTGGTTTGCTGTACGCGGACGTACCCAAACGCCACCGCTGTTCCAATACACCTGGCCCGACATGATATCGCCAATGGCACCATCGTTAATGCGTTTCATCGACTCGCGATAGTTGGTTTGGTAGCGACGCTGTAAGCCTACTACCACATTTAATTTTTTCTTTTTCGCTTCCTCCGCTGCGGCCAATACTTTTCTGATACCCGGTGCATCTACGGCAACCGGTTTTTCCATGAAAATTTGTTTATTCTGTTTAACCGCCTCTTCGAAATGGATCGGGCGGAAACCAGGAGGCGTGGTTAGCAGCACCACATCGGCTAATGGAATGGCTTTCAAATAAGCATCGAAACCCACAAACTGGCGTTCTTTCGGAACATCCATTTTTGCTGCAAATTTCGAACTTAAGGATTGGTAACTGCCGTCCAGGCGATCCTGAAAGGCATCGGCCATGGCCACCAGTTTAATATTAAATTTCGTGCTTAATGCCTGAAAAGCTGCTCCGGTACCACGGTCGCCACAGCCTATTAAGGCAATTTTAATCGTGTCTGACCCTGAAGCATAAGCGCCGGCCAATGGAATACTGCTTAACATCGCGCCGCCGGCCAGCATGGCTGTTGCTTTTAAAAAATCGCGGCGATCTTGTTGGTTGATTGGTTTTTTCATGTGTTTAGTTTTTATTTTTGGTTAGATAGTGTAGGGTTAAAAGTCTTTTATGGGTTGTTTATTATAATAAGCATCAATTTCGGCTTTAGATGGTGTTTTAGTTGGTCGGACTAAACGCATACCAACAAAGGGCGCTTCAGGGAACCACCAGTTACTTTTCGGAATCTGTGGATCTAACTGTTTCCATGCCGGATCGGATGCCAATCTGGCTGTTGAAGTTAAATTGTTGGGTGTTTCATCATAAGAACCACCGCGAACTACATTTGGATAAAGTTTATCGGGTATGGCCACCGGGTTTTCTGCAATTTTATCTTTGCTCTTACTGTAGAAATCTGGAAGGTATTGGTCGTAGGTCCATTCGCTCACGTTTCCGTACATATCAAATAATCCCCATGGGTTTGGTTTTTTTTGTCCTACCTGGTGTGTTTTGTTATCGCTGTTATCTTTATACCAGGCATAATCGCCTAATTTGGAAGCATCATCGCCGAAAGAATAATTGCCTTCTGTTCCGGCTTTGCAGGCATATTCCCATTCAGCTTCTGTTGGCAAACGATAAAAAACACCTGTACGCATGTAAAGCCATTTACAAAACTGGATGGCGTTATATTGGGTCATGGCTACTGCAGGCTGGTTTGCTTTACCCATACCAAAAGTCATATCGAGATAGGGTTTTGTAGGTCTGGTAACGGCATCCACTTCAGCAGGAATAGCGCCAACGCTGGCTTGCTTTTCGTAATCGCGGTAGAGGAAAGGCTCAAAGATATCCCAGGTTACTTCATGTTTTCCGATCCAGAAAGCATCGAGTTTAACCTCGTGAACGGGTTGCTCATCTGGTTTTCCTGTTTTACTGCCCATTTTAAATTTGCCTGCCGGTATAGCCTGCATATCGAATTTTAATTTGGTTCCATTAATGGATTGTGTGTACGATTGGTTGTTCGTTTGTGCTAAAATCTGTGCGCAAGGAGAAATGATTAACGCTAAGGCAATTAACTTTTTAAACATGATTATTGGTTAGATATGCTTGATCTTCTAGTGTTTATCTGGTAACTTTCTAAAACACTAAAGTAAATAACCACATTTAAAACAAAGAAAATTTATGTAACAATAAAGGTAGGTATATCAATATTAAAAGTCAATTTGACAATTATAGCTAAAGTCATCTTAAAAGATAATTTACGGCATAAAAATCAACATTATTGATGTAGATAACATCTTGCCACACAGCACAGTCTTGCCTCGGCTCGCCGCCGCCGGTTAGCTCCTTCTTTTTGGCGTCAAAAAGAACCAAAACCGAGGCCTTGCCGAGTTCATTAATACAAATAAAAACAGCACACAACCATTAATAAAACGCCGGCTGAAAATTTATTCATTCGTTTTAATAGTTTTCAGCTGCATTCATGAGGGCTACGCCGTTTTCTTTCAAAGCCAGTAGTAGGGCTCGGTCGGTGGAGTCCGAAAAATTTGTTAGGCCGGTTTTAAGTAGAACGAGGATGCAATGCTACGGCCTAGCTATGCGGAAATGCATGATGCCGTAACAAACTCATTAATAGGTAATCATAAAATAATGTCAATGGTAGGAATAATTTTTTTATAAAAATCAATATAAATGGACAGATGTTAAAGAAGGCGAATGGTATTGAAGTATCGTCATTTCGACCGTAGTGCCCGCCTGTGCGGACAGGCCTGCCCGTACAGGCGGGGAGAAATCTTTAAACTATGTTAAAAGATCTCTCCACTCCGCGTTGCTTCGGTCGAGATGACGACCACACTATTGGATTGTGTCAATGGTAACTAGTTTCAGGATCTAATTGGTGAGGAACCTTTGAATAAATTCCACTTGTATCTGGTTATATTAGACCGTTACAGGCAAAGGGTTTTACCATATAAGGGATGTAAGGTCATTTAAGCTTATGATTTTGTAATGGTACTGCTTACCTGTTGTCTGAAATTTTATTGCTTAAATTGGTAAAACCAACCAGTGTATTTCAGCGTGCACCCGGGCGGCGATAATAAACAAAAATCTGGTAACTGTTTTCGGTCTGGAAAAATGCACCCTCGAAAGGTCTGGTTTCCATTACTTTCGTATCCTGGTTGTACCAGGCATACTCGTAATCATAAAGACCTTGTTTAAGCATCACATTGCCATAAAATTGTTTTCTATTGGCATCATAAAGCAATTTGTTTTCATTGCTCATGGTATAATTATTAAACCGGCCAACCACATAGGCATCGCCATTAGGGCTGGGAGCAGGGGCATTTAAGGTAAATAAAACGCTCATATATTCTGCTTCCGTTTTATCGTCGCGCCCATCGGTATTGCGGATAAAAAAGTTTCCGTCTTCATCGAACTGGTTGGCAAAAGCACCTACTGTTCGCGGTGCATCCTGAAAAAGTATCACATTTACGGATTGATTATCGCGATAAATGTCTTTTACATTATCTGCCTTGTAACGCAAACTCCTGGTGTCAAACTTTCTAAACTCATTGTCTCCCCAAAAATCATTGGTATTGAGGTCGTTATAAACCAGTTGATTTGGTCGTACAAAGGCTGGTTTCGTATTCACCTGGATGGTATTGGCATTAAAATTCTGCATCACCACAGCTTTTATATCCTGATAGGGGTTTGAGATAGGGAAGGTATGATTGATGGTAAAGTTGATTTTCTGTTTGTAGTTCCGATTCTCCACCTGCATGGAATTGCTGATATCTGCTGCTACTGCTACCTGATTATCAAGCAGGTAGAAGCGCTGCGAAATAACCGGTTTGTTTTTATCGCCATCTAAATAGACTTTTAATACATAATTACCCCCAATTTTGGGTTGGATCTGATTATTAGGCAAGCTGATTTCGTAGTGCGTATATTTCCGTGCCGTGTTGGATGAATAGCGGTAGTTGATGATGCGGTCGTCGTTAAAACTCCCTAAATAATCGACGCTTGAGATTTTAGAGGTCTCCCACTCTGCGGTACAATGTTCAATAGTGTACCAGTAGTTTTGGGTGCCGGCAAGCAGATCATCAAAAGAAAAAGTGATGGTTTCTGAAGAATTAAGCGTGATTACCGGTAAACTTTGCTCTTTATTGCTGTTATAGCAAAGTACAGTTTTAATATTCGGGAGATAAATTTTGTTCTCGTTAGTAAACTTGCTATCATTTTGCCCAAAGGCGGATATAGAGATGAAAAATAAAACTGTAAATACTATCTTCTGCATGGTTAAAAGTAAAGTTTTATTGGGAAGGGACAAAATGGAGTTGTGAAGGGTTGCCACGGAAATACGGATTATTCGTGGTGTCAGCTATTATTATCTGACACAAATCTAATTTTCAGTTTGTACATCAATCCTGTTTCTATGGATTCAATTCAGGTCAGATGGTAACATCTGACCGCACAAAACAACAAAAAAGCCGTTCCGATGTAAAATCCGAACGGCTATATCTATACTAACTGGTATTTAAAACTAACCTTCCAGCTCCATAATTTCTGCAGCCAGTGTTTCCCATTTATTTTGGCTGTGATCTAACTCTTGTTTGGCTGCTAAATAACGTTTGTTCGCCTCGGCCAATTTATCGGCTTTGCCGTATACATTTTCATCGGCCAGTTCTGCCTCAATGCTTTTTATATTTTGCTCCAGTTCGGTAATCAATTTCTCTGTTTTTTGCAGCTCGTCGTTCAGCTTTTTTAACTGGTTAGCCGTGTTAGGCGTAACTGGTTTCGGCTGTTCCTTTTGTTTCTCAGGCATTTTAACCGGAATAGGTTTGGCTGCTGGAATTACCCTTTTGCTGTTCCATTCTTCATACTCGGCATAAGTACCAGGGTATTGTTTAATTTTTCCGCCTTCTATAAACCAGATTTTGTTGGCCACATTATCTAAGAAATACCTATCGTGAGATACGGCAATAAAAGTACCTTCAAATTGGTCTAATGCCTGGATCAGGATATTTACCGATTGGATATCCAAGTGGTTGGTAGGCTCATCCAGAATCAGGAAATTTGAATCCGTGGTTAAAGATTTAGCCAGGGCCACACGCGATTTTTCCCCTCCGGAAAGCACTTTGATCTTTTTGAAAACATCATCGCCGGTAAATAAGAAACAACCTAAAATGCTTCGTAATTCGGTATCGCTATGTTTTGGCGCAAATGCCTGTAATTCTTCTAAAATTGAATTTTCTAAATGCAGCGACTCTAACTGGTGCTGTGCAAAGAAAGTAGTGGTTACATTATGACCGGTTTCGCAGAGACCTTCAAATTTTTCGGTGCCGGCAATCATTCTCAATAAAGTAGATTTACCCTTACCGTTTGCACCGATTAAAGCAATTTTATCACCTTTTTCGATCACTCCTTCCGCATCATCCAAAATATGCACATTTGGGTAGCTCTTAGTAGCGTGTTCTATGCGCACCACGTGCCTGCCCGATGGTTTTGAGAATTTGAAAGCAAAATTTACGGTTGGGTTATCATCATCCACATCATCAATACGCTCCATCTTGTCTAAAGCTTTCATGCGTGACTGGGCCATTTTAGCCTTACTCGCTTTCGCTTTAAAACGCTCAATTAAACGCTCTTCTTGTTTAATTTTGGCCTGTTGATTTTTGAATTCACCTTTCTGGATTTCTCCACGTAAGGCTTTTTCTTCCACATAGAAGCTGTAGTTACCCGCATATACGGTTAACTTGCCTTTACGCGATTCTACCGTGCGGTTTACGATCTTATCCAGGAAATACCTATCGTGAGATACAATTACAATGGCACCTTCAAAACTCATTAAATAGTTTTCCAGCCACTTAATGGAAGGTAGATCCATATGGTTGGTTGGCTCATCCAATAAAAGGATATCAGGTGTTTGCAATAAAATCTTCGCTAACATTACCCGCATCCGCCAACCTCCTGAAAAGGTGTTTAACGGGCGCAATTGGTCTGCCGTACTGAAACCTAAACCCGCTAAAATCTCGTTTGCTCTATATTCGATGTTGTAGCCGTCCAAAGCTTCAAATTCCTGCTGTTTGTCGCTCAATTTAAATAAAACCTCTTCGCTATAATCCGTTTCGATTTTTTTTAGCAGTTCTTCAATCTCATCATGCAACTGGTTTTGGCGCTCAAAAGCTTCCATGGCCACGTGCAAAATGCTATGGTGCGAATCGTAAGAAAGTAAATCCTGGTTTAAGTAGCCAATTTTCAAGTCTTTAGACATGGAAACCGTACCTGAACTTGGTGCGTATTCGCCTACAATTATTTTTAAAAGTGTTGATTTTCCTGTTCCGTTGGCGCCAATTAAACCGGCTCTATCACCAGGTTTGATGTGCCAGTTTGCGTCATCGTATAAGGCTCTTGAGCCAATCAGGAAAGTTAAATTATTTATTGAAATCATTTCGGCTGCAAAAGTACGAAATTTAAAGGCTTTTCTCAGGGGGAAAGTTAAATAGGGAAACCTTGTTTTTTTTTATTAATAATTTGTTTTATAAAAATTAGTATGGATGACTTATCTGATTTCTTATGGCACGCAGCACCACCTTGCCTCGGTCTTGCCGCCGCCGAAGGGCTCTTTCTTTTTGGCATCAAAAAGAAACAAAAAATGCCGGCTGAAAATTTTTCTTTTAAAGTCAGTTATAGGGCTTGGTTAGTGGAGCCCAAAAATTTGTTAGGCCGGATTTAAGTTCAACGGAGATACAGTGCGAAGGCCTTGCTAAGTGGAAATGCATAATTTATCAAATAACCTATTAATAAATTACAAGATAACGTCAGTGGTAGCTCGGTAAATTTCTTTACCTACCGGCATAAACTCATTTATTATAAATAAATTTTGATATCTATAAAACCTTCTTACCTTTGTACTGTAATAAAAATAATTACAGAATGAGCACGAGCAGGTTTCCGATTGCCTTACATATTTTAACCTTATTAAATGAGGCAAAAGGTACTGTAGTGAGTTCGGCTTACCTGGCCGGAAGCATCAATGTCAACCCTGTTTTAGTGCGAAAGGAAATCATAAATCTACGTAAACATGGTTTTGTGGAGAGTAAAGAGGGGAAGGGGGGAGGCTCATTTCTGGCAAAAAATGCCAAAGATATTAACCTGGGCGAAGTCTATCAGTCGGTTAAAAGCGATAATATGTTGTTGGGGCAGCATAAAAATGAACCGAATCCTAAATGTCCGATCGGTAGGCAGATCAATCAACATTTAGATACCCTATATAGTGCTGCCGAGCAAGCGCTGATCGTAAATTTATCCAAACAGACATTGGCAGATTTTGCCGCTAAGTTTGAATAATTTTTTTTGAATATAACTGTAATAAAAAACATTACAATTTAAAATAGATACATAAACTAAAAATTAAATCACATGAAAGTAGCATTAATAGGCGCCTCCGGATTTGTAGGCAAAGCGATTTTAAACGAACTGGTAAGCCGCGGAAATGACGTGATTGCCATTGCGCGCAATACCGAGAAGATTGAAAGTAACGATGAAAAAGTAAGTAAGGTAGCTGTAGATGTTTTGGATACTGAAAAATTAGCAGCAGTTTTAGCAGGCGCTGACGCCGTAGTAAGTGCTTTTAATGCAGGGTGGACCAACCCAAATTTATACAATGATACTTTAGCAGGTGCAAACGCTATTCAGGCAGCAGTAAAAGCATCCGGTGTTAAACGTTACATATTTATAGGTGGAGCAGGTACACTGCAGATTGATGGTCAACAGATTGTAGATGGACCGGATTTTCCTGCCGAAATCAAACCGGGCGCAACGGCTGTAAGGGATTATTTTAACATGCTGAAACAGGAAAAAGAATTAGACTGGTTGTTTTTTAGTCCGGCAATTGAGATGCATCCAGGCATTACCATTGGCCGTACCGGTAAATATCGTTTAGGTAAAACCAGCCCGGTTTTTAATGAAGAAGGTCGTTCAATTTTATCAGTAGAAGATTTAGCGATCGTAATTGCCGATGAACTGGAAAACAATGCACATCACCAGGAGCAGTTTACGGCGGCGTACTAGAAAGGTAAGAGGGAAGATGTAAGACGGAGGAGGTAAGGGCAGGATGTAAAAGGGAAGATGTTGGGTGAGAGATACTGGATGGCTCGTATTCTGTTGCTACCTGGTTATTATCTGGTAGATTAGTGTATCATCATTCGGCTGATTGAGCCATCACCAGATTTTATAAACCGTAGGGTTCCCATCTTCCCTTTTCCATTTTACATCTTCCATATTTACCTATAAGTTCTTATCTTCGTGGCATGTATCGCCTTATTAAACCAATATTCTTCAAATTTGACCCGGAAAATGTTCATTATTTTGTAGTCAAGCGGTTAAAATGGTTTAATGATAACTTTCCACTAGGCAAAACCATAATTCGTAGCAGCTTTGATGTACATATTAAAGGTTTGGAACGCGAGGTTTTTGGCATAAAATTTAGAAATCCTGTTGGTTTGGCTGCTGGTTTTGATAAAAACGGGGAATATGTAGAGCCACTCAGTAATTTGGGCTTTGGCTTTATTGAGGTGGGTACGGTTACACCCATGCCGCAACCTGGAAATGATAAACCAAGGATGTTCCGCCTGCCTAATGATGAAGCGTTGATTAACCGTATGGGTTTTAACAATAAGGGGGTAGATGTGATGGCAGAACGCTTGCGCTTGCTAAAAGATAAACATCCTGATATTGTTGTAGGTGGAAATATTGGTAAAAATAAAGCTACTCCAAATGAAGATGCGGTAAGCGATTATATTAAATGTTTTGATCGTCTTTTTGATGTAGTAGATTATTTCGTGGTAAATGTAAGCTCACCCAATACGCCAGGCCTACGCGAATTGCAAGAAAAGGAACCGTTAAAGAGAATTCTCAACACCCTACAGGAGCGCAACCGCAAAAATGACATTTCACGTCCGATTTTATTAAAAATTGCACCTGATTTAACGGATGCGCAACTAGATGATATCATCGAAATTGTTGCGGAAACGAAAATAGCAGGCATTATCGCCACCAATACCACCATCAGTAGAGAAAACCTGGCTACAGAACAGCATTTAAAAGCCGAAACTGGTGGATTAAGCGGAAAGCCAGTTAAAGAACGCTCAACTGAAGTAATCCGTTATCTTTCAGAAAAATCAAATAAATCTTTCCCGATTATTGGGGTCGGGGGTATACATTCAGCCAAAGATGCTCAAGAGAAACTGGATGCAGGCGCCAGTCTGATTCAGTTATATACTGGTTTTATTTACGAAGGGCCAGGATTAATTAAAAGTATCTGTAAAGCGCTGGTTTAGTTGCAATTCGGCTTTGTCTCTCCCCACAGGATCGTCATTGCGAGAAGGCTTTTTTCAGCCGACGAAGCCTGTCGGCAATAGGCTGGCAATCTTAAAAGTAATAGTTTCTGGCAGGAAAGATTGCTTCGTCGTTCCTCCTCGCAATGACGACCAGTTGATTGAAAACAATCATTGTAACTCATCAAGGAATCTATTTAAGGCCGTTATTATGATATTCATTTTAGAATCCTACTTCTAATGCAATGTCCTAATTACGCGCTTTGTCAGTCTGAGCTTGTCGAAGACCTTGATTAGTTGAAAACAAAAAAGCATCCTTTGATCAGAAGGATGCTTTAAAATCTTTAAGAAAAATTTCTAAAAACTATTTTGCCAAAGCAGCTAAAACAGCATTGTTTTTAGCTAATTGATCGTTTTTAGGTTGGGCAGAGCGGCTACCTAACTCGATGTTAGTTGCTCTTTTTAAAAATGCTACCTCTTGGTGAGCTGTATTTTTATTTCTTCTGTCTTTTCTTTTTAATCTGGTAACTGCCATGGTAATAACCTTTTAATTATTTTATTTGTACAAATGGAGGTCGAGAGCGGATTCGAACCGCTGTAGAAGGTTTTGCAGACCTCTGCCTAGCCACTCGGCCACTCGACCTTAAATTCAAGGCTGCAAAAATAGCAATTATTAGTTAGCGCGCAAACATTATTTCAATAAATATCTAATTTAATTGCGAACTCGCACTAATTCAGCACAAAAGATTGCCGCACTTACGGCTACATTTAACGATTCGGCTTGCCCAACTCTCGGAATGGTAACCGGCTTATCTATCTTTTTGATCACCTCTGCCGATATTCCCTTTCCTTCGTTACCTAAAATCACCAATCCTTCGGTTCCCCATTGTGTTTTGTAAATCGACTCGCCATCTAATAGTGCACCAAATACGGGTATGGTATTTTTCGCGAGCAATGCCGGTAAATCGGCTTCCTGAATATTTATCCGCGACAGAGAGCCCATGGTGGCCTGTACCGTTTTTGGGTTGTATATTTCCACACAGTCGGGAGAACAGATGATGTGTTTAAAACCGAACCAGTCTGCCGTACGGATAATAGTCCCCATATTACCCGGATCCTGAACGCCATCTAATACCAGCGTAAATTGATTTTTTAATTCTTTTAGTGTCAATGCGCTGCTTTTGGGGATATGAACAAGCGCTAAAAAGCCTTGTGGTGTTTGCAGCGTACTAATCTTCTCTAATTCGGCATTCTTTACTTCAAATAAGTTTATATTTGCAGGTAATTTGGGTAACAAATGATATTGCTCGCTGTTATAAAATATAGTGTGGATCTGGTAGCTTGATTGAAAAAATTCTTGTATGGATTTTATACCTTCAACAATAAACAAACCATGTTCTTTACGATATTTTTTTTGATGTAACGATTTTATAAAACTAATCTGTGATTTTGAAAGCATACCAAAACTCAATAAATATTAAACTGAAAAGCACTGCAATATTACTATTTATTATTGTTTTAATTCAGGCCTGCTCCTCAACTAAGTACATTGCAGACTATCAATCGATAGTGAAAAAGGTAACTATTGATAGTGTTGATGCTAAATTTGAAGAACAGGCTTATAATTATGTTCAGAAAGACATCAGACCTGCATCGAAGCTGAGCATCAATGTGCCGATATATAATTTCTTCAATACCAAAGATGGCCGATACAAAACCAGTGATATAAAACCTTTCGGTACGCCACCAGCCATTTTAGATAGCACGTTGGTCGAAATTTCGAGAACACAGATACAGAAGTTTTTAAAAAGCAAGGGCTACCGCAGGGCCGAAGTAAAAGCGGCCATAAATGTTGCAGAGAAAAAGGCGGAAATTGTCTTTACGGCAAAACCAGGACCTGCTTATATCATCGATAAAATTTCTGATTCTATACCCAATGCCAACATTAAAAACCTTTACGAATCAAATAAAGCTGCAATAACTCATTTACATAGGGGAATGCAGTACGATGAAGATTCTTTAACGTACGAAAGGGAGCAGATTTATCGAATCATGAAAGAAAATGGGTATTTCTATTTTTTAAGACCCTACGTTAATTTCGACGTTTACGGTGCTGAATCCACCTCTAAAACCAATAAAATTGATTTAAACCTGAATGTAACCAATCCTGAAAATGGTGAGCATAAGCAGTTCAATATTGGTTATACCCATATGATTATTGCGCCTAATCCGGATGGTTTTCCAGATTCGGTACGATATAAGCTTAATAAAGACACGATTAATGGCATCATATTCACTGATTTTTCCAAGCGTTACCGCAGAAATCCGATAGTAAGATATGATTTTCTGAAACAGGGCGATCTTTATGATATCCGGAATGAAAACCTCACCTATGATCGATTATATGAACTCAACATTTTTAAAAATGTAAAGATTGACTATTATAGGAGGGACAGTACTTCAAATAAAATAAATACGGTAATCCAGCTGATTCCACAAAAGGTGATGAGTAACCGGGTAGAAGGTGAGGTGCCTTTTAATGGTGGTACGGTAGGGTTTACGATCGGAAATACGTATACCAATAACAATATTTTTAGAGGGGCCGAACGTTTTGAACTTCAAGTAAAAGGTGGTTTGCAATCAAGAATTGGTAATGGCGCCAAGCCCTTTAGCGATATTTATCAGCGTGATTTTTCAATCAGTTCGAGTATTACCGTACCAAGGTTGCTGATTCCTTTTTACAATCCGGTTTTGGGTGGCAACGGTATGCCGCACACTACTTTTGCATCAAGCTATATTTATGCGCTTCAAAAAGATGTATCGGTTAGAAGGATCTTTATCAACTCCATTACTTATGATTGGTTTGAAACCAAATCTAAATTACATTCTTTTACACCTCTAAATTTTGAATACCGTTTTGGCTATTTAGACCCCAACGTTGATGCGCAAACCGTATTGAACAACCTTTATTACTCCACCTTGTTAGGTCGTAAAGATTTAACGCTTGGGATGAAATATACCTACACCTTAAATGCAAATAAATTAAATGAATACCGCTCTTTTGTTTATTTACGGGCCGGAATGGATATTGCGGGTAATATGCTGCAGGGGATATCGGCATTAATCGGCAAAAAAGGAGATCCTGCCAATAACAACCCTGCAAGAATATTGGGTTTGCCATTTAATCAGTATACGCGTCCTGAGGTTGACTTAAGATGGTACAAACATTTAGGCGGTGAACGACAGTTTATTGCCCGTTTGAACGCTGGTGTAGCTTATGCTTATGGAAATTCAATATTAACAGGTATACCTTTTGAAAAGCAGTTTTTTGCTGGTGGATCAAGCGGGATAAGAGCCTGGCAGGCAAGAACCATCGGGCCTGGTAACTATGATAGAGGTCTTTTAAGGAGTGATACGCTCAGGAGGGCATTTTTTGGGCTTGACCAGCTAGGGACCATGCGGATTGAAACCAATTTTGAATACCGTTTTACCGTGGCCAAGAAGTTTTTGGGCGCAACATTAAAAGGTGCGGCATTTGTGGATATCGGTAATGTATGGAACCTGCGAAGAGGTGAATCAATTCTCGTTTCTAGTCCTACGCTTGATGAACAAACCATTTTTAGACTAAGTAAATTGGCACAACAACTAGCTGTTGGAACAGGTGTGGGACTAAGGTATGATGTGCAATATTTTGTATTTAGGTTTGATGTGGGTTTAAAGCTTAAAGATCCGCAGTTCGCAGGATCAGATCAATGGGTGATTAGTAAGTTTTTATCCGGGGCAAGAGATTTTAAAAATAGTTATAACGCCACACACGGACCTGATACCTATCGCTTCATACAATACAACTTTGGTATTGGAATGCCTTTTTAATTAATCGAAAAGGCTTAACACTTTGGGTTTTGTATCAGGATTTTTAAAAGGAAATTCTCTAAAGGGTTTCCATCTTTTATCCACGTGTTTATAAACTGAGAAAGATGAAACTAAAAATTCACGTTTAAATTTACGATCTTTAAATTCTAAACAAATCTGCCTAAATATAGGTCTTATATCTCTAAAGGCCAGGGTTAAATGTGGATTGAATTTTTCTTTTTTCTCGATCAGTTTGAAAGGTTGTAATGCTGTACTTATTTGTTTCTCCAGAAGCATTATTCCTTCATTTTGCTCTACATCGAGGTAAAAGGTATGTTCCGGGAAAGAATTGAAATTTCTGAGCACCTGTGTAAAGGGCTGATGGAAAGTGACATCTGACAAAGCTTTAAAAAAATTTTTTTCTGCATTATATCCTGAAATTTTTACCGGAGGATATAAAGTAATGTGTGCCGGACGCTTTAATGATTCATGTACATTAAATTTATTTGAAATGTAAGCTCTGATTTCGTCTATATCTTCCGCGATAGAAGCTGGTGGAATTAAACACACTAAAAATAGATTTTCCATAAAACAAATTTACTAAAAATATTAGTAAATATAAAATGGTTTTATGAAGCGGTAATTACAGCTTTAACTAATCTAAGCCATGGTTAATGTCCTCACGGACCATCTTATTTTAAATAAACTTTTTTCTGGCTAATTTATTGGTTTTGTGTCAGATGATATCAGACACCACAAAAATAACCCCTTTATATTTTTGCCACTAATACATGTATGAGCACGGAGAAATTCGATAGCGCAACAGACTTAGGTTCAATAAACTCAGATACCAAGGAAAATAAATTCAGGATCACGACCGTTTATGCAATTGTTCTCTCCAGACATCAAATCAGATTCTTTAACCCATCGAATATACTTTCGAAAAAGGTAGCGAGGTTAAGCCCGTTACTGTGGTTAAAATAGACGAACACTAAAAATACAATTACCACAAAAATGATGAGTTTGCGAAAAGCAAATGCAATGATAATAAGTGCAATAGGAATGATAAATAACCATAAACTATTGATGGTGTAAGGACTTAAATCAGTATCTTTTTTATAAACATATACGAGTTTACTATGTGTCCCCGCATCGTTTTGATGTTTGATATAAACGAAAGTAGATTTATCGATTGGTAAGGGCAGTACAGCTATACCATCGTTAAATTTTAGTACCTGTGTAAAACCACTCACACTAAAAGTATAGGTCCCGTTTATATTTTCGTTAGGGTTGTTAAGCGAATCGGCTGCTATAATGGCCAGTTTGCTATTTTTAAGCAGATTCTCTTTTACCAGAAAATTATTGATTGACGCGTTTTGTGCAAAGCTGAAAAGACCAGTTAAACACAGTGATAGCATGAGTACGATTTGTTTCATTCGATAGAACGTTTATTGTAAATTAAATAACCGATATGCAATAATACACCATTTCTTTTAATCGCATCATTATATAAATTATAACTTAGGCTAACCGGGCCCAAAGGGGAGTGATAAACCAGACCGGCTGTACCTGCATAACGTAATTTTGTAATGGCCTTCGCATAACTGATATCCTGGAAATTATTCAGCTCAAATTCTTTATGCGGTAAAAATAAATAACCCTCTAATCTAATGTCAAGATTTTTTTTAACATTATAAATGTTTTTTATTCCGCCTGCTGCATATGTCGTTGCCCTAAACTTATCCAGAAATAGTGAGCGGCTATCCTGCAGCGGATAAAAGGCCGGGGCGGTTAATAGTGTTGCATAATAGTTGCTGAACAAAGGCTGGTTCGAAATTACACCTTCTACAATATAGCCCAGCGTGTATTTTTTAAGGTGTAAAAAATAGTTCTCCTGTGTAAGCTTAATGCTGGCCCAATGGTGTAGCTGGCTACTACTTGGAACTGTCACAAAACCAGAGGTATTACGGAAAATGTTACCGGGATTGTAATTTTCGCGACCGGTGGTGTAATTAAAACTTAACGAAAAGCTTTGGCCATTGGTGGCATATTGTTTTCTGTTCAGCGAATTTTTTTCCAGGTTTAGCGAGCCCCTGAAGCCATTGAATATCGTTTGATCTAACAAATCGCCTACTGCAAAGGTATTATTTGGACTATAACGGTCGTTATTATTGATAAAGTTTGCATGGAGCACAATTTTGGTATTGTAATTTAGGGGCATTCCCATCATGAGATCGATCTTCCTGTCTGATTGCTCAATATAAATAGGGCGTGGATTTTCGATAAAGATCTGGCTGGTGTTATAGAAGTTCCAGTGATTATAGGTTAATTCTGCAGCCAGAAACAAAGGCAGTCTGGTTGGGTAATCTACCCGGCCATTTACCTGTACCGATTCATAAAAACGACCGGAGTAAAAGCTGGTTCCGAATGTGTACGATTTGCGGTTGAGGTAGTTGTACTGTGCACCCAGAAAAACATTACTGATGGGCCGGGTTGAAATATTGCCACCTAATTCGAGCTTAAAGCTCTTTTTCGGCTGTGCCACTACCTCAAAAGTGTAACTGTCTGTTGCCGCCTGATAAGAAATTTTAGGATATACCGTTTCGAAAGTCTGATCGGCAACGAGTTTGTAATACCCGCGTTTAACATCTTGCAGGTTAAATGTGGTTTTATCGCTTTTGAAAAGCCTTTCTACATACTTTTTCTGTTGACTGTTTACTCCGGTTACAATGATGTTGCTGAATTTGAGATCTGGTTTTTTCGAATTAAATTTTTCCCTTTTCTGCGCCAGTTCTTCATCACTCACCCTTCTGCTGATCAACGCTTTAATCCTTGGCATATCAGCCATGGTGGCATCATATCCTTTTCTGATTAATTCTTCTACCGGAGCGAAATTGGTAACGCTATAGGTAGCTAAATCGGGCTGGATGTAAACGCCGTTTTTACCGATCATGGTAGAATCTGATTTAGACAGAAACATGTATACCAGAAAGCGGTTCATTAAACGATCGTCGATATTTTTAGGATATTCGTTGTAGGTTTTGGAAGAGACATTGGCGCCAATCATATAATCGGGCTTAAAATCTCTTTCCATTACATCGGCTGGGAAATTATTGTAAAGCCCACCGTCAAAAACGTACTTGCCATCTAATTTGATCGGTCGGTAGATAATAGGTACCGTCATAGTGGCCCTTACGGCCTCAGCCAAACTTCCCTTGCTTACGGTGATGCTTTTTTGCGAAAGCACATCAGCCACCATACAGCGATAGGGAACGAACAGGTTATCAAAATTATCTTTGGAAACGGCTGAAGCCTGCGAGAAAAGCTCAAGAAAAGCAAAATTTAATGGGATATCATTAATCAGGTTAGAACGGAAACTAAAATGGAAACCGGTATCAATAGCCACTTTTGCGGTAAGCATCGAGGCATTAGGCGCATTTTTCTGGAAATAGTAGGTGTAGTCGCTCGTATAACGTCCGTTTACCCAGTTCTGAAAATCGCTGCTGATCGCTATTTCCTCAATCTGTTTTGGACTATAACCTGCGGCATACATGGCGCCAACAATGCCACCCATTGATGTGCCGGTAATGTAATCAATAGGGATGTGATTTTCTTCCAGAGCCTTTAGCGTGCCAATGTGCGACAATCCTTTTGCACCGCCACCACTAAATACAAGACCTACCTTTTGCGCCTGCAATTGGCTACAGCACAGAACGAACAGGATCAGCAAATATCTTTTAAAAGTTACCACCCCTAAAAATAAGTGTTTTTCTTTTAAAATCAGTTCAATATGAAAATGTTATAAGTTAAAAATGTAGCAAAACTTACCCACATGATGTATGGGATAAAGAGGAGTCCTGCCCAATTATTGATTTTGTAAAAAGTGAAGGCATTAATCACGATAATCAGCAATAGGAAAATGATTTCTGCCAGGGCAAAACCTATTTCATGCAGATAAAAGAATATGAAAGACCAGGCGAGATTTAAAATCAGCTGGATCAGGTAAATGGCAACTGTGCGCGGAAAATGAATAATTTTATCTCGTCTTATCCAAACCAGATAAGCAGCAATGCCGATCAGTACATAAAGTGTTGTCCAAACCGGAGCAAAAAGCCAATTTGGTGGATTAAAAGATGGTTTATTTAATGTTGGATACCAGGTTTTAACCGATTGGGCCGTTGCCCATCCTCCTAAAGCACCAACACCCAATGTGACGGCAATATTGATGATAAAAGCCAGCGGTTTGAATTTCATGCCTAAAATTTGAGTTTAAACAAAGACAAACCCAAAATGTTTTTAATTATCTGCCAATGCCTGGTACTACAGGTAAACTTTCGTTTCCATCATTTCCGATACTCTGAACAGCAAATAAATAATTGTCTTTACTGTAGGGCAATCTTAATTCGGTAGCTGAAGTGAAAAATTTCTTTTCCCAAACAGGACTGCTGGTTTCGCGCATTAATACATAGTAACCCTTTATGGTACCATTAAGCGGAGCTTTCCAGTATAAAAGAGTAGAATTGCTAAGGTTTTTAACATCAACTTTTACTTCGGTTGGGCTGGAAGGCGCTTTGGCCAGATTGGCCAGAACCGAAATATTCACACCAGTGTTTTTGCGTAAATATTCAAAATCCATAAATTCCTGCAGGTCGCCATACCGCACACCATTTTCTATTCTTAGGTCTTGGTGCTGGTGATCAAAGTTCTCGTTCATTTCGGTGATGCGTACGGCTGTAAAGCCATTTTCTACAAATGGGGTATGGTCTCCGCCACGCAGAAACCTGTCGTTTCTGTAAATGAGTTTAACTTCCAGCTGATCTACATACCGCTCGCCTATTTCTTTAACATAGCGGGCTAACTGACGGCTTTTACCATCGTTTTCTAAACCAAACTGGCGGATACTCTTCGAATTTTTATCCAGGTCAAAGCTGGGCAAACCCTCACTAAATACACGCAGCCTGGTATTATCAATAATTTGTGTTTCGCTACTGTTATTGCTGCCAATCATATCGTTGTTCAGCATGGCATCCACATTCCAGTTTTCTTTTTTTGCTTTTGCGGCCATAAAACCGGAGCCCAGTAGAGATTGTTCTTCGCCACTTACGGCCACAAATACGATGGTTGCAGGGAATTTATACTGACTCATAATTCGTGCAGCTTCTATTACGCCTGCAACGCCACTACCATCATCGTTGGCACCGGGTGCATCACTGGTTCTGTTCATTACGTCGGTAACGCGGCTATCCAGATGCCCGCTCACCACATAAACCCGTTTGTCATTTGTATCCGTGCCTTTTAATATGGCTACTGCATTTCCTAAAAGTGTAGGCTTGTCTACCCTTTTTCCATCAGGTTTAAATGTAATGGTATCCAGGTATGCCGTAAGTCTGCCATCGCTGTGCTTTGCAAATTGATTAAACTTATTGACAACCCAATTTCTGGCCGCTCCAATTCCCTTTGTGTTACTTTTAATATCGCTAAGTGTATTTCTTGTTCCGAAAGAAACCATTTTACTGATGTACGATTTTAATGAATCGGGATTTACGGCCTTAACCATTTTATCGATATCCTGATTTCTGTTAATTACAACCTGGGCGTTAAGTGTTAAACTAATGGCAGTAAAAGTGAGTAGGATATACGCTTTTTTCATTTGAAGGCTTTTTTAGGAAATGGTGGCTCTATTTAAAACGAAGATATTAAATGATTACTGGAATATGAACGGTTATAGCTCAAAGTCATGTAACAATTAAAGCATAAAAAAGCCCTTTGAAATGAATCAAAGGGCTTAAGCCTAATTTTAATATTACTTTGTGAGTTCTTGTGAACGGTTCCAGTTGCCAAACGCTTTTTTTACGGAAGCTTTTGCTGTATTTAAATCAACATTACCTGCAATGGTCAAAAATGTTTTTTCTGGAGAAATCTGGCTGTAAAAGTTTTGCACATCAACCAGGGTCAGGGCGCTGATCGAATTTTCAGTTACGGTCTGGTCATAATCGTAATCCTGATTTTTGATACTCGTCATTAATTTAGCCTTTGCTACATCAAAAATTCGTTGATCGAAACCTGGATTTTGAATTATTGAGGCCATTTGCACCAGGTCCTTCTCCAGATCGGTATTTAATGTGGACATCTTGCCACTATTATCTTTGAAACTGATGTTGGCGTTTTTGCTCACATTTTCATTTAATAAGGCATTTAATAGCTCAACTATGCCATCTTTTTTGTTATTGAATGCGTTAGCATCCAAAGTGAAGCTAGAATAAGCCTTTGAGGATTTACTATTTTCAGAAATAATAATGTTCATGCCATTCTTAAGTTTGTAGCCAAGCGGCTCTTTAAAAGTCTGTGCTTTAGTCGTAAATACAGAAAGGATGGCAATAGTAAAAATTGCAATTGTTTTAATTTTGTTCATTTTATTTGTATTGATATAAGGATAATCTTAGTCGATAGTGTTGCACAATACGATCTGATTGCATTCAAACAGGGTGGGGCACAAGAATCAAACTGGCCTATATACGTGGCATAAAGCCTATCGGATTTTGATAAATGTTTATTTCATTCATTTTGTTCATGATTTTAAACTTTGCCATTTACACTTCGTTTAAATGACTTCACGTCGGATGCAATTTTTAAGGTTTACAATTAACAAGAGGTTACTTCAGCTTTAAAAACTGATTGACAAGGCGAAAAATGTAAAGGTGCCAATAGGGATTATGCCATTAAAAAAAGGCTGTTGTTAACCCTGATTGATATCTAGGGTATGAATAACAGTTAAGACTTTCTGAAGGCAGTATGGGTGGCTGAGTCATTCAAACAAAATTACAACAATACAACAATTTAAGCACGCAATATTTGGCAATAAAAGTATCTTTGCGGTTATGCAATTGGCCAAAGAGGTTAAATATTTAATTCACAAAGAAGTATTGTTAGAGTGGCGTTCCAAATATACCATTAACGGCGTATTGCTCTATGTTGTTTCTACCATTTTTACCTGTTACCTCTCTTTTGTTAGCCTGGGCGATAAATTAACCTGGAATGCGTTGTTTTGGATCATCATGCTTTTTGCCTCCATTAATGGCGTATCGAAAAGTTTTTTACAGGAAACTAAAGGTCAGCAGCTGTATAGTTACGTTTTGGCAAGTCCGGCTGCGGTTTTGATTTCTAAAACGGTATATAATATGCTGCTGATGTTGGTGCTTACCACAATTGCTTTAGGTTTTTATACTTTGGTTTTCGATTCCTTTACCCCGCCGGATTTATTGTTGTACTACGTAGCTGTGGTATTGGGGAGCATCAGTTTTTCTACCGTATTTACTATGGTGTCGGCTATTGCGAGTAAGGCGGGTAATGGGGGAATGTTAATGGCGATCTTAAGCTTTCCGATCATCATTCCGGTACTGATTTTATTGATTAAACTGGCTAAAAATGCAGTCGATGGTTTGCCCTGGGAAAATAGTTACGATGAAATAACCATGTTGCTGGTGGTGAATGTACTTGTAGTGGCCACGTCTTTGTTGTTATTTCCTTACCTTTGGAGGGATTAAACACGGATGATGGAAGATGGAAAATGGAAAACGGGTAATGGAGTTAACATTCAAAATTAAATATACGCATGAATAAAACTTGGTGGAAAATCTTAGGTTCGGTTTTGGTAATTTATACTGCAATAGCGGGTTTATTGCTTGGTGTACCTCATTTGCCAATATTGAACGAAACGATCAGAAATCTTTATTTCCATGTACCCATGTGGTTTGCCATGATTGTACTGTTTTCGATCTCTGTTTTTTACAGCATAAAATCATTGAGTACCAAAAGTGAAATCGATGATATTAAAGCCGTTGAAAGTGTTAATGCCGGCATTGTTTTTGGCATTCTAGGTCTAATTACTGGTGCCATTTGGGCAAAATTTACCTGGGGACAGTTCTGGAGTTTCGATCCTAAACAGAATTTTGCGGCCATTTCAATCTTGCTTTATTTTGCATATTTGATTCTCCGGAATGCAATTGACGAAGAACAAAAAAGAGCGAAGATTTCTGCCATTTACAATATTTTTGCCTTCCCAATGATGGTGGTACTGCTTTTTGTTTTACCCCGTTTAAAAGATTCATTACATCCAGGCAATGGTGGTAACCCTGGTTTTAACAGTTACGACTTAGACAGTCGCATGCGCATGGTATTTTACCCTGCATGTTTAGGCTGGATCTTAATTGGTTACTGGGTGTACACCATTCGTTTCAGAATACGTACTATTGAGAATAAACAACAACATAACTAAAATGAAGAAGATATTTTTCTCCCTGATATTAATGATGGCTACACTACAGTTATTCGCACAGGATAATGGCGTAGAAATGGCCGATAATCTTCGTAGCAATGGAAAAATTTACGTCGTGGTCATCTGCATCGTAATTATCCTCGTAGGCTTACTCGCATATCTTTTCTCGATCGATAAAAGATTAAAGAAAATCGAAAAAGAAAACCACATCAGCAAATAAGTAAAGGCTCGTGATTACGAAAGCCAGAATAATTTTTTAGAGGGGATCAAATAATATTGATCTCCTTTTTTATGTTGCAAAATTATGATATTCGTAATTGTGGTGATGTTTTGAGCTATCAATTGATCAACATCGTAATAAAATAGCCGTGTGGATATTTTTTTTATAATTTTTTTTCAGTCAGATATAGCGTAATATAGCCTATCAAATTAGTCGTTTTATCCCCGCTAACGAATCGCGATATCCTGGTTTAAACCTGTTTAAATATTGTTTTTGGACGGATTTGCATGATCGGTATAAACTCTTTTATATGAGCTCCGGAACGTAGTGTTAGCTGTACACTAAGTATTTTTGCATTTGGATATGTGCATTTTTTTTAGGCAATTTTGCACCGAAAACTTATTCAATATAAAAAATAAATAATGGCTAATCTAGCAGACGAGAACAAGTTCTTTGCAGATGTTTGTAAGAACTTTGACAGTGCGGCTCAATTTACCAATCATCCCGAAGGTTTATTGAACCAGATTAAAACATGTAATAGTGTATATCGTTTCCAGTTCCCCATCCGCCGTGGAAATGGTTTTGAAGTAATTGATGCCTGGCGCGTGGAACACTCTCACCACATGAGTCCTACAAAAGGCGGTATCCGCTACAGCGAAATGGTAAACGAAGATGAAGTGATGGCACTTGCTGCCTTAATGACTTACAAATGTGCCATTGTTAACGTTCCGTTTGGTGGCGCAAAAGGTGGTATCAAAATTAACACTAAACAGTACAGTGTTGCGGAATTGGAAACCATTACCCGCCGTTATACTACAGAATTAATTAAGAAAAACTTTATCGGTCCCGGTATAGATGTTCCTGCGCCTGACTACGGATCTGGTGAACGCGAAATGAGCTGGATTGCCGATACTTATATGACCATGAACCCGGGTCAGCTTGATGCATTAGGTTGCGTTACCGGTAAGCCGATTGCTTTACACGGTATCCGCGGACGTAAAGAGGCTACAGGCCGTGGCGTGGCTTACGCTGTACGTGAGTGTGTAGAAGTTGCAGAAGATATGGCTAAGCTAGGCTTTAAGGCTGGTTTAGGTGATAAAAGAGTAATTGTTCAGGGTTTAGGTAACGTAGGTTATCACTCTGCTAAATTCTTAGCCGAATTTGGAGCAACCATTGTTGGTCTATGCGAGTTTGAAGGTGCTATTTACAATCCTAACGGATTAAACGTTGATGAGGTTTTTGCACACCGTAAAAACACAGGTTCTATTTTAGATTTCCCTGGTGCTACCAGCTTTAAAAATTCAATGGAAGGTTTAGAGCAAGATTGTGATATCATTGTTCCGGCAGCTTTAGAAAACCAGTTTACAGAACTTAATATCCGCAATATCAAAGCAAAAATTATTGCTGAAGGTGCCAACGGACCAACTACGCCGGAAGCTGAAGCCATTTTTACTGAAATGGGTGGTATTATCATTCCGGATATGTATTGCAATGCTGGTGGTGTTACGGTTTCTTATTTTGAGTGGTTGAAAAATCTTTCGCACGTGGCTTTCGGTCGCATGGAAAACCGTTATGCGGCTAACTCGAATGCAAATCTGATCAATACTTTAGAAAACCTGACCGGTAAAACGATCCTTCCGGAGCACCGTTTAATGATTGTGAAAGGCGCATCTGAGATGGAGCTGGTTAACTCTGGTTTAGAAGATACCATGATTCATTCGTACCACGAAATCCGCGAAACTTTAATGACCAAACCAGGTACACAAACGTTAAGAACTGCTGCTTTTGTTAATTCAATTGATAAAATTGCGGTTTCTTATATGAATTTAGGTGTTTGGCCATAAGGGCGCAAAGCCGAAAGACTAAAGCTTAAAGCTAAAATCCCTGCAGATTTAACATTTGCAGGGATTTTTGTTACTTGCCAGTTTTGCTTACTGTTCTTTAACAACCAGATGTTTTCTATTTATTTGGCTTTTAAACCGGCCTTAAGATGTAATACTCAACTCTTCTAAATCCAGCCTCCATTCTTCTTTTCTGATCACTTCATCATCATATTTTTTGTTCCGCTTTAAATGATGTAACTCGTCCCGCTGGAGTTGAATTAAAGTCAGCACGATTTCCTGATAAGCTTTTAAGTCCTCTTTGTCAATTTCGCCTCTTTTATAAGCGTGGATATTATCCCTTTTTTCTTTTAAAGAATGGTGTAGTTCTGCTTTCAAATTAACCATTAACTCATTGTGCGTGCATTGGTGCTGATAGTCAGCATTTAGTTTATCCAAAGAAAGATCAATCAATTTTAGTTTAATCTGATTAGTTTGCTCCTGTTCTGTTAATTTGCTTTTAGGCTCGGGAATTTTAAGCCATTTAATTACCAGCGGAAGGGTAAGTCCCTGCAAAACCAATGTAATGAAAATGACCACGAAAGTGATGAACAGAATCAGGTTTCTTAAAGGAAAAGCCACCGAATCAGAAATCATTACCGGAATGGAAAGTGCCGCGGCTAAAGATACCACGCCTCTCATTCCCGCGTAAATGATCACCACATAAGAATGCCATGTCATATCCCGATAACGTATGCGTGTTTTTTTATTGAAGAGTAGTGTAATCTGAGCAGTTGAAACCAACCATACCATGCGAACAACAAGCGCCAGTATACTGATCCCAACTCCATAACCGATGGCTTTGGTTATTGGATAATCAGGACCTAAGCCATTTACAATATCGGGTAGCGCCAGGCCGATTAATATAAATACGACACCATTGAGCATAAATATTAACGACGACCATACATTAACCGTTTTTATCCTGGAATTTGAGGTTAAGATGATATGCGATTGACTGGAGAGTAACAAACCTCCGGATACGACTGCCATTACGCCAGATGCTTCGAAATGCTCGGCAATAATGTACATAAAGTATGGTGTAAGTAAGGTAAGTACCGTATCAATATTATCGGTTGTAGGTAACCAGCGGTGAATAACATAAAATATGCCGCCAATGGCAAGACCAATTAAAATTCCCAGGCCCGCAACAGTCACGAAGCTTACTGCGGCATCCTGCATTACAAATGTGCCGCTAAGTATAGTAGCTAATGCAAATTTAAATACAATTAAACTGGAAGCATCATTTACCAAACTTTCTCCTTCCAGTAAAGCGCTTACCACTTTCGGAATCTTCATACCTTTTAATACTGCTGCTGCGGCAACGGCATCAGGCGGTGAAACAATACCGCCCAATAAAAAGCCGAGAGCGAGGGTAAAACCAGGTATAAATGCTACAGATGCATAAGCAACAGCCATTGAAGTAATGAAAACTAAACCCACGGCCATTAAAAATATGGCACCTTTATACTCCCAAAAATCTTTCCAGGAGGTAAACCAGGCCGCTTCATAAAGTAAGGGTGGTAAAAAAAGTAAGAAAACAATATCCGGGTCAATTTTGATATGTGGAATACCTGGAATAAAGCCAATAAGTAAACCGGCCAATACCAAAAAGATAGGATAGGAGATTTTTATCTTTTGGCCAATCATCACTAATAAGGTTACACCTAAAAGTAAAACCAAAATAAGAATCAAATTATCGTGAAGCATTTAAGATGTTTTTAGATTATTAACTTACGAATATACCAACGTTTAATTAAGAAAATAACGAACAAACAGAATAGGGCATATTTCTGTTTTATTTTGGAAAGGAGAGGCCTGTGTTCATAGCAGTGGGTTAGTCCTGCTGTACCTCCTGCCAATTGAAGGAATTGGCATCCGTCCCATCAGGTTTAGGTACAAAGGTCTGTTTTTAATTTCCCTATTGCATAGGGGGCTTAACCTGTTTTTTAAATCAACCTGTCTCCAAGGGAAATATTTTATTTGCTTACCGGAATGTCAACAGATAAATTAAGATCCAGCGCACTTTTGAAGCCATTTTGAAAAACTTTTAAAACTTGCATGAGGGCGTTAGCATCCTTGTTTAAAAATAAAAGTTCCGATTCCAGTTTAATCTTGTTTTTACCTATACTTTTTGCTTTAATCTCCAATTGACTAAAAGTACCCAATTTGTCTGCAATCAAGGGTATTGATGTTTGATTAATCAGTTTTTTAAAATCAACTTTAAAATAAAAAAAGTCGTCAGATGATGCCCTTTTCACATCTGGTTTAGCACTTTTAATCGTACTTAACTGAACATTACCATTGCTGCCTCTAAAATAAAACTGGTATAAAGGAATCATCGCGCTGCTAATCTTACCGGTAGATTGATCTAATGCGCCAAGCGATTTAAGATAATTGCTTACTGCTTTATCATCGGAATTCAGATTTATCGTAATCGAGGGAATTTTACGGTCCCGAAGTATTTTTTTCTCCACCTGCTCAAAGTCATCATTGTATTCATAGCCTACAATGGTATCTACCTGCGTAACGGTTTTTGTCCATTCAAAATCCACATAATCCTGATAAAACCTGAAAAAACTATCTTTTGAAAGCAGAGAAAGACTCATCGTATGATTTTTTTCAGTCAAATCCGATTTAATTTTTCCGTTTAACCAAAAACTCAATGTACTTTCAGGATTTAGCATCCGGTGCCTGGGTTCAGCAGCAGGTTCTATCCATTTATTCTCAAATTCACTGCTAAAATCAATTTTTCCATCTGTAAAATTGATCTTGCTTAAATTTTCTGCATCTTGAAAAGAGAGGTGATCGGAAAGGCTGGCCATTTGTGCGAACTTGCTATCGCTAATTTTAACCATGTTATTTTGATCATGTATCTCTTCCAGTATATGTCTTATTGGCTCCTTTGCCATGTTAAATGCAATGCTTACGGTTTTTTTGTTCACCAGCAGGCCAAATGTTGAGTCTGCAGATTCAAAAAAATGGGCATCCTTTTTTAGTAATGCAAGCTTTTTCAGGATAAAATGGTTAAATGCCGATGTATCGGCTATCTCTAAACGGGTAAAAAGCGTATTTTTAGCCGTTCCTTTTAAGGCGTATATATAAATGTTTGCCGGTATTCTTAAACCTGAATTTAAATCGGCTATCTTTTCCCTGATACTATTTTTGTCTGTTCCGGCATATTGACTGGGATGTTTGAGATAACTTACGGCCAAGGTTTTGTATAGTTCATCCACATTTATTTTGAACAAAGTTTGGGTAGTAGCAGGAATTAATATTTTGTTGGCCTGGATTTGCCTGTATTTAAAAAAAACAAAATAAAAAAGAAGCAGCAATATGACTATCGCTGCTGTTATTTTTAGAAATTTCACCATAATAAGATTAATTGTTGAAATCGGTTAACTGCCAATTGTAAATTGTTAACTGAAAATTGAACTACTTGGCTGCATTTTCAATTAGCGAGAACAAATATTTCAATGCATTTTCATGTCCGTTTGGAATTTCTGCACTGATATCCGCCGATACCACATTACCTTTAATTGGGTTAGATTTCATGTATACATTACCCATTTTTTCTAAAGTACTGTTGAATTTTTTAGCAGTTTCCTCGCCACCAATTTCAGAGGCAGGTACTTTGCCTACCAGGTTTTGGGCGTTAAATAAAAAGCTAAAATTGTTTTTGCTCAATAGTTGCTTGTGCATTTTACTTAATTTATAACTGCTGTATTGATTGTTTTGAATGCCCTGCATTTCAGTTAACGAACTACCAAAAAACACGATACCATCTTTTATCTGTAAATAAATATCAACGGGACTTTTCTTCTCCATTATTTTATAAATGGTACCCTCGGCACTTACAAAGTTTTTGTTTATACCATATTTAATCAATTTATTGATCAATCTGGTATCATCAGATGAGAACATGAAAAGGAAATCGGGTAACGTTTCATTTTTTGTTTTTGTTACTTCTTTCTGTTTGTAATCGTCATCATACTCATAAGCGGTATAAGTAACCTCTTTTGTTTTTAACCCATTAATCACAAATAAGGCGTCGCCCTTAATTACCTTGCTTACGGCTTCCTCGTCTAACAAAAGAGAAATCAGTTCAGCACCCAGGTCCATTTCTTCATCCATTCTCGCCCCCATAAAAGAACCATAAGTTTGTTTTAATAATTTGGGCAATTCTTCCAGGTAAGCTTTGGTATCAATAGCATAGCTCATGAAACCTAATGTTTTTTCGCTGTTCACATATTTCAAAAACTTTTTGTTTAACTTTCTGTCCAGGATTTTTTTGTAGGAATCTGCTTGTTCCTGTGATAATTCTAGGCGTGTGGAGATGCGGAAGCTTTTTTTATCCATAAAAAGTTTTGCATTTAAGCTGCCATAACCTTTCATTAGGCCTGCTTTTCCATACGTGCCAAAACCTGGCGAAATTGTGTTATAGGCATCCTGAAGGCTTGAAACCCATAGTTCCGCAATAGCTTTGGTGTCTAAACTCTCCGCGTATGATTTATTATTTTCTATAGACTTATAATTCCCATTAAAAATTTGATCGGCTTGAGCGGTCATCCAAACCAATGCCAGCCTTTTTTTCTTGGCATCCTGTTCTGCGCGTTCTTGCTGGTAGGTATCAAATTGTGCATCAATATTAGCTTTGGCAGTTGCAGTAGAATCAATAACTTCTTCGCTGGGATCTGCTTCCATTTCAAAATCGACGTTCTGAGTCCACGTTACTTTCTTTGATTTGACAGCTTTTTTCTTCCCTGTTTTTTTCTTTATGCTTCTTTTTTTTGATGTTTTGCTAAGAGACGCTTTTTTCTGAACTTTTGCTTTTTTAATAATTGGGGGGGCAACCACCTCTACCATTGGTTCGGCCGTAGTGGTGTAGACGGTATCTGACACGACAGCGCTACTATCTGCAATGGCTACATCATCATAATTATTCTGAAACCTGATTTCTTTTATCCCATAACGGGCAGATTTAGTAGAATCGGAAAAAAAAGAACTGTTAATGCTCCCTGTTACAAAATATAGCATGTTGTTGTTCCATTTAATGATGCTCGTACTATCTGGCATAATCATGGTGCGGATATCGCCCTGTTGCGTAAACTTTTTCTCTTTATTTTCAATCAGGCTCTCAAATTTATTAGCATCTTTTATCGGAATCAGGAAACAGTTGTAGGTAATACTATCGCTTAACTTGTTAAAGTAATACATGTTTTGCTCTACGTTAATTCCAAAATCTTCTATGCTGTTAAAGTTTTTATCAAGTGATTTTGAAGTTTCAGTCAATAGTTTCTTACCAAGAAAAGATTCGTTAAAATCTTTAATGAACATGAGCTTAAAAATATTATCGCCCTTAATGGTCGCAACGGTAAAAGCGTCTGAAGGTATTTTTTTGACCAAATCCTGTGCTTTGGTCAAATTAAAAAGTAGCAGGAGGGAGAAGGAGAATAGAATTTTTTTCATTGGTGATCAGTGCTATGCGCTATACGGCCTGCAGATGGGCAGGCAAGCTGCTATTTGTTATTTAGATAGTTGAATGTTATTAGATACGTTAACTTTGCCATTTATTAAATCGGTAATGCTGCTTTTTAACATCACTGCTTTTTTAGATTTTGATATGTTTGATGCAGGATTGCTACTACTTGTTACAACAGATTCAAAACGATAGATACTGGTGTAGGTGGCGCCGTTAAAAACGGCTTTGTCTTTGGCTTTCAATTTATTGAATTCCGTTTTAGCAGTGCCTGTAACCTGGTATTTTCGACTAAAGGTTTTGGTAGCCTTATTATAGGCATAAAATGAGGTATTGGCCGCCTTTATTTTTTGCCGGGCGAGAATGTTTTTGGTGATGTTATTGATATTGGAAACATCTTTGAAAGAAAAGCTAATGGCTGCAATGTAATTATCAAAATCGCTTGTGCTTTTTACGTTGGAAATACCTTCTGATTTTCTTAAATAGGCCACTGCCTCATTTAATTCTTGCTGTATTTTTTGTTTACTGGGCACTTTGTATCCCTGTACACTATCTAATAGCATAACTGATGCTACCTTAGTTTTACTTTGACTAAGATTGATTGTCAAAACAATGTCGCCGGTACCATCGTTTTTCATGGAAATTTCTTCAATGACCTCAAAGCAGGAGCTTAAAAGCGGGACTAAAGCAATAAATAACAAAAGTTGGTAAAACTGTTTCAAATTCATATTAATCCGGTTAATGTTTTACGGTAAATGTGTAAAGGAATGGTTATCTGAAAGGCCAAACTTAGCAATTTCGCCACAAACTTTTAAACGATTTAAAATATTCGTTTAGATTGATTATAAATACCGGTATGGTAAGAAAATATTTTGCTTCAAAAATCAGCTGATTGTCAATATAAAGACAAGAAAAATGTAAAAGAATGCTGGCTAAGCCTATTTTTCTATCTTTGTTGCCAGCTTTTACAACCAGTATAACCATGAAGAAAAGTGCCATCATTGGATTGATTACCATCGCAATTTCTGTTGGAATTTTATTTAGCTTAAACGCAAATACCGACACCTATTCTAATTTTAAACAGGCAGCCCTTTCTGAAAAAGAAGAGCACGTAATGGGCTATTGGGTTAAATCGATGGGTACTCACTACGACGCGGTAAAAGATGCGAACCGTTTTTCATTCCACATGAAGGATGAAAAAGGGGAGGTAAGAGAGGTTATTTACGCAGGTACCAAACCGCAGGATTTCGAAAAATCAGAAAAACTGGTACTTATTGGTAAAATGGATCAGGACAAATTCTACGCGTCGAAAATTTTAATGAAATGCCCTTCCAAGTATAATGATAATTTGGTAGAGATTAATAAAGATGGCAAAGTAGACACTGTAGGGAAGTACGGCGAGAAAAAATATAACTAATTTTAATGGATATTCAATTTGTAGGCGAACACCTGTTACCAGGTAAAATCGGACAGTTTTTTATTGTTTTGGCATTTAGTGCATCATTACTATCAACCATATCGTATTTTTTTGCCAGTCGCGATAAAAATCTAGAAGAAAAATCCTGGCGAAACTTAGGCCGGATTGGATACCTGCTTAATTTTGCCAGTATTATCGGTATCGGTGCCATTTTGTTCTACCTTGTATTGGGTCATTATTTTGAATATTATTACGTTCAATCCCATTCTTCGAAGCAACTTCCGGTATACTATATCATATCTGCATTTTGGGAAGGTCAGGAAGGCAGTTTTTGGCTGTGGGCTTTCTGGCAGTCCTTTTTGGGCGCTTTATTGATCTGGAAAGCTAAATCATGGGAAAGCCCTGTGATGACTGTTGTGGCCTTCTCTCAGGTATTTTTAACCTCTATGCTTTTAGGCGTTGAGATTTTTGGCGAGCGGATTGGAAGTTCTCCATTTATCCTTTTAAGAGATGCCATAGATTTAAAAGCACAGGCACCTGTAGTTTTTGCAAATCCTGAAAATTATAAAAACTATTTGAAGTTCATAACCGATGGAAAAGGTTTAAATCCATTGCTGCAAAATTACTGGATGGTGATTCACCCGCCGACCTTGTTTTTAGGTTTTGCCAGTATGGTGGTTCCTTTTGCTTACGGGATTGCAGCTTTGTGGCAGAAAAGATATAAAGAGTGGATTAAACCCGCTATGCCATGGACGCTTTTTGCTGTAATGGTTTTGGGAACAGGTATCATCATGGGGTCTTTCTGGGCTTACGAGGCATTAAATTTTGGTGGTTTCTGGGCATGGGATCCTGTTGAAAATGCTTCTTTAATTCCATGGTTAACCTTAATCGGTGCAGTACACGTCATGATCGCGTATAAAAACACCGGTCATGCTTATTTCACCGCCATTGCTTTGGTATTTTTAAGTTTCTTATTGGTATTGTATGCCTCTTTTTTAACACGAAGCGGAATTTTAGGTGATACTTCAGTCCACTCATTTACCGATATGGGGATGTTTGGTCATTTGGTGTTATACAATGTAGTATTTGCTGTTTTGGCAGTTGCTTTGATCATTAAGAGATGGAAAGAATTGCCTATTACAACCAAAGATGAGGAAACTTACTCTCGCGAGTTCTGGATGTTTATCGGTGCTTTGGTAGTAACCATCGCCTGTATTCAGGTGATCTTCTCCACTTCGGTGCCTGTGTTTAACAAGGCCTTTGGAACTAACTTTTCTCCTCCAATTGATGCTGTAAAATATTACAACCAGTGGCAGGCGCCTTTTGCGGTATTAATTACCTTAATTTCTGGTTTCTCTCAATATTTAAAATATAAAAGAACAGATCCGCGCAAATTTTACAGCAGTCTGGTATCTGTAATTATTTTTTCCATCGTATTAACAGCAGGTTTGGTATATATCACTCAGGTTTATACCAATACCATGTACATTCTGATTACTTTCAGTTGTTTATTTGCAGTGCTTTCTAACGCTGCCGTATTATATCAGGCTTTCGGTGGCAAGGCAAAATTGGCCGGATCGGCGATTGCACACATCGGTTTTGCTTTATTGATTTTAGGTGCTTTAATTTCTGCCGCTACCAATAAACCTTTATCCATTAATGCGAATAATTTCATTCCGGTAAAGGATTTTGAAAAAACAGAGAAGCCTGGCGAGAATATCATGTTGTATAAAAATGAGCCTAAAAAAATGGGCAAGTACACGGTAACTTATGTAAGCGATACTACTCAGGCCCCAAATACTTATTATACGCTTAATTTTAAGGTTGTAGATCAAGACGGTAAGGTTAAGGAAGATTTTAATTTACACCCTCATACCCAGGACAATGAAAAAATGGGTTTAATTGCTTCTCCTGATACCAAACATTATCTTACCTATGATGTGTACACACACATTACCAGTGCAGCAGTTAAACAAACTGCTCATGATGATCATGAAGGGCATTCTGATGATGAAAATTATAAGGCACCACGTATTGTTAAGGTTTCAGTAGGCGATACCATTCATACCTCGAGCGGAGTGGTTACGGTTAAAGAACTGGATAGAAAACCTACTGCCAAAGATTTAGCGCTGGCTCAGGGCGATTATGCTGTGGGTTTACCTTTAGAGGTTAATGCTGCAGGAAAAATTTACAATACAGAGCCTATTTTCTTGATAAAAGGAAACAATACATTCGATTTTGCACGTAAGATAGATGAATTAGATCTGAAATTCCGTTTTTCGAATGTATTGCCAGATGAGAAAAAAGTAGAACTTCAAATTTTTGAGAAACCACAGCAGGCTAAAGATTGGGTAGTTTTCAAAGCGATAGAATTTCCTTTCATCAATTTATACTGGGCTGGTACCATTGTCATGGTTGTGGGTTTCCTACTTTCAATTTTCAGGAGGAGAAAAGAGGCCAAAACCGCATAAAATCATGAAGATCGTTTTACTGGGGTCGGGTAATGTTGCCACAAACTTAGCAAAAGCACTAAAAGCTAATGATGAAGATGTAATACAGGTATACAGCCCGAATGTAGACCATGCAAAATCATTAGCTGATTTGATAGGAGCTGAAGGCATAAATGATCTTAGTGATGTTGAACAAGATGCTGATTTATATATCATCTCAGTAAAGGATGATGCCATTGAAAGCGTTGCTAAATCATTAAAAAATGTAACTGGCCTGGTGGTACATACCTCTGGCACTACCGATATTAATATTTTATCATCACAAGTTAAGCAGGCCGGCGTTTTTTATCCGCTGCAAACTTTTTCAAAAGATAAAGAGGTTTCATTTGAAAACGTTCCGCTTTGTATTGAAGCAAACGGTGAAATTCAATTATCGGTTTTAAAAAATCTCGCTGCCAAAATGAGTAGCGAGGTGTATGGGTTAAATGGCGAGAAGCGGAAAGTATTACACCTTGCAGCCGTATTTGCCTGTAATTTCCCGAATCACCTTTACGCTTTGGCTAATAAAATTTTAAGTCAGAACGGTTTGGATTTCGACATCATCAGGCCTTTAATTGCAGAGACAGCTGATAAGGTAATGAGTAACCTGCCAGAAAATGTGCAAACCGGGCCGGCAATCAGGGCTGATGAAAGTACTTTATCTAAGCATTTGAGCATGTTAAGCGATATGCCCGAATTGCAGAACATTTATCAAACATTGAGCAATAGCATAAAATTAACGCTGAAATAGCATAATTACGGCTTTTGCTTATTACTTTTGCAAAATAATTATGAGCATTTTTAAACTGAAAATAAATTTTGAAGAGGCAGATCACGAATCTATTGAGTTGCCAATAGCAGCTGGTGAATCTGTTTTAGACGTTTGCCTGGATAATGGAATCGAATTACAACACAACTGCGGAGGTGTTTGTGGTTGTAGTACCTGCCATGTATATGTAACCAAAGGGATGGATAATATCGAAGAGATTTCTGATAAAGAAGAAGACTTTATTGATAGGGCTGTTCGTCCGAAAATTACTTCGCGTTTAGGTTGCCAATGTGTAGTCATTAACGGCGATATCGAAGTGACCATTCCTGATCAGTCTGGTTTTATGGGGCACTAGCTAGTTTAGAGTTTAGCGTTCCTAGTTTGGAGCCTGAACTTTACAACATTAAAACATTTCAACTTTACAACAACAAACGAACAAAACATGAACAACGATAAATTTGCTTTACCTTTTTACTGGAACGATTATGAAGATATCGCCATGTCTTTATATGAGAAATTTGGCGATGATTTTACGGAAGCCAAAATTTACCGCGTTCGCTTTACCGAACTTTTAGAATGGGTTTTATCATTGCCCAACTTTAAAGGAACCCGTGAAGAAAGCAATGAAGGCCATTTGGAGCAAATTCAATCTGCCTGGGTTTACGAATGGAGAGATAACCAGTAATTTAGTTTGGAGTAAAGAGTTCGGAGTTTAGAGGCTCCATTCAACTCTCAACTCCAGGCTCTCAACTCCCAACTAGAAAATGTTCCTTCAGAAATTAAAAGAAATCACCACGTTCATTTTTGACGTAGACGGTGTGCTTACAGATGGATCAGTTCAGGTTACTGATAGCGGTCAGTCGTTGCGCACTTTTAACATTAAAGACGGTTATGCCATGCAGCTGGCCGTTAAAAAGGGCTATAATATTTGTATTATATCAGGAGGCGATGGGATTGCGATGGGCAAGCGTTTCTTTAATCTGGGTATAACCGATGTTTTCCTTGGAACAGGAGATAAGGTCGCCATCTTTAATCAATATCTTCAGGATAAGCGTATCAAAGCAGGAGAAGTGCTTTACATGGGTGACGATATTCCTGATTTAAAAGTAATGAAACTTGTTGGGCTTCCAACCTGCCCGGCTGATGCCGTAGAAGAAATAAAAGCGATATCTACCTTCATTTCTCCTTACAAAGGAGGCAAAACTGCTGTGCGTGATATTATTGAGAAAGTGATGAAAGTACAGGGCAGATGGCATGATGAAAATCCAAATGCGGCTGATTCGGGGAAATAGGTTTATTTCTTAGCTCAATAGTTGTTACCATTGGTTCATTCGTCATTAGTTGACTAGTGATCAGTTTATTATAACCGTTATTAGGTAATATTCCTCAAGAAATCGTCATTCTCAACATGATTGGGAATCACGTGGTGCTCATGAATGCTGATAAAAAAGAACTCATGAATTATCTTCGTGCAAGCGCTTTAAGATTAGCTTCGCTGAATACTTCTTGGTTCGAGCATACGCGGGATCCGATCGCTATCAGGTGACGCCTTGTAGATTCTGTCAATAGGAGCATAGTCGATGGATCTATTCTTATATTATAGATTTCTCCGTTTCGCTGCGCTTCAGTCGAAAGGAAGAAATTAAGAGTCAGAATGACCTTCCCATTATAATTCTTCCACTAGAAAATTTGCAATACATCGTATTATAGACGAAATTTGTTTAACAATATTAATCAATCGATTGATTAATATTAGGGTTTAAAGATGTAATTTTAATCATATGAGTAAGTACCTTGTACCTGTCGATTTTTCTAAAACAGCTGATCATGCTGCGAAATACGCAGCCAGATTGAGTGTCGCAATGGCGAACGCCAAAATTATATTACTGAATGCTTATTATGTTTCGACATACGAAAGCATCCTGCCGACTCCTGATTTAGTGGTTACTACAGACGAACATATTGCCGATGAAACAACACGCAGGCTTGAAGCACTTGAAAAACTGAAGTTGAAAATGTTGGAGATTAATCCTGATGCCGAAATCGAGATTTCTTTAACAAGAGAGACGATATTGAGATCAATCATCGAGCGGGTTAATAAAGAAGAAATCGATTTAATTATTATTGGCAGCAATGGTAAAAAAGCCAAAGATGAAAGTGATATTGGCTCAAATGCCATTAAAATTTCCAAATCCAGTCCTGTGCCGGTTTTAGTAGTACCGCCTAAAGCTGATTATCAATCCATCCGTAAGGCCGTTTTAGCCTGTGATTTTAAAAAGGTTAAAGAGGAGGTACCTATGCAGGCCCTAAAAAATATCTTAAGCAAGCATGCCCTACAACTTTTGGTACTTAATATTAATTCAGGTGATGCTGTTAACCAGGATGAGGAGCAGATTTTACACGAAATGCTCAAAGATTTTTCACCTGCATATCACTACGCTGATCATCCCGATACCATTAAGGGAATTGTAAAATTTGCCAAAAATGAAGAAGCCCAGTTAATTATCGCGCTTCCAAAGAAATATAGTTTTTTTGAAAGCTTACTGCACGAAAGTGTCTCTCAAAAGTTAACCATTAAATCGCATGTTCCGGTATTATTGTTGAAAGATTGATTTATGAATCTGCAACAGTTAAGTTACATGGCGCAGTTAAACTTTCAATTTCTTTTGCACTCCAATAGGCTCAATTTGGACCAAAAACAACAAAAGAACAACATGAAAAAATTAATGATGATTTGCGGATTAATGCTGGGTATAGCTGGTTTCGCTAATGCGCAACAAGGCGGTGGACCAGGCAGAATGATGATGAAACCTGAAGAAAGGGTAAAATTCTTAGACGAAAAATTAAAGTTATCTGATGATCAGAAAACAAAGCTGACCACTGTTTTTACAGAGCAGGCTGAAACCATGAAAAAAATGCGCGAAGAAATGCAGGGCAGTGACAGAGATGCGATGAGAGAGAAAATGCAAAAAATGCGCGCAGATAACGATGCGAAAATCACTGCAGTGTTAACAGATGATCAGAAAAAAGCTTACGAAGCCTGGCAAAAAGAAATGCGTGCCGAAATGGAAAAACGCAGACAGGGTGGCGGAAATAATTAATCTTTGAAAAATACAAATAATAAAAGCGGCTTAAGGTCGCTTTTATTATTTTAGCGGAAAATTAAGATATGTCAGTTCAATTTCCACCAATCATTTTAGCTTCTAAATCACCCCGTAGACAAGAACTTTTAACACTTATGGGCTTAAATTTTAAAGTTGAGCTAAAAGATGTAGATGAGAGCTATCCATCAGATTTAAGTCCGGCAGAAATAGCTGTTTACATTTCAGAAAAAAAGGCCAGGGCCTTTAACGGTGATGGTGAAATAGTGATTACTGCAGATACCATTGTAGCCTTAAACGGTGAAATTTTAGGTAAACCAGAGGATAGGAAACATGCACAGCAAATGTTGAAAAAGCTATCGGGCAGTAAACACGAGGTTTTTACAGGGGTAACGCTCGCTAAAGGAGGCCAGATATATTCATTTTATGACCGCACTATCGTTTACTGCAAGGCAGTTACAGCTGAAGAAATTGATTTCTATATCGATCATTATAAACCTTTTGATAAAGCAGGTAGCTATGGCGTGCAAGATTGGTGGGGTATTGTTGTAGTAGAACGCATAGAAGGCTCTTATACAAACGTAATGGGTTTGCCAACAGAAAAGCTTTACAACGAGCTTTTGAAGTTTATTTAAAACTTCTTGTGGAATCCGGCTGAAAGTTTCATCATCTATGAAAATTAGCCTGATGAAAAACAAAATTAACGAAGTGACCATAGCTGAACCCTGTACCCAAAACTGGGATGAAATGGAAAAAGGCGAAGGCTTTAAGTTTTGTTCAGCTTGCAGTAAAAATGTAATTGATTTTTCGGGTTATACCAATGCCGAAATTATCAATGTGCTGACAAATGCAGCTTCTGCTGTATGCGGTCGAATAAGTCAAAACCAATTAAACCAGCTCAATTATCATTTAACTGTTGTTCCAACAAGGAATAGAGATTGGATGAGGTACCTTGGTGTTTTAGCCATTGGCATGAGCATCTTTGTAACGGATGCAAAGGCCGGGAAGTTGAAAACACCAATTGAAATCGCAAAAACGATTGGCTACAAAGCCGATGATAAAAAGCCGGTTGTGCCCGCAAAAATATATGGTTATGTTATTGGAGCGGATAAAAAGCCAATCGCTGGAGTTAGATTATCTATCTTAGATACAAAATATGCCACCTTAACCGATAAAAATGGCCGATACGAAATCCTATTGGATAAAAAATTTAATATCAGTAAAAATCAACTGATGGTAGAGAGCCTACGTTATTCAGCATTTCTAACCCTCGATTTTTCTAAACAAAAACAAAATATCCTTGAGCTTAAGAAAATTGAACCGATGATTATGGGTAGAGTATTGATGGCACCAAAGAAGAAATAATACTAAATTAACATACGCTATATTCTTGGTGATCCATCTGCTGATGGATCATTTTTATATCAGACCGGCCAATACACCCATTTTTAAATCATAAGTGGAGAGCATTAATCTGTTTATTTTCGCCCTGCCTAATACATAGTTCGTAATTAAAGCGGCAATCACAATCATATCAACCCGCAACGGAATAATACCTGTCATTTCTACGCGCTGCTGGTGTGTAGAGTTGATCAGCTTCAGTGCAACGTCGATATAATCATCGTAATTAAACTGATAAGTTTTTAGTTGTTCAATCATTATATTTTGATGCTGCTTTTCAGTAATCAATTCGGCAAATGTTTCGAATGCACCTGCCGATCCAATTAAGATTTGGGGTTTATATTTTTCACAGATTTTGAAAAGATCTTCCAACTGTTCCTGGATGTGGAAAAGAATATGCTGTTTGTCAAAATCGGAAAGCGGATCGGATTTAAAGAATTTCTGCATTAACCGTGCCGCACCAATGTTATAACTTTTCTTCCAGATTAATTTTTCGATATCGCAGAAGATAAACTCCACACTGCCGCCACCAATATCCATAATTAATGATGGTTCCTGTATAGCACCGCTCAGTTTTACACCCTGGTAAATGAATTCAGCTTCCTCATCACCACTAATGGTTTCGATCTTTATCCCGGTTCTTTCATTTACTGCATTTACGAAATCTTTTCCGTTTTCTGCACTTCTAACCGCTGAAGTTGCGGTGGCCCTAACTATAGCAACTTGATATTCAGTGATGGTTTTACCAAAATCTTTCAGACAATTAATCCCTCTTTCAAAGGCTGCCGGAATGATCATGTTATCGTTAATTCTACCTTCTCCCAATTTAACAGGTACATTGGTCTTATATAAAATTTCTGGCTGGCTTTCTGCTGTTTCAGCAATAAGTAAGTGGAAGGTATTGGTTCCAAGATCGATAACGGCAACACGCATAATATTTGTTTTTTATTTTTTTGGAAAGCAGAAACAGTATTTCTTCGGGAGCTGCAGTCCTGCTATCCATTAAATTTCGTTAATGTTAGTGCTAAATTAATTTAGTACACCGAACTATCATGGCTATCAGGTTTATTTTTTACGTTAATAGGTTTGGCAAGATAGCAAAGGGCATAAAAAATTGGTCTGTTGTCAGGTTTCCATAAATTCCCGTGGTATAAGATGTTACCCGCTTACACTCTTAACACAAAATAACAATCTTTACCCGATTTATTAATATGATCGAAGGAGTCAGATGGTAACAGCTTAACTCCATCATAAACCTATTTTATTAAGTGCTGCAATTGTTTTACATTATGCAATGCACCAACGCCCCAGGTATTGTTAAAATAAACAAATACTTCCTCACCCTCTTTAATCTGACTTTTGAAACCTTGAATCGTTTTCAAATCATATTCTGATTTGTACAATACAGGTTTTCCATGAAAACGGTAATAAATAGTTTCTGTATTCCTAATTACATCATCAGGTAGAGCAGAAGGATAACTTTGTCCGCTAAAGGTGATCTTGTTTTTAGCTAATTTTTTATAAATCTCTTCATCAAACCAACTGATGTGGCGAAATTCTACTACATTTTTTAAATCGGATTCTAAAATTTCGATCAATAGATTTAACCGTTCTTCACTGTAATTAAACTTTGGTGGAAACTGAAAAAGTACACAGCCCAACTTTTCCTTTAGTCCGATTTGAATGGCCTCGTAAAAATCATCTATAAGTTGCTCACATTCGTGGAACTGTTTATAATGCGTAATTAACCGTGGCGCCTTAATGGTAAACAAAAAGTCATCCGGACTTTCATCGTACCACTTATCAAATGATTTTTGAGGCGGCATTTTATAGAAGGTAGAATTAATTTCTATGGTATTAAAATGCTCACAATAATACTTAAACCAATTTTTTTGCGCCAAACCTTTCGGATAGAAAACCTCTTTCCATTCTCGGTAATAGAAGCCTGAACAACCAATTCTCCATTTCATATATAAAAAACAGGCATCAGGTAGAAAGGTTTATGAGCCATTAGCTATAGCTATAAAAAGGATCAGAGAAATACCAATATATGCAGATAGCTTTAAATAAATGTTGTTTTTCTTACCCAGAAAATCTAAACTAAGGTTAATAAGGAAATAGAGCGGTTAATTTAGTATTCTTTTCTCTATCCCTATCGTCAGCTGAACTTGTTTTACAAGTAGTGCTAGCTTTTTAAATTGCCTTGTAGCTACTTCGTGGTCAGCATCTTTCTTGCTTGATAGACCCTGAAATAAATTTACTTCGTAGCTTTCCGCTGCGCTACAGGTCAGGGTGACAAACTCAATTGAAAACATTACTTGAAAATCTTCTATAAAGGCGTTTTATTAATCGAGTTCAGGTTTTAATGTTTTTGGTAAACTTAGTCCTAATCAGTTTAATTACTTGGAAGATAACCAAAAGCTATTAAAATTATAAAACGCGCAAGTGGTTACAACTTTTTGGTTTAAAAATTGCTCTGATCGGGAATCAAATTATGAAAACAATTTATACTATGAAAACGATCTTGAAATTAACAGCCCTTGCGCTTGTATTGTCATCTACTGCGTGTAAAAATGATAAGAAAAAAGAAAACAACGCCAAAACTGCTTATGCCGAAGCAAATGAAAAAGATGTAAATGCCATTATTGAATATAATAATGTGATGGTGAGTTTTACGGATAAAAATAACGATTACATCAAACGTATTGAAAGTAACATGATTAAAATTGAAAAAGGATTGCAAAATCCAAATGATCATTTTGCTTTTATTGGGTTGATCCAGCCTTTTTCGATACCAACAATTAATAGAAGCAAGCTAAAGCCTGATACCCCACCCAGTGCTTTAAACAAAGATGATCAGAAATTTTTTAAAGAGAATGTAACCGCTATGACCGGTTTATTGGATAAAATCAAAGAAACATACAAATCTTTAGATGAATATATCAAAGCTGAAGATTGGAAAGATGATAAGGGTACTAAAGGAAAAGCTTTGGTCGATTCTATTTATGGCATGGGTAAAAAATACTATACGCACGATGACCTGGTTTTAGCTAAACTAAACCTGATTGGCGATGATGCAGAGCGGGTAATTTTGAAGACGCATCCCTTAAAGGAATACATATTTGCGCTAAAGGATGACCGCAGTGCGACTGCCGCATTTATCAAATTAATGGCAAGCAATAAAAATTATAAATCGATAGAGGGTAAAGCGAAAGCTGCTTATCAGGCGCTTGAGGAGCAGCATCAAAAACATGCTGCTATGGCTGCACCAGATGCAACCAAATATCCTGGTAAGGACGGCTATTTTAGAAATTTTAATGAAAGGTTAAATGACTATTTAATTGCAGCACGAAAAATGATGCGCGATGCTTCAGCTTCTGGTCAGTTAACTGATTATAATATTGAAGACTTGGTCCGCCACCAGGATAGTATGCGTTCTGCCTACAACAATTTTGTAGATTAGTATTAAAAACAAAAAAAAGCCGATGCTAAAAACATCGGCTTTTCAGTTATATTGAATTACTTACTCAAAATATTCTTTCATTCTTTCGAAAAAGCTTTTATCATTTTTACCTGGCTGGGGCCTAAAGTTTGGCGATTCGCGTAATTTCTCTAAAACATTTCGCTCTTCGCTACTTAAGGCTTTTGGTGTCCAGATATTGATGTGGATAATCTCATCGCCTCTATGGTAAGAATTTACCTCTGGTAAACCTTTGCCCTTTAAGCGCAATAATTTTCCGCTTTGTGTACCTGGGTCAATTTTAATTTTGGCTTTACCATCAATGGTTGGAACTTCAATGCTCATACCTAAAGCGGCATCCACAAAACTTAAATGCAAATCATAAACTACGTTATTGCCTTCGCGTTTTAAGGTTTCGTGTGGAATCTCTTCAATTAAAATAATTAAATCGCCTGGAACACCACCATTCGGCGCTGCATTTCCTTTACCGCTCATGCTTAATTGCATGCCTTCACTTACCCCTGCAGGGATATTGATGGTGATGGTTTCTTCTCCGCGCACAACACCATCGCCATGGCATACATTACATTTTGCGGTAATTTGCTGACCGCTTCCGTTACAGGTAGGGCAGGTAGATGCGGTTTGCATCTGGCCTAAAATGGTATTGGTTACCCGGCGTACCTGGCCGCTACCACCGCAGGTGCCACAGGTACTTACTGATGATTTATCTTTTGCTCCAGAACCATCACAGGTTTTACAAACAATTAGTTTATTAACCTTGATTTTCTTTTCAGCACCATGTGCAATTTCTTCAAGTGTTAATTTAACTTTTATACGAAGGTTAGTACCTTTAGCTACACGACGGCCACCACGTTGCTGGCCACCACCACCGCCGCCGAAAAAGCTTTCGAATGGGTTGTGTCCGCCAAAAATATCTCCAAAATTACTGAAGATATCGTCCATGTTCATATTGCCGCCACCATAGCCACCGGAAGCACTGCTGCCTACACCGGCATGGCCAAACTGATCGTAACGCTGTTTCTTTTCGGGGCTGCTTAAAACTTCATATGCTTCTGCAGCTTCTTTAAATTTATCCTCAGCAGCTTTATCTCCCGGGTTTTTATCCGGGTGATATTTGATCGCCATCTTACGATAAGCTTTCTTAATTTCGTCAGCACCTGCGCTTTTGGTTACGCCCAATACGTCGTAATAATCTCTTTTACTCATCTTTTTTTATAAAATGATTGAATGATTGCGTGATGGAATGAAGGAATATCAACTCAATCATTCAAAATTCAATCATTCAATAATTATTTTTACGCTCCAACAACCACTTTAGCGAAGCGGATTACATTCTCATTTAAGGTATAACCTTTTTCAACCTCGTCTATAACCTTACCCTTTAAATCTTCAGTAGGGGCCGGAATATTGGTAATAGCCTCATGGAAATCCGTATTGAAAGGCTGATTGATGCTTTCTACATCTTTTAAGCCTTTTTGTGCTAAAGTACTTTTCAGTTTATTGCTTACCAATAAAATACCTTCTTTAACCGGGGCCACTTCAGTAGCGCTTTCCATTGCTTTTAACGCACGGTCAAAATCATCTAAAACAGGTAAAAGCGAAACAATCACATCTTTACCGGCAGTTTGTAATAACTCTACTCGCTCTTTTTGTGTACGGCGTTTGTAGTTGTCAAATTCTGCATATAAACGCAGGTATTTATCGTTAAGCTGTTGAACCTCTGCCTGCAATTTCTCTTCGGCAGTTAATTCCGGTGCTTGCTCAGTCTCATTTGCAGTGGCATCAGTATTTTCTACATTTTCCGTAGCATTTTCTGACGCGTTTTCAGGATTCATTATATTTTCTTCTTTATCGTGATTTTTCTTCTTATTAAACATAATATAAGGCTGAATTTTTTTGTCTTAATCTCAACTATTTTGCCATAAACGGAAATCAGCCAAGCTGTCAGATTTATTTACGATTATCTGAACAGATTGGCTGATTAGCTGACGGATGTCAGAAATTTTATGCTATTTGTGCATCTTCGTGAACGATGCCATTTTCACATTTGATAATGCGTGATGGGAAGGTACGGATGATGTGGTAATCATGTGTGGCCATCAAAACTGCCGTTCCTGCCTGACTGATCTGCTTCAGGAGGGTTACAATTTCTTCTGAAGTTTCTGGATCTAAGTTGCCCGTTGGTTCATCTGCCAGAATAATTTCCGGATCGTTAAGTAAAGCCCTTGCAATTACAATACGCTGCTGTTCGCCCCCCGAAATTTCATGCGGCATTTTTTTGATCTTCGAGCGCAGACCTACTTTATCCAAGACATCTTTAATACGCTCGCTTATCAGCTTTTCGTCTTTCCAGCCTGTAGCCTTAAGCACAAACTCCAGGTTCTTTTCTATTGTCCGGTCAGTAAGCAATTGAAAATCCTGAAAAACAACTCCTAATTTACGGCGCAAAAACGGCACCTGACTTTCTTTAAGGTTTTTAAGGTCGAACCCCGCAATATTGCCATCGCCATTTCCAATATGCAAATCGCCGTACAAAATTTTAAGCAAGCTGCTCTTCCCAGAACCTGTTTGGCCGATCAAGAATATAAATTCATCTTTTTCGATATGTAAATTTACATTGGAGAGGACTAAATGTTTTTGTTGAAAAACATCAACATTGCTTAAATGAATTACTGAGTTGCCTGCCATATTATATTTCTAATTTTGCAATCTGCCCAAAAGGCAAATCTTTAACCATTTCCATAATGTATTCCTGCTTGTCGCCAAGTCCCAGTTTTTCCAGCGATTTATCAGGTCTGTCTACCCTAAAATAAGCTAAAAGTGTAAACTTGTCATCTCTTAACTGTACGTAATCCGGAATTTTGGCTATGCCTTTAACTTTTACGATATACATTGTGTCCAAAAATAGCATTTCCAAATGATAAGAGGAAGTTTGAACCCTTTTTTATCTGACTAACATAAGCCACCCCGTGTAGGTTTGCAATTTTTCATTTAAATAAACCGAGTAATAATATACCGCTGAAGGGAGTTCTTTTCCGTTCATTTTGCCATCCCAGGGTTTAAACGGACCGGTACTTTGATATACCACATTACCATAGCGATTGATAATTTTAACTTTAGGGTTTGGAAATAATCCTGCTGCTGGGATATTCCAGGTATCATTTACGTTGTCGCCGTTTGGAGAAAAAGTATTGGGTATAACTACTTTTGGATAAACGGTTATATTTATCTGATCGCTACTGTTGCTACAGCCTAGTTTGGAAGTGGCTTGTAAGGTGTAAGTAATATCGTGTGGTGGTGTGGCAATAGGATTCAATTTCGTCGGGTCATCCAGATAATTGGCAGGTGTCCATAAATAAGTAACATCTCCTGATACTTTCCCATTTAAAGTTATTTTTTGTCCGTTAACGATCTCTTGGTCAGCACCAGCATCTGCCGACACATTTTTATCGACATTTACGGTGATTTGTGCGGTTTTGGAGCATGCACCTTGGGTAACCTTTACCGTATAGGTAGTGGTTTCGGTAGGGGCAGCAATGGGATTAGCACTCCTATGATCTGAAAGTCCACTTGCCGGCGACCAAAAATACTCCGTTCCGCCTGATGCTGTTAATTGTACTGATTTACCCTCACAAATGCTAATTGTCTGGACATTTGTACTAATTGATATCGGGTCATCAATCTTTACATTGGTCGGTGCACTTGACGAGCAGCCATTTGAATTAACGGTTACCATATATTCACCCTCCATAGCTTTAGTTGCATTAATGATTGTTGGGTTTTGGGCTGTAGAACTATATCCGTTTGGACCGCTCCAGCTGTAACTTGTTCCTCCCGATGCATATAATTGAATGGTGTTTCCTACGCAGAAAGGGCCAGGATTATGGGCTTCTGCAACCGGTAAGGAGTTTACGTTTACCGTTATGGGATCTGACACTGCTCTGCAGTTAACTTTATCCATATTACCGTCAATGGCTGTAATTAAACGGTACTGATAAACACCTGTCGGCCGGTTTAAAAAGTTAATCGTTGCTTGTTTTGTTGTTGCCCCGGCGATATCAACCCAGCTGGTGCCTTTGTTTTCCTGCCATTGGTAAACCGGATTGATATATTCTGGCAAAATAGCAGCGTCTACCGTAAAGCTGTTGGTGTTACCCTCACACATATTTAATGAGGCATTATTGCGGTTGAAAAAAGGTTTAATACCAGGACCATACGCCTGTACCGTAATGTCATCCAAAGCAAAATCATTACCGTTGTCGGTAGATGTATCATTAACTAGTTGCAGGGTTACAGTAGAGTTGTTCCCGTTGTTAAAATCAAGTGTGTATTGGTGCCACATCCCATCTGCTGTCACATTTCCAGTTGAGGTATCGCTCAGAAAATTGCCATTGGGATCAATTACCTTTAAAATCATCTTTGGAGGAGGGGCATTTGCAGCTGGCGAATTGGTATTCAGCACCCAGATAGATAAACGTAAAATCGTATTTGGGCAAAGATTGTCCATTTTTTGTTCGAAAAAAACAGTAGGGGTAGAAATACCGTCTATTAAAAGCATTAAGCCATTGCTATCGCCAGTATGATCCGTATGATGCTGCCAGTAAATGGGATAGGGATTGTCAGGTGTAGCAGGCGTTTTAACTAACCCCGATTGATTTGGTGCTAAAGCTCTTGGATTTTGCCCTGGAGGCCCCATAAAAGTTGTAAAGGTAGTTGCACCCGGAGCATATAATGCTAAAGGGCCATACCAGTTATCCGTATTGTTGCCCTGTCCAAAAGTTTGGTTAATTAAAGGCTGTCCGAAAGTACCGGTGCTTACCTGTGCCCTAACCAAATTTGCAAAGAGCATGATATAAAGAAAGGATAGCGCTTTTATTAAATGATACATTTGATGCCTCAAGTCAACACGCTAATATCTGAATAAAATGTAATCCAATTGCTTATGGCCATCAATTTAGCGAATTTAAAAAACTTATGGTATTTACGTTATCAGCATAATCCCAAAGTTTTGGGTGCTGGCTTTGCCCAAAATCAAAACTGGCAATATTTATTGGCGATTTGGTAACCGCACACTGAATATCTGCTGCTTTATCATTCAGTTTATCTTCAACCTCTTTTAGGTTTTCGTATTCTTCGTAATAAAGTACAGCCAGTGGTGAGGCTAAACTTTTATCTTCTTTTAACAACAAAAAGCCGTTATCAAAGTGCTTGGCCGCATTCACCAAATAAATAGATTTATTATAATCGTAATTGTTCTGGTATTTGAAATGGTTAATAACGGGTTGAAAACTTTCTATACCTTCGTAGAAATTAGCCATGTCATATCCTTTTGGAAGATACAGTTTGGAAACATTTCTACAGCCCAAACCAAAGTAATCAAAAATATCGTTGCCCAGGTTTTGGATATCTTCTTTGGTTTCTGTACCATCCAGAACCGCAATACTATTTCTGTTTTTTCGGATGATGTTGGGTACTTTACTAAAATAATAATCGAAATATCTGGATGAATTATTACTTCCGGTAGCGATTACAGCATCGAAGTCTTTTAATCGCTCTACATATTCGATTTGATTTGCAAAAGCAGGTTCAATATTAATCAATTCAGTAAGGACAGTTTTAATCAATCTGTCATCTGACGAAGAAAGTTTGATTAAGGCTATGTTTCCTGTAGCTAAAACGCATAAAACATCATGTAAGCCTACCAGCGGAATGTTTCCTGCCAGGATTAAACCAACTTTTTTAGGTGCAATACTGAACTGCACGGATTGGAACCAAAATTCCAAATCGGTCTGATTCAACATTTCAGCAAATGATAGGATAGACTTTTTAATATTTTCTTCGGTAAACCATGCATTAGCGCTTCCTGCGCTGTAAAGTGTATTTCCTAGTATGTCAGTAGGGTTTGTGAGCTTTTTGCCTAGTTCATTGAATGCACTTATTGCTTTTTCTTGAGTTAATGCTGACATATTTAGAATTATTATTAATGGATTATATCTTATATTTGCAAGCGCAAAGGTAAACTAAGCAAAAGAATTAGACGAAAACATGGCAATTAAAATAACAGATGAGTGTATAAATTGTGGGGCATGTGAACCAGAATGTCCAAATAACGCAATTTACGATGCCGGAACTGCCTGGCGTTTTTCTGATGGTACCAATTTAGAAGGTATCATTGATTTTGGTAATCAACAGATAGAAGCTGATGCCGCTCAGGAAGCAGTTTCAGATGAAGTATATTATATCGTATCCGATAAATGTACGGAGTGTAAAGGTTTTCATGATGAGCCTCAATGTGCGGCAGTTTGCCCGGTTGATTGTTGTGTAGATGATGAGGATATCCGAGAAACAGAAGAAGAATTATTAGCTAAGAAAGCTTGGTTACACCAGGAAGGATAGACTTAATCAGATATAAAAAAATGAAGGTCTCACGTTAAGTGAGACTTTTTTTATTTAGGAGGTTTCGGTTTGTTGCGACAGACTCCAATGGTGTGGTCGTCCTTTCGACTGTAGCGCAGCGAAATGGAGAAATCGAATAATATAGAAATAGATCCTTCGGATAGGCTATCATTGACAGAATCTACGAGTCAGGTCGTCATCCGATAGCAATCGGATCTCACGCATGCGGTAATCTTAAAGCCCTTGCATTAAGATTAACACATGATGTTTTGCTTTTATCTGGCTGCATTCATGAGCACTTCGCGGTTTCCAGTTAAGTTGGGAATGACGATCTCTCGAGAGTTATTACCAACCTAAAATTCGCCTGTTAATCATATTGATTTTATGTAATAAATTATCCTTCAGAATAACAACTGAGTGGTAATTACTTAATGAGCTTATGCTTCTAAACTGTATTCGTAGCAAAGGTCCAAGGGTCACGAATTTTCTTTGCACCATGCTAACTAATGAACATGAACTATTGAACCAGCTAATCTAGCTCCGACTTGTTAGGGACAATCAAAACAGGACAAGCGGATTTTCTGGCAACGTGCTCCGCTACGCTTCCCATTAAAAAATGGTATAATCCAGTTCTGCCGTATGTGCCAATTACAATTAAATCAGATCCCCATTCATCTGATTGTTGGATGATGCCATGTGCCGCCGTATCAATAACGCTTAAGTAAGTGGTGGATATGCCTTTTCCATATTTAGTCTCCATTTCTTTTAGCAAAATATGGCTGTTTTCTTCACTGTTATCATAAGTTTCCAAGAAAACGGGGGCCAGCGTTAAGTCGGGATTTACATTAGCTGGTACAGGCTCAATAATGTTAACCAGCGCTACCTCTGCTCCAAATTTTTCAGCCATATCATAACCGGCTTTCGCCGCTTTTTCTGAGCAGGTACTGTTATCAACGGCAATTAATATTTTTTTAAAATTCATGTTGGGCTTATTTAAAAATGAACATCATAAAAATAACAAATTTGGAAGCAAAATGTTAGGCAATGGATGTATTTTATTAGTTTTACAATGATTTAACGAGCAAGTTTAATGGAAAATCAATACGGTATTTGTAGAGTCGCAATAGCCCCTTTAAGAGCAGATGCATCAGATAAAGCAGAAATTGTTTCGCAGCTATTATTTGGTGATCATGTTGAAATTATCCAGAAAGAAGAACGGTGGTGGCTGGTTCAGAATGGTTATGATGGTTATGAAGGCTGGATGGATTTCAGGCAACTGGCCTCCATTACCCAGGATCAGTTTGCTGCAATGCATGATTGTCATTTACTGGCGCCTTTAAGTTTCAATAATGCTTTAACCGCTAATGACGGTACTTTATATCATTTAAGTCCGGCAAGTAATCTGCCATTTTTAAAAGATGGTTATTGTTATGCGGGAGAAGAAAAGTTTAAATTGAATTTCGAAGCATACGATAATCGTGCTGTAAACTTTGTTGATAAAGTAACGGAAACCGCGAAATTTTTTCAGAACATTCCATATTTATGGGGAGGAAGGCATTTATTTGGTTTGGATTGCTCAGGTTTTACCCAAACCGTATTTAAAATGTTGGGCGTTAAATTAAACCGCGATGCTGCCCAGCAGGCTGAACAAGGTGAATTGGTTGGTTTTCTTGCTGAATGCAAGGCTGGTGATGTAGCTTTTTTTGATAATGATGAAGGCAGAATAACCCATGTTGGCATTATGTTGAGTCCAAATGAAATCATCCATTCCTCTGCAAAGGTAAAAATTGATCCGATTGATGATCAGGGGATTTTTAATAAAGAGTTAGGGAAGTATTCACATAAGCTGAGGATTATTAAACGTTTTGTAAATTGATACTTCAACTATGAAAGAACGTTTTCAGGATCTAAATTTTAGATAAGTCATTTTCAAAGTGAAGTTTGGGTCAATTGCCCTAGTTGTTTGAAAAGAGCATCAACTAAAGTAGATTATGAGGCAAAGCGCGCAAAGTTAAGTTGTCTGCATTGTGGCTGTAATAAGGAAACGTTCATAAATGATTTCCAAATGTCTGCTAATGGCTATTTTGGAGCAGAATTATGGCTGCGGGCGCCGTTTAAAAATGAAGTATTCTGGGCCTTTAATTTCGAACATTTACTTTACTTGGAAAGTTATATTTCTGCTAATCTTCGTGAGCATAAAGACCGATCACATTATACACTACTAGAAAAACTTCCGAAATTTTATCATTTAGCAAAAAATAGGGAAGCACTTTTAAAGCTAATCGAAAAGCTGAAAAACAAAATTTAGCTTTCCATCGCCCAAATCATTACCTGCCGGTCATCACCCGTAGAGATTAAATATTTACCATCACGGCTCCAGATGATTTTATTAATGGAATGGGTATGGCCGATTCCGACTTTCTCCAGACTTAGTATTTTATAGAGCTTAAAACTTTCTGCGTCCCAAAGTTTAATGCTTTTATCCTGACTGCTTGTGGCGAAATAGGGCAGGTTAGGGTGGAAAGCAATATCATAAATGGTAAACATATGGGCCGGAACAGTTCGTAGCAATTCGTAATCTGGCAACCTCCAGATTTTCAATTGTGCATCACGACTTCCTGAAATTAAATACCTATTCTTTGGATTGTATGCTAAAGCCGTAACCGGAAGCTTATGCCCTTCAAGATTTTGCTTCAGACTATAATCATGCAGGTTATAAATCTTAATCAAATGATCTTTACAACCAAATGCAATTTCCGTTTCATCAGGAGATAGGGCAATAGTACGAACGGTATCATAAGCTGCCTGAAAGCGGTAAATTTCTTCAAATTCGGTTAGCGACCAAACCGCAACAGTTCCATCTTCACCTGTGGTGATCAGCTCGTGTTTTGATTGGACTGTTTTAATGTCGAAAATTGGCTTAAGGTGTGCGTTAAAGCGTGCTATTACTTCCTGTTTCCTTAAATCGTACACACTAAAAGCGCCACTTCTTTCGCCCACAAACAGCTGATGATTATAATAATGCAGGCAATAAACAGAACTTTGCACCGGCATTTTAACCTTAACAAAAGCCATTTCAGTTAACGACCATTCTACAATACCTTTGTCATTACCCGCACTAAAAAATAATTCATTCTGATCCGAGTGGGCCAGGGCATAAACTGGGTTTTGGTGGCCAGGAAGTGTTTTGATGTGTTTGAGCATTGCCGAGGCGAGGTTTAGGGTTTAGGGTTTAGGGTATAGGCTTTAGGCCTTTAGTACGTTACACCCTCTACCTTTTCACCTTCTACCTTTATTTATGTCTTTTCTCTAAATTTTTAGCGATATCTTGAATCGACAGTCCTTTTTCTTTCAATAAAAATAAAAGGTGGAAGATCAGATCTGAAGCTTCTCCAATAAGTTCTTCTTCTGACTCCGCCAGTGCAGCGATAACGGTTTCTACACCTTCTTCACCAACTTTTTGCGCAATTTTGTTAAGTCCCTTGTTACGCATTTTGTTAATGTAAGAACCTTCTACCGGATTTTCATAACGGTCATTAATGATGTTTTCTAGTTCAAAAATAAAGTTCTGATTGAAATCTGTCTTAAAACAGCTCCGGCTACCTGTATGACAGGTTGGGCCAACAGCATCTGCTTTGATCAGAATGGTATCTTGATCGCAATCAACAAAAAGTTCTTTTACATAAAGAAAGTTATTGCTGGTTTCCCCTTTGGTCCAAAGGCGGTTTTTGGAGCGCGAGAAGAAAGTTACTTTACCCTCAGCCTGGGTTTTTTCCAAAGCGACTGCATTCATATAACCCAGCATTAAAACTTCCAAGGTTTTGTAATCCTGGATAATTACAGGTAGTAAGCCGGCAGTTTTATCCCAATCAAGGGAATTAATATCGATTGTCATTTTATTTCTTTATTTCGGAAGAGTAGACTCATTGGCGAGGACTGCTGATTCCGGACTTAATTATATTCTTACCGTAATATTGTTCCTTTTCAATTCTTGTTTTAAATCCGGAATCAGGATTTCGCCATAATGAAATACTGAAGCGGCCAGTGCGGCATCAACATTGGCTTTTTGGAAAACCTCGGTAAAATGCTCCATGCGGCCAGCGCCACCAGATGCAATTATTGGGATATTGATCATTTGGTTTATTTTGCCCAATAACCCGCAATCAAATCCCGCTTTAGTACCGTCATGATCCATAGAGGTTAGCAAAATCTCACCAGCGCCTAAATCTTCTGCCTGTTTAATCCATTTTTCGGTTTCCAGTTCGGTAATTAGCCTTCCGCCATTTAAATGAACCATGTTTTTGCCGTTTACATGTTTAGTATCAACAGCTAAAACCACAAACTGTACACCAAAAGCTTTTGCCAGTTCTTCAATCAGTTTAGGATTGCGGACTGCCGCAGAATTAATACTGATTTTATCGGCACCTGCATTTAAAAGTGCCTCGGCATCGGCAATTTCTGTTATTCCTCCGCCTATGGTAAATGGAATGTTTAACTGCCGGGCAACCGATTTTACCATTTCAATCATCGTCTTACGACGCTCGTGCGTGGCCGTAATATCCAGAAATACCAATTCGTCTGCACCTTGCTGTGCATATTGCGCAGCAAGTTCCACAGGATCACCCGCATCGCGTAAATCAACAAAGTTTACACCTTTTACCGTACGGCCGTCTTTAACGTCTAAACAAGGAATTATTCTTTTTGAAAGCATGTTTTTGTTTGATTTCATCATTGCGAGACATGAAGCAATTTTAATACTTTCGCATCGCTCGATTCGTCACCCTGAATTTATTTCAGGGTCTATTGCATGTAGATGCTGAAATAAATTCAGCATGACGATCACGTATTACAACGAGTGGAATATTAAATCTATTTTTTAAATAGAGGTCAGCGCCTTTAAATTCCACTCCTTAATCTCTTCAATAGTGATCCGGTTTTCGTAAATCGCTTTGCCCACTACTACACTTCTAATGGGATATTTAGCCAGTTCGTAAATATCTTCCATCGAACTTACACCACCAGAAGCAATTAGCTTGATCATTGGTGAGTGTTCCAGTAGTTTCTGATACAATTCAATCGCTGCGCCACCTAATTTTCCATCCTTGCTGATATCGGTGCATAAGAAACGGAAAAATCCCAATGAAAGGCACTTATCCACGTAATCCATCAGTTTAATCGGCGAACTCTCCATCCAGCCCGAATATTTGATTACTTCGTCTAAAACATCAATCGCAATAACGATACGATTAGCATAATCATCTTTTTTTGCAAAAGTCTCACTTAGTTGAGATAAAAAATCAGGATTGGTAATGGCTTGCGTACCTACAATTACGCGGTGGATGCCGGCATCAAGCAGATTGTTAACCTGCTCAATGGTTCTGATGCCGCCACCATACTGCACTTTCATATCGGTTTTTTTGATAATCTCGAAGAGTGTTTTTTGATTACTAAAATCACCTTTGGCTCCATTCAAGTCGATAATATGGATAAAATCTGTACCATTTGAACGGTATTTTTCTATCATTTCGGGAATGGAGACATCATATTCCGTTTTTTGGTTGTAATCGCCTTCACGAAGACGGACAACTTTTCCATCCAAAATATCAATAGCAGGTATTATGTACATTTTATAAGCTTAAGTTTGAAAAATTTTTTAATACTAGTTCGCCGGCTTTTCCCGATTTTTCAGGATGAAATTGAACGCCGTAAAAATTATCCTTTTGTACCGCTGCCGAGAACTTTAAACCATAATCAGCAGATGCAATATCAAAAGTAGGGTTATATTCAATAAAGTACGAATGCACGAAGTAAAATTGTGTATTATCTTCAATCCCTTTAAACAATAAATTGTTTTTTGGTTTCACTGCGTTCCAGCCCATATGTGGAATTTTGATATTCAGTGATTTGTCGAATTTTTTGGTTTTCACCGGAACGATATTCAATAATGCAGCATTTCCCTCTTCCGAATGCTCAGTAATGAGTTGCATGCCCACACAGATACCGAGCACTGGTTTAGTTAATTTTTTTATAGCTTCAACAAGGCCTGTTCCCTTTAGTTTTTCCATGGCCGCACCGGCATGACCGACACCCGGAATGATGATGTGACTGTATTTTTCGAGGTCATTTTCTGTATTTACCATGCCGTAGATTACGTTTAAGCTGTCTAATGCTGCGGTAAGAGAGAAAATATTGCCTGCTCCGTAATTTATAATTCCAATCATAGTATTGAGTATTTAGTATCGAGTATCAAGACTTGACGTTTGTTTCTTTAAAATTTGAGAACGAATGACGGTTTTTCATTAGCAATGTTCCTGCTATAAGGCGCTTTCCATCATCCATTTTACCTCTTACAATAAACCTTTCGTGCTCGGCAATACCATTTTCTCTGCATCACGTTTTATAGCCATTTTAATGGCTTTGGCAAATGCTTTAAATATAGCTTCAATTTTATGATGCTCGTTGTCGCCCTCTGCTTTTATATTTAGATTGCATTTTGCGGCATCACTAAATGACTTAAAGAAATGATAAAACATCTCTGTTGGCATATCGCCAACCTTCTCACGTTTAAATGCTGCATCCCAAACTATCCAGTTTCTTCCTCCAAAATCAATGGCTACCTGTGCTAAACAATCGTCCATTGGTAAGCAAAAACCATACCTTTCAATACCTAATTTATTGCCTAATCCTTTGGCAAAGGCCTCTCCCAGTGCAATCCCAGTATCTTCTATGGTATGGTGTTCATCAATGTGTAAATCACCTTTTGCAATTACTTCCAGATCAACACTGCCGTGTCTGGCAATCTGATCAAGCATATGATCAAAAAAGTTTAAACCGGTCTCGATTTTCGCCTTGCCTGTTCCATCCAGGTCAAGGTTAATGATTATGTCAGTTTCATTGGTTTTGCGTTCATGACGAATTTTCCTGCTTCCTGCTTTAAGCAAGTTGTAGATATCTTCCCATTTTTGAGTTTCCAGGATAATCACCTCCAGCAATGATTCACGCTTATCTAGCGCTTCTGTTGAACCTAGCGCATCATTCTGGCGAAGAAAGATTGCTTTTGCACCTAAATTTTTGGCCAATACCACATCATTTAAACGATCGCCGATGACGAAAGAGTTTTTGAGGTCATAATCTTCGCTAAAATATTTCGTCAATAAAGCTGTGCCGGGTTTGCGTGTTGGTGCATTGTCTTTGGCAAACGTTCTGTCTATCACGATCTCGCTAAAATTTACACCTTCGCCAGCAAAAGTATCCAACATGAAATTGTGGATGGGCCAGAAATTTTCTTCCGGATTTGAAAGTGTACCTAATCCATCCTGGTTGGTAACCATTACGAGTTCGTAATCCAGTTCGGCTGCAATTTTCGATAAATAATATAACGAACGCGGATAAAATTTAAGCTTTGCAAAACTGTCTACCTGTTCATCATCAGGTTCAATATTTAAAGTGCCGTCCCTATCTATAAATAATACCTTTTTCATTTTAAAATTTTTCTAAAACATTTAACAGCTTGTCGTTTTCTTCTTTTGTGCCCACGGTAATGCGTAAACAACCTTCGCATAAAGTTACTTTGGAACGGTCTCGTACAATGATACCTTGCTCTACTAAAGTATCATAAATTTTTACCGCATCTGTAACTTCTGTGAGAATAAAATTCGCGTCAGAAGGATATACTTTTTTTACGATATTTATTGCATTTAATGCGTTACTTAAACGGTCTCTTTCTGCAACAGATTCTTTAATCCATTCGTTCACTTTTGCAATATTTTTTAGCGCCTCAAAGGCTAAGTCCTGAGTGGCCTGATTGATGTTGTAAGGTGGCTTAATTTTGTTCAAAACATCGATCACTTTTGTCGAGGAAAAAGCCATGCCTAAACGTAAAGCGGCGAGTCCCCAGGCCTTCGAAAAAGTTTGCAAAACCACGAGGTTTGCGTACTCGGTAAGCTCTTGGATAAAGGTCTTCTGACGGGCGTAATTAATGTAAGCTTCATCTACTATAACGATGCCATTAAAGTTGGCTAAAATGGTTTCGATATCTTCACGATTTATCGAATTTCCAGTCGGATTATTTGGCGAACAAATGAAAATTAATTTGGTGTTTTTATCAATCGTTTCTGCGATCTTTTCCATGTCTAACTGAAAGTTCGGAAGCAGGCTCACTTTGCGTATTTCTACATCATTTATATTAGCCGAAACTTCATACATTCCGTAAGTTGGTGGCAGCACAATTACGTTGTCTTTTCCAGGATTACAAAAAGCGCGAAATAACAAATCTATTGCTTCGTCGCTACCGTTTCCTAAAAAAGTATTCTCAATCGGCACGCCTTTTATTTTACTGATCGCATCTTTCAAGTCCAGCTGTAAAGGATCTGGGTAGCGGTTATAATTGGCGGGTAAAGGTGAGCCATAACTGTTCTCATTAGCATCTAAAAAAACAGATGCCTGACCTTTAAATTCGTCCCTTGCGGTAGAGTAGGGGCGAAGGTTTTTTATATTTTCTCTTACTAAATCGTTAATGTCCATTGCTGTATTTTTATTCGTCACCCTGAATTTATTTCAGGGTCTTTTACTGTTATAGATGCTGAAATAAATTCAGCATGACGTATCATGAAGATGTTTGTCTATTTATTTTTTAATCTAATACTCACTGCATTTTTATGCGCTTCTAAACCTTCAGCGGCTGCAAGTGTTTCAACTGTAGAGCCAATATTGTTCAAACCTTGTTGAGATAAATGCTGAAAAGTTATTTTTTTCAAAAAAGCATCGGTTGATACGCCTGAATAAGCCTTTGCAAAGCCACTGGTTGGTAAGGTATGGTTGGTTCCAGAGGCATAATCGCCGACGCTTTCTGGAGTAAAGTTACCTAGGAAGACCGATCCTGCATTAATAATCGATGGAATAAGGCTTTCGAAGTTTTCAGTGGCCAATATCAAGTGTTCGGGCGCATATTCATTCGAAAACTGCATAGCCTCATTCAGGTTTTTAGCTAATACTACGTAAGAATTGGCTATAACTTTAGCTGCAATCTCTTTTCGTGGAAGAGTATTAAGCTGATAATCAATTTCTTCTAATGTTTCAGCTATGATCTGACTGGATGTGCAAACTAAAATAGCCTGACTATCAGTTCCATGCTCCGCCTGTGCAAGCAGATCTGCAGCGATAAATGACGGATTGGCAGTCTCGTCTGCAATAACCAATACTTCCGATGGCCCGGCAGGCATATCTATTGCCACTTTATTTTGAACCATGGTTTTGGCGGTGGTTACATAACGGTTGCCAGGACCAAAAATCTTATATACCTGTGGTACGCTTTCTGTTCCAAAAGCCATAGCGGCTACAGCTTGTGCACCCCCAATCAGGAATAGCTTTTCGATTCCCAATAGCACTGCGCAATAAGCCAGGTAACAATTGGTTTTGCCATCACGTTGTGGAGGTGAGCATACCACAATATCTTTACAGCCTGCAATACGAGCTGGTGTTGCCAGCATTAAAAAGGTGCTTGGTAATACTGCGGTACCTCCCGGGATATAAAGTCCAACCTTCTCAATTGACCTGCTTTCGCGCCAGCAAACTACACCTGGCATCGTCTCTACTTTATCTTCTTTTTTTAATTGAGAAAGGTGAAAATTTTTGATGTTTTCGTAAGCAATATCAATTGCTTTTTTCGCTTCATCTGGGATAGTTGCTGCAATAGCTTTTAATTCTTCGCCATCTAAAAAAAGTTTTTTCAGTTCAACTTTATCAAAGGTTTTGGCGAAATCGAAAAGGGCTTTGTCGCCATCTGCTTTTACTGATTTTATAATGTCAGCAACACGGCTTTCAACTAATTTATCATCTTCAATCTGTCTTGAATAAAGTTCTTCAATTTTTGAGTTAGATAAATCTGTATAATTATAGATTTTCAATGTTTTATATTTAAAAATTAACCAATAGTTAATATGTATTTTTCCTATTTTATTGAATTATTTTCTCAATAGGCATCACTAAAATACCTTCGGCGCCTGCAGCTTTTAAGCTGTTAATCTTGTCCCAGAAATCCTCTTCAGCAATTACCGAATGAACGGCAACCCAGTTCGGTTCGAAGAGTGGAACCACGGTTGGGCTTTTTACGCCAGGCAATAAATCAACTACTTTTTGGAGGTTGTCTTTCGAAACATTTAACACCACATATTTGTTCGATTTTGCACTAAGTACAGAGCGGATGCGTTGCAATAATTCCGCTACCTCTGGATTGTCTGCTATAGATTTATTTCCGATTAAAACAGCTTCAGACTGCATCACATCAGCAAATGGTTTTAGTCCATTACTTTTTAATGTTCCTCCCGTTGAAACGATATCAAAAATGGCATCGCTTAAGCCTAAACCCGGTCCAATTTCTACCGATCCTGAAATGGTTCTGATATCTGATGTTATACCTTTTCCCTGTAAAAATTTTTCGAGGATTACCGGGTAAGAAGTTGCAATGGCTTTGCCGCTTAACTCTTCCAGTTTTTCGATATTACTGGTAGCCTGAACAGCGATTTTTAGGGTTGCACTTTCCAAAGCCTAATTTTTGTAGATAGTCTACTTCGGCTTTGGTTTCTACAATTACATTTTCACCAACAATACCTAAATCGGCAATGCCATCCTGCACATATTCCGGAATATCATCGTCACGTAGGAAAAGAATTTCTAAAGGAAAATTGGTAACGCTTGAGATGAGTGAACTTTTGTAGTTTTCGAATGATAAACCACAGTTTTTGAGTATTTCTACAGATTTTTCGTTTAACCTACCCGACTTCTGGATAGCGATTTTAAGTGTTTTCAAAGTATTGAATATAGAGTGAACAAGAAATTATTTTACGGAAAAAAGTTTTGAAGTACAAAACAAACATATCATATCGCCTATCGGCGATGGTGTAAATGTAAGTGATGGTTCAAAGTTAAATTCATAAATTATTTCTGCCAGTATCAATACGTTAGCTGATAAGCGCTGGCAAATATAGTGTTTGATTTGGGGAAAACAAAAAATAATGGCACTTAATTTGCCATTATGCTGTTTTTATTATCATTAACTATTATTTTATATTAAAATTTTACGCTTTTGAAAAAAATCCGTTTTCTTGTTCTACCCTTTATCTTGTTTATTTCTGCTTGTGGGTGGTTTAAAAGCCCACCGGAGATTGGCAAAGTGCTGTCAGAGCATTTCAAAAATAAAATCTACAAAGATTTTGATACTGTAGCCTATGATAGTGTTTTTGTGAAAGTAATGGACAGTCTTTCGGGTAAATTTGTTAATCCGAAGGCCATAAAGGCGTTTTATTCAAATAATAATTCCCAGCCTAAATTGGTTACTCAGTTCTTTATCAACGGACAGTTAGATACGTTAGTGAGTTATTTAGATCAAAGCAAAGTGCATGGCTTTAATCCCAAGATTTTTAAAGGAGAAGAAATCAAAATCCTATTGGACGAATTAACAGCCAATAAGTTTAAGAAAGTAGATGAGAGTTACCCAATAATAGCGAAATTAGAACTGTTAGCTGCAAATGCTTACCTGAATTATAATAATTATCTTAAATATGGTTTAGTAAATCCCCGGACCATTTTTTCGCGTTATTACATTAAAGTTAAACGCCCGGATAGTTTAGGAATGGTTAATCTTTTAAATGGTGCAAGCCTTTTGGATACCCTTAGATCTGTACAGCCAAAATCATCTCAATACAAGGCTTTGCAAGCAGCTTATTTAAGTGCAGATTCGGAAAGTGAAAAGCGAATTTTATTATTGAACATGGAACGTTTCCGTTGGCAAATGCCAGAGACCGGAAGCAATTATGTGCAGGTAAATATTCCTGATTTTAGGTTGACCTGGTTTGATAAAAAAGATACTTTAATTGCGATGAAAGTTTGTGTGGGTGGTAAGCGCGAAAATGGTTATGAAGAGAAGCTTAAAGCCTTCGCAAAATCTGGGAATTTAGATGATAAACCGAAAAACCATGAGACGCCATTATTGTTTAGTAAAATTAGTTCTATTCAGGCCAATCCGGTATGGAATATTCCGGTAAGTATTGCGCAAAGCGAGATCTATTGGATGGCCAGAAAAGATCCCTTTTATTTGTCGAATAGCAACATCAAAGTATACTATAAAGATAAGCTGATTGGTGAACCTGATACCATCAATTGGCGAAGGTATTCCCGTGATAAATTACCGTTCAGATTTAAGCAAGGTTCGGGTGGGGGAAACGCTTTGGGAAAGTTTAAATTTATCTTCGACAATAGCTCAAGTATCTACCTGCACGATACCAATAATAAAAACGGATTCAAATTAACAAATAGAGCCATCAGTCATGGTTGTGTACGCATTGAAAAACCACTTGACTTCGCCAAGCTTTTGGTGAAAGATTCGTATACCTATGATAAACTTAGGGCAGAGGTTGATTTGCCTCCCATAGATAGTACCCATATAAAATGGTATAAAAAACGCATGGCGCAAAAGGCAGATACGACCAAGTCCTTTCAATTAAAACCAGCATGGTTTGGACCCAAGATACCTGTTCCATTAATCATTACTTATTTTACGGCCTGGTCACAGAATGATAAAATCGAATACCGGCCTGATATCTATGGAATGGATGAAAAACTTTGGGCTGCAATGAAGAAGTTTAGATAAGAAATTGCTTACGGAGAAATGGATGGTGTCTGTCGTGAAATATTTAAGGATCCCATTACCGATGATGGTACCAAAAAATCAGCAAAAGGTTTATTGCAGATTTTTAAAAATGCCCAGGGAGAATATGAACTGAAAGATCAATGTACCTGGGAAGAAGAAGCACAAGGTAAATTAAAAGAAGTTTTCAGAGATGGTAAACTGTTAATTGATTATTCTCTTGCCGAAATTAGAGAAAGACTTAAGAATAGTTAACTTCGCCAAGTTTTTGAGCTTGTGCAACTAATAAAAAGATCGTCATTCTTGAGCCTGTTGAAGAACAATAAAAAAAAAGCTTCGAAAGTCTCAAGTTGACATATAGGTTTCTGGGTACAACTCATTCAAGGAAAGACATCAAAAAATGCAGGAAACACCTAATTTTAACCATCAGGCCGATATCGTTAATAGCGCCATTAGATTTGTAAATGCGTGGTTTAAACAATCGAAGGCAATTACAAGTGAACTGAATGACTTTTTTATTTTGCCGGGACATAAAATAATCGGCAAAGATGTGATCATTGGGCGGTTGAAAGGTGTTTTCGGAAAATCAGATGAGTATGTAGGTGGGCGTTACGATATTATCGATGTTAACTTTGAATTATTTGATGACGGTAAAGGTATGGGCTTTGTAGAAGGCGTGGCTGGTTACCGGGAGGTGATTCAAAAACAATCTAAAATTGTAAGCGGACCTTTTAAATTGTATTTTGCATTAACCAACCGCAGTTGGAAAATTGTAAATATTGAATTTCCTGGGTTTAGTTATTAGGTCTAGGCCGTCACCCTGACCTGTAGCGCAGCGGAAAGCTACGCAGTAAATTCATTTCAGGGTCTTTTATACTAAAAAGATGCTGAAACACCCGTCCAACCGGCCGGGCGGAAGTTCAGCATGACGAATCGGCCAGGGATGGGTCGTTTATAAGGCAGTATTTTAATTAAATAATTATCGAGTTCAGGTTATCAGAACTCATTGAACATCCTACCACGGGAACCGGAAAGCAAGAATTAAAAAAATAAATCATCAGGCTTATATTCTAAAAGGATAACAAAAAAGCATAGACTGGTTTATCAAATAAATGGTGAAACGATAAGCGTACTGGTTTTATCGGCTGCTGGCCACTATGGAGATAAATGATCGTGTCTATTTATCTTAATTAGTATCTGCCTTCCTTTACATTTGATATACATTGATAATAATTAGTAAGGAATATTATCCCCTATTCCATAATTTTTCTATCTTTGGTTTTTAATGAATTTTCTTTATCCGGGCTTTCTTTTTGCACTCATATCGGTTGCCATCCCGGTTATCATTCATTTATTCAATTTCAGGAAATTTAAAAAAGTTTATTTCTCTAATGTTCAGCTTTTAAAGGAAATAGAACAGCAAAATTCGTCAAAAGAAAAACTTAAAAACCTGCTTATTCTTTTATCGCGGATTCTGGCAATCCTCTTTTTAGTGTTGGCATTTGCCCAACCCTACATTTCTGCCCACGACCAAGAAACTACAGCTTTAAATAATATCGTTAGTATTTATATCGATAACTCTTACAGTATGGAGGCTGTTAATAAAGATGGCAGTTTGCTAGATGAGGCGAAACGTAGGGCAAAGGAACTGGTTAAAGGTTTCGGCATTAACGACCGTTTTCAGTTGTTAACGAACGATTTCGAAGGTAAACACCAGCGTTTGCTAAATGAAGAAGCATTTCTAAAAGCACTGGATGATGTAAAAATATCAGCGGCAAACCGAAATCTCCAGCAAATTTTAAACAGGCAGGGAAATGTTTTATCGGGAACCGAAAATAAATACAGCTTCCTCATCTCCGATTTTCAAAAAAACATCTCCTCCACAAAAAAACTCCAAACCAAAGCCGATATCCAATATTCATTTTTGAAATTGAATGCCAATAACTTACCAAATGTTGCGGTAGATAGCGTTTGGACACTTTCACCAAATCATCAGCCTGATGCAAATGAACGTTTAGTGGTGCAGCTAACAAATTATTCGGAAGAACCAGCAAAAAATATCCCTTTAAAATTGACCCTCAACAACCAGCAAAAAGGGTTAGGTGCTGTAAGCATTCCAGCAGGTAAAACAGTGAAAGATACCCTGAATTTCTCGGGACTTAAAGCTGGTTGGCAAAAAGGTATGATGAGCATTAAAGATTTTCCGGTGACCTTTGATGATACCCTTTCCTTTAGTTTTAAAGTAGATAAGAATTTCCCGGTTTTAAGTATTAACGGGCCAAATGCTGGTCATTACATTAAAGCCTTATTTGCGGCCGACGCATACTATCAATTGGCTGAAAATGCCGAAAGCAACGTAAACTACAATAATTTTAGTAATTATGGCTTGATTGTTTTGAATGGATTGAAAAGTCCTTCAAGCGGATTGGCACAACAGCTAAAAACCTATTTGCATGCAGGCGGTACAGTAGTGCTTTTTCCTGATTTGGATGCCGATATTCAAACTTATAATTCATTTTTAAGTGGAATGTCGCTTCCCTCTATTCAAGCATTAATTACTACACCAAGCAAGGTTGATCAGATTGACCTGCAAAACCCGATTTTCAAAACTGTTTTTGAAGAAATTCCTAAAAATCTGGATCTGCCAAGTGTTTCCCGTTATTATTCTTTCGTGGAGAAAAATACAGCTAACAAAGAAGATGTCATGATGTTGCCAGGCAGAAAGGCATTTTTCTCTAAATATGGGGTAGGGAACGGTCAGGTTTATTTATCAGCCACAGGCTTGAATGCTAATGATGGAAATCTGGCACGTCATCCGGTTTTCGTTCCGTTACTTTATCGCTTAGCCCTAAGTGGAGGAAATGAAGTGCCGCTTTATTATCATATTGGCAATGATAACACATTAGCTAGTAAAAAAATCGCTATAGGTAAAAACCAAAGTTTAAAAATTACAGCCGATCATCTCGAAGTCATACCTGAAATACGACAGGCGGAAGGAAAAACATTGATATATGTTGCCGATCAGATTAAAAATGCGGGTTTTTATAACCTAAAACTTGCAGATTCGCTGCTTGCGGTTCATAGCTTTAACAACGGCCGTGCCGAATCTGATCTACATTACTTAAGTAAAACAGAACTGGAGCAATTAGCCGATAAAAGTAACCTGAAAATATTCGATACCGATAAAGATGCCGTTAAATTAATTGCCGGTGGCAATAAAATCGGTCAAACTTTATGGAAACTTTGTCTAATTTTGTCGCTGATTTTTATTGCAGCAGAAATTTTGCTCATCCGATTTTTTAACAACACAAAAAAAACAATATGAATCTCCTGGTTAAAAATGTAACCATTGCCGATCCGCAAAGTAAGTTCAACAATCAACAATGCGATGTCAGGGTAGAAAATGGGAAAATTAAAAATATAGGTAACTTAACTGCCGATAAAAATGAAACCATTTTTGATGCTCAGGGTGCTTTTTTAACACCAGGTTTTTTCGATTTAAACTGTGTAGCTGGCGATCCGGGTTTCGAAACGAAGGAAGACATTGAATCGTTAACCCAAACTGCGAAAGCTGGTGGTTTTACAGGATTGGCTTTGTTGCCGCAAACCAGCCCGGTTGTACAGTCAAAATCCCAGATAGAATATATTGTAAACAAGGCCAAAAATGACCTGGTTGATGTTTTGCCTGTTGGCGCTATCAGTCAGAACCGTGAGGCCAAAGAATTGGCCGAATTGTTTGATATGCAACAAGCCGGTGCTGTAGCATTCTCTGATGGCGATAAAGCTTTGCAGGATGATGGTTTCATGAGCAGAGCCCTACAATATGCCAAAGGATTTGATGCATTGTTAATGGTTTATCCCGAAAATAAATCCATCGCAGGTAAATCGCAGATTAATGAAAGCAAGAATTCAGTGCTTCTGGGCATGAAGGGCCTACCGGCATTAGCAGAAGAAATGCACATTGCCCGCGATATTTTTTTAGCAGGCTATAACGAGACTAAAATCCATATCAGCAATATTTCTACCGCTGGTGCAGTAGCTTTAATCCGTAAGGCAAAGAAAGATGGCGTTCAGGTTTCATGTGATGTAACGGCACATCACCTCGTATTTACAGAAGAACTTTTAAGCGATTTTGATAGCAATTATAAGGTTAAGCCACCGTTGCGTGGAAAATCTGATGTAAAAGCGTTAATTGCTGGTTTAAGAGATGGAACCATTGATGCAATTACTTCCCAGCACCGTCCGGAGGAAATTGAATTTAAAAACGTAGAGTTCGAAATTGCTCACTATGGTATTATCGCTTTGCAAACCGTATTGCCGCTGTTGTTAAAAGCCGGATTGGATATTGCTTTAATTGCAGAGAAATTGGCTATTAATCCACGTAAATTGTTAAATTTAACTGTTCCAGTAATTGAAGAAGGTGCAGAGGCTAACTTTACGATAGTGAATACAAGCGAAAAATGGTTGTATAATTCGACCAACAACTATTCTAAATCTGCAAACAGTCCGTTGTTGGGTACCGAACTTATGGGTAAGGTAAAATTGGTATATAATAATGACCAATACTGGGAGAGTTAATTGAAAAGAGCTTAACTGCTATTGTATATATAGATGCTGAAATAAATTCAGCATGACGGATCGATTTAATGATCTTAAAATCCTATAATCTTAAAAATCTTAATCATGGATAATAGAGTAAAACAAGCGCTAAGCGCTTCCATTAATAAATATGCCGAGGTTTCTGCAGTTAATGTCGAAAGTTTTGAAACAGAATTACTGGCTGCTTTTGAGCTTGATGTTAACTTTTTAGATAAGGCAGAAGCTTTTGATGCGGTTTTCGACTCCCATCCTAAATTTGAAGAATTACGCGAAGTATTTTTCGATTTATTGATGGTGAATTTTTTCAGTAGCGATGTGCAAAAACTGGAAGATGATTATCTGGAGAGCGATGAGTGGGCGAATATTGAGGAGGAAACCATCGATAGGGGAACCGAACTTTTAAATCTTTTACTATACATTAAAGAGTGCAAGGATGAAGATTTGGATCCTGAATTGGGCGATTTCCTAAAAGAATTTTTGTTGGTAGAAGACGATGAGTTTCAGGATGAGTTTGAAATTTACGAAGAACTGATCAGCAACCAGCAACTGGCAGAAAGCAGTGTAGAAGAAATTTGTAAAACGGCTGCAAAATTAAATATCAGCGAAGAAATGCAGGAATTGTTTGTGCCTTTTATGGTTTTCTTCCTGGATGTTGAAGGTAGTAAAGAAACCGAAAAAGAATTAATTCAGTTTAGCCGTAACAAAGCTTTCGATGCTGCATCTTATACATTAATCACAACAATCAATAACTAAAAAATAACAAAATGGACAAGAGTGCTCTTATTTCTAAACTCGCTTTGAAAAATGGATTAATGCTAGCTGCGGTTTCAATCGTTTTATCTTTGACGCTGCATTTTATTGATCCTGTATTAATTTACACCAGTTTTATGGCGCAAATATTAATATTTGTTTTATTTATCGTTTTATTGGTAGTGGTAGGAATTAACATTCGTAAAGAAATTGGTGGTTTTTGGACATTTGGAGAAGCTTTCAAAGCTTTTTTAATTGTCTCACTAATACTGGCATTAACGGCTACACTTTACAACGTAGTATTGATGAAATTTATTGATCCAGATCTTCCGGCCAAGGCTGCAGATGCTATTGAAACTGCGCAAAGGGCGATGATGGAGAAATTTGGAATGGCCAGCGAACAAATCGACGAAGCTATTGCTAAAGCGGGTAATATGCAGGAAAAACTGGAGCCGACTTTCAAAAATATATTTACCAGTTTTGGTGTTTCACTTGCACTGTATGGTGTACTTTCACTCATACTGGCTGCTATTTTAAAAAGAAAAGAGCCAGTTACATTTAATTCCTTTCCAAAAGAAGACTAATTTCTTCTATAAAATTTTGAACGTGCAGGTTTTATCATTTGATGAAGTCTGCACTTTTTAGTTTAAATCCCCACTTGTGATGCATCAGCTATATATTATTTCGGGTTGTAATGGAGCCGGTAAAACAACGGCATCATTTACTGTTCTGCCTGAAATCCTGAATTGCAGAGAATTTGTAAATGCCGATGAGATCGCCCGCGGCATTTCTCCGTTTAAGCCCGAAAGTGTCGCCATTCAGGCTGGAAAGATTATGTTGAACCGGATTGATGAACTGTTATTGCAAAAAGCAAATTTTGCTATTGAAACTACACTTACTACTAAATCTTACTTGAATACCATTAAAAGAGCAAAGGCTTTAGGTTATCAGGTAACGCTTTTATTCTTTTGGTTAAATGAGGTAGAGCTTGCTATCGAAAGGGTTAAAATGAGGGTATCTGAAGGTGGACACGATATCCCTGAAGATGTAATCAGAAGAAGGTATTATAAAGGAATACAAAATTTACAGCAGTTTATCAAAACTGTTGATTTTTGGTTTGTGCTAAATAATTCAAAAAAATCACTTCAGTTTATAGCAGAGGGTAATAAATCTGAAATGACTATCTTTGAAAAAGAAAATTGGAAAAAATTAAGTTAAATATCATGGATGATAAGCAGATTACGCTTCAATTATTACATAGAAAAATAAGTGAGGGTATGGAACTAACTTTTAAAAAACTTGTCGCATACAAAACAAAAAACGATGGTGTTTTAGTTTTTTCCGATCAGGGGAAAATTGTAAAAGTAAAAGCTAAGGACATTAAATTATAATTAAATCAAAAATTTCGAACGTGCAGGTTTTATCATTTAATTTGATGAAATTTGCACGTTTTAATTTAAAAAACCTCGCAGGTTTCCAAACGGCGTAGCCCTCAATGAGACTGTTGAAAACAACATACAAAACGAATTAAACCTGCGAGGTTTATGCTTAAAAAATGGATATATCAGTTGTAGTACCCTTATTTAATGAAGATGAATCACTGCCAGAGTTAACGGCCTGGATTGATAAAGTGATGACTGAAAATAATTTCAGCTATGAGATTATTTTGGTTGATGATGGTAGCACCGATCGTTCATGGGCAGTAATTGAAGATTTAAGACATCAAAACCCTGCCATAAAGGGCATTAAATTTAGGCGTAACTATGGTAAATCTGCCGCTTTAAACGTTGGTTTCGAAGCTACGCAAGGCGATGTGGTAATTACGATGGATGCCGACCTACAGGATAGCCCGGACGAAATTCCGGAGTTGTACCGCCGTATTAAAGAGGAGAAACTGGACCTGATTTCAGGCTGGAAAAAGAAACGTTATGATCCCATTACGAAAACCATACCGACTAAACTCTTTAATGCTGCTACCCGCAAAATGAGCGGTATAGAACTGAACGACTTTAACTGTGGCCTAAAAGCTTACCGTAGCGATGTGATTAAAACCATCGAAGTTTATGGTGAAATGCACCGTTATATCCCGGTAATTGCCAAATGGGCCGGATTTGGTAAAATTGCCGAGCAGGTGGTAGAACACCGTGCACGTAAATATGGTACCACTAAATTTGGTTTCAGCAGGTTTATCAATGGCTTTTTAGACTTACTTTCCATCTTTTTTGTGGGTAAATTCGGCAAGCGACCGATGCACTTTTTTGGGTCGTTGGGAGTGTTGAGCTTTCTTATTGGTACTTTTATGGCGCTATGGATGATCGGCGAAAAGCTCTATCATCTTGCTGCGCATATTCCTTACAAAAGAGAAATTACCGACCAACCTTTATTTTATATTGCATTGGTTGCTATTATAGTTGGCTCGCAAATGTTCTTAACAGGTTTTGTAGCCGAGCTGGTAACCCGCAATGCACCAGAAAGAAACCAATATTTGATAGAAAAGAGGGTATAAGGCAAAAGGTCTAAGGCGTAAGGTTTTTTATACGCCCTAAAACTTAAACCCTCAACCTTCTACCTTTTACCTCTGTAAACATGTTTTTCTCCATCATTATCCCCCTTTACAACCGTCCGCAGGAAATCGACGAACTTTTATACACTTTAACCAGGCAGACATATTTACAGTTTGAGGTTTTGGTGATTGAAGATGGTTCTAAAAACGATGCCAGGGAGATCGTGGCTTCTTACGCAGATCGACTGGATGTTAAATATTATTTCAAGGAAAATGCCGGACAAGGTTTTGCCCGTAATTTTGGTTTTGAGCGGGCCAAAGGCGATTACTTTGTTATTTTTGATTCCGACATTCTCGTTCCGGCCAATTACCTGGAGATTGTTAAAAATTACCTCTATGAACATCATTTAGATGCTTATGGTGGCCCTGATGCGGCGCATGATAGTTTTACGCCTGTGCAAAAGGCAATCAGTTATGCCATGACCTCACCTTTCACTACCGGTGGCATCCGAGGAAACAAACAGCACGTAGGACAGTTTCATCCCCGTAGTTTTAATATGGGTGTTTCCCGTCAGGCCTGGGAAAAGGTTGGTGGTTTTATTTTAACCCGTTTGGGAGAAGATATCGAATACAGTATCCGCATTCATGAGAACGGTTTTAAAATCGGTTTGATTCCCGATGCCAAGGTTTATCATAAGCGCCGTACCAGCTTTAGTCAGTTTTATAAACAATTACACTTTTTCGGCAGGGCCAGGATCAATATCTATAAACATTTTCCAAAAGAGTTAAAACTCGTTCATTTTTTTCCTGCCTTATTTACTTTAGGTTTTGGTTTCACTATTTTATGTAACTTTATCTATCCGCCATTGGCATATGTTTGTAACTTCTTCTTATTGATTTACTTTATGTTGATATTTTTCCATTCATGGTCTGTAAATAAATCGTTAAAAGTTGCATTTTTGAGCATTATATCCTCATTTATCCAATTAACTGCTTATGGTTTAGGATTTATACAGGATTTATTTAAACGTGTGGTATTCAAATAACAATGATCAATTATTTAAAAGAAAGTACTTTTGCCGTTAACGATGTGATACAAAAGGCATGGGGCATCACCAGAAAACACTATTTTTCTATCGCTACATTATGTTTTTTGATGTTTATCACCGCCAGTGCATCAAGCTTAATGGCCTTTTTTATCAAGGATGTAAGCAAAGCTTTAAGTGTGATCATGGTCATTATATTCGTTCTGCTTTATTTTACCATTAATCTTTCGCTTTTTAAATATATCTTCCATTTAATGGACGATGAAGAAAATGATGTGAAAATTGTAGATACGCTTCCAACCAGACAACAGATTATCAGGTTCCTGGTAGCTACACTTTATTTTGTAGGCTGTATTCTTGGTGTTTATTTGATCGTAATTTTGGTTGCTTTTCCATTTATCTACACCGGAATTAATTTATCAATAGTTAAAAATGTGGCCATCTCGGTAGGGATTATTGCCATTTTTATCACCTGGTTAAGGATTTCATTTTTTCCATTTTTCATTATCGATAAAGGTGCAACGCCATTTGATTCTATCAAATTGAGTTTAGCAACTACCAGGGGTAACTTCACTAAAATATTACTGCTATTGGTTGTTCTTGGCGGCGGATATTTAATTTACCTATTGTTAAATTACCTGCAATGGCCTTTAATTGCCTTTATTGTTAATATTTTAAGTTCTTTTATTATCGTTCCGCTATCGAGTGTGGCTTTAACCGTTGCATACCGCAAAATTTCAAACGAGTATAAAGGCGATCATCATCCTGATATTTTACATAATATTGTTTAACCCCGGCCCCTGCAGGGGAGTTGAGAAGTCAGATTAAAATTTATGGAAAACGAAAATAACGGTAGCAGGGAAAAGTCCCCTTCAGGCGGTTGGGGACTTAAAGCAGCGTTAAGTAAACCCTTTGCGGCATTTGCAGTCTGGCAGATCAACAAATGGAAGTATAATGCCGTTGATGCTCAAAATAAAATATTAAAACGACTCGTTAAAGAGGCTGAAAATACTGCATTTGGGAAAGATCATCATTTTGTTGATATCAAAACTTATACTGATTTTAAAAAAAACGTGCCTATTCAGGATTATGAAGGATTAAAGCCTTATGTAGACCGGGTTGTAGCCGGAGAGGCCGACGTACTTTGGAAAGGTAAACCACTTTATTTCGCTAAAACATCAGGCACAACCTCTGGCGTCAAATATATTCCGCTTTCAAAAGAATCGATGCCCGAACACATAAAAGCGGCAAGGAATGCCATTTTAACTTATATCAATGAAACAGGAAAGGCAGATTTTGTAAACGGAAAAATGATTTTCCTGCAAGGAAGTCCGGTTTTAAGCATGAAAAACGGAATCAATGTAGGACGTTTATCGGGTATTGTGGCTCACCACGTGCCTGCTTATCTTCAAAAGAACCGATTACCCTCTTATGAAACCAATATCATAGAAGATTGGGAACAAAAAGTAGATGCCATTGTGGAGGAAACCATCAATGAAAACATGACCTTGATTTCTGGTATTCCGCCTTGGGTACAGATGTATTTCGATAAACTTTCAGAAAAATCCGGAGGAAAGAAAATTGCAGAAATATTCAGGAATTTTAGTCTATTTATTTACGGTGGTGTAAATTTTGAACCCTATCGGGCGAAAATTGAGCAAAGCATCGGTAGAAAAGTTGATGCAATCGAAACCTATCCCGCATCTGAGGGATTCATCGCTTATCAGGATTCGCAAAAAGACAAAGGTTTATTATTATTGGCGGATGCAGGTATTTTTTATGAATTTGTACCTGCAGATGAATATTACAACGATCAGGCAACAAGGTTATCGCTTGGTGAGGTAGAACTGGATATCAACTATGCTTTGATATTGAATACCAATGCTGGGTTATGGGGCTACAGTATTGGTGATACCATTAAATTTGTTTCAAAAAATCCCTACAAAATTGTGGTAACGGGGCGGATAAAACATTTTATTTCTGCTTTTGGCGAACATGTAATTGGAGAAGAGGTAGAACAGGCCATTTTGAGTGTTGCCAATGATGAACAGGTAGAAATCACAGAATTTACTGTAGCGCCACAGGTTAATCCGGAAGAAGGCCAACTGCCTTACCATGAATGGTTTGTGGAGTTTTCATCTCCGCCGAGAGATCTGGCTGCTTTTAGTAAAAAGGTTGATGAGGCTTTGCAAAAGAAAAATATTTATTACTTTGACCTGATTGAAGGCAATATCTTACAGCCGTTGATTATACGGACTTTGCAAAAAGATGCCTTTGTAAGTTATATGAAAAGTGAGGGGAAATTAGGCGGACAAAATAAAGTGCCACGTTTGAGTAACGATAGGAAGTTGGCAGAGGAGCTGAAGCGGTATATTATTTAAAGAATCCGTCATTGCGAGGAGGAACGACGAAGCCTGCCGGCAACAGGCTGGCAATCTTTTTTGTAATAATAGCTTACAATAGAGTGTCATTTCGAATGCAATGCAACGCAATATAGAACCCGAAGGCTCAGCGAAGCTAAATCTGTTTAAAAAGATTTAGGTATCTGTTCATGTTTTGATGAAACGAAACGCGAGAATGGTTCGTGAAGACACGAACCATGGCTATTAAGTGGGTTGGTTAAAGATTCTTCACTGCGTTCAGAATGACAGAAATAGGCGTTTGATAAAATGAATAAATACCGCCTCGGTTCGTGTCCTCACGAAACGAAACTATAATGGTTCGTGAGGACACAAACCATGGCGGGAATAAAATAAAGCTTAATTGATTTAAGCAGGTATTAAATAAGTTGAAAAGAATAACTAATCGCCTCGGTTCGTGTCCTCACGAAACGAAACTAAATGGTCCGCGAAAGATAGGAACCATGGCGACTATAACAATATTAAAACGATTTGAAAAGAATAACCATATTAGGTTCTACAGGGAGCATCGGTACACAAGCACTTGAAGTTGTCAGGGACCATCCTGAAGTTTTTAAAGTGGCGGTGTTATCCGCACTGAAGAATTCGGTATTACTCATTCAACAAGCGAAGGAATTTAAACCGGAAATTGTTGTGATCTGTGATGAAAGCAAATACAGTGAGGTTAACGATGCCCTGTTCGGCCTTGATATAAAAGTTATGGCAGGCGAAACCGCTTTATCAGAAGTTGCGGCCTACACAGATAGCGATGTGGTTCTTACGGCGTTAATGGGTTCAGTAGGACTAAAACCTACTATTTCAGCTATAGAAGCAGGAAAAAATATTGCTTTAGCCAATAAAGAAACTTTGGTGGTTGCAGGCGAGCTGATTACGCAACTGGCAAACGAACATCAGGTAAAAATTTTACCGGTTGATTCTGAGCATTCTGCCATATTCCAATGTTTGGTGGGCGAGAAGCAAAATGAAATTGAGAAAATTTATTTAACTGCATCCGGAGGACCATTCTTAGGTAAAACAAGAAATTTTCTTTCTACCGTAAAAAAAGAGCAGGCCTTAAAACATCCCAATTGGGTAATGGGCGCAAAAATTACGATCGATTCGGCATCGTTAATGAATAAAGGTTTGGAGGTAATCGAGGCAAAATGGTTGTTTAACCTCGATGTAGATCAGATTGATGTGATTGTTCACCCTCAATCAATCATTCACTCCATTGTTCAGTTTACCGATGGTTCCATGAAAGCCCAGATGGGCGTTCCTGACATGAAATTGCCTATCCAGTACGCATTAAATTATCCCGATAGGCTAAAAAACAATTTTAAGCGTTTTAACTTCCTGGATTATCCGAGTTTCAGTTTTGAAAAAGCGGATCTGGAGACATTCAGGAATCTGGACCTGGCATTTGCTTCCTTGAGAAAGGGAGGAAATATGCCCTGTATTTTAAACGCGGCTAACGAAATTGTGGTAGCGGCGTTTTTGGAAGATAGAATTGGTTTCCTGCAGATGAGTGAGGTGATTGAACGGTGTATGGACGAAATCGGTTTTATTGAAAAACCACAATTGAATGATTTTTTAGAAACTGACAAACATAGCCGTATCTTAGCCGGCAGATTAGTAACAAAAAGTAAAGTTTAACATCTAACATAAAATTTTATAAGCGAATATGAACGGATTGATTATGGCGGGGCAACTGCTGCTCGGATTGTCTTTATTGGTAATATTACACGAATTAGGACATTTTTTGGCAGCCAGGGCATTTGGTATTAAAGTAGAAAAGTTTTATTTATTTTTTGATGCATGGGGGTTCAAACTTTTCAGTTTCAAAAAAGGCGATGTTGAATATGGGGTGGGGTGGCTGCCACTTGGCGGTTATGTGAAAATTGCAGGGATGATTGATGAAAGTATGGATACCGAGCAAATGGCACAGCCTGCACAACCCTGGGAATTCCGGTCTAAACCAGCCTGGCAACGTTTAATCGTCATGCTAGGTGGGATTATAGTAAACGTAATTGTAGGTATTTTCATCTTCTGGATGTTAACCTTTAACATCGGGCAAAATTATACCGTTAACAGTAAACTCAATGATGGTATTTCTGTAGGTACAATTGGTAAGGAAATTGGTTTGAAAAATGGAGACAAGATTTTGGCCATCAATGGCAACAAGTTGATCCGTTTTGAAGATGCGATATCAAGCAAAGTATTATTTGATGGCGCACAATTAACTGTTTTACGAGAAAATAAAACGCTTTATATCTCTGTACCCGATACCATTCTAAACAAAATATCGAAAAATGACAAGGAGAATTTTATCTCTCCACGATACATTATGGAGCGTGTGGAAAAGGTAAGTGCACCTGATGAGAAAGCTGATAAACCATCGTTTTTTGATAATCTATTTGGTAAAAAGTTTGAGAAACCGGTATATCCGGCTTATTCGGCTGGTATTAAACCAGGCGATAGTATTTTATCGGTTAATGGAAAACAGATTACTTTTTTCGATCAGTTTAAAGAAGAGGTCTCTGCAAATAAATCAAAACCCATTACCGTTAAGGCCTTGCGCAAGGGGAAAGAGATCACATTCGATCTTAAAGTAAGTAAAGAGGGTACGATCGGAATTATTCCTAACCTTAAAATGCCCGAAACTGCACATGTAGACTTTGGCTTTATAGAGTCGCTTCCTGTAGGCGCCAATATGGCCTGGAGTACTTTTGTAGATAATGCTAAAGGTATTGGAAAAATGATTACCGGTAAATTGAGCGCGCGTAACATCAGCAGTCCGATTGGTATCGCAAAAGTATATGGAAGCACTTTTGATTGGGTTAAATTCTGGACATTGACGGGATTGATCTCAATGGCTTTGGCATTTATGAATTTATTGCCTATCCCAGGTTTAGATGGTGGCCATGTTGTATTTCTTTTAATCGAAATGATACAACGCAAACCCGTAAGCGAAAAAGTACTGGAAAGGGCACAGATTGTAGGTTTTGTTATTCTAATCTGTTTAATGGTGTTTGCTTTTGGTAATGATATTTTAAAATCTTTCGGTAAGTAAAACCAAATCTATATTATTGCCGCAGATGCGCAGATTCAATCAGTTGATCTGTTTATCTGCGGCTTTTTAATTCATATACATCATGAGCATTGCAGCATCAGCTACTAATTATTTCGATTTTTACGAGTTACCGGTTCAATTTTATCCAGATCAAAATGCGGTAAAGGCAAAGTTTTATGCTTTAAGCAAACAGTTTCACCCAGATTTTTATGCTAATGAAAGCGAAGAGAAGCAGCAGGAAGTACTGGATTTATCTACATTGAATAACAAGGCTTATCAAACATTAAGCAATGCTAAAAAGCGCTTAAAATACATACTCGAATTGAAAGGAATTGTAGAAGCCGATGAAGCTTACCAACTGCCGCAATCTTTCTTAATGGAGATGATGGATATTAATGAGGCCCTAATGGATTTGGAATTTGAGCCAGATGCAGAAAAACGCATGAAGGTAAAACTTGATGTTGAGGCGATAGAAAAAGATTTAACCAACGAATTACATGAGCTGACGAAGCAGTTCGACAACAATCCCATCGAATCAGCAGCACTGTTGCTTCTTATCAAAGATAATTTTTACAGGCAAAAATACATCGATAGGATGAGAGAGAAATTGGTTTAATCATAACTATAGCTAAAGAGAAGATTAGTTTGAAGTCAGGGGTCAGAAGTCTGAAGATATGTTGGCATTAAATGAATAACCTGCTCTGTTTTCTTTGTGCTTCCGCTCAATGCGCTCCGCAGTTAATGAAAGTTAAGGTTTGGTATAATGAAGTTGTTTAAACCTTAAGCCCTAAAGCTTACACCCTCTACCATTTAAAACACTCTAATGTAAAATCATTTTTTAGTTTTTGTGAGGCAAAAGCTTTGTTTTACTTTCGGAGAAAACAATCAGATCAATGAACAGCTCCCTTTCTATTTTTCGTAAAGTGGCCGTAGCAGAAGGAATATCGTACCTGCTTTTATTATTTGTTGCCATGCCTTTAAAATACTTTGCCAACCTTCCTTTGTATGTAAAATATACAGGATGGGCCCATGGCTTATTATTTGTGTTGTATGCGGCTACATTAGTTTTAGCTTGGCAAGAGCAGAAATGGAAGTTCGGTAAAACTGTTTTGATTTTTTTAGCATCACTTTTGCCATTTATGCCTTTCGTGGTTGATCGAAAATTAAAAGACGAAAGGCCAAAATAATTGTTGTTCAGTCAATTAAAAATAAATTGAAAATAATTTTGTGATTTAGGCTTTCGTTATCTACATTTGCAACCCCGTCCAACACGAATGCCCAGCTGGCGGAATTGGTAGACGCGCTGGTCTCAAACACCTGTGGGAAACCGTGCCGGTTCGACTCCGGCGCTGGGTACACAAGCCAAATGGCGCCAATTGAAGACAATTGGTGCCATTTATTTTTTATATACTTGATAATCAGTAATATATCAATATTATAAAGTTTTAACTATTTAGTATATCTTTTCTACTTCATAGGCTATTTGTAGAATGATCGAATCGTACAAAACAATTGTATATCAATAACTTAATATGAAAAACTCTTTATTTAAAGGAAAAACGGATCGAGATTCTGCCAAGGTGACCACACCGGAATCGAACCATATATATCTTATTGATTTTAAGAAAATTAAATCTTATTTTCACTAGAAATCTGGTAAAATCAAATTTTCAATATCACATTAACTAATACTCTCATTCAATTCCGTAAAATTGAAATCACGCCTTAGAAAAATAAGTTCTTTTATAAAATCATTAATTTTCTGATTATACGCTTGATCGTTTTGTTTAAACTCGGATATACCCAGAATAAACTTAATTTGATCAGATAATAATTCTTCAATTTGATTCGAAACGAGTATTACCTTTTCCGGAAAAAATAGTCTGATAATCTTTTGTTTCGTAATGATATCAGCAGATTCATAGAGATCCGCTAAATTATTAATTATCAAATCACAATGTTTATCGGTTTGTTTTTTAGATATAAGCTTTATAGCTTCAGTTTGTAATTGTTCTGTATAGTTTTCTAAAGATGTTCTACAATTATTTTTAATCAGATTATAATCATCATAATCAATTTCTCCTCTGGTAAAAAGTTGCTGAGCATTTAAGTTTCTATTGACAACTTTTTCCACTGCTCTCGCAATTTCACTTTTCTTGTAATTATAAGTTTCTTGTTCATTAGTGTTTATATCATTTGATATTTTACGAACTGATTCTCGGAAAACATCATCGACATTAAGATTTTTGAGAAACTTCAAAAAATTAATATTAAGAAGAGCTGCGCTTAATCTATATGGGCATCCTTTTGTACAGTGATAGTAGTAATATTTTTTCCTTCTGCCTTTAGAACCGCTGCCCGTAAGTGTTTTCCCGCAGTTAGGGCACTCAAATATACCCCTTAATACAAGATTTTCATTTATAGATTTTCTAATGATGGAATTTAGGTGCTTTGGCTTTTTTAATTTCAGTTGTACTTGCTCAAACAATAGTAAAGAAATCACACCATCATGATTACCTTTAATCGTTTTAGTTTCCGCATCATCTTTATTTGGGATTCTGATTCTTCCGCAATAGACGGGGTTTCGCAACATTTCATAAAAAGTAGTGAGACTACACTTTAGTCCTTTCGATACTGCTTGTTTATATACATCAGATAAAGGTAAATTCTTTTCTTGAACTATAATTTTAAACACGTCCCTAATAATGATGGCCTCGGGCCCATGTGGTGCAATATATTTATGACCATCAGCTGTAACTTTATTTCTGTATCCAATAGGGGCTTTACCTATATATCGACCTTCCAACCTTGCTTTTTGCATCCCCAAGCTTACATTGCGGCTTCTCTTGTCATTTTCAACTTCAGACGTTGCAAGGTATATAGCAAGCATAATTTTACTTTCCGGTATGGAAAAATCAATAGGTTGCTCAATAGCCTGAATCGAAACATTCTTTATTTTAAGCTGTTCCAGCATACTGTAGGCATCTGTAATATTTCGGCTAAACCGATCCCAATAAGTAAATAATATGAGCGAAGGTTGATTCTTTACGAACTTAAGTTTTGTGATTAATCTCTTCCATTCAGGCCGATTAAAGGTTTTTGCAGAGTAATCTTCGAAAATAACTTCGGTAATAATTATGTTGTTATACTCACAGTAATTTTTTATTCGTTCTAGCTGGCTTCGCTGTGAATATCCTTTGATGGCCTGTTCATCTGTACTGACTTTTATGTAGGCATATACAGGCTGCATAATTTAATGGTTTTTAAGAATTAATATCAATATTTCATATTAATGGAACGGGAAAACCATGCAATTTATTTGAAAAGTAGGTGCTGATGATTTTAAAATCAGTCATCAATTATAGAAGATAATTCATATAAAAATATATTACGTGACCTTACTGTTTTCCGTAAACCTACATCATCTTATATCAGTAATTTTGAACGAATACAATGAGAAGCATAAAGATATTTTTCATTGACACATAAATTGTTTTTCAAATATATTGCTGATTTTAAATTAATTATTAAATTGCATCAACTAATAACGCCTCATCATGAAAAGACCAAATAGACTATTCTCCTTTTCTTCCATTGCAAGTTTTAATGAAGGTGTCACTTGATTTGACCTGATCATGCATCGGCAATCCTGATTGCAGATGTCTTGATTTTTTTTGAATTCAAAGTTAATCGTCCTTAATCCCTATTATGAAATTTCTACACACTGCAGACTGGCATATTGGTCAGCTGTTTCACGAATATGACCGCAGCTACGAACATCAGCAATTTCTGAATTGGCTGGTAGAAACATTGGTCGCTGAAAAAATTGAGGTGCTGCTGATCAGTGGTGATATCTTCGATAGCTCCAATCCATCGGCAGCCTCTGTGAGGATGTTCTACCGTTTCCTGAACGAGGCAACCACAGCACTGCCTGATCTGCAAATTATCATTACGGCGGGGAACCATGACTCAGCAGCGCGTTTGGAAGCACCCAAACCATTGCTTGAGTCTTCTAATGTTCACATCATCGGCATGGTAGAAAAAGATGCCGCGGGAAATATCGATTTCGAAAAATTGTTGATCAAAATACACGATGCTTCCGGGGCCATCAAAGCTTTGTGTTTGGCCATTCCTTTCCTGCGTATGGGCGACTATCCGGCCATTGCCGACTGTGCCAATCCTTATACTGAAGGCGTGACGGCTTTATATCAGGACGCTTTTGATTATGCTCAACAATATAACACGGATAATCAACCCATTATTGCTATGGGACATTTGCACACCCTGCAAGCAGAGATTACTGATCTGGATAAAACCGAAAGGCTGATCATGGGCGGTGTGGAATGCATTTCGGCCACAGCTTTTCATCCCGACATTAAATATGTGGCTTTGGGACACATTCACAAAGCACAAAAAATTGGTGGAAAAGAACACATCCGTTATTCCGGCAGTCCTTTGCCAATGTCTTTTTCCGAAATTCATTACAAACATCAGGTCATTGTTTTTGATCTCGATCAGGAAATCAGCGATCTGAAAGCGATTGAAATTCCGGTATCTGTGCCATTGCAAAGAATTCCGCATCAACATCAGCCTTTGCATGAAGTCATTTACTTGTTGGAACAACTACCAGTAGTCGATTCCAACCCGGAAAACCTGCCTTATCTGCAGGTGCGTGTGTTGCTCGATGGACCCGAGCCCGCTTTACGGCATAAAATAGAAACGGTCTTGGCCGGTAAACCCGTACGGCTAGCCAAAATCGATGCGCAGTATCCGGCTTCCACCAAAGAGGCGCAGGAGCTCATTACCGCTGAAAAGCTGAATGAACTACAGCCGATCGATGTTTTCGGTAAAGTCTACCAATCCCGATACCATAGCGAAGTACCATCGGAAATCATGCAATTATTTCAACAGGTTGCAGAGGAAGTAAACCAAACCGCCGGATAACATGAAGATACTAGCCATACGCATCAAAAATTTAGCGTCTCTGGAAGGCACTACCGAAATTGATTTTACGGCAGAACCCTTATGTTCGGCGGGTATTTTTGCCATTACCGGCGCTACCGGCGCGGGAAAATCGACCATACTGGATGCCTTATGCCTGGCCTTATATGGTAAAACACCGCGATATCTGCAAGCGAGGGAAACAGGTATAGAGATTAAAGACGTTCAGGGCAGCACCCTGAGCCAGGGCGATGTACGCGGTATTTTACGTGACGGTACAGCAGACGGATTTGCAGAGGTGGATTTCAGGGGAATCGACGGGCAAAACTATCGGGCAACCTGGAGTGTACGGCGGGCTCGGAACCGCGCCGACGGAAGCATGCAGTCGGATGCCGTGACCTTAAAGAACATCTCTAACCATGTTGATCTTCCGGGAAGAAAAGCAGAAACCTATAGTGAAATCGCAAGATTGGTCGGCTTGAATTTCGAACAGTTTACCCGGTCGGTATTGCTGGCGCAGGGTGATTTTACCGCTTTTATGAAAGCCAATCGGGATGAGAAATCGTCCCTGCTTGAAAAACTGACCGGAACCCACATTTATTCCGAAATCTCCAGGAAGATCTTTGAAAAATACAAGGGAGAAGAATTACAACTGCGTGATCTCCATGTCCGTAAAGAAGGCATCGTGACCCTGAGCGATGAGGAACTGCAAGCCTTAACCGCAGATCAGGCACTTCTGGAAAAGCAGATCACAGACCTGGACAAAGAAATAGAAAGGTTAAATGCAGGAATCACCTGGCACGAGCAGCTGGCCAAATACCGGCAAGGCCATGATGAAGCCGTTATGTCTTTACAGCTGGCGTCTGAAAACAAAAATACTGCTTTGCCAAGAAGCCAGCACCTGCGTATGGTTGAACACGCACAACAAACCCGAAGCTGGGCAGATGCTTTAGCGCAGTCACAAGAACAACATGCCGCTAAAACAACTGCTTTGGCAACCGTAAAAGAAACCCTCACTTCTTTACAACAACAAAAAGAAACCCTGGAAACGCAGCTTCAACAGGTTGAACATCAGCTTTCCCTTCAAAGCCAGAAACTGGCCGATGCCCTGCCATTATTGGAACAAGCCCGCAAACTGGATACCTTACTGGGAGAGAAAAAAGAACAGTTGGAGGTGCTGAAAGCAGATGCTGAAAAAGCGGGCGTACAAAACCAGCAGCATCAGGACACTTTAAAAGAGAAACAGCAAACCTTTAGCGATCTGGTTTCACAGATTGAAAGTATTACGCAGTGGCAAAACGAGCAGGCTCACCGCAAATCGGTTGCTGAACATACAGACCTCATCCTCGCCAAACTTGAAGATGCTCAAAAATTCCTGGTGAACCTGGAAGCTTCCTCGGCAAAATTGGTCGAGGTAAAAAATAAAATCCAGACGACAGAAGTACAGCAGAAAACCCTTGAGAACAGCTGGAAACAACAACTTCAATTGCTGGACGATACCCGGAAAACGTATGAAGCAAAGTCCGAAACGTTACGCTCCATTCCGGTTGACACTTTAACCCTCGATAAAACCGAAACTGACCAAAAATTAGAGGAAAGCATCAGGGCACAGGCGCAATGGCAGCTCTTGCATTATGCACAAACGGAGTGGGAAAACCTGGGGCAGCAACAAGTGCAGGACGAAGCCGATCATCAGGGCAAACAAACAATTTTACAACAACTGAAGCAGGAAATCCCTTTAGCAAAAGCGGAAAGCGATACCGCAGATCAGCTCCTGCAACAGGCCCGTCTGGCATCGGCAGAAAATGTACAAACGCTGAGGGAAGCCCTGGTGGATGATAAACCTTGTCCGGTATGTGGCAGCACCCATCATCCTTATGCTATTCAAAATCCGCAGCTGGAAAAAGTATTGGCCCAGCTGGAAAAATCCTGTCAGGAGAAAACACAACATCATCTGAGCCTCCAGAGCCGTCATGATGCCCTGGAACAGGAATGTACAACCCTACAGGAAAATATCCGGCGTCGAAAGGAAGAAATACAGTCTAAAGCATCAGCCTTAAATCAACAAAGACAAAACTGGACGCGCTTTGATATCGCCAAAAATAGCCATGACATCGCCGATCACGAAAAAGCAGGCTGGATAGCAGCACAATTAGAAGCCCTTAAAACGAGACAAATCAGTTTATCTACTCAATTAAAAGCCTATGCCGAGCAGAAGCTGGAACTCGAAACTGCTAAAACAGGGATCGATCAGCTTAAAGAAAGTACCGATGCGCTTTCCGGAAAACTCAAAGATCTTCAAAACAGCTTGTCGCTTTATAACGAACAGCAAAGCCAGTCTGAACGCGAACAGGAACTCGCCACCGTCTACCTAAATGAAATTAAACAGCTTCTTACGCCCTATTTTACAGCATCCGGCTGGATAGACGAGTGGAAAGAAGACCCTGAAACATTTGTGGAAAGCATCACCAACTTTGCCCGGCAATGGAAAGAACATCTCGAAAAACTGGAAGTTCATACCCGGGAAAAAACAGCCTTGGAAGCTACGCTAAAAGAACTTAAAAGCCAGGCCGAAAATATGGCAACGGAAGCCGGCAGGAAAGCAGAAATCCACCAGACGCAACAGCAATCGTATCTGGATCTGGTTCAACAACGTAAAGCGCTCTTCGACGGTCAGCCTGCTGATGAGACGGAACGTCAATTCAAACAGGCAGTTACCCAGGCACAGGCGGATCTGGAACAGGTGAAAGCCAGGCAGCAAGAGCTGGCCATCGAACATACTAAAGTCCTGACCCGGCAGCAGGAACTCACGAATGCCCTAAACACATTGGAGACGGCCATGCGGAAAACTTCCGGGCAAATGGAGGACTGGCTGGAAGATTATAACCAAAAGAACGGTCAATCCTTAAACCTGGACGACCTTAACCGTTTGCTGGCTTCAGGAAATGACTGGATTGAAAATGAACGGATGGCATTGCAGGCCATTGACGAGGAGCTGACCAAAGCCAACAGCATTCTGACCGAACGGAAACAGGCTCTGGACCGTCATCAGGAAAACGGTAAGTCGGAAACAGCACTCGAAGAACTGATGACTTTGCAAACGATGACCCGGTTGGAAGTGGAAGAAAAGAAGCATAAAAAAGGAGAAAACAGCTTCCGGTTGCAACAGGATGAAGCCAACAAAAACCGGATCGGCGACCTGCTGCAAAGTATCGCAACACAGGCAGCCATCACCGAAAACTGGGCCAAGCTCAACGAGATCATTGGTTCGGCCGATGGGAAGAAATTCCGCCAGATTGCCCAGGAATATACGCTGGATGTATTGCTCGGTTATGCGAATATCCATTTGCAGGCCTTGACCAACCGCTACCGGATTGAACGCATTCCCGCATCGCTGGGCCTCCAGGTGGTCGATCAGGACATGGGCGATGAAGTACGTACGGTTTACTCGCTTTCGGGTGGAGAATCTTTCCTCGTGTCGCTGGCTCTGGCCTTAGGTTTGGCCTCGCTCTCGTCCAGCCGCATGAAAGTGGAATCTTTATTTATTGATGAAGGTTTCGGCTCGCTGGATCCCACCACCCTCAATATCGCTATGGATGCCCTGGAACGGCTGCACAATCAGGGCCGTAAAGTGGGCGTGATCTCGCACGTGCAGGAAATGACCGAACGGATTCCGGTGCAGATTAAAGTAAGTAAGCAGCAGAGCGGGAGAAGTAAGGTGGAAGTGATGGGAGTTTAAAAATAAAACTATGTAATATGAAAATAAAAAAAATTGAAGTTGAGAATTTTCGCTTGTTAAAGAATTTCTCAATGGACTTGGAGGATAACCTATCGTTAGTAATTGGAAAAAATAACGTAGGAAAAACTTCAATTCTTTCTGTCCTCGATAAATTCTTAAATGAAAAAAGTAAGTTTTCTTATGATGATTTGAATATAGATTTTAAGAATGATTTGGAAAACCTGATAACATCAGAGAATGCTAGCGAAGAATTTTCTCCCAAAGGTATCAAGCTAAAATTATTTATTGAATACAATGAACAAGATGATTTATCAAATGTAAGTAGGATATTGATGGATCTTGATCCAAATAATAATAAGATCATTTTAGGGTTCGAATATATTTTAACGTATACAAAGTTTTTGGAATTAAGAGCCGATTATAGAGCGTTTGATAAAAAAGAAAAACAAAAAGTTCAGGAAGAAAAAAAGACGAAAGTAAGAGAAGTCAATGAATTTTTAAAACAACAGTTGGGTAAATATTTCAATACTCAAAAGTTGTCTTTCGAGTATGATATAACCACTCAAAAAGTCAATGAATCAAATTTTATCAATTTAGATGCGGATAAAATAAGTATTAAAGACATCATTTCTTTCAAACATATTCCAGCAAGAAGAGATGTTACTAACAAGGATAAAGACAATACGTTATCTGGGCAAACATCTACATTGTATAAAAAAAATGAAGACAGTGAAGAAAAAGCCGTGGCAACAGAAGAATTCATAGATCAACTTTCTGAAACCGACATTAAGTTAAGTGATATATATTCTGGCCTGTTTGAAGGTGTAGTTAAAAATGTTAGTCTTTTTGGAGGAATAAAACTAAATGAAACATCTATAGAAATAATATCAACTCTACAACATCGAAATTTGCTCGAGGGTAATACAACTGTTGTTTATACTCATGATACAAATAAATTACCTGAGCAATACAATGGCCTTGGCTACATGAATTTGATAAGTATGATTTTTGAAATTGAAATACTTAGACAAGAGTTCAAAAGGAAAAAAGATGAAAAGCCTGCAGATATAAATCTACTTATTATAGAAGAACCTGAAGCGCATACGCACCCTCAAATGCAATATGTGTTCATTAAAAATATAAAGAAATTACTGGCCGAAGGTGTGAAGAGAGATGATGGAATAACTAGGCCACTTCAATATATTATTACAACACATTCTTCTCATATTGTGGCGGATAGTGATTTTGATGATATTAAATATCTGAAAACTGAAAACAAAAATAATGTTGTTGCAAAAAATCTTTCGGATTTAAGGGAGCAATATGATGCTGATCCAAAGCAATACCAATTTCTAAAGCAATATTTAACGATAAGCAGAGCTGAAGTTTTCTTCGCTGATAAAGCAATCCTAATCGAGGGAGATACAGAAAGAATATTGATACCAACCTTTATGCGCAAGGTTGATATTGAAGAGATAGCTCGTTTAAAAGCAGAAGGCAAAGAAGATACTTTTCTTCCATTATTATCTCAAAACATATCTATCATCGAAGTTGGTGCTTACTCACAAATCTTCGAGAAATTTATAGAGTTTTTGGGTATTAAGTCGTTGATTTTAACGGATATCGACGCTATAAAAGTTGTGAAACAGGATGACAAAGGCCAAGACGTTTGGGGAGCTTGTTCTGTTAATGAAGGTACAAATACAAGTAATTCAGCGATTAATCATTTTTTGAAAGAAGTTAGTTGGAATGATTTAAAAATACTTCCTGTTGAAAGCAGAACGATTGCTGTTGGAAGTTCAATGGTTTGTATTTGCTATCAACAGGAAGAAGACACTTACCATGCGAGGAGTTTTGAAGACGCTTTCATACATATTAATCGAGCTTTTGTAAACAATAAAAAAGATAGCTTTCATGGATTGCAAAATAGAAAGTTATTTGATAACGGAGCAAATAATGCCTATATCTTAGCTGCTTCCTGTGTTAAAAAGAAAACACACTTCGCATTAGATATATTATTTCACAGCAATGAAGATTTTAGTAACTGGAATATCCCTGCATACATAAAAAACGGTTTATTATGGTTGAAGCAAGATTAAATTTAGAACCTGAAGTACAGCAAATCTTCCAATCAATCGACGAAGGAAGAAATTTTCTATTGAGTGGAGGCGCTGGAAGTGGCAAAACCTATTCCTTGGTAAGTGTTATTCGTCAGGTAATTACTGAAAACCCAACTTCAAAAGTAGCTTGTATGACATATACGAATGCTGCAGTTAAAGAGATTGAAGAAAGAGTAAATCATAAGAACCTTAATGTTTCTACAATACACGATTTTTTGTGGGATAGTATAAAGCATTTTCAAAAGGAACTTAAAGAAGCTATTATTTCGTTAGCTAATAATGATGATGTAAGTATAATTTCAATTGATGAGACAAGTCCTATTCCAGAAAATTATTTTGAAATTTTACCTGAGGGAATACAATATAAAGAGTTTGTACGGTTACGTGAAGGGATAATTTCTCACGATGAGTTACTCATAGTTGCAAATTATCTTTTTGAGAAATACCCAAAACTTAGCAGTATTGTAAAAGACAAATACAAATTTATCTTTATCGACGAATATCAAGATACCAGTAAGACTGTTGTAGATATATTTCTTACTCACTTCAAGCAAAGTGAAAGAAAAAATATTATTGGTTTCTTTGGTGATGCAATGCAATCAATTTATGAAGATGGTATTGGCAATTTAGATGGATATACCGGAAATGACATAGACAAAGTGAATGAAATTCAAAAAAAACAAAATAGGAGAAACCCCCAACTTGTTATTGATTTAGCTAACAAACTTCGTTCAGACGGAATAACGCAGGAACCATCTGATGATCCCAATGCACCTAATATGTTTAAAGGTGTAGTTAAGCAAGGTACAATACTATTTTTGCATTCTACTGATGGTGATATTAATAACGTTGAAAAATTCTTGGAAGAAAATTATAACTGGAATATCAACAATTCAAAAGAGACAAAGCAGCTCAACCTTACTCATAATTTAATAGCGGACAAAGCTGGGTTTAGAACACTTATGGATATTTATGACCGAGACTATATTTTAAGCTTTAGGGATAGAATTAAAAAGTATATTAAAGATAACGGTATTACTACCGATTTTTCTGAAAATACATTTGGCGAAGTCATTCAAATATTACAGCAAGGTAAAAATGGCCGTGAATTGAATTCAGTTAGTCCAACAAATACAATGCAGACTTTTATTGATGGTAATATAGACTTGTATAATTATTCTAAATCATTAAACTATTTTGAATTCTCGAAAATGTATGTTGACAAAGACCAATTGCTTGATGATAAAAAACAAGATGAAGAAGATCAGAATAAAAAAGGTTCAAAGAGAGATACCCTAATTAAGCATCTTTTCAAAATTCAAACAAATATTTATTTATATGTGAATGGAAAGTACAATGAGTTTCTACGAGCAACGGATTTTCGCTTTATGGTAACAAGCATTGCAAAAAAAAGAGAATTGAAGGAAAACATCGAAAGTCTTACAAACACAGGAGATAAATCCATTGAAGAAGTTATTAGTGAAGCTGATAAATTAGGAATTTGTCTAATTGACGATAAGCTAATTGATTTTAAGGAGAAAAAAGAATATCTATATAATCGTGTAAAGGATGTAAAGTTCAGTGAATTTCAAAAATTATATGAATACTTAGAAGGTCAAACACCCTTTTCAACACAACATAAAACTAAGGGTACTGAATTTGATAATGTTTTAGTTATTCTTGATAACGGAGGTTGGAATAATTATAATTTCAGAAATCTATTTTTAGAAACAGGTACAGTAACGGTATTGGATAGAACACAAAAAATATTCTATGTCTGCTGTACAAGAGCTAAAGAAAATTTAGCAGTATTTTTTCATGATCCAGGTGCAGAGGTTATAGCAAAAGCAAAATTATGGTTTGGAAATAATGCCGTTATTAGCATCTAAAAAATAACCTAATTAAATTTTTAATGATAAAAGTCGGAAACCTTGAAGGATCGCTTCGATCTATTCACCTAAATTATTTTTTTCTTATTATCAACATAGCTCAGGCGATCCGGTGTAAGTCCGGCCTATCTTCGGTTTCCGACGTGTGTCGCAGCGACCTGGGTTTTTTGACCATTAAAAATTTACAAGTATTAGCCTTTTATCTCCTGACTAATTAAAATAAAATAGCAATCCAGTTAAAAAATATTAAAAATATCCAGGCGAGCAGTTGAAAGTACTGTGCATTTCCGGTCTCCCGCGACGTTAGCAGCGACCTGGTGATTTGATCATAAAAAAATGCAAATTTTAGCCATTTATCTCCTGACCAATAGAAAAAATATTAACAATATCCAGGCGAGCAGTTGAAAGTACTGCATATTTCCGGTTTCCGGCGACTTTCGCAGCGACCTGGTGTTTTTGACTATAAAAAAATTGCACGTTTTAGCCATTTATCTTTAACCAATTAAAATAAAATTCATATCTTTATCATGCAATCTACGTTGGAGCAATTCAACAAATTTTCTTAATTACGATAAACCCAGGCAAACTGGTGGAAGTCCAGCATCATTTCGGTTATCCGACGTAGATTGCGGTGACCTGGGTGTGCGTCAAACTTTTTATAAAATGCAATCTACGAAAAGTCAAAAAAGCGCTTCTATGAGGAAGCTAAAAGTAATCCAGGAATTACAACCGAACAAAACCTGTAGGTGCGGAGCCTGTGAACCCAGAAAACCAAAACTTCCAAACGGAATGAGAAGGTTAAAAATTCAACCAAAATGTAGGGATTATGCCTGGAACAGATCAATTGTTCCACAAATCATGTTACAAGGAAAATGGTTGGAGCAAATAGGTTTCGAATGCAATGCCCATGTAATCATTACCACATTACAGGGTAAAATGGTCATTGAGATTGACAAAGAATAAAATCCAGTAGCCTATCGGCAACATCGTTGGTAGGCTGCTTTAATATTTTGCAGACATGGAATGTTGGGCATAAGGGCTAGAGGTATCAGCTGCATAAAATAAATAATAAGACTGAATCTGATAGAACTAGAATCAACCTTAACCATGAACTACGAAAAAGCGCTCTCCCTCTACAAAAATGATAAAACCCTGCAACTTCTGCGGGCAGAACACTTCCCGTTGCTGTTGAGTTTTTTCCACCTCGTCTTCAAACAGCAGGACAGGATTTCATACCTCCAAACCGAATTGCAGAGCATCCTGGGTAATTACTTCTTTTCCTTCCAACGACTGTGCATTTACGATGATCTGTATATCAATAAATATAAAATGTAGTAATACTTTTATGAAAGAACAATCTGAGCTGTATAAAGAATTATATAATCAATTTCACCTTCTGCTTCCTGCAAAATACGACGGCGGTTATCTCATTATAGCTATAGATGAGAAAATAAAAGCAGGTGATCTGGAAGAGCATTTTACACTTAAAGAAATAGAGGATATCCTACTGGAAATTAGTAAGCGATTTGACCAGTCATCCGTAAGACAATGGTACCACATAAAAGACAACTTATTGCATTACTTTATAAGAAATCATTTTGATGAACCTGGCAAATACTTCCTGACAGAATATGCCAAAGGCGTATTAGATATGATGAAGAACAAACTGGAAAACCCCTACAAAAATCAGCCCTTAAAGAAAAGCTTTGAAGAATTTTTTACACTACGTTTTAATGAAATTGAAGGGATAATAGATCTGGAGAGAAAGTTTGGAAGAATGGCAACATCCCTGGCTAAGAAAATAGTAATGGACCATCTGGAAGGTCTTGAAGATGAGTTGAGAGAGGCATATAGTACATTGAATACGCTTTTAGATAATGATGTACAAGAAGCTGTAACTCTAGTAAAGGCATTTGCACTAACATTCAGGAAATTTGGAGAAAGAGCCGAAGATATTACGGAGGCAGTCAGAAGTAAAGATAAATTCCTCAAAGATCTTCAGATTGTAGTAGATCAATTTTATACAAAGATGTATAGTACTAAATTTTCGTCTGATGAAATTGTAAATAATAAAGCGGTTGAAGACTGGAAAAAATCTCGCGAGATCTATAGAGATATGGAGTCATTTTTTGCTAGCATTGATGATAAAATTAATGCAGCAAGGAGGCAGATTTATAATGCCAGTGAAAAACTAAGCGAGTTACAGGAGTATTTTTCTACCCGTGCCCACTACAGGCTACAAATACAAAAACTATTGGGTTATATGTTGCAAACGGCTAATTACGGCGAAAATGGTATTGTGTTACCAGAAAATTTTCCTTTGAAACCCTTAGTTTATGAGCAAGGGAAAATGTTATACCTTAAGCATCATGAGTTTACAAAACAGAAAGACAATATTCTCATTGAGACACCGCCAGATGAAAGGTATGAAAAAGAAGAACGAAATAAGATAGAAATAGAAATCCAACGACAACAAATAATCAACGAATGGGTGAAGAAGACCAAAACACTACTTGCAGCGCAAAAGTACGTTATTCTTGACGAATTGATGAATACTATTTTAACGGAAGAACAAGATTTGTCAATTGCTTACGGTGTCGTGTCAGAAATGGTTGCAATGGCCTCTCAAAACCCGGAAATTAATATTGAGATTAAACGACAATTAATTGCTACTCAACAAAATGAAATTGCATTATGGAAAACGAAATTAACGATATAGCATCTTTTGGATTCCTATGGGACGATCAGGTGCAAAAGTATTTTGCGGATATTAACATCATGCTTCTATCCGGAAAGCACATCGATGAAAAATATTATATGGCATTCTCATTATTGGAAGATCGATCAGAACAGTGGACCCTATTCTATAAAAGTCTGTATAATCTTAATCTGGTAGCTGATAAGTTTGATGGAAAATCTTATTTCTATCTGGATTTTTTTGATACCGGAAAAGGAAAATTCACCGATCATTCTCGTCATAGAGAACTTACAGAGACACAAACACTGATCGGGTTAATGTTGCTTGATATTTATTATAAACGATTTTTTGATGATCGTAAAATCATACAGTGGGTTGAATTAAGAAATATTATTATGGAAGGTGAACAGCAAGATGCATACAAAAGAATCCTCTTCAATGAAGTACGCACATCCAATACCTATGATGCCCGCGAATGGGGCAATGTACATAGAAAAATAAATGCTGCCATTGATCTGTTTGACAAAATTGGTTGGTTAGAAAAACAATCCTCTTCATCAGAGGAAGTACCCGATTTTGAGATAAAGCCGGCCATTAACCGATTGGCTAAAATGTATGAATATGAACTCCTGAATTTCGAAACATTTGTATTAGCGTTAAAAAAAGAAGACCCGCAATGATGTATCCTATAATCTATTCTCTTTCTACGGTAGGGATAATTAAACATTATAATCATGATTATTTATTTCATGAGAAGCGAACTGATTTCATTGGTCCGAATGGCGTAGGCAAATCTATTTTAGCCGATCTTTTACAAGTCTTATTTATATATGATAAGGAACTTATAAAATTCGGTACTGAAGATGTTAAAGAAACACGATATATCCATACACTTCCACACGAGACTACCTGCGCCTACTGTTTTTTAAACATCATGGTTCAGCAAGATAAATTTATTACAATAGGTGTTCAGATACACAGCCAGGATAGAAAACGACTTGTTCCATTCGTTATTACGAAGAGTACTGAACTTAATAGCGATCTATCACAATTGACTATGGACAAAGATGAAGTGTTGTTTTCAAAGAATTTCATTAAAAATAACACTATACCAGATATTGAAGATTTGGCCGAATGGTTAAATGATGAACGAAGGTTAAAATTAATCTTTTTCAAAAACAGAGAAGAAGTTCAAGGCTATTACAACTTTTTAAGTAGCAAAGATCTACTACCTATTAACCTTTCGAAAGAAAATAACCTAAAGGCCTTTGCGAAAGTTATACAATCTTTTTCTAAAGCAAAGACGCTTAAATTATCGGGGAAGGATGCATCTAAAAATTTAAAAGAATTTTTACTGGAAGAAACTGAAGATGACATCAGAGCAGATTTTGAAAAAAAGAAGTTAGAGCTTGAAAAAGTATTAAAAGATTATAAGCGTTTGGATGAACATACAAAGCAGCTAAGCAAAAAGCAAAAATATTTGGATGTTATAGATCTACAATATCAATCTTACACCAAGTTACTAACGGAATATAGAGGGGCTGAAATAAGCAATTGTATGCTAGAACTGGATATTCAAAAAAGAGCAGAGACAGAAGGACATTTAAAATTGGAGCAACGAAATAAGGATTTTAAAAAGCTCCAGATACTAATCAACAAAATACCCCGACTGGAGAGTGAAATACAAAATCGGCATAAAGCAGCCGAAGAAAATTATGAACAGGCATATCGTTATAAGCAGTTAATAGAAAACATAGAAGCGTTGAATGATCAGATCAACGAACTAACAATGCTTGTATTGCCAGAAATAGATCATAGTTGGAAAACATCTTTTGATAAAGTTGATATGAGCCTACGTACTGTAGCTGAAATAAAAAGATACATTAGCTTTTCCCTGCCTTATTTAGAAAAATATTCAACACTTGAAAATATAGAGAAAAAAAGAGAACAAGAGCTGATTGAACTGGATAGATTAAAGATCAAATTAATTTCTGAACAAAAGCAGAAGAAAAAGCTGTTGAACATGCTTAGAAATCATGAAGAAGGTAGTGTGTTGTATTGGTACATCAAAAATCTGCCACCATTAAGTATCGATGCGATGCAGGCTGTTTTATACTTTGCTACCTTATCCACTACTGAAGTTCCATCTCCGAAGAATAGTGATCGCTATATCAACACGGAAGAATTAGTCAATCTTCAAATCAATAAAACAAAAGAAGGCATCTGGATAAAATTGGGTACATTATCAGAGTTTATAACTTATAATCCCGATGCTGAATTATTAATAAGTAATTCTGGATTTAATCTACGTGTACAGCAACTCATCGATAAACTCGGAACCGAACTTATCGTAATAGAAAAGAAGCTATCTGCATTAGATAATATAAGAGATGGTCTGGACTATGATAGAAATTTATTCCAACACATATTTTCACCAGAGGTATGTGATGCTTCAAAAATAAGACAGCTAGAAACTGCTGTGCGATGTATACTTCAAATAGATGAAAAACTGGCAACACTTCAGGTTGAGAAGATACATAATGAAGAAGAATTACAAAATCTAAAAAAACAATTCAGTCTTGAATACGATGAGCCTGAAGTTATTGAACGTACCTTGAAAGATATAAAAAATCATTGGCTAGGGCGTATAACTAAAATTTCAAAGTATTCAGGAAAGAAAGAAGGCGAGTTAAAATCTTTAGAAAAAGATATTGAAACGATAAATAAAGATCTGGAAACTATTACAAGAAATATCTTAACGAGACAACAGGAGCTTGAACAACTAAATATCGATTATTATACTGACTTCAACGAAAATATATTGCAGTTTAATACTGAAGAAAAACAACTATCTGCCTTGAAAGAAAAATCTGATAAAGCATATGATATTTACAAAAGAAAATATATAGAAGCTGTTTCTGAATTTGAAGAAACGAAAGGAGAAAAGAACAGCGAAATTAATTATGAGCTCCATAAAAACACCTATTCTTTTAGGGTATTAGAAAGAGCTTTACTGGGTGCAAATTTAAAAACAAGAGATGAAATTGTACCAGCCTTACAGGATGCAAACAACGAACGGACACGGATTGCAGATGGTATAAGAGATCGAATGGTAGAAATTTTCTCAAAAACGACCAAGGCTTACAATATTTATAAATCACAGGTTCAGACCATTAGCGCCTTTTTTGTAAACAGAAAAAGGATAAGCGATAAATACCTCTTCAACGTAGAATTCAAACCAAATCTTACCATTAAGATTGAAGACATTGAAAAGATGGCTTACGACATACGATATGCCGCAATAAGTGGAGAATTGGCATTTTCTGATCAGTCTGTTACGGATTTTCTTGAAGACTTTTTTAAAAAATTAGCAGGATTAAATGAAAAGATACCCATTGCTCAACTTTTAGATCCTAAGACCTATTTTCATATTAATGCGAACTTGGAGGATGAGTTTGGTAATGACGTTTCCGGTAGTACTGGAGAAAGCTATTCCGCAATCGCATTGCTTGCCGTCGCAAGATTATCTACCCAAAAAGACAAACCGAAAGGAATCAGGTTTATTATTTTGGAAGAGTTAGGAAGTCTGGATGACACTAATTTTAACATCTTCCCCGAAATTGCTGAAGAGTTTCATTATCAAATTATCACCATGGCACCACGCACCTTCAACATTGGCCTTTCGGATGAGTGGTATGCCCACCATTTAATAAAAGGAAAATTTAGCGATAAAATTAATTATTATCCCTCATCATCATATTTCAAGACAAGAGATTTTAAAGAACAACTAAATATTTATTTGAATAACATTACGGAATGAATTGGATAGAATTAAAAGCATTAAATAAGCTTTACATTGACAAGGAGGTAAAATTAAGCAATACGTTAGATAATAGTAAAGAAATTAGTTACCTAATTAACTCCCTTAGAAAACTGGATAAATCACATAAAAAGATATTAGCCTTACCTGGATTTGTTGATATTTATAAACGTGATTATTTAGCCAAATATAAACGTTATGATACCTTTCTGGCAGAAACCAAATTATTAAAATCTCAACTCCGTTTTGAAGAGAAAGATATAGAGATACTCATCAGCATAAAAGAGGACATGGATAATGGCAATCTGGAACCCTTACGGCAACAGATTATAAAAAATGAAGCCACCGTGAGAATTGTGTCCCTCATGTTTTTCAAAAATGAAAAGTATTTATTAGGAAAAGACGCTTTGATCAATGCTGTAAAAATACTTTTAGACATTGAAGAGCTAGCAGATGATAAAGACCTGCAATACAAATATGTACTTGAATGTAACTCTCCAAAATGCATTGTATTATGTGAAAATATTGATTTTTTAAAACGCCCTACCTTTGCCCGAGCAAATCATATCGAACTTTGGTATGCCGGTGGTAAAAATATTGCCAAACTGGATTTCGCAGATACCAGAGGCTTACCTATTTATTATTCATGTGATTGGGATTATGATGGCCTATTTATAATTTATCCTCTTGTAAAAGAAAAAATACCAAATATTACCCTGCTCACTCCAAATGCTGCTCCTAAAACAATTAAAGAAACAGAACATCTTAGTAGATGGGAAAATATTAGAGATAGAAATATTGACTCATTGCTTACTACTAAGCAAAAAATAATATTAGATAATTTAATTCAGCATGATGAGTGGATTATTGAAGAGGCTAATCTGCTATCAGAAATGTTAAAAGGTTATGAATTTAATTAGATTTTCTATTGATTGCTTACGATTTACTTATGCATGTTACAGCTTTCTAAAGCTTCCAAAATCGCTGTCATATCTAAGCAAAATTGGTTCGATGAAAGTTCGGGAAGGGGTACTAACCGGAATCGAACACATCGATTCCGGTTTTTTTATGCCTTTTAATATGGTAGAGGTATTAAATGGTATTCAAAGTATTTCTTTGGCCCAATAACAGTCCTATTTCGCCAGGCTATCAGCATCTGATCGCGAAGCAGGTTGGCTTATTTTCACTTCGAGCTCTGCGTGGCTTTTTTTATGGATATAACTAATTGCCAAGCTGATTTAAGTTGTTTATGCAGCTTATAGTAAATTACATGTCGTATTTCAAGGCAGATTAGTCAATAATTATTCTTATTTAGAATTAATATAAATAATATTCCTATATTTGTGTGTCTATGATTAAATTATAACTAACCGGAAATGATTGTAAAGGCAAGAATAGAGCATCAAAAAGATTTTCTGTTTATGGAAGAAATTCCAGATCAATATGTGCCCGATCATCGACTGTCAGAAAAATCAATAGCCATCAAGAATGCTCCTGTAGCCCTCAAAAATTATCAGCTTTCTACCAATGGTCTGTTTCTGGTACACGCCGAGATGAAGTTTGACGGTCCTGCACGGATTCTCACCGAAGTAGAGGGAGAGGCCATCACCTGTCAGTTTATTTTTAGCCAGAAAAATGCTTCAGCAATAGGTAATCCATCATTTAGATATGGACTGAGCAGGCACAATATCAGATATATCCCTTCAGCAAAGGAGGCGTATGATGTGAAACCTGATGCAGAATTTGTCTATTTTTTGATTGTTCTTTCTAAAGATTATTACCTCCGCCTGGTTGATCTGTATTCTCCATTGCATGAACAGTTTGTACAGGAAATGGACAAAGGAATATCCACTTCTTTTGCGGAGCAAGATCTTTTGATGACTCCTGAAATGCACAGGGCAATTGATGCCATTATTACCTGCAAGCAGGATGGAGAATTGAAGCGTCTATTTACCGATGCGCGTATCACCGAGTTGATTATGTACCAGCTGGAACAGTTTAGTCAGCACCTGCAGGGAGGTAGAGAACCGTTGCTCGATCGCGATATTCCAAAACTGGAAGAAGCCAGAGAAATTTTGGAACGGGATTATATCGATCCTCCAACTCATAAACAGCTTTCGAAAATGATACTGCTGAATGAATTTAAATTAAGAACAGGCTTTAAAAAATATTTCGGCAGTACCATTTACGACTTTATCACCCGCTTAAGAATGGAAGAAGCCAAACGGTTAATTTTAGAGGAAGGAAAAAATATGTACGAAGTTGGTGTAAATATAGGTTTTAAACATCAAGCCAGTTTCACCAATGCCTTTAAAAAATACTATGGCATTTTACCTAGTGATCTGCGGCTCTGATTTTATATAAAATCGATCTTGAACCGGTGTTTTGTGCTTCGGCAATGCCAGCGGCTTCCATCAGTTTTAAATTGGTATATACGCAACCTATACTTATGGGCGTATTATCTTCTTTAAGCATTAACCAAAGTGATTCGGGATGGATAAAATCACTTATTTCCAACAGTTTAAACGCAATCCATAATCTCTTTTCGGAGAACAATAACCGCTTTAACCGACAGTAATCGTTTATTGTTTTTAAAATGGATTCTTTAAAAGGATCAGTACAGGGCGATTGAGGCATCTGGCCGATGCTTTGAGCTGTGTTAAATAGTTTTTGTATGTTTTTCATCGGTAGCGTTAATTTAAATCTGGGCAGATTGGAGTGTAACTAATTCATCGGTTTCGGTGGGCTTTAATTTATAAACAGGTGGATTTGGTGTTCGGAGGTTGGAATTGAACTTTGCAGCATCAAGTTTGATTTCTTTAGGAACGATAACCGTTTTTAAACTGCTTTGGTCGGTATATGTCTGGGCGTGAATGCCAAAAGCTGAATAAATATGCTGTGGAGTAAGTACCTGCGCCGGAGTTCCATCCCACCATTTCCGGCCATCTTTTAAAATGATAATCCGGTTAGCATATTGGGCAGCCAAGTTAACATCGTGTAACACCACAATAATCATATAACCTTTTTTAGCCATCGCAGCGGCAATGGCCAGGCTTTGGTGCTGAAACTGTAAGTCCATATTGTTGGTAGGTTCGTCCAGCAGCAGTACCGCATTTTCGTTGTCCCAAAGTTGAGTCAAAACCCTCGCCAAGTGTACCCGTTGCTGCTCGCCGCCTGAAAGGCTAAGCATCGATCGGTCTGTCAAATCAGTTAGTCCGCAGAGTTCCATTGTTTCAAATATCGCAGTTTGGTCGTTTTTTGCTGATGGGAGGCCTTTGAAACCATACCTGCCCATCATCACTACTTCCTTTACCGTAAAAGCCATAGTAATGGGATTGTGTTGTTGCAAGTAAGCCCTTTTGGTGGCCAGTACTTTTCTATTATAGTCCTTAAGGTCTTCTCCGTATAATACAATGCGCCCGCTATCGGGCTTTCGCTCACCAGAAAGTAAGCGCATCAAAGTAGACTTTCCAGCACCGTTTGATCCTAAAAGCGCAACCATTTCGCCCGTTCTGATGCTGAAAGATATGTCTTTTAAGAGCGGTCGTTGGTTTAATTTATAGCTGATGGATTCTATTCTAAGCATAAACTGATTGTTAATTAACTAATTTCTTCTTGTCTTTAATGAGGATGTATAAAAAAACGGGGCTTCCCATTAAGGCTGTAACCACACCTATTGGTAATTCAATCGGTTGTACAATTAATCTCGAAACCAGATCTGCCAAGGTAAGAACCAATGCACCCATCAATGCTGAAACAGGAAGTACAAAACGGTGATCTACGCCGCCAATTAAGCGCGTAAGGTGGGGGATGAGCAAACCGATAAACCCGATAATGCCCGAAACGGCGACAGAAGCGCCCACGGCCATGGTGGCCAATACCACCACCATTATTTTAATACGGTTGGGGTTTAAGCCGATCAGTTCCACCTGGTTTTCGCCAATGGCAAACAAATTTAAACCTTTAGCTAAAAATGGTAGTCCGGCTATCGCCACCAGTACAAAAGGGAATAAACAGCTTACATTTTGCCATGTGGCACCACCCAAGCTGCCCATCATCCAGAAAGTAATGCTCCTGAGTTTCTGCTCATCGGCCAGGTAGGTAACCAATCCGGTCAACGCACCAGCCATGGCATTAATCGAGATACCAGCCAGCAGCATGGTTGACACATTGGCCTGTCCGTTTACCTTCGAAAGGTTATACACCAGCATGGCCGTAATACCTGCTCCGGCAAAAGCTCCAAATGCCAATAGGTAATAACCTAAAAGCTGGGTCAAACTGGAAAACAGTAAGGTTTCAAAAGCAATAATCAGTACCGCCATTAAAGATGCACCCGCTGATATCCCCACCAGGCTTGGTTCTGCCAATGGATTCCTGAATATGCCCTGTATGGCTGCGCCTGAAATGCCAAGCGCAGCACCAACCAGTATTCCCATTAAGGTACGTGGTAACCTGATCATCATAATTACGCTTTGGTTGATACCATGATCTGTGCCGCCAAACAGGGTAAATCCCATGGTATGGGTCAGCGTGTCGATCACTTCTTCTAGTGGGATGCGCATGGCACCTAAAGCGAGTGAAAAACAGACAGAAACCAATAAGCCCACGCTGAGTAGGGTGTATATCAATAGCCTTCTCATTGGTAAATTTGGTTATTTAAGGCTTTAATGGCTTCAGGTAATCGGTTGCTAAAATTGATGAGCAACGGGCCGTTCATCTCCACAATCCTTTTATTTTTTCCGGCATTGGTATAGGTTACACCCGGCAGATTTAAAAAGGATTCCTTGCCACCTAAACTCTTTAAACCAAAATCAAACATCAGAATGATGTCGGGGTTGCTTTTGATCAGTGCTTCGGTAGTATAAGGTTTAAAATCGCTAAATTCCTGTATGGCATTTTTGCCGCCGGCCAGTTTGATAATGGCATCTATGCTGCTTCCTTTGCCAGCCACACTCATGGTGCCTACACCACGTGCATAGATAAACAGCACTTTTGGTATCTTATTGCCTTTTTTTAACTGAATTATTGTGTTACTGATGCGGTTTGTGGTTTGCTTTGCAAGCTGTTCACCACGTGCTTTATCGCCAATGGCTGCCGCAATCTGCCTGATAAATTTGGCTGCACCTTCAACCGAAAATTCCTGGCGGATAGCAACGACCCTGATCCCTAATGATTTGAACTGATAAAGGTTTTCTTTCGAAAAGTCCCCTTCAGGAACTAATATCAGATCTGGTCGAAAGGCAGTAATGGCCTCAACGGAAAAAGACCTGTTCCTGCTTACTTTAGGTAACCTGTTAATTTCTTCGGGCCATACACTGGTTACATCTGTAGCCACCATATGTTTACCATAGCCCAAAGCATTTACCGTTTCGCTAATGGCGCTGCTTAAGGTAATCATGCGCTTGGCCTGTGCCTTTACTGATTGGAGACCAGTGAAAACATAAAATATGATAAGTGCGGCGTAATATTTCTTCATACTTGTAATTGCTTATTTAGGAAAACAAAAAAAGTGTTTAATTAATCTAAATACAAGTATATCATTACCACATTCAGTTGAATTGGTGATGTCTTTTCAGAAAAAAAGGTGACTGTTAATTTTTTTAAGTATCTAAAATACAGTTGATTGTTTTTATTTATCTTTCAGTTATACTGTTGGTTTGTGCGAAACAGCGCCGAAAAAAATACGGATTGAACAAAATAAAATACGGATTGAACAAATTAAAATACGGATTGAACAAACCATTTTTGATGCTTAATTTGGATGTTTGCAGTGTTCTTATTTAGAATGATTAAAAATAATAACACTGATGAAAAACACCATATATTCATATTTTGCTAACAAAAAAACGCTTGCTATAAGTTTATTGCTTTTAACAGGGGCTTTCGCTTCATGTAAGAAAGATGAACAGGACCAGAACGCAATTTTACAAGATGGTAAAAGCATAGTGATTACCGATTTGGCTGGCGATACACAAGCTGCGATGGGCAGTGGAACTCCTGGTAAAGAACTACGGCCTTTTTATACCTTTCTTTTCCGCTTAAGGGATCAGAAACAAATCTGGATCCGCAATGCAGCCGATACAGCGCAATGGCTAAAAACCAATGACTGGGATTTAGCTTTTACTGGCCCATATAACAGCGAAATTTATGTGAACGATAAAGATTACCAATACAACCCCGGCTTCGGTGGAGCCGCAAAAAGCGTGGTGATCATGCTGGAGCAAAGCTATGATAGCGTTACCCAGGCGCCCTCTGATGAGGCTTTGAACGGCAGCGGATTAACTAAAATTGGTTGGGCATCTTCAGCTAACTCAAATGGCTGGTTTTTTTACAGCTTTAATACACATATTATGCAAGCCATTCCCAACCGCACCTATGTTATTAGGCTACCTGATGGCAAATATGCCAAACTACAATTAATTAATGCCTATAAGGGCAATCCGCCAAGTGTTACCGACTTAAACTGGCCTGCACCTTACTACACTTTCAAATATTATGTACAGCAAGACGGAAGCAAAAATTTAAAGACTAAATAAAGAAAATGAATACAGCGATAACCACATACAAAACCATGTTTAAATGGGCTTCAGCCTGTTTTATATTGTGTTTACTTTTTACCAGTTGCAAAAAAGACGAAATTGTTTCGCCTGAACCCGAAAAAGAGTCGCCAAGCCATACAGAGGGCGGCACACCATATTATAAATTACAGCGAATAGAAAATTTAGCCGTAGAAACGGATGATGCCAATCCAACGGTACCGCCAACCGCTGTTTTATTCAGTTTAGAAACCAAGGCTACTATTTCTTTATTATATACTAAAACCAACCGTTGGGATATTTGCTTTAATGGGCTTTACAATAGCTTTTTAAGTAGCAATAATGGTCAATCTTCAAACAGTTTAGGCGCCGGAAGCACAGGTACAGGAGCGATTACCATATTACAAAAGCCTTTCGATGAGGTTATCGATGTACCTGCAGATGGTACGTTGAGCATTAGTAAAACCATTGGTACAGACGATGAAGGGGATTTTGGTGAAGGAATAGGATGGTACTTATATGACTTTGGCGGCACCAAAAGGGGCGATGGCAGTTACGATAAGCAGCACGTGGCTTATGCCATGCCCGAAAAACGTACCATTGTTGTCCGCACAGCCAAAGGCGATTACGCGAAGATCAAAATGATCAGCTGTTATAAGGATGCCTTTACGGCTGACAAATGGTTTAGAACCACGCCACACATGTATTTCACTTTCGAATTCGTAATTGTGCCAAAAGGGAGTTCAAAATTCGAGATTAAATAAACACATACCTTATCAATATCATATTAAAATGAAGAATAAATTAACGCAACTGCTTTGTATTGTATTAACGGTTGCTACGCTTGCCGCCTGTAAAAAGACAATAGGTCTGGAGCCTCTTCCAGCGAATAAAATCACCGAATTTAAGGTTGCCGTATCCGATGGAAATATTTTTGGTGCCATTGATGAGACCGATAAAACCATAACGCTCTATTTGCCATATTACTACGAACTGGATGTAATAGAGCCGGTGATTAAACTTTCGGCAGGGGCTAAGTTGAGTGAAACGCCAGCTCCGGTAGCGGTTTTGGATACCAAAAAAACTTATACCGTAATTGCTGCAGATCAGAGTACCTCTTCCTACAAACTGGTCATTAAACTCAATCAGATTTCGCCTTTGGTATTGACTGAACTATCAACAGCCACCATCGCGACAACAATGGCAGTGGGCGCTTATGATGTGAGGGTGCAAGGTAATTTTAATATTGCTGATGTAAAAAAAATCAAGGCCTACCTGGTTGATAAAGCCGATAAGGAATATGAATTAACGCCCAGTACTGCACTGGGAACAACAGCGGTATCGGTAGCCATGATCGGTGGCATTAAAACTTACACATATAGTTATTTACAGGTTCCGCAAACATTAGATACCGGAAGTTATAAGGTAAGGGTAAAAGTACAGGCCTTAACTGCCGAAATGAAATATCCGGTAAAAGTTGTTTACGGCCGGCCTGGAATTAATTACGGTCCGGTTACCGTTAAACAAGGTGAAACATTTAAAATAGCTACAGGAGGCGTGGTATTTAATGACTTTAAAGAATTTTATATTACTGTAAACGGCCAGAAAACAATCTTGCCTATAATTTCCTTTACCCGCACTGAAGCTACGATCCGAATTCCTGACAGCTTACCGCCAGGCACTTATACACCAACAGCCGCTTTTGGAACCTGGCCTTTACTCACGCTAAACTGGTCAGTTACAGTTACCTCGAAGTAGTAATCTATTAACAATTATCCATTGAAAAACGATTAGGGAGATTATTCCCATTTATATAACAAAAATCATAAATCTGAAAAAAATGAAAATGAATTTTTTAAAACTTACGTTCGCTGTTGCAACCTTGGCCATATTAGGAACTGCCTGTAAAAAAGATGCGGTTCAACCCGATAACAAACTTGCCTTGCAGAATACTACCGCTGCGCTTGCTGTAGGCGATACAGAAGCAGGTGTGGTAACCAATTCATCAACTTCACCTACTTCGTGGACTGCTGTTGGTTACGATTTACTGAACAATGTGGTGGCAAGTGCTGGAAACCAGGTTGATTTCGACAACAATTTTAACGGAAACATTACCATCGCAGGCACCAATAGCCTTGGCTATTACGATTCTCCATCGGTAACCAATGTTAGCGGCATTACTTTAACTGATGTTTCTTCAGTTACATTAGGTGCAATCAGCACTTTGGGCAATAATACCAGTACAACTGTGGGCTGGTACAATTATAACAGGGTTACCCGTACCATTACGCCTGTGGCTCAAAGATATGCTGTAGTGGGTAACGGTTCAACAATTGCCGGTTCAACCAGGCTTTATGTGGTTCAGCTTGATGGTGTAACTACTTCCGGTACTTATAATACCACTGTTAATTTCCACACGAAGAGATTAAAGTAAGGAAGAACTCAATCAAGGGAAATCCTTAATTAAAAAGATAAAAAAAGGGACGAAAACACGACTTATCGTCCCTAAAAAATCATAAATAAACCCAAATAAGGGAATAATCCCAAATCGTTTTAAAGACATTAGCTTAGGCTAAGGCCTTATTTGCGGGCCTAAAAATGCAAATCTAATAATTATTGATTATGAATACAATATATAAACGCTTCTCTGTCAGCTCATACTATCTTTTAATTTTATGTGTCATCATCATCATATTTGGTGCATGCAAAAAGGAATATGAAGATTATCCTTACGCCGACATTTTAAGTTTTACGATAAAGGATGCCAATGGAGATCCAGTTAAGGCTATAATCGATGAAAAAAATCTGACCATCTACTGGCCTTCCGGGCAGGCTGTACCAGATCATATTACACCTACCATTATAGTATCTGAAAGGGCAAGTGTTAGTCCTGCTTCGGGCCAAAGTGTGGCTTTTGAAGAAACGACCAGGTTTGTAGTGACGGCACAAAACGGTACAAGCAAAGCGTACCTGATTAAAAAGGTTATCAATCAACCATTGCTTAAAATAAATATCTCCTCAGGAATATCGGTATATAATACTAAAAGCTTTGTGAACAGAGGTAGCAATATTAACGTTACCGGCGATAATATTATGGCGAGTAAAGAACAAACCAGAGCTTTTTTGGTCAATATGGCTAACCATACTGAAAAAGAAATTGCTATAGCCAGCATAACACCCATTTCACTCAGCGCAACAATTGACGCCGGCGTACCAGATGGGATTTATCAATTGAAAGTTGTATCCGGATTGAGAAGTGTGGTTTTAGAACGAACATTTGGTGTAAGCAATGGCCGCCCAGCCATTACCCCGGTAGAATTGAGCACCATCAAACTTACCTTAAAACTTGGGGAAGAGTTTGTGATTAATGGTGAAAACAGGATTGAACTGATTAACCAGTTTGCCATTCGCCATGTGGCCACCAAACTGATGTACAACTTAATCATCAAGGAAACCAAAACAGGTCAGTTAACATTAAAAGTGCCTAACGATTTGCCAACTGGGAATTATGATTTGTATAGTTATAACTATCCTGCAGGAGATTATTACCCGGCAGGTCCGCTTAGCGGTGTTTTTGATGATATGATTGCTATTGTTAATTAAGCTTTTAAAGTGCAATACCATACAAAGATATATATCACGCTGCTCTCGTTCATTCTAATGGGAACCTCTGCCTGTAAAAAGGCAAAGGTTTCTGTTGATGATGCGGAAGAGATTATTTCGCCTACCACAGGCACGCGAAGCCAGTTGACGCTCGATTCCATCTTCTTATATGCCAAACAAGTGTACTTATGGAACGATGTACTGCCAAGCTATGTTGAGTTTAACCCGAGACAGAAATATGCCGGAATCGGTTCAGATATCACCACTTTTAGGAAAGCGTTATTTGATATTTCGCAGCTTAAAATAAACCCGGCCAATGGTCAACCTTACGAGTTACCTGTTTATTTCGAAAATCCAAAATATTCAAATCTCCAGGTGGGGAAAGGTAGTCCGGGGACTACTGCCGGCATTACAAATTTCAACACAGCTGTGCTTGCCAATAAAATCATTACCACTGATGATACGCCGGTTGCTTACCTTGCTTTGGCTTCGTTTGCTTCACTAAACGATAGTAGAGTGGCTTTAAACCAAGCTTTTTCTGAATTCGCAGCCGCCAATCCAAAAGTTATCATAATCGATTTGCGAAACAATGGAGGCGGTTATTTGGAAACTGCAGAATATGTAGCCAATTTAATCATACCAGCCAGTTTAAATGGAAAAGTGATGTATAGCGAATTATTTAATCCATCTATGCAAAATGGTGCCGCAAAAATACTGAAACATCAACCTTATTTAGATGCCAATGGAAAAACAGCGATTTACAATGGCCGCATGGCTACCATGGCCGATGTGGATTATACCACAGCTGGCAATACCTATAAATTTAATAAAAGAGGAAATTTACAAACCATTCAATCTATTTATTTTATTGTTTCGGGCAATACCGCATCGGCCAGCGAAATGCTGATCAGCAGTTTAAAACCTTATTTTGAGGTTAAGCTGATCGGAGAGAAAACCTATGGCAAGCCAGTGGGCTTTTTTAGCATCAACATCGATCAATACAGTGTTTACCTGAGCAGTTTTTTGATTAAAAACGCCAATGGCTGGTCAGATTATTTTACAGGCATGCCACCTGATGTTGCCGTAAAGGGTGCAGATCAGCCTGTTTTTGGTGATCCAGCCGAAAATTGCTTGAGTGCGGCCTTACAATTAATTAACGGAACAAAAAAAATGTCCTTAAGTAAACTGGCCATAACAGATAAAATGACTACAAGTAAAACTGATCCTTCTCAGCCAGTAGCAACCGAAAGCATTATGTTTGAAAACAGGCTAAGATTAAGAAAATAAAAAACAAATGGCTAAAACAGCTTAGCTACAATACGATCACATGGTTAAACTATCCGCTATTATATTTTTCCTTGCATTTTTCCATTTAAAGTTAGCCGCACAGGAGTATGGAAGTTTAAAAGGCACAGTAACCGATAATGAAGGTAAAGCTTTACGCGGAGCAACTGTACGCCTTGAACCGGATGGTCATACTACCGAGACAAACGATCTGGGAAATTTTAATTTTACTAAGTTATTTATAGGTAATTACCGAATTACGGTAAGTATGGTTGGCAAGGCCAGTTACCAGAATAACATCAAAATTACTACAGTTGTGAATAACCTGATGATTAAATTATCAGATGAAGAACATGAACTGAACGAAGTGGCTGTATCTGAAAATCGTGCTGTCCCAGATAACTTGATGAAACTGGAGCGCAGTGCCATGCCGGTTACTGTAATTGGCAGGCGGACCATCGAACTGATGGGCAGCCGAAGACTGGATGAGGTATTAAAAGAGCAAACGGGCATTGCCATTGTAAATAATATTGGCGGCGGCGCCCGCTCGGTTGGCGTACAGATGCAGGGCTTCAGTAGCGAATATATAATGATACTCATTGATGGTCAGCCTATGGTTGGTCGCAACAGCGGGAATTTTGATTTGTCCAGAATCAGCGTTTCCAATATTGAGAGGATTGAGATCATTAAAGGTGCATCTTCCTGTCTCTTCGGAAGCGAGGCGCTTGGCGGGGCAATCAATATCGTTACCCGGTATGGCGCTTTACAGCCGCAGGCTTTAATTTCTGCAAATTATGGGAATTTGAATATAACTGATGTTACGCTCGAGGGCGAAACACCATTTGCATCGCAAAGGGGATCAGCCAATATATCTGCAAATTATTACCGTACAGATGGTTTTAATACCAATCCGAAATACATCCAGCAGGGAACAACAGCACCGCCTTATGACAATTATGCTTTGCAGGGGAGAATGAGATACCGTTTAACACCTAACAGTACCCTGGGTTTTAGTGGCAGGTATGGCTTGAGGAAATCATTTATGTCTAAAGATTTTGGTTTGGGCATTATTTCCGGCGACAGTCAGCATGAGCAGGATTTAAACCTGTCGGCCACTTTCGATCATCATTTCCATTCTGGATTGCGCAGCATGAGCCGTTACTATTATACCAATTTCCGATCAGATCAAAGTGTAGATTGGCAGCAAACGAACAGCAGCATTACCCAAGATGTTTTTGTGCAGAACCTCCACCGTTTCGAACAGCAATTTGCCTATGCACTGAGCAATGAAGTTAAATTTACAGGTGGTTTGGGGGGAAGCATCGAAATGATGAATGATATTTCTTTGAGCAATCCGCGTTCGGTAAACAATGCTTTTACTTTTCTACAAGGCGATTGGCAATTGAACAAGAGCTTTGGATTGGTTGCAGGACTACGCTACGATTTAACCAATGCTTATGGCAGCAAGCTAAACCCCAGTTTAGGGCTTCAGTATAAAGTGATACCTACCTTAACTTTTAAAGCGGGAGCTGGTACAGGATTTAAAGCGCCAGATTTTAAATCGAGGTATCTCGTGTTTTATAACCCTGCGGCCAATTATCTGGTGATAGGCAATGAAGTGTTAAAGCAAACATTGAATCAATTGGATAAGCAGGGGCAGATCAGTGAAATCAGAGCTTTTTTACTGAACCAGCTGGATCAAAATTTGCTGGCAGAAAGAAGTACATCTTTGAATTTAAGTTTAGAGTGGAAGCCCAAAGATCAGGTAAAAATAGAGGCCGGTATCTTTCATCACAGTTTGCATAATCAGATCAATAGCATCCAGATAGCAACGGGTACCGGAAACCGGAACATCTTTACCTATCAAAACCTGCCAAAGGCTGTGAATAAGGGAATAGATTTGTCTTTTGCCATTAGTCCGGTAAAAAATTTAGAACTCAGTGCAGGTTATCAGTACCTGATTGCTAAAGATCTCAGTGTAATCGACAGCATTAAGGCAGGCCATTATCCGTACAATCAAAACATTCACGATCCGGCAACCGGAAATTCTTATGCACCAAAACCTGCCGATTATTGGGGGATTGAGAACCGGTCGAGGCACATGGCCAACTTCAAAGTATTTTATAACTACCGTCCATGGGATGCCAATATCAATATCCGTATTAATTATAGGGGTAAATTCCCATTTGGCGACCGCAATGGGAATCAATTTATCGACCGTTATGATACCTTTGTAAATGGTTTTTTAATGCTCAATGCTGCTTTTGAGAAAAAGGTGATGAAACAACATTTAAGTATCAGGCTTACCGCCGATAACATTTTAAATTACACTGATCGGCTTATGCCCGGCCAGCCTGGTCGAATTGTGCTGGCTGGATTAACCTATCGTTTATATCAAGATTAATTATTAAATTACAGAATATGTTAAGTACAAATATTAAAGAGGCTACAAAAGTTGCACACCAGAACCTGGAGAAACAGGTTGTTCTAAAGTTAAAAGCCATCAGAAATCATGCAGATTATGCAGATCTGCTGAAACATTTTTATGCTTATTTCAGCCATATTGAAGAGACCATTAAGCCATATATTACTGAATCTATCCTGCCTGATTATGCTCAGCGTAGAAACTCGGCTTACATCAAAGCTGATATTTTGGAACTTGGTAGCGATATCTCAGAGCTACCTTACACCACTGTGCCAAAAATCGAAAATGCAGTGCAGGCACTAGGCGCCTTATATGTATTGGAGGGTTCGATCATGGGCGGAAGCATCATCGTAAAAATGCTCGAAAAAGTTGGCGTAAGCAAAGGTGTTTCTTTTTTCTCTGGTTACGGTGAAGCCACTGGCATGATGTGGGGCAATTTTATTGCTGTTTTAAACAATCAGGCAAAAACGGAACAAGAAGAAGAGCAAGCCATTACAGCTGCAAATGAAACCTTTAAACATTTTGCCCATGTTTTTGAAAGAGAAAGGATGAATATAGTTTAGTATCAAAATAATTAAGTAAGGATGAAAAGGGTGCACACAAATATATCATTTTCGTTCACCTGTGCGCATCCTGATTAAAGGCTTACCTGATAATTTTTCAATCTCATTTGAAATTCCCAAAATGTTGTGGCATAAACCTACGTTTCTGCTGACTTGTCAGCAGAAGCTTAATTTTTAAGCTTAGAAGCAGAAATGAAACTGGTAAAATAACTCCTCACCTGGTACAAAACACCATGTAGCTTAGGTAGGTGAGCACTGAATGTATTGAGGAAATTCGGAATTAAATGGGCAAGTTACATTTGAAATCGCATTTCTAAGAAAAGCTAAATAAATGTGTTTGGCTACCAGTCTTAAATACTGGTGAGTGAAGTTTTTTAGCATGTAATGAAAGTTATAATCTTGTAAACAATTACTAATATGGTCTGTTCAAATTGATTAAAATTAATGCAGCAATATGAAATACCTGATGATTATATTTTATTGTTTTCTGATATCTACAATACTCAGTCTGCTTGGGGTATTTGTTTTACAAGCGATGAGGGTAATTGGTACAGCGGATTCTGATTTTATTAATCTGCCTTTCGGTATTGCAGTTGGTTTCAATATCTATCTTGCGCTTGGCAGCTTGCCTGTATTACTTAATCTTAATAACTCTGTGAGGGTTAGCTTAATAAGGAGTATCTTGAGCTTTTTTTTACTGCCAATTATACTTGTATTATTTTCATTATGGATGATGTGGGACGAGCCATGGCCGGGAATACTCTTTGCTGTACCTTATTTATTCATTTTATCAATTTTTTTTCTGCGCTTTAGACGCGAACAACATACGAAGTAGCTTGATAAATATGATTATATTGATCTTGTTATTGGACCTTCATTCTTCTAGCAGAGTTTTCTCCCGTATGCAATCGCTGGTCGATCATTAGTCGACTAAGAAAGTTGGCATTAGTGCCGAACTTTTTAGCTTTCCCAGACAGTAGATTAAATATAAATTGAGAATATCAATTTTATACGGTAGTTTGTATCTATCATCTTTAGTATTGAAATACCTATAAAGTGAAGGATCTTGAAAAGTTCGATATAAAACAGTATCCGTTCCTGAACGATTCTTTATCCAAATAATATTATTGCCACTTCTGCCGATCACGTTGAAATTTCCTGAAGCATCGCTATATCTATAATGCTTTTCATCCAGAGCGTAGTTGAATAGATAGCTCAATGGGGGGGATTGATGAGCATAATTATTATAAAGTCAATATTCTTAAATATGTCTGCCTTTCATCTATAAGTAAATCTATGTTTGCCATTTAAATTTGATGATCTAGGCTTCCTAAGCCTTTCTCAAGTTCAATAAACTGTAGCCCATAAATCATAGACAATCTTTTTGATGATGCATTCATTTCGTAAATTCGTAGCTTTTGATTAATTATGTCAATCATTAAATTTTAGTTAATGGAAGGGGAGGAGAGTAAAACACTTAATATCGATAAATTCGAAATGATGTTTCGCAGAAATCATCAATTTCTATGTGCTGTGGCTATGGAATACGTTCATGACCAGTTTACGGCAGAAGATATGGTGCAAGACTTTTTCCTGGACTTCTGGCAAAGGCGCCATACCATTCAGCTTACCACAAGTTTTGAAGCCTACGCCCGCCGGGCGGTAAAATATAAATGTATTGACTTCCTACGTAAGGGTGTTGTGAACGAAAAGCGAAATTCGATGCTGGACCTTTTGGAAGAGCAACAGGAAGATATTGATGAAACAGAATATAACGAAATCAGGCATAAGCGCTACTTAAAAATTGTAGAATTGATTCAAAAACTACCTGAAAACAGGCGAAATATTTTTATTATGCATGCGGTAGACAAAATGAGCTACGCGGATATCGCTAAAAAGCAAAGTATTACTATTAATACGGTAAAAACGCAATTAAGCAGGGCCTATTCTGCGCTTCGTAATCATTTAATTTTAGTTTGTGTAGTTTTTATTCATTGCCAAGCCTTTTTTAAATTTCTTTTAGAAAAAAAATAAAAATTTCTTCATTGGCTGTCACCCATTTCCAATAATCTACGACAGTATTTTAATATGGATAAGAAAATCAGAAGTTTTACTCCCGACTGGAACAAGCTTTTAGATAAACTGGAAGCCGATGAACAGTTGTCAAATTCCCTAAGTGCCGATGAACAGACACTTTTAGCGGAACTTCGTACCATTAGGGATGAGTCTGCTGATGCACTTAAAGCTTACTCATTTTCTGATACCAATAAAAAATGGGCTGAACTAAACGCACAGATCGAGCCAGCAGAAGTTATACAGCCTAAGGTTAGTGTACGTAAACTTTGGTTCAGTATCGCAGCTGCTGCGGTTTTATTCGTTATAGCCATTAGTTTTATTTATAGTAGCTATCAGCAGGAGCGGCAACCGCAAAAGTCTGTCAATATAATCAAAAACGATATTCCTCCTGGCAAAAACGCGGCTACACTCACTTTAGATAATGGCAAAAAGATTCTTTTGTCTGCTGTCAATAATGGTCAGTTGGCCAAAGAAGGAGGGATCATCATCAGTAAAACTGCCGATGGACAACTCATTTACACTGTGACAGATGCTAAAAAAGCTGCAGGCGTACATATACATACCTTGTCGACCGCTAAGGGGGAAACTTATCGCCTCCGTCTGCCAGATCAAAGTGAGGTATGGCTGAATTCATCTTCATCTATCAAATTCCCATCGTCATTCGCATTGGCGAAATTGCGTCAGGTAGAACTTACTGGTGAAGCCTATTTTCAAATTGCAAAAGATAAAACACATCCCTTTATTGTAAAAACCAACCTCCAGGAAGTACAGGTACTAGGTACACACTTTAATGTGAACAGTTACCCTGATCACCGTAAAGCAGTAACTACGCTTGTTGAAGGGAGTGTACGGGTAACAAATCATCTGCAACAGACAAAGACCATTAAACCAGGTGAGCAGTCGACAGTACAGGATGGGCAGGGTATTGCCATTGCACCAGCGGACATTAAAAATGTAATGGCCTGGAAAAATGGTTATTTCCGTTTCAGAAATGAGTCAATTGAAGAGGTAATGGCAAAAATCAGCCGTTGGTACAATATTGATGTGGTGTATGCTGGAAAAGTATCAGACGAGCTATTTAATGGTAACATTTCGCTCCATAAAAATATAAGCGAAGTGCTGAACATGCTCAGTTATTCAAATGATGTTAAATTTAAAGTTGAAGGAAGGAGGGTAACCGTTATACAATAGAAATTTACCTGATCTAATCTATCGGAAATTCAAATTCATCCCCAGGGCCACAAGGGGCTGAGATGGAGAATAAATTTAAATACCAGTCCGACGCCAATCGAACTGGTAATAAAAGTCCGGTAATCAAACAAACAGTTAACTAACCGCTAAAAAGCCGCTAACTCGAAATACAAGGCTTTAAGCAAAAACCAAACTTATCAAATGTACCAAATTTGCACTAAACCAGTGCGCTTTTTTAGCGCGCAACACAAACTATGGAGAGTTATGAAGCTAACCACTTTACTCATACTTGCTTTCATCATGCAGGTGAGTGCGGGCACCTACGCACAAAAAATAACCTTATCGGCCAAAAATGCCGGACTATTTACCATTTTTGATCAGATCAGCGACCAAACCGGTTACGATTTTGTGATTACAAATTCTGTATTAAAGAGTTCCAAAAAAGTTACAATAGATGTTAAAAATGCCGAACTGAATGACGTTCTTGATCAGATATTCAAAAACCAATCGCTGGAATTTACGATTACTAACAAATCAGTACTCGTAAAAAAGAAAGAGCCTGCATTATTGGAAAAAATTATCAATCAACTTCAGGCGATCGATATCACCGGCAGGGTGCTCAACGAGAAGAATATGCCTCTTCCTGGAGCTATTGTAAGTATAAAGGGATTGAAGAAACAGGTAGTTACCAACAGTGATGGTGAGTTTAAATTGGAGAATGTTGATGAAGATGCTGTGCTTGTAGTTACATTTTTAGGTTATCAGACCAGGGAAATTAAAGCCTCGCAAAATCTTGGCAATATCGTGCTCGCTATTCAGACCAGTCAGTTGGATGAAGTGACCGTTTCAACAGGTTATCAAACACTATCAAGGGAACGCGTTACCGGATCATTTTCGAAAGTATCTTCCAAACAACTGGATCAACAGCGCTTAAGTAGTTTACCGTCATTGCTGGAAGGCCGTATACCGGGTTACAATAATGGTCTGATTAGGGGTACCACATCTATGAATGGTTTGGTGCAGCCCTTATACGTAATTGATGGTTTTCCTGTAGAAAACATCAGCTTAAATGCAAACAGCAGAAGTGTAACCGAAGGCATACCAGGGTTAAACCTTGAGGATATCGAGAGTGTTACGGTGTTAAAAGATGCTGCTGCGGCTTCTATTTATGGTGCAAGGGCCGCTAATGGTGTAATTGTTATTGTGACCAAAAAAGCAAAAATTGGCAAGCCGCAAATTTCTGCCTCCAGTACATTTACCATATCGCCATACCGGTTTTACACCGACAACCTCACTAATTCATCTGATATTGTAGAACTGGAGAAAGAATGGGCAGCTAATAATCCAAATTTACGCGGCGCAAATGCAGCTACCTATGCAGCTAACTTACTGCAGAATATGGCCTATCCAAGCCAGGGTATCAATGCTATTCTGAAAAATGCTGCCGGCACGCTTTCACAGGCAGATCTCAACGCTAAATTAGCACAGTTGTCATCTGGTGGATACCAATACTACGATGATGTAGAAAAGTACAGCAAGCGTAATCCCTTTTATCAGCAGTATAACCTAAGTGTAGGGAACGCGACCGAAAAAAATGCTTTATATTCTTCTGTAACCTATCGTAATAATAAAACGCAGGATAAATTTGCGGGCGATGAATCTGTTGGCGTTAATATCAACAACACCACCCAAATTACCAAGTGGCTGAGCATGGAACTAAGTACTTTCCTATCATATGCTGAAGGAAATACCCAACCCTATAACACCTTATCCCCAGGATATGCCTATTTACCTTACGACCGTTTAGTAAATGCCGATGGAAGCAACTTCACTTCTACTGCTGCCTCACGTTTGTCTGCCAATACCATGACGTTGATCAATAACAACCGTCTGTATAATATGGATATTAATCCATTAAATGAGCAGGAGATGAATCTTGGAAAAGTAAAGAACTTCACTAACAGGTCTTTTATCAGATTTGGTGTGAAAATTACTGACTGGCTGTCTTATAAACCAAGTTTTCAATATGAGTATTCAAACAGAAAATTTGAACAGTTAAATGATAAAAATTCTTATTATGTACGAAGTAGGGTAAACAGTTTTGCCTCTGTCAACCCTGTGGCAGGCGGAACCGCCATCTTCAATCTTCCTTATGGAAATATCAATTACAAAGAAAATCAATTCAGCAATTTATACAATTTCAGGCAGCAGTTTAATATCGACAAAACTTTTGGAGAAAAACACAATTTAACGGCAATTTTAGGTTCTGAAATTAGAAACAGAAAAATAGAATACGGAAATCAGACACTTTATAACTATAATCCAAACACACTAACCTACAGCCTGTTGAACCAGCCATTATTGGGCAGTTATCCTGGAAATATTCTTGGTGGCGGAAGTTTTACCGCAGCAGATGCATCGGTAATGCGGGTTAACGTAGAACGTTTTGTTTCTTTTTATAGCAATGCAGGCTACACCTATGATGAAAAATACCTGCTCACCGGTAGTATTCGCTGGGATAGGTCGAACCTCTGGGGTACCAGTTCAAAATATCAACATGACCCTATCTGGTCATTGGGTGCGGGCTGGAATATTCATAAAGAATCGTTCTTTAACGCAGATTGGGTAAACCGTTTGAAACTGCGTGCTTCGCACGGTATCGGTGGTAATGTTTATACCACTAGTGCACCGTTTACCACTTTCAATTTTAACCCCAATTACAATGTAGGCGGCTTGCAGGCCACAATAGCCAGCAGACCAAATCCACAATTATCATGGGAAAAAACGACTACGACCAACGGGGGCTTGGACTTTGCAGTGCTCAACAATCGTTTATCAGGTTCAGTAGATTATTATCGTAAAAGAGGTACCGACTTGCTTGCTAATACGCAGGGTGTACCCACAGAGGGATTTGGTTATTCCACCTATGTGATCAATAACGGAAAGATGCTGAACAATGGTATTGAATTGACACTATCAGGTGATATTATACGCACTAAAGATCTGAACTGGAATTTAGGTGTGCAGTATGCTTACAACAAAAATAAAGTTACTTATGTAAATATTGAGGCGCCTTTCTATATTCTTCAGCTTGATTACCCGCAATCATTTCCACGTATTGGAAATCCATACAATGCCATTTACAGTTATCAATGGGCTGGTTTGAGTGATAAGGGATTGCCACAGGTTTATAACGAAAAAGGAGAGAAGGTATTGGCTTCACCAACTACTTTACAATCTATTGTGTATAGCGGAACTACCGTTCCAAAATATAGTGGATCATTTAACAGTACGTTGGATTATAAGAACTTCACTTTATCATTTCTGTTGACTTTCGAAGGCGGCCATAAAATGAGGAATACATTTTTACCTACACTGGGAGCAGGCTATAACAGTGCCCTTAACGGCTATGTAACACAAATTAGTACCGTAAATAAAGACATAGTTAACCGGTGGAGAAATCCTGGTGATGAGCTAACAACCAATGTGCCTAAAGTGGTTTTTGCGGAAGATCCTGCATATAACAGCCAGAGTGCAAGTATGTACGGCTATGCTGATATCAATGTGATTGATGCGAGCAATATGCGTTTGAGGAATATTTCACTTGCGTACAAAGTACCGCAACTGGTGGCTAAAAAGGCAGGCATGAGCAATATACGTTTCCAGTTTAATGTAGAGAACGCATTTACATTGGCCAAATCTCAAACTGCAAAATACTTGCTTAATGGATACAGCATGCCTAATTATGTATTGGGTGCTTATCTGACTTTCTAAAAACCGTTTATACTGCATGAGCAGGTAAAGAATATTTAAAGACATAAGTGATGAAAAAAATACTTTCAAACAGCATAAAATTGGCGGCTCTTGCTTCAATGCTAAGCTTTAGCAGCTGCAATAAATTTATTGATATACTTCCGGTAGGAAACGGTCAGATTCCTACTACACTGTCAGATTACGAAGCCCTACTCCGGGATGAATATGGCAACCACCGAACAGATATTACCCAGGCTGTGCTCTTGCTTAATGATAAATTTGAAACCAGTAGCAACCTGAATTATTATCCGCTATACAAGGCAAACTATAACTGGAATGAATCGGCCGACAGAATTGCATTGAACAATTCCGATGAAGGCACTTATTATAACATGTACACCGGAATAAACACCAGCAACCTCATTATCGAAAAGGCAGCTGGTACTACAGGTGGTAGCGATGCACAAAAAGCTGAACTGATTGCGCAGGCGAAGGTACTGAGGGCATTTGATTATAATATCCTGGCCAATTATTATGCAGATACTTATGAAGAGGCAAACGCTGGTACCAAATTATCTGTACCGCTGATTCTTAGTGCTGATATTGGCGCTGCTTATACTCAGGTAACTATCAAAGAACTCTATGATTTTATGCTAAAGGATATCAATGAGGCCATTCCATCCTTGGGTGCCACCAGTGCAACGGTACTGCATCCTAACCTTGGATCAGCAAATGCGTTGAAAGCAAGAATACTTTTGCAGATGGGAAGATATGCTGATGCCCTGGCTGCTGCAAATGAAGCGCTGAAGTACAATGATAAACTGTTCGATTGGACAGCATTTTATAATACTTACAAAACGCAGATAGAGGCAGTTAATGTATATACCAATGCCCCTTCGCCAATGGGATTTAATTACGTGGAAAATTATTATTTCCGTCACGGTGCATCTAGTAATGCCGGACGCGAACAGGCAATCCGTGTTGACCGCGCAACCCGTTTTGAACAAGGTGACGCGAGGTTTGCTTCCCGCTGGAAACTCCGGACCGTTGGTGCAGATACCTATTATACCAGTATTACTACAGGTTATTTCAATGTAGGCGGTTTAACAACTACTGAAGTATATTTGATCAAAGCAGAATGTCAGGCACGTCTTAATGATGTTCAAGGCGCCATGTCTACCCTGAACGCGGTGAGAGTAAAAAGAATCTTTGCTGCAAATTATGCACCGTTAAGTGCCGCTAACACCATAGAGGCAGTAAAGCTGATTCAGCGTACTAAAAGAAACGAGCTTATTTTAGGCATTACACCTTTTGCTGATATGCGTCGCCTGAATAAAGATGCTAATTACGCGGTTACATTAAGCAAAACAGAAGGTGGACAGGCTCTAACACTTGCACCAAACTCTCATATGTGGACAATGCCATTTCCACAGGGTGCATCAAAAAATCCTGGCAATGGTACCATCAAGCAGAATGTAGATAAGTAGATCAAAACGCACCGATGAAACTTAAAATAGATCATTTACTGCTTCTGTTGCTTTTTACCGTCTTTTCCGGACAGGCGAAAGCAGCTCCTTTACCAGTCACCATTAACGGGGCTGTTAAAGGGCTGCCAGATGGAGCAAAAATCAATCTGGTTCCGGGTGCTACACATGCAAATGAACAGCCTGTGGCAACGGCTGTGATCAGCAGTGGGCGCTTTTTGCTCGAAGGAAAAATATCCACGGAACCAAGGCTGTATTATTTACGGATCGAAGGCATTGGCGGACAAACCTCATTGATGCTTCAACCCGGGAAAGTTGTGGTAACAGCTACAGCTAAGCTTTTGAGCAATGGCGATCGTAAATATTATGAGTTTACCGACGTAGTGGTGAAAGGGAGCGAATCACATGTGCTGTATATGCGAAAAATTGCGCCAAAGAGTGTACTTAATGCTCTTTACCTAGCTAACCAGGAAGCGAATAAAGAGGTAATAAACAAGAGAAATGAAGCGCTCGCAGCAAAAGATACCGCACTAGTGAAATCAATAACGGATGGCCCGGCCTGGAAAAAAGCAATGGCTGATGAAGCCCAATTCTTTAAGCAGGTGCAGACAAATCTGCGTAAAATTGTGACTGATAATAAGGATTCGTTCTGGGGACCACTGCTGGCACTTGACATTTACAGCTATTTTACACCGGAAGACAAAAAGTTGTATGCAGAGCTTTCGCCGGCAGCCCAAAACAGTTATTACGGTAAAATTATGGGTGATCTGATTAACCCAGTGGGTTTTAAAGGCCAGAAAGCACCTTTGCTCGTTGCGAAAAATGAGGAAGGGCAGCCTGCGGAGTTAGGGACATTAAAAAAAGGATATAAATATGTGCTGGTCGATTTTTGGGCTTCGTGGTGCGTTCCATGCCGTAAGTCTATTCCTGCTCTGAAAAAATTGTATGCAGATTATAAGGATAAAGGCTTGCAGATCGTTAGTATTTCGATTGATAGAAAAGAGGGCGACTGGTTAAAGGCGCAGGAGGAAGAAAAACTACCATGGCCAAGTTTTCTGGACCGCGGAGCGACTGCCAATGCCTGGAAAGTACAGGCTATACCTGCTATGTTCCTTTTGGATGAGCAGGGAAAAGTCGTGTTGGAAAACATGAACCTTGAAGAAGTAATCAAAAAATTAAAAGCGATATAACATGAAAATATTAATTAAGAGGGCAGTGGCACTAACGCCTGTGGCACTAATGTGTTATGCTGGCCCGTTATTGGCCCAGAATGGAAAATATGTGCTAACGGGTAAGCTGCCAGCAGTTCATGATAAGATTTATCTCGGTCACGAAGTTGGGGATAAATATGTAATTACAGATTCAGCCAAAGTGGTTAATGGCAGCTTCACGTTTAAAGGTACGGCTAAACAACCGGGCTTTTATAAATTAGAAAGTAAGAACCTTAAAAATTCTATAGGTTTTATATTGGAAAATGCAGCCATCAATGTATCTAAACCTGACAGTATATCACCTGTGGTGATTACTGGTTCTGCTGCGCAGGATGTATACATGGGCTTTTACAACGGCCCATGGAAAACGATCACTGCTAAAGCCGGAAATATTTACAAAAGACTTGATGAGGTTCAGAAAGCTGGTAAAATGGATACGGTTACCCGTGCTGGCTTTGACAGGGAATTTAAAGCGCTGGATACCCTGAATATTGCGGCTGTAAAGCAATACATTCTCAAAAATCCAGGATCGGCAGGATCGGCAGCAATTATTTATGACCGCTTTATTAGTTATCCGAATTTTCCGGTAGCCGAAGAGTTGTATGGACAGCTCACTAAAGAAGCGCGGCAATCTGATATTGGCGAACAAATCAATACTGCATTAAAAACCAATGCAAAAACCGCTAAAGGAAAAGTTGCTCCGGCAATTGCGATGCCTGATAAGGACGGTAAAATCGTAAAGCTATCTGACTTTAGAGGCAAATACGTCTTGGTTGATTTCTGGGCGAGCTGGTGTGGCCCCTGCAGAAGAGAAAATCCGAACGTAGTTGCGGCCTACAAAAAATACCATGATAAAGGCTTTGAAATTCTGGGTGTATCCCTCGACTCTAAAAAGGACGCCTGGTTGAAAGCCATTGAAGCTGATGGCCTTACCTGGACGCATGTTTCTGACTTGCAAGCCTGGTCGAACTCGGCAGTTAAGGCCTATGGCGTAAAATCTGTGCCGGCAAGTTTTCTGCTTGATCCTGAAGGGAAGGTGGTAGGCAAGGATTTGAGAGGAGAGGAACTGAACAAAGCCCTGGCAAGTATCTTCAAGTAGTAATGATATAAACACTAATTCATAAATAGCTGCGGCCGATTGGTTTGCAGCTATTTTCATTTTAAATGAGTTGAATTTTAATTGGTACAGCCTAAAAAGGCACAGCAAAGCATTAACACGATATGGAAATTTACAATTTTAATTAGCAAATATCAGCCTAAATGAACTAGTTCATGATGGAACAATTTGTCCGAATGAGGTGCTGGTCTAACGTTTGTAAAGCGATAGTAAAATAATATATATCCTGCCTAATCGTTGGCTTTGGTTGGCTTAGTGCTTTTTTCTTCGTTTTATTGTTAAATTCTTATGCTTTTCTATTAATGCAATAAATTTCTCTGATATCGAATTATATTGTTCTTCATCAAAATCCTCCAAATAAATTTTCTTGATTTGTATTTTCGTTTTAATGGTCGGGATTTTAACTAACTCGCCTTTTTGGTTATTTGCTAAGTGATCGAAATAATGCCAGTTGCCCACATAGTCGCCAGTAAGTAAATTTATACTGGCTTCACCACTGCCGTCGTTAGTGGCGTTGCCAAAAGCGTACTCGCTCACGCCGATTAACCGCATCCGCTTTTCGTTTTTTTCGTACCTAAACTGGCAAGCATAACCTGAACGCATCCAGTTTACCTTAATTTCGAAACCACTTTTTTTGGGTTCAATGAAAGTATTATCTCCAGCCGTTTCTAATTTTTTACTTTTTATTTTTTTAAAGTTTTGTGTGGATAGTCGGCATATAATTTTATAATCGTGTTCATCCAGGTAAACAGTATCCATCTTTCCATCCAAATCAATGTCTTTTATCAGCTTTTTCTGCGCATAGGTCGATAATTTTAAAATCAATATGCCTGCAATAATAATTAGTTGTTTCATCTGTGCTTGCTAAAGTTGTACCACCAGATAATCAAGTTAACTTAAAATTTAATTATCGCTGTTTTTTTAAAACGTGCTTTTCCCGGTGATGGAATCCGGAATATTCTTAACATTTGTTAGGGGTCAATTTGTTTTTAATCGTTAATCCTCTTTAGCTATTTTGACATCTGTAAAATGGCCTAATGTTCCAGGGCCGATCCATAGTCCTATACTTCCGCGCACATCTCTACCCTGCTTCAAGTCATTTACAATCAAAGTGGGTTGAGCGGCTCCATTAACATATAATCTCGCCGTTTCATCCTTGACCATAATTTTTATTTTGATCCATTCTGCCGGTAAGATGTCTACATAGGCCTCATACTTCCCTGGCATTTCTGCTCTTAATTTTTCCCATGGATATCCTGGAATAGAAATATACTGACTGGAATGATTCCTACGTAACTGATCATTTGCCCGGCCATTGGTAGGACGTAAATAGAAAACCTCCATTTTTGAAGCATCAGTAGCTGCTCTGAATGCTATCCCTACAAATCCTCGGGCTGTTTCGCTAGCGTTTGCAAGTGTTTGCCCCGAAATTGAAGCTTCAATTATTCCGTTATGAAAGTCAATATTCTTTAAGATTGCAAGCGTACTGTCACCATTTGCTTCACCCTTTATTTCGAGGGCCAAAGCATTTTTACCTTTAAAGGTAGAGGTTTTGACCGTTACCTGAAATGGGATTACATCAGAAGGGCTTTTTGCGCTGTTTTGCGCATTCAAGTTCAAGCTGAAAATGTTGCTTAAAAACAAGATATATAGAAGTTTTTTGAGCATATATTTTTACTATTTTGATTTTCTAAAATAGTAAAAAATGGTTTTTCGCTTAGCATCTTTTGCTAATCTTCCTTGAAATCTTTTATTGGATGGCAGTTGCTTGATTATCAGTTGTGTAAATAATATGTCATGATCATTTGCCTGGCAGGCTCGAAGTGCTTGATAATAAATTACAGTAGCCATTATGTATAAAGTGCAGTTTTCATTTTTAGGTAATCCAACTCCCAACTTTAACAAAGGCTTTCATCATGATTTTATTTGAGGTGCTATCCGCAATAAAAACAAACTCCTTTGCTAAACTTTGTATTATCTTTAAGCATTACAGTCAACGCTTGCACCGCTGATGCTCATCCTGGTGAGAATGGGAATACAACTTAAAACTGGCTTTTAAAAAGTGTTTAAAGCATTTAATTCCAGTTAAGCAATTCCCGGCTGGAATAAGCTATCTAATGAACGGAACGATTTCTCCAAATGGAGTGCTCGTTAAACTTCCGTAAAGCGATAACAGAAATAATATAGCAATTACCAACAGAAATAAGGGCTTATATCTAAATTCGGTACCTTTTTTTACGGTATATCTGTAATAAAAATAAGTGCTTGTCAAATAAATTGTTGTGAAAGCCAACATCATATAGGTAACAGTCATAATTGTATTTAGCTTAATTTTAATGATATATAAAATAAAGTTAAATGTTACTTTTTTAAGGTTTTATGTTAATTAAAATTCGTTGGATATGATTTGTTATTCGTAAGGGATTAAGCCAAATTCGTTTGGACAAGTTCTGTTAAACAGCAGTTTAAAACCACTATACGCTGGAATAAGACCAAGCTGACGATGGCTATGTTCATGACTTAAATATTTGAAATAGCGATTTCAAAATACTGATAGCTCTACGGGACTGGAATTAAACCACTGATAGAAGGTGTTGCATTTTCTTCCATACAAATTTTTGCAGCCTTAACGCAACTTGGTAAATATGGGGACGAAAAAGTAAAAACGAGCTTACTGCAACGCTAAGAAAGGTTTGTTTTCATTGGGTGATCGTTTAATGCCAAGTAGCCCTGAAGTGAGGAAACCAGCAAAGGCTATGGCCAGTAGCGGGACTGTAAACCGCCATAAATACGGATGCGTTCATTGTCAACTTAATTCCCAACTTTATTAAAAGCGTTGGTCATGATTTTGCCCGGATCGCTGTCTTTAAAAAGTACAGTTGGTATTTTATAACTTTTGGTGATAGTGTTGCTTGGCATATCCGCTTTCATCGTATTGATGTCTGTCTGGGTATAAGTTCCTTTCGAAAAATCGATTTTCTGTTCTGTTTGCCCGCCGGCACCCATGCTAAAAGTACTAATCTTAGTTAAAACTAAATCTTTGTTGATGTATTGATAAGTACTTTCAATACTTCCCGCCGGACCGGTAGCCTGCATGGATATAAACAGTTTTCCGCTGTCAATATCAACTTTTTCATAATCGTAAATTGGATAACCGTTTTCTTGATATTTAGGCTCGACTGCTGAAAATGATTTACCGTAGAGTTTATATTTTTCGCCTTGTTTAAAGAGCACTAAAGTTGGGCGAAATGCGGTGGTATCTTGTGTGTTAATGAGTACAATAACTGCATCTTTTAGTCCATCGTTGTTCAGGTCGCCTGTTGCTTCCAAATCCATTTTATAGTTGGCCGGAACAAAGTCTTTTATGGTATTGCCAGTGTCGGGAAAAGCAGGGTCTGCATTTGTGGATTGGATTTGTTGAGAAACTTCTGTTTGGTGTACTGCTGTATCAACAGGAAGTGCCTTTTTTCTGCTTTCTTTGTTTTGACAGGCGGTAATTGTTAGCGTTATACCAAAAAAGAGTGTTAATTTTTGAAGCGATTTTATCATGATATTTTGATTAGTAACTTATTTTAGCTGTTTTTCTTTAAGCAAAATTTTATCTGTACGGTTTCTTTTTCAAAAGAATATTTTAATAATAACTAGTAAACGCTGTAGGTAACACAAAAAACGTAGAAGCCATGTTTGAAATGTTTAACCAGACGCGCTGGAAATTAATTTAGCTTGTTTTTTAGAAATGCATCGGCCCCCACTTTTCCAAATTCTTTTTTCTCCTCGTCCCATAAATAAGCTTTGTAATAAACTTTTTTGTCTTCAGGATTTTCTTTGCAAACCCCAGCAATAAAAAGCCTGCTTTTTAGGTTGCCCATTGCCCTATCTTCCGCAAAAAGACATGAATTCTCTTCCCCAAGCGGCAGGTCATAGATTTTTCCATCTCTTACATCAACCATAAACCCCATAATACAACCAGCGCCACAGCCAAATATGGACATTACATAGTATCCGGCAAAGTCAACTTCGCTTGTTTGGTAAGCCTCGGTAATCCTTGTTTTAAAATCTTTAGCTTCAGGATAACTTGTCCAATCTATAGGTGCATGTTTTGTTACCTCGTCAGCCTCTACTTTGTATCGTTGGAAATCTACACTATCGTGATCATCAACACGAATTTTTTTGGGCTCTTGTTTTGGTAGCTGAACCGATGGTGATAAAGAGGACGGGGTATCAGTAATCGCCTTTGTTATTACAGCTGAATCGCTAACTTCAACCGCATCTTCTGTGCCTGTTGATGTACGATTACAGGCATAGCTAAGGACCACAATTCCTGCGAATATCCAAGTGCTGAATTTTGTCATTTTTATAAAACAATAATATCTATTTGTTGAAATATGCCTTTGGTAGATAATTTTTATACTTATGGGATGGTTATTTACTTAGTCGAAGTTATAATTGATGGCTTGATGTTAAAGCCTTAAGCATTTTTCTGACGCCATTCAGTAACAAAACTTACTTCAGTACTTTTAACTTTAATTAGCCGGCAATGTCAACTCTTTTAAACTTTAGGTGTTTGCCATCAATTACAATAAAGCTGTAAATGATATTGTTTTCGCCTTCACTTACTTCATTGCCCTCTTCATCCTTGGCATTGTTGCTATAAGCTAAATTTAAACTTAAGATCTTACTGGTTTTATTGTATTCGGCAATCAATTGATATTTAGTATCAGTTGTTGTAACTTGTGGCGTTTCATTATAGTGTGTTTCGTATAACTGATCAGATTTAATTTTCAATAGCGTTTTAACAAAATCCGCATTAAAAATTCTGCTATAATATTGTTCAAGGTCTTGCTCGTAAAATAAATCTGGATTTTTGAATTTACTTTTTCTTGTCCTTATTTCCGCTTCAGTTAAATTGCATAGGGTCCAAATAGAAGCACCTTCGTCAGCCACTGGGAAATCAAAATACGTCTTTAGTTTTTTGATATCTTTTGAATAAACAGCTTCTCTGAAATTCTCAAAGTCATCTGACCAGTTCTTTACTTCGGCGTCATTTGTTGCTTGAACAACTGTGGTATCTTTAACTATAGTTTCCGAATCTAGTTTGTTTTGGACCTTTTTGGAAGTGTTGTTTTTGCAAGCTGATAAAAATATCAATGCGAGAATTAGATGTACGGGTTTCATTGTAGCGTTTTGAATTTTCGTTTTTATAGCTTAACGCTAAAAACTTCTAAAGGTTTTGATATAAATACGTTGCGACAAAAAAACTGTTCTAGCTGTATGGACTTTGCTCACTAAACCCGGGATCGAAGAAGGATGCCGGGAATGAAGAGGGCGCAGCCAAATGAACTAAGTCTGATAAGCCTGAGCTTTATAATTATTGGATTAAAAAATGGAAGATTTTGGCCCAATAAACAATGGCTCTTAGTTTATAGACTTTATTTTTTTAAATTTATATTTTGGGGGTAAAAATCAACTTCTGACCAAGGTCATAAAGACCGACCAAAATGAATGTAAAAAGTTAATCTTAACGTATTGTTAAATTCACAGTCCTGATTAATAAATAACTTTTCCTAAATTTTTAATGTCATGGATGATTGTGAATGCTTATCTTCATCAGTGGTAGGCGTTGATCACTTTATCTCTGTTTGAGCAGAAACATGCAAAATACCTCTGCATGTTTGCCTCTACCACCTGTGCATAACTTCTTGCATATTATGAGGTTCATGGATTGATCATATCTTTTTTAACTGAAATTTATTTAAAGGATCTTTAGTATTTGGATTCTACATCTGCGCAGATATGATTATTTTTTCAGGATTAAATGATCAATCCGATTAAAAGGGTTCTTCGAATGTTATTGAGGCATAGTTATTGATCCAATTACTATAAATAGCAAGATATTATGAAATTGAATAGGGCCCTAACCTTAGTTATATCTCTTTTTTCAGTCCTGCAATTTTCGTGTAGAAAGGACGATTCTAATGGAGGTACAGCAAATAAGGTAATTCTTAAGAAAATGGTTAATAGAGAAGCCGTAAAACAGTCGTTAGGATCTTTTACAGAAGGATTTCAGCAATCTGAAAGCAATCGACTTTTTTATGTAGCTGACAACTATCCCGATGATATCAAAGGTATAAGTTACAATATTGACTATAAACGCATTGCGGCTGGCTATGAGTACCGAAGAAATGTAATGGCCTTAACAGGAGGTAGTTATGCATCGATGGTTAATCTTGAGCAAACTGGTTACAAAGATTACATTCCTGTTCAGGATGATAGGCTTAATCAGCCTCAATATCAAAACATCAGGGTTATTAAATCTAATTCGAACACGAAGTATCTCCAGATTTATGCAGTTTTTATTGATCTGAAAGAGCCCTATGATAATAAGCAACTGGCTCTAGTTTTAAACTCAAGGGACGGATTCAATGGCGACGAAGCAAATGCACTTCCGGTTATGGACGATAAGGCGGCTGTAACTTGTTTACTCGCCTTATTACAGCCGCTTTAGATAGGGAAAAGTTTCCCACGCTAATTAGATATTACGCGGTAGGTGTCTTTTAGTTATTTACTGCTTTACCTTATTTTCTTTTATAGGATGCTATAAGGCAATTCGATTGCTCAGAAAATCATTTATTTTGACTATAATAAATCCATACTCAACAAAGAATATCTTTAAGAAATTATTGAGTACATTTAATGCCAAATCAGATATGCAGGAACTTAAAAAATTGATACGTTCCAGCGTTGGGTTGGAAGAAATAGATCTTCAGAAGATTTTAAGGTGTTTTACCTTAAAAACATTGCAAAAAAGTCAATTGTTGCTGAAGCGTGGCCAAGTCGCTTCACACTATTATTTCTTGAACAAAGGCGCACTTCGCTTTTTCTATAACGATGAACAGGAGCTTACGGCCTGGATTGTGCAGCCGGGAGAGTTTTTCGCTGAAATTTCCAGCCTCAGTCCGGGATTGCCTTCACGGTTCAATATTGAAGCGGTTGTAGATACCGAACTATACTGTATCGATAAAAACGATATGGATTTGCTCTATAAACAAATTCCGGCCTGGCAGGAGTTTGGCCGAAAACTCTGGGAAGGTATGGCGGTGCGCATGATCAGCGAGATCATCAGCTTCCAGACCATGACAGTAGAGGAACGTTACTTGGCATTTTTGCAAAAGCCTGGCTTCATGCAGTATATTTCTGTCAAGCAACTGGCTTCTTACCTCGGCATCACACCAAACGCTTTAAGTCGCATTCGTAAAAATCTTCGCTAATTGCATTATCTACCAAATGGTAGTTCGTTTGACTTTCTACGAGCATAGCTTTGTGAACTCAATAAGAAAGAACTATGAAAAATATCATTTTAGTTGCAGGCGCCACTGGCGATCTGGGAAGCAGATTATGCAAACATTTACTCAAAAACGGCGCTGGTGTACGGGCCTTGGTAAGAGCAGAAACTAATCAGGAGAAAATAAATGAACTGCGCGAATCAGGCGTGGAGATTGTAACGGTCAGCTTTGAAGATGAAGCTGGTTTAGTATCGGCTTGTAAAGGTGTTTCTTGTGTGGTATCGGTACTTGCTGGCTTGCGGGAGGTGATCGTAACGGCACAAAGCCAATTGCTTCAGGCTGCTGTACAAGCGGGCGTTCCACGTTTTATTCCATCCGATTTTTGTACAGATTTTACCCAATTGCAGGCAGGTGAAAACAGAAATTTTGACTTGCGTAAAGAATTTCAGTTCGTGCTTGAGACCAGTGATATCCGGGCTACATCTGTATTCAACGGTGCTTTTGCCTATGTTTTGCAGTATGATATTCCACTCTTAGATACAAAGGCGATGACCATTACCTATTATTCTGGAAAAGCAGATTGGCAGATCGATTTTACCTCTTTAGAAGATACGGCGGCTTTTACTGCGCGCGCTGCATTGGACAATACCACGCCGCGGTTTCTCCGCATTGCAGGCTTCCAGATTAGCCCGATCGAATTAGCGGCGCTAACAGGACGTATTTTTGGTGAACATTTCGAATTAAAAGACCAAGGTACGCTGGAACAATTTTCGGCTTACATTCAAAAGGTACGGACAGAAAACCCCGCTGGAGAAAATCAGCTGTACCCACAATGGCAACAGATGCAATATCTCTACAGCATGTTTGCGGCGCATCACCTTACACTTGACAATAACCGCTACCCTGGTTTAAACTGGCAAACAGTAGAAACAACACTCCAAGAAATAAACAACAATAAAACAGCACAAAATGGAGCAGGTATATAGTGATGCGCAGCTTTTAAAACATTGGCCGGGTTTTACCAGCCATATAGTGGAAGTGAACGGAACACAATTGCACTTTGTAGACAGCCGAGGCAATGGCCCGGTATTGATCTGCCTGCCCGGCTGGCCGCAGAGCTGGTATTCGTATCGTGCTGTCGCGCTGCCATTGGCTGACTACTTTAGGGTTATCGTGGTCGATATTCGTGGCATGGGTAGTTCGGCAACACCAGCATCAGGTTATGACAAAAAAACAATGGCTACCGATGTGTATGAGCTGATGGGCTTACTGGGTATTAGTAAAGCACACGTATTAGGTCATGATATAGGCGGTATGGTCGCAGCAAGCCTGGCCCATAATTATCCGGATGCGGTTGAACGCCTGATCCTTGCAGATGGCCTGCATCCCAATGAAGGAATGATGCAAATGAAACTGATTCCGCCTCAGGAAACTTTCAGCGAGAAAATAGATCACCAGCAACCTTATATGTGGTGGATGAGTTTTAATCAAATCAAAGAACTCCCTGAAAAATTACTGGAGGGGCGTTACCGCTACCTGCTCGACTGGCTTTTCGATTACGTAATGGTGGACAGTTCGAAGATGCCTGATTTTGAAAGGAATATATATGCATACGTTTATAATCAGTCGGAGCGTATACGAGCATCCAATGGCTGGTACCAGGCATTTCACCAGGATATAGCTGATGCCCAAGAGTATTCTAAGCTGCAAATGCCTGTTTTAGGTATAGCCAGCAATGTGTCATCAGGTTTTTATCAGTATGCTTTACCCACAATAGCGGAGAATTATCAGCTGGTCAATCTGGACAATACCGGTCACTTTATGTTTGAAGAAAATCCGGCAGGCGTATATGAAACAATTATGACGTATTTGAAAACATAGAGCAGAGTAATGACTGAATTGCTCCGGTATTAATTTAACTAATTATTCATCCGTAATTATCACAAAAAAAGAGGCTGTATCATATTTGCAATAAAATTATCACTACCATTGATAGACTCCTGAAAAAAAATCGTCATCTCGACTGTAGCCCGGCGAAATGCCTGCCCGTACAGGCGGGGAGAGATCTTTTCAACCGAATTATTAAAAGCTAGTTTAAAAGATTTCTCCACTGCGGTCGAAATGACGACACTTCGATATCATTCAGCTTAATTAGATATTAACTCGTTACTTTCAACGATTGAATATATCCATCGGCTAATTTAAAATGATATTTCAAAATGATCGGACTACCTGGAAAGTTTCCTGAAGTTTTAGCGGATAGGATGTTTGCATCTTCGTCGTAAGCTACCGGCTCCATAGTGGCATGATATTCTTTGTTGGCCTTATCAATCCAGCTTTCAATTTCTGCTTTTCCGTTATGGGTTTTGCCTTCATCAAATACTTCTGCATGCTCTGCAAAACAATTGGCATACGCTGCACTGTCAAATTCGTTTTGTGCTTTTACTAATTCGGAGATCATATGTGGTAAATTCATCGTATTATATTTTTATGATTATTAAATGGTTGGTACTGTACCGCCATCGATTATAAATTCGGTTCCTGTTAAATAGCTGGCTCTTGGCGAAACAAGAAATCCAACCAATTCTGCTACCTCTTCAGGTTCGGCAGGTCTGCCGAAAGGTATTCCACCTAAGGCATCCATTACATTTTGTTGCGCTTCTGCTACCGTACTATTTGCGCTTCTTGCAATTTCACCCAGCCAGGCTTCTGATGCTGTTGTATTGATCCAGCCTGGAGAAACCGTTAGCACCCGAACGCCTTTAGGGGCAACTTCGTTTGATAAACTTTTACTGTAATTTCTCAATGCGGCTTTTGCTGCGGCATAAGGTAAAGTGGAATCGTACAAAGGCAATTTACCCTGAATGGATGCGATGTGAATGATAACACCACTTTTTCGATCCACCATTTGTGGTAAAAATCCCCTGTCAAGTCTAACCGGAGCAAGAAAATTGGCTTGCAGGGTCGATTCCCAGTCTTCATCTGATAATACAGAGAATCCACCGGCTGGTGTGGATGAAGCACCAAGGTTGTTCACCAAGATATCCAGTTTTCCGTAAGTCGATAATACTTCTACAATTAATTTTTTTGTTCCTTCTGCTTTACTTAAATCAGCTGAAATAAAATGCAGATTGCTGCTTTCTTTTTCAGGCGTATTTCTGGCACTAATGATAACTGTTGCGCCAGCTTGTAGCAACCTCTCCGCAATTGCTTTTCCGGCTCCTTTGGTTCCACCAGTTACCAAGGCAATTTTACCTTGAATTTCATTGTTGTAATTAAATTGATTTTCCATTTGTCGAATTCTTTAATACAAATTTGAGAAGTATCACTTTTTCAGGCAATAACGGAAAACCGAATTGCATAGGGATAAATTTTTCCCCTATTGTACAAATTGGTACATTGGGTTAAATTTGTATATGCATGAAAGAAAAATACCCTTGAATTTAAACTGTGGTCTCGACCTGATTGGTGAAGTACTTTACGGCAAATGGAAAATCCGTTTGTTATGGTTTATCCATCAGGGGCATTTACGACCTAGTGAATTACAGCGTAAAATTCCCGATGCCTCAAGACGTGTTTTAAACATTCAATTGAAAGAATTGGAAGATCATGAACTGGTGACAAAGAAAATTTATGCTCAGGTTCCACCAAAAGTTGAGTATTCCCTTACAGATTTCGGTAAAACCTTGGTGCCGGTAATTGCTACATTAGGATTTTGGGGCGATGAACATGAAAGCAGACTAAGAAGGGTAATTTTAAAAAGAATGGAAGCCTCACAGGATCTTGCAAGTGATGCAAAAGATATGTCTACACTATAATTTTAAGCTATATTTCACTCCTGCTCAAAAGTTACATCTCCTTCTTGCTTATTTACCTTCAAAATGTAGCCAAGCCCATATACATTTTCTATACTAACCTGATTGGAAGACTTGAAAAGCCGGCGAAGTCTTGAAATGAATACTTCAAGACTTTTTCCACTGAAATAATCATCGTTTCCCCATAAGGATAAAAGCAGATCCTTTTTTTTGACCACCTGATTAATATTAGCTGCCAACTGATCCAATAGTTCTGATTCTCGTACCGTAAGGGAAATTTCCTTTCCATCAGGCACTAAAACAAAAAGCTGATCTTTTTGGTACCTGATATCGCCCATGTTCATATATTCAGATTTTACAGCAGCTTGTGCTTTTGGATCAGGCGAAAACTTATTGATGATATTTGTGATCCTCAATACCAATTCTTCAATTTCAAACGGTTTGGATATATAATCTATAGCACCTATTTTAAGCCCTCGTAGTCGGTCTTGTTTTTCGTTGTGTGCCGTAAGGAAGAAGAAGGGCTGACTGGCATTAATTTTAACCAGTTCAGCAGCTAGCTTAAAACCATTGAGGTCGGGTAACTGCACATCAACAATGACCAGCTTATTGTTAAACGGGTTTGCTGAATAGTAAGTTAACGCTTCCATTGCATTTTTGAACCATAGCACGTTAAAGCCACGCAACTTTAGGTATGCTGTGATCACGTTGCCCAAATCTACTTCATCCTCAATTATTATGATATCATAATACATAGGGTTGCAATTTAATTAATGTTAATCTGACTTACAGGTATATGTACCAGAAATTCGGTTCCTTTATCAGTTGTTGTGTTTATGCTGATTTTCCAACCATGAATATCAAGACATTGTTTAACATAATATAAGCCAAGCCCCAGGCCTGAAATAGTATTGTCTTTTGCTCTTCGGAAGAATTTATCGAATATTTTTTCTTTCATATCCGCTTCAATTCCCTTTCCGTTATCCTTGATGTGCAGGGTATAGCCATCTTTGCTCTTAGTGATAAAGAGCATGGTTATTTTAACTTCGCTATGGCTATGCTTAAAGGAATTATCAAGTATATTCTGTAGCATGGTGGTAAACACAAAGGAATCCATCATTACGAGTATTTCCGAATCGTAAGGATCAAAGGTTAGGCTGTTTGGCTCGTTTATTTTTATTTTATAATCGTTTACCAGCGTAAGCACGATATAGTTAAGATCTATTTCTTCAAAATTGATGTTTTTGTTTATTTCCGAGGCCTCCAACATTTGGTTAATGTGTGAATGAAGCCTTCGCGCTTGTCGTTCAACAATGTTTACCAAGGTATTTACACGATTCCTGTCGTTGAGCACCTCGCTCTCATGCAGGCTTTTACTCGCCACCAAAATAGTGGTGACAGGGGTGTTGAATTCATGTTTGATACTATTAAGGAAATCAGATTTAACATCTGTTTCTTTTTTCTGCCGCATCCAGCTGATGTAAGTGTAATAATTGATGCCTACAATGACGATGATACAAAGCGCAACGAGCAAAAAGGTAGGCAACATTTGATACGCCACCTTGAGCGTACGGCCAGGCTGATCAACAAAAAGGTTGAAGCTTACCCTATAATTGTACACCAGATTACCACTGACTGAAAGATTGGTAACCCTGTTCTGCATGGTTGGGTGAGCTAATGTACCATCAATGATTACGCCGAAGGGTGTTTTTTTGTTCGTATTGAAATCGGTGTGGTTATGGCTGTCAAATATGGTAATATCACCAATTTTAGTATCGAAGTTGATATCAATCTGTTGAAAAGTAAGCAGATACTGTAAGTTGCTATCTAAACCATTTTTTTTTACTATCGATTGGAAAACACTGTCCATGGTGCTTTCCTGCTGCAGTTTCTTCAATAAGCCGTTGCTAACGCTTTGCGAAAGTTTAATAAACTCATGCCGGTTGCTGAAGTATTCTTTTTTAAGTGCTGGCATATTCGTGGTGAGGATTGAATCGATAATTTTTCCGCCACCCTTGTAAACTTTATCATCGGATATACTGCGCCCGTATTCATCATTAATTAGCGTTTTTTCCTTTAAACTATAGTCCCTGTCCCGAAGTACATAAGAATTATAGGTTAACCTGAATTGCACAAGAAGCAATATCAGGAAGCTGACCAATACGACTGATTTATATATCCGATCTTTCATTTTATCCTTTAAAAATAGACCTATTATTCCATAAATGATACACCGTTAAGCTTTTGTTAGGTTTCTGTTACGGTTTCATTCGACAAATTGTTGCCAGGTAGGACGTAGATTTGAATAATGAATATAGATGATGCTTGTGAAACTGGTTTTCAGATACTGTAATGCTGAAAGATGACGGCAGTCGTATTTATTCTTCAAGGAATTCAAACCAATAATTAAAAAGAAAGAAAAATGACCTTTAAAAGGATTTTATTAGTATTATTCATCATTTCAGCTACCATATCACTTTATCCGGTGCGGGCGCAGCAAAAATCTGCCAACAAACCCTTGGTTGAGTTGCAACAAGATTTTGTTGACCTCGGATTGGGTATGTTTATTCATTATGGTATGCCAACTTTTATGGATCAGGATTGGTCAGACCCAGATGCAGATCTTTCCTTGTTCCAGTCGCCAAAACTTAATGCAGATCAGTGGGCTAAAGCCGCAAAATCGGCCCACATGACCTATGGTTGCCTAACCACCAAACACCACAGCGGTTTCCCGATCTGGAATACGACAACAACGGCTTACAACGTCATGAATACGCCATTGAAGCGTGATGTAGTAAAGGAATATGCGGATGCTTTTCGGAAAAATGGCTTGAAGGTCATGCTTTATTACTCTATACTCGATACCCACCATGGCATCCGTCCAAATCAGATTACACCTGAAAATGTGAAAATGATTAAAGATCAACTAACCGAACTGCTTACCAATTATGGCGAGATTACCGCCCTGATTATTGATGGCTGGGATGCACCATGGTCAAGGATTTCTTATGATCAGGTACCATTTGAAGATATATATTACCTGATCAAATCCTTACAGCCAAATTGTCTGGTAATGGATCTTAATGCTGCTAAATATCCAACGCAAGCACTTTTTTATACCGATATCAAATCTTATGAGCAGGGGGCAGGTCAGTTTATTTCAAAAGAAAACAATAAACTACCGGCATTGGCCTGCCTTCCGCTGCAGGCCAACTGGTTCTGGAAAACATCTTTCCCTACCACTGCGGTAAAAAATGTGCCCGAACTGGTTAACAAATTTATTGTTCCCTATAACGGTGCATACTGCAATTTTATTCTCAACGTGGCACCGGGCAAAAATGGTTTGATAGATGATAATGCCTTAACAGCATTAAAGGAAATGGGGCAGCTTTATAAAAAATCTGCGGAGCTCCCACGTATTCCAACGCATGCGGCTCCCATCATTTCTAGCAACATCGCTAAACATGTAAAAAGCAATAGTAGCTGGAGTGATGATATGAATATCATGGATTTTGCCAACGACGATAATTTTGGCTCAAGCTGGTCATCCAATCATACGGTAAAATCGCCATGGTATGAGTTAAATTTTGAAAAGGCCGTGCCTTGTAACATGGTGGTGCTTACCGCAGGCAATAATCAAAAGGCTACCTATAGTTTACAATATTATGCAAATGGCAAATGGAATGCCTTGTCAACAAATAATGAAGGGGAAAAAAAGGTGAACATTTTTAGGTTCGAACGGATCTGGTGCGAAAAAATAAAGGTTACCATTTCAGATTTCGATAGACCGCCAGCTATTGCTGAATTAGGTGTATTTAACGAAAGGAAATAAGATAGATTAGCCGGATCGATTATGATCCGGCTAATATTAATGCGCTGATGAATAAAATAGAAAAACTAAACTGGCCGATACTGTTTCAAATATGTTTTAAGAATCTGCCTCGCTTGGTGGATATGGGTTTTTACTGTTCCTAACGGAATGCCCCGCTCTTCAGCGATTTCTTCATACTTATAACCCTCAAAATACCGTTGAAATGGAATTCGGTACTGTTCTGGCAAACTCTGCAATGCTTTTTGGATATCATCCATTACAAACTTTCCTTCAGAAGAAATTTTGGTTGAACTTTTAAGCAGGTTAGGACTTGATAAATCTTCATCTCTACTAATCACTGAATGCCTTTTCTGGGCCTTACGATAATCATTGATAAAGGTATTTCGCATAATTACATAAAGCCATCCACGTAAATTGGTGCCTTTATCAAACTTAGCGCAAAATCGAATTCCTTTAATCAGCGTATCCTGCACAAGGTCTTTTGCATCATCTTCATCATGGGTAAACCGCATCGCATGGGTGAGGAGGGCAATAGCGTGCCCGTCAGCAGCCCTGCTGAATTCATTTTGATTCATAGTTTTTCAATTAGGTAGATAGGTTATTATAGAACATGCCGAATTGGATTAAGTTTTAATTAATCTCGAAGAAGGGGGCGTATAAGTACGTGCTATAGATGGGTGCTGAATACCTAAAGCACCAGAGTGATGTACTGTTATGGCGTTTAATGGAACATTTTTGTAACACAGAATAGTTAAAATTGTTAACTTAACCGATTGTGTTTTCGGTTTATGCCTACAAGATTGTTACAGTTTAGTGATAAATTTTTAGAAATTGGCTAATTTAGTCCCGAGTTATGCGGCGGTACATTTCGAATTTACATCATACGCGTTTAATGAGGCTGAGCTAATTAGGAAGAAAAAAAATTAAGATGAAATTGTTGTTTAAAATATCTTCAATAGATTTGACGGTTCTTTTCAATGGATCAAATTCATAATAATTATGATAAAATCAGCTCATCTGCCTGATCTATTTACGCTTCAATCCATTTTTGAAGGTATTCAGGATGCCATATATTGCCATGACCTTGAATTTAGAATAACTAATTGGAGCCCCGCTGCAGAGCGTATGTTTGGCTATACTGCAACAGAGATACTGGGGCAATCTATTTTTCTGTTGATTCCTGATGACAGGCATTCGGAGAAAAAAGAACTGATGCAGGAGGTTTTAAGCGATGGTCAGATCAGCCAGTACCGAACTATACGACTTACCCGTTCAGGAAAGAAAATACCGGTTTCCTTAACCTTTTCACCCATCAAAGATCAGGACGGCAAAATTATTGGTACCTCGCAAATCGCCCATGATATTTCTTTTGAGCGCCAGGCAGAAGAAAAACAAGCTATGCTTGCCGCTATTATAGAAAGTTCTGAAGATGCCATTATCAGTAAAACCCTTGATGGAATCATTACCACCTGGAATAAAGGGGCAGAGCATATTTTTGGCTATACTGAACAGGAAGCTGTTGGACAGCCGATCACAATACTTCTTCCTGCCGACCGTTTAAGTGAAGAAGAAACCATTATTGCAAGCTTGAGGCGGGGTGAGCGGGTAGGCCATATCCAGACCATCAGAAAAACAAAGGATGGACGTTTATTAAACATTTCACTGGCTGTTTCTCCTATTAAAAATCGTGATGGCGTTGTAATTGGTGCATCTAAAGTTGCCCGTAATATTACTTCCCAAAAAGAAGCTGAAAAATTAATTGCCAAGCACATAGAGCGCCTGGAGCTGTTGAATATAGTAGGCAGAAGTATTAATGGATCTTTGGATCTTCAGCAGATACTACAGCAGGTAACAGATTCGACTACCAAACTTACGGGAGCAGCGTTTGGGGCATTTTTTTATAATCAGATCAACCAGGAAGGTGAATCTTACCGGTTGTATACGCTATCTGGTGTTCCGAGGGAGGCGTTTGCCAACTTTCCGATGCCTCGCAATACAACTTTGTTTCATCCAACTTTTAGCGGTACAAGTGTGGTACGTTCAGATGATATTACACAGGATTCCCGTTATGGCAAAAACGAGCCCTTTTTTGGAAAACCTTCAGGACATTTGCCTGTGGTTAGTTATCTGGCTGTCCCGGTTACAACCAAATCAGGTGAAGTAATTGGCGGGCTGTTTTTTGGACATCAAGACAAGGCCGTTTTTAAAGAAGAGCATGAGGAATTGGTGTTCACGGTAGCTTCACAAGCGGCTATTGCCATAGAAAATTCCAGGCTTTTTAAAGAGGTGAAAGAACTCAGTGCTAAAAAAGACGAATTTATCGCCATGGCTTCACATGAATTAAAAACACCTATGACCTCTCTTTTTGGCTTTTTGCAATTGGCCAACCGTAATATAGTTGAAAGTGTTTCAAAAAATCTTATTGAAAAGTCAATTAAGCAATTGCAAAAAATGATCGTTTTAGTTACCGATCTTTTTGATGTTTCCAAAATCCAGGCGGGAAAACTGCAACTGAACATGGAACACCTTAACCTTGCTGTACTTGTTCAGGAGATGAAAGAATCTTTTTTACAAGCCCATCCCGAGCATACCTTAACTATCCAAATGCCTGAAGAAAGTTTTGTTCATGCTGATCGCATGCGTCTTGAACAGGTACTTACCAATTTACTGAACAATGCCGTTAAATATGCGCCTCAAGAAAAAACAATTGAATTAAAGGTGCTTCATGTGGATAAAGCGGTACATACTGCGGTTAAGGATTTTGGCCCGGGGATTAGCGAAGAAAACCAGCGTCACATATTTGGTCAGTTTTATCAGGCCAAGGAAACTAAAGATAGTTCTTCAGGACTGGGTTTGGGACTTTTTATATCAAAAGATATCATTGAGCGTCATGGTGGACAAATTTGGGTAGAAAGCGAGCCAGGTAAAGGTGCTACCTTTAATTTTTCTTTACCATTGGCATAAATATTTAGCCCTGGAGGGGCCACCTCGATTCTGCACAGTGGAAAATTACAAAGTAAAACCTACCGTATACACCTGCTTTTTATAAGTACTGGGCGACATGCCCGTCAGTTTTTTAAAAGATTTTGAAAAGTAGGAGAGGTTGTCAAATCCGGTTTGTGTTGCGATTTCTGAATAGGCAAGCCGACTGGTGGCCAGCAAATATTGCGCCCGCTCAATCCGTTTTTCAAGAATATAACTAACGGGGCGCTGACCGGTAAAGGTTTTGAATAAACGGGAGAAATAATCGGGATGCTGATTAACACGTGAGGCCAAGCTAGTTACAGACAGCTCCTGATGCAAATTAACCAGAATATAACCCACCGTTTCCACTATCTTCGCAGGTGCGTGCCGCTCTTCAGGTTTGCGTTGTAACTGCGGCTGGAGCAAGCGCCCCATGAGTTGAAGCAGTATGCCCTGGGTTTCCAGATAGCTGGCTAAACCCTGCATATTGTTCAGTTCCTGATATTCTTTATAGTAAATATTTTTCTCATAAATTTTGGGGTCATCAGATCGGTTAATGCCACGGCCCGGATTTATTTCGAGCAATCGTTTAAAAAGATCAATATCCATCTGCTTTGCTTTCACTTTCGAAACATTACGGTTTCGTGCGAAAAGAGAACTTCCATCTACAGAATCTTCAAAAAACTGTACAAAATACTGGCTTAAATATCCATCGCAATGTAAATTACAGAGTGTAAAACTGGGTATAACATAAAGGTATCCGGGCTCAAGTTTTAAAGAACCTGATTGGTCGGATAGTTCACCGCTCCCTTCATCTATATAATATATCCGGAAATAAGGACTGATTACATTTAGGTAATTCCATTTTTCGGATAATTTCACATAATCTACATTGAGTAGTGAAAAGGTATTTTGCAGTACTCGTTTAATCATTTTTTAAATGTCGGATTTTTACAATAAATAGTCTAATTTATTTAAAAATAGATCGGATAACATGTTTATTTTTGAAAATAGTAACCAAATATAAAATCGTTATCACACAAATGAGAAAAAAAATATCCATAGGCATTATTGCAATTTCCATGTTGTTAAATGCGCAAGCTCAGCAAAACACTAACCCTGAGCAGGGTAAATTCAAACCTACAGATGAATCTTTAAAGCAGTATCAATATCCGGAATGGTTCCGTGATGCTAAATTTGGTATCTGGTCACACTGGGGGCCGCAGGCAGTACCCCGTCAGGGCGATTGGTATGCCCGTGGCATGTATCTTCAAGGCAATGATCAGAATAAATATCATGTAGCGCATTATGGTCCGCCATCTAAATTTGGTTATAAAGATATTATTCCACTTTGGAAGGCTGAAAAATGGAACCCTGAGCAATTGATGGCCCTTTATAAAAAAGCGGGAGCCAAATATTTTGTAAGCATGGGTTCGCACCATGATATGTTCTTTTTGTGGAATTCGAAGATCCACAGATGGAACTCGGTAAAAATGGGGCCTAACAAGGATGTAGTTGGCCTTTGGCAAAATGCAGCAAAAAAAGAAGGCCTTCGTTTTGGGGTTTCTGAACACCTTGCTGCTAGTTTCAACTGGTTTCAGCCCAGTCATGGATCAGATAAAACCGGGCCGCTTGCCGGAATTCCTTATGATGGTCATGACCCGCAGTATGCAGATCTGTATCATTTGCCAGCTGACTCGAGCAATATAAAAGAATGGCTTACCAACAATCCGGCATGGCATAAAAAATGGTTAATATATGTAACCGAACTGATTGATAATTATCATCCTGATCTGCTTTATTCTGATAGCAAAGTGCCTTTTGAAGAATATGGGCGTAAAATGGTAGCGCATTATTATAATCAGGATCTGGCTAAAAATAAAGGTAAACTGGAAGCCGTTTATACCCCTAAAGAACCTTCTGGAGGTAAATGGGCGCAGGATGTGGAGCGAGGTGTATTGGATTCGATCAGTCCTTTCCCATGGCAGACAGATACTTCAATTGGCGATTGGTATTACCGGACAGGCCAACGTTATAAAAGTACAAATGAAATTGCGCAGCTTTTAATTGATGTGGTTAGTAAAAATGGAAACCTGCTGATTAATGTGGTGCAGACTCCGGAGGGTGATTTAGAACCTGATGTAGTTAAGATTGTAACCGAGTTGGGCGAATGGACCAAAACTTATGGAGAAGGAATTTATGCAACCAGGCCTTGGAAAGTATATGGAGAAGGACCATCTACTGTGAAATCGAACCAGAAAAAAGGTGATTTTGGTGGATTGACCGACACCCGTGATTATGAGGCTGCTGATATCCGTTATACTACGAAGGGGGGCAATCTTTTTGCGTTTTGCCTAAACGCCCCTAAAACAGAGATTAAAATGGAATTATTAGGGAAAAATTCTAAATATCTCGAAAAACCAATCAGATCGGTTACGCTTTTGGGCAGTAAAGAAAAGCTAGACTGGGCACAAAACGAAGGTTCACTGGTGATAAAAAAGCCAAGAAATTACCCAGCCTGGGCGGTTACAGGATTTAAAATAGAATTTAAAAAATAATATGTACTTAATATTCTTTAATGGAAACTAAGCGCTCCACATTGGCGGTAATATTAATTACCTCCCTGTTCTTTTTATGGGGATTTGCCCATAATCTCGACCCGATATTGATTCCGCATTTAAAACGGTCATTTACGCTCACCACCGTACAAGCTACGCTTGTAGATTCGGCTGTTTTTATCGCCTATTTTGTAATGGCGTTGCCGGCAGGTATCATCATGAAAAAATATGGTTATAAAAGTGGAATTATCATCGGTCTTCTGATATTTTCGGTAGGGTGTTATCTGTTTTTGCCTGCCGCCCAGGTACAATCTTATAATTTCTTTCTAGCTGCGCTTTTTATTATTGCATGTGGACTCACTATCCTGGAAACAGCGGCGAACCCATATATCACCTTAGTTGAAAAACCTGAAACTTCTACTTTCAGGCTAAATCTTGCACAGTCTTTTAATGGGCTTGCAGCTTCACTGGCACCAATAATTGGCGGCAAACTGATTTTGGTGGAGGGCGTATCGGATCGGGCGCTTGCTAAAATGGATCTGGCCACTCAAAAATCGGTACTGGCATCAGAAGCAACCTCAGTACAGGGACCCTATTTTGTGTTGGGGACCATATTGGTGGTATTGGCTGCTGTATTTTATTTGATCAAATTACCTGATATCAGAACCAGCAATGAAGGCCGTGCTAAACAAAGCTTTTGGCAGGTTTTTAAACATAAACATTTATCGTGGGCAATAGCTGCACAGTTTTTTTATGTCGGCGCGCAGGTATCTGTATTTAGCTTGTTTATTCTTTATGCAACTAAATCTGCAGGTATTACCGATAAAGAGGCGACTTATTATCTGGGTGTATGCGGTTTTGCATTTCTGATCGGACGCTTTTTCACCACATTCCTGATGCGCTTTTTCAAGGCACAATATTTATTGGTTACCTATGCTTTTATCAGCGCACTGCTCTGCCTGGTTGCCATCATGGCTTCTGGTATCACAACGGTATATGCCGTTATTGGCATTTGCTTTTTTATGTCGGTGATGTTCCCAACCATTTTTTCATTGGGCATTAAAGATCTAAAAGAAGATACCGAACTCGGAAGTAGTTTAATTATCATGTCAATTGTGGGTGGTGCCATATTACCACGTTTTTTTGGATATTTGAGTGATGGAACAGGTAATATCCAAAATGGATATTATGTGCCACTGGTTTGTTTCGTCGTGATTATGCTATTTGGATTAATGGGACAAAAAACGACAAGGAAAGACGTCATTAATCAACCGAATGAAATTTTATAAATAAAAATGAAAAGATACTGTTTGGCTCTCGATCTCGTTGATGACGAAAAATTGATCGCAGAATATGAGGCGTACCATGTAAATGGATGGCCGGAAATTAAACGTAGCATAATCGACTCGGGCATACTGGATATGCAAATTTACCGTGTTTCCAACCGGCTGTTTATGATTATGGAAACTGAAGACGATTTCAGTTTCGAAAAAAAGGCTTTTATGGATGCCTCCAATCCAAAGGTGGAGGAGTGGGAGAAGTTGATGTGGAAATATCAACAGGCATTGCCGTTTGCAAAACCAGGAGAAAAGTGGGTAATCATGAAAAACATATTTCAGTTAAATGCTTAGCGATAATAAACAGCAAGAGCTAGTCCAAAATCTGCCTCCGGTTATTTTCGGAACCAGCAGTTTGGGAAATCTCTATCAGGCAGTAGATTATAGTGTAAAACGGGAAGTTGTGAAAGCCTGTATAGCATCATCAAAACCGGTCGCCTTTTTTGATTCTGCCGGTAAATATGGAGCAGGTCTCGCATTGGAATCACTGGGCAAATGTTTAGCAGATTTACAGATAGATCCTCAACAGGTAGTTATTAGCAATAAACTGGGCTGGTACAGAACACCGCTTTTAGCTCCGGAACCTACATTTGAGGTCGGTATCTGGAAGGATATTGATCATGATGCAGTGCAGATGATCAGTTATGATGGGATCTTAAAGTGTTTTGAACAAGGTAATGAACTGTTGGGTAATTACCAGGCACAAATGGTATCCGTACATGATCCTGATGAATATCTTTTTGCCAGTAATGGTGAAGCAGATTATAAAGAACGTTACCAGCAGATCCTGGATGCTTACATGGCATTGGCAGAATTAAAAGCTGCTGGTTTGGTGTCTTCCATTGGGGTAGGTGCAAAAGACTGGAAAATTATCCAGGCCATTGCAGCAGATATTGAACTAGATTGGGTCATGATTGCCAACAGTTTGACCATCAAATCTCATCCTGCTGATCTGATTGCATTTATAAAAGAACTTAACCAAAAAAATATCAAAGTAATTAACTCGGCCATATTTAACGGTGGCTTTTTAACCGGTGGGGATTTTTATAATTACCAGCCGGTTGATGGAGATAGTTCGGCTGGAAAAGCGCTTTTGGATTGGAGAGATAAATTTTATCAGGTTTGTAAAACGTTTGAATTACTTCCTGCCGAGGCCTGTTTCAGTTTTTCTGCAGGTTTTCCCGGCGTAAAAAGTATTGCCTTGAATACCACACACGGCCCGAAAAGGTGGCTATTAACGCCGCGCTGGCCCAAAAAGAAATTCCTGCTGGGTTTTGGCAGGAAATGCAAACACAGGGATTGATTGAATTTTTAAAATAACGATGAAAGCATTAGTTTGTAATACACCAGGAGAATTTAGTTATATCAATAAGGAAATGCCAGCTGTTAAAGATGGAATGGTATTGCTCAAGATGAGAAGATTAGGAATTTGCGGTACCGATTACCATGCATTTGAAGGCACGCAGCCATTTTTCGAATATCCCAGAATCCTCGGTCATGAAATTGCTGCTGAAGTGGTAGAGGCTAGGGAAGCGGCAAACGTTAAATACGGAGACATGGTTACCATTAGTCCATATTTTTATTGTGGAACCTGTATCGCATGCCGAAGCGGCAGAACCAATTGTTGCGTAAACATTAAAGTTTTCGGCGTTCATATAGATGGAGCCATGCAAGAGTATATCACAGTTCCTGAAACTGCAATTGTTAGTGGAAAAGGATTAACTGTAGATGAACTCGCACTGATAGAGCCATTGGCCATTGGTGCACATGGGGTTAGTCTGGGACAATTGAATAAAGGCGACAATGTGGTGATTCTTGGTGCTGGCCCCATTGGCTTGGGTACTATTGCTTTTGCCAAAATAAGTGGAGCTGAAGTAACCGTTATTGACGTAAATGATAACAGGCTATCTTTTTGTAGCGAGCGTTTCGGCATTACGCACACCATAAATCCATTAAAAACGGATGCTTTAGCAAAGCTATCAAAAATTACCAATGGAGAAATGGCAAAGGTGGTCATTGATTGTACCGGAAACTTAAACGCGATTAATAATGCCTTCAAATTTTTGGCACATACCGGTAAATTTATCATGATAGGCCTTCAAAAAGGTACGATTGAGGTGATACATCCTGAGTTTCATAAGCGTGAAGCTGTATTAATGAGCAGTAGAAATGCCCTTCCAAACGATTTTGCCCATGTGATTGATTGCATTAGAAAAGGACTGATTGAACCAATGGATTTTATCACCCATAATGTGCCATTTTCGGAGGTAAAAGAAAAGTTTAATCACTTGCTTCAGGCAAATGAATCGCTGATCAAAGCATTGATCAGTTTTGACGAATAAAAACATTTTTTATATAATTCGAAACGAACTAAAGTAAGCAAAGAGCAGGATTAAATTTGCATATCATATTTAGTCCTGTTTTTGTTTTAAGTGCACACTTTTAAATTTAGGTAGCGGTATCTAAATGTTAAAGCAGCTTTTCGATTAATTGATCATCACCCTGACTTTAAGGATATTTAAGTTGCAAATTTATTTTAACCCTTAATTTCAAGCCTATACCCCTTAGCGCGAATCACAACAATATTGATATTGGGATCAGGTTCTAGTTTTTTTCTAAGTTTTGATATAAACATATCCAGGCTACGCCCCACAATAACGCCTTCATCTTCCCATATCTCTTTTTGCAGCCGGCTTCTCTCTATGGTTTCATTGGGAGATTTTGCGAAAACGAGCAGTACCCTGGTTTCTGTACCAGTTAATTCTATTGTCTTTTCATTGATATTGAGTTTGCGGTTTTTCGTGTCAAATACAACTGACCCTAAGGTAATCAGGTCTACATGTAGATCATCATTGGGTAAAGCTCTTCGCGGTTTAACCGATCTAAGAAAAATAAAACCAACAAATGCTAAAAATGGCAGGCTGCCCAGAAGATATCCATTCTTTTTGGTGATTATCCCTGTCGGTTTTATTTGAATGTTGATCATGTAATGTGCTTTTGGCTGTTTTCTGCCTACGCAAGCTATAATTTCATCCTTTTTATGCTGAGATATTGCGTATCCGTAGGTAACACTGGAATCCTTTAAGTTCAATACTTTAACCACATAATCGTTTGCCATGGGATCTTGGGCCAATAAGCGTTTAGTTGCATTCACCAGGAAGATGGGATTAAAAGTAAACTCGTGCTCAAATCCGATTTGATACTCATTTTCAGCAACCTTTTTTACGGGAAGCACCCTGGATGTACTGTCGCCCGATTGTAAAAGCAGCTCATGCCCGATCCGGCGGAGTAAAATTTCCCTTCTGGCCAAGTCAAAGTTCTCCTCACCAATCATGTTGAAAGCTGCACAAATAACAGCGATAAACAAAATCAGCATGAATCCAAAAAGGTATTTAACTTTCTCAGAAAAGCGATTTAAGCGATCAAACATATTGTCAACGTTTTATTTACAAAGTTTACATTTTTATTTACAATACTGCTTCTTCAGACGAAAAGATCTCCAGGTAATTTTGTTGCACCAATATTAAAAAGATATGAAAAATAAACAAAATTCCCTAAACGAATCTGATTTATCAACTGATAGATCAATGTTAATCAAACCTACAAAAAAGATGAATAAAATGATGTACGTGTTGATCTTACTACTAGTTGTGGTAAGTGGATTAGTATTTGCTAATCAAGAAATTAAAACTACTCACAGCCCAAGTCCAAAACCGCTTTCTGCTTCACAACGAGATGCCGAAAAGAAAAAATGGGAGGCTAGCCCTGATGGTATAAAGTTCAAAAAATGGGAAACATCATCCACAGGAAAAAACGTACATGCCAGTGCTGCTAAAATAGGGAAAGATATCAATGATTTTACCAACATGGAAGCCGTGATAACGACATTATCGCTTCCGCCTGGATCAAGATTAGGTTTTGGTGTAATGGCCAGGATCAATGATGCCGATTACATTGTAAATTTTGAGGCAGAAAAATCTCAGCTCGAACAATTGTATAGCTTGAAGGTTAACGATAAAATTAGGGTCAGAAGCCGTAACCTATCATATGCACCTAAGTATTCATATCCAATAGTATCAGCTGAATATGTTGAACTGGATGGCAAAGTAATTTTTAAACGCTTACCTCGCAAAGGTGGCTGTTAAACAAATAAATAATTTAATAAATAGATAGTAAGGGTATTGTAGCCTATTGTGCGAGCGCTAATAAGCTGTGCCTGAAAGATGAAAATGGAAGAAAGTATGTAAACTTTTTTCCATTTTCTTATTCATAGGTTTTATCGATCAGAAACGAAATAGCATTTTCAATTTCCGATCGCCCAGCCACACTCTTAAGATCTAATCCACAGAAGGTGCAGTCGTTGGTATTGGCGTAAATATCCAGGTAATAAATTCCAGAGATCAGCAATGCAATAATGGCCCTGTATCTTTTTGCATTTTCTTCGAAATAAGGGTCGGTAATGCTTTCGAATAAGCGTGCTCCATTTTCTTCACGATCACTTGCGAGTTTTTTTAACGATTTACGGTTCTCTACCAGTCCCCAAAGCAAAATTTTCTGTATATTCTTATTCTTGAAGATATAGTCAAATTGAGAGAGCAGCATAGCTTTAGAGAACTTTTTTCCTCCATCGTTTACCAAAGACCCACCCGATTCACTTTTTACATTGCTCCAAAAATCCTGCGATCGGATATATTCATCAATCAGACCATCCTTGCCACCAAAATAATTATAGATTAACTTTTTGTCCAAACCCGCAGTACGTGCAATATCGTTAACTTTAAGACCCGAGAAACCTTTGGTATGGAGTATTTTTTCTACAGCATGCAAAAATTTTTGTTTGCTTTTTTCCTTGTTTTTTAACGATTTCGCTGCTGTTTCCTCTTCCATGTCATAAAAAATAATCGTCTGGAAAATTACAAAATCATTTTAAATTTTTTTTATCACCAATTGGTGATATGTTATATATTTGTCTAGTCGAAGAGATTGATAAAAAAATGACGAAACTCCTCGCAAGAACCAAACTGCATTAATCTGAGCAAACGATATGAAAAAGGAAACTTCCATTTCGCTAATACCCGTAGAAGAATTGTACAAAAAGAAAAAAGGTTTGCAGGGCGCACTCATCGGACTTGCCCTGGTATTGCTCATTGCGGCTGCAATTATAATTTATCTGGCCTTTTCATCTAACATGCCCAAAGTACTGATTATAGTTCCATTTTGTAGTTCGTTAACACTTTTACCAGCCTTCATCAGTTTGTCGCAGATTAATGCTGAACTCAAAAACAGAAATGCCAAATCATAGCTAGTCATGTCAACAGATTGCCTGAATTGTGGTGCTCCGGTGACGCAGAATTACTGTGCACACTGTGGGCAAAAGTCTACTACACATCGTTATTCCATTAAACACTTTGTTGAACATGATTTTATTCATGGGGTTTGGCATGTAGATAAAGGTATTTTATTTACCCTAAAAAGTCTGTTCACCCGGCCGGGTCACAGTGTCCGCGAATATATTCAGGGCAAAAGGGTACCTTACTTTAGTTTTATTACGCTCATCCTGCTCATTCTGACGGTATCAGGTCTCATAGCGCCATATGCACATGGCAATATGTCTGATCTGATGCCTAAGGGGAGCAAAGCAATGATGAACGACGTGGAGAAATTTATCTCTCATTATCCCAAATTGATTCTGATTATTACTATTCCTATTTATTCGTGCTTTAGTTTAATCTGGTTTAGGAAAGCGAAGCTTAACTTTTCAGAACACCTGGTTTTAAACTCATACCGCGTGATTGTAGAAATGATTATTGGTCTCCTGGTTTCAGTCCTGACCATATTCTATCACAACACCCAGATACTCTTATTTTTATATTTCGGTTTGCTGAGTTTTTTAGGTATTATTTATAGTGTTTGGTTTTATTATCAATTTTTTTCGGCCTTTGGCTATAGTAAAATAGCTTTGATTTCAAGAAGCATCCTCGTTCCTGTATCATACAATCTGCTTAACCTTATACTTGGAATTGTTTACGCCATCATTTCAAAACATTAGCTAATAAAGAAAATCATCTTATTTTTCCTTTGTTATTCTTTTTCAACATCTATTGAAAAGTATTTTTAATCTGAACTTGATTTTTGGTCTAAATCTGGTAGTTGTTAAACTTCGTTAAAAACATAGTCTTTTCTTATTGCCGCTCTTAAATTAATACTGCTTAATCCTATCTTTAAAGTTACTTTCCCTTAATATTTTTTTAATATTTACGCAACCTTACTGGCATCTAATCCAAATACCTTCGCGTAAAAATTATTTATGAAGAAGATCGTTTCACTGTTTGCCTTGCTTTGGCTTTCGGTAGGGTATTTATCGGCCCAGGAGAATCATGTCGTATTGATCAGTATAGACGGGTTACGCCCAGAATTTTATTTGGATCCGCAATGGGGCATGGTTAACGTTCGCCAAGGGATGAACAAGGGTGCTTACGCAGGAGGTGTACGCGGAAGTTTTCCTACCGTAACCTATCCTTCACATACCACTATTGTAAGTGGTGTGTTACCTGCTAAACATGGTATTTATTATAACACACCGGTTGAGCCTTTAGGCGTTTCGGGTAAATGGTTCTGGTACTATAAAGATATTAAGGTACCTACCATCTGGACAGCGGCCAAAGATGCTGGTTTAATTACGGCAGGCGTAAGCTGGCCAGTCACTGTAGGAGCGCCAATTAATTATAACCTGCCAGAATATGTAATCCTGCCGCAGGGTAAAGGCGAAAAGAAAGATGAAATTAAAGCGATGCTGCTGGAATCGAATCCTAAAGAACTTTTTCAGGAGGTTCAAGATCATGCCATTGGTAAATTTGGTGAATTTGGAGCTTCGATAGATTATTTTACCAGCGACCAGAATAAATCGAGAATGGCAGCTTATATCCTTAAAAAGTATAAGCCGTCCTTTTTAGCGTTACATATCGCGTTACTTGATCATTTTGAGCATGAACAGGGAAGAGACGGAGATAAGGTTCGATCGGCTATTGTGGGTGCAGATGTAGCTGTTAAAACCATTATGGATGCAGCAGAAGTTGCGGGCATTAGTAAAAATACCACTTTTATCATTACAGGCGATCATGGTTTTGTCGACATTCATACACAGGTTAACCCAAATGTAATGTTGGCTAAACTGGGCTTGTACAGCGCTACCAACCGCGAAGCCTGGAAAGCTTATTTTCAGCAGAGTGGTGGCTCTTCTTTTCTACATTTAAGGGATCCGAAAGATAAAGCCTCTTTGGAAAAAATTAAAAAAGCATTAAATGAGCTCCCCGATGGGATTAAAAAAGCCTTCCATGTATTGGATAAAGAGGCGCTGGCCCAAGCACAGGGAGATCCAAATGCAAGTATGGTTTTGGCTGCAAACCAGGGTTTTAGTTTTGGTGCTGCGGCATCTGGTGAAATGTTTATGCCGGCAAGTGGAGGTACACATGGATACCTGCCAACTGATTTTAAAGAAATTCAAACAGGTTTTGTTGTATTTGGCAAAGGTATCAAACAGGGTACTGTAATACCGTTAATGGGACAGGAAGATATTGCACCTTTAATTGCAAAACTCTTAAACCTCAAGCTTAACACCGATGGAGTTTTGTATCCAGGTTTGCTGACTCCGGTTAAGAAATAAGGATTCCCATACGACCGTAACTTTGCATTTTCAACACTATCAGTTAAGGAGGATCTGATTTCAACGGCATCTTTTGCTGTCAGTCTGAGGGGTAATTTATTGTATAAAAATCAATATGATTGACGTACAATGGTTTTCTTTTAGTCCTACGGCGCAGTCTTGCCTCGGCTACCGATGAAAATCGGTACAGGTCCGCCGCCGCCGAATGGCTCTCACTTTTGGGCATCAAAAAGTAACAGAACAGAGGCACTGCCGAGCTCATTAATGCAAATAAAAATAATAGACAAACATTAATAAAATGCCGGCTGAAAATTTATTCATTTGTAGTTATAATTTTCAGCTGCATTCATGAGGGCTGTGCCGTTTTCTTTTAAAGCCAGTAGTAGGGCTTGGTCAGTGCAGTCGGAAAAATTTATTAGGCCGGTTTTAAGTATAACGGAGATACAGTGCTAAGGCCGTGTTGGATAGAAAAGCGTATTGTATAAGTAACTAACAATCAAAAAAATAAGTGATAACGTCAATGGTAGTGCAACGAAGGATCTTTAATTGTATAAGTTACCAGCTTATAAAGATTTGCTTCGCGGCCTTCGGGTTCTTCACCGCGTTCAGCATGACAGCAAGGGATTTTGACTTATAATTGAAGCCTCAATTACATCTTAGAAGATTTAATTCATATTTTGTTAACTTACAGTTATGATTGATGTTAGCCCCGAAGCAAAACAACAAGCCTTGTTATTTCTCTTCAGGAACCAAAAAATAGCAGCTGTTAAGATCATTAAAGATCACAGTGGCTGTGGTTTAAAAGAAGCAAAAGATTATGTAGATGCATTAGAGGGGGATGTACAGGAACCCATAAATAATCTGGCCAATCTGGATGAAGAGCTGCTGGCTATTTTAGGTCAAGGCAACAAGTTAAATGCCATTAAACGTTATAAGGATGCCACAGGTTTGGGGTTGGCAGAAAGTAAAGACTACGTTGAAAAGTTAATGCAGTTTAAGATTAACGGCAATATGATGCAGCAGAGCAGAGATACTGATATCAAAAATATCATTTCTGATCATGCAGGGGATAGCCAAAATCTTATCAAAAGAAATCTGATAAAGCTGTTGATTGTTATTTTGGCCGCTGCAGCTTTAATTTATGTGATGTTCAAAATTTAGCAAAAAATGGTGCAATATTTCTGATAAAATTAGCATGCGTGAATTAAAATTATTAATTTGATCTCACACACAAATAAATCTTAAGAATATGAAAATCACATTGGATTCAAAATCCCTTTTATTGGGATTTTTAGGCGCTGGATTAATGTTTACTGCCATCAGTTTTAAAAATAGTCAGGATCAAGTAGGTGGAAGGTATCGTACCGAAGTTAACGCCAGTAATATTGTCGTGATCCTTGATAGTGAGACCGGAAATTACATTATTGCGCCAGGCATACAAGCAGCAGGGAGGGTTCAGTGGATAAAAGGCGAGTTTAATAAAACATTTAGTACTGCTATTGATAACAAAAAGGAACCGAAATAAAAGATAGTCGGCATTTTTAATACTCTACGTATAACTTCTAGACTGTTGTGATGAGGAAACGGACTGATATCAGTGCTGTCAGATGTTGCCATCTGACAAGGCATATCTGCTGCAAGTTTTCAAAAAAAAACCGTCCTGCGTACATCCCTCAGAGAAAGGTGAATGGATGTGCTGATTAATATTTAACGCTAAGCTTAACCAATGAACAATAAACGAATTCTACCAAACCAGTGACTACTAAACAAATGACCAATAAACTTACAGGGCATACGCGGTTTCGGATTTCGATTGATTCAGTACTAAAAAACTCTGTATGTTCCCCACATAAGCCAAAGAACCAATATTTTCTCTCAGGAAATGGTTATAAGAAGCCATATCAGGCATGGCTACTTTAAGCATAAAATCAAAATGCCCGGTGAGGTGATAACATTCCATTACCTCTGGATATTTTTCCATTTCTATCTTAAATGCTTTTACAATATCTTCTGAATGCGTGGTAAGTTGAATATGTGGAAATGCAATAAAATGTGATCTCAGTTTATCAATATCAACAAGGGCAACTGTTGATTTGATATATCCATTTGTGCGCAGTTTTTTAATGCGTTCTACAATATGGGTCATACTTTTTCTAAGCTTTCCCGATACTTCTTTATAGGTTAATAATCCATCACGTTGTAAAAGGTTGAGGATGTCGATATCAGTCTGGTCAACTTTTGGAGGTTGCATGTAATGCTTAGTGTAATTTATTATATTATGTTGGTTTTTTTAAAGCTTAAAAATAGTTAAATTAACTCAATTAAGATTTATTTATCGCGATTATATAAAAAATACTTAGTGTATAATTTACAATAATGGTAAGGTTTTCGGGGGTATCAGTAAAAATTATATTCTGTTATCTGACATACTTAATAGGCGAAACCAAATTTTAACATGTTGAGGGTTTGATAAAAAATAATTTTTACCAAAAAAATAGGTTCTTACTTTATAATATCCTTAACTACTGATCTTTACAAGGTAATTAATCTAACCGAATTATTTTTCTCATGCTTAAAAAACACAACTTTGGAGCCGGCCCATGTATACTGCCGCCATCTGTAATGGAACAGGCTGCCCAAGCCGTTATCAATTGGAGGGGGATGGGTTTATCTATCCTGGAAGTTTCACATCGATCGCCTGAATTTGAAGATGTGGTACTTAAAACCCAGCTTTTGGTTCGCGATTTATTGTCTGTTCCCGATCACTATTCCGTGATGTTTCTACAGGGCGGGGCCAGTACACAATTTGCCATGGTTCCGATGAATTTTTTGGGAGCAGAAAAAAAAGCAGCTTATCTTGATACGGGGTATTTTGCACAAAAAGCCATTAAAGAAGCGAAGTTGTTTGGTAAGGTCGATGTTATAGCTTCCTCTAAGGATAAAGATTACGCCTATATCCCGGGTAGTTTTAATCATGATAAGCAATCTGCATATCTGCACTGCACTTCAAATAATACGATTGAGGGAACTGAAATGTTTGATTTCCCAAAAGAAAGCGTACCGTTGATCTGCGATATGTCATCTGATATTTTTTCCAGGGAAATTAACATCACCGATTTTGATCTCATTTACGCAGGTGCCCAAAAAAATATGGGACCCGCAGGGATGACGCTGGTTATTGCTAAAAATGAATTTATCAACCTGGCAAAAAAAGAAATCCCTTCCATGATGGATTACCGGATTTTCCGAGATAACATGAGCATGTACAATACACCCCCCGTTTTTTCGATATATGTAGCCATGCTTAATTTACTGTGGCTTAAAGACCAAGGCGGTGTAAGTGGAATAGCGCAAAAAAATATTGCAAAGGCAAAATTGTTATATGCGGAAATAGACCGAAATCCACTTTTTTATGGCACTGCCGATGTTGGACATCGCTCGCGGATGAACATTACTTTTTTGGCCATTAATAAAGAGGTAGAGGTAGGTTTCTTAAAATTTGCTGCAGAGCAGGGGATTGTGGGGATAAAAGGTTACAGGACTGTTGGCGGATTTAGGGCCTCACTTTACAATGCACTTCCAATATCAAGTGTTGAAGTATTGGTTAATGCCATGAGCAGCTTTGAAAAAATGTACAGCGAAAAAACAGTGCTTGAACTAGAATAATTTATTAACGATGATAAAAATTGCACCATTAAAGGCTTTACAGCCAGGCAAAGACATATTTGAGCTGATGATTTCTGATCAGGTGAACGGTAAGGGACATCAAAATGAGCAGCTCTCATTTGAAGACCTGCTCAACCTGTTCGGATGTGCTTTAGATGACCAACATGCGATTTACATTTATGAGTTCCGTGGCGAAACTGGTGTGATGAGGGGAATTTGGGCGGCGATTGATCTCGCTCAAACAGCAGAAAGTGCAATTAAAAAACATGAAGAAACGGTATCATCGAAAGTAGAATCGCTTAAAATAGAGCGTAAAAGTAAGACCATTCAAAAATCGCCAATCCTGTTGGTCCATAAAAGAGATGAGACCTTAGATGCACTTATTGAGTTTGCGGTGCGTACACGAAAGCCTTTGGAAAATGAATGGTCGCAAATGGACCATTTTATTTACCAGGTATTGGAAGAAGATCTGATTGAAAGATTTGTTGAAGAATTTCAGAAAGTTAATGCCGTTTACCTGGCCGATGGCCATCACCGTTTGGAGGCCGCGTATTCAGTACAAAAAAGCAAGCCCCAGCAGATCAGCTCGCTATTGGTATCGGCCGATGTGATTTCCATCGGAGCCTTTCATAGAATGGTTTCGGGTATAAGTATTTCTTACTCCTTGTTGATGGAGAAACTGAAAGCACATTATTATATCTCCAAAATTCCGAATAACATACCTTACAAACCTGATCGGAAAAATAGGATAGGCCTTTGTTTTAAAGGCGAATGGTATCAATTGGATTTAAATAATGCTTCTGTTGCATTATCAACGGTTCCTGATACAGTGATTCTACAAGATTACATTCTTTCAGCGATGCTGGGGATCCATCAACCCAAGGAAGACGAAAGGCTGATCTGTTTTCCGGATTGTAAGTGGATCCAATTTCTTGATGAACTGGATCGCGATGAAACCTCAATTGGATTTTCACTTTTTCCGATGACAACCGATGCATTTATAAAAACTGCAGAAAAAGGCGAATTTTTGCCGCCCAAATCTACCTGGATAGCACCCAAGATCCCCAAAGGATTTATGGCAAGTGGATCAGAAGCTATTGTGGCAAAGGGCGAACAACTAAAGATAAATTAAATGGTTAAACTTATAAAGTAAACAATATGTTCGATCTCGACTTGGAAAATATAGCGCAGATAGGCGCTACTTTTCTGATCATTACATTCTTTTTAGTGGCTTTTTTGAAAAAGCGGCTTAAAGTTAACAAGAGGAAAAATGATACAGAGCAAGATGACCTGCATTGGCTGTAACATGTCATATGAATTGGCCGTGGTAGGTATCTTTTCTGTTTTGCAAATCAGCTTAATTTAAGAGAGGCTAGGTTTAATCATTAAAGATATCTTTACAAGCTTATTATTACCGTTTCCTTATCGCTAAATTTTATATTTTTGGGTATTACTATTAACCCGATATGTTTATGAAAATGCTTTTTAAGGCTTGCACATTCTCCGTGTTGTTCTGTTCTTCTATTGTGGCAAGTGCACAAACGGTTACACTAGATTACTTTTTCAATCGTGAAACGCACAAAGATAAAAATGGTAAAGAGGTGCGTTTTCATTATCTGTGGGGTGAGCGGGCAATGAGTGGTTTTTCTATTTTAGGGAGTGTATTTAGAAAAGAAGGATTTAAACTGGATTCACTTGAAACCGCGCCAACCGCCGCCAGGTTGAAAGAAACCGATGTATATTTAATTGTAGATCCTGATCGGCCTAAGGAAAATCCAAAGCCAAATTACATACAGGCAGACGATGTTACCGAAATCGCTGCATGGGTAAAACAGGGGGGCGTATTGGTGATGTTTGCCAACGATAGCGCTAACGTAGAAGTGCCACACTTTAACAAACTGGCAAATGTGTTTGGTATGCATTTCACCAATGACATGCAAAATCATGTTGTTGACGACAACCATTTTGAAGATGGAGCTATTTCTACCAAAAATAATCCTGTGTTTAAAACGGCACAAAAAATATTTATGAAAGATATTTGCGCTATTGAAACCAAAGGCGCTGCTAAAGCCGTATTAAAAAATAAAGCCGGTGCAACGGTTATCGCCCATGCTAAACACGGTAAAGGTAATGTGGTAGCTATTGCAGATCCCTGGTTATACGATGAATATGTTAATGGTCGCTTGCCAAAAGAAATGAACTTTGACAATGATAAAGCTGCTGTAGATCTCGTAAGATGGTTAAAAGCCCTTGCGCGGAAATAGTTACAACTTATCCAGCTTAAAATAGCCTAAATGAATTTCATCTTCGGGTAAATGCCCTGAAGATGGCTTAATCTCGATATGGTATTTTTGTTTCGATTCATCACTTAAAATATCTTCAATTTTATAGATATCGTCTACATCAATGCCATATTTTTCATCGATATGCGAATTTGCACCTTTTATCGTATTGGTTTTAAAGAATACCGTTTTCTTTGCATCCTGTATGGCTTTGGCCCTCTCATCATGTACTGATAATACGATATGGTGCTGTTCGTATAACTGATTGGTTAAATAGCCGCCAAGATTAATAAAAAACAATTTATGTAGCGAAGGTAAAGTATGCTCATTACGTAACCCAATTTTGATTTCATAATCATCAACCTTGTTTACTTCCCGCCAACCATCAATATGCAGGCTGGTGCCCGTTCCTGGCCAAAATGCTTTAATCTCGGGAACAAGATCTTTTAGCGAATGGGCGATGCCAAAAAAATAGTCGTGCTGTTCTACATTTCGTTTTGGGGCTTTTGAGCCCAGTAAAATCATATATAATTTTAAATCATTCATCAGTATATCAGATTATTGACACCTTCCGGCGTTTTATCATTCAAAATTCAATCCTTATAAAACCTTATAAAAACTCATCTCTTTTAACAGCATTAAGCCAAATAGGTTCTTAAATTTTTAGATTTTATTGGTTTTCAACCACGAAGGACGCCGAGAAAGGCAAAGAGTAAAAGGATTGAAGATAAGTTCCAGTAGAATCGTCGCCATATGGCTGAAAGGCAGCGAAAAGAAGAAATCTTTGGACTATGTTATGGATATTTCCCCGAAAACGAGGTCACTATTTTTCAAATCTGTAGCAATCCAATTCAGTCAATACCCTAATCTTTTCTTCATCTTTGTACCTCTGACTCCTGACTTTCTAACTATTCATAACATTCCAAAACAATTTTCCTTTTTAAAGATTGTATCTGTTACAAATGGATACGAAAACAGCAAAAAAGAAAATTGCCATCATCGGTGGCGGCCCGAGTGGTTTGTTCATGTATAAAAGATTAATCGAATCTAAAGATCCGAACTTCGAAATAGAAATATTTGAACGTAAAGATTACTTAGGTGCAGGCATGCCATATAGTGCTGAAGGGGCAAATGTAGAACACATTACCAACGTATCTGACAACGAAATTCCAATTATATTCAACTCCATTGAAGATTGGGTTAAAATTGCACCGCAAGAGATTTTAAAAAAGTTCGATATTGATTCGGATAAATTTAATGAGTACAAGGTACTGCCCAGACTATTTTTTGGTGAATATCTTTCTGCCCAGTTTAATTTACTAGAAGAAGTTGCCGAAAATAAAGGT
>NZ_JAQIIV010000010.1:0-169932 GCF_036946585.1 Pedobacter terrae | reverse complement strand
TCGTGTAGATGGCAGTTTGCAGCATACCTATCCGGGTTTAGGTTTAGGCCTTTACATCTCGGCCGAAATTATAAAAAATGAAGGAGGAAGGATTTGGGTAAATAGTGCAGTTGGAGAAGGTGCTACTTTTTTCTTTGCTTTAAAAATAATATAATCGTTCAGATCCTACAACTTGGTGCAGTCTGAACGATTGATTAGGCTTTCGGTGCCTTTTAATCGGATGTACAGGTTGCTCCTCGTTTTCACGCTGTTTGGCCGGATTATTTGTGCGAACAGGTTTATTGGGTGTACTGTCATTTTCTTGTCTTACTGTTTTATGGTCAACAGGTTCCCTGCCTTTTGGCACCTCTTTCTCGTAATTGCTTCCAGGTTTATCACTTTTAACTTTTGGACCGCTCATGATTAACTGATTAAATTTTAATTAATTGAATAAAGAAAATCTTCATCCCTATAAATCATAACAAATCAGCATAGGTTAAGTTTAAAAATCTTTTAAAGTTTATCCATTCTCTCATTCAGTCATTCTCTCATTCAATCGTTAATTATAAAGCAAGTATTTCTTACGCATGGTTTTATATGCACTTAAACCGGGCTCCCAGCTTGCTCTGATTTCTGCTTCACTTTTTCCATCAATTACCTGCTGCCTGAAATCTGCAACACCAACTAATCTTTCAATAACGCCCATCTCTTTGCTCAGTTTAGTGTTAAAAAAGTCTTCTTTTTTAGGTGATGCCTGATACAATGAAATCAACCACGATAAATTAATCTGTTTGCTTTTGCGTAATTCAGCTGTATCGTAGGTTCTTAAATCTAAACCATAACAAACCTGATCTTGAAATAATGGTGTCTCAGCCATCCCTTTTATGCTTTTTGGCGTAAAACTAAACTCGAATTTACCTTTAAGATAAGGGGCTCCAACAATCGTAAAAGGAAACATGGTTCCACGGCCATGGTTTAAATAAGTACCCTCAAATAAACAAGTTGATGGATAAAGTAAAATAGATTGCTGCGTGTTTAAGTTTGGAGAGGGCTTAACCGGTAAACTATACTCCATATTATGATCATAATTTGCATTTTTGATAATGGTAATTTTACATTTCGCCTTATCTTTCAACCAACCCTCGCCATTTAACATTTGTGCATACTCGCCAATAGTTAAACCATGTGCAATAGGTATGGGCTGTATACCAATGCCCGATTTAAATTTAGGGTCTAAAATCGGCCCATCGATTAAATAACCATTTGGATTAGGCCGGTCTAAGATCAACAAGATTTTATTGTTCGCGGCACAGGCTTCCATCACATGCTGCAAAGTATTGATATAGGTGTAAAAACGGACACCTACATCCTGAATATCGAAAACCATGATATCAATATCAGCTAAATCTTCAGCTGTAGGCGTACTGTGTTTACCATAAAGAGAGATGGCTTTTATGCCTGTTTTAGTGTCAACATCATCGTTAACGGTAACGCCAGCGCTGGCATTGCCTCTAAAACCATGCTCAGGTCCAAATATCTTTTCGATTTTTACCCCTCTTTTTAACAGACTATCAACCGATGTTTGTGTACCAATAATTGATGTGGGATTAACTACCATGCCCACACGTTTGCCTTTTAACAGCGGTAGATATTTTTCTGTCTGCTCTGCGCCGGTTTTAATCGCTATGGGTAGCTTTACCGTCTTAATCATCAGTTTTTTGTTTTCGGAGCTATTTTTTCCCAAAACTTCCTGTTCTTTTGGCTTTGGTTGCCCGCAGGCCGATAAAGCAATTAAACCTGTTAAAGTGAAGCTGATGTATTTTTTCATTTTAGTGTATGCTAATCTTCTGGTATGATATCAAAACAATTTACAGTATATTTTATTTATGCTACTGGTATTTCTTACTATAAATGATGATTGACATTAAAGTTGGTTATTTATTTTCGAAAATGCCATTTTTTAAAAGGAATTGAGCATTTTTGTTACTTACAAGCTGATTAAATTGAATTTCGAATATTTCATAGCGGGGCGCATAGCCATTAAATCTGAGCGTACTTTTTCAAAACTCATTGTACGTATCGCAATTGCGGGCGTGATGTTGAGCTTGGCTGTAATGATTCTTTCCATAGCCATTATAAAAGGCTTTAAAACTGAAATTCAGGATAAAGTAAGGGGATATTTAGGCGATATACAAATTACCCGTTACGATCTTAATAATTCATTTGAGCATTCCCCTTTTATACTTGATGGGGAAACGGAAAAGATGCTCAAAAACAATCGTTATGTCGAATATTATTATCCTTTTGCTACAAAACCTGGTATTCTATCGGCCAATAATGAAATTGAAGGCATTAATTTTAAGGGAATTGATAAAAGCTATAAATGGGATTACATTAAACAGCATATTATCAGCGGTACCATTATCGATTTTTCCGATAGTACAGCAGCCATGCAAGAGCTACTGATTTCAAAATACACGGCCAACCGGTTAAAACTTAAAACGGGTGACGATTTTATCATGTACTTTGTTCAAAACCAGTTACGTCCACGTAAATTTAAAATTGTAGGTATTTATGATATTGGGGTAGAAGACATTGATAAAGGTTTCGTGCTTGGAAATCTTAATATCATTAAACGCCTGAATAACTGGAAAGCTAATGAAATTGGTGGCATAGAGATCAGGATTAAGGATTTTAACAGACTTAAGCCCATTTCAGATCATATTTATGAGAGTCTCCCGCGTAATTTACGCTCGTATTCCATTGAAGAGAATTTTCCTAATATTTTTACCTGGTTGGGTCTTCTTGATGTCAATACCAGAGTGTTATTAATCCTGATGCTCATTGTTGGTGTGATCAACATGATTACAGCGTTGTTGATTATGATTTTGGAAAAAACTAATATGATCGGGATGTTAAAGTCGTTCGGGGCCAGCAACTGGAGCATTATGAAAATTTTCCTCTACAATGCGGCTTATTTAATCGGGATAGGTTTGTTGCTGGGGAATATGCTGGGCTTAGGGCTTGGATTTTTACAGCAGTCTACGCACATTTTTAAACTTAATCAGGCCTCATACTTTTTAGCTTATGCCCCAATAGAGTTTCATTTTATTGATGTGCTATTGCTGAATCTCGTTACAGTAGTGGTATGTTTAACGGTTTTGATCATTCCTTCGCTATTGGTGAGTAAGGTTTCCCCGCTAAAGGCAATCCGGTTTAAATAAAAAACTTGGGACACCGGACAGATCAATTTCCGATGCCCAAGCAACCTAAACTAAGTTCTTGTTTACGCCAACTTTGCAGTTTTTGTATATATCTTTTCTAGATATTAGTGTATACTTGATAATTAATTACCTAAAGAAGATCAATCACAACAAAACTAATTGCTCCTTTTTAAGATATATTCATAATCTGTTGTAGCCGGCGCGAGATCTGTTTTCGTACTAAATCTTTTTCTAAGGGTTAAATCTTTTCCGTTGCTTCTAATATTATATTCTCCGTTTAAAATCGTATTCCAATCAAAATCTGCTGTCCACACATTTTCATCTTCAAAATAACCAATGCCATTTTTAAAAGTATAGGTTCCTTTCCCTCCCAATGGTTTTGAAGTGGCGCCTGCATTTGCAATATTGAATTTTCCACCCTGTAAAACCATTGAAATGGGGCGGGTTTCGGGCACAGATATAAAACTATTGGTAATTACCAGTATCCCAGTATAATTACCATCCAATAAAACATTTGCGATTGTAGATTTTTTACAACCCAAAGATAGGATGAGGATAAAAAGGAAAATGCAGATTTGGACTTTCATCAACCCCTTAAACGGAGTTGAAAGTAAAAACGCTACACTTAAATCGAAATCCAGTCTATGCCTTGAGTATTATAGATAAATTCAGTCCGTGGTTCGAGGTTTAAATAGGGATAAGTAACTTTTGAAAGATACAATCCTGTTGGATGAGCAGGTAATGATATTTTTGAAGGCTGAAGGGTAATCAGCTCGCTTTCAAACTCATCAAAACTAAGCTGTCCCTTGCCAACCATCAGGATTTTTCCCATAATCAAACGGATCATTTTACCCAAAAAGCGGTTGCTGGCAATATGAAACCTTAATCTGTCACCCTTTGCGTTTACAAACAAATCAGCTTCCATTACGTTGCAGATGGTGTGTTCATATTTATCCGGATGTGTACAAAAAGCCCTAAAGTCTTTATATTGAGGTAATAATTTTACAACAGCCTTCATTTTATCAAAATCTAAATCGTTTAATAGATAGAAAGAGCTTTGGGCAGTTAGAAAAGGATCTTTATAGGTATGGATAAAATAATCATATTTACGCTGTACGGCATCAAACCTGGCATGGGGCTTGCCCTCCATTTTAATAATGTCGAATACGGCGATGTTAGCAGGTAAAGCTTTATTCAAAATGTAAAGCAGATTAGAGTTGATCTCTTTTTCAATATCGGCATGGAAGAAAAACTGACTGGCGTGCACATGCGCATCAGTGCGGCCGCAACCATTAATGGCAATAGGAGATTTTAAAATCTTCGACAGGGTTTGTTCGATTACTTCCTGAACGCTTTTTATGCCAGGTTGTTTTTGCCACCCATTATAATGCTGGCCTTGATAGGCAATATGAAAGAAATACCTCATTATTCTGCTGCAATTTTACGGAAATTTTAGCAGCAGGAATATTAAATGATACTTTTGTGCTTAAATTTTAGTCATGGATTTAATAAACTGTCCTTGTGGAAGTGGAATAACCTTTCACTACTGTTGCCAGCCTTATCATATAAAAAAGAAAACAGCGCCTACTGCAGAGGCGCTAATGCGGTCCAGATATTCAGCTTTTGTAGTAGCCGATGCAGATTATCTTTATGAAACCACTCATCCTAGTAAACGAAAAAACCATTCCAAAAATGGTTACCTAATCAGTGCGAAAAATACCAAATGGCTAAAGCTAGAGATTATTTTCTCGGCTTTTGATTTAGTAGAGTTTAAAGCTTTTTACCTGAATAACAAATTTCAGACTGAAGTATTACATGAAAAATCTAACTTTAGGTTAGAGGATGGGAAATGGTATTACGTAGACGGGAAATATTATTTATAGCAAAAATTCACTTACATTGTCTGGTGTGATTACTTTCGTTTCTACATTATCATAAGCCTCCAAAAATGTTTTTGGAAATTTTACATTAGCTTTCGGATTCCATTTAAATTCATAAGCATTCATCAATCCGTTTCTTTCTTCAATATAATCTATTTCCTGTTGGGCATGTGTACGCCAAAAGTATTGGTTGCAATTAATCTGCTTGTAGGCAAGAAGTTTAACCCGCTCACTAATAACGAAATTTTCCCAAAGGGCACCAATATCCTGTCTTAATTCTGCCGGACTAAATTGATTAATTACAGCATTTCTGATTCCGTTATCGTAAAAGTAAATCTTCCTGCTTTTCTTCAACTCATTTCTTAAATTCCTGCTTAAAGAACCCAATCTAAACACAATGAAGGCCTTTTCAAGCAGATCAATATATTTTTCTGTTGTCTGATTATCCAATCCTGATAACTGTCCCAATTCATTATATGATACCTCATTGCCAACCTGGAAAGCCAAAGCTTGGATTAATTTTTCCATCTTATCTGGCTTTTGTATTTTTTCCCAGATTAAAACATCTTTATATAAATAACTATCAGACAATTGCTTTAATCTTATTTCCTCTCCGCCTGGATTATTAACAATTTCTGGATAGTATCCATAAATTAAACGATGGTGTAATAACCTTCTCTCGATAAGGAGACCTTGTTCATCCACCATTTCTCCAAATGAAAAAGGAAAAAGGTGATATTCCCATTTTCTACCGGTAAGCGGTTCGTTAAGGTGATTGGCCAACTCAAAGGCTGAAGAACCGGTAGCAATTACTTTTACATCTTTAAGCTGGTCTATAATTAATTTTATGGAAAGTCCGATATTATCGATTCTTTGTGCTTCATCAATTACAAGTGTTTTTGATTTTCCCAGAAGAGCACGTAATGACGTAGCGGTGGTATTAGTCAGTAGCGTCCTAACGTCTGCATCATCACCATTCCACCATGCAACTGGTTTAGCAAATTCGGAAGATAACTGGTTTAAAAGTGTACTTTTCCCCACTTGCCTTGGTCCTAAAAGTATAATTGCCTTTTCATCTTTTAGGTTTTTCTTGATAAAGCTTGAAATTGCTCTGGAAATCATATTCGCAAAATTAATATAAATTTTGCGATTGTAATCGCAAAATTTATATTAATTTTGCGAATTTACTCCTTTTAGCTATATTTTCTTTGCTTCATTCCAATAGATATCCATTTCCGAAAGTGTCATGTCGGCCAAGGACTTTCCATTTTCTTTAGCTTTCGTTTCGAGGTACTGAAAACGTTTGATAAATTTTTTATTGGTTTTTTCTAAGGCATTTTCAGGATTGATATTGATGAAACGGGCATAGTTGATCAGCGAGAACAGTACATCGCCAAATTCTGATTCAGCTTTTTCCAGATCAATTGCCATGTTGTCTGCTACATTAAATTCAGTTTTAAATTCCTGTAGCTCTTCCTCAACTTTTTCCCATACCTGGTTTTTATCTTCCCAATCAAAACCTACTCCACGGGCTTTTTCCTGAATACGGGCAGCTTTAACCAAAGCAGGAAGTGATGATGGAACACCAGCCAATACCGATTTGTTACCTTCTTTGAGCTTAATCTGTTCCCAATTGCGCTTAACATCTTCTTCGTTCTCCACTTCAATATCACCATAAATATGTGGATGCCGGTTTACGAGTTTATCGCAAACGCCATTTAAAACATCAGTAATATTGAAATCGTTGGTTTCAGAAGCAATTCTAGCATAGAAAACAAGGTGCATCATCAAATCGCCAAGTTCCTTTTTAATTTCGTCTAAATCGCCGTCTAATATGGCGTCGCTTAACTCATAAGTTTCTTCTATGGTTAAATGGCGCAGTGTTTCCATGGTCTGCTTTTTATCCCATGGGCATTGCGTACGCAGGGTATCTAAAACGGTAAGTAAACGTGTAAAAGCATCGGCTGGATTACTGGCGCTTGGCGGAATTGGGTTGTTAGGCATGTTTTATGGTTACTAGATTTAACGAACGCTAAAGTACCAAACCCAAATGATTAAGAAAAGCTGAAAAGGAATTCTGAACCATAAATATTTTGGTCCTGGTCCTGGTTTATACAAATCTTCGTAGTTGACGCGGTTTTTGGCAGCGTAAATATTGGCAGGTAAAATAACAATTAAAAAAATAATTAAGGCTGTCCCGGTGAAATATCTGATGCCTGGTATGGCCAATCCGATTGCAAATAAGATTTCCAAAACACCTGTTAAAAGTACAACTTCTACTTTTTTTGGGATGAATAACGGAACCATGGCCGCCATGCTGGTTTTGAATTTGAAATGGCCAACAGCAGTAAATACCAGCATCGCAGACATCGCCATATTGCCTGCAAAAATATCCCCTTTGTCAAAGGTCGTATGTCTGCCAAAAGCCAATAGCGCAACATAAACGATTACCAATACAAATAAGGGCTTCATAATTAAGTGAGCTAATCTACTTTATCAAATTAAAGGCAATTAAAATGGTTGCAATAAACAATACCAACAGGCCAGATAAAAAGATAAAATCAGCAGCTTTTTCGAGCCGCTGGCTTGCGGTTATTTGTCTTCTCATGGAGATAAAAGATAAGATACAGCTGGTCATAAAAAACATAACGGCAGCCACAGCAAATTCGTCAATCAAAGAGCCATCATTGAGTGCAAGTTTTTTTAAAGACGTGAGCACAATAAAGCAAATACCCAGGAGATTGGCCGAAGTGCTTAAGATATGAGGCGATCTGTTTTCTGCCATTTTAATCTTTTTCTTCTAATTTAATCTTTTTTGTAATCCGGTAAACACGTTTCTTTTTATCAGGCTTATGTTCTTCTCCCATTAATATGCCCCAGGGTTTTAAACTATCAACCCTATCAAAGATTATTTTTAAAATGGCCAGATAAGGAATACATAAAAACATGCCCGATATGCCCCATATCATTTCACCTACAACGATACCAATAAAGGCAAACAATGCGTTTATTTTCACTTTAGAGCCTACTACTAATGGCATGAGAACATTTCCATCTATCGCATGTACACCAACGTAGGCAATCAAAACCAGCAGCACTTTTCCAGCGCCCGCTGTAGCGAAAGTAATTAGGCAGCTTACCAGCAGTGCAAAGAATATGCCCAAATAAGGTACTACATTAAAAATACCAGCTACCAGGCCCAATAGAACAGCATATTTAACGCCCAGTAAACTTAGTACGGTAATCATTAGAACCGTAACAATGAGCATTTGCAAGAACAAACCTATAATGTATTTTTTAATAATGTACTGAATCTGGCTTACAATTTCTGATACCTTTTCTTTATGTTCTTCACTAAAAACAGAAGTTAAAAAAGTAAATAAAACCCTTCGGTAGTTTAAAATAAAGAAAGTGAACAGTAATGTAAAACCTAAAAATAACAGGGTAGAAGATAGGGTAGAAAGGGTGGTAGCTACAATTGCAGCACTGGTAGCCAAAGCTTTTTCAGTGCTATCGTTTAAATAACTGAGCTGTTTCTGAGAATTGATACCGAAAGTATGCGAAATCCATTTTTGGAGTTCGTGGTAGGAAACATTTGCTTTCTCTTTAAGTAAAGGCCAATCTGCCCATAAATCACTGAGTTGGTTGCCAAAAAAGTAAACAATCCCTCCAATAACAGCAATCATCAGAATTACGGATAGGAGTGTTGATAAACTTCTTTTAAATTTTAACCGGCGTTCTAAAAAATTACCCACGGGTAATAGTAAGATCGCCATTAAAAAAGAAAAAAGCAAAGGAGCCAGCAAAGAGTGGCCTAAAATGGCGATGTAGGTTAAACTGATTAAACAGAATAGAACCAGCGCCAGTTTGGGTAAAAAAGATAGTTTGTCTTTCATATCTATTAAAAATCCTGTTTAATACAAAATGCCCGAATAATTGTTTCATCAATCGGGCATTTAAATATAAGAGATTATTTTTAATAGCTGCTCGCTTTGTCTAAAAGAGAAATGTCTTCTTCTGATAACTTCAAATTAGCGGCTTCAGTAAACGATTTTAATTGATTTAAATCGGTAACGCTTGCAATTGGAGCCGTAATTGATGGGTGATGAATTAACCAGGCCAAGGCAACAGAAGCTGGCTCCACATGGTGCTGGGCAGCAACCTGATCAAGTGCAGCTAAAATTTTAAAACCACGATCGTTCAGGAATTTTTTGATACCTCCACCTCGCTGGCTTTTGTTCAGATCATTTTCACTTCGGTATTTGCCGGTTAAGAAACCACTGGCCAGCGAATAATAAACCACAACGCCCAAGCCATAGTCTTTACAGATTTTTTCATGTTCTTGCTCAAAGTCAGCTCTATCATAAAGGTTAAATCCCGGTTGGTAAACCTGGTAACTAGGTAAACCATGTTTGGTGGAATAAATTAGAGATTCTTTAAGTCGCTCTGCCGAAAAGTTTGAAGCTCCAATCCAGCGGACTTTACCAGCCTTGATTAAAGTTTCGTAAGCACTTAAGGTTTCCTCAACCGGTGTGCTTTCATCATCAAAGTGAGAAAAATAAAGATCGATATAATCAGTTTGCAAGCGCGATAAAGAATGTTCTACTTCGTTGATGATATAATCTTTCTTCAACGATTTGCCTTGGCCCATATCTGAGCCCACTTTGGTTGCGATAATAATGTCGTGGCGTTTGTTCTGTTTTTTTAGCCAGTTACCGATAATCGTTTCCGATTCGCCGCCATTATTTCCGGGTACCCATCGAGAATATACATCAGCCGTATCGATAAAATTGAAGCCATTTGCTACAAATTGGTCTAATATTTCAAATGATTTCTTTTCATCAATCGTCCAGCCAAAAACATTTCCCCCAAATACTATGGGAGCAATACTTAAGTCGGTTTTTCCTAAGGTTATTTTTTCCATGATATGAATATTAATACATTTTTAACAAAATTAGATGGCGCTGGTTTTGAATGGTAGTCTGAGTGATGTAAAATGACGCTGGTTTTAACCGAAAAGGGCAGAAGAGATTAGCGCAATGCGTACGGCGTTTGGTATCTACAGTGTACCGGGAAAACGCAAAGAAGAATATTTTTTTGAAATTTTACTTCGGACTTTCGGACATCAGATCTCTGGCTATTTAACTTGCTATCTTAACCGCTCGCAACATTTCTCTTTTTCCGGGGGCGCCAGGCAATTTTTCTATGTTAAAACCACAAGCTTTTACCGCTCTTTTTAGTTTTCCGGTGATGGCATAGGTAACAAAAGTACCGCCGGGTTTCAAGAAGCTGCAGGCATGTGCAATAATCTCATCGCTCCACATTTCAGGCTGGTGCTGTACAGAAAATGCGTCGTAATAAATCAGGTCAAATTTTGTGTCGCTGCGGTATTCGGCCAATGTTGTATATGGAATTTCTAATGTACAAAGTGGCGCTAATTTTTGAGGTGCTTTTAATGCTTCCTGATAATTAGAAATAAAATCGGCCCATACTTCTTCTGGAACGTAGGCCGCATAACCCGTTTGCTCAATTATTGTTGTAGTTAGTGGAAAAGCTTCAATACTGGTGTAGTTGAGTTTTATGCTTTTCTCTGTACAGTATTCGAAACTTAAAATAAAATTTAACCCGGTCCCGAAACCAACCTCTAAAATAGAAATTTCAGTTAAATCAACAGCAGCATATTTTAATCCGGCATTTATAAAAACATGTTTGCTCTCCTGCAACGCACCATGTTTGCTATGGTAATGTTCGCCTATGTTTTCATTATAGAGTGTATTGGAACCATCTGCGGTAGGCGTAATGATATTCATGAGCATGGACTATTTTATTTTGAAAGTAATGGTGCAAATATAGGGACAGGATTGATAGGATTTTTAGATTTCCAAGATCAATATGTGGTTTCAGGAGTCAATGAGTAAGAATTAACTATTCAAAGATCAGTTGTCTTTATGCTTTATCTTAATAGTTGTGTCTTAAGTCTTTCCACTTTGAACTTTTGTGCTTAGCTTTGGTTTTACCCTAAACCCTAAACCCTAAACCTAAAATATGGATATCGAATCGTTCAGAGAATATTGTTTAAGTTTAACTGGTACTACAGAAGGTATGAAGTGGGAGCATCTGTGTTTTATGATAGAAGAAAAAATCTATGTCATTATCGCTATTGATGAAGGTAATCGTTTTTCCATCAAATGTAATCCAGATGAATTTGACGAACTCGCCGCAAGAGATGGCATTGCGCAGGCCTATCATATGGCAAAGCGGCAATGGATCCAGATCGAGAATTTAGATGTATTAAACGATAAAGAACTAAAAAGTAGGGTTGCCGATTCGAGAGCGATGGTTTTAGCTAAACTTCCCAAAAAAACGCAAGCAAAATACGCTTAAATTTTATTACAAAGGTTTTGTTTAATTGAATCGAGCACTGGATTGACTTATAACTTAAGGGTAATTATCGCTCGCTTTTAATTTTTTCTTTTGTGGTTTCGTCTTTTTTTATGCCTTTACCAGCATTCAATTCTTTTGACTTCATGATATTAAAACGGTACATTTCTTCAATTCCAACAAGTTTTCGTGAACATTTATCAATGTCGGTACCTTCTTCCCACAAATAAGGGCGGAAACTGTAGGTTTTGGTTCCATCCAGATTGGCAATAAATTGATTCCAGCTGCTCCAGCGTAATCCTTTATAAAACTTAGAAAGATCACTGTCGAAACAAAAAACTAGGAATTCGCCATAACCAGCCCCAAGCGGTTGCCAGGTTAGCGTATTGGGTTCAAGATAATACACGTTTTTAATGTCTTTGCCTAAACCACCATAATTAATCGCAAAAAAACCACCAACCGCATCATCGGCGATTAAAAGGTAGGGAATGTTATCGCCATATTCTTTTAAGGTTTTTCCTTTGTTCCAATCAGCAATATTTCTGTTCAGTCTTTCGCTACCGGAACCTAAAATTCTAATCCAGCCGTTATCAACCATAATGCCCCCGGTATTGTAAATTACCGAACCAAGTGTGGCATAAGTTGTCATTTGCGAATGATATAAAACCTCTTTTGCCCTTGTAGAATCAACGGGCAGGATTTCTACCTTGTTTTTTGCCGAATCGATCCATTTTTTTACCAGTGGCCACGCAGGATCTGTTTTATTGATTAACTTCTCAATACTGATCAAGTTATTTTCCTGAGCAATACCGCTGAAGGAAAATAAGGTTAAAGCGAAGATAAATAGTAAGGTGATGGGACTTTTCATGGATAGGGTATTTATGTTTTTTCAAAGATAGGATGATAATTAGGAATTGCTGAAAGGAGGAGAATAATTTTTGATTTAGATAAAAGGTCGAGTCAGTTATTGAGCACACAAACCACGGCACCTAAAATTGATTGAATTGATACTTTTGGTAAGTGTCAGATGGAAACATCTGACGCCACAGCTAAAAAAAAGCGTCCCGAAATAATCAGGACGCTTGTACTATTGGAATGATATCATAATTAGTTTTTAAAACTAGGCTGAAGAAACTTTAGGCCTTACACCCTCTGCCTTCTAGCCCTCTCCCTCAAAACTACCACATTCTAATCCTGTCTTCTGGTTTTTTGTACAGTTTATCGCCAGGTTTAACATTAAAAGCTTCATACCAGGCATCCATATTTACAGGTGCACCAATGGTACGGTAAGGGCCTGGAGAATGTGGATCTGTTTTAATTAATTGTGCTGCGCTTTCAGGTAAAATGTTACCTCTCCATACTTGTGCCCAAGCTAAAAAGAAACGCTGATCTGGTGTAAAACCGTCAATTTTTTCATTGCTTTGCCCTTGTTTGGTCATTTTGAAAGCGGTATAAGCGGCATTTAAACCTCCTAAATCACCAATGTTTTCGCCCATGGTTAATTTACCGATTACATGAATGGTATCCAATACGGTGTAAGCATCAAACTGCTCGCCCAGAGCTTTGGTTTTAGCATCAAATTTAGCTTTATCTTCAGCTGTCCACCAGTTTTTCAAGTTACCGGCTGCATCATATTGGCTTCCACTATCATCAAAACCATGGCTCATCTCGTGACCGATTACCGCACCTATACCACCATAGTTAACGGCATCATCGGCATTTGGATCGAAGAAAGGAAATTGTAAAATACCGGCAGGGAAAACAATTTCATTCAGTGTAGGGCTATAGTAAGCATTAACGGTTGGAGGGGTCATTCCAAAACGTTTACGATCAACCGGTTTCCCTAACTGATTAACCATTTCATTGTAGCCCCAAATACTTGCATTGCGTAAGTTTTGGAAATAAGTATCCTTGTTAATTACTAAACCATCATAATTTTTCCACTTTTCAGGATAACCCACTTTTGGTGTAAATGCATTTAATTTAGCCAAAGCTTTTTGTTTCGTTTCAGGGCTCATCCACTCTAAACCTTTAATTCTGATTTCGAATGCTTTACGCAAGTTCACAATCATCTGGTTCATACGCTCTTTAGCTTCTGGCTTAAAATATTTAGCTACATAAAGCTGGCCTAATAATTCGCCAATAGTGCCATCTGTTAAAGATGACATGCGTTGCCAACGTGGTGTCTGTACTTTCTGCCCAGTTTGAGCCTGTGTAAAAGCGAAACTCGCCTTCACAAACGGAGAACTTAAGCTAGCAGCAGAACCTTTTAAAATGTTCCATTCCAAATAGGTTTTCCAGTCCTCAACCGGAATTGATTTCAACATTCCGTCCAGACTCGCCATAAATTTAGGTGATGAAACCAGAACAGTATCTTGATTTTTAATTTTGAATTTTGGTAAATAAGTTATCCAGTTAATATCTGGCGTTTTCTGGTTAAGTTCAGCAACGGCAAGCTTGTTATAGGTGGCGTAAGGATCACGCATTTCTAAACGGCTCATTTGCGCTTCAGCAAATTGCTTTTCGATTTTGTAAACCGTTGCTGCTTTTTGTTTAGCTTCTTCAGCTTTACTTCCTGTTAAGGTAAATAAAGTAACCATATAGGTGTTGTAAGCATCGCGGATCTTCACACTTCGCGCATCATCTTTCAGGTAATAATCACGGTCGGGAAGTGTAGTGCCGCCCTGACTAATATTCACCATATATTTGTTTACGTTCTTGCGGTCTTGGCCAACGCCCAAACCAAACATTCCACCACCCAAACCATTGGTGCGCATGTAAGCTACCTGATCCAGCACGCCTTGAATATTTTTGATTTGCTTAATTTTTGCTAAATCGGCTTTTATTGGTGCATAACCCAGTTTTTCGATGGTTGCGCTATCCATGGCGGCTGAATAAAAATCGCCAACTCTACGCTTAACTGAACCAGCAGGTGCAGATTTATCGGCAGCTGCATCTTCCACTAAAGATTTAACGGCATTTATGTTAAAATCGCGAAGTTCGTTAAATGAACCCCAGCGGGTTTCTTTAGCAGGAACAGGATTGTTTTTTATCCATGTGCCACTTGCATAGGTGTAGAAATCGTCGCCTGGTTTAACGGATAAATCCATATTGGCAGGGTCGATAAATTTTTTCGTTTGTGCATTTGCAGAAAAGCCGGCAGCGACTATACCCAGCGCCGCAAAACATCTTTTCAAATTTTGGTATTTCATTCGCTTAATAAGTTAATAATGATGCGAAATTTATGAAATACTAATTAATACTGATGTTATATATTAAGAATATTACTTGTTAAACCAGTAGTAAATTTTTGCTAAGCCAAGCCGTCTGATCAAGTTGGAAGCTGAAAAAGGAATTTTGATAGATTTCATGATTTTAAATCTTTTATACCATTATTAACATTTTTTAACAAAATTTATTGTGCGCTTGTAAAAAATATTGCTATTAAGAATGATTCAGAATAAAACCTATTATTTTCCATAAATTTGAAATGCTTATCAAACCTTGCGCTATTTTCTAGGTTTGGTAGGTAATAATAAGTAATGTCCTACATGCCGTATATAATGAGCCACTCACACCATAACGAAGACAACTGTTGCAGCAGTAAAGTGCATTCCGAACCAAAACATACCCATGACCATGATCACGCACATGGAGAAGGCGATGAACATGATCACAATCATGGCGGGGATCCATCAGCCTTTAAAACTTATTTGCCAGCTATTGTAACATTAGTAATGCTGCTGATTGGAATTGCGTTCGACAATTTTTTGAAGGTTCCGGCATTTCAGGTCATTCGCCCTTATTGGTATATTGTGGCTTATTTACCCGTAGGCATTCCGGTTTTACGTGAAGTATGGGAAACATTTAAAGCCAAAGATTACTTTACGGAATTCTCGCTAATGTCTATCGCTACTATTGGTGCTTTTGCTATTGGCGAGTATCCGGAAGGTGTAACGGTTATGCTTTTCTACACTATTGGAGAGTTATTTCAAATGGCTGCGGTAAACCGCGCGAAAAAAAATATTAAAACATTGCTTGACGTTCGGGCGCAAGTAGCACATGTATTCCGCAATGGGAAATACGAAGACATTAATCCTGAAAAGGTAGAAATTGGCGAAACGATACAGATAAAGGCTGGCGAGAAAATTCCCTTAGACGGAGAATTGATCAGTGATAAAAGTAGTTTCAATACTGCGGCTTTAACAGGTGAAAGCAAACCGCGCACCATTAGTAAAGGCGAATCGATTTTGGCCGGGATGCTTAATCTGGATAAAGTAATTGAAGTAAAAGTAACCAAAGCCTTTGCCGATAGTGCATTGTCGCGCATTTTAGAAATGGTTCAAAATGCCACTACACGTAAAGCTAAAACAGAGCTCTTTATCCGCAAGTTTGCGAAAATATATACCCCAATCGTTTTTGTTTTGGCCCTTGCACTGGTTGCCGTTCCAATTTTGGTTTTAGGAAATGAATACCATTTTCAGACCTGGTTATATCGTTCGCTCGTTTTTTTGGTGATATCTTGTCCATGTGCGTTGGTGATTTCAATTCCATTGGGTTATTTCGGCGGAATTGGTGCGGCATCGGCAAATGGCATTCTTTTCAAAGGCTCAAATTTCCTTGATTTAATTACCAAGCTGAACACTGTAGTAATGGATAAAACAGGAACTTTAACTAAAGGTGTTTTTAATGTTCAGAAAGTAGAAAGTAGTATAGAGGAAACAGATTTTTTAAACCTACTTACGGCTGTGGAAGCCAAATCTACCCACCCGATTGCGAAAGCTGTTGTGGCATATGCAGGACAGAAAGAAATTTATCCTGCAGAAAACATGGAAGAAATTTCTGGGATGGGTTTAAAGGGCTTCGTTAATGGTAAGGAAGTTTTAGCAGGTAATGTTAAACTTTTGGAGAAATTCAATATTGATTTCGACCCTAAAGTTGCATCCATAGAAGAAAGTATCGTTGTGGTTGCTGTAGATCAGAAATATGTTGGTTATGTGCTTGTTGCAGATGAAATAAAAGATGATGCTGCCGAAGCCATCAAACAGCTTCATGAAAATGGAATTAAACAGGTGGTGATGTTAAGTGGGGATAAAACCTCAATCGTTAAAAAAGTAGCTTCAAGTTTAGGAATCGACACTTATTTTGGGGATTTATTACCCGAAGGTAAAGTAGCCAAACTCGAAGAAATTAAAAGCGACAAAAGCAGGGTTGTGGCTTTTGTTGGCGATGGTATTAACGATACACCGGTATTAGCGATAAGCGATATTGGTATGGCTATGGGGGCCATGGGTAGCGATGCTGCTATTGAAACAGCTGATGTCGTGATTCAAACTGATCAACCTTCTAAAATTGCAACCGCGGTAAAAATAGGTAAAGCGACCAAAAATGTTGTGATCCAAAATATCGTATTGGCATTTGCTGTAAAGGCAATTGTTTTAATTTTAGGTGCGGGAGGAATAGCCACCATGTGGGAGGCTGTTTTTGCCGATGTTGGTGTAGCATTTCTGGCGATTTTAAATGCCGTACGGATACAGAAAATGAAGTTTTTCTGATGGTTAATTGTCCAAATTGATTAATCGGTTATTGTCATTAGGTTAAAACATCTTCTTTTTATTGATTCAATGATAACTGCTAGCAGCCAACTGAAAATTTGTTGGTACTGAGTAAGATCTATTGAAAAATATAAAATCAAATTGCTATAAAAATTAGTATATTTGGTTATGTCTGAACCTGTTCCATATCCTATATTAAATGATGATGAGCCTGTCAGGCAGTTCAATGAACTTGATGCATCATTAACTTACAGCTATGGCAGCTATTTAAACTGGCTTTTTCCTGAAAGAGTAGAGTTGATTAAGGGTAAAATCTTTAAAATGAGCCCTGCGCCGCCGAGCGTTCATCAGGAAATTATTGGTAACATATTTCTTAAACTGGGAAGTTTTTTTAAAAAAGCGACATTGTAAAGTCTACATATCACCGTTTGATGTTCGTTTTCCAAAGGAAAGTCACAATGATAAAGCTGTTTTTACTGTTTTACAGCCAGATATTTGCGTAATATGCGATAGGAGCAAAATTGATGCCCGTGGCTGTATTGGCGCACCCGATATAGTTGTAGAGATTTTATCTCCAGGAAATACCAAAACTGAATTGTTTCATAAATACCGCGTTTACGAAGAATTTGGCGTTAAGGAATACTGGGTGGTGAGCCAGAGCGATAAAAGTGTTTTGATTTACACCCTGGATGAAATGGGTAAATTCCAACCTTCTAAAATATTTACCCTAAGCGAAAAAATTTCGTCAACGGTATTGCCAGGTTTTGAACTGGCATTGGATGATGTTTTTGAAGATTTATAACATTCATCAATATTTTTATACTGCTACCTTTTTTAGTGTCTAGAATTTATGTCTGAACCTGTTCCATATCCGATCTTAAACGATGATGAGCCTGTTAGGCAGTTCAATGATCTTGATGCATCATTAACTTACAGCTATGCCAGCTATTTAAACTGGCTTTTTCCTGAAAGAGTAGAGTTGATTAAGGGTAAAATCTTTAAAATGAGCCCTGCGCCGTCAAGAGTGCACCAAGGCATTTCTATTAATTTGTTAAAGCCTTTGATTAATTTTTTAGATGGTAAGCCTTGTAAAGTTTATGCAGCACCTTTTGATGTCCGCTTTCCAAAAGAAAGCAAAGCTGATAAAGATATATTTACTGTTCTTCAGCCAGATATTTGTGTAATCTGTGATAAGAGCAAACTTGATGCCCGTGGTTGTATCGGTCCACCTGACCTGGTCATCGAAATCTTATCACCAGGTAATACCAAAACCGAATTGCTTCATAAATACCGTGTTTACGAAGAATTTGGTGTCAAGGAATATTGGGTGGTGAGCCAGAGCGATAAAAGTGTTTTGATCTATACCCTTGATGAAACGGGTAAATTTCAGCCCTCTAAAATATTTGCCCTAAGCGAAAAAATTACATCAACTGTATTGCCAGGTTTTGAACTGGCATTGGATGATGTTTTTAATGACGTAGAGTAGGCGTTTAATGAAAAAGCATGGTCATTCTTGTGTTTCATTAATTAATTTTTTCTATTCCTTAGCATGTTAGTTCCTGACTTCACTTCGTACCTACAAATTAAAGTCAGCACTAAATCAAAATATGTTACTTGCTTTAGTCTTTTAGCTTTCCACTTACCTGGCTTTGGGCTTTCAGCTTAATTAGCTATTTTTGGGCTTTTATACAATTTTCATGAGCATTTCCACCAAGTACAATCCTGCAGAAACAGAAGATAAATGGTATAGCTATTGGCTATCTAAAAAGTTTTTCCATTCAGAGCCTGACGAGCGCGAACCTTACACCATCGTTATTCCGCCGCCAAACATAACAGGTGTACTGCATATGGGGCATATGCTCAACAATACCATTCAGGACGTTCTCATCCGTAAAGCCCGCATGCAAGGTAAAAATGCTTGCTGGGTACCTGGAACTGACCACGCGTCTATTGCTACCGAAGCAAAGGTTGTGGCCATGTTAAAGGAACAAGGGATCAATAAAAAAGATCTTTCCAGAGAAGATTTTTTGAAATACGCCTGGGAATGGAAAGAGAAATACGGTGGTATCATTTTAGATCAGTTAAAGAAATTAGGAGCAAGCTGCGATTGGGATCGCACCCGTTTCACGATGGAGGAAGATCTTTCTGAAGCGGTTATAGATTCATTTATCCACCTGTATAAAAAAGGATGGATTTATCGTGGAATCCGTATGGTCAACTGGGACCCGGCTGGAAAAACTGCGGTTTCTGATGAAGAGGTAATCCGTAAGGAAGTAAACCAGAAGCTATATTATATCAAGTATCAAGTATCAAGTAATAAGAACCAGGACGAGCCTGAATATTTAACTGTAGCAACCACGCGCCCGGAAACCATTATGGCTGATGCGGCCATCTGTATTAACCCGAACGATGAACGTTTTACGCATTTAAAAGGTAAAAAAGTTTTTGTGCCGTTGGTTAACCACGAAATTCCGGTTATTGAGGATGAATATGTAGATATTGAATTTGGAACGGGTTGTTTAAAAGTTACACCGGCACACGATCTGAACGATTATGAACTGGGTGTTAAGCACAATTTGCCTGTTACCGATATTTTAAATGATGATGGAACTTTAAATGAACTGGCCGTTATTTTAGTGGGTGAAGACAGGTTTGTTGCCCGTAAAAAAATTGCGAAAATGTTGGAAGAGGCCGGTCATTTAGATAAAGTGGAGGATTATAAGTCGCAGGTTGGTTTTTCTGAACGTACCGATGCGGCTATCGAACCTAAACTTTCTATGCAATGGTTTGTGAAGATGAAAGAAATGGCTCAACCGGCTTTAAACGACGTTTTGAATGGCGAAGTAAACCTGATTCCGAATAAATTTGAAAATACCTATCGCCACTGGATGGAAAATGTGCGCGATTGGAACATTAGCCGTCAGCTGTGGTGGGGTCAAAGAATTCCGGCTTGGTATGATGATAAAGGAAACTGGGTGGTTGCCAAAACCAAAGATGAAGCCTTAGAAGAATTTTGGAAGAAAAAACATCTGGATGAGAATTGTTCAGAAGCTGAAAAAGCTGGATTCAAACATCAGTTATCGCCATTTGTAAGACAAGATGATGATGTGATGGATACCTGGTTTTCTTCATGGTTATGGCCGATTTCGGTTTTTGATGGCTTTAAAAATCCTGAAAATAAAGACATCAATTACTATTACCCAACCAATGATCTGGTTACTGCACCCGAAATTTTATTTTTCTGGGTGGCCCGTATGATTATGGCCGGACACGAGTTTATGGGTAAAAAGCCATTTACAAATGTATACTTAACCGGTATTGTACGCGATAAATTAGGACGTAAAATGTCTAAATCGCTGGGTAACTCACCTGATCCGATCGGCTTGATTGAAAAATATGGGGCAGATGCTGTTCGTGTAGGTATGCTAATGTCATCACCTGCCGGTAACGATTTAATGTTTGATGAAAGCTATTGTGAGCAGGGACGTAATTTCGCCAGTAAAATATGGAATGCTTTCCGTTTGGTAAAAGGATGGGAAGTTGATGAGAATCTGACGAACCCAAATGCCCAGGCCATATCATGGTTTGAAAACCGCTTTAACGAGGCATTGGTAGAAATTGAAGCCAACTTTAAACAATACCGACTGTCTGAAGCATTGACAATCACCTATAAGTTGGTTTGGGATGATTTCTGTGCGTGGTACCTGGAGATGGTTAAACCTGCTTATCAACAGCCCATTGATGCAGAAAGTTATCAGGCAACGATTAGATTTTTTGAAAATATTATCAAATTATTGCATCCGAATATGCCTTTTATTACCGAAGAGTTATGGCATGATGATCTGTTTGGCGTTCGTGCAGAAATGGATTGTTGCATTGTGGCTGAATTTCCGAAGGGCGGACCTTTTAATGAGCAATTATTAAAAGATGCCGAGGTAATTAAAACTGTTGTAGCCGAAATCAGAAACGTAAGGAACCAGAAGCAGATTTCTCCTAAAGAAGCCTTGCCTTTGAGTATCAAAATAAATTCTGAACTTGATTATGAAAAATGGTTAAACATCGTTTTTAAACTGGCTAATGTTTCAGAAGCTGAACTTGTAAATGATAAAATTGTTGGTGCAACAACTTTTATGGCTGGTAAAGATGAATTCTTTATTTCACTGACAGAAAACGTTGACGTAGAGGCTGAACGCCAACGTTTACATGCTGATTTGGTTTATCTACAAGGTTTTTTGAAGTCAGTTGATGCCAAATTGAGCAATGAACGTTTTGTGCAGAATGCAAAGCCTGAAATTATTGCGAATGAACGCAATAAAAAAGCTGATGCCGAAGCCAAAATCAAAATCATTGAAGAAAGTTTAGCGGTTTTAGGATAATGATAGTCGCATAGGCCTATAAGGTTTCTAAAACCTTACAGGCCTTAAAGCACGTCAGGGTAAAAGCCTTTCAGATAATTATCTGAAAGCTTTTTTCTTTTAAAAATTTATTAAATTATCTCATTAGGAATAATTATTTCAAACGTTTTCCTACCTACCAAATAAAATAGTTTATGCTTTAAATATTGGTCTCCCGGCTATTTATTTAGGGTTAATACGATTATAAGCCGTTATTTTGAGATAAGGTTTCAAAAATATTACTTACGGATATTTAAGGTTTGTTTTTATTAACCATATTTTAGTTTTTTGATAAAACGGTCTGTCAGATCGTAAACGATTAAGCGATAATCTAACCTAATATCCTGAAATGGAAAATTCCAGAAGAACATTTATTAAACAATCAGCAATATTTGCTGCAGCAACCTATGCGGGTACCATGGGTATGAGTGCTAAAAGTTATGGTCGTATCATTGGTGCAAATGATCGGGTGCGTGTTGGTGTTGTTGGATTTTCTGATCGTTTTAAAGATACGCTATTACCTTGTTTTTTGAACCATAATAAGGAGCTGAACTTTGATATCGTAGGTCTTTCTGATCTTTGGAATTACCGTAGAGATTTAGGAATTGCTCATTTAAAAGAAAAATTCGGCCATGATATAAAAGCATGCCGTAACAATGATGAACTTTATGCTACAAAGGATCTGGATGCTGTAATTATCAGCACTGCCGATTTTCAGCACGCATTACACACCATCGAAGCTGTAAAAGCCAATTGCGACGCTTATGTAGAAAAGCCTTTTGCTGAAACCATGGATGATGCTAAAGCCGCATTTAAAGCCGTTAAAGCAAGCAGACAAATTGTGCAGATTGGTTCGCAAAGAAGGAGTGGAGAAAACTATATCAATGCGGCAAAATTTATACAGGACGGAAAATTCGGGCCGATTACTGCCGTAGATCTGGTATGGAATGTAAACCAGCCTGGCAGATGGCGCAGACCAGATTTAGTAGCCAAATTAAAGGAAGAGGATATTGATTGGAAAAGGTTTTTGTTGAATCGCCCGAACGAAGCTTTTGATCCAAGAAAATATTTAGAATACCGTTTGTTCTGGCCTTACTCGTCGGGAATGCCCGGACAATGGATGAGCCACCAGATTGATACGGTACACTGGTTTACCAATTTAAAACATCCGCGAAGTGTGGTGGCCAATGGTGGAATTTATACCTGGAAAGATGGCCGGAGAAACTGGGATTCGATGGTAGCCGTATTTGACTACGGCCGGCCGGATACGACCGATGGTTTTCAGGTAACTTTTACTTCCAGGATGCAGAACAGCGTGGGCGATGTGGGTGAGGTTTATTACTCCAACGGAGGGGAACTGAACCTAATTACCAATAAAGTGTCGCCAAAAGGTGGTTTAAAAGATAGAGAAGCTGCTGCTATGGGCTTGAAGGCTAATCTATTGCCTGAATTTGATTTAAGCAAAACCGAAATTAAAGCCGCAACCGGTGCCAATATGGGCGGTGACGCCTTAACCTCTGGCCACATGCGCAACTGGATGGAATGTGTTCGAAGCCGTAAAACACCTAACGCCCCGGTTGAAGCGGGTTATTCACACTCTATTGCCAATATCATGACCAATGCTGCGGTGCGTACGGGCGCAAAAGCAGTTTTTGATGAAGGCAAGCAAGAAGTAATGGCAAACGGAAAAGTATTTAAATATTAAAAATATCGTCATAGCAAGGCACGAAGCAATCTGTTAGCAAAAAAGATTGCTTCCCCGAATGGTCAGGACAAGCTGTCCATTCTTCCTCGCAATAACGACTGGAAAAACTCTAACATGTTAAATTTAAAAAAATATAGTATTGTGGCGCTTTCGCTAATCAGTTTATCAGCAGCTGCACAAAAAGCAAAGCCATTATTTGACGGTAAAACGCTTACCGGCTGGAAGGCCGTTGCAGGCGCTGCACCGTATAAGGTTGAAGATGGCATGATTGTGGGAACCATGACGAAAGGCACGCCAAATTCATTTTTGATCACCGAAAAAGAATATGGCGATTTCATTTTAGAGCTAGATGTGAAACTGGAAGGCGAAACCACCAACTCAGGTGTGCAAACGCGTAGCCATATTAAACCCGAAGGGAATGGCGGTAAAGGATTGGTTTTTGGCAGGCAGGTAGAAATAGACCCTACACCGCGGGCATGGACAGGCGGAATTTACGACGAAGCGAGAAGGTTATGGCTTTATCCATTGGAACTTAACCCCTCTGCAAAACCATTATATAAAAAGGATGAATTTAACCATTACAGAATAGAATGCATTGGTAACGAAACCAAAACCTGGGTAAATGGAACGCCCGTTGCTTATGTGATTGATACATTGGATAAATCTGGCTTTATTGGTTTACAGGTTCATGGTATTGGAAATAATCTTGAAAATGATGGTAAGAAAGTTTATTTCAAGAACATCAATATTCAAACAGAGGGGTTAAAAACTAAAGCTTTTCCAAAAGGCATTTATACGGTTAACTTAACGCCTAATACTTTATCTGCTTACGAAAAATCGGAAGGATATAAGCTGTTATTTGATGGTAAAAGCAATGCTGGCTGGATTGGTGCCTATAAAACTGCTTTTCCTGCCCAAGGATGGAAAATTGCCGATGGTGTGATCAGTGTGGAACCTTCAGGTGGCGCAGAATCAACAAATGGTGGCGATATAGTAACCAAAGATGAATACGCCGCTTTTGATTTATCGTTCGAATTTAAGCTGACGCCAGGTGCCAATAGCGGCGTGAAATATTTTGTTACGCTAAGTGAAAAGAATACAGGTTCAGCCATTGGTCTGGAATACCAGGTTTTAGATGATGTATTACACCCTGACGCTAAATTAGGTCGAGATGGAAACCGCACATTGTCCTCTTTATACGATTTGATTACGGCTAAAAAAGAGCCCCGTTTCTTACGGCCAATCGGTAGCTGGAACAATGGCCGTGTGGTAGTTTATCCTAATAACAAAGTAGAACATTATTTAAATGGCGTGAAGGTTCTGGAATATGCCCGTGGCTCGGCAGAATTTAAAAAACTGGTTGCCATTAGTAAATATAAAGATTGGAAAAATTTTGGTGAAGCACCGAAAGGGCACATCCTACTGCAGGATCATGGCAATAAAGTAGATTTCAGAACCATTAAAATCAAGAATTTATAGGTTTTTGATTTGAAAACAGATGTTAAGTTCAATACGACGGCCTGTATTCCCGCTTACGCTAGGCTTTGGGTAGCTAGTTCACCCATGAGCACTAACACAAGTTAATTAGCCCAGACATAAGCGGAAATACTTTTTGTTGCAGTTTCCGATAATAAGGTAATTACCTGGAACAAAAAGATTGTAGCATTGGCGGGACTAGACGTTAATAGCAGCAGTAATTGGCGCTCCAAACCATCATTTTTAAAAAATAAAACATTAACATATCATGCATCGTCGATCTTTTGTTAAAACATCTGCTTTAGTAGGCTCTGGTTTATTTTTGGGCCACCAGGGTTTTGCCAATTTAATGGCTGACGAAATTATTAATGTGGCTATGATTGGTTGTGGCGATCGAGGTAAAGGTGTTTTATCGGTAATTAAATCCATGCCTACGAAGTATAGAATTAAAGCCTATTGCGATCTGCTCGATTTTCGACTTAGGGAAACTGAAAAATATGTCCCTGCTGATGCCAAGGCTATGAAAGATTATCGAAAAATTTTAGATGATAAAACAATACATGCAGTTTTTATCGCCACGCCTTTAAGCGAGCATTTCGGCATTGCAAAAGATGCTGTACTGGCCAATAAACATGTGTATGTAGAAAAAACCATGACTTACAGTATCAGCCAGGCTCTAGAACTTAAGAAACTGGTTGAAAAACATCATAAGCAGGTTTTTCAGGTGGGCTATCAGTATCGCTATTCGCCCTTGTATTTTAAGGTAAAAGAGATGATCCAGAGTGGCTACTTGGGTAAGGTTAGTCAGATCGATTGCCGTTGGGACCGTAACGGTAACTGGCGCAGGGCTGTTCCTGATCCGGCTTTAGAGCGCAAAATCAACTGGAGAATGTATAAGGAATATTCTGGTGGATTAGCTGCCGAACTGCTCTCGCACCAGATCGATTTTATCAATTGGGCTTTTGAAACCCAACCTGATGAAATTATGGGCTCGGGGGGAATAGATGTTTTTAAGGATGGTCGCGAAACTTATGATAACATTCAGGCGATATTGCGTTATCAAGAAAAAGGTATGATTGGCAACTTTGGGGCCACTTGCGGCAACGCACATGATGGTTACCTGTTTAAAATAAAAGGTACGAAAGGTTCAGTTTCTTTGTTAACCAATACGGGCTTGTTTTATCCCGAAGCAAGTACCAAAAAAGAATTGGGTATTGTTGATGGCGTAACGGGGGCGACAAAAATAGTAGTTAATAAAGACGGCGGAATTCCTATTCTTGATCAGCCCACCATAGACGGTACAAATTATGCGCTCGATGAATTTTATAAATCGATCACTACAAAGACACAACCGGCATCCAATATCAATACAGGAACACAGGCCGCTATATGCGTGGCCATGTGTAACGAAGCCATTTATAGCGGCAATAAACAGGTTTGGAAGAAAGGCTATAGTGTTTAGATTAACGCTCCTTTCATTCTGGACGATTGAAGAATCTTTTCTATTGGGAGATGCTACAACGATCATAGAGAAAGATTATTCTACTTTTGTTTAGTTGATGCAATTAAACATCGGTAGACGAAACGCCAACCGATAGATGAAAGTTAAATTTTGATAATTAGGCGGACGCGTCGTGCTAATTCTTGATGTTTTGTTTCTTGTTTGATATTTGGAAACGAACGGTATGAAGTTCTTGGCAGTTTTCGTACCGCTTTCGCTTATAGTCCAGCGCTGTGGGCCATTCCGCTCCTCCGATAGCAATCGGATCGGGTTTAGGAATAAAGTTTTGCGCATGTTCAACCTCTGATTTGAAATGCTGTTTTGACCACTTAGTCCTGCCATATAGTAAGTATAAGCTTATACGGCTGTTATATTTCTCATATGGTCTGATATATTGGAAAATGAGCATTAGGTAGTTTTCTGGCAATTACGGATTAGTTGCGTTTTACTCTGTCTTCGTAGTAAACAATGGTATATGCATACTTTACCCCTAGAATGAAATACTGTATTGGACATTCAGCCTGGCTGGAGCTTTACCCTGCAGCAACCTGGAACGAGGCAGAGAAGCAGAAACGGGAGGGAATTTAGTGTTTTGTAACAGCCCTGCGCTCCAATTAATAAAGATATTTTTACCCTTTTTCTTTAACAGAAAAAAATTATTCAGAAGTGGTCTGTGAGACACAGACCATGGGATTAGAAAAACGGGAAGCAACTTTGTACTTTGCGTTATGATTGCGCATCATCAATAAAATAATTCATCCTTTATCCGTATCTGAATAAAACGAAAAAACGTTTAGGAGTGGTCTGTGGAGACACAAACCAATGGATTAGGATTTCCGGAAGTAAACCTACCAATCCAACTTTAACAAAGCTACCCCCTGTCTGGCCAATTCCATTTCGAAAGCACCACTGCCGGTATTAAATTTTGAGGGTTTACCCATCATTTTAAGTTGGCCAGATTTTTCCAATGTTGCAATTTGTTTGGCATCAGGAGTTTGTGGTGAACCCATTTTTTTCCATTCCGTGTAAGAATTGCTGTTTTCAGTATCTATAAGGTATTGGGTGACAGTTACTGTTTTTACAGGTAATTGATTGAACGAGATGGAAACAGCATCTTTTTTACCTGTTTTATCCTCATCATGGTAATTCCATACCATAACAGCAGCTGTTCTTTCTGCTTTGCTGGCTAAAACACCAATATCTGTTTGCGTTTTTCTGATACTTGAATCCAAAATGGAATTTAAATGATACATATGATCGCTGATGGCTTCCACACGGTTTCCTTTCATTTGGCCAAACATCCTGAATACATTTAAAACAGGTTTATCTACTCCGTTGGTCGCTAAATCGCGGAATCCTGCAAACCAAGGCTGGCTTTCAAATTCGAACGACCAGGTAACAGCCCCCAGGAGATTGATGTTATATTGATCTGTAAGTTCATAAAGTCTGGCAAAAGAAGCTGCGGTATAACTCGAATACATGGTGCCGTTGCGGTAGGCATTTTCCGGATTGGTACTCATGCCACAGGCTGCACAACCTTCTGGATCAGATTCGCCAATTATTACCGGAATATTTTTAAGCTGGGGATACTTACGAATAATCTTATAATTGGCATCAATATTACGGAGCTGCGCCCTAATACTCATTACTACTGTACCATCAATCACCCGTGGCGATCCTTTAGCATGGAACAATACCGCATCTAAAGGCGAACCGATTTTGCCGGTGACATGATTCGTATCTGTTAAACAATGTTTAATAAAAGCGTCTAAATACTTTGTGCCACCACCTGTTACGTTGGCACCGCCAATTTTTGCAGTAGGTAAGGCCCGTTTCAGCCCATCGGCAGCGTAATCATAAAGTTTAAAAAAATCGGCTTGCGTACCTCTCCAATAAGCGCCATCTGGCTCATTCCATACTTCCCAATACCAGCTTTCTACCTCGGCCTTTCCGTAACGTTCTACACAATGTTTAACCCATTCGTATACCAGATTGCCCCATTTTTTATAATCTTTTGGTGGGTAGGCCCAACCGGTTAAAATTTCATCGTATGGTGCGCCAGGTTTCCATTTATGTTGGTATGGAAGAGGTTTGGTAGATAATGCCTCGGGCATAAAACCTATTTGTGCCAAAGGTTTTATGCCTCTTTTTACATAAGTATCAAAAATCTGGTCGACAATTTTCCAGTTATAAACAGGGTTGCCCTGTGCATCTTCGGTGTAGGCATTGGTTGATCCCCACTTTAAGGCAGGGGTGCCATCTCCCGAGGTAAGCAAATTATGGGCACGTACATACACTGGAACCGGACTTAATTTTGAGATCTCGGTGAGCAATTTCTGGCCGTCTTTCATATAGGTATAATTTGGTTCATCATAACCAAACCAGGCCCATATCGGTTTCATAGGTGCTATATTTTTGTCGAAATTAACCTCAATGTTAGTTTTTGACTGAGCGTTTGCAACATAAGTAAAAACGGATAAACTAATGAAAAGGTAAACGTTTTTTAAGAGGTTCATATGTATGTTTTATAATTCTGTCGGGGTATAATGGAAGCTCAACATATAAATTAAATAAAAAATAATGATATTCATCATGTTGCCCGCGAACAAATTCAAATAATCGTCCTCCCAAATCTGTTCGTAGCTTTCAGTATGGCTATACAGACTATCATTGGAAAAGAGTCTGCGACTAGTTCTTGTCAATTGAGTTTGAAACTCCACCTTACAATTGAATACGTCGAGAAGCTGCATTTAACTCTACGGACAGTTTATGGATTATTCCGCTGCAAACCCAGCTGCAAAAGAAAAAAGGACAGACCATCCGGTACTGCCCTTTTACATCATTAACTAAAATTAAATTCAATATTTTTATTCCTATCTGTTAGTGAAAAGCTTTTAAACCACTCACTAAGAATTTTTTATAATTAGCGATTTCATAATCAGCACCTTGTGGTGGTGCCAATAGCGCTTCAGTTTTTGGATCCAGCAGTACATAAGATGGCTGCGAATTAGACTGGAATTTTCTGGCTTGCAGGTCGCTCCATTTTTTGCCAATGGTGGTGAGTTTTTTTCCTTCGGGTGTGACCGTTACATCAGCAGGAGCCAGCTCGGTTTTATCATCTACATATAGCTGGATCAATACATAATCATTGCTGAGCATCTTATATACATCTTTATCCGGCCAAACATTGGCTTCCATTTTCCTGCAGTTTACACAGGCGTGGCCGGTAAAGTCGATCATTACCGGTTTGTTCAGCTTTTTCGCTGCAGCCAGGCCTTCATTATAATCGAAATAAACATTCAGTTTTAACGGCGCATGGAATTTGTCTGCATATTTATGCGGGCCATCAGTTGTTGCGGACTGTTTTCCGCCTAATACACTGGTGGTATACAAATCAAAATCCTGTGTTTCCTGCGGTGGAAGAAAAGCAGAAATACTTCTTAACGGCGCCCCCCACATTCCTGGAATTAAGTAAATGGTAAAAGCCAATACTATAGTGGCGAGAAAAAGCCTCGGTACGGAGATAAATGCCAATGGACTATCATGCGAAAACTTTAGTTTACCCAAAAGATAAATGCCCATCATCCCGAAAATAACAATCCAAAGACTTAAGAAGATTTCACGGTCAAACCATTCCCAATGATAGGCCAGATCTACATTGCTTAGGAATTTTAAGGCAAAAGCAAGCTCAAGAAAACCGAGCACAACCTTAACACTGTTTAACCAACCGCCAGATTTTGGCAGTTTGTTCATGGCAGAAGGAAATAGCGCAAATAGGGCAAATGGAATTGCCAGGGCTAATGAAAAGCCAAACATGCCAATCGCTGGGCCTAACAAAGCACCGGTTGTAGCCGCCTGTACCAACAGGGTACCTATAATAGGACCAGTGCAGGAAAAGGATACCAAGGCCAGCGTTCCGGCCATAAAAAATAACCCTGCCACACCACCTTTGTCCGAATTGGCATCCATTTTATTTACCCATGATGAGGGTAGTGTAATTTCGAAAGCCCCTAAAAAAGAAGCTGCGAAAGCAACAAGCAATAGGAAGAAAAAGAAATTAAAGATCCCATTGGTAGATAAACTGTTTAGGGCATCGGCACCAAAAATTATGGTAACCAGAAGACCTAGTACCACATAAATGAGGATAATAAAAAAACCATACAGTGCTGCCCGTTGAAAAGCTTTTCCTTTTTCTGAACCTTTGGTAAAAAAACTGACCGTAAGCGGCAACATGGGGAAGATGCAAGGCATCAACAGGGCCGCTAAACCGCCAACAAAGCCTGCGATAAAAATGCCCCACAAGGTCTTATGTTCTTCTGTTGATGGTGCAGCAGCTTGATTAACGGTAGCGGGTACTGCGACTGACGTTTTAACAACCGTATCAGTTGCTTTGATGCTGCTGTCAGCCGCTTCAGGCTTAATTTCAGTAAATGTAAGATCATCCGTACCTGTGCTGTCCTGTGCATATCCGTTAAGGGATATGGCACCACAGAACAGCAAACCGAGACAGATTTTTTTTAAGGATTTCATATGCTTGGTTACGCTATTATTTTACAGGAATACTAAAGTCAACCTGTTCTGGTGGCAAACATTGTTTGTCATCGCATACCATAAATTCTACACTGCCTTTAACAGTCGCGGTTTTACCTTTCAACTTTATTTTTTGTTGAAAAACTACCGATTTTTCGAAGTAGCTCACCTCCATTTTGAAAGTAGGTTCGAATTTGGTTATCGCTTTTGGCTCGATTGTTTTTCCAACCAGGGTATAAGCAGCAGCTGTTGGAAAGGTAAAGGTTGTTTTAACAGGACCTCCATCTTTAACAAATTGCGAGTAGAGGTGCCAACCTTGGTCTACAGTGGCTTTAATAAAAACAGTAGCCGTATTTGGGCCAGTTTTTTTTGCAGCGTAACTCCAGGTTACGGGTTTTAAAATCTGGCTGTATGCGCTAAGGTTGATCAGGCATACGGCACATAATAAAAAAATGATTTTTTTCATGTTGTGGTTATTGATTATGGTTTAGTGTAATCTGCTAAAGGCCTGGTAATCCAGAAATTCGACTTCGGGGGTAATGTATCCTGTTTTAACTGGTTCCTGCTTCATTAAATCGGTACTTAAATATTTTTTATTGCTATCAGAAAAGATGGTCACTACGCAGCTTTTAAGTCCCATTTTTTGCTGCTGTTTGATGGCACCTATCACATTTGCCCCTGATGATATACCTACAGCTAAACCCAATTTTTCAGCTAGTTTTTGCGCCATCAGTATGGCATCGCCATCGTTTACCTGTATCACTTCATCCAGTTCGCTCAGTTTAACAATTTCGGGAATGAACTCATCAGAAATGCCCTGGATTCTGTGGCTGCCTACTTTATAGCCTGTAGTTAACGTTGGCGATTCTGCAGGCTCGAGCGGGTGTATCTTGATATCAGCATTTTGCTTTTTTAAAAAATTACCTACACCCATGATGGTTCCTCCGGTGCCTACGCCGGCAACAAAAGCATCGGGCGATATATTTTTCAATTGTAATTGCCCCCAGATTTCCTTTCCTGTAGTATGCTCGTGTGCTTCTGGATTGGCAATATTTTCGAATTGTTTTGGTAAAAAGATATTCGGATCTTTTGCAGCCATTTCTTCTGCAAGTTTAATACTACCGATAAATCCGCCCTCTTCTTTGGTCACCAAAATAATTTCAGCACCTAAACTTCTAATAATATCCATGCGCTCTTTGCTCAGCCAGTTAGGCATAATGATGGTTACCGGATGGCCTAATGCTCTGCCTATGGCGGCAAATGCAATACCGGTGTTGCCACTTGTAGCCTCAACAATGCGGTCGCCAGCTTTGATTTTACTTTCCGAATAAGCTTTCTTCAGGGTGTAAAGGGCCATCCTGTCTTTAATGCTGCCAGTTAGGTTGTAGTGTTCGCATTTAACATAGATTTTACCCATACTTCCCTGATAAGTATAAGTAAGCTCCAGCATCGGGGTATTGCCAACCAAGAGTGATAAATGTTCAAATTTTCCCATTTTGGAAGATGTTAGTTCATTAGCTGTTAATGCTTTCATGGAGATTTTTCTAAATCAATTAAAGTAAATTTTTAATTAATTAAATTTCGGTAAAACTCCATATTATTCTTATTTGTGTCAATACAAGTTAGTTTTTTCAGAAATTTTCTGTTATTTTTAGTTTTTATTAAGCTTTATTTCATTTTAGGCTGATTTTTTTAAGGTTCATTATATTTTTTTTCATTCATAAGCATATATGGTACACGGAGATTTGGATCAGGTTGATATCGAAATATTAAAATTGTTGCAGCATGATGCCGCCTTAACTCATAAAGAGATAGCCTTGAAGCTGCATAAATCGATAGCAACCATACATGAACGGATCAGGAGATTAAAGGAACAGGGTTATATTAAAAGAATAGTGGCGATTCTTGATCGGAAAAAGATGAATAGAAACCTGATTGCTTTTTCGCATGTATTGCTAAAAGAGCATACTGCTAAAACCCTGATCGAATTTGAAACCGAGGTTTCGAAGTTTGGGGAGGTAATGGAATGCCTGCAAATGACGGGAGCGCACGATTTTATTCTCCGTATTGCCACTAAAGATATGGATGCCTATCACGAGTTTTTACGCAATAAATTGGCTACACTGCCTAATATCACGACTGTTCAGAGCTATTTTGTGCTTTCCGAGCCGAAGAGTGAAACTGCTTATCCGTTGTAGTGTTGGTTCATTAGTCATTAGTTCATAGGCTTTATTTTCTCCTTAAAGCCATCATCATTTCGAGCGGAGTGCAACGCAGCCGAGAACCCGAAGGCTCTGCGAAGCAAAATCTATCAAGAGAGATTTATCTGCCTAGCGTTCGAGACTGTGCTTTAGTTGTTGGAATGACGACATTTTCTATCGAAGTGTATCATTGATAATTGAGTGCAATGCAGCTAAAATCTTAATAAATAGATTTCTCCCGGCCCGCACAGGCAGGCATTTCGCCGCCGAGAAAAACGGCCGGCTCCAGTCGAAATGAGGATTTTATTCATGAAAATCCGAAGAAATTATAGACACAGTTTCATTAACATGTTAATTATTGAACCTTTTCAAATTAAAAATTGTGGCACCAATAATGATTATGGTTATCAATGATACCGAAAGCATATTTATCCATATCGCTGGAAACTGTTGACGGTTAAATTTTTCCAGTTTATAATCTCTGATATCCGTATCATCGACGGGTTGATTGAGAAAGATGGCCGGATAAAAATGTAAGCGGATCTGCTCGTGGTATTTTCTAACCGCCTGCTGAAACTCAAGATGTGTATCAAGATCTGATCCCGCTATTTTATTTACACCAAGCTGTGTTTGTATAGTGGGAAAGAAAAAGGCAACAATATTGGTAAAATATTGTCTGCTAGCCAGTTTTTTTTCGATTGCCAATCTACTTAACAAGGCCTGGTCATCGCCCATTTGCTGCATGGCATAATACCAATACCAGCTAAAGGTTTTCTTTTCAGGGAAAGGATATTTCTTTAGTTCTGGATAGTGTTTGAAAAAGGGTTTCATGGTGACGTCTTTGGCCATATCCCATTTCTCAAGGTAACCTTCGCGTTGGTTAATTACATTTTGCAACGCTTCAGGTATCGGATATTTCCGCGTTAGCAAAAGATTAAACGAGGCAGGAATGACGATACAAATAAGCACCCACACGGCTATTAGTGCCGATGCGTTAAAATTAGAAGATTTGCCTAAAGAGATCAAGAAAAAGGAAACCGCAAACCAAAAACTGAGGTAAAGTAAAATGAGTGCGGTGACAGAAAGGAAAGTTAAATTTAGCGGAAGTGCTAAATAAAGCATCGCTACAAATAATAGCAACAATGCTACACTGAAAATCACCACAATCCTGACTAAAAATTTTTGCCAGATAACCTGGAAAGATTGGTTGGTTTGTGCCTTTAAAAGTGACCAGATTCCACTTTCTTTTTGCTCTGAAAGGAGATTGTACGTAAAGGCAATAATAACCAATGGAAACAAAAAGATAAATATAAAACTCAGATCCATATTGCCCAAAAGCAGGCTAACCGGGTTATTGATATCGGTATCATAAAGCTGGCCCTCAAGACCCAACATGGTTACCGAAATTAAGTAAGGGTTTATATCGCGCTGTCCATTGGCAAAAGCCGCCCAGTGATCGGGTGCATTTGCGAGTGTAAACTTATTGTGATAAAATAACAGGCCAATATCTTCACCAAAATGATCAATATTATTAAGGGTGTTTTTCTTTTGCAATTTTGCTGCTTTTTCAATTACAGCCTCTTGCTTGGCAATGAAAGTTTTGCCGAAATATAGGGCAGCAAAACCTGTTATCAGGAGCACAAAAATCCCAATCCATGAAGAACTGCTTCTAAAAAACAATTTAAATTCGAGTTGATATCTATTCTTTTTCATGCGTGTTGCTATATCGTTTTAATCCATTTGCTTGAATATTGAAGCAAGATAACCGTAACCAATAACCAGAAAGTTAAGGCACTTAATGCCAATAACTCATTCGACAAAACAGTATTTAATTTTTTGAAATGATAGTTGAAATCGGGTTGTTCAGCCCAGTTGGCCTTACTAATGGCCGGCGGTTTTTCTTCATCACCTGGTTTTATGTTGCTGATCTTCTCAATTTGTAGCTTATTCATTTTTTGAGCGAGTTGATAGCGGTAAGTTTCTGCCTGTTGCTGAAAATCGACGTAGGTATTAAAATCAGATGCGGTTAAGGCCATCGAAATATTTTTCAGCGACAAATAAGGATTTAAGAAACCCGTAATGGTAGTTAGGCTGTTCTGTTTTTTAAAAATTTTGTTCAGTTCGTCCTGATGCTTAGTGTAAATTTTCGAGGTAATTTTTTCACCCTCGGCCATAATGTAGCCACCATAGTTGAAAGGCAGTTTTTTAACATCATCCACAGCGTAGGCTTTCAGGAGTGAATCTTTAATGGCCGCATAATGAGGATCGTTTGGATCATGGCTATCGCCCTGCTGATGAACTTCAGTAGCAATGGCATCGGCAAATTCTATTTTGGATGGTGAAGGATGGATTTTTACCCCAACCGCCTGGGTAATGCGTGGCATAATCACCAAAAAAAATATCCAGCAGGCAAGCAAGGTAATTAAGGCCGATTTGGAACTGTGGGCAAAGGCAGAAATCAAAACCGTAATGGCTGACATCACGAAAAAATAAATGGCGTAAGTCAAAACCAGTAGAACTAGGCGTAAGGCTGAATCCATACTGATTTGCCAATGACTTAAAGATGCCCATAATAAAGTGATAAGCACTATAAGCGGAATAAATATGGAAAGACATATACCGATAATGCCGATGGTTTTGCCCCAAAGGAGTTGTTTCCAGCTTACATCCTGGCACAACAGGATTTTTAAGGTGCTCGATTCACGTTCAGCCGATATACTGTTGTAACCCAAAAAGAAAATGAGTAAAGGCACCATCAATTGTAATACCATGGCTACACTGATCTCGCCAAAGCTTAACATGCCGTTTGTAAAACCTGCTTCGCTAAAATTAACGGTGTTCTGTTTATGTGCCTCTAAAAAAATAGATACCCCTGCAAAACTTTCTATGCCAAAATCGAAGAAACTAAGTTCATGTTTTTCACGAAAGGCGAGATAACCATAGTGCGCCATCCGGTGGGGATGTTTATCTGGTTTGGCTAACCATTGTGCCCTTACCAGCGTCTTATAATGAAGCCGTTGATTATTTTGCATTTTAAAGTTTTGCCAACCCACATAAGTAGCCAAAAAGAGCGATAGGCCCAATAAAAGCGTCAAGCCGAAGGTGGCGCCATTGTTAAAGGCGGCTTTAAACGTTTGTTTTGCAATAGTGCTTATTCTACCCGACATTATATTCTATAGTTTACGTTAAACATTACATTTCTTGGCGTGCCCGGGAAAAGGCGTAAGTAGTTTTGCGCACCTACCCAATAGGTTTTATTTAAAATGTTGTTTACATTTAAGGCCAGCTGCACCTTTGATCCTGCTGGCGAATAATAAACTGCAGCATCAACCAGGGTATAGGCAGGTAGCGTAAAATCCCTGATGTACAATGGCAGTTTAGTGCCGCTATATTGTAAACCTGTACCAAAACCAAGGCCTTTCAACTTTTGCGTTTCAAAATTATAGCGTGTCCATAAACTGGCACTATGTTTTGGCGTATTCTGCACGCGCTGACCAATCAAAGCGGGATTGAAATCATCCATAATAATAGCATCTATATAACTGTAACCAGCATTAAACTGCCAATTCCAGCTGATAAAACCTGATGCTTCAAATTCGAAACCTCGGCTGCGCTGTGCGCCACGTTCAATTAAACGGTTCACATCCAGAGGATCATTCGCATTCATCAAGAGGTTTTTCTGTTTAATTTCAAAAACCGAAACATTAACCATTAAACTTTTATTCAACCATTCTGATTTTGCACCCATTTCTTTTAAATCACTTGTTAAGGGTTTAAAGTTTGCGCCTGCAGGTGGTGGAATAATGACCAGGGTTGAAGTATTACCCTGTGGTTGATAACCCTGTAAGTAAGTTGTATAAAGGTTAATGTTCGAAGTCACGGCATAGGTTAGTCCGATTCTAGGCAAAAGCTTCTGCTGATCGACCTTCTTTTCAGTTGACAGTTTGTAATTGCTGTAATCTTCATACCACTCCTGTCTTAGTCCAAGGGTCAATGTAAGTTTATCGTAATTGATCTGATCCTGAAAATAAACAGCATTAACTAAATTATAGGCCGGCGGGATTTCAGTTTTAGTGAAAATGTAATCGTTTAAATTTTTAATCGTGTAACTTGGGTTGGCCAGGTTAAAATGCTCTACATTAGGTACGGGTGCATTTACACCATTTACCATTTTAAATAAATAAAGGTCTTTTTTTGTAGGATCATATCTGTTTGCAATGGTGCCATCTTTTAAGCGGTAACCCTGTGCTGCATTTTCCCCGCCACCACGCAGCTTCGCGGTATTGATCCGATCATAGCCGATTACCATTTTGTGATTTAAGCTAAAAGTATTTGCGTTTATACTAAAATAGGTACTCAAATTATCGGTACGCCAATTTTGCTGACGCTGAACTGCCCGCATAGCCGCAAGGGTAGGTATGGGTTGATTATTTTCATCAACGCCAAAAGCATTGGTGGTACGATGCTCTAAAAGATCTTCGTTCCAGTTTTGCTTCATGTAAGCCATATTAAATACAATATCCTGATTAAAACGATGAGAAAAATTGCTCATCAGCATTAAATCCTGACTGTTAAATCGATCGTTGCTGGCGCCCATGTTAAAGCTGATCGGTGTACTTTCTAAGTCGGTTTGCCCGGCAATGGCACCAAAAATCGCCTGGCCGCGGTCCAACCTGGAGTTGCTGTTGTTCATCACCACCTCAACATTTAAGCTGGTACGACCATTTGGGATATAGGAAAAAGAGGGGGCAATCATATAGCCCTTTCTGTATTGCAGGTCTCTGAAGCTTTTGCTGTCTTCATAGCCAAGATTCAGCCGGTAAAGCAATGTTTTATCTGCATTTAATGGACCTGTAAAATCCAATGCACCACGTATCGTGCTAAAACTTCCAGCTGAGACGCTGATCTCTTTTCGATCCTCTGCAAGGGGCTTTTTCGTTACCAGGTTAATACTTCCCCCAGGGTCTACACTCGAAAAAGTAGCACTCGCCGGACCTTTTATCACCTCGATCCGTTCGAGGTTATTGGTTAATGGTTGGTTAAAATAAAATTGGCGGGTACGCATACCGTTGATAATCGCACCTTCTTCGTTTTGGTTGATTCCCCTGATGGAGAATTGGTTATAATAACTGCTTTGCGATACACTGGTTACGTTTTTAATGGCGTCAGCTAATACGGCTGCCTGCCTATCGGCAATCAATTCTTTCGATACAGAAGAAATGGCCTGTGGAATGTCTTTGTTTAAAGTGGCCGTCTTTGTGGCTGAAAAGGAATAATTGCCATAATATTTCTTGCCATTGGTGCCCACCACTTCCACCGTTTGCAGTTCTTCGTTCGAAGCTTGCAATACAATGGCATCAAGATTTAAATCAACAGTTTGATTGATAGGGTATAAGCGGCTAAAACTGCTAAAACCAATGGCACTAACAGTGACTGCGTAATTTGCCGGCTTAGGTAGGATAAGCGAGAAATTCCCTAAAGAATCGCTCATTGTATTCAATTGATCTTTACCATTTCTAAATTTAATGGTGGCTTTGTAAATGCTTTCACTTTCCGCATTGATCACTTTTCCGCTTACTTTAATCTGAGCAATGGCTTGAATACTTAATAGATTGAGCAAAAAGAGTAAACAGACTACTACGGCATCAGAAAGTGCCTTATATTTTGGGTACATTAAAATGGGTTTGATTTTATTATATGGTTTGTAAATATAATTCCTGTAGGTCGGTTGCGTTGATCTCGCTTGCCTTAAGGGTATGGATCAATTCGCCCTGTTTCATAATGCCGATGTGCGAACCTACATTTACGGCATTAAAAATATCATGCGTTGCCATTAAGATTGATTTACCTTCGGCAGCCAATTGTTTAACCAATGTTGTAAACTCTGCTGTTGCTTTTGGATCTAAGCCACTGGTGGGCTCATCCATTAAAATAATTTTCGCATTTTTAGCCAAGGCAATTGCAATACCTACTTTTTGACGCATCCCCTTACTAAAACCAGATAGGCGCTTGTGGTGAGCCGATTCTTGTAAACCGCATTGATTTAAAAAATTGGTTAAGCTTTTAGTCTCATAATTAAAACCTGCCAGTTTCGAAAAGTAATCAAGGTTTTCCATGGCCGAAAGGTTACCATAAAGCATTACTACTTCAGGTATATAGGCCAGGTGTTTGCGGCGTTCGTGATCATGCGCACCCAGTTCCTTACCATCAATTAAAATTTTACCGGCGCTTGGTTCAATAAAACCGAGAAATAAATTAATGGTAGTTGTTTTACCTGCGCCATTTTGGCCTAAAAGGCAAAAAACTTCGCCAGCGTTAACAGTTAAATTAAGTTGGTTTAGAGCCTGATAAGCTCCGTAATTTTTAGATAATGAAATAGCTTGAAGCATAAATATATAGAAAATGTAGGTACATGCCGTATACAGCTGCGAATTAAACAAAATAAATTTGCCGAATGACTTATTAAACCTGCTTTTGAGGTTAGGCCATCAAATTTGGTGGCCCTTTATTACTAAAAGATAAAATGTAAGCAATAGGTTGCTTTATCAGGTAAACACAGGGCTTAATACCTGGTTTATTTAGGGGTAAAAGATATACAAGCGGTACAGGGTGATCAAAAAGGTGCGATTGGTGTTTCACCACTTCGCAGAGTTTACAGGTTAACTTAGCCGAAACCTGTTGTACACTATATTTTGAATGTGATGTCTGGTGTGAGGTCTCTCTCGCGGCGTGGTGGTGAAGACTTTCTATCAGCGTTGCGTTGAGGAACACCGCCAATAACAATACCGCCCATATTTGGGTAAAAATTTCACGGCGATATTTACTCTTTGCATGATTCAATGCAACAAAGTTACATTTAAAAAATTAAAATCAAACCTTTTATTAATCCGAACTCGATTAATGACATGTCTTTAAAGATCTTGGGCAGATATTTTCAACTTAGTATCGTCGTCCTGAATTTATTTTTCTGTGGTGTCTGGTGTTTCTATCTGACATGAAAACGGTTAAGAGAGTTTAAAATTAAAAGAAAGAATTTTCTCTGCATCGTCACCCTGAACCGAGCCTTAGCGAGCTCACCGAAGGTAATTTATCTCAGGGTCTCTAATTGTGGTTTCTGATGTTTCCATCTGACAGTAATACCACTTAAAACTCAGAGAAAAAAGATTCCATGAACCACTTCATCATTTCACTTGATACTTCAACTTAACCTTAAGTTAATATGTACGTTCTTTCTTTGTTCTGCATTGCCTGATAATTGCTTTAACATGATTAAACACATTACTATACTGATATTTTTTCTTTTTTTCATCTCCAACATAAATGCAGGGGAAGACAGATTTGAATCGATTATTGCGTTGAATCAAAAAGATCCAACTGTGGCACTGGCCCGATTAAAAAAAATATACGCCAAAGCTATAGACGATAATGACGAGCTATTAGAAGGCAAATGTTTGCAGCAGATGGGCAAGATCTGTTATACACAAGGCCATTTCAGTCAGTCTTTAGAGTTTTTTTTAAAAGCAGATAAAATATTCGGTAATACCGATCAACCACAGTTAATGGCCGCCAACCTTAACGATGCCGGTGTGCTTTACTATTATATGAAGCAGAAAGATAAGGCTATGTATAGCTATAGTAGAGCCATTGGCATATATAAAAGACTGAATAATTTGAGAGGTCAGATAACCGTTTTAGGTAATATTGGGCAATTATACGAAAAAAGGCAGCTTTATGATAGTGCGTTTTATTATCAAAAGATGGCTTTAAAAATAAACGAAAAGCTCAACGATAAAAGTACGGCTGCAAAAATACACGAAAACCTGGGTAGTATCTATGAAGATCTGGAGCGTTATGATTCTGCATATGTACACTTTAAACAGTCACTGGATTTATATCAGAAAGATCATGATAAACTGGGGAGTATTGAGGTCATTAATAACCTAGGCGATATTTTGCGTAAAACCGGGCATTACAGGGAAAGTATTGTGCAAACTCAAACCGCGCTAAAACTTGCCGAAAAGATGGGTAATATTTATCAGTTAAGTTCTTGCTGCAGAGATTTAGGCAAGGCCTATGAGTTATTGAACAATATGGATAGCGCCTACCACTATGTAAAACTTGGGTATAAATATACCATTGATCTGTATTCAGTGGATGGCGCCAGGCAGGCGGCATTTTTGCAGGTGCTTTATGATATCAATAAAAAATCGGATGAGATTATTAAACTGAAAAATGACCGGAAGGTAAACCGTATTGTTGCTTTTTCTTCTACCATCGTGGTGATCTTGATGGTTGTTTTAAGCTTTGTTATTTTCAGCAGGCAACGTTTAAAGTTAAAAGATCAGCAGATGCTGGCAAGGCAGCAGGCAATAGAACACGAGATGACCAGCCTCGAGCTTAAAAATCTCCAACTTGAAGAGCAAAATCTGAAACAATTGCTGGAGGTTAAAACCAGGGAGCTATCTACCCACACTTTAAATCTGATTAAGCATAACCAGTTTTTAGAAAATTTAAGAAGTACGCTACAAACTATGGTTAAAGAGGATAAACGCGATCAGAAAAAGCAAATGAACCAGATCCTCACCGAAATTAATCAGAGCTTTAATCACGAACGCAATTGGAAAGAATTTACTGTTGCTTTCGAACAGGTGCACCATCAATTTCTCGAAAGTCTTAAAAAATATAGCCATGAGCTTACCTCAGCAGATATGCGCTTGATTGCACTATTAAAAATGAATCTCGATTCTGGCGATATTGCAACCTTGCTCGGTATATCAACTGATAGCTTAAGAGTATCGAGATATAGGTTGAGAAAAAAACTAAATCTAGCTCAAGGCGATAATTTATCAGCATTTATTCAGGCGTTATAACCGTTACATCAGGTTTAATATTCACGTCGTTTTTGACACTTATAGGGCTTAACAATTTGTTAATGTAACGGTAATAAAAGCATAACGGCGCTTTTTGTTGTGTTTAATTAATTGAAATTCATTTATTTGCGATTTTGTGTTGCCTTTTGATATATGCCGGTTGTAACGTTGTTGCCTTTATGTAACCTCAATAATTTCTTTGTGTAACATGGTGTACACACCTTTGCCTGTCGATAATAAAAAGACATGACCAAACACAATGAATAAACTATTACAAATTCTGTTTTTACTTCTTTTTTGTGCGGGCACCGTTCACGCCACAAAATTGAAAGGCCACGTTTACGATAAGCAAACTGGCGAGGCCATTGTTGGTGCAACAGTGGTTTTGGAAAACCCGAGACGCGTAACCAATACCGGATTAGATGGTACTTTCGAATTTAAGGACGTAAAAGCAGGCGCTGCTAAAATCAGTGTAAGCTACATTACCTACAGAACCATAGTAAAAACCTTTGTGATCCTGAAAGAAGATAACGATCACTTAAAGTTCTACATGGAGAGCGATTCAAAAAGTCTTGACGATATCACTATTAAATCAAATGCAGTTAGTTCTACTGATCAGGGAGCAAGACGTTTAGAAAAAAATGCACCACAACTGATGAACATCGTATCTGGCCGGGCGATTGAAATTTCACCGGATTTAACGGTTGCGAATGTGATGCAGCGTATTTCAGGGGTGTCTATAGAGCGCAATAGCAATGGCGATGGGCAATATGCCATATTAAGAGGAATGGATAAACGCTATAATTATACTTTGGTAAACGGTGTTAAAATCCCAAGTCCCGATAATAAATACCGTTACGTTCCGCTCGATCTTTTTCCTGCTGATCTGCTCGACCGTTTAGAGGTTTATAAAACCCTTACGCCAAATTTAGAGGGCGATGCGATTGGCGGGGCGATTAATATGGTGATGAAAAATGCACCAGGCCAACTGCAGGTAGATGCCAACGTTTCTGCCGGGTACAGTCAATTGTTTTTCGACCGTAAGTTTACCAGTTACAATGCTTCAGGTATTCATTATAAATCGCCTTACGAAGTAAACGGGAAAAACTATAATGCTACGCAAAACGATTTTACCAAAGGAACACTTGATTATAAGTTCAAAAATCCTGCTCCTAATTTAATCGGAAGTTTATCTTTAAGTAAACGCTTTTTAGATAATAAATTAGGCGTGGTAATAGCAGGAAGTTATCAAAATACCTATCGCGGCAGCAACAGTACGTTTTATAATAATTCGGTAGTTGGTACAGATGCCTATGCCACCATTACCAGTAAAAGTTACCGTGAATTTTCTGAACAGCAACAGCGTACCGGTTTGCATGCAAAGCTTGATTATGTTTTGAACAAAGACCATCAGATCAGTTTTTACAATGTGTATGTTAACCTGAAAAACCAGCAGGTTAGAGATGCCGTAACCACTACGTATAATAAGGATTATGATCCGATAGCAGGAAATGCACAACTGGTTTTTGATACCCGAAGCCGTTTAACAGAGCAACAGATTTATAATTCTACGCTGCATGGCGACCATAAATTTTTGGATAATAAATTTAAGATACAGTGGTCGGCTGTTTATTCTTCAGCCAAAAACGATGTGCCTGAAAATACCAGTATCAGCCTGAATGGCCTGGAGCAGAATTTTCAGCGCAAACGCACCAGTTTAGTCAATACCAACCCGGTTACCCGCAGATGGGAGCGTAATACCGATGAGGATTTAGCAGGTTACCTGGATTTGACCTACCATATTTTAGCTGGCGAAAATAAACTGGATGTTATGGCTGGAGGTTTATACCGCGATAAAAAAAGGAGCAGCTTCTTTAATAATTATAACATGGCCCAGGGAGCAGATCATGCAAATGATATTTATGGCGTAAATTTCCAAAACTATACCGACTTGAATTTGGTAGTCAGCAATCCAACAGGTGCGGTAGCCAATTCGCTTACCTACGATGCGACCGAGCAAACCACTTCTGGTTATGGAATGTTTAAATATACTTCCGCTAAATTGGAAGTAATTGGTGGAGCAAGAGTAGAGCATACCAATCAGGGTTATCATCTTCTTTTTGCAGCAGGAGAATCTTTTCCAAAAGGAAATCAGATTTATACAGACGTATTACCGAGTTTGACTGCAAAATACTTTTTAACTGAAAAAGCGCAGTTACATGCATCTTATTACAAAGCACTTAACCGCCCCGGCTTTTACGAAATTGTACCCGGAAAAGTAGTTAATGAAGAATTTCAGGAACGTGGTAATCCAAACCTACAACGTGCATTGGCCGATAACTTCGATTTAAGATATGAACTTTTTCCTGGCGCTTCCGAGCAATTATTAGTTGGTGCTTTCTATAAAAGAATAAAAAATCCAATTGAATATACTTTTCAGGCTGATGCTGTTCGCGGTCAGGATATTTATTATAGTCCAGGGAACTTTGGCACGGCCAAAAACTTTGGCGCAGAAGTGGATTATATCAAGTATTTTAGTAAAATAGGGGTAAAGGCCAATTACACTTACACCCATTCGCGCATTACCACCACGAAGACCACCAGGGTGATCAATAGCACTAACGGCGATACGGAGCCTGCGAATGTTAACCAGGAGCGTCCGCTTTATGGTCAGTCTGCGCACATTGCCAACCTTTCTATATTGTTTAAAGACACTAAAAAAGGCTGGGATGCTCAGGTTGCTGGTGCTTACACGGGCCCACGCATCAACACTGTTTCACAATTCTTAAATAACGATTTGTGGCAGGAAGGATTTATACAGGTAGATGCCTCTGCCGAAAAGCGTTTCAAAGGTGGAATCAGTGTTTTTATAAAAGCCAATAACATTCTAAATACCCCAACTAAATTATTTATAAAAGGTACAAATCCTGCAAATAACGATATCAAAGAAGATTTGGTTAAAAATGGAAATACCTTGATTAGGAGCGATTATTATGGCCAAAATTATCTTATTGGCTTTAGGTATAAATTTAATTAATAGTATTTAAGAACACAAAGACATGAAATCAAATCAGATTTTTACATTATTAATCCTTGTTGTAATGGCTCTGGCAGGATGTGAAAAAGCCAATATAGATGTGGATACCACTGCTGTTGATGGCTCAGCAATTGGTGAGGTTTCCGGAGTTTGGGCAAAAGGAAGTACACAGGTAATAAAAGGTGACATTGTTATCCCGGAAGGGAAAACGCTAACGATTGAAGAAGGGGTAACGGTGCTGATGGATACGGTTGCCAAACCAGAAATTGTGATAAAAGGCAATCTGTATGCGCTTGGAACTGCAGAAAATCCAATCAGGTTTACGGTAAATGAATTTTATAAAACCGCATCAAAAAAATTCGGAAAGCTTTGGGGCGGTCTTTTGGCCGGACCAACTTGTGAGGAGCTGGTACTTGATCATGTTATCCTCGAATATGGTGGATCTACAACTTCAGATGCATCAACCTCGGTTAAAATGGGGCTTTATAAAGCCAAAGCGGGAGAAAACCTACCTGCACTCTGGTTTTCCAACGCCAATGGCAAATTAGTCGTTCAGAATAGCATCTTCAGAAACCTCCAGGAGGATTGTACTTACATTGAGGGCGGAAAAATTATTTTTGCCAATAATGTGTTTTACACCACGGGTGTAACCGGAGGAGAGGCCATGAACTTTAAATCGGGCTGTTTAGCAGATATCGCCTATAATTTAGTTTATAGTACGAATACCAACGCATTAAAATTATCGAATACAGGAGATAAAACGCCACAAACCTATATTATTGCTTATAACAATACCATGGTAAATACAGGTTGGAGAAGACCAACGGCCAAAGGTGGATCCATCTGGTTGGAAAGCACCGTGCGTGCCGATCTGTACAATAACCTGTTTGCCAATACCCGTTTTGGCGTGAAAAGAGATCCGAAAAAGCCTGAAGATAGCCGTTCAGCTTACAGCAATAACTGGTATTATGGTTTTGATCAAACTACTGTAAATCAGTTTCAGCCAACGGGCGATATTGTGGGTGGTAAAAACGATGTGATCAGTAAGGTTGCCGGTACAAATGATCCTAAATTTGTGAATTATCCCCTAAATACGTCGGTTACCAATGCCGATTTCAATACCGTATGGGATTTTCACCTCCAGGGTAACTCGCCGGCTTTAGGTAATGGCATTACCAATTTTAACCGTCATCACAAAGCTGGCATTGTAATGAAAAATGGAATTACCTATGTCTCACCTTCACCATCTACATTTGTGGGTGCATACGGAACTAAAATATAAAAATGAAACATCACCATATATTAAAATTTGCCGCTTTTGCGGTTTTAAGTCTGGCCATTTCTTGCAAAGGAGGTGCGCAAAATGTAAATAATACAACTGTAAAACCATTGTATGTATCTGATCCTGTTGATTTTGATACAGATGATCCGGCAATCTGGGTAAACCCGAACGATCCTGCGCAATCTTTGGTCATCGGTACCGATAAAGATACCAACGGTGGTTTGTATGTCTTCGATCTGAAAGGTAAAATCATCAAGTCAAAAACGGTTAAGGGCTTAAAGCGACCTAACAACGTGGATATTGCCTATGGTTTGCCGTTAGCAGGAAAGAAGATAGATATTGCAGTCACAACCGAACGTTATACCCATAAACTGCGGATCTTTTCTCTACCAGATATGAAAGCAATAGACAATGGTGGAATTCCGGTTTTTGTTGGCGAAACAGGAGCAGAGTACCGGGATTTGATGGGTATTGCGATGTATACCGATCCTTCCGGAAAAATTTATGCCATTGTTGGTCGTAAAACCGGACCTAAAAACGGAGGTTATCTTTGGCAATATGCATTGGCAGATGACGGAGAGGGGAATGTTAAAGCAGATTTAGTGCGGAAATTTGGAATGTATAGCGGCAAAAAAGAAATCGAAGCCATTGCCGTTGACAACGAATTGGGCTTTGTTTATTATTGCGATGAGCAGGTAGGGATACGCAAGTATTATGCAGATCCGGCCAATGGGAATAAAGAACTGGCACTATTTGGGAAAGGCGATTTTGCCGTGGACAATGAAGGTATCGCTATTTATAAAACCCAGGGCAATAAAGGATATATCCTGGTATCCGATCAGGGTGCCAGACAGTTAAAAGTGTATGATCGGGTGGCTAAAGCCAATACAAATAATTCTCATACACTGTTAACTACCATAAAATATTCAGCTAACCAAACGGATGGTATTGATGTGGTTTCAGCTCCTTTGAATAACGATTTTAAACATGGTTTGTTAGTGGCGATGAGTGATGATAAAACTTTTCATTTTTATAGATGGGAGGATATAGCAGGTAAAAAACTAAATGTAAACAGGTAATACCAGACTGAGCAATGACGATTTTTTATTGATGCTGTTAATAGGTCGAAATTAACAGTACCAAAAAAATTAAATGGCAGGTTTTCAGTTAATCGTCATCTTGACCTCGGTGCTTGCCCGTGCAGGCGTGCCTGTCCATACGGCCGGGCACGCCTCGTTGCTCCGGTCGAGGTGAAGCCTATTTATTTAAACTGCAATATTATTCGATAATTTATATTCAGACGGGGTAATTCCCGTCTGTTTTTTAAAGTATTTACCAAAAAAAGAGGAGTTGCTAAAGCGTAGTTCCATTGCAACTTCCGAAATATTCATTTTATGGCTCGTAAGCAATAATTTTGCCTCCCTGATCACCATTTCGTCAATAATTTTACCTGCCGTTCTATCAGTTACCTGTTTCACCACCTGCGATAAATGCCTGGGGGTAATGCGTAAGCGGGTGGCATAATAAATAACACGTTTTTCTTTCTTAAAGTTTTCTGATACAAGCGATAAAAACCGGTTCGTAAGTTCTGTCTTGCTATCATGCACAAAAGGCAATGCATCTTTCTGTTTGTTTTTTAACAGGAAAATATCGTACAATAGTTCTAAGAAGCTGTTGTGGACAATATTTTTAATCTGAGGCGTATCTTTAGGTACGTTCAATTTTTTGTGGAGGGCAAGCATATCATAATAAATGAATGTATGCTCTTCTTTTGATAATGAGAATTTATGAATAGGATTGGTCTGGAACATTCGGTAAGCTTCGCCACTATTGAAAAATACACCCTTGGTTTTCAAATAACTTTCACTAAAATGAATGCTGATAAAAGAAACATCATTGTTATCTCTAATTTCATAAACCGCATGTGGAAAAATGAGCAAAATATCTCTTTGGGTTAATACATGTTCTGTAAAGTTTATCCGCAAGTTCATTTTTCCTTTAGTAATCAGGATTAGCGCATAACTTGATACCCGAAACGGCTCCGAACTGCAATAACTCGGATCTGTGCTATGATGTATTTTTGCCATCAGGCCATCATTTAACGAAAGCGCTTCCTCATGGCTTTTTTCTGAAATGGTTTTGGTGAGTAAATCTTCTTGCATAAAATCGTTCGATGTTTTTTAATAATTTCTTAACAGATCCAATCATCTTTTGCACTACAATTTCACCCACCCCTTTTTTGGATAGTTTTTGCCCTTTATCTGTCGGATTTTTAATGTGGCAAATGTAATGTTCGTAATTAATTTTGCAATATTATTTTTTTTAAATGACTAATTTCTGATTGATTTTTGAGTTTTTGATTAATATTTTAAAATGTTTAAAATGCTTAAAAACAGTTTATTATGATGTATGTTATGCTTTAATTAATGTTTTTTAACTTTTTTACTATTTTATAATAAAAGTCAGAATGTCAATTGGTCAATTCATCTGAATGTCACTTTTTGCCAATCCAACTTTTTGACCAATATATCCCACATTTGAACCTTTTTTTGCCCTCAGTTACACACTAAAATTGTGTGATCAAATCATTTGGTTAATGCAGCCTTAATCTACATCGATGATTTTTATTTCTACATGTAGTATTTGGATTGCAGATCAATGTTTCAGAACAGGGTTTTAAAAACTGAAGAATATAAGTGTTCAGCATGCGTAAAAAATTACAAGATAGAATTGCCTCTTTTAGGGATGCGGCGGTGATAAAGGAAAAAGGATTATATCCTTATTTCAGGTCCATATCATCCGGTCAGGATACCGAGGTGGTGATCAACGGAGAAAAGGTACTCATGTTTGGTTCAAATTCCTATTTAGGTTTAACCAATCATCCCAAAATAAAAGAAGCCGCCAAAGCAGCTATTGAAAAATATGGAACTGGTTGTGCAGGATCGCGGTTTTTGAACGGTTCACTCGATATCCACCTTGAACTGGAAAACCGCCTGGCCGAATATGTAGGTAAAGAGGCTGCAGTGCTTTTTAGTACCGGTTTCCAAGTCAACTTAGGGGTTATATCCTGTTTGCTCGACCGCAACGATTATCTGTTGTTGGATGAATACGATCATGCCTCTATTATAGACGGTAGCCGTTTGGCCTTTTCCCGCACCATTAAATATGCGCATAATGATATGCAGGATCTTCGCCGGAAACTAAGCCGGTTACCTGAAGATGCCGCTAAACTGATTGTGTCTGACGGGATTTTTAGTATGGAAGGCGATTTGGTAAATCTTCCTGAAATGGTAGAAATTGCCAATGAATTTGGCGCTAATATTATGATGGATGATGCACACAGCCTAGGTGTAATTGGTTTTAATGGATCAGGAACGGCATCACACTTCAATCTCACAGCAGATGTCGATCTCATTATGGGCACTTTCAGCAAATCACTGGCCTCGTTGGGTGGTTTTATAGCCGGCAATACCGAAACCATCGAGTATATTAAACACCGTGCCCGCTCACTCATGTTCAGCGCCAGTATGCCGCCATCTGCTGTTGCCAGTGTGATCGCTGCACTGGATATAATCGAATCAGAACCTGAAAGGATTGATCAACTTTGGGCCAATACAGCATATGCGAAGAAACTTTTGCTCGATGCAGGTTTTGATATCGGGCACAGCGATAGCCCTATTATTCCCATTTATATTCGCGACAATACCAAAACCTTCATGATTACGAATATCCTTCAAAAAAATGGGGTATTTGTAAATCCGGTGGTTTCTCCTGCAGTACCGTCAGATTCATCTTTGATCAGGTTTTCTTTAATGGCTACACATACTTTCGATCAGATTGAATCGGCCATAGCCAAGTTAAGTGCAGCTTTTAAGGCTGTTGATGTAGAATTAGTGGGTAGTCAATCATGAGAGAACTGGTAAAGGTTTCTTGTAAAAAAGCATTAGCCGCATTTGTAGATTTTCCACACGAATTGTATGCAGGCGATGTAAATTATGTACCCGAACTTTTTATCGCCCAGCGCGATCTACTTACCCCAGGTAAACATCCTTTTTACGAACATTCTGAAATTCAGCTTTTTTTGCTTTATGACGGAGGTAAAATAGTAGGACGGATTGCTGCAATCAATAATAACAATCATAATAAAGTTTACGAATCAAAAGACGGATTTTTTGGTTTCTTCGATTGTATCAATGATGCAACCGTAGCTAAGCAACTCGTTGAAGCTGCGCAGGATTGGCTAAGACAAAAGGGATTAACCAAAGTTTTAGGTCCGGTAAATTTCTCTACCAATGAAGTATGTGGCTTGCTCATTGAAGGCTTTGATGGGCCGCCAGTAGCCATGATGCCATATAATGCCAAATATTATCTGCCGCTTTTGGAACAAATCGGCTTTCAAAAGAACGTCGATTTACGGGCCTATCGCTACACTGCCGGTAACTATAGCGAAAGGTCGGTCAAATTGTTGGATAGGATAGAGGAACGCTTGATGCGGAATGATATCATTCTCCGGAAAATCAATATGAAGAAATTCAAGGAAGAATGTAATGCGGTGAGGGAAGTATACAATAAAGCATGGGATAAAAACCTTGGTTTTGTACCCATGACGGATAAGGAATTTGATTATACGGCAAACGACCTGAAGCTGATCCTCGACCCCGAATTTTGTATCCTGGCAGAGCAGCACGGCAAAATTGTAGGCTTTGCACTGGCTATACCCGATATCAATCAGATTCTAATTAAAATTAAACGGGGAAGGTTGTTTCCGACAGGTTTAATCAAACTCTTGGCCAATAAAAAGAAAATTGATGGCATCCGTATTTTATTGCTTGGCGTGGTAGATGGTTACCGTAAAATGGGGATTGAAGCCTGTCTTTATGGTCGCATCATTAAACATTTCAAAGCTAAAAACATGAAATATGCGGAAGCCAGCTGGACTTTAGATCATAACGATTTAATTAATAAACCCATTGAAGATATTGGTGGAAAGTTATATCGTAAATACAGGATTTTAGAGAAAGCGATATGAAAAAGCGGGTGTTGATTACGGGAGCAACTGGGTTTGTAGGCTATCACCTGATTAAATCTGCTTTGGCCAAAGATCTTGAAGTATACGCCAATGTGCGTCATTCAGCCAATGCAGCACATCTTAAAGATTTTCCGATAAACTATGTTAACCTTGATCTCTCGTCTATATACCTGTTAAAAGAAAATATAGAAGAAAAAAGATACGATTACATTGTGCATGCCGCTGCGGTAACAAAGGCAAAGAATCTGGAAGATTACAATAAGATCAATGCCATATATACCAGGAATTTAGCGATAGCCGCATCGAAATCAGCATATCGCATCAAGAAATTTGTATTTATCAGTAGTCTGGCTGCACTGGGGCCTTTAGATCAGAAAAATGAAAAACTCACTGACAATGGGGCTTCAAATCCGGTAACCAATTATGGCATCAGCAAAGCACTTGCTGAAACATATCTGGCCCAGATTCAGGATCTGCCACTAATTACTTTCAGGCCTACGGCAGTTTATGGACCGCGCGAGAAAGACATTTTCATATTAATTAAAACGATTAAAGCAGGGCTGGAGCTATATATCGGCAAACAGGAACAGCAATTAAGCTTTGTATATGCCACCGATTTGGCTGATATCATCATAAATGCACTCGCATCTGATGTGGTTGGTAAAAGTTACAATGTATCTGATGGAGCAGTTTATAACCGATCGGCACTGGCTGCCTACGTGCGCAAGGCTTTAAACAAAAACACATTGATTGTAAATGTGCCTTTGCAAATCATTAAAGGCCTTGCCTGGGGGATGGAACGGTTGTATGGCACTTTCAATAAGATTCCGGCTTTAAATGTAGATAAGATAAAAGAACTCACCGCCCTTAACTGGGTCTGCGACATTAAAAATATTCAGAAAGATTTCGGTTTTGCTCCCCGGTTCGGATTGGAAAAGGGATTAAACGAAACCATCAACTGGTACCGTAAACATAATTGGTTATAGGATTTTAAATAAAAATAGAATGAAACAACAAGTAAAAGCAGCCGAAGGTAAACTGGGAATATTAATGCCAGGATTAGGCGCTGTAGCAACAACGATGATTGCCGGGGTGGCTGCAATAAAAAAAGGGATCTCGAAACCCATTGGCTCATTAACGCAAATGGGAACTATCCGTTTGGGTAAAAGAACCGAAAAAAAAGAGCCAAAAATTAAAGATTTTGTTCCTTTAGCCAATCTGGAAGATTTAGTGTTCGGTGGCTGGGATGTCTACGAAGATAACGTTTACGAAGCCGCATTGAATGCCCGTGTATTGGATGCCAACCTTTTGCGCGATGTACGCGAAGAATTACAGGCCATTAAACCCATGCGTGCGGCGTTCGACAGAAATTACGTGAAAAACCTTGATGGTAAATATGTAAAAGATATCGATAACCGTTACGAACTGGCTTTAGCTGTAATGGAAGATATTAAAAATTTCAAAGCAGAAAACAACTGCGACCGTATCGTACTGGTTTGGTGTGGATCTACTGAAATTTATTTCGAACCATCAGAAGTGCATGAGTCATTGGCTGCATTTGAGCAAGGTTTAAGAGATAACGACTTGCGCATTGCGCCAAGTATGATTTATGCTTATGCGGCGTTAAAATTAGGAATTCCGTTTGCTAATGGTGCACCGAACTTAACGGTTGATATTCCTGCTTTAATTGAACTGGCTAAAGAAACCGATACCCCAATTGCAGGTAAAGATTTCAAAACTGGTCAAACTTTAATGAAAACCATTTTGGCACCTGGTTTAGCAGCACGTTCGTTAGGCGTAAACGGTTGGTTCTCTGATAATATTCTAGGTAACCGCGATGGTTTGGTGTTAGACGATCCGGATAACTTTAAAACCAAAGAAGTATCAAAACTGGGGGTATTGGAAGATATCTTTAAACCAGAGCTCAATCATGATCTGTACGGCGATATGTATCACAAAATCAGGATCAATTATTATCCGCCTCACGGTGATAACAAAGAAAGCTGGGATAACATCGATATTTTCGGTTGGTTAGGTTATAAAATGCAAATCAAAATCAATTTCCTTTGCCGCGATTCAATTTTGGCTGCGCCGATAGTATTAGACCTTGCTTTGTTTATCGATCTGGCTAAACGTGCAAACCTTTCAGGTATTCAGGAATGGTTATCATTTTACCTGAAATCGCCACAAACAATCCCGGGTGTACCTGCAGAAAACGACATTTTTAAACAGTTAATGAAACTTCAGAATACCTTACGTTACATTATGGGCGAAGAATTAATCACCCATCTAGGTCAGGATTACGAAGAAGAACTGATAGAAACGGTATAGTGTTTATCCATAAATTTCTTTCAACGGCTCTGGGAATCGGGTATATCGGCAAAGGTGCTGGCACCTTTGCTGCTATAGCAACCTGCATATGCTGGCACCTTTTCCAGGGCCCTTATACCAATCCCTATTTATGGCCAATACTACTCACCATGTTAATTGTAATCATTGGGATAATGAGTGCTGACAGGGTAGAAGAGATTTGGGGTAAAGACCATAACCGGGTAGTAATTGATGAAGTGGCGGGAATGTGCATTACCCTATTATTTGTGCCTTTAAAATGGCAGTATACCTTAATCGGGCTTGTTCTTTTTAGGCTTTTTGATATTCTGAAACCATTTGGTATCCGCAAATTAGAAGAATTGCCAGGTGGTTGGGGTGTAATGGCTGATGATGTACTGGCTGGAATTTATGCAAATGTTATACTTCAAGTGGTAGTGGTTTTTGAATTTTTCTAAACATGCTTACCTACCTAAAAGCACAGGCCTCATCCTTATTAGCTTCTGCAACCGATTTCGGCATCACCATTATTGCGGTAAACCTTTTCGGATGGTGGTACCTGGCAGCAAGCATCATCGGTACCATTTCGGGTGGTGTAGTTAATTTTTACGTGAACCGTAAATGGGTTTTTCAAAGTAAATCTACAGCCATCAAGTGGCAGATATTGAAATATGTTTTGGTATGGGCAGGTAACCTGATCATCGTAACCGCAGGTGTATTTATGCTCACCCATTTTTTTAATCTCAATTACGTACTCGCCAAAGTTTTAAGCTCCATTTTAACGGGCGTAAGCTACAATTATATCATGCAAAAGCAGTTTATTTTTTCCAATTAAATGAAACCGATTTATTCATTTTTATTATTCTTAACGCTCTGTTTTATTTTGCAGGTAAATGCTCTTGCCCAAAGAACTATTGTGTCCGGTACTGTACGCGATGCCGTAACCAAAGAAACGCTGCCCAATGTTTCGGTTTTTTTTAAAGATACCCAGATCGGTACACAGACCGATGCGAACGGGAAATATGTCGTTGTTTCTCCAAATCCCCAAAGCGAGATCAGTTTCAATTATGTAGGTTATCGTACTATTATTAAAAACACTGTTCCCTCTGCGACGCAAGAACTTGATGTTGCCCTGGTGCCCGATTCGAGAGTCTTGGATGATGTAACTGTTGTGGGCGGTAAAAAGATAAAATACCGTAACAAAGATAACCCCGCGGTAGAATTGATTCGCCAGGTAATTGCGCATAAAGATGAAAACCGTATTAAGAGCTACAATACTGTTTCTTTTAGGCAATATGAAAAAATGCTGTTCTCATTGAGTAATGTGTCAGATAAGTTTAAGCATAAAAAAATCTTCAGAAATTACCAGTTTCTGTTTCAGGAGCAGGATTCGACATTGATCGGTGGAAAAAATCTTCTTCCGATTTATATTCAGGAGCAACTGGCCGATAATTACCTGAGCAAAAATCCGGAAAAGAACAAAACCATCATAATAGGAGAAAAACAGGTTCAGTTTGATAGCCGTTATATCGATAATAAGGGAATGAAAACTTATTTCGATAGAATGTACCAGGATATCGATATTTACAAAAACAATATCTCCGTTGTCAGTAATGAATTTTTGAGTCCGATTGCAGATGGTGCCCCCGCTTTTTATAAGTTTTTTATTACCGATACCATCAAAACACAGAAGCCTGAAATTATAGAGCTGTCTTTTACTCCGCGTAATACAAACGATATGTTGTTTGAAGGGAAGATTTATGTCACTAATGATAGCCATTATGCTGTTACCGGAGCTTCTTTTGGGGTGAACAAAAATATCAACCTCAACTTTGTGCGCGCACTAAAAATCGATCTGAATTTTGAGCCGAATGATAAAGGCAAATACAGTTTGAGCAAAAGCAATTTACTGGCCGATTTTGGTATCGGTAAAACCAAAGGCATTGGCTTTACAGGTGAGCGTAGCGTTACTTTTAAAAATTACCAGTTTGATACGGTACTGCCCGATACTATTTTTCAAGGGAAAAGTACCGTTGTACTGGCCGATGCAGCAAAAAAGGATAACAAATTTTGGGAGAAAAATAGGTTAGATACCATTTCCAGCAACCAGCTGAAAATTTACGGTAATATCGATACCCTGCAAAATCTGCCATCTTTTAAGCGGACAATGAAAATTGTTACCCTTTTGTTTGCTGGATATCAAAACCTTGGCCCTTACGAAATTGGTCCGGTAAATACCTTTTACAGCTTTAATAATGTAGAGGGGTTAAGGCTACGGTTTGGCGGACGAACAACCCCAGAGCTTAGCAAACGCTACTATTTTGAAAATTATTTAGCCTACGGTATAAAAGACGAGAAATGGAAGTTTTTCCTTTCCGGAACTTATTCATTAAACAATAAATCGATCTATGAATTTCCTCAAAACTATATTAGGGCTAGTTTTCAGCGTGATACCAAAATACCTGGACAAGAACTGCAGTTTGTTCAGGAAGATAATTTTCTGCTCTCGTTTAAACGTGGGGTAAATGATATGTTGTTATACAACGATTTTTATCGTCTAGATTATGTAAAGGAGTTCGAAAATCACTTTTCATATAACCTGGGTTTTAAAAAGTGGAGTCAGACACCAGCCGGCGGATTAAGTTACCTGAATGAAAATAATCAACTGGTAAACCGCTTAACCACCAGCGAGGTATCACTGCAGCTTAGATACGCCCCAAATGAAAAGTTTTACCAGGGCAAAATTTATCGTGTTCCCATTGCCGATCGATATCCGGTATCTAATTTGCGTTATACCGCAGGTTTAAGAGGGGTGCTTGGAGGCGAATACAATTACCACAACCTATTGGGCAGTATTGATAAACGTTTTTATCTGTCACAGTTAGGTTATAGCGATGTCACAGTAGAAGGCAGTTATATTGCCGGAAAAGTGCCATTTCCTTTATTGGATATCCACCGCGCCAACCAAACTTATGCTTATCAGCTCAACTCCTACAACCTGATGAACTTCCTTGAGTTTGTTAGTGATCATTACGTGAGCATCAATATCGACCATAATTTTAACGGTTTCTTTTTTAACAAAGTGCCACTGCTTAAACGTTTGAAATTAAGGGAAGTGGTATCCTTTAAAGCCTTGTATGGCGGTTTAAGGAATGAAAATAATCCAAATTTACAAACGGGTTTATATCAGTTGCCGATTTACGAAAACGGGGCACAGCGTACTTATGCACTTGGCAACGATCCTTATATGGAAGGTAGTGTTGGCGTGGGTAATATCTTTAAACTGTTAAGGGTCGATCTAGTCAAGCGTTTTAACTATCTTAACAATCCGGAAGTTTCAGAATGGGGAATAAGGGCAAGGGTAAAATTTGATTTTTAAAAAATAAATCATGGAAAAAAAGCTAAGGGACAGCCTGCAACAGGGCATTTATAAGGTAATCAATCCTTTTGTGAAGGGCTTGATCAAAATCGGTTTAACACCTAATGCGGTAACCACTATTGGGCTGATCCTGAATATTGGCGTAGCCATCATTTTTGTGCTCGGTGCCGAAAAATCTAATCGCGGCGACATGTCTTACATCGGTTGGGGAGGAGCGTTGGTACTTTTTGCTGGTTTGTTCGATATGTTGGATGGTCAGGTGGCGCGATTGGGCAATATGAGTTCGAAGTTTGGCGCTTTATACGATTCGGTACTCGATCGCTATAGCGAAATGATTATGTTTTTAGGTATCTGTTATTACTTAGTGGCACATCACTATTTTTTGAGTTCGCTTTTTGCTTTCGTTGCGCTAATTGGTTCGATGATGGTGAGTTATACCCGTGCAAGGGCCGAGGGATTAGGAGTGGAGTGTAAAGGTGGTTTAATGCAGCGGCCGGAACGGGTGGTAACGATTGGTGTTTTTGCCATTGCTTGTGGTATTGCCGGTCATTTTATTGGTGGCAATTACAAGTTGTATGTGCCAGGAATTTCTTTTCATGTATTCGAAACCATGTCGATTTTTACCATGCCAATCACAATCATGGCCGTATTGACAAATATTACAGCAATTAAACGTTTGCAAGAGGCTAAAAAAGGTCTGGAAGCAAAAGAATTTAGCGAGCGAAAAGGAAACAATAAAGCGGCCTTAATTGCGGGTTTGGTATTTACGGGAAGTTTGATCGGAGTATTTTCTTTTAGTGCCAATGCGCAAGGATCAGACCCTTCTCCGATTACATTTCCAACGCCGAAAGACATTAGCAATCAATTGTTTTATTTACAGCGAGATCCGAATACCAACACCATTATTTGCCAGTTAAATGTAGATAAACATGGTGAAGTGAATAAAGACCAACCCGTAAATGTGTTTTGGATTCGTTACGGAGATAAGGGTGAAAAGAAAGAACTGAATTATATTCAGCGAAAATTTGCTTATGGCATAATCAGCAAAGATTTAGGGAACGGTCAGTTTGAATTGCGGTTTACCTCTCATAAAAAACTGCCGATGTATTTGAATAAATCTGGTACTGATAAGAAATACCATGTTTTCGCTACTATTAACAATAAAAAAATGCAGTTGGAAAGAATATTCCTGCGGATTGAGGGCGGGACGTTTTGGTTTCCGAACGTGAAATATGTAGAAATAAAAGGTTTTGATGCTTCGGAACCTTCGAAGGTTTTGGTGGAAAGGATTAAGGTGTAGCGGAGGGCGATTGGTGCCGGGCGTTTTGAGAGAGGCGTTCCCACCAAGCCTGTCATTGCGAGAAGGCTTTTTCAGCCGACAAAGCAATCTCTCTCGAATTGTCATTTCGAACGGGGTCGGTAAATCTAACGAGATAGATCTCTCCCCGCCTGTACGGGCAGGCTTCCGATGAAGAATCGGTGAGCTCCAGTCGAGATGAAGACCGGATTAATGTTAATTGTCATTCTGATTACAACGAAGAATCTTTAACAAAGAGCCTGTATTTAAAATAATAAGTTGTTAGGGAGATCCTGAAACACCCGTCCGACTGACGGGGCGGAAATTCAGGATGACGATTAAATGAGCGGAGCGAAGAACAGTTTAAATAAATTATCATGAAAAAGAATTTTGTTTCCAATTCAACCGCATCCATCAGGATGTTTAAAAACGACTTTATGGAAAGCCTCTCAAAAGTTCGTTTTTATGTGCCGTTGATTGTATATGTTCCAGTTATTGGCTTTCTTTTTTGGAAAGCGCTATGGGAAATTGAAATGCCGGTTTTAAGCTTTATTGGCTGGTTTTTGTTTGGTCTGGGTATCTGGACCATTACCGAATACATCTTACATCGTTATGTTTTTCATTTCGAACCCGAAGCCGAATGGGGCAAAAAAATACATTTTATCTTTCATGGGGTACATCACGATTACCCTAATGATGCCAAAAGGTTGGTAATGCCACCCTCTGCCAGCATTCCAATGGCTTTAGGCTTTTACTTTCTTTTCGATTGGTTATTGCCCGATAACGTTGTTTATCCGTTTTTTTCAGGATTTATGATCGGTTATTTATTTTACGATATGGTGCATTATGCACTTCACCATGCTAATTTTAAAAACGGTTTCTGGAAAAAGCTAAAGCAACATCATATGCTTCACCACTATTCCGACTCGACAAAAGGTTATGGGGTAAGCTGGACTTTTTGGGACCATATTTTTAGGTCTAATTTTGATAAGAAATAATATGCAGCAAGAAGCATTGCTTAAAAACGAATTTTACCATATCCGTAATATTTATCTAACAGTTGCTATATCTGTTGGATACCTATTGTTATCAGTACTATTGGTTGACTTTAAAACCGATCAGTTGGTGCTGATTTTTCTTTTTAACGCTTTGTTTTACCTATCCAGTGGAACCAGAAAGTTTATCCTCGGCTTTTCAATCTTTATTGTCTATTGGATACTTTTTGATTACATGAAGGCTTTTCCAAACTATCTTTTTAATACGGTGCATATCGAAGATTTGTACAACTTGGAAAAAAATACCTTTGGCATGAATTACCATGGCTTAATACTTACACCTAACGAATATTGGAAAATAAACAGTACTTCATTTTTAGACGTATTGACAGGTTTTTTCTACCTGATGTGGGTGCCTGTACCTTTAGCATTTGCCACTTATCTTTTCTTTAAAAATAAAAAACAGTTTGTTTGGTTCTCACTCACCTTTGTTTGGGTAAATTTATTGGGTTTTGTGGTTTATTACGCTTTTCCCGCTGCGCCACCATGGTATGTACAAGAACATGGCTTCGAGTTTATAGCCAAAACAGCTGGTAATACCGCTGGCTTGGCCCGTTTTGACCATTATTTTGGCATCACACTTTTTCACGGGATATATAGCAAAGGTTCTAATGTATTTGCGGCCATGCCATCTCTGCATTCATCCTATCCAGTTATTGTTGTTTATTATGGATTAAAAAACCGCTTAGGGAAAATTAATATTTTCTTTTTTACCGTAATGCTTGGCATATGGTTTTCGGCAGTTTATACCAGTCATCATTACACACTTGATGTATTGGCCGGGGTAATCTGCGCGCTTTTGGGCATTATTTCTTTTGATTATTTAATGCGCTACACCAAATTGAAACAACTTGTTGCTAAAATGATAGTCACCATTGATAGATAGCATCTTCAATTTATTAAGCAGAAACAGGAAATGAGGATTGACCTCGGTGTGCTTTTAAACCTATCTCATTGTGTTTTGCCCTAACCAACAGATAGAACTCTACGCTTGCAACAAGAATAAGGGTATAACCGAAAAGTTCAAGAGACTCCTCGGACACATTTTTTACGTCGCGGGTGTATTGCGTTTCCATAACGGCCATCCAGAAAACTTTTCTTCCATATAGGCGTGCAAAAATATAGGTGGTTACAATACCCGATAATAAAATCCCAAAAGAGAACTGGTGTACAAAATCATTTAAGTTAGAGAAAAACAGCGTTTTATTTTTGTAAATAAGCAAGGTGGCCAATATAAGAAGACCAAATGCTCCGGTTTGCCAGGCACCATCATATATATGCTCGTCCAAAAAAGCATCCTGTTCTCTGATAAAAGAAGCCATCATAAAAGCAAATAAGGCGAAAGAAAGTGGGAATATGGATTTATATTTAAAAGATATATAAAGAAAAATAGTTGAACTTAAAAGGAGCAAAAGGCTTTGAACATATTCTACCGCAGAATCTTCACTAAACTTATTGCTTACTTCTTCATGTTTTACATTCCATTTGAGAAATTCGGAAAGCAAGTAAATGAGTGCGCCGTAAATAAGAAGCCTTAGAAAGGCAGTCTTTAAACCTTTCGGGTTTGATGTGTTGGTATAATTAGCCACTTGAATGAATTTGGGATAGTAATCAGTTGAATCAAATTAGCTATGATTCCGCTTTTCTTAAATTTAGACTACAAATTTCGATTACTAGCCACCTTCAAAAAAGGTCTAAAACTCCTATAAATTGGTTTAAAAGTACGAATATGATTTGACGATGATTCCAGTGTAGCCAGTGGGGCTTGATCATTTGGGCAAATGTTACCCTGAAAGATACTTATTGCACAAAATCAATATGGTTCATAGATAAATTTTATTAAGCATCCGTTGAGAGATCGTCATTCCCAACTTGATCCGATTGCTATCGGATGGGAACCACGAAGTGCTGATGAATGCCGCTATATAAAAGCAAAGCCTTATGAATAATCTTAATGCTAGCGTCTTAAGATTAGCGTCTCTGAGCACTTCGTGGTTCCTGCGCGAGATCCGATTGCTATCGGATGACGATTGAGTTAGTGGATTCTGTTAGTTTTGCTCCCGAAGTTTCGAGGCAAGTACCATCATATAATGCTTTAAAGGCGTTTCGATATTCCGTTAAGCTTCGTGAAGGATTAAAAAATATGAGGTAAATATTCGTTTTCAACTGAACCATCATCGTACATTTTAAGTATTGCGTATCCGGGCGCCGTTTCCTGATAATAACCAGGCCCAGCCGATTCAGCATCACCTTTGCCCCACCAAAAACCACTCATGGCTCCATTACAGCAATATAGAACACCATTGTAAACAGTTTTATCTAAAAGATGATTATGTCCGCTTAAGCAAATTTTAACCTTATCGCGGTGTTTGTAGAAAAGGTCTTTCAGTTTTTTAAAATCCGAATGTCCGCCACCAACCAATGCCTGGGTGGTGCCCAGGATTGGATAGTGCGACATGACTAGGGTGGGCGTGCCGGCAGGTAGATTTTTTAATTCCTGTTCCAGCCAGTTATACTGTTCCTCATCAAGAGAAATTTTGCCATTGTTCCCATCAAGGATAATAAAATGCCAGTTTTTTTTAGCGAAACTATAATAACGGTTAGGGATTTTAAGCCGTTTGACCACATAGTTCTTCCCATACATTTCATCGTCTTTTGAAGGTGCTTTCCACCAGGTATCATGGTTGCCGATACAACTGTATATCTTGTATCTATCAATTGTTTTGATGCAATCATCCCAAATACTCCATTGTTCGATTACCTGCTCGCGAACAACATGATCATAAGAAGCATCGTTAATGGCATCTCCTCCGTTTAAGAAGAAATCAACTTTATGTTTGCTGATAATCTGGCTTAAACATGCTTTAAATCGATCAGGGGCATTTTCTCCTGAACGGATATGAACATCGGTAATATGAGGCACGGTAAGCACCAGTTTTCTGCCTTTTGGTTTATCCGGATGCGTTTCCGAAGCCAGACTGGGTAATGTGCCAAAAACTGCTGTTCCTGCGGATAGTCCTATTGCCTTGATTACAGACCTTCTCTTTATTTCTGCCATCATTACCAGCCAAAAATTTGTTTTAGTTTAGGGTTCAGGATTACTTGTTGTTGCGGAATAGGACGGTAATAGAATTTTGGTTCTTCGAAAGTTCTAACCATATTTTCTGTTACGATATTACCTCCATTGTTGCCGTTCTTCAAATAAACCGTTGCATCTGTTCCAATTAATCCTGCGCGGTAATAAATAAGTTTTACCCCAAGAGAATTTTTTTCTTTCTGGTCTTCACCAGGGATCGTTGCCGCTCTGTCAATCAGAACAATATCATCAATCCCATCACCGGTAAGGTCGTATTTGCCTAATCCGCCAAAGTACATGCCTTCCGGGCTTTTGGTAAGCAGTTTGCCTACCTTCCAACGCATTAAATCATCAAAACGCATGTTTTCAAAAGCGTATTCTACCCTTCGTTCCCTTCTTATTTCCAATATGACACCTGCATTAGCCGTAACATTTGGATATTGCAATTGTAATGCAGGATCGGGATTGGCGTTGGCAGTTGACAGATTCAGATCAGGCAAACCCGCTCTTTTTCGAAGAAGGTTTACTGATTGGTCAAGCTGGGCCTGTGTTAAGGTACCCAATTCTGCAAGTGCTTCGGCATAAGTTAACAACACTTCTGCATAACGGTACACCGGAAAATCTACACCGTTTAAAATTGCATTATCGGTGCTGTTTACATAGCCTTTCAACTGGTGGTAACCTGTAAAATTTTTATTTAAACGTTGGATATATGGTGTAGGATCGGGAACTCTTATCCATCCCGGATAAACCATCGTTTGCGAAAGGCGGGGATCACGGTTTTTAAATTCTGCAACAAAACCGAGCTTCGAATAATTTGCTACATCAGTAAACCTACTACCATCTCTCATTAGGTAGGTTTGCAACAGGTCTTTGGCTGGTGCCTGCTCATAATCGCCAAACACAGTAGAATTTACATTCTGGCTTTTACTTTTACTCAGGTCGAAAATATTAACCAAAATTACTTCATTATTGGCCGTTAAATCCTGACTGGAGAAAAGCGTTGCATAGTCCTGTTCTGGTTTTCCGGTATTATAAATGGTGAATTTTTTAGCAGCTATCATTTCTCCTGAAACCTTTGCAGCAGTTTCTAAAAAAGTATTTGCTGAAGCTGATAAATTTAATTCGTTATGGTATTTACGGTAAGTTCCTTCGTAAAGCGCTGCACGGGCATATAAAGTGGCTACCGCCCATTTACCAGGGGTACCTGCTGGAACGCTTTCTCTTACATTTTTATAGGCAAAATCCAGGTCGGCCATGATACTGTCTGCAACCAATGTCCGCGGATCACGAGGTCTGTAAAGTTCTTCATCACCTGGTTCCAATGTGCCTGAATACCAGGGTACATCAGAGAAACGTTTTACTTTGTCAAAATAGAATTCAGCGCGGTAATACCTGGCTAAACCCACATAATGATTTTTAACGGCAGCAGCAACCTGTGCTTTTCCGCAATTCTCAAGAAAATAGTTAATGTTTCTTAACCTGCCCCAGCTCCAGCCCGTGGTGATGTTCTGTGCATTAGCATTACCAGCCATGATGTTTTTAACCTCTACCGCTGCTGTGGTGGCTACATTATCTGTACTCTGATCATTAAGAAAGGTATTACGGTCTGGTTGAGAGAGCAGACCGTTAACATATAATGAAAGGTCACTTTCCGTATTAAAAAAGAGGTTAGGGGAAATGGCGGTTTGAGGGAAACGGTCCAGCCCATTTTTTTTGCAGGCCGCAAGTATGCACATGGCTGCAATAAATATGAAATATATATACTTTTTCATTTCAAATGATTTAAATGTAATAGATCCAAAGGTTAAAAATCGAGGTTAAGACCAAAGGCATATCGTCGTTGATAAGGATATGCCCAGGCACTTGGACCCTGGTTAACTGCTTCCGGATCGATAAATTTCTTTATTGAAGAAAACTCATAGAGGTTTTCGCCCGTAACAAATACACGAAGGCGGTTAACATGAAACTTTTTGGTCCATTGTACTGGTAGTGTATAACCAAGCGATACATTTTTGATTCTTAGGTAGGCGCCATTTAGTAGATATTTAGTTTGAGGTATATCCAAACCCGAACCATAATTGGCATCAGCAAGCCACGATTGTAATATTGGATATTGAGAATCGGTATTAACATCAGCAAGCCCGGCGGCAATATATGAAGCTGAGTGTTTGGCTCTCTGCTCAGGTGAATCGGCTGCTCCACGGTAAAAATCAAGGTTCCAGGGATAAACGTTGGCATAAGGCTGTTGATAAGGCCCCCAGAAAAGATAATGGTGGGGGTAAAAGTCTCTTTTAAGTACGCCTTGCAAAAACACAGAAAGATCAAAACCACTCCAATCCATATTCAGGTTGGCACCAATCGTATAACGGTCAGCGCTGTTACCGATAATTTTTAAATCTTTCGGATCGTTTGCACTTAAACCTCTTTCAATTTTTTTATTCCCATCAAGGTCAACATATTTAGGCCATCCTTCAACAATTGATAATGCACCCCATGGAATAATTGCAGATTCATCCAAAGCGGCAATCTCTGCTTTACTGCGAAAAACGCCATCATTCTGTAATCCCCATATCTCTCCCAGTGTTTGTCCTTCTCGATAGTTTGAAAATAGGTTCTGGTCATTTTTAAACCTGGTAATTTTGGCTTTAGAATCGGCTAAGAATATTTTAGCATCAAAGCCGAAAGGTTTTGAACCCAGTTCAAACCTGTCTCGGTAAGTTACTGAAAGTTCCCATCCTTTGGTACGAAGATCGGCCGAATTCTGGCGCGGTACAGCAGTTCCTAACACACCCGGTAGCTCTTGTCCTGCAGTAAGCATTCCTTTAGTATCGCGGATATAATAATCAAAAGTAAAAGAAAGTTTATCGCCCAATAATCCAATATCTGTACCCATATTTAAAGTTGATACCCTTTCCCATGTGTAAGTGCGTGGGTCTACGTTTAATCCTGGCGCACCAGTAATGATCTGGTTCTGACCATTTCCACCGATCAAATAACCAGAAGTGCCCGTAGCAAGCGATTGGATGTACCCGAAGTCTCCAACATTCTGATTGCCGAGATCACCATATGATGCACGGAATTTAAATGTAGATACTGTGGATGAAACTGCTTTAAAAAAATCTTCGCTACTTGCTATCCATGCGACAGATGCAGATGGAAAAAATCCCCAGCGTCTGTCTATCGGGAAACGCGATGAACCATCATATCGTCCGGTAGCTTCCAGGATATACCTATTTTTGTATGTGTAATTTAATCTCGAAAATGCACTGTTAGTAGCATATGCAGAATAACCCGCACTAGCAGTAGCCGTGCCACTGGTAAGCGATAAATAAGGTAGCGAAGAAGAAATGAGAATGTCTTTACTTGCATTTATGGTAGAATAGCTATAATCTTCACTATTAAAACCCACCATTGCACTGAAAAAATGATCGCCGAACGTTCTTTTGTAAGTGCTGTATATATTAAAGGCATTATTATACAGGTAACCATTATTTTCTGTTACCGAACCGGTTCCACCTTCTTCACGAATATCGCTTGGTCCGTAACCGATTTTATATTTTTTGCTGTCGTTATGTGTTTTCCAGAGTTCACGTTTAAAAGAGGCGTCGGCATTTACCTGAAGATTACCTTTTAGAAACAAAGCTGTGGCGCTGGTAATGTTCTGGAAACCGAACATGTTTTGCAGGTTATTCCCGCCATCAACAAGTTTTGCGGCCAGTCTGCCGGCAGCAGTATTTGCCCAGGTACCATCGGGGTTTGTAGCCACATCAGTAGGCATGAGGTAGTACAGGTCGGTAATGTTTCCATTGGGAAGTGCCCGTTTGGTTTGATAAATGTTCAGGTTGTTATCGATCTTGAGCCAGGAAATCGGCGAAAAACCCATTTTTGATCTTAAGCCATATCGGTCCCAATAATCGGCAGTGAGTTTGTTTAAGCCATTATCTCTGGTGTAATCCGCAGAAAGATAATAGGTTAAGGGTTTTTCGTTTACTGCAGCCCCTCCAGAAAAAGTTAAGGTATGGCTTTTGGATAGGCTAGAGTGATTAAAAAAGTAATTATACCAATCATTGCTACCCATATAGGCCCATTTGGTAGGGTCGGTCGGATTTAATCTCGTATCGGCTATGGAAGGGTTATCCGACCTTTCTTTCGCCCAGCGGTAATACTCATCAGAATAATTTACATAATCCCAGGGGGTATTATCAGTAGCAGTTTCTAAAACTCTCGAGAAAATGTATGGGTCTGTTACTGGCTTTGGCAATAACGTTGGCTTTGCCCATGATTGGAAGGTATTGTAACTGATGGTATTATTACCAGCAACACCTTGTTTAGTGGTAATCAAAATTACACCAAATGCGGCCCGTGCGCCGTAAATGGCTGCAGATGCTGCATCGCGCAATATGGTAAATGAAGTAATGTCAGTAGGCGTTAAGCGTAACATATCATCGTTGCTGGTAGCAGGAATACCATCAATAACGATTAATGGCGAACCACCATTAATTGAAGTATATCCCCTGATGTTGATATTGGGTACACTGCCCGGTGCGCCGCCTGCGTAAGTAATATTAAGTCCGGGGCTAATACCCTGCAAGCCCTGCAATACGTTGGTTACAGGTCTTGATTCGAGTTGCTTGCCCGAAATCTGATCAATTGCACCAGCAACATTGATTTTTTTCTTTGTTCCGAAGCCAACTACCATGACCTCGTCCAGGTTGGCAAAGTCAGGAGATAAGGAAACATCGATTTTCGTTCTGCCACCAACTGCAATTTCCTGTTGTTTATATCCGATATAAGAAAAAATCAGGGTTGCATCTGGTTTTACACCATTAATCATGTAAGCACCATTACTGTTTGTAGCGATGTGCAGATTTGTTCCCCTCACCGCAATATTTACCGCTGGCAGTGTCTCTCCCGTCCTTGCATCGTAGACGGTCCCTTTAATGGCGATCCCTTGAGCAAATGTGCTAACAGATAGGATCAACAGGGTGAACATCCATAGTAGCTTTTTTTTCATTTTACTTAGTATTTTTTGTTTGTTTTGGAATGATAGGTGCCTTTCAGCTGCGCTAAATTGAAGATATCATATTAAGGATAGGTTAAGATTTAATTAATATATTAATTGAACGTTCATTCAATATATTTGGTAAAATAAATTTGCAGAATCCAGCTGCTTTTAATTAGTTTGCCCAATTAAATTAGCTGCACAATGGGAAGAAAAAGTTTAAAGGAGACCAGACGACTGGAAATCATAAAAGTATTTTATCAGGTAGCCAAAAAAGAAGGTTATGAAAATACCTCTATTGCCAAGATTGCCAAAGTGATGGATATAAACCCAAGCCTTATTATCCATTATTTTGAAACCAAGGAAGGACTCACTTATGAACTGATCGACCACATACTTGACCGGTATTTATTGATTTATACCGTGAAGAATAAAGAAAAAGCAACCTTAAGCGATTTACAAAGCACGATCGAAATGCTGTTTTCTAAAAAATGGAACCTACTTTTTGATGACGGTTTATTTTATACTTTTTATGCTTTGGCATTTAGGGAGAAAAAAATCAAGCAAAAATACAAATTCATTCTAGATGCGTTACGCAATGGACTTGCGCTGCTTATCGAACAGTGTAATATGCAGTGTATTACAAATGTAGATGACCCAAAGGTTGCAGCCGATTTTATTTTTGTAATGGTTGATGGCGCTTATTTTTACCTTTCGATGGAAAATGATAAGAAAGCTTATTCGGAGCGATTAGCCTATTATAAGCAAAAAGCCTATGAGCTGATTGGCATACCTCCAACTAAGGCGCTTTCTGATCCCGTTTGCTAAAGTGACGGCCCAAAGCAAATAAGCCAATAGACATCCAGAGTACATTGGCAGCGGCATTAGGTAGATCGTGAGTATCTAACGCGGTTATGGCTAAACACAATCCACCCAATATGTTGAGGGCCTGAAAGGAGAACGAGTCTGAGCGGATTAATTTCATACTTAAAAAAAGGTATGCCAGTGTACAAAACACTACTCCAGACCATCCGATAATTGACATTGCTACGCTCATATTATTAACCGGGTTTATTTTCAATTTCTTTAGGAGCTACAATATAAAGTCCTTGTTTAGAAAGTATTCCAGGTACTGGTGGCCTGCACCTGGAATAGCCTTTTCATTTTATCGCACCAAATGCTGCAAAATAAGAGTTTTTGTGTAGAATTTCGGTAACACTGAAACCAACTTTCTGCAACAATGCCAGTTGATAATTTAACGAGCGTGGGGTATCTTCATATTCAATATAGTCAAATACTTTTTGCTTGTAATCCGCACTACCAAGTGTTTCCAGATAGGTACCGTATTGGTTTTTAAAGAGATGATCGATCAATGCTGAATCATGTGCAATCAGGTCTGAAATCCAGATACTGCCCCCGGGTTTTAGCGCCCGATAAACTTTGGTAAAAACAAGTTCCCAGTCGGCATCGGTACGCAAATGATGAAATGTAGCGGCGGCCAGAACAATATCGAAATGACTGTCAGGCAAATTTAAATTACGCATATCGTCCTGTATTAGCGTTGTTTTCCCGGTAGTTTGTGCTGATACCCGGTCTTTTGCACGTGTCAACATGGGTAAGCTTAAATCGTTTAGCGTACAGTTTAGGTTTGAAATTTTGCTGAGCATCTTTAACGTATAATTACCGGCACCACAGCCTATATCCAACAGTTCCGTGGCGTTCGGATTAATGTGTTTTGCGGCTTCTGTGCAAAGCTCCATAGTTAGTGGTGCATCAATAGTGGTTTGCTGACCGCTTTCCAAATTAGAGAAACGTTCTACATCGCTGTCAAATCTCGTTTTTATCTCTTCGTTTGTTGCCTTATGCGAATAATTTTTATCCATGCTTTTAATTTTTTGTAAAGTTATCTTTGTTGATCATATTTGTAAAATATCAATTTTGGCATAAGTTAATACCTGATAAGTATCGTTGTTATGGAACTAAGACATCTGACGTATTTTAAAACTGTTGCAGAAGAAACTGCATTTTACCAAGGCCGCAGCAAAACTCTTTATCTCGCAGCCGCCGTTAAGCAGGCAGATTAAAGAATTGGAAGAAGAACTTAGCGTGAAGTTGTTTGTTCGGAATAATAAACAGGTTGCCTTAACAAACGCCGGGAAATATTTCAAAACCGAAGTAGATAGCTTGTTTGCCAGGCTGGAAGAAAGTAAAGATGTAGTGCGTAAAATCCATGAAGGTGTTAGCGGCGAATTTAAGGTTGGTTATATCAGTTCGGTTTACCAATCGCAGCTGGCCGAAATTTTAAAGTTGATGCATGAGAAATTTCCCTACATGAAAACGAGTTTGTTTGAAGTGCCTACGCTCGCCCAGATTAAAGCGCTGGAACATGGTGATTTAGATGTTGGGATTTTAAGAGCCCCTGTTTTATCTGAAAAATTGAAAGTGGAATCGTTGTTTTTTGATCCTTTTGTAGTGGTTACCCCTTCAAGAACACATAAGATAGATGATCAGTATGAGCTCACCGATTTTTTAAGAAAGAGTCCGTTTATTTTCTTTAATAAAGATTATGCTCCACAGTATAACCAGAAATTGATAGAAATTTGCCAGAGAATGGGTTTTAGTCCAGATATTACCCACGAAGCTAACAATGTACACTCCATATTACAATTGGTAGAGGCGGGTTTGGGGGTATCTATTTTGCCGTTGTCGTTAAAAAAACAATATGCGCAGTTGAAAGTGTCTTTTATTGAGCTTAGTGACATCCCGATTAACACAGAGGTGGTGTTGGCTTATAAAGAATCGAATAAAAACGAGGTGTTGAATTGGTTTATTAAACATTATATGAGGCTGAAAATTGATGAGTTCAGGTCATAATTACGCGCGAACACGTAGATTGCCTGGTTTCATTTACTGCAAATATTTTTCGCGTATAGCCCTCAACCCTGATCAGAGAGGTATCGGATTTATTTCAGTGTCTATCCAGCAGGAAAAATACTTAACATCGGATCAGTGCGACAATCTCATTTTTACAGGCTTAAAATTATTTGGTTACGAATAAATAGTATAAGTAATCAATTAACAAAAATGCCTCTTGGCTCATCACCAGAGGCGTTGTGAGATGAGAAAGCTGTTGTACCTTACTGTGTTTGATCTACAGTATTTATGAATATTAAAGATCATTCAGGTTTTTTAAGACAAAATCTGCTCTCCTTAGTACTTCCGACCTCAAGTCGGGGTCCATTTTATCCCAGATCCGGTAAACCATCGAGAGCCTATGGTTTTTGCCTAGTTTAGTTCTGTTTCTATCATGAAAGTCCCAATACAGGCTATTAAATGGGCAGGAATCTTCTCCAGTTTTTTCAGTCCGCTCGTACTTACAGCTATCGCAATAATTACTCATCTTATGGATATAGTTTGCGGTAGCAGTATATGGTTTGGAGCCTATAATTCCGCCATCTGCATATTGACTCATTCCTCGTGTATTGGTAATTTCTACCCACTGTATCGCATCAATGTAGATACCCAGATACCAAAAATCTACCTCATCTGGATTGATGCCGGCAAGCAGCGCAAAATTTCCAGTGATCATTAAACGCTGAATATGATGTGCATACGCATATTCAAGAGACTGATTGATGGAATGCTTTAAGCAGTTCATATCCGTTTCTCCTGTCCAGTACCATTTAGGCAGTTTCCTGTCATGTTCAAAGAAATTCATTTTTTCAAATGTTGGCATTTTCATCCAGTAAATCCCCCTCATGTATTCACGCCAGCCCAAAATCTGCCTAATAAATCCCTCTATCTGATTCATGGCGATCGATTTCCTGTTTTCCTTCCAATACTTAACCGCTGCATTGACCACTTCAACTGGTGAAATAAGTTTAGTATTCAAGCTAAACGATAAACGAGAATGATAAAGAGACCATTCACTGGTATGCATTGCATCCTGGAAAGTGCCAAATAGCGGGAGGCAGTTTTCACAGAAATAACGAAGAAGTTTTAAAGATTGTTCCCTATTTATAGGCCATAGTAGATGTTTAGGGTCAATAGTGCCAATGGTTTTAATAGCTGCATCTCTTATTCTTTTATACAGCTTGCTTACATCATTATTAAATAACAAGGGAGGGTTTGGCTTGTGGTTTTTAGGAAGTTTTTTGCGGTTTGCCTCATCAAAATTCCATTTGCCGCCTAGTGGATTTTGGCCATCATCTAATAATATGTGGTGTTTTGAGCGCATCGCCCGATAGAAACTTTCCATTAACAATTCTTTTTTCCCTGCAAACAAATCTCCTAGTTCAGTCCTACTGGTATAAAAATGTTCGGTATCAAAAACGGAGTAAGCAATAGATAATCTCTTGCAGAAATTGCTGAGTTCCTGATCAAGCCGGTATTCATCGGGTAATTGATAATGAAATTCTCTTATGCCCAACTTATCTATTAAATCGTTCAGGTTATCCGAAAAATTTTGTTTGTTCTTCGGGTCATCAAGTCGAAGGTAGATGGTTTCAAATCCTTTATTGTTTAGCAATTCCGCAAAATTTTCCATTGCTGCAAAAAAAGCACATGCTTTCTGAATGTGGTGCCAAACATAATCGGTTTCCGTTTTTACTTCCATCAATACATGCAGCGTATCTGGTGCTGATTTCTTAAACCAAGAGTGCTGTATATTGAGCTGATCGCCCAAAACGAGCCGCAATACTTTATATTTTTTTCCCATGGTTAAGAATGTCAGCTCAGATTGTTCACCAGTAGAAAACTGGATTCCCATAATATTGTTTGAAAGAAATTGGGTAAAATCTAAACAATTTTACCAACAGGATATTTTAAAATTGATTTGGTGCAAGTGATAATATCCAGCGTGTTATTATTTTTCAAGTGTTGATCATGGTTTTAGGAATAGTTGAGCAGGGTTAGGTTTTAAGGGTTGTATTGTGGTATTTTTAAGTCCTGGGGAAACAGTTTTTAATTGCCTGAGCTTCCCCGTTTCAATATATAAAAGTGATCCTTCAGCTTATGATTGAGTATCTACATCTAGTTTTTCGATTGCCTTATGAAAAAGTAATAATAAAGATTCTAACTAAGAAAACATGTAGGTTGTATTTATGAATTTTATAGTCAAAATCGTATCTTCGATATGTTTTATATAGAACATTACTACATTTGTGTAGAATAAAATTGTCATTTAAATTATGAGTAAAATATGTCTGAATTAAATTATCCTGTACCATATAATGAACCCGAAAGGCTTTTAAAATTATCCGATTTCGATATAGACTACGGAAGTATGAATGAAAGCTTTAAAGATCTTACCCACCTTGCCGCTAAGGTAGCTGGTACAGAAATTTCATTAGTTAACCTCATCGATGCCTATACACAGTGGACAGTAGGTAGTCACGGGCTTGATTTACAGCAGATGACCAGGGAGGAATCTGTGTGCCAATACACCATTACACAAACCGACCAGTTTGAAGTACATGATCTTTCGGCAGATGACCGCTTTAATAAAAATTTTTATGTTGGTGCTCCATTGTCGCTTCGCTATTATTTTGGGGTGCCACTTAGGGATAATGATGGGTTAAACATTGGCGCTCTATGTGTATTGGATCGCGGATTGAAAATCTTGAGCCCCGAAAAGATTGAGTTGCTGAAGATCATCGCTTTAGAGATCATGAATAGGGTAAAAACCTATCAGACAATGGAGTTGTTACAAGATAAATTAAAAGATGCCAGTGAATCGAAAAAAAAAGTCGCTCATGACATTCGGGGACCAATTGCTGGGATAATAGGTTTATCTGAAATTATTACTGAGCAGGGAAAAAGTGCCAATTTTGATCAGGTGATTGAGTTTATCAAATTGATTCATAGCGGAAGCAAATCACTTTTGGATCTTGCCGATGAAATACTTTCTGATAATGAAGAAGTGAAAGCTCCAGGCATTAACGAGTTCGACCTGAGCAGCTTTCGCGCCAAACTTATGGAGCTTTACGAACCACAGGCAACTTACAAAAAGATCAATTTAAATATCAATATTAATCCGGACAAAAAAAATATAGTGTTTTCAAAAAACAAGCTGCTGCAGATTAACGGAAACCTGATTTCAAATGCGGTGAAATTTACTCCTCCAGGTGGTACAATAACTGTGGATCTTGACTTGGTATTTGGGCGAGATGCTAATATTTTAAAAATCGTTGTAGCCGACAGCGGCGTGGGAATAAGTGAAGAGGAAATTGGTCAAATTTTAACGGGAGGCATCGGCACAAAGCAAGGAACAGCGGGTGAAAAAGGTTACGGGTTTGGCTTATCGTTAGTAAAACACCTGATTGATAAACTGAATGGTGAAATGTTCATCACATCTGAAAAGGGACGGGGAACGGTCTTTCGAATTGAACTTCCTCAACGCCAGTCGTAATTTTTAGTTTGCTAAAATCTAGTTTTACTATTATGAAGTCCAAATTTTATTTATTGCTATTCTCAGGTTTACTATTCTCAAAATTCTTACAAGCGCAGGATGGCAGTGCAGACGAGCTGTTTACCCAAGCAAGGACCGCTGCATTCGAATCAAAAGACTACCCTAAAGCCATTGCACTCAGCAAGAAGGCACTGGCTAAAAGTCCGGATTATGCCGATGTCAGGATTTTTTTAGGTAGGCTTTACAGCTGGAGCAAGGAGCCAGATAGTGCGAGGCAAGCTTTCGCTCTGGTCTTAGCAAAACAGCCTGACAACAAAGATGCACAGCTGGCTAATGCTACTCTCGAATTTTGGGAAGACAATAATGAAAAAGCGTTGCTAAATGTAAATAAAGGTCTTACATTCTACCCGTCAGACGATGATTTTCTGTTATTGAAAGCTAAAATACTTAACAGTTTAAAAAAATGGAAAGAAGCAAACATTACTATTGAAGAGGTGTTAAAACGATCACCGAACCTAACTGAGGCACGCACACTAGCCGTAAGAGTACGGGAAAATTCTGCTAAAAACAGAATAGGGCTCAACTATGATTTTGTATACTTCGATAAACAATTCGATGATCCTTGGCACATTGTGAATATAGACTATAGCAGGCAAACCAAATTCGGTTCTATTACCGGAAGAGTAAACTATGCCAATCGTTTTAACCGCAACGGCCTTCAGTTCGAGGTAGACGCATATCCCCGCATATCAGATACCTTTCAGGCTTATATTAGTGGCGGTTATTCTAGCGACGTGGGTGTGTTCCCTCACTACCGTGCAGGCTTTTCATTGTATGCGAACCTACCCGAAAGCTTTGAAGCGGAAGCTGGATTTCGTTATTTAACCTTTGGCGAATCAACCTGGAGCTACACGGCATCAGTAGGGAAATACTACAAAAGCTTTTGGTTTAATTTTCGGACTTTTTTAACTCCTTCAAACGATCAGGTATCTCAATCGTTTGCTTTCACCACCCGGTACTATTTCGGTGGCGCTGACGATTATTTTAGCCTTCGCATGGGTACTGGTTTATCGCCAGACGATCCCCAAAATAATGTTTTAATTGGAAACACGACTTACAAGCTACGCTCTAACAATATTACGCTTGGTTATAGGAAAGCACTTAAATCGCTTAATGTCATCATCGTTAACCTGGGATTAGAGCACCAGGAATATAGGCCTAACACCAAAGGCAATCAATTTGATCTCGGGATTGGCTATATAAGACGTTTCTGATGACAAAAAGGACAAAGAAAATATGGATTACCCTGGCTATTATTGCCAGCATTCCATTAATGATGTGGTTCTGCTGGTATTTAAAGCCCAAAACCAAAATGGTTGCAGCTATAATCGATAAAACAGTTCTTACATCCGACGGGCAGGAACATATCTCTTTCTTATGGGTGCTAAATCATGAGAAATTAACAAAAACAGCAAGCAAGCTATATAAAATTGACCACGATTATTTTGGCTTCTTTCCATTGGCGCAAGAAAAATTTCGGCTTAAGGGACTGGAGCGTTTTAATAATGATCAATTACATCAATTAAGCGAAGACATTAACCTGGTTTATTTTACAGATACCTACGGCATTTATCGAAATGAATGGTATGCTCAAAAGAATAATAATGAGCGATCAGGAATGGTTTATGGAGGGATGAGCGGTCAGGATATTGAGTTGTTAAAGCAGATGAAGGAGAAAAGAAAACTCATTATCACAGAGTTTAATAGCATTGGAAGTCCAACAGGCAAAGAAACCAGAAAGCAATTCGAGAATATGTTTGCAATGCATTGGACCGGCTGGACAGGTCGCTTTTTTGAAAGCCTTGATACAGCAAGAAATAAAGAGCTGCCAAGGTGGCTTATTAACAATTATAAACTTGCAAATAATAACAACTGGCCTTTTAAAAAGTCAGGTATTGCTTTGGTCAGCGAGCAAGACAAGGTCATCATCCTAGAGGATGGCCGGGACCTAAAGAATCCAATGCCACATATTATAAGTGGTGAATACGGACAAAAAGTGCTGGGCTTGCCTGAAGAAATTAAATATCCATTCTGGTTTGACATCATCCAACCAGATAAGGCAATAAACACACAGGTTGCCAGCTTCCGAATGGATGTTAACCAAAGCGGGCGGTCGCTTTTGAATGCGAACGGCCTAAGTGCTATTTTTCCTGCAGTGTTGATGCATAAGCAAGCCGATTACCGTTTTTATTACTTTTCTGGAGATTTCTGTGACAATCCTGTAAGCCTGTCAACCTCTTATTTTAAAGGAATTAGTGCTTTCAAATGGCTGTTTTACAACACCAGTGATCCAATGGAACGATCCAGTTTCTTTTGGAATTTCTATCGCCCGATGATGACTACTATCCTCGAACAGGAACGCGAATTCAACAACAAATAGCTATTTCTTTATAGGACTGTATTTTTGAATTACGGATGATGGCAGCAATTTAGTCTTAGAATCCAAACTGGCATTCTTTCGCTTGAAGTTCTCAAAGGCATTTTTTATTCTATTGTAGTTCACTTCGTCTCTTGCTAACTCCTCTTGCATATTGTCACCTATTTGATAAAGGGATGTACCATTGAGGTGGTACTGACCTTGGATAAAATCAATCATCTCTGTTTTGGTCTGTACCAGGGGGTAACTGTGAACATTCCTAAATGAGCGGGCAGTATCAAGCCCAGATCCGAGCCAGCTTGCAGCGTCTGGTAAGTTTAAACCATAGCCTGACTGAAGATACGCAAGCAAGCTTGGGGTCACATCGAAATGTGTAGATATGGATGCGAACTGCGCGCTACGTTTTAACAGCGGAGAATAAATAATCAATGGCACATGATAGCGATCTATTTTGTTACTCATCGGAATCTCTGGCATACGGTGATCTCCTGTAATTATAAAAATGGTACTATTGTAATCTTCTCGTTTTTTATAATTATTAAAAAAGCGCTGTAGCGCATCGTCCGCATATAAAATAGTACCATACTGGTGTTTGTAGTTTCGATAACTATTTTTCTTAGTTTCATCAAATCCTAAATCAGCCATGCGCTGCTCGAATTTCAAATTGTATCTTTCCTGTTCATTAATCAGAAAAGGATTATGGGTAGTTACCGTTAAAATTACGTTCAACTCCGCTGGTTTAGTAGCTTTTGAAGACGTGTTTGCCAGATAATACTGATATAACTCCTGATCTCCATATCCCCAGGAAAAACCATTTTCTGCAGGCAGTTTAGAATAGCTCGCCGAAAAGGACTTAAGGTCTCTGATTTCATCAACGCTGTTCTTTTGAAGAAATAAGTTCATATTATCAAAAGTTGCGTCACCTCCATAATAGAATGAAGTCTTGTATCCATTAAATTTTAACAAGCTGTACAAAGAAAGATGATCTGGCATTTGCTGTCCAAGTTCAAGAAAACCATTTTTACCGAAAGGTAACGATCCCATTAAAGAGGGAAGGACTGCAAACGTGCGACCACCGGCACTTAGAAAATTTCTCCAGTAAAGACCCTTATTGGATAATGAATCAATAAAAGGAGTAAAATTTCCCAGATAGGCGCCTTCGTTGGTAAATGCACGCCCAAGCCCCTCGATGATAATTACTACAAGATTTGGTTTGTTTTTCGCTTTATTAAAAAATGGCGTTAGCACATCAGGATCATTCGCTTTCCTATAAAACGGGTATTCCGATCCACCCAGATAGGTGAAAGTATTGGATGCAGTACTATCATTGCCATAATCTCCAATATAGGAATCGGCATAAATATCCAAATCCTCGTCTGTGGGATAAAAATGAATATAAGAACTGATAAAAAAGTAATCGACCTTGTTTAGCGCAAGGTTATTGACAAAAAGGTTTTCAAAGTTTTTTTTGAAAAGATGTTCTTCGCCATTGATCATTAAGTAAAAAACAGATAGTATGGGCAAGGACCAGGCCAACCACAATGGAGCCTTGATGTGTTTTGGCAATCGATTAAGTGCAATCACTAATACCACAATTATGCCTACAAAACTTAGAATTATAGGAAGTTTTACTGTGCCGGAAGCACCAACAGTTTGTTTGATGTCGGCAAAAGAATAGCCGTAAAAATCGGCTCCCAATGGCACCATGGCAGTAGTGAAATACTGGCAAAGGGCCAATTGAATGAAGATGATAATAGCAACAAATACTTTAAAGCTGATTATTGCCAACCTGGGATGAACAAAAAATAGTGGTACAAATAAAATCAGTTCAAAGATTATCCATTTAACCCAAAAGCTTATATCTGCAAGCCATGACCATAACATAAAGCTCAATAGGTTAGCCGGAAATTGATGAATTAATCCATTAACCAGAACTTCCACCGCTCTGATCACAATTAAAGCAATAAGCCAAACTAAGGCAATTTGCAGGAAAACCTGACTTGCTGATTTAAAACGATTAATCATTGTTAAACTTTTTCTTTTGTAAATCCTTGCCGGGTCATTTCTCCCCAGGCATTCTTTTTCCGTAGTAAGTCAATATTGCCTTTTACAGCAGACCATACTACAAACGGATGAAAAATCAATGGTTCCAAAAAGGCTGTTAGAATTAAAAGTAGCAGGTTTTTGTTTGTTTTGTATTGATTGTAAGTGAACACCTCCATTAATATTGCAAAAACTGAATACAAAAACCCGAAGCTAAATATGAAAAGCAATAAGCCGAAAAAAAATGACCATTGGATCAATCCGAAGCAGGCAAAGATTATAAATGCGATAAATCCGAAAAATTCCACTAAGGGAGCTAAAAATTCGAAGAATAACCAATATGGATAGCTAAGCATGCCCAAAATGCCATATTTCGGATTTAAAAACATGATTTTATGCATCTGAAGGGTCTCTATTGTGCCACGGGTCCATCGATTTCGCTGTCGCCCTAGTATTTTAAAGGTAGATGGCGCCTCTGTCCAGCACAGTGGATCTGGGATAAAACTCACTTTGTGCGGAATCCTATTTTCCTGCATATATCGCCTCATTCTTACTACCAACTCCATATCTTCGCCTACTGTTTTATGATTATACCCTCCGCACTTAATCACAATGTCTTTATCAAATGCCCCAAAAGCTCCTGATATCAGCAGCAAACCGTTTAAACGACTCCAGGCCATCCTACCTAGTAAAAAGGCCCGAATATATTCCAGCGTCTGAACACGCGGTAGAAACTGTCTGGGAAGCTTAACTTTGAGCAAACGTCCGTTTTCAACAATGCAACTGTTGGCAATCCGAATCACCCCACCCGTTGCGATAACACGTTCTTTCGTGTTTTCTAAAAAGGGTTTGGCTAGCTTGAGAATTGCATCCTGCTCTAAAATACAATCGACATCGATGCAAACAATATAGTTGTTGCTTGAAACGTTTATACCAACATTTAAGGCATCTGCCTTTCCGCCATTTTGTTTGTCAACAACGATTAACTTTTTATAAACTATCTTTCTGCTTCTGTAAACGCCTTTTACTTCTTTCGTTTCAATCTGGCCGTCAACAAAAAAGTCAGCCTTATAAAGATGATAAGCTTCAATCAGCTTCGCCAATGAATCATCTTTACTCCCATCATTAATAATAATTACTTCAAGGTTGGTGTAATTTATGGATAGCAAAGACCGAACATTTTCAATAATGTTTGCCCCTTCATTATAGGCTGGTGCTAATATACTAATACTGGGAGCATGTATTGAGCCAGCTAGTACCCCATAATCTGTAAAACTATTTTTACGCAGATAATTACGAATTTCCCCAATCGAGAACCCCGCGAAAAGCAAGTAGCAAGATAAAAGCGATACTGAATAGGCTAATAACCCATAAGTAAAAAGATCTACTAAAAATGACTGCCAGCTCACTATCTAATCTCGGTTTTTAGTTGAGGAATCATGTCTATTAGCGGGTAAGTTTTCGATCTTGGATCATTCATAAGGCATTCCAGACCAGTTTTATTTCCATTGATAATGGCACGTGCAACCGCAAATTTCATTTGGGCCTTCTCAGTATCCAGATAACTAAGCAAAGTTGAAACATTTTGCACATCTCCAATAACTGCTATTGCATTCATGATGGCTATTTGATTTTGATAAGTTTCCCCTTCGAATCTGGCCAGCAGCACTTCAGATGTGTTTTCTACATATATATCTGTTAATGTTGCAATCGCCTGCTGACGGACATTGGGGTTGTTATGGTCAAGGCAACTCAAAATGTTTTCATAAAGCTCGTACCTGCGGTAATTTCGGGCCAGTTTAAGCGCAAAAATGGTAACACTTGCATTCTCGGAGCTTAGCCATTTGTCTATCCCCGTTAATTCAGTTTGTGGTACTGTTGATAATTCTTTTAAAAGCCTGATTTGTTGCCAATCTGTTATCTGATAAGAGATGATATCAAGAAAACGAAGCCCCTCGAACCCGATAAGATTCAGTACGGTAATTTGTGCCTCCATACGAATTAGGTTATTTTTGCGATTGGTATAACGGTATACCCGGGCAAGATGCTCTTTGAGACCCATCGTTCCGATCTGCTGAATGGCATAAGCCTGTAAGTGCCATTTACGGCTTCCCAATAATCGAAGTGCTTTTTTATCCAAACCAAGTTGAATGTATAATTGGCGAAGGTTATCTCCATATTGTCCCGATACACTACGCTTTGCTAGGATAATTTTTTTTACCAACCGATTAGAGAATCTTCTGTTGTTTAAATTGTCCTTCAATCGTCGAGTTATTGGAATTGAGGTCAGTTGGCCATTATTGCCCTCATGAAAAAATATAGCTTTACGAAGTAACATATCTATCATCCTGTCCCACTTCAGATATTCTCTTCTAAAGATTTTACGAATAAATAAATAAAAAGAAAGAAATGTGATCAAGAAGATCGCAAGCGCTAGGAAAACGGATAGGAGAACTTCAAAATAGATCATCTTTACTTAGCAACTCCAAACCGTTTTATCCGTACAGACAGTTCACTAGGACTGAACGGCTTTGTCAAATAGTCGTCCGCACCTAAACGAAAGGCTTCAAGTACCATATCCTCGTGCCCCATTCCAGAAAGAATTATTATAGGTGTCTCGTGTTTTTCTTTTACTGCTGCTACAATTTCCAGCCCCGAACGATAAGGCATCATTACGTCAGAAATAATCAGGTCAGGTTCATAATCTTCTACTTTTTGCAATGCATCATTTCCGTCACGAGCAAGAATAACCTCATGCCCATCTTTTTTTAAACGAAATTCAACGATCTTAAGCATCAACTCGTCGTCCTCAGCAATTAATACCCTCATGTCTTAATTATTATTAAATTACTATTGCTAAGTTAATACATTTAGCTGGATAATTAAATAGTGCTAATGCTTCCGCTAAGAAGAGTTGTTCTCGGTGGGCTATTTTTTCCATGCCCTTGCAGCATTATTTATCTTTCCGCAGTTCTTCTTCCGGACACAAAAAGATAGCAGTTTGACAGAACCGACCCTAATGCAAAAAAACAAAATTGTAACTAAGTAAACAACATGAAAACCATGCCTATTTCTTCACCATCATAATTTGTTTGCTGCCCGCCTGTAATGACGATGAGCAACCAGTAAATATCGTTCTTGACAAAAAATGACAAAGAATCGTTTTGCTATTATATAGAATATCCTAGTAATTATAGATTATCAAAATTACTTCAGCCTAAATGAAAAACGAGACAAACAGCGTAAAAACTGATTTGTCTCGTGAGGTGCTCCCGACGAGATTCGAACTCATATCGATGGTACCGGAATTTCGAGCTTAAATTGTCAATAATGTTGCTTAAATTTATAAAAAACAGCTTCAGAAATGGTTGAAATCATGTTTTTTTTTAAATTCATAAATTTCTGATTGGAAAGTAAAGTCGACTTGAACAGTACTTTTTGATGAATTTAACGGCTGTGTTTTACAAATAATTTACACATTTTTTTATGACAAAGTTATGGCAACATTAAATGCGGTAATACTGAGACACCAGATGAAAAAAGATGGCACTTTCAATGTCAAAATCCGTTTAACCCACAAACGTCAGACCCGTTACCTTGATACCAAACAGTTTGTCGTAAGGAAACAATTGGATAGGGACTTCAACATAAAAGATATTTTTGTGATGAAACCTATATACGACAGCATATTTAAATATCGAGAATCTATAGCTGCGCTAGGTGACAGGGTGGATTATTACAATTGTGAAAATTTACTCAAGTATATTCAATCAGAGGGGAAGAAGGTGGAGATCATCTCATTTGGAAGAGAGAGGGTTGAAGCATTGAAATCTCACGGGAGAGACGGTACTGCCAATAATTTCAGAAGTGCGATAAACCACCTGATTGATTATTTTGGTAAAGAAGAGATTTTCATAGATGAGATCACCTCGCAAATGCTGCGTTCTTATGAGGCTTTTTTAAGGAAGCCGAGAACACTACACCGCATCCATCGAAATGGCACTAAATTTCAAATAGAAAGTAAAGGTCTTACAGATGCTGGTATTGCTTGTGCTATGAGGGATCTAAGGGGTCTTTTCAATGTAGCCAGAGATACTTTTAACGATGAGGATCTCGGGTTGATTAGAATCAAGCACTACCCTTTCAAGAAGTACAAAATAAAACCCGCCCCCGAGACAAGAAAAAGAAACATCGATATTGACACCATAAAAAAGATCAGGGATTTCAAACCTCGCATTCCAGATGGTATAGAGGCAATCACAAGAGATCTCTTCATGCTTTCTTTTTATGCCTGTGGAACTAACGCTATTGATATTTTCCATTTGAAAAATCAAAATCTTTATAATGGAAGGATGGAATATAACAGGATGAAGACAAAAGATAAAAGAAGGGATCGAGCATTTATAAGTATTAAGATAATTGATGAAATGAAACCGATACTTGATAAATATGTGGGTACTCTTCATGAACGGTTCTCTACAGCGACAGGGATGAATACTGCATTAAGCCAGGGATTCGATAAAATATGTACGACCCTTGAAATTCCCAGGATATCTTTTTACTGGGCAAGACATAGTTTTGCAACCATTGCAAGGAATAAATGTAGGAAAAGCAAGGATGATGTAGCATTAGCACTGAATCATGTGGATGAGGCCCGTAAGACTACTGATATCTATATTGAAAAAGACTGGAGCATTTTGGATGAAGTGCAAAATGCAGTAGTAAGCTTATTAAGGCATGACCGAAGAACAGATAGTCGCAGGCAAATTAATCTATTATCTGACATTACTCTATCAGTATGCCGTTAATTTATTCTGTGTTTAAGTAAATTAAATGTGTGTGTCGTTTGTCTTTACAAATGCATTAGAGATAAATTAGGTTTATTGTTAATTATAGTGTGAAATTGTAATCCAAAGTTTTATATTTGCCACTCGATGTTCCCATAGTTCAATGGATAGAATTGTGGTTTCCGGTACCACCGATGGGGGTTCGAATCCCTCTGGGAACACTTGAAGGGAGGGTATTTAAACCCTCCCTTTTTTACCTATAGACTCAATTATGTTTCTTTCTTGGTATTGAATTAATGATTGGCCTCAGATGTAGCCAATGTTATGGCTCGACTTGGAATAACGTGTTTCCGGTACTATAAAGGCAGATCTGAATGTTACTCTAGTAGCTTTTACCATGGTTGGATTCTATCTTGTTTAATCTAGTTACCCTGATCTCTAACCTTCTCTACTACATCCTGGATGTTTTGTGGCAGGTTAGAAAGCAGGTTATATCCGGTTGCACCTTCAATATCTCTTACTGTTACAATATAATCTTTCCAGTTGGCACCAATGGTATTGACATTAGGGGTATTGATCGCAATTACCCTTGTAGATGCTGTTACGCGACTTAGATCGTTATCACCTGTTTTTAAGAGTACGGCCACTTTCCATACGTTTGATGGAACGGTTACTTTTCCATTATTGATGGTGGTGATTACAGACGTGCTTGCCGAGCCAATTCCACCCTTTCCGTAACTTCCCATGATCACATAAACTTCATAACCGTTTAATGCCTGTGCACGGAGGTAACTTTCGAAGGACTCCCAGGTTTTTTGATTATTGTTTGGTGCCTGGGGGATCATGTTGGTCATCAGAAATGTAGCTGAATTGGCGTTGCTTGAACTGGTTCGGTCGCCGCTGGGACAATTGTGGCCTCTGTCAAAACCGGAGCCCGAATAGCTATTGCTCTGTACCTGGTACCAGTTGGCAGGCAGGCCGGTAAAAGAAGCGAAATCATCTTTTCTGGTTACGGCCCCGTTAAAATTATTTGGATCTAAATGCCAGCTTACCCAATTGGGGGTGCCTCGTGTCATGCTGTAACTTTCCACATAGTATTTTTGATCAATCAGGTAATTTTCTGCTGATACAATATTTGCCTGCGCGCCCGAAGGATTACCAAATAATAAATTGGAATTGTCACCGCCCGCTGGTGGTGCATCTGCACCGGCTTCTGGTGTGCCCCTTCCTGGTGCAACAGTTCCGGTGTTGCCATTTCCTGTTGGATCAGTATCTGGTGCGCCCACCATTATTCCGGGATCACCTATACCTTTAAAGATAAAATCATCGATATTGATTCTCGTGGTACCTGCTTTTTTAATCTGGAACCTCACTTTACCTGTAGTACTTACTTTAAAAGAATCTGTTACCAGCGTGGTACTGGTTTCCATAATATCTGCACCGAGCTGGGTATAGGTTTTTCCACCATCTGTCGACGCCAACAGCTGCCAGGTAGAATTGGCATCCGTGCCATACTTAGCATGGGATATATAAATCATTTTGGTTCCCGCAATATCAAAATTCATGGATAGGTATCCAGTTCTCAACCTAACAGACTTTGCACCATTTTTTGCGTCCGCGGCAAGATTTCCTAACAAGGCATCGCTGAATGTCCATTTACCGGTTAATAGCTGAACACTATCTAATGCATAAGCGGCTTTGGTTCCAGATTCAAAGGTTTCGGTAATGGCGTAAGCAGTGGGCCCTTTTGGTGGGTCAACGGGTGTTTCTCCTTCAGCTGCAATTTTTTTCGAACAGGCAGACAGGGACAGGACCCCAATAAATCCTGAATAAATAAGGATGTTTTTAAATTTCATTGTTTTTTAAATGTCTAAAGAGTCGCGATAATCAGACTATCCTAAAATGCGAGGCGAAGGTATCAATAAAAGTAGTCGCGATGGTGAATTAATATCAACAAACCCTGAAAACGGAATATGAAAATTGGATGTATAGGAAGTCGTAGATAGACTAACGGTTAAGGAATAGTTCAGATATATTAATCATGATGTATCTTAAAGATTAAGATTTAAGGCCGTCGATTCTGCCATTTATGTTCTCACCCAAGCAGTCAATAGATCAGTTTGTATAGCGTGTCAGTTAATTGCCTGGATCCGCAGGATGCAAACGAATCTAAATCATAGGATGCGCTTATCTTTTTAACGTCGTTCAGGACTTAGTGTGAAGCGACTCCATTTCCTTTTTCCGGAAAAATGCATGGTTCTATACATTGTTATAACTTCATCCGCTTAAATTGATTTGTTAATTTTTCCCACCTTTAGCTTCCTCTATCTAATCCCTGGCCCAGGTAAACGGTTGCGCAAAAAAATATCAAATTGACTCTTGTAACTTTTGCTGACCATAAATTTATCTCCGTTGTGGAGCAGAATCTGGTAGCCATTTACCTGTTTAACGTAATTAAAGGATATGATTTCAGACCTATTGATCCTCAAAAATTCGGTACGGTCTCTGAGGGATTCTTCGACGTGTTTTAAGGTGTGATAGCTGATGTGTTGTCCATCTTTTAAAAATATCTGGATGTAGTTGGACAGCGATTTGATGTAAAGTACCTGGTCAAGCGGTATACTAACATATTTGTGCTTCGAGCCACCTTTTACCAATAAGAAGCGCTCTGGATTTCTATTGATAGGCTTTCTTGATCTTGCTTCCAGAATGCGCTGCACCTGGCGGATGAATTTCACTTCACTTACCGGTTTGAGTAGGTAACCGTCTGCACCGATCTCAAAACTTTGCACGCCGTAGTCAGTATGTGCGGTGATCAGAACTAAAAAATCACAGTATGGCCGCAATAGGTCGGCAGCTTCAATACCATGTATCTGCGGCATCTCAATATCCAGGAATACAATGTCAACATGTTTCTGAATATGCAGATAGGTCAGTGCATCAAAAGCATTATCGAAACTTTTCTCGTGGGTTATACCCGGTGTTAATGTTATCAGTTCCGCTATATGGATGAGTGTGTGGTTTTCGTCATCTATGATTATGCATTTTATTTCCATAACTATTTAGGCACAGCAAAGTATACGCTAATTTAGTAATTGTATTTTTAATTAGCAACGATTGACTACATTAGGAGTCTTCTACATCGTGGTATCGATTGTTCGTGTAAATAAAAGGCCATTTGCATAAAAATGTTGTGGGGACGTCAAATATTGATGAGTTTGATCGGGAAATCGTGAATCATTTACTAATTCGTCATTTCAACTTTTCTAATTTACCAAGCTGTCGGAAGGCCGGGTTATCTGAAGAAGGAGGTGTTTTTACCTCCTTCTTTATAACGATATAGAAATTGTATAGCGAAAAGGTTTTATTAATCAATTTTTCGCGTCATCATCGAAACAGCCTCGCCCAGCATAACTCCTGATAGGAGGATGCCACTGTAAATCCCTACCGGCTGGGCATTACACACTGCAATAAACGGATGGCTGAGCTGGTGTTGATCAATGCAGAACTTAATAAATCGCATGCTGATGTTATTTCCAGCAACGAGAGGTTTAAGGCCGCTTTTGAAGCAGCTGAGATGGGAAGCTGCAGTCTTGATATCTCGACGCTAAAAGCTGAAATGTCCAGGGAAGTTCATTAATGAATTTCAACCCATAAGATTACCATTTAATGAATGGAATCGGTAACTGTTAATGCAGACAGGGAAAGGCTAGAAATGGTGCTGCAAAACTTAATAAGCAATGCCAGCCGATGGGTACAGAGGTGGACGTTACTTTTGGATTTGTTGATGGAAATCTTCTGTTGAGAATCAAGGACAGGGGGATGGGGATGTCGGAGGATTAAATGGATAAACTGTTTAACCGGTATTCATAAGTCGAAATCAAAAAATCAATACAGTAGCGGGCTTTGGCACAGGACTCTTTATCTGTGCTGAGATTATCCGATTACACCAGGGAGAAATCATCGCTGAGCAGATTAGGTGAGAATAGAGCAAAATTTACTTTTTAAGATACCCATCTGCTGAGAAAAGGAAATTTAGGTAAGATGTATTTAAAGATGTAAGTTTGTGTGCGGTCCACATGGCCAATGCCATTGAGGTCTTGGGCTCCGTATAATTCAGATGAGTCGGATCAGATGATTTCGGACATCGTATTTAATGAACTTTTCATCCAAGCAGTAATGTGTGGTGGCATCAGATCATCCATTTCCTTTACAAGATGATCTTTTCTTTATCGCCAGATGCTTTTTCTTGATAACTGATATAAATAAGTTAGAGGTCTAATTCAACATACCATATTGTGTTAGGAAATTCATATTAATGTTGTATTTTTGCTAAAAATATTCGCAAAAGTAGTTATGAGTGCTGAACTTCCCAACGCAGATCAAACATTTAATATTTCTGACGAGCATCTGGATATTGCCCTGGCACAGGTGTCCATGGGTTTCTGGAGAGTGAACCTGGCGGATAGCAACTTTATGGCTTGCAGCCCGCAGTGTAAGAAAAATTTCGGATGGGATCCGTACGCAGCATTTAGTTACGCTGACATGTTAAGTTGTATACTCCCTGAGGATCTGCCGGAAATGCAGTCCAAGGTTCTAGATGCGATAAAAGAGCAACAGCTTTACCGGGCTGAGTACCGGGTAAAGCATCCGGATGGCGTCATTCACTGGATTGAGGCAAATGGGAGAGTTTTATACGAAAATGGCATACCATATGAGATGTTGGGAACCACACTGGACATTACCGGAAAGAAAGATCTGGAAATACTACGTGATGAGCTTTTGAATGTGGCCATGCATGAACTGAAAACACCACTTTCTGCGGTCAGGGCATCCTTACAATTATTGGAACGGCTGTTGCAGTCGCGAAATGATGAAAGAGCTTCCAGTATCGTGACCATGGCATTGGGATCAACCGAGAGGATCAACCGTCTTTTAGGGGAGATGGCCTTACCGGTCAATGCAAAACTAAAAGAAATTAATCTGGCAAAATCAACTTTCGATATTCGCAGGCTTGCCGATGAGATGGCGGACAATGCGAGGGTCATTCACGTCAATGCCAAGATCAATGTGGATGCTGATGCAGATGAAGTTTTGGTGGATGCTGACCGTTACAGGATTGCACAGGTCATTACCAATCTGATTAACAATGGCATCAAATATTCTGAAAATGAACCGAACCTGGAAATTACCATAGCCACAGGTCTTGATCAGATCAGGTTCATGGTCAGGGATTATGGGATAGGGATACCTGCAGGAGACCGTAAAAAAGTATTCCAGAAGTTCTACAGGGCCAATACAAATTTGAAAGTGGATGGCCTTGGAATAGGGCTGTATCTTTGCGCAGAGGTTATTGTTCGCCATGGGGGCAGCATCTGGGTGGAAGACCTCGAGCAGAAAGGTACAAGCATTATATTTACTTTACCACTAAGCAATCCTTCCGAGGACTTTGCAGCGGTATCCTGATTATGTTAATACGGTTGAACAATAGATATGACCTCCCTGATAACTGAGATCAAGGATCAGATTTTAGTCGGCGACATCAATAAAAATCTTAAACTCAATATCCTGGAAACTCCGGATATTGATGGCGATCCCGTCCTTCTTTTTCAGGTCTTCCTGAACATTAATGAAAATGCAGTGAAATATTCTCATAAAACTAGTTTTCCTATTGTTTCCATTGATGGGGCCATAGTTGAAAACAATGTTGTGTACCGCATTACAGACAACGGTGTTGGGATGAACTCGGAAGAGCAAACAAAAGTTTTTGGCCTTTTTACCAGGGTTGGTCAGCAGGATGAATTTGAAGGCAACGGTGTGGGATTAGCCACGGTGAAGAAAATTATCATCCGCCATGGGGCAACTATAAAAATCGAAAGTGAGGAAGGCAGCGGAAGTACTTTTGTGCTCTCATTTCCATTAGCTGGGTAGAATGCCTGGTCCTTTGCGGAATAAGAGTCAAAATTTATTGGTTATGTTGCGATTTAAATTTATTGTTCAAAAGACAGACCTTAAATCTTTACATAGCGTTGTCGTGAGCACGAACCGGAGAACAATTCAGGAATAAAAACCGATCTGGTCATATCCAGTTCACGCGGATTGCCATACAGGCGGTACAGGATTGCAATGGGAAGGCGCATTAAAAGTTATTATATCAGCTGTACTAAGGATTTGTTTCCGCTATAAGTTCTACAATAAATCGAATATGCTATATTATGGAAAAAGATAAGTGTTAAAGGAGTTGGTTTAGTTTAGTATTGCCGTAACTCTATTGATGAAGTCATCTATATTAAACGGCTTTGCGATAAAATCATCTGGTGTGCATTTTGACCCAAAATCATTTATCGATGCATTGGCTGACATCATCAGTATCGGAATTTGATCCGTGCGGTTATCGGCTCTCATTTCACTACAAAGCTCCAGACCATTGCCGTCCGGCAACATGACATCTGTTATCAATAAATCAGGGGACATTGATTTAATTTCATTTTTAAAAGACCCTACGTCTGGATAAAGCTTTACATCATAATCTTCTTCCGATAGTAGAATGGAGATAATATCTCTAATACCTTCATCATCTTCTACCACCATAATTGTCTTTCTCATAAGCGTCGATACTTACATTACAACCAATCAAAGTTCAAATAGTTTCTTAATATCAGCGTTTGTTATAAAATATAATCTTTGCATTTCTCCATTAATTAAGCATTGAACGGTACATAACAACTGAGCGATCACTCAATCCTCTCTTGGGCCATATAGCATTAAAAATAACTTCTGTTTCTAAGGTTTAAGCAGAGGAACAAATGCTGATCCCTCATCAGAAAGCGATAGAAAGGGTAAGGATAGGACTACATATTGTTAAACGGTCATACAAATAACAATGTTGATATCGGTTTACTTAATTTGTCACCAACCTTCCCACAACAAGAAGACTATTCTTTGGAATCCATTTGACTGGTGCCTGTTAGCCGCAGGATATTCAAAAGATTGGGGAAATTCATTTAATCATTGTACAAATTTAGGTTTGACGTGCGGCACGCAGAAAGAAATTCCGGCATAAACCCGCTAGCAGCCTTTGCGCGCGCTGCTATTTATTCCGTTGCTTCTTTTGCTTTGGCGGCCGGCAAACCTGGCGAAGCACCATAATTAAATCGAAATGTTATGGAAAACTCACTTTATCAGCTTGCGGAGATCGAAATCAGCTACCGCCCGAAGTTTAAGGCCATGGAGCGGCCACAGATTGATAGCTCCGATAAAGCGTATCATGCGCTCGTCAATAATTGGAGCCAGGATAGGATAAACCTGATCGAAGAATTTAAGATCATTCTCCTGAATAGAAGAAATAGGGGCTTAGGGATTGTCAATATCTCACAGGGTGGAATGTCTCAGACGATGGCAGATCCAAAGATTATCTTTGCTGTTGCATTGAAGGCCTGTGCGAGTGGAATTATTCTTTCCCATAACCATCCGTCAGGGGATCCAGCTCCTAGTGATGCGGATATCAAACTAACACGGAAGTTGTCGGAAGTTGGTGCGTTGCTTGATATAAAAGTGTTGGACCACATCATCTTGTGCTCGGATGGATATTTTAGCTTTTTGGATAAAATCATGTTGTAGTAAAACAGCTCCTGTGATTGCAGGAGCTGTTTTTTTGTTCATTTCTCCGATTCCCGACCTTTTCGACTTCCGCATTGTTTCTTTCTCTGTATCTATCTATATCAAAAAGGCTTTGAACAGCTATAGCGTATGACGGGGCTGTCGTAACGAATATGTTAGTATGGGGAGGTTTGACTCTTTAATTCCTGATAAAGAAAAAGGATGTCACCCCTGCGGTTCGCTTTGGCTTCTCCTTTTTCTATAGAATGATCATTTTAAAACTATCTGAAATATTGAGATAGGTCGGTTACTTTTCCGGAAAAGTAGGTACTTCTTGTATTTGCTAAAATATTTTTAGTATCGTTGATAACAAACAACCTCGACTTGCCGGCTTCAAAATTAATTTCCCCATAACGGCCCTGGTTGGGTTTAAAGGGATAGGCCGCTAATACAAAAGGCGCGCTGGTTGTGGTGTAGGGTAAATTATCTGTGTCTTTTTCAACAATATCAAAACTATATATATAATTGGCATCTGGTAGTGGTGGAAGTTCTATCTGGTTAAAAGTACCATCTTTAAGTAAAGTAAGCCTAAGTTCGGGCTGTACCTTTGTTCCGGCGGTAGCATACGCTGCAGTAGATTGTGGTTTAAGCCTGGTGTAGAAAACGAGGTCTACATCAACATTTTTAAATTGTGGTGCAAATAAAGTCTCGAACTTTGCACTTACCATCATATTTGCAGGATTTACAGGCGGGTTAAGGCTTACATTGTCAACAATTTTGGTTCCATCGTAAAAGAAATTTATGCTTTGGCTATTGCTGGTTGCATCGATCGTTTTAGCAAGCAGAATATCGGTTTCGCCTTTTTTGCGTACCATGATTTCTCTCTTTGTACCTTTATCAATCAAGATAGGGGAGGTGTTATTTATCGACCCGGTGCCGGATAAAAATACATTTCCATCTATCAAAAATTCGAGTTCACCCGCCAGTGCGTAGCCTTTGATGAGTAATGAAATGGAACTGTTGTATATTTTAGTGCCATCATAAAAAATACTGATGTACTGATCGAACGGTGCTGCCGTTATCGTTCTGGAGAGTAATATCTCCGTTGAACCTTTTTTTCTGATTTTCAAATCAGCGTGCTGATCTTTAACGGTAAGCAGGGTTTTTACGTTAATGCCCCCGGTAGGTGGTGCGGCAATTACGCTGTCTTTATACAGGTACTCCAGCTCAACACTACTTGCACCCGTAACATTTAACTGAATAATTTTAACCGGTTCGGGTTGGAGTAGTTCTGCCTTACGACAGGATAAACTTAATGTGGCGATGGCCGAAAGGAAAAAAAAGGCAAATATTTTAAGTTTCATATAAAGGTTAATTATCATTTAAAACAGTGTTATCCTGTTTTATTATAAGAGACTATGCCGAAAAGCATAGTCTCTTTCTATTAAGAAAAAATTAAAATACAAGTTTTGACCAACCTGAAGCCCAGCTCGGAAGTGTAACTGTAGCAGGAGAACCCGGAGTGTTATACCATGGTTGCGCAACACCGAAAGTACTGGCGTTGGTTGCATTCACTACCAAAGTATTGCCACCACCATCAGCATAAGCACCAACGGCAGCTGTGATTGAATTATTGAAACCATGAACAGAAGTAGAAGAGATATCTGAAAGACTTGCATTGGCATCACTGTCGAAAGCGATACCGATATTGTAACCAGAAACAATCACACTAATTAAGCTTACTTCAGAACCTCTGCGCTCGCGGATACCGTTACGGTAGCCTAAACCAGAAATACCGTTTTTATTTGCAGTTCCGAAAATGCTTACATTTTGTAAGGTTGGATGTGTTTTAGGGGTTAAGCTAAACGTACCATCTTCCGCAGGTGCATTGTTATCAGATTCGATACCGTTTGAATCGCTATTGCCTCCACTCGTACTGTGTGTAGAATTTTTATCGGCAATGGCCACACAGTCGCTTAATATACCGGTAAAACCGTTATCGAAATCAAACTGGTCGTCATCAGAAGCCAGCGCAATTAAATTACTTGGACTAACTGTACCACCAAAAAACTCAAATCCGTCATCCAGACCATAAGAAACCTGTACATGATCGATCGTTGTGCCACTGCCCACGCCACCTAAAGTTAAACCGTTTACTTCGATGTTTGGCGCCAGCTGGAAACCTGCATACTCAATACGCACATATTGGAAAGTACCTCGGTTATCTTCGTCATTTGTACCTCCGTAATGGAATTTAGGATTGTCAGCTAAACCTTCTATCAGTTTATCACCAACGTTGATTCTGGCATTACCTAAAATAATGGCTCCGCCAAAGTCGCCTGGTTTACCAGTTGTACTGGCATCACCATCTAAAAGGTAGCGGCTGGTGAATACAATTGGATTTTCTGCTGTACCTACTGCATTGATGTTACCATCTTTGGCAATAACCAATACACCATTTTGTACACCCGGAGTATTCACCGAAGCTTTGATATAAGTACCTGGTTGGATGGTTAAAGTTGCACCATTTCTAACCGTTACTACACCGCTTAATTCGTAAACGTTTCCTGCGGTCCAGGTAACAGAGCTGGTAATGTCTCCGTTAACAGCCACAACCGGCAAGGATGATTGTGAATAATCTGCTGCTGAAGTGCTGCGGTTACCGAATGCATCAGCACCACCTTCGTTTTTTTTACAAGCTGTAAATGAAACAGCAACAATTGATAAAAGACCGATTAAATTTTTAAAATTTTTCATTGTCATTTTTTGTTTTTCATAGGATCTTATTGTTACGATCCATGTTTTTTAGGTTGATTTTTTTCAAGGTTATTTAGGTTTACAGACAAGTTATTTGTCGGTTTTTAAGGAAACAAAAGCCTGATATACCTAAATATGATGTTTTTTTATATCTTAGCTGTTCATATAGATTTGACTAAGTAAAGCTGTTAGCTACCCTGGGTTTTTAACAGTAGATTTAAAAATAGTTCAGGTTTTTCCTGATTGGCCGTTCCACTCCAAATGATCGGTTTAAACGAAGGGTTCTGATACAACCTTTCGTTTTTTTATGGCCATGCAGGAAATAAATTTCCTCCTTTCCTGTTAAATGGTTTAACCTTATAAAAACTGTTTTTCATGGGCGTTCTAAAAATTATAGGTTATGGAAGTGCTGTAGGTGCGGCCAAATTTTTGCGAAAACATCACCTGGTCTCCATCATCCAGGTTGTTGGTAAAACCTGGTTTCAATCGCGACTTGTTGCTGTAGTCTGAACCCGGCTGGTAATCGGGGTTAGCTTCGTAACTCGCGGTATTTCTATAAATCAGCGAGGCCCTGTTGAGTAAATTCCCTGCATTGACTTTTACTTCGAACCTGTTTTTATAAAACTTATAACTAATCTGTGCATCAATCTGGTCGCGCGGGTTTTCATATTCAATGTTATTCAGTTCCGGACTAACCAAAGTTGTTTTGCGCCCAGATTTATTATAAGCCAGGTTGAAGCCAAAATGCTCGTCCAGATACTGTAAACCGGCATTGATCAGGTAAGGTGCCTGCCCATACATGTTTCTTTTGGCTTTGGCACCTACTATAACACTTTCGCCGTTGGTACCGGTAACTTTGTAGGTCCCAACTACATTGGCTGTTTGTAAGGTAAGGTTGCCATAAAGCGTTATTCGTGATAACAGGGTACTGCTGTTGATGAAACCCAGGTTTTTCCTCAACTCCAGTTCCAATCCATAAACTTTGGCTTGATCAGAATTTTTGATATAATAAAAACCGCCTCCGTTTGATATGCTGTAAACCACTTCTACGGGTTGATCGAATTTTTTATAAAAGGCACTTGCCGAGATGATTTCGCCCAGGCCTGGGAACCATTCAAATTTAAGATCGTAATTTTTAATTTGGGTACTGGCTAAACCCTCGTTCCCAAACTGGGCGTCAAACATAGGGTCGTATCTAAAGAACTGACTGTTATCCATTAGTTCGGGCCTTACTACAGCATTTGAAAAAGCGGCTCTGATGTTAATCTCTTTTGTAGGGCTATAGGTAAGATTAGCCGAAGGTAACCAACGCCATTTTTTCTCAGATGGAAGTGCGAAACCACTCACACCCCTAACATTGAGGTCATTGCGGAGTTCGGTATACTTGAAGTACTCTGCTCTTAGGCCCCATACCAAACGTAATTTTTCAGCAAGACGGTCATCAAACATCATATACGCCGCCTGGGTGGTACTTTTACCTTTATAGCCATTTAAAAAGTATGGGTTAATAAAATAATTGTAGCCATTATTGCCAATTTTGGCAGGATCAATCATTTGGGCAATAGAGATGAATTTCAGGCTATCGGGTATCGATGCATTACGGACAAGTGATGCGATTTCCCAGTTTAAGGAACCTTCCTTGTGTATACCAAAATACCCCGTTTTTACCGTATTATTTAGTGAGCCAATTTTGAAAGGCATACTTGCATCGCCACCCCAGGCAAGATGGTGTTCATTATTGCTGTAGTTATGTCTTGAGGTAGGTTTGATATAACCTTCCCTTTGGCCACTTGCCTGGTAAAAATATTCATAATCATTACCAAATTGCTGCAAGTTTTGGGTGCTAATACTCAAATCCTTCTCTTTACGGTCTATTGATGTACGCGATAAATTCCATTCCAGCTTTACTTTGCCTACCTGGTGCTGGCCATTGAGTTTATTCTGTAACAGGTCGGTGTACGTAGGGTCGTCAGCTTCAACAATGGCATTTGGTTTTTGGCCATTGGCAAAGAATTCAGATCCATTATCAGCATCATAACCAATGGTTCTAAACAGGTCGTTATTGTAAATGTGTGTATAGGTGTTGCGGAAACTAAATCTGTTTTTCTCAAGCTGTAAACCCACATTTAACATGGCTGCTAAAGTGGTGTTGAACATATATTTCGCACCGGTATTTGGCGTATTGATATTCCATTCACCTCTTGTTTGCTGCTCAATGGTATTGATATTCTGGTTGTTGCGGTAGCTTAATGATGTGGTAAAACCCAGTTTTTTATTATTTGTAGTATCAATGCCTATGGTCCTGCCTATGGTAAACTGATAATTTTGAGATGGTGCCGTTTTGTGCCTGTACATCGTGAAATTATCATTGACGAATTTCTGGCTTTGAGCAATCAGCTTTTGCTGGTACTGCTCGTCTGTAAGGGTATTGTTGGGTGCCGTTGTACGTTCAGTATGTTCTAAACCGACCGGAAAATTTCTTCTTCCATCATCAAACCCAAAATAATCGTATTTGCCTCGCTTATGACTTAAAAAATCTTTTTCTGTGCTTTGATCATTATATGAAGTACCTGCTGTAAAAGATATAAAGTTCTCGGTAGGGATATCTTTGGTATTGATCTGTATTAACCCACCCCCGAAACTGCTGTTCATATCAGGCGTAACGGTTTTACTCACCACAACGTTATCAACCAGGTTCGAGGGAATTAAATCGAAAGAGAAGTTACGGGTTTGTGCCTCTGTACTGGGTAGGGTAATCCCATCCAGCTGTGCAGTGTTATAACGTTCACCTATGCCGCGTACTAAAACCATTTTATTGTCTACCGAATTTACCCCGCTAATGCGTTTCAAACTTTCACCAATGTTTTTATCCGGTGTTCTGGAAATCTGTTCGGCACTAATTCCATTGCTCATTTCAGCAGCATTTTTCTGACGGGTCAGTAAGCCTTCAACGGAAGCTTTTTTATAGCTCGCGGTTATCACCACATCTTGCAAACCTTTTGCATCGGGTTTTAGTGCAATGTTAAGCGGTGTGCTTTTAGCTGCCCTGACTTCTACATCACTTATGCGTTGTGTAATGAAAGATATATAACTAATTTCTACTGTATATTTTCCGGGTTCGGCAATTAATATGTAACTACCATCGCTGGCCGTTTGTGTAGCTTTGCCCGTTTCGTTAATTTTAACGGATGCACCGGGCAGTGTTTCACCTTTTTCGTCAAAAATCTTTCCTGATATGTTTCCTGGTTTTACCAGATCCGGAAGTTTATATAGCAATATGGTATTGGCATCAGTAAATTTGTATGCTACTCTGGTGCCTGAAAGTATTTTTTTTAAAATCAGCTCAATGGCCATGTTTTGTACTTCGAGGCTTACTTTCCCGTTTTTGCTGAAAATCGATTTATTATAATTGATTGATAAACCTGCTTTCTCTTCAAGCAATGAAAGCGCATCAGGAATGCCCATTTCAACTATCTTAATGCTCACTGTGCCTTCTTTTGGCGTTTGTACAAAGCTGTTTGCCAATGCCTCGTTAAATAAAAAAGTAGATAGTATGATGAAGGTTACCAAAGGGCGGTAATCTAAATTGATAATATATTCTTTTATATATTCATAAATTCCTATTTTCATAGGTTCAAGATGTTTTTTAATTTTCACGGGTTAAAAACTTTTGTTTTAGGAGCTGGATTGTTCGAGCAATCCGGCCCCTTGTTGATGTAAAGAAGTTTAATCTGTTTTTTGTAGGTATAAATCTGGTTTGTTGCACCTTTTGCCGCGCTATAGCATTTTGCTAACTCATCATTGACAGCCCTCCCCCCATACGGTTATTATTTTGTTTGCATTGTCTATTTTATATCTCAATTTTCTGCCGCTCATGATTCGGATTTCCTCCATTATCTTGTTGATGCTTTTGCTGATAAATGTGGCATTGTACCTGCAATTGTTTAATTTATTGGTTTTCAGTTCGAAACGGATATTGTAATATCTTTCCAGTGACTGGAACATATTAGCCAGGCTTACATCTTTAAAGGCAAAGCTGTTCTTAATCCACGCATTAATTTCGCTGATAGGCTCGTTACGGATATCATAGTGATGTGCTTTCAAATGATATGATAATTTCATTCCGGGAGTAAGTAGTGAAAGTTGTCTTAATTTTCCGGTACTGTTCTCCGAAACGCCTACTTTACCGGTACGAACAGCGACGCTGAAAGTTCCATCTTTGGGATAGGCGTAAATGTTGAAAGAAGTGCCCAAAACCCTGGTTTGCATCTCTCCACTCTGTACGATAAACGGGCTGGCAGCATCATGTTTTACTTCGAAAAAAGCTTCACCTTCCAACCGGATATTTCTTAAATCACCTTTTATGAATCGGGATGGCCAGGTTAGCCTGCTTTCGGCACCCAGGTATACGATGGAACTATCAGGCAAAACCAACTTTAATCTTTCGCCCTTTTGAGTGGTTTTACTTAAAAAGGTGATGGCTGTTTGTGTAGGTTGTTGTAAATTCTGGTATAGATACCAGCCAATCGATGCAGAAATAATGACAGCAAACACTGCAGCATATTTTAATAGTGGGGGGAATAATCTTCTTTTGGGCTGGCGTTTTTCTATTTTTTTCCATATTTCTGCCAGTCCGTTAGCAGCAGTTGAAGAATAATCGGCTTTTGTTGTTTGTTCTGTCCAGAGTCTTTCCATTTGCCCATAAAATTCGCTATCGCCGTTCGCTGTATCGGCAAGGTATTTCATTAGGACTTTCTCTTGCTCTGGAGTGGTTTTACCGGCCAAGTAATATTCAAACAGTATTTTAATATTTTCTTTCACTTTACTATTTATAAGCTTTAATGCTGCGCTCTAACATATATATGCACGAGCTTGAGGAAATAGCTATATGAAAATGAAATTTATTTTAAAAAGTTTAAAACGGAATTAATGAGGTATGATCAGACTTCGATTTACAAAGAGCAATCAGCGAAGTGTCCTAAAAGTTAATGTTAGTCAATTGCCATCCAAAATGCGATGATTGGGCCCTTAAGTTCTAAGATATGATATGAAAGAAGTCAATGACAATTATCAAGCGCGTTATGAGCCAGCATTATGCAATTTGTCATCCTTTGACGAAATGAAATATTTTTCCAAAGTGGAGAGTAGTTGTGAATTAAGCCTTAGCAAAGCATTATCAATAACAGGGATAGAATCGTTTCCGGAGAATAGGTGCTGAAGTATTTACGCAAAATCCCAAGCGATTTTTTCAGGTGGTTGTTTACCGTGTTTTTAGAGATGCCCATTAGTTGCGAAATTTCTTCATGGGTATGGTGGCCGTTACGGCTCAATAAATATATTTTTTTTACCTGTGGGGAAAGACTTTCTATCGCTTTATGCACAATTTGTTTTGTTTCTTTGGCATTGAGTTCTTCTTCTATGGTATTAAAAGATTGCTCATATTTAAGGTTTTCTTCACTATAAACCTTTTCTCTTGCTTTTTTGCGAAGTGTAGACAGAAAATTATTGCGGATCAGCGTATATATAAACGCTTCAAAGTTCTTTTTTGGATCTATCTTTGATCTGTTTTCCCAAAGCCTTACAAAAACATCCTGGGTAAGTTCTTCCGCTTCTTCTCCGTCTCGGCTGAAATGATAGGCATAACCATAGATTTTTTTGCGATACTGATGGTAAATTTCATTGAAAGCGGCGGAGTCGCCAGCTTTTAGTGCATTAAGGAGTTCTGCATTTTTAAAATCTTCCAACTGTTCCATAAGTAGCGTTTATGGCAGGCAAGTTAGTAGTCGCGTTTAAAGTTAATGTTAACGCAATAAAAACCTTTTTTTATCATCTTAACTTATGGGTGATTACTATGCTTTGCTGAGCTGACAATGCTCTCGAATCCATTAGTATACGATTAGGCTGAAAGCTTTTAGTCAATACGTTATCCATCGCATTCGCGGTTTTAATAGCCCTACCTGTTATAGCAGCGATTGCTGCTTTCACCATTGGGTCTCGGGTATCACCAAGTTGAAGCAAAGGCAGATTATCCATTTCATTAATCATGATATCGGGGGAAATTCCCGCACTATATCCACCAATACCCTGGGCGTTAAAAAGTTTATAAACAATCGGATGTAGCTCCCAATTTACTTGTTTGGGGCTTCGGGCATCAAATATCTTAAATGACGCTTCGTCTTTTCCTCTTGTTTTCTCGCCGATCAATATCACCTGAATAAAAGGTTTTAGGTTATTGATCATAAGTTCTGAGGCAGATGCTGTGGCCGCTGTTGATAAAATATATACCCGGCCTAAGCCAAGATTTTGCTGTAAGACGGCATTAAAATTGACGGTACCATCGAATGTAGCTGCAGTTCCTATTGATTCGCTTCTGATCCCCCCGTTTTTATTGCCCTTGTAGGTAATAAAAGGGTTATTGAACGATACGTTTTTGGCAATCATGGCGCATAAGCCAGCCGCCTCCGCTACCTGACCGCCCGCGTTATAACGGAGATCGAGAATGAGTTCAGATATACCCTCCGATTTGAAATTGCGGAAAGCATTAGTAAGCGAGCTAGCCAAACCAACATTAAAATCCAAGAAATACAGGTAACCAATTTTTTTTCCATTGCTTTCTATCACTTTGCTAATCTCACGCTGATCGAGTATTATACTTTTATTTAGTTCAACAGTACGGGTTTCTGTCCAGATATCATTTTTCAGTTCAGCTAAACCCAAAGAAAAGTGATCGCTATTTAAAATTTCAGTTTGCAAAACCTGGGCGTTAGCAGCGGTTATTATCTTACCGTTAATTTTGCTGATATAGTCTCCACGCTTTAAACCAGCCCTTGAAGCCGGAGAGTCGTTTAATACAATTTTAACAATTCCGATAACTTTTGCCTTATTTTGGTCGCTTACTACGGTATAATCAAAACCAAAATTTCTGTTGCCTGGTATTGCAGTGGTAGGGTCATTAGGGATAGAGATGTATGAAAAGCGATCCGACGAATTGCGGATGGAATTAAAAAAATCTTTTGGCGGTAAACCAAGATTCGGATTGGTCGGCAGCTGTTCATTCCAATAATAGTAGCGTTTAAGGCTGTCAAGTATCCAAGCGTTGGTATGCTCATTACTCCCAATTGGATACTCAGATTTTTCACTGCCTTTTTTGCAGGACAAGAGAATAGCTAAAATAGAATGACAAAATAAAAGCCGTTACAATTAGTTTTATTCAAGTTTGTTATAGATTCCGTCATCGTGTTTCTCGATTTTAAAACAAACTTAAAACTACTATTGTTAAGCAAGCATTAATTTTCAAGTTAGATTAATCTTTCGCATATAAGCCTGAAAAGGAAGGTTCATGACGTTAAGTTATTATTATGGACCTAATTAATGGAACATAACAATAATTAAACCTAAACTTTCTATTAGATTAACTTTTGCGCCGCGAATTTCCACTTTATATCTATACGGACTATTAGTGCGTTTATCTGAAGTTGAGTACGAAAGGTGATTACGTATCTGAAGCTGCTACCGGTTGAGTTCAGGGCGTCCTTCAATTAGTTTTAATTCATTTCGCACCCTGTATTCTGTTTTTAGCAAGGTTGAAATCAATTGGAAGTGCTTATCGGTTTTGCTGCAATGTCTGTTAAGTGATAGTGTGGGGCTAGACGTATCCTATTTAATCATACCGAGCATCAAAAAGTTGGTTTTTGTGATACATGATAATTTCACTGAAATTTAATTGACGGGTTATGTTCCTCTTAATAAACGTTTCTTTGTCCAAAGCATATAAGCTAAGGAAAGTGTCAAAAGTCCGATGGTTCCATTTAATTGTATAGATAATCTTTCACTATTTTTTTGCTATCAAGTGCTCGTAAGCTATCATAGTAGCGTTACTTGTCTGTTTTTGGTAGCTCAAGAGTCCATTCACCGAGTCCTGTACTCCAAATAAAGCTGATATCGGTTTCTCCTGTATAAAAGCTTCGGGGTATTTCCCCCATTGGGTCTGCAATATTAATGGTGTGCGTGGCCCCATTAGGTAAATTTGTTCCATCAGGGATCATCTCCATAACTTCTGATAATTTTGCGATTGTAATTCTCATGGCTTATAAAGTTTAGGTATAGAATCAGGCATACTATAGTTTGTGCTTAAAGTTATGAAAATCAACGGTAAACATCAAGTGAATGATCTCCATTTCCCCATTAAATAGCAGATTGGTTGTGTGTTGGAAAGCATTAAGTGTTGCCTCTGGTTCTAGATTAGGGATTATCAGCGGTAATTGCAGAAAGCGGTTAACTCCGTTGTGTAGGATTCCTGATTTCATGGTCAATGAGCTTTTTAATCTTGTCTCCGATCAAAACAAAAGGGAGAATTCCCATGAGCAACAATGCCCAGAACCAGAACGGATGAATAGTACTGATCCATAGCCATATGATGATCAGGATCAAGCTGAAAGCTACAATACGCTGTTGTCTGTTTTCACCGCCGCATAATTCTGTGATGATACCTCCTGCGATACAGCTGGTATAAACACAAGCCAACTTGATAATAAGCTGAAGAGTATCACTGTCAGTTAAGGTAGCCTGTTTAAACAGTTGCAAAGACGCAGGAAACAAAAATCCCTGTAGTTTAGCTAATGCCGAACTTAAAAGACCGATGGTTCCAAATCCGATAACGATGGAAAGTGTTTTTTTGAAGTTCATTATTTATTGGCTTTAAACTTTAACTGGTCTTCAGTAAGTACAATTGGATCTGTCATTGTCTTCTTAAGTTCATCATCAGATGCTGCCCTGAAAAATTTTACAAACTGATCCAGCTTATTTTCATCAGCGGGGATAAAAGAAGAGGCGTTATTTCTGGCATTGGTTTGAAATTTACGGATAATAGGTTGCATCAATGTGTTATAATTATCGCAGGCAGATCTCAGATCATCTGGACTTTTGCTGACGAAATGAGACAATGCTTTTGCTCCATAGATTGAAAGCGAAGCTCCCATTCCAGAAAGAGCAGTTGGGCAATATCCAGCATCTCCCAGCAGAACCATATTTCCGTTTACGAGTGTAGATGCATTTACCATTCCCATTTTATCGACGAACATTAAACCTTCTTCAGCAAAACGATTAAGCAAATCCCTTACCTCCGCGCTATAAGCACTAAAAGATTCCTGCAGCGTTTCGGTTGATCGTTGCTTTATCGTGGCAAGATCATCAGTATCGCGGATGTAGTATTGGATAGCAATTTCATCGTTTGCAATGGGATAGATAGATAGCATTTTATTCACATCAATATAGATTTTAAAAGCACCGACTGGCTCGGAATGTTTTGTCTTCAATCTTCCGCCCATGTACAATGTGTTGAAATCTTCCATTTGTGAACCTGTAAAGTATTTTTCGCGTGTGGGAGAACGCAGACCTTCACAGATGATGATAAGATCTGCTTCCATGCCTTGTCCGTTGGAGAATGTTACCTTCGTTTTGTTACCTGCAGAATTAATTCCGGAAATGGTTGTGCTAAATAGTACATTTAGCTGATTTTTTAAATGGTCATATAAAACATTGTGAAGTCCTCCCCGGGAGATCAGCACTGAACGTTCAATATTTTTGTTCATCTTTTCATAGCTGAGGTGTTGAATAACCTGCCCGTCTTTTTCTACGAAGCTTACAAATTCAGATGGAGAAGAAGCTGCCTGCAGTTCCTGCAATAAGCCGAGTTCTTCCATGATCTGTACCCCAAAGCTTTTCAGGGAAATTAAAAAACCTGCTTTCGTAAAGGATGGTGCTCTGTCAATCACCGTCACCTCATGCCCTTGCGCTGTCAGAAATTTTGCTGCTGTCAATCCTGCAATTCCGCCCCCTGATATTAAAATTTTCTTTTTCATTTTTAATTCTTTAAATGCTTATTGCAAAATTAGAATTACATTTAGGGATAAAATAGTCCTAAATGAACTTAAAATAGTCCATAAAATGAAGCTGAATGATCATAAGGAGCAAATGCTTGGCCTGGCAGAAAAATTGGGGATCCCGGCATCTGAATTTAGCGATAAGCTGGATTTTTTGAACCTTGATGAAATTCGTATCATTGACATGCTGCCGGAAATGTTGTTGATGGTCAGGTCTGTCACTGCCGAGAATGCAGTTAGCTATCTTAGAAAACCTATTGATGCGATAAAAAAGGGGCTGCTTTTTTCCTTCCAGAATATTTTCAATACGCATTTACAGGATCACAGGACAAGTGAAAAACACACATTGCCCCAAACGCTACCTCACGTCCGCATAACGCCGCTTCACCTGACAAGTGAAGTCATCTTTCCCAAAGGATCCAAGATCACCCAGGTCACGATCCTGATCGGGCTTGATTTCTTAAAAAATTTTATCGGCAAAGATCAGCAGAAATTTTACTACCTTTTTAACGAAGAAATAACCTTGTTGGTTGAGGAATTTATGTCGCCGGAGATGGCTGATCTTGTTAATAACATTGCAGAAACACCTCCATTAGATGTACTTTCCGAAACCTATTACAAATTGAAGGGCTTGGAGTTATTGTATCTGCTTTTTAAAAACCTTTCAAAACGACAGCATATTAAACATCAGAGCCTCCGTGGCGATGAGATTGCGGCCCTATACCGGGTAAGGGATGCTATTTCAACTGCGCTGGAAAAGCCTTTAACACCCAACGAACTTATTGAAATCAGCGGCATGAATATGCTCAAACTTAGAAAGCTTTTTACACAGATTTTTGGGAAGGGGCTTTACGAGTATAGTCAGTTTCTAAGAATGAAAGAGGCAGCCAGATTGATGCAGGAGCAACATCTTTCGGTTTCCGAAACCGGATATCAGTTAGGATTTACGAATTTGAGTTACTTTGGGAGGTTGTTTGAACAACATTTTGGAATGAAACCCAAGAAGTGGAAAAATATAACGCTTTGAGAAGGTTTAAGATTTCAGTTTTCCATATTGAATTTCAAAGACTCCCTTAAAAGACAAACTGACCGTACATAGCAAATACATCATTGCGTTCACAGTGGGAGCAATCATTTTGTGTGGGCTATGGCATTATCAGATATGCTATTCAAGGTTTTTGAGCTCGTTTTCAATCTCTTCAATAGTCGGCAGGTTGCTTTTTATCTCCTCCGGTAATACTTCGGTAAACTGAAATTCGCTGACGCCGATAGGCTTATTTATATCGCGCAGGGCGTACTCGACACCAATATTATTTTTGTCACGGCATAAAAGGATCCCGATGGTTGGCTTGTCGCTTTCTCCTTTTAAAAGGTCATCTGCTGCAGAAAGATAGAAGTTCAGCTTGCCGGCATATTCAGGAACAAATTTTGTATTCTTCAGTTCAACTATGACATAACATTTCAATGGTATGTTATAAAACAACAGGTCCAGATAATAATCTTCTTCAGCAATTTCAAGATGGTATTGCTGGCCTACGAATGCGAAGCCTTTTCCAAGTTCAAGAAGGAATTTGGTCATATGCGTAACCAGTTGCTTTTCAATGTCCCGCTCTTTTGCTTCGCTTGTCAGTGTTACAAAGTCGAAAACGTAAGGGTCTTTCAAGGTCTGTTCTGCCAGTTCTGAATACATCTCTGGCAGGGTCTGCTTAAAATTGTTTACGGATTTTCCGCTTCGCCCATGTAAATTACTTTTGATCTGGATGGCCAGGGTATCCCGGCTCCAACCGTTCCTTATTGATTCCCTTATATAAAATTCCGCTTCATTTAAATTTTTAGATTTGCTGATAATAAGTATGTTATGTCCCCATGGGATAAGGCCAAGCTGTGTTCTTAAATCTGCAACAACCTGTTGCCGATTTGCATTGTAGAATTGGTAAAACTGTTTGATATACCGTAGGTTCCTAACGGAATAGCCTGTGGAATCAGGAAATTCATTCTTTAGATCATTACTTAGGCTCTGCAGGATATTATCTCCCCATTGGGCCTGAGCCTGTTTTTCTGTAATCATTTTACCAAGATCCCAGTACAGGTCAATTAATGCCGAGTTTATGGCAATAACAGTTTTTTGCTGCGTAGATTTCAGTTTGGTCTTGATTTCGATAAACCAGCTTTTGTAATCATCTAAAAAAAGATCTTTCATATTATCAATGTCCTTAAGTGGGGCAGACAAGTTCTAGGTCATTTACGGTAAAAGACCTACTCCATCACCGGGTAAATATAAGACAATATTCTCTGAAGCTTCTCATGCGCATCAGGCAAGGCTTCAAAGGTATTAAAGTCAAGCCAATGGCGTAATGATCTTACACCAGGGCCGGGAACCATCTGTTCCAATCGTAAAAATTTGGAAAATCACTGTTACCTGGATACAACAGTGATTTTTTAGTAAGTGATCAAGTTTTATTGTCCCACCGCTCTGCTGATGTGCGAAATCTTACCATCCAGGCCATTGTGATAGTGGAAATATTCAACAACCCGGTTGCCATTACCGCCATCCCAGAAAACGCCTGGTGCTGCACCGATATCGAAACTCGGAATGACAACCCTGATTCCCGGAGGTAATGTCCCTTCAACTTTGACAATAGCATAATCGTCATCGGTTTGTCCATCAGGATTATCAAATACTACAATCTGGGTATTTGTCAGGGGGCCTTGGAGTACCATTGATTTAATCCGGTCATTTGCACCGCTTGGAATCGTTTTTTTAAGATTCAATGCCTTTGCAGAATGATTCCCATAAGTCAGTACCAGGTTACCGGTAGCATTCCATTCCTGGTAGAAACCAAATAAGCCTTCCTGGGGAAGAGGACTAAGTGGTTGAACGTCATTCGGGGCAACAGGTTGCCATTGACCGGTCACGACTTGTGCCGAACTTACCTTGAAGGCGAATAAAAGCCCGGCAAGGAACAATGTTTTGTAGATTTTCATAGTAGTTATTGTATTTTTATTAATTGAATAGAACAAGGTATGACAAATACAAAAGAAAATCAATAGTTACGACAAATAACTTTATGACGGCCTAATCTAATTCTGCTTGTGGTTTCGGTTTAAGAAGACCTGCTGCTTATTGATACGCCTTAGTTGTTATCCAGACATTCGCGCCATGGATGACAGGAACCAGCTGCCGGGGGATCTTTTTGAAGGCATTTCAGCCAAATCCAATACCATTGTCAACTGTGGTGTTTTCTGATAGGCTTAAAGAGCCCAGTCGGGATTTATTACCTTACTGTTTTTGTAATTGGAAGGATTGCTCAGATAGGAGGAAACGTCTTATAAAAAGAACGGGGAACGATGCCCAGCTCCCCGTTATCTAAATTAACGCTCTCGAAGGCAAAAATAGAATATTGTATATTAAAATCAAAACCCCGTAGGTTCTTTGCCTTTTTTTTGCGTTAATACCTGGTTTAACTGATTCCTGAACATTTACGTGCAAGCAGGCATGGTACAGAAATAGCATAAAGATGTTAATCCGGATTCAAAACCAATCCATGAAAAAAAATGTTATCTAGCTAAACTTAAAAATTTAAGATTATGGCAAGAGGAACAAAAGTGGAGCGCAATTCGGTTTCCAACCAGGAGCACGAGATTAAATACGAAGCGAATAAACTGGATGTAAAACCAGGCAAAATAAAAGATGCCAAAGAAAGTGCAGGTAACCAGCGAAAAGCAATTGAAAAAAAGGTGAAATAAACCTGAAAGCCCCGTAAGGGGCTTTTTTTAGCGCTAATGAAAATCGCATCCTACAACATCAATGGCATAAACGGCTGGCTTGGAAACCTTTTACGCTGGTTAAAAGAGGCGGCCCCGGATGTGGTGTGCCTGCAGGAGCTCAAATGTGAGGATAAAAGTTTTCCGGTCAAGGAGATCAACAAGGCAGGCTACCATGCAATATGGCAGGGAGAAAAAAGCTGGAATGGAGTAGCCGTACTGTCAAAAGATGAAATCAGGGAACTGCGCAGGGATCTTCCCGGTACGGATGATGAATTTACCCATAGCCGTTACCTGGAAGTTTTTACTTACGGTATGGTCTTCGGATGCATCTATCTTCCCAATGGTAATCCCTATCCGGGCCCGAAGTTTGAATATAAAAAGCGGTGGTTTTCAAGGCTCATTGAACACGCAAAAACCTTGCTGGCTACCGGGCTTCCGGTCATCCTTGCTGGCGACTATAACGTGATGCCAATGGAAATGGACACCTATAAGCCCGAAAAATACAGGGACAATGCCCTTTTCCAAAAGGAAATCAGAGCAGATTTTGCTGCGCTTTTAGAACAGGGCTGGACGGATGCCATCCGCATGCTTTATCCGGAGAAACGCATTTATACTTTTTGGGATTACCTTAGAAAAGCGTATGACCGTGATGCAGGCCTGCGCCTTGATCATTTTTTATTGACCGCAGACCTGGCGGAAAGACTTTCTGGCGCCCAGGTGGACAAAGCGGTAAGGGGATGGAAAGGTTCAAGCGATCATGCCCCGGTCTGGATCGAACTTTCGGAAAAACCGTTACAAAATAAAACAGCCCAAACAAAAAAGCGTGCGGTTAAAAAAAAGCCAGTATTAACCGGTGAGATCCGCGGGTTATTGAAGCAGGCCGATAAAACCAAAATGCCCACAGGCATCAAACCCATGAAGGCAACCCTGGTAGACGAGCCCTTTGATCAGCCTGGCTGGATCTATGAGGTTAAATGGGACGGTTACCGCGCTATCGCCTATGGGGAGCGATCCGGCACCAGGCTTTTTTCCCGTAACAACCTTGAATTTTCCCAGTTTACCTCGATTACGGCTGCGCTCGAAGCGCTAGACTTGAATGCCGTTTTGGACGGCGAAATTGTCGCGCTGAAAGATGATGGGAGCGCAGATTTTGGTGCCCTGCAGAACTGGAAGAATACCCAGCGTGCTGAACTGATCTACTATGTTTTTGACATCCTCTGGTTTGAAGGCTATTCGCTGTTATCGCTGGCCCTGAACGACAGGAGGAAAATTCTCGAAGCGGTCATGCCCAAAGAACATCTGAATATCAAGATCAGCGAGGCCTATCAGACCAGTGGCCTGGATTTTTTTGAGGCAGCAAAGAAAATGAAGCTTGAAGGCATTATTGCCAAGCGTGCCGACAGCTTTTATTCCTCCGATAGCCGTTCAAGGGAATGGCTGAAAATAAAGGCCAAACGCAGACAGGAAGTGGTTATCGGTGGGTATACCAGAAACGATGGCACCGAAAAATATTTCAGTGCACTGACCCTTGGTGTTTACGATCCCAGAGGCACACTGCATTATATAGGGAAGGTAGGCACTGGCTTCAACCAGCAATCTCAAAAGGAGCTGATGGCGGTATTCGAAAAGCTCACTACCATTATCTGCCCATTTGAAACAGAGCCTGATGTGGATGAGCCCTCTCAATTCAGGCCCAGGCGTATGGGTGCGAAACCGACCTGGTTAAAGCCAGATCTGGTATGCGAAATAGAATTTGCGGAACTCACTTCCGATGGCAAACTGCGCCAGGCTTCCTTTAAAGGACTACGCTCGGACAAGAGCCCCAAAGAAGTGATCTTGGAACATGAAAAAGATACGGGATCCATTACCCGGGAGGTGGCACTGGAACACCAGCTTGCAGAGCAGTCTGGTAAACCGTCTTCTGCGTCTACACCCTTCCAAAAAGGAAAGATGTTAAAGGACAAAGGACTGCTGCTTACCGGCAGTTCAGAAACCCAGGAAAAGATAGTGGACGGACATACGCTCAAGTTTACTCATCTTTCCAAACTCTACTGGCCGGAGGATAAGGTATCCAAGCGCGACATGTTCAATTATTATGACCAGGTCGCCCCACTTATGCTGCCCTACCTTTTGGACAGGCCCATGTCACTGAACCGCTTTCCGGGTGGCATAAACTCCGAAAGCTTTTATCAGAAAAATGTAAAGGAAACCGCACCTCCCTGGGCGCATACCATACCCCATACCAATGAAAAGGGTGAAGAAAAAAGCTATCTCCTGGGTAAAGACAGGGCTACGCTTTTATGGATGGCAAGCCTGGGCTGCATTGAAATGAACCCCTGGTTCAGCCGTGCCTCCTCACCAGATTGCCCCGATTATTGCGTGATTGACCTGGATCCCGATAAGAATACCTTTGAACAGGTAATTAAAGCAGCGCAGGTGACAAGATCCATTTTGGACGGCATCGGTGTTCCCAGCTTTCCAAAAACATCAGGTTCCACAGGTATGCACATCTATATACCGCTTGGGGCTAAATATACCTACGAGCAGTCCCAGCTTTTCGCCAATATCATCGTACGCCAGGTAAACCGTGAGCTCCCCGGATTTACCACACTTGAACGTACGATATCCAGGCGTGGGGGAAAAATGTACCTTGATTTTCTGCAAAACAGGCCCGGTGCAACGATAGCCGGAGTTTATTCCCTGCGTCCAAAGCCGGGCGCTACGGTTTCCATGCCGCTGTTGTGGGAGGAGGTGAAGCCTGGTCTAAAGATGAGGGACTTTACCATCTTTAATGCGGTTGACAGGTTAAAGGAAACCGGTGACCTTTTTTCTGGTGTACTGGGAAAGGGGATTGATATGGTACAGGTGCTCGCTAACGCGCAGCACCTTTTTAGCTGATCCGTGTCCGGCCAGGCCTGGCAGTCAAAACTTAATTCAATAAACAATGTTAATGAAGAAAAAACGCATGGGGACTTTTATGGAAAAACAGATGGGGACCGGCACAAAAATGCTGGTTCTTGGTGCAATTACAGGATTTGCACTCGCCACGTTCTATTTTCTGCGCAAACGAAACGGTGCAAAGGGCCCGGAAGATAGACCACAGCATCCCGGTATAAAAAATTTAAACATGGAAAGATATGTATTCGACCTGGCTACCGGTGAAGGCAGCGTAACGGCGGTAGTGGAACAGGCAGGAGATTGCTACAGCGTCCAACTCGATGATAAATATGTTGGAACCATGTGGCAAGACGAGCAAAAGGGCATGCAATGGCAGACCGGAGACCAGGAGCTTGAACCTTACCTGTGGGAAATTGCCATGCATTTATCTGAAGCATTTTCGAGAAAAGGTTTCCCCAGTTTACTTATGGGCACTTATCCGGAAATTATATCCACCGTTTGGAAAACTTCAGAAACACTCGAAGTGAATGTCAAAACAGATACCGATATGGAAGTATTTACCACTTTTTTAAAGGACGAGATATCCAACCTGGTCACCTTTGAAGAACATCTTGATCTGATGGTCAAAAAAGAAAACGATCCTTACTTTGTTATCGTTGGCATAAATTAAAGTGCATCAAGTTCAACCTTAGTGAATGTAGTAAAATAGCATCATGTTAGTTGCCGATGGGATTAGGGATTATGCAAAAATAAATCTAAAGAGGTTTCTTTTTGTATATGTAATGTATTAAATAAATTAAAGGATCAATATCAAACCAAATGAGAAATATAGTATATATTATTTTACTGATCGCACCTCTGTTCAGTTCTGCTGATCAGGGAAATCCTGGTAAAGTGAGGACTGGATCTCATGCATTTACCATTCAATGGATTGCTTTTGATGAGGATAATAAGCCTGGAAAAGTAATCATAAAATCGATAGGGGAGAATGAGTATAGTATTGAAGGCGAACAGCGGGATAAAACTAAAAATGAATATGTGACCATCAAAGGAACTTTTATAGTAGTGGGGCGGGTGCTTAAATTTAATGGTAAAATCGTGTCAAGGATAGCGGATATCAATAGTGGGAAACCTTGTGAAAGCAATGGTCCTGCAGTATTTAAAGCTTCCGGAAAGCGAAAATACTGGCGCTTACAACAAATGCTGAATTGTGATGGCATGACAACGGATTACATAGATATCTTTTTCTAAAGGTCGGCAACGTAAACATCTCGCGGGATTTGCCAGATTGCAATTGCGCTATTATTTTTAAAAAAAGGCCATCACAAAATGATCCTTTTTTTTGCGTTTTCAGGTAATGGTTGAACAGGATATAGTGGAACGATCTGTAGTTTAAATTAATGCGCATCCAATGATAAATACGATGTAAAATTAAAGCCCTTTTTCCTCCTATAGTGTTACTGGAATCGAAATACGAAAAAACGATTTAGGAAGCTTTCCCTTGTGGATATTGATATTTTTGACCTGGTGCCGCCTTTAATCCTAACATGAAACTGTTCAGTGGAAATTAGGAGCCGTTTTCATTAGCATATACCATTTATTATCTCAATCTTTGAATCTTACCTACAGCAGATTACTTCTTCAAGGAATGAAAAAAATAAAACCGACCAACAACTCTGGCAAATTAACTGTACTGATATCAGCCCTCTTGCTTTCTGTATTTTTTCAAATTCCGAAGGCTTCCGGCCAATATATTCAGCCTAAATCCGGACTAACTGCGAACCCTTATCAGGAACTCCGGATCGGTGCTATCAAACCTAAAGGCTGGCTGTTGGAAATGCTTGTCAGACAGAAGAATGGGAGTACGGGAAGCATGGATAAGCAATATCCTCTTGTAATGGGTAGTCGAAATGGTTGGTTAGGCGGAGACGGAGATCAGTGGGAGCGCGGTCCCTATTGGATTGATGGCTTATTGCCGCTAGCCTATATCCTAAATGACAAAGAGTTAATCGCCAAGGTCAATCCCTGGATCGAGTGGACTATCAAAAGCCAAACGGCAGACGGCTACTTTGGGCCTTCAAAGGATTACCCGGCAAAGGCAGGTGTACAACGCGACAATGCACGTGACTGGTGGCCAAAAATGGTGATGCTCAAGGTGCTGAAACAATATTACATGGCGACGAACGACCAGCGTGTGATTCATTTAATGACCAATTATTTCAGATATCAATTGAAGGAACTGCCAAAAATGCCGCTCGATCACTGGACTTACTGGGCAAAATACCGGGCTGGGGACAATCTTGCTATGGTTTACTGGTTATACAATAAAACCGGGGATGGATTTTTACTGGAATTGGGGGAGCTTTTGCACAAACAGTCCTTCAATTTTACAACGGGCTTTTTAAATACGGATTTCTTAAGTAAAATGGGGAGTATCCATACTGTAAACTTGTCCCAAGGTTTAAAGGAACCGATCATCTACTATCAGCATCACCCTGAACAGCAATATCTCGATGCCGTTAGCAAGGGGCTGCAGGACATCAGAAAGTACAATGGTATGGCTCATGGTTTGTACGGTGGAGACGAGGCCCTGCATGGCAATAATCCAACCCAGGGTTCAGAACTTTGTACCGCGGTGGAGATGATGTACAGCCTGGAAAGTTCACTGGAAATTACAGGTGCTGTACACTATGCAGATCAACTGGAGAAAATTGCTTTCAACGCGCTCCCTACGCAGATATCAGATGATTTTCAGACGCATCAATATTTTCAGCAGGCCAATCAGGTCATGCTAACCCGGAAAATGCACAATTTCGGGGACAATCATGACGGAACAGATATCTGTTATGGATTACTGACCGGGTATCCATGCTGTGCATCCAATATGCATCAAGGCTGGCCAAAATTTGTTCAAAACCTTTGGTACACTACCGCGGATCAAGGTATCGCAGCGTTGGTCTATTCGGCAAGCGAAGTAACGGCAAAGGTAGCCGGCGGTACCGAGGTAAAGTTTAAAGAAGAGACAAATTATCCCTTTGACGAAACGGTAAAGTTTACTTTAAACACCAAAAAATCCGTTTCATTTCCTTTTCACCTCAGAATTCCGGCCTGGTGCAAAATGGCAACGGTTAAGGTTAATGGAAGGATTCATCAGCAAGCCGTTGGTGACCAGATCATCAAAATCAATAGGAAGTGGGCATCAGGTGATGTGGTGGAGTTAATATTGCCGATGCATATTTTCAAAAACCAATGGTACGAAAACTCTATATCTGTCGAACGGGGTCCTATTACTTACGCGCTTAAGATTTCTGAGAAATCCAGCAAAGTTTTAAATACTGTAGATCCACAGGTTTATGGTGAGTCCTACACTGAGGTCCGACCGGGCAGTCCATGGAATTATGGATTGTTTGACGTCAGTGATAGTAAGTTAAATGATAATTTTAAGGTAGAATTCACCGGTAAAAACTCAAGCTATCCCTGGAATCTTGATCATGCGCCGGTACAGATTAAGACCACAGGAAAGAGGATACCATCATGGAAACTATACAATGATATGGCAGGCCCCTTACCTTACAGCCACATTTATGGGCTCGAGGCAGCAAATGATGAAGAGGAAATTGTGCTGGTGCCGTATGGCTGTACAACCCTTAGAATCTCCCAATTTCCTTTGGTTGGCCGTAAATAGATTTTCAAAAGTCTAAAAAACAGCATACTTCAGCATGCATCGGATAACATGGGATCTATCGAATCAATACTGGCTTTATGGCGATTTCGTCTTGCCTGGATTCAACAGTATCAATTCAGGATAAATTTTTTATAAATATTTGAACGAACCAAGCTATTTGAAGTTCCTCCCGCCGTGGAAAGCAGTTTTGGTTTTTTCACTGGCATCTTCCCGCACCTGGGTCCTTTTGTTCTGGGAAGGATAGGGTGCGGTTTTTTCGTCGCCCCTCGCAAGGGTCAATACGGGCAATTCATCTGCTTCGCGCTGCACCAGCTTGCCCAGTATCTTTGTAAAATCAAAACACTTGCTTACAATCACATGCACGACCTGGCCCTCACGCTGCAGCCGGCCTTCGACCATAAGCAGCCTGGAATGCAGTATTTCCTTCCGGTAGGTTTCAAACAGCTTTTCAAAAACCACCAGATTGGAATATCCTGTTTCATCTTCGATGGTAATGAAACAGACTCCGCCCGCAGTTCCGGGGCGCTGGCGAACGAGCACCAATCCGGCTACTTTAACCAGTTGCCCGTCGGTTGAATCATGGTTGATGTGATGGCAGGTCCGGATGTTCAGCATATCCAGCTGCGGGCGGACAAAGCTTACAGGATGGGCTTTAAGCGATAAACCTACCGTGGCATAATCCTGCACCACATGTTCGCCCTTGCCCATAAGCGGTAACTCCACCTGTGTTTCCAGTGCACTTTCAGAGGCCTGACCTCTAAATAATTCCACCGGCATATCCTGCAGCGCGGAAACTTCCCAAAGTGCCTTGCGCCGGTCCATTCCCATTGACCTGAACGCATCTGCATCGGCCAGCCGCTCAAGCGCTGCAATAGATACGCCCGCATCGCGGAGTGCGGTAATACTGGTGTATCCACCAGCCCTTTCCCTGACCAGAATCTCCATTTCATCTTCCCGTATTCCGCTGATCTGCCTGAATCCCAAACGCAGGGTAAAGTATCTGCCGGATTTTTCTTCGAGCCTGTTGTCCCAGAGCGAATGGTTGACATCTACTTCCCGGACAGCTACCGTGTGTTTCCGCGCATCAATAACGATCTGGGCCGGCTGGTAAAATCCCATCGGCATACTGTTGAGCAGTGCGGCTGCAAAAACATCCGGGTAATAATGCTTCAGCCAACAGGAGACATAGACCAGCAGCGCGAAACTTGCGGCATGGGATTCTGGGAAACCATAGCTGCCAAATCCCTCCAGCTGCCTGAATATACGTTTGGCAAACTCGAGGCTATAACCTTTGGCCAGCATGCCGTCGATGAGTTTCTGTTCATACTGGTTGACCAGGCCCTTGAACTTGAATGTGGCCATACTTCGGCGCAGCCCATCAGCTTCAGCCGGGGTAAAGCCGGCAGCAACGATTGCAATCTTCATCGCCTGTTCCTGGAAAAGCGGTACACCGAGCGTACGCCCTAGAATTTCCTTCAGTTCGGGCGAGGGGTAGGATACGGGCTCTTCGCCATTTCTCCTGCGTAGATAAGGATGGACCATATCGCCCTGTATCGGCCCGGGCCTGACAATGGCCACCTCGATCACAAGGTCGTAAAACTCCCTGGGCTTCAGTCTGGGCAGCATGGACATCTGCGCCCTGCTCTCGATCTGGAATACGCCCAGGGTATCGGCCAGGCAGATCATGTCATAAACCTCGGGGTCGTCCTGTGGGATATTGGCCAGCGTATATTGTACACCATAATGATCACGGCAGAGGTCAAAAGCCTTTCTGATGCAGGTAAGCATACCGAGCGCCAGTACATCTACCTTTAAAAACCCGAGCGCATCGATATCATCTTTGTTCCATTCGATATTGGTGCGGTCCTCCATCCGGGCATTCAGGATAGGGCACAGGTCGGTCAGCTTCCCTTGCGTCACCACAAATCCCCCGGTATGCTGGCCCAACTGCCGCGGAAAGCCCATCATCTGCGCGGTAAGCTCGAGTGTCTTTTTAAGGTGCGGATCGTTTGGGTTCAAGCCTTGTTCGGTAAGCCGATTGCCCTCGAACCATTCATCGGTAAACTCCCATATCGAACCGGACAACCGGTTGATGGTGTCTACCGAAAGTCCCATGGCCTTGCCGACATCACGTATCGCGCTCTTTTGGTGCTGCTGGGTAACCGTAGCTACGATTGCCGCCCGGTTACGCCCGTATTTGTCATAAATGTACTGTATGATTTCTTCCCTTCGCTCATGCTCAAAATCCACATCGATATCAGGCGGCTCATTTCTGGCCGGGGAAATAAAACGTTCAAAAAGCAGGTCAAATTTCATCGGGTTTACCGATGTGATCCCTAAAACAAAACAGATTGCCGAATTGGCTGCTGAACCCCGGCCCTGGCAGAGGATCCCGCGTGATCTTGCTTCACGGACAATATCTTCCACAAAAAGAAAATAGTTGGCATAATCCATCTGCTTCACAAATTCCATTTCGTGGCCGATCATCTTAAGCACTTTATCCGGGATGGTTTCACCGTAAAATGCATGTGCGCCTTTCCAGGTAAGGTATTCCAGCTCTTCCAGGGGTGAACGGCCGTTTTTATTGATTTCCTCCGGATAAACATATTTAAGTTCATCCAGTGAAAAATTGCAGGACTCGGCGATTACCATGGTATTTTCAATGGCACTGGGGTATTTCCTGAACAAACGTTCCATCTCCGCCACCTCTTTCATATAGCGCTCTGCGTTCTGGTGCAGGCGGAACCCGGCTTCCTGGATCGTGCATTTTTCCCTGACGCAGGTCAGTACATCCTGTAATTCCCTGCGCGAAGGCGAATGGTAATGGATATCGCCCGTTGCCACCACCGGGATCCCGTAAGCTTTCGAAAGCTGCGAAGTGCGGAAGATCAGTTTATCATCATTTCCCATGTATGACCTGGTGGCGGCAAGATACAATTGGCCGCGCAGGGCTTCACGGTATTCTGCCAATGCCTTGACAAAACCTGGCTCATATTCAAACCTGCGGTTTAGCTCACCGGGCATCACCACCGTAAATATCATGCCCTTGCAATGGGCGTATACATCTGCTCTGGAGATATGGCAGGAGCCTTTTTCTGCCCGCATATTGCCCAGGGTAAGCAGTGCCGATAGTCTGCCATAGGCTTCCTTGTCTGTAGGGTAGGCCAGTAAGCTTGGTCCGTCCAACAGGTCCAGCCTGCATGCCGGAATCAGTTTTACGTTTTTGTCCCTGCATGCAGCATGGGCCCGTACGATCCCCGCCAGCGTATTCCTATCGGTAATGGCTATTTTCTTATACCCGAAAATCTCGGCCTGTCCGACCAGTTCGTGTGCGTGCGAGGCTCCCCGCAGGAAACTGAAATTTGATGTAACCTGTAATTCGCTGTATCCCATCATCTTCACTATGCAAAAAAACCATGTATAAACCATTTGTACTTTTGTTCCCCACCATAGTGCCCCGAACGGAAAAGCCAGTATCGGCCGCCCTGCTCGTCCTCCACCTGATAATAATCCCTGTGCACGCCCTGGTCCAGCCACCATTCGCGTTCGATGCGCTCGGGTCCATCGGCCTTTGTCACCAAGTGCTGCACGCCGTTATAGATAAAAAACTTTGGCGGGTGATCGGGGATAATCGCCATTACCTCTATCGGCACGGGCGTTTTGAGCAGCTCGGTAGGCCTGGGCTGGGTCACGCGCCAGGTAGTAGCCGGTTTTTCAGTTACCGAAAGCGCCTTTTGCACCGATCGTTCCGGCCAATACCGGGTTGCAGGCAGGTAGCGGTGGATGACCTGAAACCCTACTTTTCCGGCCACGCGGTCCAGCAGACGGATCAGGCTTTTATCATCAAGCCCGGGGGTTGATGTCCACATTTCTTCCTGTGGAACCTCCACATCATCCACTTTGGGTGCATCCATAACAAAAAGCTCTATGCCGAGCGCTGGCCGGATCTGGTCGATCTTCAGTTGAAAAAGCTTGAACAAATGGCTGATGCTATGCGTAGCCCCACTTGTACCGATATCCGCCTGCACCACTTTTCCGTCAATCCGGTGGCAGGTCAGTATGCCTGTACGCAAGCCTTTCCCCTCAGCCCGCAATCTATTGCACAGATTTTCCAGTAGTTTATGGATGGCGGTTTCTATTCCGTTCCGGGTTTTGATGGGTTCCAGACAGGCCAGCCTTTCGCTGAATGGCACAGGCACCTGCAGGGGAACGAGCACCTCGTTTTCTGTGCCGGTGGCCTGTGCCAGGCGGAGCAGAAAATCCTCTCCGAACCTTCTGCGCAGTACCGACCTGGGCATCCCGATAAAACTTTTGATCTGATAGAATCCCAGTTTGCGCAATTTTGCCAGCACTGGTTGCGTTAAACGCAGGGCATCGGGGACCAGGTCCAGCAGGGCATCGACTTGCCCGCCGGTCGGGATCAACGGCGTAATCTTGCCGTAACGGGACACCGCCCATGCGGCGCCTGGTGTATCGGCAATGGCAAGGCGTACGGTATAGCCTTTGCTTTTTAACCTGGAAACGATTTCTTTTAGATAGCCCCGTTCTCCGCCCCACAGATGCGTGCATCCGGAAACATCGAGCAGCAGTCCATCCATCCCGAATTCATCTATCGCGACTATCGGGGAATAGCGCACGCACCATTCGCCAAGGCCTTTGAGGAGGTTTTTGGGCCGCCCAGGTTTATCGTCAAGCACTTCCAGCCCCGGGCAGATGGCTTTGGCATCGGCTGCGCGCATGCCTGTTTCCACGCCAAAATTGCTGGCTATGGGGCTAACGGCGGTGATGATCATCCGGCCGTGATCGGGCGCAGCGAAAACAAAGGGTACGTTCTTTAGTTCTGGCCTGCGGATAAGCTGCCAGTCAGCCAGGAGCTGTCGGAACCATATGGAAACAAAACGCTTTTGCATGATTTCTATCCAATCTGCCTGCCCTCCAGTTCAGACCATACGGTTTGTTTTTCAACTTTCCTGACTTCTTCGAATTTTTCGCCTGCCCACTCCAGTATAAAACTTCCGGGCTTGCCATTTCGGACTTTTAGCAATTCAACCTGCCAGCGCGGGAAGCCAAGGCCGGGCATTCCGTCTTCGGTATGGGAAGGCAGTGGGCTGATCCTCCACCTTGCGGTAGCCACTGTACTTGCTGTTTTATTTTCGTCTTTGCGGAGGATAAAACCGGTAACGCCACTGGATTCTACCGCAAGTTGCAGCCTGCGTGATTCGATAAGGCTTAGGTTGCTGACCTCGGCCACTACTGCTGCAAGCCCTTCGCATTTCAATGCCTCTTCTGTGATCCATAGTACATCCTTTTCCGTTTGCACATCCATAAAAATGATGCGCTCTGGTGCTACATTGAAAAGACTAAGTGAAGCCGGAAACAACCGGCGCGAGGTACTGGCCCATACGCAGGCGGTACCATTTTCCATCAGCACGGCCAGGAGCCCGGCAATAAAGCCATCGCTTGCCGCTGAATGTTCCGGTAGTACGGTGATGAATTCATGGATCGCCTTTTTGGGGAATACGCTGCCGGGAAAAGAATTTTCTATTTCTCCAAGGCCGATGCGTTCAGTCTTTCCCGCGGACACGGGCTTAAAGCCCTGCCACAGCAGTATATCCTGTTGCAATTTTTGAAACAACTCCCTTTTGGCATCCATGACGCAATAAATTTTATGCTATTATATTTAGTATTTAAAATAAATAACAAACATAAAGCTAAAATTGTTGGTAATTTGTATGATGTTGAAAAGATTCTGTTTTTGGTGGATAAGTCGGGCGTGAGGATTCAGGGTGCTTATCGCTTTGGATATGATGCGGGATTATGGACACGATAGTATTTTTCCAAGAATAACTGGATTTCCCCAGTGGGGTATTGAGAGGTGGAAAGGATTCTTTATGCGTATTATGGTTGGAAGTTATGCTTTTTTTGACTGTCCCCTGCGGGCCGGGCCATTCGCTGTATCTTTTGTTCCAAAAGGATGCCGCTGCTGTCCCTGACAGGGTAAGGGGGGAGAAAAATAATAAATTGGGAAAGAGATTTTTTGCCTGGACACGGCAGGCTGATAAATGGTCATAAAGGCTCTTCCCCTAAATCATTGCATCAAAGATACGGTCGGATAAGCCGCATAAAGTCAAGACCAGGTTGTATAAGTTGAACTTGCTTGAAATGAATATCTGTCTTGCGTTTTGTTGAGATGGTAAAACCGGTCCCCATTTTAATATATGCGCATATTGTCTGAAAATTTTGTAACTTTCGATTATGAAAATTTCTTTATTAACTTTCTTTTGTCTGTTCTCTCTGTGCGCTTACAGTCAGGTGACATCCTTCCTCATTAATGATGATGAATTGAACAAGCCTTTAAAAGATTCATTGGAATCCATATTTAAATCCGACCAGTCTGTTAGATTCGCAGTCGCCGAAGCACTGGAAGCTAAAAAACCAAAAGAATATGTAGATAGTCTTAGAGAAGTCATGCGCCAGACCGATAACATCAATTTAAAACGTGTAAAAGAAATCATTAAAGAAAAAGGTTGGCAAAGTCCTCAAAAGGTTGGTATGACCGCAGCTCAGGGGTTGTTCTTGGTCATACAACATGCTGACCTGCAAACACAACTTGAATACTTACCGCTGATACAGGATGTTGAAAAAAAGGGTGGGATATTATCCAGCAACCTGGCTATTTTGGAAGACCGGATCAATGCCCGGCAGGGAAAAACACAAAGTTTCGGTAGCCAGCTATTTACTGATAGAAAATCTGGAAAGAAATATCCTTACCCGATTGCTGACGTTGATAATCTAGATAAACGCCGCAAATCCATGGGGATGACTCCAATGCAGACCTACCTGGAGGATTGGAATGTGGAAAGCTATAAAAAGGATCTTCCCATCATTGAACGAATATTCACAGCACAGGGCATACGATAGCAAAAGATGTAAACAAAAGGTTGCATCAATAATCTTTTTTCATTTGAAAATTTTTATTGGCTATGATCAAACATTTTTTACCCCGGTTTATCCTTGGGGCATTTGCGTTTTTTTTTCTTGGTCTTCAGTTCATTGAAACAGATAAAGGTGGTGGTAACAGCGGAATGGATATCAAATTATGGTTATTCATTTCTCTGGCTATCCTGTTGCTTGAAGGCATTTACCTGATCGGGGAGATGTTTTATCTATTTTCGAAATCTCGCTACAGACTGGCTTGGATTGATTTCTCATTGCTGTTGATTGGGGGGATTGTGTTTTTAATCCTGATGAGATTAACATAAATTAGCCGTCCGGTTAATTTGTTTTACAGTTGGATTTTAGTAGAAAGTAAGAAAGTCAGTTCAAAAGTAATTGTGAAAGGTTTAGGGTGATAGGTTTATGCTTCAGGACGTGTCATTATTATCTTTGGCTTATCAGGGTTGGTGCCATTCAAAAGTTCCTGTTTTGATGTTACACACTTATAGTAAAATCCGCTTGTTTTAAAAACCGTATTATTCTCCTGGCATCATTAGTCCCCATTGGTATAAGATCCAATGGATGATTAGATTTTCTTTCCATGCCAAAAACTTTGGAATATGGATAGCGGTAGCATAAGCGTATAAAAATTTTTGATCATGGCATTGATCATATATTTCCTTCACGAAAATCTTTTTTGTCTTCCTTGATTTTAAACTACCAAGCTCTTTGTCTATCGCTTAAATCATGATAATGGAGACGCTAACCGGACTTTCCAATAGAAACGGTAAAAAAGGCCGTGAATTTCGGGCACTCCATTCTCTGCGAGCGCATAATGTTCTGGCTGCGCAAGAACACCCTCCGGGACTTATAGCTCTCCGTTCTTTATGCACCCGTTTTTCAGGACTTTCTTTTTTTCCGTTTTTTCTTTTGAAAAGATTTTTTGGGAAAAGAGAGATGAACATAGTTAACAGGATTTTAGAACTAAAGACGGTATGGTGCAGCCGGAGAATTGCATTTTGGACTATGAAACATGATTTTCATCAACGCAGGGTGAACCGCATTGCAGGTGCGGAAGAAAGAGCTTCAAAGAATGAAGCTGAATCGGATAGGTTATATCAATTGAGCCAGAAAATGGCGGATGCGATCCCAATGGGACAGCCTATTCTCATAGGTCACCATTCTGAAAAGTCTGACCGAAGGTACAGGGAAAAGATATCGGTCGCAATGAAGCGATCGGTTGAGGCAGATCATAAAGCCGCTTATTATTCGGAGAAGGCGGCGGGCATCAAAAATAATGGTGCCATCTTTTCGGACGACCCAGAGGCGATCGTTAAACTGGAAGAGAAGCTGAACAGTTTAAAAGAGATGCAGGAGTTTATGAAGGCGGCCAATAAGTGTATCAGAAAAAATAATAAAAATGCTTTTCTGAATTTGAAGTTTGGGAATGACCGGATGTGGGATGAGCTTATACAGCCTAAGTTTGGGGGGCAGGGATTTGCTCAGTTTACCTTAACAAATAATAGTGCAAACATCAGGCGTATTGAAAAGCGGGTGTTAGCTTTAAAAAATCAGGGGCAGACCGTGGCAGTTGATATGGTGATCAAAGGGGTGCGCATTTTGGAGAACAGGGAGGCAAATCGCTTGCAGCTTTTTTTTGATGGCAGGCCGGTTCAGGAGGTTATCGCAAAGCTAAAACAGCACGGCTTCCGTTGGTGCAGGTCTGAAGGGGCATGGCAACGGCACATCAGTAATAATGCAATTTATTGGGGAAGGATCATAGCTGGAACGGTAGAAACTTAGGATGACCTTCAGGCGGTAGATTTGTATTGAAACCGTTTGTGGAAGGGCAGGGCGATGCAATCCGTTATGTCATTGGCCTGCCTGATACAAAGATTTTGAATGCCTTGCATTTTAACTCAATAAACCAATGGGAATTTGAAACGTAGTGTTTAATTATCTCCTGGAGGGACGAACTTAAAAAAATAATGATGAAAGTTATAGATCTTGCGGGAAGGCCGATCAGGGTAGACGATCTCGAAGTAGCAATCAAGCGGGCAGACATTTATAGAAACCAATATCATCAAGATCCAAGGTTTACAGAACTGGATAAAAGGCTACGTGCATATTGGGAGGATTTTTATCAGAAACTGATTCTGTTAAGATAGTGCAGGGAAATCGGTGACGGCCGTCCACTGGACGGCCGGAAGCCTCGCGTCTGCGGACACTCGGCTGCGGCATCTGTTAGCTTTTTTAGGAATGTTTGACACCTATCGGCTTTCGTATACATCACTGAGGCAGAAAAATATTACAGGTTCATCTACGAACGAAAGTTTACAAATCACACAGATTTAGCCGGGGAAGTTAAGCAAGGAATTCAGCGCTAAAATATTGCACTTAAAGAAGTGTCCGCGGTGATCCGTTTTGATTATTCCGCCGGGTTGTAAGTTATCTTAGTCTGAATTTCTTTTTGCTAAAAATTTTAGCATAAATTTGTGTTCAATAAGAGAAAGTTGGTTTATGATCAGGTCATTCGAGAACAGGGCAGAGCAGAAGATTTCCGGGTTTCAATCACCCGCGGCAGATTATTTGGAGGGAAGGCTTGATATTGCCGAAAAGCTGGTCATTGATCCCCATTCAACTTTCTATTTTCGGATGCAGGGTATGGAAATGCAGTCTTTCGGTGTTTTGGATGGCGATATCCTCATCACTGACCGGTCCCTGAAACCTGCCCATGGCGCATTGGTCATTGCATTTTCATCGGGTTGTTTTACCTGCCGGATCTGTCTGATGGATAAAAATGGCATTGTACTGAAGAATGACCACAATGTGCTCACTGAAACAGAAATCGGAGTTTTGCAGATTTGGGGTGTGGTAACCGCAGTATGCAGGAATGTGTTACCGAATGCATTAAAGATTGGGAGGTATAGTCATGTTTGCGCTCTGTGACTGTAACAATTTCTACGCTTCGGCTGAACGGCTGTTCCGTCCGGAGCTTAATGGTAAGCCCGTGGTGGTACTTAGCAACAATGATGGATGTGTGATTGCCAGGAGTGAGGAGGCGAAGGTTTGCGGCATTAGAATGGGCGATCCTGAATTTCTGGTGAGGGACCTCATTAAAAAGTTTGATATACAGGTCTTTTCCTCCAACTACGTACTTTATGGAGATATGAGTGAGCGTGTGATGCACAATCTGGGCAGATGGTTCCCCAGGCTGGATGTCTATAGTATTGATGAGGCTTTCGGATGGCTGGGAGGGGTAACGGACCTGCAGCATTATATCCCCAGGGTTAGAGAATCGGTTGTCCGCAATACCGGTATCCCGGTGTCAATCGGGGTTGCACCAACCAAAACCCTTGCTAAACTGGCCAATAAGCTGTCAAAAAACGCAAATGGTGTCATGGTACTGGACAGCGATGAAAAGATAACAGCAGCGGTAAAGGAATTTCCCGTTCATGACCTTTGGGGCGTAGGGAGGCAGCATTATAAAAAATTTGAAGCGCTGGGCATTCGTACAGTTGCTCAATTGAGGGAAATGCCAGAGATGTGGTTTAAGCAAAATATGACGATCATGGGACAGCGGATGTGGAACGAACTTTGGGGCAGGCCCGCTATTCCGCTTGATGCAGTGAGGGAGGTGAAAAAAGGAATCACGGTAAGCCGCTCTTTTAGAAATTATATCACGGAGCCCGAAATTCTTTCGGAGGCGCTGACACTATACGCAAGCCGTTTGGCAGAGAAGCTGCGTAGGGAGCAACTGCGTTGTCTCTATTTACAGGTGTTTCTTTACACGAACAAAAATAGGGAAGATCACCCCCAGCACTTCCCCAGTCATACCCATAAATTACTGATCGCCAGTAACAGTACAATAGATCTGGTCAGTATCGCAGTAAGGGTATCGGCAAAACTGTTCAGGGCCGGGATGAAATATCGCAAAGCCGGGGTGATTGCCACTGGCCTGGTACCGGAAAGCGAACTACAGCTTAATGCTTTTACCGCACATGATGGGGGTAAGAAAGATACAGTCTCTGCACTGCTCGACAAACTGAATCTTGCCTATGGCAGGGGAACATTGCGTATGGCCACTGAGGGGTACGAGAAAAAATGGCGGCTCAAGCATGAATACCTCTCAAAGGGTTATACCACCAGGTGGAGCGACATTATAATGGTTAAATAGGAACATTTAAAGGAACAAAGATATGTGCGGAAGAACATTGATTGGTGAAAGTTTGGCAATGGCTGCCAAGGCAGGGGTGTTGCTTGGCGGAGATGCAAGGGAAAAAGATACCAACCGCCCGCCCGGAACGGATATGCCCGTCATCCTGGATGCAAGACCAGGCAGGTTACACTATGTAAAATGGGGCCTGATACCGTCCGGTTCTAAAGAGGTACCTAAATTTTCTACCACTTATTGCCGTATAGAGACGATGTTTTCGCTGCCCAGCTATAAAAGTCTGATCGGAAGGAGACATTGCGTATTTGTGGTTGAAGGGTTTTATGAATGGGATCGTAGAGGAGATAAAAAACAGCCCTACTATTTTGAGCGTACAGACGGCGCGATACTATTACTCGCAGGCTATTGGGATAGCTGGAAAGACCCCAAAACCGGAATCGTTATACCGTCCTGTACGATGATCATGCAACCGGCCAATAAATATGTAGGAAAAATCCATGACCGCATGCCCTGCATCCTTACGCAAAGTGAAAGTGCAATATGGCTGGACCGTGAGCTGCCTGTTGATCAGCGGTTAAAGGTACTCCATCCTGCCGACAACTCTTTATTGAAGGGCTGGCAGGTTGATTCCAGGATCAACAATGCCCGTAACAAGCATGAAAACAACAACAGGCAATCAGGGCCTGACCTCACACTTTTTGACTAAAAATTTGCGTTTTGGTTGAGTGCAGTTAACATCCTTTATTATTTGGGTGGAAGATCATTGAGCTGCAGACTGCATAGGTGTCAACAGATACCCGGACTTAATCTCTGTTAAATTGAAGGATAAATTTTGATTTGTAATGGAAATGAATTTTGCAATTTTTAAACCTGCCCTTGAAAGGCAGATCCAAAGTTGGTTCTGGCTGAATAACTTCATGCGGCCCTGGATTCTCAGTCTCGAGAAACTGGTCGAGGTGCATGGGACAGATATTGTCATTGATTTGGTTGGATTTAATGAACGCTACACAGATCGTTATTTCAAAGGTCAGATTGATCAGGTTGCACCCCGTATGATAGATCGGGTTTTAAAGGACAATCTTGGTCATTTCTTAAAACATACCGGTTACCAAGGTTACGTGTTTCAGATTATCATCCGGGGGAGGGGGATGTCATATACCAAGACATTGAATGTCAAAAATCCGGATTGGGCATGAGTTCAAATAAATGCGTAAGTTGAAGACGCTGCATAATTGATCAGAGGGAACTACGGGTGGAATTAGTTTGCCGGCGGGATAATAATTATTTCGGATCATGATGTCTACCCAGATCTTTTGTAACCTTTGTAAATCCTATCACATTGTCGTCTTTATCATGGATAGCGGTAATCACTACGTTAGCCCAAAATGTGCTTCCGTTTTTTTTTACCCTCCATCCCTCATCTGTTGCCTTGCCGAGGGCTTTTGCTTCTTGTATTAGTTTTTGGGGCTTGCCTTCCTGAATATCTTTTGATGAATAAAATATGCTAAAGTTTCTGCCAACTATTTCCTCCTCGTGATATCCCTTAACGATTTGTGCGCCCCGGTTCCAGTTTTCAATATTTCCTTCTTGATCTAACATTAAAATAGCATAGTCTTCTATCTCCTGAACCATTCTATTAAACCTGGCAAGCTTTAGGTCTTTTTCATTGATGGTTTCATTCACTATTGCCTTTATTCGGCCATCCAAAGTAAAAGCTGCATCAGAAAGCATTTCGAACCATTTTTTATCTAGCCTCATCTGGCCATTAGAGCCTAGGTTGACCAGAGCCATGATTATTGTTAAGGGATGCCTTATTTCATGAGACTGAATGAACGCGATCTCCTGTAATGATTTGTTCTGTGATTCTGCACGTTGGAGTTGTTCCTTAAGCTGTTCAGTAGTCGATTGAATTTCCATCAAATACATCATCTGACGAGATAATATCCCAAACATCTGTAGTTGCTGAGGTGTTAGTTCTCCAACTTTCTGATCTAATAGGCATAGTGCACCGATACTTTCACCGCCTTGCGTAATCAAAGGGGCCAACGCAAAAAAACCTACATCCAGTTCCCCGGTAACCAGCGAATTACTACTTATCCTTTCATCATTACATACGTCAGAGACAATCATTATAGCCGAAGATTTTATGGCATTTCGGTAAAAATCGCTTTCCTTGACAATTTGATCTGGATGAATCCCTTTGGCAATCTTCACATAGTTCCGGCTATCATCGATCAAAGTGATAAAAGCGATTGACTTACTGCATATATCAGTAACCATATCTAGGATAGATTGGAATTCATAATTTCCAGCCAAATTTAAATCAATGAATCTATTAACCGTTCCTGGCGTAACAACATCTTCTTTCTTCATGCGCACCATTTTTTCCCCGAAATAAGCAAAAATTATACAAATTATTTTCAGAAAAGTATTAAAACGATTTAGCTCCCTTAAATGATAAATCTACATACCCCAGAAGTTAAAACCCTGATCATTTTTCTTCATTTGACACGCTGAACAATCTGATTTGACCAAACAAAAATAATTTTAAAACCTTTATATCACCAAGTTACGTACCTGATGAGTTAGTTGTTTATGAAAAAGATTCTTGTGATTGATGATAGTGATGAGATTTTAGCTATCTGCCAGTTTAAATTCTATATTCCTGTTTGATTTTCTTTCCGGGGAACTTGCAATCAATTATCTTTATCACCCTGATAATAAAGACAAACAATTTTTAATCCTCCTTGACATCAATATGCCCGGCATGGATGGATGGGCATTTTTGGAACATTTAAAGCAACATTCAACATTATCCTCGATTCATGTGGTAATTGTATCCTCTTCCAAGGAATCCAGCGATGGAATTCGTGCTGACGGGGTTAATCATGCTAAAATGGAAGCTATCCGAAGCATAAGACATGTCTAAACATTTAGTTGATCATTTTGTTAATTCATATAGGTCATGTTCTCATTCCTTTGTAAACCTTCGTGTATTAAAGCTTACCATTAGACCCTGTAGTACATGTTCCATATTTTAAAATATTTAAACCATGCGCATCCTATGGAAAATGTACTTTCCCAAAAGGCAAAAATTGTTGCCATGAATATTAGATTGGTTAGAGAATACAGAGGTTACACCCAGGGCTATCTCGCTTCAAAGCTTAGCATATCCCAAAATGCTTATAGCAAAATTGAACTTGGTTATAGTAAGTTAACCATTGACCGTTTATTTCAGCTGGAGGTAATCTTAAGGGTAGAGGTAGTACAATTGGTGATGTTAAATCATCGCGACTTAATCAAAACTATCGCTCAGGCCGAAAAACAAATGTAACATCAGGTTAGGGTTCATCGTAAAAAGATGATCGTTTAATGCTTGTCGGCAAAGGCTGCATTTATCTAAAAAAAACACGTTCGTAAGCGCTTTATATGCATTTACATACGGAATAAGAGGGGAAAACTTAAAATTTCTGTGTGTTTGAGAGATTTTTGCTGTAAAACTAAAGGTATTTAAGCTAATCGATTAGTAATTATCAAAAATCGGGAAAAAAATAATATTAACTATAATCGTCTTATTCAAACCTTTACAGATTCATCATGTTAATATCATGGCTTTACCTAACGTAAATCAAAATTTAAATCTTATATGGATCCTGAAGAAGTCAAGTTAAATGATTTTCAAAGAATTTTATTCGGAGAAGCTCCGGAGATCTTTTTAATTGAGACCCTGATCAGGACACTGCTCATGTATTTGTTTTTATTATTGATCATCAGGTGGCTTGGAAAAAGGATGAGCGGTCAGCTCTCCATAAACGAGATGGCTGTGATGCTTGTTTTGGGAGCCATCGTTTCCGTGCCGATGCAGTTGCCTGGAAGTGGACTGGCACAGGGCATGCTGCTTCTTGTATGTACCTTAACTTTTCAACGGGGAATGAGTTGGTTTGGGTACAAGAGTGCCACTTTTGAAAAACTATATATGGGCGAACCAATTATGCTCGTACGGGATGGTGTATTTGAGTTAGCCGAGTTACGTCAAAATAAGATCACCCGGCAAATGATTTTTTCACAACTCAGGCAAAATGGGGTAATGTCACTCGGTTGTGTAGAACGCCTGTATATGGAAACTTCGGGGATTTTCAGTATTTACTGTTTCCATCACTCAAAGCCGGGGCTGTCGGTTTTCCCTCCAACAGATCATATGCTTTGGACTGAACAGGATAAGCATGAGAATTTAATGGCCTGCAAAAATTGCGGTTACACGGAAGAGGTTGAAGCAATTCATAAATGTTCAAATTGTACGCACGATGAATGGATCGAAGCCGTGATAATAGCCAAATGATGAAGAAAGAAGATATACACTTATACGATTGGCAAAGAATTCTTCTTGGGGATTTACCAGCTGAGTTTTACGTAGAACTATTAATCAGGGTTACTTTTGTTTTTATCTTGTTAATCTTTTCGATGCGCGCAATGGGCAAGAGGATGGCCGCACAATTATCCCGTAATGAGATGGCAGCTCTGGTTTCCCTGGCAGCAGCAATAGGCCTTCCTATCCAATCGCCTGATAGGGGTATTCTACCGGCTCTGGTGGTGGCGTTGGTTGTGATAACGATTCAAAGGGTTATCGCAACAAGAGCGTATGGAAATCAGCTAATGGAACAATTTGCTCATGGCGATGTCAGTTTACTGATTGAAAATGGGGTAATTGATAAAAAGGAAATGCTTAGGGTCCGTCTGACTGAAGATCGGTTATTTGCCCAGTTGAGATCACATGGCATACGCCATCTTGGCGAAGTTCAAAGATTATATCTGGAGGTAGATGGCGAATTTACAATGTTGAAAAAAGATCAGCCAACTCCCGGGCTATCGGTATTGCCGGCTTTTGATGAAGAATTTCTAAACCGTCAGTCCCGGCAAAAGCATAAGGTTTGCATCAATTGTGGAGAGTTGCCGAATAATGAAAAAGAGATTAGCTGCTGCAATTGCGGGGGAGAAACGTTCACCAGTCCAATCTGCTGATGCAATATTTTATCCGATGAGCGAATTAAAATTGTGGATTTGATTGGCTGGGATGCAAATCAACATCAGGCTACGCCTGCATATATTATGTCATTTTCATTAACCAGTACTCAAGTTGGAGAAATGTCTTGCTTGCCTGCAAGCTAATGAAAATGCAATAAGACCATCAGAATTAATTTGTCCAGGTACCTACAGCATCTATTTTCGTTTAGGTCCTTAGTTCTGTGAGCAGGATTTACCCATATTGCTCACATTTGTAGCTTGTCGCGGATCGCATGTATATTGGCTGGGACGTCGTCAATTGAACACCCTGTTTTCTCTCCATTTGCCCGCCAATTTTTTGCTAGGGGATGGCGCTGTAAGTGATTGAATAGAGTGTTTTGGCTTTTCCTTCGCGAGGTTCAAAGCACTCTTAGTTAGGGCTCCGAATCCCTTTCTTGGTGGGTATATTAGTGGTTATGCTGATATACACTTCATAACGGTCATGATGAGTGGCCTGGATTATATGTTCTGTAGGATTGGGGTGGATAATGATATCTTCAACTTTGAGATGAGCGGTCTTTTATTGTTTTGACAGGATGATATGAATCTGCAATTTTGCAACTACTTTGAAAGGCGTTTGAAATTGCTTCATTTTTATCCATTTCTCTTTTTGCCATCTTATCAAGTAGACGCAATACACACTCTCTATTGATATATACTCCAACCATTTTTCCAATCATAAGCGCTGGCAGGATTAGATCACGTCGTCTGAAAAAAGGCTCAAAGACGTGAAGATAATTCTTCCTGGTTAACACTATACAGTATTTATTCGTCGTTTACCATTTAATTGCTTCTATACCAGAAGAATTGAATTGGTCCAGAAAAATTTTGAAAAAAATTCAAGACTTATCTTTTGATATTTTTTAATTTTTATCTTCTAGCTGATAGCTGGACCAGAAGAATCCCTTATTATCTGGCGGATTACTAATTTATTGCGATTTGACTAATCGTTATTTGCAACAGTAAATCAATTATGCCTCCCCATTTTACCATTCTATACCCCATTAAAGCACTAATAAATAATCTCCCTTCTTCAAGTTGAATAATGTCGCTAATAATTGCTGACCTGGTGTTTTGATCTTTCCTGCGAAGCAGTATTTTGTTCATTTCTCCGAATCCGGAATTTCCGCCTTCCGAATCTTTACTTTCTCTGAACCAATCTTTATCCACTACACCATTTCCATCTAATACCTTCGCGAGCAAATAAATACACTATCTTAAAAATAATTCCGACCCAAGAAAAATTGCACCCTTACTTTGTAAAGGGCTTTGAGCAGAAAAGTGGCGCAACATAATCGATTTTATAAACGATTCTTAATAAATGGATTGTTTATGGGGAGCGGACTATCTCGAATTAAATATTGTTCAAAGCGAATGCGGAAGCCATAATGGTTAATACAAGCTATTCAGGATTTCTAGAGCGGTATACGATTCCGTCCGCTGTCTAAATGCACACAGCGATTCACCACCTAACGTTCTCCTATCTTCTACATTTGAGCTCCTGTGGTTGGTCCATCGCATACCGCCCTTGATACTGATTATTTCTTCTCTGGAAAGAATAGCTAATTTTTTGCTAAGCTTTTCATGATTATTGTTTTATTTCAATTAATATAAATATAACACATGTAAAAGTTAATTAGATAGGTTGATTGACATAGTGAATCACATCCTTCGGCACATCTGTGGAAGACAGGTAATGCCGATGCTTCTTAATAAATACCCATTGTTTTTTGAGACGATGTTGTTTAGTTTCAGCTATCAAAAATTCTGAATTCTATCTAGTGATCGAATAGCACAAAGAGCAAAATTCTCAACAAAAGAGTGTTTAAATGCATTGTTTATAAATGTCTTTTATTTATTCAAACAAAAGACATTAGGCCTTGTTGAATTTATATATGCAAATATAGCAACCCCCTGATGAGAAATGATCAAGGGATTATATAAATAACTTAAAAACATCAAGATGCCGGAAAACAAGAAAAAAATTGAAAACCCATTAAACAAATATCCCCGCCCCCCGTTCATAAAGCAGCCACAGGAAGTGCCGGGACTAGCTTCAAAAATGGATCCTATTCCTGATCATGGTGAGGAATCATACAAAGGTTCTGGGAGACTACAGGGCCGGAAAGCGCTAATTACCGGTGGTGATTCCGGAATCGGACGGGCAGCTGCAATTGCCTATGCCCGGGAAGGCGCAGACGTGGTGATCAACTATTTGCCACAAGAACAATCTGATGCAGATGAAGTGCTCAGGCTTATCGCTGCAGCCGGAAGAAAAGGGTACGGTATACCTGGCGACATTACTTCGGAGGAATTCTGCAAAACATTAGTTACCCAGGCAGCAGAAAAGCTGGGAGGTATAGACATCCTGGTAAATAATGCCGGTTATCAACAGGCAATAGAATCCCTTGAGGAAATAAGCACTATCCAATTTGATACCACAATGAAAACCAATATTTATGCACCATTCTGGATTACAAAGGCTGCAATTCCCATACTTCCGGAAGGTGCGGTGATCATTGCCACCAGTTCGGTTCAGGCTTACGATCCCTCAGAAAACCTTTTCGATTATGCACAAACAAAAGCTGCAAACGTTGCGTTTGTAAAATCATTAGCAAAGCAACTCGGGCCAAAAGGAATCAGGGTAAATGGTGTGGCACCTGGTCCTGTATGGACGCCCCTACAAACCAGTGGCGGACAGCCTCAGGATGCGATTGTAAAATTTGGAGAGGTTACTGCGCTTGGGCGTCCCGGACAGCCCGCTGAGTTGGCATCAATTTACGTGCAGTTAGCAGATAGTACTGCCAGTTATGCTACCGGGCAGATATATGGATCTGCCGGCGGAAACGGTCACCCTTAAATTGGTTGACTATTATATTATGAATAAACCTGGTGCAGGACATGATGATTCATTCCAGTATCAGGTTTTTGTTATTCAATTTGGATTTAGTCACTAACTAGTTCATATCACACATCTGGCTGGGTACATAGGATGTTCAGTAAGATAGGTGTAAGGCTTTATTTCTTTTTATTTAGGGTTTCTGATATCATGGAGGCAATAAGGGTAGGATTTTCCAGCGGCATCAGATGACCAATAGTATCAATAGTTAAAATTTCTACATCGAGAGGTAAATTGGGTAGAGTTTGTTCTCGGGTCATCGCCCAATTGATTGCAGGATCATCTTTTGAAACAATAAGAGTTACAGGAACATTTAATTGCCTGGTATTATCAGCGATAGATTCACGTGTACCTTCATCAATCCACCATTTCCTGGCGTCCGCGGCTACTTCCAAAGGGGTATTAATGGCTACATCGGACCCTTCATCCGTTAATCTGATCACCGTATCCGCCTCAACTTTAGACTTTGACTGTTCTATATCCGGAATTTCCCGCATTTTTGCCTGTTCGCTTTCCGGAATATCTTCAAAGCTGGGTGGCGATGGTGCAACCAGGATCAAACCCCGTAACTGCTCATTTTTGTAATCATCCACAGCACACTGCAAAGCAATCTTACCACCCATCGAATGGCCTATCAAGATATAGTGGGTTACTCCTTTAGCGATTAACTCCTGCCGAACAAAATCTGCGTAACTATTAAGCGAAGATTTAGCAATCATAGCAGTGTTTCCAAAACCTGGCAAATCAATCGCAATACACGAATAATAGCTTTCCAGCTTTGAAATAACAAACTGCCAGCTCTTAGCCGAGCCGCCAAAATAGTGTAAGAGTACCAGAACAGGTTGTATGTGGTCTTCCCCGTTTTTTTCCATAGCACCTGATACAAAAGTGATGAACTTCTCTTCCAGTTCCCCATTGGTGATGATTTGCGTCAGTGATTAGTGCTGCGTCCCTCATCCAAACATACCAGTAATCATAATTACGTTCACCGCCAATTACTTCGGGTAGGGAAGTGGTGGCAGCTGCTGTAATCCCTCCGGTAGGTTCTTAAACCATCTGTTGCCATGCTCTGAGAGAGTACCGCACCTGGTTTTCATAAGGACCATGATAATCCAAGAGCATTTCCAGATTCTTCCATTTTTGGAGCATTGTCTGCAGCAATTTTCGCAGATCACCTTCGCTAACTTTATTTGCCTTTCCTAAGTAGGCCCAGCCACTTTCTCCCGCAGTAATTTCGAAACGGATGATATCGTTCTCTACGTACACCGGATGCGAAGTGTGAAGGTAAAGCCCGGATTTATCCAATCTGATGCGTGAGGTAGATATAGTCATTTAATCTTCTGCTGCGAGCCCATAATCTGGCCTGATCGTAATCTTGTTTTCGATAACTGATGGTGCATTGCTAAAAAGTTTACAAATGCCCTTAAAATTTCATCTAAAGGCATAAAATCGGTCATGGTCAGTCCCTTTCCTCCGATAGAAAAACACGAATGCAGTACGCTGCTTCTCCCATCAAATTGGCGAGTTAGAAATTTTTTATCTTTTGCACTGACCGACCAATAACCGCCCTGTTCATTATCGAGAAGTTTAGAGAATATGGCCTCAGTATCGAAACGCTCAGGGCAATACCAGTTAATGGTTCCCGCTTTATCTAATAGAGCGCAGCTTCTGCGATCGCTGATGATGGCCAGATCTTCGATCATGGCTTGTTCCGCCTTCATAAATTTTTTAAAGTTTGCCCTGGAATTAGGAATGATATAATTGGGGTTTCTTGTATTTACCGTGGAATACTGCCGATAAAATTATTCTGCAATTTGCTCATGATTATCTTATTGTGATGGATAACAAGAGATATCACAGCTTTGTTCTTAAGCATACAGCTTTATCTAAACCATTTATCTCTAAACTTCAAAAGCTTAGGATTATCCCATTCGGATATAAATTTAGAAGCGCTATCCGGTTTGTCTTACTGCTTACTGTTTCAGTCTTTTATAATGAAGAACTCGATATGAATAATCTTTTCAGCTTGACTTTGATTCTGTCATTAAAAAAATTAATTCAATTCATTTTATACCACATTTGTTGAAGCAATTTATTGTTGGCTTAATAAGAATAATTTCATTTTGGTGGTATAAAATGATAGTTTTGATTAAAGTCTTTACCACATTTCTACTATTTGAAAACTGCGCTTAGATTATTCGTATTCCTATCTTGTGTAAATTCGTTATTGTAATTTGTTGGAGCTAATTTAGAACACTAACCAACTAGTTATGATAGATACTTTTAATACGTTTGGCGGCATACTGATTATTATATTATTAGCCTTTTGTTTTATCAAGTTGTTAAAAAGTCCGAATAATAGAATTTGATAACATCACTACGCGCTTTTAAAAAAGAAGTTTTACCATTTTAACAAATTAGCATTCAAGTAAGAGCTTATTTTCCACACGATACTAATCAACACATAGCATGCAAGATATCAATATTAAGGATTCAAACGGATATATTTTTTACTCCGAAAACATAGAAGTCAAACAACCTAATGAAGATGAGGACAGCCGAGAGGTTGTTGAATCTATGGCAAGGGTAAACAAAATAATGTTTGAGCGCTACCGGCATGCAGTGCGTGACGCACATGCCAAAAACCATGGGATTTTACGCGGGGAACTCAAGGTCTATGATAACCTTCCAAAGCATTTAGCGCAGGGTTTATTTCGTGAGCCGAAGACCTATCCGGTTGTGATTCGTTTTTCAACCGCGCCAGGTATGATTGAGCCTGATAAGAAATCCTCTCAACGCGGCATGGCTCTAAAAGTCATTGGGGTGGACGGTGAGAAATACCTGCCTGAAGAAAAAGATGCATTGACTCAGGATTTTCTGTTAGTAAATTATCCGATAATTCCGGCAGGCACGGTTAAGGATTACCTTGACCAACAAAAGCAGATAGAAGATCATATTAATACACCAGAACTTATTCAATCCGTCCAGGGTGCCATGCTTGTAGCGGGCCGCAAAATTAAAAACCTCTTGGGACAAGAGGAGGAACCAAATCACTTTGCGACGCCAGGTTCTCATATTCTCGGTGATCGCTATTTTTCTATGGCAGCTATACGTTATGGGGACTATGTAGCAAAAATATCCATTGGACCCAAATCTGAAAATGTTCTGGCACTACATGGTAAAGAAATGGATGAGGAGTTAAGGAAGAATGAGCCTGAAACTTTTCTAACCACAATTGTAAAAAATTTCTTTGAACAACAGACAGGAGTTTATGAATTGTCTGCACAGCTATGCAAGGATCTTGAAAAAATGCCAGTCGAAGATGGGTCTGTCCAATGGATGGAAGAAGACAGCCCCTTCCAGCCAATCGCCAGTCTAACGATTTTGCCACAGGATAGTTTTAGCCCTGAAAGGAGAGTTTATGGCGATGATGTATTAAGTTTCAATCCTTTTCATTGTCTGCCGGAACATCGTCCGCTAGGAAATATTATGAGGGTTAGAAGACTCGCTTATGAAACCTCATCAAGCTATAGACATAAGATGAATGCCCAGCCAAGGATAGAACCATCAAGTATCGATGAGCTACCTGATTAACTTTTAAATTTATTTTTGTTTTATAGTACAGTTTTGTATATGTACGTACCGTCGGTAATATTTAATCATGTTAAAACAATTATAAATGAAGCTAAAATATGATAGCATAAAGGCGCTGGGCTTAGGGTGATCTGAGTTAATAAGAAAATGTATATCGGATTATAAGAATATGTTTTCTGGTACCGTATTGCAAAGTTTTATGTTTGAATTTTCGCTGTAACTTTAGTGGGGGGTGTATATAATATAATTGATAACAAATTAAGTTATAGCCCTTTCACTGTATGTGTAAAACATCTAAGACCATGAATCTACATTGGTCGAGAAGGGCAGACTTATCTTAATTCCTCATTCGACCGCTATGGGATGAACGGACAATAACATTATTGTTGGAGATATTTCTCTGTTTTGTGAGATATTTTATCTCATTGCCGTATTTTAAGCAAATAAATCAACAGCGCAAAGAAAAAATGTGCAGTAGAGAATGAATACTTTCGTTTTGTAAGACATTTTTATTTTTACCATAAGTATTGTATATAAACTGACAGCTGAAAAACAGATATATATAAGGATTGTATACCACTGCATCGAGCTTAAATTTTTTTAGTTATAATAATTATTTGAATACAATTATCAAGATTGATTGAGTATTTATGCTGTATATAGATATTTAAATATGGGGTTCATTTTTATTTTGCAGACTGAAAGCTAGAGATTGTTTTTAAGCAAAGAAGATGTTGCTAGATCTTTATTCGTTTAATATAGGTTTTTGCAGATTATCAATTGGAAAAGACTTATTATGAAAGGCATACGTATAGAATATGATATGAAAAAGCCCTATATTTCTATAGGGCTATGATATCTGTTTTATTGACATCCATCTTTAAAACTAAACCAAACCAAACTAACTGTTATTCGTACAATTAACTCAGTATATTGTTTTGAATATTTTTGTGAGTCTTATTTACTAAACTACAATAAAGTATTTTGTGGAGATTACGATTGTATATCTTATCAGATCGGTCTTCTCTACAAAAAACTTTCGCAAACTTTTTCCATAGGCCGCTCGCATCCATTTGTTAGAAGTGATAAAAAACCAATAGACCTTAATTTTTTAATATCCGATGGCCTAATTCTTACAATAAACTATAAATATCTCCTGTACGAGCAAATGTATTATACCCTATCTTCTCTAATGCAGCGCTATCTAGACCCATTTTTTGTAACTGGATATAAGGGGGATTTCCAATGATTGCATCAAAGCCAATGAAGTTTCCTTCATCATCCAACGTTTCTGGAAGCTCGAAACGCCATTCAAACGCGTTCCTATACATTACATTGTTAAGAATCTCTCCCTTTCTCTTTTAAGGTTTTATCTGCCTTCTCCTTCAGTTTTCTTAGATTGTCTTTTTCAGACTTTTTCGGTTTTTCATTGAATAAACGAAGATTTTCTAATCGTTGTTCTTCTTTTGATAATCACCAACTGCTTTGGATATCCTATCGTTTATTTTATTGTCTGATGTTGATTTAGCATTACTTTTTACCGTATCTATAAATTCCTCTATTCCTCTTTTTTTAATCTTCGAGTTAGTTGCCTTGTAGTCTTAAACCGCTTGTTTGTATTCTTCTATAGAGTAATTGATTTCCTTGTTTTTAAAAAACTGATTTCAAACTGTCATCTCAACCAAAACGACTAATCAGAGAGTTGCAACATTTAATAATTATGTCAATATTTGGAAGAGTTTGTAATTGTCGTTCATCCGTATAATAGGCATTTTTCAACAACTCAATCCGCAAGCGAAGTCGGCATATGTTAACGGAATTTGAATTGATATTTACTCCAAAAAGAGAATTCTCTATGACAGTTTGTTTTTCTTGGAATATTGATTTTTGTATTCTCAGGCTCTTAGGATCATTCCTTTGATGCTCGAACAAATCGCCATTAGCATCCGAAATATAAAGCTCATCATTTTCAATTTGAATTCTACAAGGTAGTGTGTTTCCATTCTGATCAGCCAAAATATGCATCTCGCTTTTTATAGCAAATTAAAATGCATGATATCAACTTTCTTGAAAAATTTTCCACAGTAATCTTTTACATCATCAAACGTCACTATATGATCACTTACCTTATCAAATAACAAACGTATATTATCCTGAAAGAATACGAAAATCAATCATAAACCATAAAAGAAGTTAAAATATGAACAAAATAATTTTAGGAATGCTGGCCCTTACTGTGCCATTTGCGGTAATGGCACAGAGCAATTACAGTATCACGGCACGAGTGGGCAAATTGAACAAGCCTGCAAAAGCTTATCTGCTGATCAAAACCGGAACCACTTCAAAGGTTGATTCCACTATGATTGTGGATGGTAAGTTCGAATTTAAAGGAAGTGTAGCTTCTATTACTGAAGCCAATATCAGGGTGGTCCATGATAACCGTCCGATGGTTCCGTCAAAACGTTCTCAGATGGATGTCAGGGCATTCCTGCTGGGCAACAATGAACAAATGGTACTGACAGCAAAAGATTCTGTTAAGAATGCAGTGATCGCCAGTTCTCCACTGAATACCGAAAGTGACCGTGTAGATGCTTTTTTGAAGCCTATCTATGATCAGTTTGGTGCTTTGGACAAAGAATTCAACGAGCAGCCGGAAGCGAAAAAACAGGATGAGAAATACCTGAAAACACTGGACGATCGTGCGAATGCCATCCAGAAACAGATGATCGATACCAAACTAGATTATGTACAGAAGAACCCCAACCAATACATGGCGGTAATGGCTTTCAACTCAGCCGTAGGCAAAGAGTTCGATGCCATCGCAATGGAAAAGATTTTTCTAGGCATTAACGAAACCCTGAGAAATACATACCTGGGTAAGGAAGTTGCTGCAAGGATCGCTTCTGTAAAGAAAACGCAGGAAGGGGTCGAGGCTCCTGAATTTGTGCAGCCTGATATCGATGGCAAAATGGTGAAACTTTCGGACTATCGGGGTAAATTCGTTTTTGTGGATTTCTGGGCTTCATGGTGCGCACCTTGTAGACGTGAAAACCCAAACTTGGTGAAAGCTTATGCACAATATAAAGACAAAGGTTTTGAGATCCTTGGGGTTTCCATGGATAAAGCTGCTGATAAAGCGAATTGGCTGAAAGCGATACAAGAAGATAAACTGACCTGGAAACAGGTCGGTGATCTTAAAGGTTGGGAAAATGAAGCCGGGATGCTATACGAGGTAACTGCAATTCCTATGAACTTTTTGATTGATCCGAATGGGAAGATCATCGGCAAATACCTGCGCGGTGAGGAACTTGAGAAAAAATTATCTGAAGTAATCAAATAGAAAGATACCAAAAGTAAATTTCTGTCGTCAAGCTCAAAATGATTCTAAACCAAAAGATCGATAGGTTACTGAACTATACTATATTCGAAGATTAATTTTCGTTCAAATATTTACAGAGTCAGAAGATACTTTATTGATCACAATCTAGGGAGAGCAGGTGATAAGTGTACTCCATTTTGGTGTGGGGCTTTCACCTGTAAACTTAGGCAGGGTTCAGAACCTGGGGGGAAATTGAATTATCTTATCGCGATAATATCGGAGAGTTTGGATAACCGGTCAGAGCAACTATTCTGATGTTAAAAAAAAAATTATTCAGAGATGGGCCTAAACAGGCTTTTTGTTTACCGGCAAGCCACAGGAAACAGTATTGGCGCTGGTTTTTCTTTATTTGAATGTCAGGTATTTAAGGTGCAAATGCGGAGATATCTTTACAAATTAGGCAACCAGTTGATTTCCAGTACTTACATACAATTATTAATCAAGGTGACCGAGTTTGTGAACAAGGATGGAGGAAAAGACAATTAGGTATTCAAATCATATCAAACCATATTGAACAGATAATGATAGCTGTTTATACTATTTAAAAAAAAAATAATCGTATAAATGACGTTTATTAATTTAAATATTTTATTTTTACCGATAGATTCTACACAGGGTGTAAGAATTTATGAAATTAAATGTACTCCCAAAAGTGTCGTAAGTACTGGTGTTGCCTTCTCATTACGCTTAATGAATCCGATAATGTATGACCACACGCAAAATGCTTAGTGTTAAATAGGATATTAATAAAATATTGCACCCAATGCCAAAGGCTGAGCAAATCAATAGCCCTAAGTAGTACTAATCCAAAATCACTATCAGAATTCACAGTTATTGTGTGATGATGATTGATAATGGCTAATTAAAAAACAGTTGATAAGAAATGACAAAAGTAAATCTATTATCTCTAGGTCTTTGCCTGCACGGATTTATTATTCAGGCTCAGGAAGAGATAGTTATTGCCAAAGGCAATCCTATTATTACCAACAAATATACTGCTGATCCTGCGGCTTATGTATATGGCGATTCGGTTTATCTCTATACTGGACATGATGTAGCCCCAAAGGGAAAGGAATATTACGAAATGAATGAATGGCTGTGTTACTCATCAGCTGACATGGTTACCTGGAAAGCCCATCCTTCGCCCCTGAATATTAAAAACTTTGCCTGGGCCAAGGGTGATGCCTGGGCTTCGCAGGTAATTGAACGGAATGGCAAATTTTACTGGTATACCGCAGTTGAACATGGTAGTATTTCAGGAAAGTCTATTGGTGTTGCAGTATCTGATAATCCACGCGGACCTTTTAATGATGCCCTCGGAAAGGCGCTGATTACAAATGATATGACTAAGGCAACAAATATTGGTTGGGACGATATTGATCCGACAGTAATTATTGATGACGGTGGACAAGCCTACCTATTTTGGGGAAACCAAAGATGCTATTATGTAAAGCTTAAACCAAATATGATTGAGTTGGATGGTTCCATTCAGGTAGTTAACATTCCAGAGTTTACAGAAGCCCCATGGATCCATAAACAAAAAGCCTGGTATTACTTATCATATGCCTCAGGTTTTCCAGAAAAGATTGTATATGCCATGAGTAAAAGTATAAATGGTCCTTGGGTTTACAAAGGCATTCTGAATGAAATAGCAGGAAATTCTAATACCAACCACCAGTCGATTATTGAATTTAAGGGCAAGTCTTATTTCATTTATCACAATGGAGCCGTCAATACAGATGGAGGAAGTTTTAGAAGGTCAGTTTGCATTGACTATCTCCACTACAATAATGATGGAACAATTAAAAGAATTGTAATGACCACTGAAGGTGTAAAGAAAGTCAAATGATAAAGCCATCTAAAGTTGAAACTAAGAAAGTTACAATCTGATTAATTTAACACCTTTCTAAACAAGCCAACTTTTAAGGGCTATGGTCTTAATTAATAACAAAATTTAGATTGTAATACTAATAATTAAATTGCATAGAGACCAATGTGAGGCACAAGATAGGATTATTTATTTCAAGCGCGATCCTCGGCACATTACACAGGTACACTTCTGCTTATAAATTTCGAAATCATAGAATGGCAAATAAGTTCATTAACTAACTCTTAACGGATTTCTTTTGAAAAGAATACAAATTATTACAAGGCAATCGAATTATAAAAATTAATAAGTGTTACTAGTACGCTTATTAATTTAAATCATTAAATTTACGATAACCAAATATAAAACAATGAATTTAGTTTTAATACCTCAGAATATTACTTACACAGCCTATCACGCGGCTTGCTTTCATTTGAAAATAAAATAAATTTCGAAGATAAGTAAATCAGAATTATACAAAACCAGATGCAACCAAATCACATTTTACTGAAATTATTTCGAAAACGGATGATGTTATTAATACTGTGAAGTATAAGTTACAATGTTGATGTTAAATTCGGTAAACATCAGAACCTGGATACCTATGCACCTGAATACATATTAACATTTTCAATGAATGTAGATTATTAGATTGATGTGAATTGAATTTGCGTTGCTTTTCGATAAGGGGAAATCGGATTGAATTTTCTTTGTGGTAAACAGAATGCAAGTTCTAATTTGATGTAGTAGGACATCAAATCTCTATTTATAATTATTGCAGGATAGAATTTGACAAATTCTGTCAAAATAGAAGTTGCTTAATTAGGGTGCTATTTATTAAATACCTAATATGTAGTTTGGCAATCCGGCGAATTTACTGACCTATTACTATACTTTAAACAAAAACCAAATATAACATGAGAATCCTGAAAATTTTCTTTTTATGCCTTATGGTATGGGGAATTCCCTATTACACATTTGCGCAACGCAAGATTTCCGGACAAGTACTGAGTGAACTCAATGAACCCCTAACCGGCGTAACCATTGTCGTTCCCGGTGCAGTCCCGAAAGAAATTACAACAACTGATGGTCAGGGACGCTTTGCCCTTAGCACAAGTAAGGGTATCTTCCTGGTAACCTACATCGGCTACAAAAACCAAACCATCACCATTGGCGACAAAACCCAGTTTACCATTAAAATGGAAAGCGACGACCAGGGACTGGAAGACGTAGTGGTTGTAGGTTATGGTAAGCAATCAAAACGGAACATCACCGGAGCAGTAAGTAACCTGAAATCGGAAGACGTGGTACGCACCTCATCAACTTCCACTGCAGGAGCACTTGCAGGTAAGGTACAGGGTATTTCTGTACGCGCTAAAGATGCTCGCCCCGGACGTGGTGCCAGTATTGAAGTCCGTAATATGGGTAACCCGCTATTTGTAATTGATGGTGTTGCGTACGGCGGCCAGACCGGAACAGACTGGGTAGGAACCCAAAATGCGTCAGGCGCAGATATCTTCAACTCTTTAAACCTCGAAGATATTGAAAGTATATCGATCCTTAAAGATGCTGCCGCAGCGGTTTATGGGTTCAGGGCTTCTAAAGGGGTAGTGTTAATCACCACTAAAAAAGGTTCAAAAGATGAAACCGTAAAAATCAATATCAATGGCTACCTGGGTTGGCAAAACCTTACCCGTTTCCCTGAAATGGCAAATGCGGCTCAATACACCAGAGGTTTGGTAGAAGCAGCGCAAAATGAAGGTCGCGATCCAAATACGATTTACACCCGTGCAGAACTTGCCAAATGGCAGGCCGGTACCGAACCAGGTTATCAGGGATATGACTATGCTGACATGATCATCCGTAAAGATATTCCTCAAAGATATATCAATGCAAACATTACCGGCGGTGGCAAAAAATCAAACTACTTTGTTTCAGTAGGTAACCTGCAACAGGATGCCATGATTAAAGATTTTAACTATAAACGGACGAATTTGCAAGCCAATCTGGAAGCAACGGTTCTGGAAGGTCTTACTATCGGTACGCAGATCTCAGCCCGTCAGGAGAAAACACAGGATGTGGGTTTACCTGGTGGAGATGGCTATTTCTCTTCTATCCTGGCGATTTTCAAAAACAGGCCAACAGTGGCGCCTTATGCAAACGATAATCCGCTTTATCCTAACCAAACCAACGAGTTCGCCTATAACCCAGCCATTTTTAGCCGTGATATTGCAGGATATAAAGACAATAGTTTCATGAGCGGGAATGTAAACATGACGGCAACCTACAAAACCAAATTTGGTTTATCAGCTAAAGGTATTGTGTCATACAATTACACCAATAACAAATTTGATGGATATCAGTATAGTTACGACGTCTACCGATATGAAAACGGCCAGTATGTACGCAGCAACGGAACCAATTCGAGATGGCGCTACAAAACCGATCGTGTAGCCGTAGCCAGATCCGCACAGTTTCAATTGGATTATACCAAGCAAATTGGCGACCATAACTTCTCCGTGATGGCAGGCTATGAGCGTTCTGATTGGGATAGAACACTCACCGCAATTGGCTCCAACCCGACCAATAACTACATTCCTTTGGTAAACACCATTTCCGAGCTCAGTGGCATTGGCGATGAGTGGTTGTACGAAGCAAGAGCTGGTTTTATTGGCCGTTTGAATTATAATTATAAAGGCAAATACCTGTTAGAAATCCTGGGTCGTTACGATGGCTCCTACCTATACTATTCAGGAAAAGAATGGGGACTTTTCCCTGGCGGAAGTTTTGGGTGGCGCATCTCCGATGAACCATTTTTCAAGCCATTGAAAGGTGTGGTAAATGATATGAAAATCCGCGTTTCAGTTGGTCAAACCGGATTGGAAGAAGGTGTGGGTATGCATGGCTACCTGTCCGGCTACAACTGGAACTCAGGAAACGCAGTATTAAACGGAACCTATTATCCGGGAATTCAGCCTAAAGGCCTTCCGGTACGTAATCTTTCGTGGGTAAAAAACACCAATTACAATGTGGGTATCGATGTAGGCATGTTCGATAATAAGTTAACATTCACTGCCGATGCATTTAAAATTATCCGTACAGGTTATCCAGGTACAAGATATGATGTGTTACTACCTTCTGAAATCGGATACACGTTACCGAATGAGAACTTAAACAGCAATGGCTACTACGGAGCTGAAGGTATTATCACTTATGCCAGTAAAGTAGGCGAATTGAATTATACAGTGAGCGGAAACTTTACTTTTTCAAGGTATAAAGTATTGGATTCATACAAACCACGTTTCAGCAATTCATATAACGAGTATACCAATTCAAATGAAAACCGTTGGGGAGGCATCTGGTGGGGCTACGAGGTGGTAGGCCGCTTCCAGTCTGAAGAAGAAATCCGAAGCTATGGCATAAACAATGATGGTCAGAACAACAGGACACAATTACCAGGTGACTTTATCTATAAAGATGTCAATGGTGATGGTGTAATCAATGATCTTGATCAGCGCCCGATTGGTTACCCTACAGGTTGGGCACCAATGATGTCATTTGGTGGACGTATCGGCTTAAGCTATAAAGGGATCGACCTGAACATTGATTTAGCCGGTGGCGCCATGCAGTCATGGAACCAGGATTATGAGCTCAGAAATGCCTTCCATGGTGGAGGAAACTCCCCTGCATATTTATTGGAAGACAGATGGCACCGTGCCGATCCTTATGATCCTACAAGTGCTTGGGTGCCGGGCTACTACCCTGCCATCCGCAACGGTAATTCAGGCCCAAATGGTAGAAACAACAGTTTTTGGTTAAAAAATGTAAGATACCTCCGCGTTAGAAATATGGAGCTGGCTTATAGTCTTCCTAAATCCATTGCCGAAAAAATCAAAGCACAGAAAATCCGCTTCTACGTAAACGGATCGAATATGATTTCATTCGACAACCTAAAACATTTCCAGATTGATCCGGAAATTGAAGCGCCCGCGGCAGTAGTATATCCGCAGCAAAGAGTATTTATGGCAGGATTCAACATCACATTTTAAATAAAGATTTAGATGAAAAAAATTTATATAGCTTTTGCACTGCTTATTGGTTTAACCATGCACAGTTGCAAACACGATGACTGGTTTTACCGCGAGTCAAAAACCACCATTACCGATGAACAGTTGTGGAATGACCCGAACTTAATTACTTCCCTGCTGGCGAATTACTACAATCGCTTACCATCACTTCATGGCGTATTCAATACCGGTGGAATGACAGAAATTGATGACGCCATGTGGTCGGGTACACGCGATCAAAACGGCAGGAACGATTTCCAGTATGGAAACGACTATGGCCGCTACTGGGATTATGGATTAATCCGCGACCTGAACCTTTCGCTTGAAAACATCAATGCATTAGGGGGTAAGTTAACACCAGCCCAGCAAAGCCAGTTTATCGCTGAAATGCGCTTTATTCGTGCTTTTGTTTATTTTGAAATGGTGAAACGCATGGGTGGTGTACCATTAGTAACCAAACAACTCATTTACGACTTTAGTGGCGACCCTACTCCATTACAGGTGCCTCGCGCTAAGGAATCTGAAGTTTATGATTTTATTTACAAAGAGTTGGAAGAAATCAAAGCTGATCTGGCTCCTAATAATGGCATAGCAACACGTGCGAACCGATATACTGCACTTGCATTAGAGAGCAGAGCCATGTTGTACGCAGCATCCATCGCCAAATACAACAGTTTGATGGCAGCACCAATCACCACTACCGGTGGAGAGGTAGGTATTCCTGCATCTATGGCAGCAGATTATTATAATAAATCGCTTACCGCTTCAAAAGAAATAATAGCAGGCCCTTATGCTTTGTATAATACCAATCCCGATAAGGGTGCTAACTTCTACGATATGCTAAATAAAAAGCCGGTAAGTGAGATAATCTTTGCAAAAGATTTCGCATTGGGTACCAAAGTGCACCGCTTTACTTATGATAACATCATCAAAAGTATGACAGAAGATAATGAGGCATCATCTGCAATTTCACCATCCCTGAGCCTGGTAGAAAGCTTCAATTATTTAGATGGAAGCGTAGGTACACTAAAAGACAAAGACGCAAACGGCAACTACATCGCCTATACCAATCCGGCCGATATCTTTGCCAATAAAGATGGTCGCTTATTCGGAACTGTCATTTATCCGGGTACTACTTTTAAAAACAATCCGGTAAGGATACAGGCAGGTGTGGCAGTATATACCAACGGCACTTATCAGTTAACCACCTCGACAGTATTAGGTGGCAACTATACCGACGGGCAGGTGTGGACAGGCTTTGACGGTCCTAAAGATGATGCTGTAGATGTAAGCAATACCGGCTTTTATATCCGTAAGATGGTAAGCGATGCCCCCGCCGCAAGTACCCGTGGAACATCAGCGGTAAACTGGTGGCCATGGTTCCGCTTGGGTGAAATTTACTTAAACGCCGCAGAAGCTGCTTTTGAGTTAGGTCGCCCTGAAGGATTAGGATATGTGAACACGGTTCGTGCCCGTGCTGGGTTTCCCGCCAACAGCTTAAGTGCATTGACAAACGACATCATCCGCAATGAACGCCGCGTGGAGCTTGCCTTCGAAGATCACCGTTATTTCGACCTGAAAAGATGGCGTATTGCACACATCGTATGGGATGGTACCGAAACTGATCCGAATGCAGTAGTAATGGGCTTATATTCATATCGTGTGGTAAGACCCGGTCATCCAGACAATGGAAAATATATTTTCGCACGCATACGCCCAACCCGCTTCCGCCGCGCAAGGTTATTCCGTATGGCAAACTACTACTCATCAATCGATCAGACAGTATTAAACAACAACCCGAAAATTGTTCGTAATCCATTCCATTAATCCTTAACATGATGAAAAATAAATTTTTAACGATAATAGCAACAGCCAGTTTATTTCTGGCTGGCTGTAGTGAATACGATAATTTTAATGCCCCTGAATTAACTTTATCAGGTAAGGTGGTATATCAGGGCAAAGCATTAGGTGTACGCAACAATGGTCCACAGCTGGAATTGTGGCAGGATGGCTATCCCCTAAAATCCCCTATTTATGTCTACATGAATCAGGATGGGAGTTTCTCGGCAAAGTTATTTGCAGGTCAGTATAAACTTACACGACGCCCTGATGCCCCATGGCTTCAGCAAGCCACCGATACCATCAGGATAAACCTAACAGAAAATAAAAATATTGATGTCCCGGTAACACCCTATTTCTCGATCACTAACGAAACCTTTACAAAATCCGGTAATACCATTAATACCAGTTTCGTAGTTAACAAAGTAGTACAAACAGCCAATGTAGAATTGGTTCGCGTTTACCTTGGCAAATCAGTATTAACCGACCAGGTACTCCGCGATGTACGGGTAGATGGAAATGTATCCTCATTGGTATTTGGTGCACCAACCAACCTGTCTGCCGATCTTCCTGACAACCTGAAAACCCTCGATTTTGTGTACGCAAGAGTAGGGGTTAAAGCTACGGTTACCAGCGAATATGTGTATTCACAAGTTCAAAAAATAGCATTGAGATGAGCAATTCAAATACGGATTATACAGGTTTGTTACCAATGTTTCCAAAATATTATCAATACTACCTAAAATTTAATAGAGATAGGGTCTAATAATTTAAGTTAAGGGCAAGCCATCCGGCATTGCCCCAACTTTTCATTAACTAAAATAAAACAACATTGGATTTTGTTATCAGGCAATGTTATTTTGGTACATATTCTTCTAATATTTTGGAAGAATTTCCCTTCTTAAATTACGCGCTATAATCTTACCCGATGGGTCGATCAGAAAATTTTGGGGGATGGCATTGATATGGTAAAGGATTCCTATACTGTTCTCAAACCCTTTCAAATCTGATACATTAGTCCGAGTTAAGCCATCATCCTTAATCTCTTTAAGCCATGCCTTTTTAGAATTTGCTGCATCAAGAGATACGCTTAAAACTTCAAAACCTTGGTTTTTATATTTCTTATACTGCGATGTAACATTGGGGTTTTCAGCCCTGCAGGGTGCACACCAACTGGCCCAAAAATTAAGCAACACATACTTACCTCGAAAATCGCTTAGGCTAACTGATTTTCCTGATTCGTCTTTTAATTTACAATCAGATCCCATTTGTTCTACTGAGATGGTGTTCGATAGTTCAACCAAATTCTTTTCCGGCAACACTTTGTTTTATATTTGCAGATAGCCCATTGAACAACTGCTCAACTTCTTTTACATCGATTATCAGGGTGGAATGGCCATGATCTGGTGCTGGTAATAGGTCTTTGTATGTATGAATCAGGGCGAGAGTCTCTCGGCAAAGTTATTTGCAGGCCAGTATAAACTTACATGACGCAATGTCGCCCTATGGCTTCAGCAAGTCACCCGTGCCATCAGGATAATCCTAACAGAGAACGAAAATATTGATGTTCTGGTAACACCAAATTTCTCCATCACCAACCAAACCTTTACAAAATCCGGCAATACCATTAACACCAGTTTTGTATTGAATACGGTGGTGCAAATAACTAATGTAGAATTGGTTCGTCTGTACTTGGGCAAATCAGTATTATCCGACCAGGTATATATGATCACAGTACTGAAATCTTTATGGAGAAGTGCAAACTTGGCTGAACGGATAGGATCTGTTTCGGAAAATGGGAGAAATTATATAACTTTAGACAATCTATGAGAAAAGAATTGATCGTTTTACTGACAGCAGTGATACATGCAATTTACGTAAACGCACAAAACCATCAAAATGGTAAAGATACCCAATATAAATTGATATGGAGCGAAGAATTTAACACATCGGGAACGCCGGACACCACAGTTTGGCAATACGAACGGGGCTTTGTGCGCCAGCATGAGTTGCAATGGTACACCCCTGAAAACGCCTATTGTAAGAATGGCAGACTGATCATCGAAGCTAGGCAGGTTCACCGCTCAAATCCGAACTATCAGCCGGAAAGTAATGACTGGAGAAAAAATCGTCCATTTATAGAATATACGTCAGCAAGCCTAAATACCCGGCATTCTAAAAGCTTTTTGTACGGACGTATAGTAATGCGTGCACGTATTGACACGGCTGCAGGTCTGTGGCCAGCCTTCTGGACACTGGGGATCAAAGGCGAGTGGCCATCTAATGGGGAGATCGACATCATGGAATACTACCGTGGTAAACTACTGGCCAACATTGCCCATGGGACTTCCAGACGATGGACACCGAGATGGTACAGTAAAACTACTTCCATCAGTGACTTACGCCAAAGCAACTGGTATAAAAAGTTTCATATCTGGAGAATGGACTGGGATGTTAAAGCCATCAGCCTATATATTGATGACAAACTGTTGAACAGGGTTGAGCTTAAAGTCCTAGTAAATCAGGATGGTTCTGACATAAATCCATACAATCAACCGCATTATCTGCTTGTTAACCTAGCATTGGGCGGCGACAATGGTGGTGATCCAAGTCAAACAAGTTTTCCAAGAAGGTATGAAATAGATTATATTCGGGTCTATAAGAAGTGATACACCTGCAAACGAAAAGATTTCAACGCATTTGTTGTTTAGCTACGGTAATGTGAGTAATATTTATCTGGATTAGAACCTATAATTATAAATGAAAGGAAGGGGATTTCATGAGTGTCTGGGGATTCTTTCATTTAAAAGATATGTAAACGAAAAAAATGATACTGGAATGGATGAATATGTAAAACGCTCGATGGGTAAACAAAATTTTACCGCATGTAAAAAGATAATTGACAATCTCAAATAATGATAAATATAAAGGAGCATTTGTAATAACAAAGAGGTTCAATAGAGATTTTAGCCACTGATATGACATATCTTTAGTCTAAGAAATTTCAATAAACGAAAAAAAAATGTAAATCATATTAAAATTAGTCGAATGTATACGAAAGATTAATTACGGCCTCACCCCCATAAGAAGATTGGTAGTTAACTTTACTGATTCTGCAACAATCTTATTATCTACATATATTTTTGATCTCACATTGAAACCTGGGTCCTCAACCATAATTGAACCCTTAAGACTTAACGTTTCACCTTTCTTAACATCCTTAACAATAATAGATGTTGACCATGACCCTATACCATTAAATATACTAAATAATGGCTCTATCGGTTTCTGGTCTGTTGAACTATAGGTAAGAGTGTTCGGACCTGGGTGGGCTCCTAACAGGGAAAAAACAAAATTACTTTCTGTAACGACTTCAAATTTTACTGTTGCTATTCGCTCTTGTTGAGGCACGTTATTGATCACGCTTTTTTTGCAACTCGAAAATGAAATGATTGAAATTAGTATAAAAAGTTTGTTTTTCCTGATAGATACTATACAGCAAAGGTATCAACTAAATTTTAATTTGAGAGTATGCTTCAATAACTAAATAACTCCAATTTGTTAGTTACGGTTTTATTTTATTTATAGTCTGTGTATTTCGGAAATACTATCCATCCCCGTACGTTCCAAACTGTTCAGTAGGCACTATGGATTTATAGTCTGAGGCTTACCGCATAGATCCTCTCAGAGATCATCAGATTCTTGTTACCCATCTATTACCACTTACTAAGTAATCCTGAAGAAAGGCTCCTTTTGCTTCGCAAAAGCCCTTACGAGCTACCAAAGGCACTCTAAGAATAGCACTTGGAAAATAGGTTAGCTGTCCGAGTTTGATTTTCTTTTGAAGCGGTTTTTCCTCCACCCAGAATCGATTTCGTTCATCAAACAACACCTTGTCCCAGAACACGCCTGGATACGCTTAAATCCGCTTAAAATCAACCGATTGAACACTTTTTAGCGAAAATCAGTGCCAGTTTGCGCCGTTAGATGTGGCCAGTTTGGAAAAAAAGCAGTGGCCAGTTTTGGAATAATCTACAGTTTGGCCATACAAATTACTATTATTAACACCCACTTAAAATTCTTATTTATTCAGCTTTTATGTAGTGGACTATAATAACCCCCTTCGGCGTGGTAATGCTACTTATCAACCTGAAGGTTGAAAATTTCGACGTGCTGTTAAAAAGTTTTTTGCCATCTCCCAGAAGGATTGGATGAATTTTTAGCTTCAACTCATCAACCAGGTCATGTTCCAGTAGTAGTTGGACGGTTTTGCTGCTGCCCCACACATGGATATCTCCGCCCTCAGCAGCTTTTATTCGTTTGATATCAGCGATGCCTTGAATAAATATTGTGTTCTTCCAATCAGAGCTTTTCCTAGTGGTTGATAGAACATATTTTGTCCCCTCATTGATACCCATCCAAAACTCTGCATGGTTGGGCCAATATTCTTCCCAAATATCAAACGTTTTTCGACCCAGTAGATAATCTGCAGGCTTCAATTCTTCTTTTACAACACTTTGATATATATCTCCTCGCTATATACAGCTGTCCAGCCACCATTTTGGAACCCGCCAGATGTATCTTCGGTAGTTCCCCCAGGTGCCTGCATAACTCCATCCAAAGAAATCATCGATAGTACAATTATTTTTCTCATAATATTTTATTACAAATAAATTTAAAGATATAGGATACTTTATTAGTTTTAAGGGTACAAATGCGACTTTCTTAGAGGGGAGATAAGTCAAAACGTACATAAATTATTTCAGAATCCACCAAAAGAATTTCGGACTTGCAGTGGAAAATTACAAAAACTTGAAAATAGTCAATTGCATTCGCTCTTATAATTGCAACTCTCAACAAGCTTTTTTGGCTTAAAAATCTTAAAAGCCTGCTTATCTATTATGCGAAAAAATAATATATTCATCTATGATGCTAATCTGAACTCCCTCAACAATTAGTATGAACGATGGAAGGATAATGCGCCAATTAACAGTTTTTCTAAAATAACTAGCTTATCTATGGCTAATTTAAATTGAGATAGCAAATTTGAAATTTATTCTTGGATGCTTATATTACGTACCATCAACCAATCTAAATAATTCTTCTACCAAAAAGCCGTTAATTCTAATCCCGGTGAGGTCGCAGTGTGCAATCTTACATGATTTAAATTACATCCGCTGATTACAGAGCCGTTAAGGTCGCATCTCTCAAATTTAAGCAGTTGTTGCCTCGCATCTGGATCATAGCTTGGATGACCTATTGGAGGAAGGCACATGCCATGGAAACAAGCACCATCCAATGGAGCGTCTTTTATTTGAACATTACTTAGCTTAGTGTTTATTATTATTAAAGACTTTGCCGATACGTCTTTGAGAGTTGATCCATCTAAGCATAGAGGACTGAATTCAGAAAAATTTAATATTGCTTCTTGTGCAATAATTTTTTTTCGCTGTCTTTTTGACTTCTATTGTTTTCATAATTAGCTATTTTGTGTAAATATATCCACTTATAGTCATATCAGGCAGGTGTAATCGAGACAAAAAGATCCAACATATGCGGCAATAAATCTGGCAACAATTTGCATCTGGTCTGCTATACAGTTTTACCATCCCCTTCTACAAATTTCCTTATACATTAGATAAAGGATAAGATTCCGAAATGAGCGAGTACCCCCATTATTATAAATGCCAGTTCATCTGTAATAAAGCATCCATTTAGAAGTTCACCTTTGGATATCGTGACTTAGCTCACAAGCTGCAACAGCCGGGTTGAACAACTTTTACCATCTGGCAATCCACCCCCGCTATCACTCAAATACCTGCAATATACCAATCCCAAAGTGTTTAATTCTGGGAATGGGATGCCAACTCATGAATAAGCTAATAAAAATTAATTTTCTGTCGCAGTTCTCAGTTTTAAAAGCAATCTTACCTTGCAACTTTGACAATGACTTTTTTATTGCTCGCTTTCGATGATTGTTAAAAAATTATTAGTTTTACAAAGAACATATTAATCACAAGACTATGAAATTTACTGATGTCATTCTGGCAATGGTACCAATTATTGCGCCTTTATTAACCTTTGCCGCATGCTTAGTTTATATACTGAGAGTAGTGACCTTGGATTCTGTATTGTTAATGACCGGTTCATTAGCCGCGCTCGTTATGAGTGTATTCTATACATATGCTCCCTTTTATGCTCAACAAAGAGCAATACCCTTTGAAGAAATGTCAGCATTGTTTACAGTTTTGGGAGTTGTTAGTATAATTGGAAATCTTATATTTGTTGCAGGCTTATTTTTAGTGTTTGATAAGGTTGTGAAACAATTAAGAGCCTCAAGGAATTAAGTGCCAGTCTTTATACAATAAACTTCACCTCATAATATTATACTATATGCTCTAACGCTTACTGATTATTCAAATAGTACTATTCTGACAACATTAAATACGATATAAGGTATAGCAGTTACAAATGTTTGTTGTCAAATTTAATCTATTCAACACGTTCTTGCTAAATTCATATTACCGTTGCCTCTCCTGAATAAGACTATCCTGAGTTATGAGCACTCTTGAGGTATTTGCCTGATTTTTGGTTCTTTCGCAGTGCATAGTTCTATTACTTGAAAAAATTGTGGTTAAGAAGAGTTATGGTATGGAACAAAAATCGGTGTTTTTGAAAAAAAATCACAGCAGATTGTGACAATGCAAGAAGTGCAATTTATGTAATCGTATTGTAGCGATTTATTACAAAGTGGCTATTAGTCTTCAATGATTTATAGCATGTTAACAGATATCTAATGAGTTATGCAGGGAAAATCTATCACCCAAATTGTTGGTTTTAATCAGGTGTAATTTTGGATTCAAATGCCTTGGAATAGTCTTCGCTTTTATCTGTGTTATCTTTTAAAATCAGCACGTTCCAGACAGCATATTGATTTGCTATTTCCATAGTGGGTATAGGCCACAATTGAATTAAGCTGAATTTTCCGAAATTCTTTCTTCAGCACGGCTTTCAGCACCTCATTTATAAATCGCTGCCCCTGATAAGCTGGCATAAGTCGAATCCTATCTCTCCTTCACGGTTTTGATCATCAGAATTGCGTAACCCTATTTGCCCAATAAATTTATCCGAATCTTGTACCGTAATAGCCTAATATTTGACTTTTAGTTTTGGGGTAATGTGCATTTTAAGGATTTCTAATGCACCTTAAGCGCTTTTTTCGTTATTGAACAAGCAAGCAATTCTGACTTATCATAATAGATTTATCAATCAATTATTTTCAGACTATTAGCAGGAACTTAAAACAATATTTTAACGCCTGTGTATATTGTAGATAAATTTAAATTTTCAAAATATGGAAGAACAAAAACCCAATCAGCAGGCTCCCCTGGGCCAGCATCCTTTTAATCAGCAACCATTTGGCCAGCATGGATTCGGAAATCCTATTCCTAAGAATTGGCTAGTAGAATCCATTCTTGTGACGCTGTTCTGCTGCCTACCACTGGGTATAGCTGGTATCATAAATGCGACCACAGTAAATACGAAATACGCTGCTGGTGATTATGCCGGTGCGCTGGCCGCATCTCAGGCAGCAGGTCGGTGGACTAAGATAGGGTTCTTTATAGGTATCGGGATTTTCGTGCTTTACATCTTGTTTTTTGTGGTTTTGGGGATAGGTGGCGCAATGATGGGAAGCAACTAATGAAAATATTGCTGTACATTTCCGCGGGTATTATATTATCATCACTAGCGATAGTGTACTATAAATATGATCCGGAAATGTATAGCTTTTTTCCAGAATGCCCTTTTCACAAATATCTTCAACTGGATTGTCCGGGTTGCGGTTCCCAGAGAGCGGTACATTCGTTGCTGAATTTACACTTTTATCAGGCCATGGATTATAATTTACTGCTGGTGCTCAGTTTACCTTTGTTAACACTCCAGTTGTTAACTAAAATTTATCAAAAGATAACCGGATTTGGTAATGGTTTAAGATTTTGGTATCATCCCAAAACTCCGGTGATTATTGCTACTATTGTTTTTTTATTCTGGATTATGAGAAATCTGCCAATTATGCCATTTAAATTTCTTGCCGCCTGAGGTATCAAATAAAATGACTATAAGTAGGAGGGATTTAAAATTTTGGAGGTCTCAGTTTTTAAATAATGTTTTGAGCTGGACGTTATTATACGATGAAATCAATAAGAGTTCCCCCGGTACAGTTTATGTGCCAAATCCCTTTAACCCTTTCCGGGTATTTCAGCAAAATGTTAATGACCAAAGGCCCAAATAAATTTATTTAACTGGAATAGTGCAGTCGACTTTGGTTTATCCTATGTTGTGATTAGATCTTGTCTTTTTTAATTATCAGATATATAGATTTTAGGTAATGACACGATACTTCTAGAACTTTTTGAATATTCTGTGCCTGTTTTTAGGGAATTCCTGGGTTGATTCAATCTACTAAACAGGGTGTTTTTAAAATACATTTATTTAATTACTGCAAACCTTCGCTAGAATGAGCTTTTCGATTTGATTACTTTCTTTTAAATTGAAAACGCTTTTAATATTTCCAAAATATTATTCCACCAAGTAAAATTCCACCTATATAGAAGAAAATAAGATATGCTCCTTTAACTGAATCTGCATTTTTAAGAAAAAATTTCACAGGATTTTTAGGTGGCTTCCCATATTTTTGATGGAAACCGACCTGGGCGTTTACCATTATACTGATAATCCCATAGGCCAAATTAAAAAGGGTAAATGCGGCTATTGACATCAAGATAATTTTCAGCCAGCTTTGCGTGAAAGTTTCATTATAAATCTGGCGTATGTGATCAAGCCAGATTTTCACGGGATAAATACTCACTATCAAAAATATTGGATAGCCAATTAAAATCGTCTTTGTTTTAAGCTTCGCATTCAAATAGCAATAACAATAGGTAAAAACAAATGTATAAATGATGTAACAGATAATCTTTAATGCCACGTTTGATTGCTGAAAATTTTGTAATAAATAGTAAAGGCAATTAAATAGCCCTATCAAATTGTTTTTATGTGCAAAGTGTATCTTTGAGGCACCCGTTAAAGGTTCAAAATTTAACCATAATATCACTGCAAAATTTGTAGGCTTTTCACCCTTGCTAAAAATACTCTTATTTTTTAAATGATTTGTACGAAAATGTAAACCTATATACACAATCATCAGGATAGGTATTTACGTTTATTTTCTGTACCATATACTTAAAAAATGATAGTATACGGCACCATCCATATAGATTGATTAAAATTTAAAAACTAAACATACTGATCTGCTGTGATAAATACTTTATCACAGCTTAATCTTTCTATGCATAGTTAAATATGCAAATTATAGAGTACTCATGACTTAAGTTTAATTGCATGTTTCAAAACCAGGTTTATTTTTCGCTAGCTGGCCAACCTTCCTATCTATATGTAAAAACATGAAACCTTCAACGACATTCCACATCATTCCAAAACTATAAAGTGACAGGCATAAATACACTGCAATATTTATTTTTTAGTAGCTATATTTGGACAATTGATGCTCCCAGTAGACGCCTTCTAAAGAAAATATAAGTTTTGGTATTTTAATTAGTGAAATGGGATGTTATGGAAGTTAGAATTGGAAAAATTATCTCAATAGATAAAACAACAGGGACTGGAATTATTGAGGATTCTAATTTTCAGGATATTGGTTTTTCTTTGGATTCATCAGAAACTGCTCTACTGCCTGGTCAATGTGTTACATTTGTTATTAAGTTTTGTGCATCTGGACTGGAAGCTTCGCAGGTAAAACTTGCCAGGGTTTAGTTTTTGAAAATTCACTTTTGATCGCTATTAGCAACCACCTTTGTAGAAGGTAATTTTGATTGTTTTCTGAGCAAGGTCATATGTATTTTCCAAGTCATTCATAAATTACTCTCAAAGCTATGCAGATAATCTTGAAGAATAAAGGCACTGTTTATACTGCTAAAAAGAAATCAACTAAGATCATCGCAGGGCAACGCAATAGTTATGACTTTATAAAATAGAGTGATTTTGTTATTGGGCCAATTACATCTTATAAATATTTTAGGCAGAAAGCGGGAACGTATATTGTAAAAGCAATAAAACAGGTGCGCTTGGTACTGCGCAAACTATCAGAGTAATCTGTGTTTTTCCCTTGCTCCTTAGCTTTACCATGGGCCCTGTGCCGAACTTCAGGTAGAGAAGTAATTTTAAAAAGTATCATTTTTCTTTTTGCGTTACTTGCTTTGGATCCTGTGGGGCAGCATTGCTCATCTACAATGTGAAAACCAATATTGAAAACATTTTTAATTTGATTTATTAAACTAATTGGATGATATGTAGTTAATTTGCCGGCAAGTTTTAATGGATTGAATAGCATAAATAAAAACAAATCAATTATTTACAGATCAGATTAGGTACAGCTGGCTCCAGGCATATGCATAAGAATCGTTTACCGAGAATTAATTTTACAATAGTCAAACTCGAATTAACGCATATCGTACTAATTGTTATAGTCCTGCTTCATATCACTGTTAAAAGTTGTATATGTCTGCTAACTGTCTTTAAAGACAACTTATTTGCTAAAATTTTTGAATAACTTATTGAAAATCTACTGCTTTAAATTAAACATTATCTCCTGATTTTGAAGCTATTTTAAAAACCTATAAAATATTGTCTTTTCAAAAGGGAAACTTAATGCACAAGTTCTGGAATCTGAAAACTAAAGGTTGCACCTTTTCCCAATTGGCTTTCGACGTCTATTACACCCTGATGCTGTTCAACAATTTGTTTGGACAAGTAAAGTCCGATCCCGAAGCCTGAGGTGGTTTTGCTTTTGCTATTTTCCACACGGTGATAGCTTTCAAAGATTTTATCCTGTTCAGCAAGCGAGATGCCAATTCCCTCGTCCTTTACTTGAACAATAATCTTATTTTCAACATTTCCGGCACAGACGCTGATAGTGCTACCACGGGGTGAAAATTTTACGGCATTGTTGATCAGATTAATAATCACCTGGCAGATTTTGTCACGATCGGCAGTAAGCAAAACATGTTCGGGACTCTGAAATTTAAGTTGATGGGAATGCAGATAAACACCGAATTCCTCAGCAATATCACACAGTAACTGATTTAAGCTAAAAGTACTTTTATTCAAGGTAATTTCACCTGATTCTAATAGTGACAAGCTTAAAAAACTATTGATCATCGAAGTCATCCTGGCAAGTTGCTGATCGGCTTTTTGAAGGGCGTGGTACTCTTTTTTCCTGCCACCATCCAAGCTCATTTTAATTAAGATGTCAATGTAAGCTTTTAGTGAGGTAACCGGAGTTTTGAGTTCATGGCTGACCATACCGATGAAATCATTCTTTCGCTGTTCGGACTCCTTGCGTTCGGTGATGTCAATAGTTGAACTCACATAACCTGTGAAAGATCCATCTATATTAAATCTTGGGAAGCCGCTGGCGAGCAGCCATCGATAGCCACCATTTCCATTGGGCATACGGAATTCCCAAATCCATTGTTTATGGTTGTTTAATGCATCAAAATAGATCTCTGACACCCGCTGTTTATCTTCTGGATGAATAAGCTCCATCCACCCAAACTCGAGGAGGTTGTGTTGAGGTCCCCCCAGGGCTTTCTCCCATGCTTTATTAAAATACACCGCTTTTCCTTCGCCGTCACTTAAAGCAATCATCACATCTGTACCTTCTGCCATCGTACGGAAGCGTTCTTCGCTTTGGTGCAGGTTATGGTTAGCTAGATTAATCTGCTCATTTTTTTCGCTTAAATCCGTATTAAGCTGCTCCACTCTTTGAATGCTTTTGTTCAAATCAGCGTTACGCACTTCCAAATTGTCGTGAGCGATCTGAAGTGAATTATTAGAAAGGGTCAGCGCATCATGCAGAAAGCGTTCTTTATCAGATTTTTCCTGCATTACCTTAGCATTAGCTAACGATTCGCTAACATTGGTCGCAGTGTTAATAATGGCGATTACTTGACCTGCAGCATTTTTCACCGGCCGGTATTCAAAGTCAAAATACTGCTCAATAAGCGCTCCATTGTTGTCTATCATCGCTGGAGTCGCTTTGGCGAGAAAAATCTCCCCACTGTCCCATACCTTTTGCAGGGTGGGAATGAAATTGGTGAATTCCGGTGCAGCATCGCTCAACAGCTGACCTGTAATTGAGTTATCTTTCTTCCAAAGTTTCATCATCGAATCGCTGATGAAACCTATTTGAAGTTCCCGGCTGACGTAAATGGCCGTAGGCTCTTTTGACTGGCTAAGTATATATAGATAGTCCTGTGGTGCTAAGGGATTTTCATTTGTATTCATTTGGTATACTGTTCTGCTTTCACCAAGCAGCTGTTATTATGGTAACGGTTCAATGCTTATCAAAAATTTTAACAGACTTACTATAAATATGTTTTGCCTTTTTCAACAATAAATTAAAATCAGGAATACATTAAGTGATGGTGGCCTAAATTTTAAATCTTTTGATGTAACATATTAATTAATGCCATGTATATGTTCAAGTCGGTTAAAACTCAAGAGAAATGTACTGCCTTTTCCCGGTTCGCTGTCTATCAAGATCTCACCATTGTGTTTGTCCATGATACGCTTCGCAATAGCGAGGCCTACCCCGGTACCTTCAATACCATGGGTTTCTTTTGCTCGGGTGAACAGCTCAAAGACTTTTCCTATATCTTCCTTTGCAATACCAATCCCGTTATCTGTAATGGAATATACTACCTTATTTTCAAACATCTTTCCATTGATGGATACAAAAGGATAAGCTGAATGGCCCGAGTATTTCACTGCATTGCCCACCACGTTTGAAAATACTTGAAAAATCATTAACTGGTCGCCAAAAAGGTCCGGTGTATCCTGAATGTCAATCACGAGGTTATCTGCACCGCTGGAAACCATTAAATCATGACGGATTTCATCCAGCATTTTCTGCATGTTGATGGCTTTGCCCTGAATTTTAGACTGTCCGACTTTTGAATACTGAAGAACCTCTTCAATCATGATCTGCATTTTGGCCGCGCCATTTTCTATCTTTTTGCCTATAGTGATAACCTTTTCAGCATCCATTAGATTTGCACGCTGGATAAGCTGAGCGAAGGCTTTGATGGTAGCTAGGGGATTTTTTAGGTCATGAGAAATGGTATAGCTGAAGGTGTCAAGTTCAGCATAAGCTAAACGGAGCTGTTCATGGATGACACGCAGCTCAGTAGCTTTGCGGTTGATGGCATAATTTACTTCGTCCCTCAAAGCAAGGACTGCCGTAATTTCATGTTGTTTCCATACCTCACTTTTCCCTGATACCTCCTGTGTCCATTCCTTGAAAGAGTTTCTCGGAGAGATATGAGTGAAGCCTTTTTCATCCCGGGTAATCTGCTTTGCCGGATCGCCTGCCCAGGTAACTTTTTTAATCGCTTCAGGGCGAAACCATAACATGTATTCACGCAGGTCTTTGCCCAGGCGGCAGGCTAGTAAACCGCTAAAGTTATGCTGCATCTCTTTGGCTCTTGAGAACTCATTAGGTAGTTCATTAGTAGCATAGTAGCCTTCGGAAGTGGTTTTTTGATGCAACCAATCCATTAAGCGTTCCATAAATTCGTCATCAGGAATATTTCCTCGGCTATGAAATTCCCCATTGTAATAAAGAACGGTTCCCGTTGCAGGGACAACTTCAACAAGACTCGTATCTTCATTGAAGAGTGCTTGTTCCACTGCTATATTTCTGAGTAGATAGCGTGTTATGGTTTCAATCGCGGTCCGGTGCTGGTTGCCAGCATACTGCTCTTCTTCCTGTTCACGGAAACTGATGGCAGATGATAAGACTTGTCCAACGAGTTTGGCACTTTCACGCTGTCCATAGTTGATAAATCTTGGTGTATAATTATGGCAGGCGATCAGTCCCCATAATTGATCGTGATTCATTATTGATATGCTGAAACTTGAAGCAACACCCATGTTTTTTAAGTATTGTATATGCATTGGTGATACAGCCCTCAAGGTACTATATGTTAAATCCAGCGGTATAGCTTTTCCATCTCGGCTTTTAGTCAAGAGCGCAGATGGCTCGTCCCAAACATCGGCAATGAGCCTGACTATATTGATTCTATAAAGCTCCCTTGCTTGTTTAGGGATGTCAGAGGCAGGATAGTGTAGCCCCATCCAACTTTCTAAGTTATCATTTTTTGTTTCCGCTACCACCTCACCGTGCCCATCGATATGAAACTTATAAATCATCACCCTATCATAGCCGATAATCTGCTGGACTTGCTGTGCCGCATTGCCGAGCAGTCGGCTGAGTTTTTTATCCGATAACATTTCCGAAAGGGATTTACCGATATGCCCATGCAGGCTTTGCTGTAAATCTGAACCAGCAGGCTCAAAATCGAAGATGTAGTGGCTATTATAATAATTGAGTATGATATTATAGGCTTTTCCATTGATCATGCCATTAAACTGGACAGAACCATTTGAAGTGGATTGCGTGCGGAAAAATTTGAGCATGCTGTATAGGCCACCATCTTGTTTTTCATCAAGAACATCAGTGTCTGACATAGATTTGCCAAGATATCCGCTGAGGTTATAACCGGTGATAGTGGAGAAGTTTTCACTATAGTAACTTAAGTAAAGCTGCTCATTAAACGCTAGCAAAAAGCCGTGACCTTGTATGGCTCCCGGGATGTGGATAGGTTCATCATCACAGGTTGTTAAATCTACTTTGCTCATATCTTAAACAATGAATTTGGTGCAGTATTATATCTGCGATGCAAGGTACGCTTAAATTAATATATGTATGCTAGGTACTCTAATTTCGATTAGGCTTTTGAAATTAAGTTTATTACGAAGTTCAGTAACAGCTAGATATAATCATCATCAATCAACAAAACGTTCTCAATGAATGGAAATAGTAAGATATCAAAGGTATTAGATTAATTAAATGCCCAAGGATGGATCATTATTATTCCAAAAAAGAGTATCTTAGTTTCAGGTATTTCCCTGTTGATAAACGGGAAATTGATATAAGTAGCTCGGTATCTGTAACTTTTGTAAAGCCTTTCCCATCACCATACTGTAAGATACACCTGAGTGGGAAAACATTGGGTCAATTGAAGCCCAAAGAGGTCTATATTGATGATGATTACCCTGACGTACGTATTTTCCTGTCAAAGATTTACTTCGCACTTACCGAATTATAACCTCGAGGATATGTGATAAACAACGCAAATATGCAAAATGCCCGTGGAACAGTAAACCTGAGAAATGAATTGATAAACTAACTTTCAAAGACCAAGGGGTTCGATATTACAGCTGATAACCTGCTTGTAGCTTATGGTTCCCAGATTGTATTTGCCTGGCGTCCCAATTACATTTTATTAAGGGGTCTAATGTCATCGTCGGATACTCAAATTATCTACGTGTAAACCAGGCTTTAGAGAATGCAGGTGCTAATGTGATTAGCGTCCCGGTAGATCAGCACGGCCTTGACACCAATCCAGTGAAAAAACATGAAGGAAAAAGAAGATTGATGCAATTTATATTATCCCCAACCATCATTTTCCGACTGCTGCCACGCTAAGCCTGGATAGAAGGGCGAACTATCCATCAGGTATTCTTTTATGATCATTGAAGATGAATATGACTTCTATCATACCTTGGTACCACTTTCTCCGATTTCAGCATACCCTGACGATGATAATATTATATACCTTGGGTCTTTCTTAAAAATACTTGAACCCTCTATTAGGATCGGCTTTTTGGTGGTATCAAAGGACTTTATTGACAGCTATACACCCCCTTAGAGAACTGGTAGACATTAGCTGGGACGAATATATGCAGGGCTCTGGCGGACCTTATAAATCACGGAGAGTTTGAAAGACATCTTAATAGGGCAAGGAAAATGCTACCGGCTTAGGCGGGATTATCTATATGATTTATTGGTCAGTAAGCTGTCCGGATATGTGGAATTCAATCTGCCTGGCTGAAGCCTTGCCTTTTTGGCTCCGGCTTAAGCCCAGCTATCCCATAGCAGACCTGCAACAAGGTGCGCGAACACATATTAACTGGATTCAGGCAGAGCAAAATGCCTTCAGGTTTGGATTTGGCTCAATGGATGAAAAGTAAATTATTAGTGCAGTGAATGTTTTGAAGCTGGAACTCGACAAAATAAAAAAAGGATAATCCAACAGTCACGATTTGGTGAAAGGTTTTCAATATACCTATTACCTGATTGATTCCAATTTAGATTTTTCTTTGTTTTGTGGGACAGTTTATAATCTATAATAGTCCTCTTATACATTAATATCTTCCATTAATTTGTCATTTCATTCTAAGTTGACGATTGAAGATAGCGTCCCTTATGTGCACTCACATTAATGATTGGAATTTTTACAAAAAACTTTGATATTAACATTAAAAGTAATTTCATGGATCATTCCAGTACCAGGTTTTTGTTATTCAATTTGGATTTAGTCACTAACTAATTCATATCACACATCTGGCTGGGTACATAGGATGTTCCGTAAGATAGGTGTAAGGCTTTATTTCTTTTTATTTAGGGTTTCTGATATCATGGAGGCAATAAGGGTAGGATTTTCCAGCGGCATCAGATGACCAATAGTATCAATAGTTAAAATTTCTACATCGAGAGGTAAATTGGGTATAGTTTGTTCTCGGGTCATCGCCCAATTGATTGCAGGATCATCTTTTGAAACAATAAGAGCTATAGGAACATTTAATTGCCTGGTATTTTCAGCGATAGATTCACGTGTACCTTCATCAATCCACCATTTCCTGGCGCCCGCGGCTACTTCCAAAGGGGTATTAATGGCTACATCGGACCGTTCATCCGTTAATCTGATCACCGTATCCGCCTCAACTTTAGACTTTGACTGTTCTATATCCGGAATTTCCCGCATTTTTGCCTGTTCGCTTTCCGGAATATCTTCAAAACTGGGTGGCGATGGTGCAACCAGGATCAAACCCCGTAACTGCTCATTTTTGTAATCATCCACAGCACACTGCAAAGCAATCTTACCACCCATCGAATGGCCTATCAAGATATAGTGGGTTACTCCTTTAGCGATTAACTCCTGCCGAACAAAATCTGCGTAACTATTAAGCGAAGATTTAGCAAGCATCGCAGTGTTTCCAAAACCTGGCAAATCAATCGCAATACACGAATAATAGCTATCTAGTTCTGAAATAACAAACTGCCAGCTCTTAGCCGAGCCGCCAAAATAGTGTAGGAACACCAGAACAGGTCGCTGCCCTGTATTCCCATTCACCGTATTTTCCGAACCGTTCATTTTAGAACGCATTTTCTACAGCTCCCCCGTCAATTCGGTAATTGCTGCCGTTTACAAAACTCGATAGCCCTGATGATAAGAATGCGATGACATTAGCTACTTCTACCGGTTTTCCTCGTCTTCCAACAGCCAGATTCGGACGTTTATTCTTCAAAAACCATTTTATTGCCTCTTCTTTATCGGTAGCTCTCTCTTTGGCAAGATCCTCCATCATGGCATCGGTCATAGGGGTTTCTATAAATGCCGGTGAGACACAGTTGAACAGAAGCCCTTCCCTGGAATATGATCTTGACAGGCATTTGGACAGATTGATGATCCCTGCCTTGCAGGCATTGTAAGGGGATTCATCTTCATAAGGCTGGTACGCGTTTTCAGATGAAACCAATATAACCCGACCCCAGTTATTTTCTTGTAAATGAGGAATAAATGCTCTACATAATCTTACGGCCCCCAACAAATCAACGTCAATGGTTTCCTGCCAATCTGTATCTGTTAAAGTTAAAAAGTCTCCTGCGGCGCCACGCGCACCGGCGCAGTTTATCAAAATATGTGCCGGACCATACTTTTCTTTAACCTGTTTGGCGAGTTTCAATACACTTTCGTTATCAGTGAGGTCTACCGTACAACAGGTAACTTCTGCATCAGGCACAACCGATAATATCTTTTCAGATGCTTTTTTAAGGCGCTCTCCTTCGAGGTCTGATAATACCGTTTTCACGCCGGCCTTTGCCAAGATAATAGCGGTTTCTAATCCGATGCCCGAATCTGCGCCTGTAATAACGGCTATTTTGCTTTTAATGTTTAAATCCATATATATTATTATTGTTTTATAGGTTTGATGATACTAGTATTTCCTTCTAATGCTTGTTTATAACCGTTAACTGCACAGATGAAAGAGGAATGAACAAATGTTTGCGGAAAATTACCAAGTAATTGACCCGTTGTCAGATCAGCCTCCTCAGAAAAATAGCCTAGGTCGTTGCTGTAAACAAGCACTTTATCCAGGATTTTTTTACACTGCTGAAGATCGCCTGCGATAGCGTAATAATGAGCCATCCAGCAACTTCCGGCCAGAAAGGCACCTTCTTTGTCCGAGTCAAACTCAAGCAGGTGTCTCCTGTAAAGATGCTCATCACAATAATTCCTTTCAAGTTCCTTGATAGTAGCCAACATGTTTTTATCTTCCACGTGATAAACTCCAAAAGGAACATATAATGCAGCAGCAAGATCTACATCTTCCGAGCCTGCATAAACGGCAAATGCACCTGTAGCGGTCAAACAGTGTTTAGATATAAATTCACGGATCATTGCTGCATTTTTCAGCCATCTGTTAGCTATATCCCGATCTGTCTGATAAGGTGCAATCAGTTCGAGCCCCCGTGCGGCAAATGCTTTGCTAGATGTATAATGCTGCAACTGTTCTTCTTCCCAGATCCCATTATCTTTTCGTTCCCAGTTTTTACAGATATAGTCAGCAATTTTCTCCACCGTGTCCCAATAAATCACTTTACCGGATTTCTGGTAAATGATGCTACAAGCAATTAGGATATTGCCTTCAGCATCCAACTGGAACTGATCTGCGGCCGAATTACCAATCTGTACAGGCTGGCTTTGCAAATATCCCTTTAGTGGAATTTCTCTTATCTCGGGCGAAACATTTGTTTGATTAACAGCATAAAAGCAGGATATGTGGTCTTCCCCGTTTTTTTCCATAGCACCTGATACAAAAGCGATGAATTTCTCTTCCAGTTCCCCATTGGTAATGATTTGTGTCAGTGACGAAGTGATTAGTGCTGCGTCTCTCATCCAAACATACCGGTAATCATAATTACGTTCACCGCCGATTACTTCGGGTAGGGAAGTGGTGGCAGCTGCTATAATCCCTCCGGTAGGCTCATAAACCATCTGTTGCAATGCTCTGAGAGAGTAGCGCACCTGGTTTTCATAAGGACCATGATAATCCACGAGCATTTCCAGATTCTTCCATTTTTGGAGCGTTGTCTGCAGCAATTTTTGCAGATCACCTTCGCTAACTTTATTTGCCTTTCCTAAGTAGGCCCAGCCAGTTTCTCCCGCAGTAATTTCAAAACGGATGATATCTTTGTCTACGCACACCGGATGCGAAGTGTGTAGGTAAAGCCCGGATTTATCCAATCTGATACATGTGGGAGATATAATCGTGTAATCTTCTGCTGCGAGCCCATAATCTGGCCTGATCGTAATCTTGTTTTCGATAACTGATGGCGCATTGGTAAAAAGTTTACAAATGCCCTTAAAATCTTCATCCAAAGGCATGAAGTCGGTCATGGTCAGTCCCTTTCCTCCGATAGAAAAATACGAATGGAGTACGCTGCTTCTGCCATCAAATTGGCGAGTTAGAAATTTTTTATTTTTTGCACAGACCGACCAATAACCGCCCTGTTCATTATCGAGAAGTTTAGAGAATATGGCCTCAGTATCGAAACGCTCAGGGCAATACCAGTTTATGGTTCCCGCTTTATCTAATAGAGCGCAGCTTCTGCGATCACTGATGATGGCCAAATCTCTTATCATGCTTTGTTCCATCATACGTATCTTAAGGTTTGTCCTGATAATAGGAATGATAATATTGGGTTTTTGTGTATATCTTGAAAAATAATGCTGATAAATTTGCTCTTCACTTTGCTCATGATGTTTAAATGTGAAGAATAACAGCAGAACCACAGCTTTGTTCTGAAGCGTCCGGTATTATCCAAACCTTTTATCTCTAAACTTCACCAAACACGAATTATTTTTTGTGAAAATGGATTTTCTCCAAACATTTTGATATTTGTTGTAGTGATCTAGATACCGTCGTTTGCAAACATCTTCTCATTACAGGTTTATTTTCAGGCGCGGCATCGCGACTTCAATAAGGCACCAATGCTGTTCAAAAAACCAAAAATGAGAAACGCCTTGATTCTAAGGGGATAAAATTTATTTTTTATTGACATCCATCGTTAAAACTAAACTAAACAAACTATATCTTCAGACATTATATACAGCAAATTGTTTTTAACAACATGGCTTTAAAGACTAAATTCTCACGCATTATTCGTGTTCGAGCTTAAGTGAGTGTTAAGAACAGGTTTCCGTGAACTTGTATAAGAGCGATATAGCCAGCTAAATCTTTAAAACGTTCAGCGTTTTTCAAACCTTACTTTTTCAAAAGTTTTAGTTACGCTTGATGATAAAAAGTTGTGCATATTCCCCAAGGCGCTTTAAATAGTTTAATTTCGCTTTTATAGAATTTATTAAGCGTTTTCCATATATCTCACTACCGTCTCATAGCAATTGTCTATTGTCATTAGCTAAACACTCTTTAGAATAAACGCGCATCTACTCTCAACACTCCCAAGAGGAACGGTAATCACATCATATCCCAATTCTATATAAGTTTCTTTCATTTTCCTATAAGTAAGTATTGCTTCATTCCAGCTCTGCTTTCGTTCCATATCGGTTTCATAAATTTCTGCACTTGGTGGAAGGATAATAACCTTCCTATTGTACATCGTAGCTTTCATCGTTTCATAATACTTTTCAGTTACAGGTATATTTTCCATTTTCATGTAACACAAAGTATCCGGCAAGCCCCGATCAAAAAAAGCAATGCTATCAGAATTCATATCAAGAATTTGATGATAAGCTTTTAATGATTTTTTGAACATCAATTGGGCATATCGCTGTTTATTTCTCCATGGAACACCATCGCCGTTGTGTGAAAGATGCGCTCGTTCTTGCTCAAAACCTGAACAGCAGTAACTTTGAAAGTATCGCGGCTGCTATACGTGATTATGAGCAGCAAATGTTTGGCTATGCAGGTGAAGCACAGGAAGAAACCGATAGAAATGAAGTAGCGATGCACCAGCCCGATTTTTCCTTTAAAAAGCGTTTCGCTACCTAAGATGGAGAGTTTTAGCGCAATATATTTTTTTGATAAACTGCAAATTTATGCGAGAACTAAGTCAGGAGAAAGAATCCACAGATATAGTTGCCGAAGCATCAAAAAAATGACTGCAAAAAATGTAATATTAAGTAAGGTTGGGGATTATCCCAAAAGTGGCTACCTTTTTTTCCTCAGAATGGCCACATATTACACTCTAAAATGGTTCATCATCACTTGGTGGTGGATTTCCATATTTAAGTCTTATAGGGTAATTTCCAATCTGGAAAAACCTCCGTTAGATTCATATTTATCTGATGTAATAATGGGACGTTGTGCCTGAATTTATTTTCTCTCGATCCATTTGTTTCACAAAATCATCGTAACTATACTCTTCTTGTTGATGCTCGGGTTTATTTTTTTCATCCAGATATTGACCATAAAAGCCACTGAAATCACCGCCATCGTAAAACCACCATCGCAAAAAGGATTTACCGGAATCGTTGAATATGGTAAATGCAGCAGTTTTTGTCTTCTGACCAAATATGTAGGCAGGTTCGTCTACTTTTAGAGTATAATATTTATTATCTCTCCTCCATATCTTTTGTGTTACCGTTGCTTCTTCGTTTCCGTTGTAGAAGTAGTGATAGTCAGTCTTTCCGAGCTTATCTGTTATTATATTCAAAAGTGCGTTCGTGTTTTCTTCGTCTTCCGTCAATAAAGTAACTGCAACGATGTTTCTATCCTCCTTGGAAACATACAGAATAATCGAATTTTTGGCAATGACTTTGCCTGCTAATGGAGTATTTGCAAAATATAATAAGTTGCTATTAAAAGATTTATATACTTCTAGCTGGTGGGATTGGTCTTTAGAATAAGTTAGAATTTCAGAATCCCTGGAAATAGAATCTAACGGGATTGGTAAATTGACCAATGACCAGTCAATTTTTTTATTACCGCATGAAGTGAATAAAGTAACAATCAGAACATGCATTAATATATTTTTCATGTTATTCAAATTAAAATTTACTATTTCTAATTTTCTCATAATTACCTCAATTTAAAACAAAAAGTTATATATCTCAAAGAAGAGATATATATAATTATATAATTACTATTTTTATTTATCAAATCTGTAAATGAAATTTCAGTTATATAATTCCATATTATGAACGGCCGGCTAAGGATACTTCTTTCTCCACTTTTTATATTCTTTCTGCTATTATTAGTGGTCAATGACTTTTTTTTGAAGGCATTATTTCACAACGAAATCACAGGGAAACTTTCCGATATTAGTGGTCTTTTTATTTTTCCGATCTTCTGGTCAGCGATCTTTCCAAAACAAAAATTTTGGATCTTTCTTTTTACAGGGTTTTCATTCGCAATTTGGAAATCTGAGTACGTATC
>NZ_JAQIIV010000009.1:0-170365 GCF_036946585.1 Pedobacter terrae | reverse complement strand
AGGCGGACCAATAGGCGATAAAATAGGGCGAAAATATGTTATTTGGGTATCTATATTGGGTACTGCGCCTTTTGCTTTATTGCTTCCGCATGCCAGTTTGTTTTGGATCGGGGTACTTATTGTTCCCATCGGTATGATTCTGGCTTCGGCTTTTTCTGCCATATTGGTTTACGCGCAAGAATTGATTCCGGGAAAGGTAGGTTTGGTTGCAGGTTTGTTTTTTGGTTTTGCCTTTGGTATGGGTGGCATCGGATCGGCTTTGTTAGGTAGGCTAGCAGATTCTACCAGTATTGGATACGTATTTAACGTTTGTGCGTTTCTTCCTTTAATCGGTTTATTAACGGCTTTCTTCTAATATAGAAACGAAGAAGAAATAGAAACAGAAGCTTGTAAAATATATGATTGTTATTCTAAGGAAAATTAGTTAAGTGTATCTGAAAAATCGTCACTACGCGAGGGCTTCTTCAGCCGACGAGCAATCTCAAAGCATGAAGCGCTACCAGCGGTCGCCTTAAGATTGCTTCGTGCCTCGCAATGACGAAAATCCTTTATATCTAAAGTTGAAATTGGGTTCGAGGAATGGATATCAGGTGTTTAGCTAAAGTCATATACTTTTGCTTTGTACCAAACATTAAGCTCCAATTGGCTATATTAAATTATTGGCAATTCAGTTTTTCTATAAAATAATAAGTATCCAGCGCTTCTTCTGATTCCTGGTCCTCGTTTTCATTAACGATCGATTTTATTTTGCCATTGCTTTTTTGAGATCCCATGTTATTGTATTCAAATTTTATATTTCCAATTGATTTGATTTTTCCATCTTCAGATTTAAAAACGGAATTGTAATAGTCGATTTTAATATCACCTATAGATTTAATTTTCCCGTTTTCAGAAGGGAATACACTGTTGTAATATGCTACGCTTTTATCGCCGATGGTTTTTACTTTTCCATCTTCCGATTTAAAAACGGAATTATAATATTCAATTTTGACATCATTTATAGATTTGATTTTACCGTCTTCAGATGGAAATACACTGCTGTAATATTCTATTTTGCCACGAAAGCGTTGTGCATTTGCCTGGTAGGAGATACCCAATAGCAATGATAAGCTTATGCCGGCCAGGCAAAAGCTTTTGGTGAATGTATTTTTCATCTTGGAGAATGTTAAAAGTGATAATTAAAAGTAAATGTTGGTGTGAAATTTTGTAGCGCTAGCTTTAGGTTATTGGTTTTATCATAGTTGTATAGCGACTCCTCAGCATAATAATTTTGATGGAAGAAAGAGACAACAGGCACCGAAAACTCCAATGCAGCATGTTTCGAAACGAAATAACTAAAACCAGGGCTAATGCTCGCACCCCATCCCTTTATTTTAGCATCGGTACGGATCAGGTAACCTTCATCGTCAATGCGGTTAAAGGTGTTTACCTGTAAAAGCAGGTTGGCTTGCATGAAAAACTTAAAACGATCTTTAACATCGATGTATTTGCGTAAGAAGGGAGAAAAACCAAAGCTGAATTCTTTAACTCCACGCTGTTCTTCGTAATATCCGTATTCATTATTCCATGCAATATAGTTTTCACCCCTGAGTTTCGAAAGATTAAGTGGAATTTCCAGACCAATGGCAAGATTATTGGCTAAAAAATAACCTCCCCTTGGGGTAAAGGTAAACGTGTTTAAGCTGGGTGATGAGCTGTTTTGTCTGGAGGTTCCAAAACTTAAACTTCCGCCAACAAATGCGGAGCCTTTTTCGGTCTGGGCATAGCTGCGCCAACTAACGGCACATAGCAGTACCATAATGATTAATTTAGGTTTCATTTTATTTGTGTTTTTGTGTGTAATCAATAATAATCATTATTGAAATAAAAAGCAAGGGAATAAACTACTATGTTAGTTACGTAAATAAATTTTTTGTGTTTGGATTATAAAGTCCACAGTTCGTGGATCTGGATTGCAAATCCAGACCAACTTTACTCCAGGATATGGCAGCTATTTTTAGAAGGATTAAACAAAAAAAATCCCACAGAAATTAATCTATGGGATTTCACTTAGTTATTACGTTTTTAATCTGCTTTCTGGTTCAGGAACACAAATTTATGATCGAACATGTCTAACTTAATTTTGCTGTCTTTGTCAACTTTTCCAGCCAGTATCTCTTTCGATAGTTCGTTTAAGATTCTTTTCTGGATGACCCTTTTTAACGGTCTTGCACCAAACTGCGGATCGTAACCCAATTGTGCCAACCAATCTAAAGCTTCATCGCTGGCCTCCATTTCTATGCCCATTTCGGCCAAGGTTTGCTGTACTTGTTTAAACTGTAAGCTTACAATGTTTCTGATTTCGCTACGATTTAACGGCGTAAACATAATCAGCTCATCAATCCTGTTCAAAAACTCCGGACGAATGGTCTGTTTCAATACCTCAAACAATTCGTTTTTGGTTTTCGCAATAACCTCTTCGCGGTTATCGTCGCTTAAATCTTTAAAGTTATCCTGAATCAAATGTGCACCGATGTTCGATGTCATGATGATGATGGTATTTTTAAAATTTACCGTTCTACCTTTATTATCCGTTAAACGGCCATCATCCAATACCTGCAACAGGATGTTAAATACGTCAGGATGTGCTTTTTCGATCTCATCGAGCAAAACTACTGAGTAAGGTTTACGCCTAACGGCTTCGGTTAACTGTCCGCCTTCATCATAACCCACATATCCCGGAGGCGCACCAATTAATCGCGACACCGCATGGCGCTCCTGGTACTCACTCATATCAATACGGGTAAGTGCATTTTCATCATTGAATAAAAATTCAGCCAGGGCCTTTGCAAGCTCCGTTTTACCTACACCGGTAGTACCTAAAAAGATAAAAGAGCCAATAGGTTTACGTTTATCCTGCAAACCAGCACGTGAACGGCGGATGGCATCAGAAATGGCTTCAATAGCTTCGTCCTGACCAGCTACACGTTGGTGCAGCTCTTCTTCCAGGTGAAGCAGTTTTTCGCGCTCACTGGCAATCAGCTTTGTAACGGGAATACCTGTCCAACGGCCAACCACACCTGCAATATCATCAGCGGTAACCTCTTCTTTGAGCATGCGGCTATCGGTTTGCTGGCTTTCTAAATCGGCTTTAAGTTTTTCAACCTTATCCTGGGCTTCCTTGATTTTTCCGTAACGGATTTCGGCAACCTTACCATAATCTCCCGCACGTTCAGCCTGTTCTGCCTCTAATTTATAATGCTCAATCTGCTCCAATTCATTATTCACCGCATCTACCAGGTCTTTTTCGCCTTGCCACTTAGCTTTAAATTCATCACGCTCTGCAGATAGGTTAGCAATTTCTTCTGAAAGTTCTTTAACTTTTTTATCGTCTTTTTCACGCTTAATGGCTTCGCGTTCAATTTCCAGGCGCATAATCTCGCGGTCTAAAGCATCAACATGTTCAGGCACACTGTCCATTTCCATGCGCAGTTTAGATGCGGCTTCGTCCATTAAGTCGATGGCCTTATCGGGTAAGAAACGATCAGAGATATAGCGCTGACTCATTTCTACGGCTGCAATAATGGCTTCATCTTTAATCCTTACCTTATGGTGTGTTTCATAACGCTCTTTTAAGCCGCGTAGGATTGAAATGGCATCTTGCGTATCTGGTTCTTCAACCATTACTTTTTGGAAACGGCGTTCCAAGGCTTTATCTTTTTCTAAATATTTTTGATATTCATCTAAAGTAGTTGCACCTATGGCACGAAGCTCTCCGCGGGCAAGGGCCGGTTTTAAGATGTTTGCCGCATCCATTGCACCTTCACCACCACCGGCACCAACTAAAGTATGGATCTCATCGATAAATAAGATAATATCGCCATCACTTTGGGTAACTTCTTTAACAACCGCTTTTAAACGCTCTTCGAACTCGCCTTTATATTTAGCACCTGCAATTAAAGCGCCCATATCAAGCGAATAAACCACTTTACTTTTTAGGTTTTCAGGTACATCTCCTTTAATAATCCTAAAAGCAATTCCTTCTGCAATGGCGGTTTTACCTACACCAGGCTCACCAATCAATATTGGGTTGTTTTTGGTCCTACGTGATAAAATTTGAATAACCCGGCGGATTTCCTCATCGCGACCGATTACCGGATCCAGTTTGCCACTTTCCGCATATTCATTTAAGTTGCGGGCATATTTACTCAAAGCCTGATAAGTGGCTTCGGCATTCTGATCGGTTACCCGGTTATCACCACGTAATTCTACAATGGCTTTTTTAAGGTCTTTTTCGTTAACACCTTGTTCTTTTAATAACTTGGAACTGCTGTCGTTAACAGCTAATATGCCTAGTAACAGATGTTCTACTGATACAAACTCATCTTTAAACTCTTTTAAAAACGTTTGTGCTTTTTGTAAAACGCTATTGGCATTAGATGACAGATATACATTGCTTCCGCTCACTTTAGGGAACCTGGCAATCTCTGCATCCAGATTTTGATTTAATACATTTAAATTGACGTTTAATTTCTTTAAAACATAAGAAACCACGTTTTCATCAACAGTAAGCAAACCTTTAAGCAGGTGTGCCGTTTCAATAGCCTGTTGCTGATTGCCTTGGGCTATTTCAGAAGCCTGTTGAACTGCTTCCTGGGCTTTTATGGTAAAATTGTTGAAGTTCATATCCCGTTTAAATCAAAACAAATGCCATGTTAATTTTGATTTTTAAATCGGAAATTTTGTCTGTAAGATTTGGGTGTTAATGACTAATTAACTGATTTTTAATGGTTTGTACTGAAAAAATGTCTGATGTTAATAAGAAATTCTCCATTGTGTTCAGGATGCTATCAACTAAGCACATGCCCAAGTTAAATAAACTCCCCGCCTGTATGGGAAGGTGATAAAACGGAAAGCCCCGAGTGTAGCGAGGACTTGAAGGGATAGCAGGATTGCCGTGACCGAAACGAACAGGAACCTGCTTTCCTAAAATATTGAAGATATCATTCTTCTGTAAGGTCCTTCGACAGGCTACCATTGATGTTGTTTTATATATAATTAATAATGAACGACTTGTGAAACTGTCCATTGCCATCTAGCGAGGCCATAGCACAGCATCTTCGTTTCACTTAAACCCGGCCTAATAAATTTTTCGGGCTCTACTGACCAAGCCCTGCCACTAGCTTTGAAAGAAAACGGCGAAGCCCTCATGAATGCAGCTTAATTGATAAACAACAAATGAATAAATTTTCAGCCGGCATTTTATTAATAGTTTTCTGTTGTTTTCATTTGTATTAATGAGCTCGGCAAAGCCTCGGTTTTGTTTCTTTTTGATGCCAAAAAGAAAGAGCCCTTCGGCGGCGGCGAGCCGAGGCAGGACTGCGCCGTAGGGTGAAAAACGGCACTCATATTTATAACATAAATTATTCCTTAGGATGACCAAAAAAAATCCCGTTTCACCTATCCGGGCAAAACGGGATAAAACCTAAAACAAAATCCGTTTCATTTGATAAAACGTTACAACTTGTGTGTTGTTAAAATAATAGACGAGAATTTCTGTTTAAGGTTTAATGCCTGATGAATAATTTTTATTTAATTTAAGGCACATTAAAAATGGTAATTATAACTCCTCAGGTTAATATATTGTTGTTAATAAGAGGAGGCGTAGTAGAAAGTGTATAAAAACAAAGCTTATAAAATGTGATTATTTTTTTTGTCAGGTTTTCGTTAATGCTGCGCAGATTTATCTAAGTTTGTTCAATATTAAATTATTTAGGATAGAAAATGTCGGTAAGGGGTAACCAGTTTAAAGCCAATACATTCAGGGAAAAAGGTGCAGAAAATGCACCCGGCAGATCATCATTAGGCAGGCAGTCCAAGCAAAAAATGGATTTTTTGCCAAGCTTCGATTTGGCAGATGGCCGCGCAGTTAAAATTGTAGGTCTGTTTTTCGTGATATTATCACTATATTTTCTAATCGCTTTTACTTCTTATTTGTTTACCTGGCAGGATGACCAGAGTTATGTAATCGATGCCAACGGCGGCTGGAGCAATCTTTTTAAAACAGCAGAAGAGTTAAAGGGTGCAGGTGTTACCACCCCTGTTGTTCAGAACTGGTTGGGTAAGTTTGGTGCGCTCTTGTCACACCAATTTATTTACGAATGGTTTGGTATTGCATCGTTCTTATTCGTTTTGGCTTTTTTTATTATCGGCTACCGTTTATTGTTCAAGGTCAAAATTCTTTCTATCTCTAAAACATTAGGATATAGCTTTTTCTTTTTGCTGTTTATTTCACTAACCTTAGGTTTTGCGCACGGTTTTTGGTCAGAATCGCCACATTATCTGGAAGGGGAGTTTGGCTATTGGAGCAATAAATTATTAAGTGCCCAAATTGGTGCTGCTGGTGTTGCCGGCTTAATCGCTTTTGCCGGATTAACCATTTTAATCATCGCCTATAATATCGATTTTAAATTTCCGGAACGTAAAGCGAAAGAAGTTTACCTGGATAATGAAACACCAGATTATGTAAATGATATTAGGGAGCAGGCTGTTAAAAACAAAACCTTCGAAGAACCTTCAGCACCTATTGAATTTCCGGTGCGCGATAAGCCTGTAACTAATGAACGTAAACAACAAAACGTCGTATTGCAGCCGAGCCGTTATGAAGAAAAAGAAGAAGAAGAGGAAACTGTAGCCCCGGTGGTATTATCTCCACTGGCCACTAATTTGCCATTGGCTACTGCTGCGGCTGCATCAATGCCTTTAACGGTAGAACCAGCGGTTGAAGTGGAAAAGGAACCTGCCTTTACGATCGAAAAAACCGAAGAAGAAAAAAAATCAGAAGACCTGGTTGAGCAGTTCGGCAATTATGATGAAAAACTGGATTTATCGGGTTATAAATACCCTACTGTTGATCTGTTAGAAAATTATGGCACCAATAAAATTTCGGTAAATGCCGAAGAACTGGAAGCCAATAAGAATAAAATCGTTGAAACGCTTAATCATTACAATATCGAAATTGATAAGATTAAGGCAACCATTGGTCCGACCGTTACCCTTTACGAAATTATTCCGGCACCGGGGGTGAGGATTTCGAAAATTAAAAACCTGGAAGATGATATTGCACTTTCATTAGCTGCTTTGGGAATCCGGATCATCGCGCCAATGCCAGGCAAAGGTACCATTGGTATCGAGGTGCCGAACCAGCATCCTGAAATGGTGCCGATGCGCAGTATTCTAAATACCGAAAAATGGGCTCAAAATACCATGGATTTGCCTATCGCTTTAGGTAAAACCATCAGTAATGAGGTATTTATTGCGGATCTGGCTAAAATGCCACACTTATTGGTAGCCGGGGCAACCGGTCAGGGTAAATCGGTGGGGATTAACTCTATTCTGGTTTCGTTGCTGTTTAAAAAACACCCCGCACAACTTAAGTTTGTACTGGTCGACCCGAAAAAAGTAGAATTAACCCTGTTCAACAGGATTGAAAGACACTTTTTGGCTAAACTGCCTGGAGAGGCTGATGCGATTATAACGGATACCAAAAAAGTGGTGAATACGCTAAACTCGCTTTGTATTGAGATGGATCAGCGTTATGATTTGCTGAAAGATGCGCAGGTGAGGAATTTAAAAGAATACAACGAAAAGTTTGTTAAGCGCAAGCTTAATCCAAATAACGGTCACCGCTTTTTGCCTTTCATTGTTCTGGTGGTAGATGAGTTTGCCGATTTGATGATGACTGCCGGTAAAGAGGTGGAAGCACCAATTGCCCGTTTGGCGCAATTGGCCCGTGCCATCGGAATCCATTTGGTGCTGGCCACGCAACGTCCTTCGGTAAATATTATAACCGGTACCATTAAGGCCAACTTCCCGGCCAGGCTGGCCTTCAGGGTATTGTCTAAAATTGATTCGCGGACCATTTTAGATAGCGGTGGTGCCGATCAGTTAATTGGCCGTGGTGATATGCTTTTATCTACAGGGAGCGACTTAATCAGGCTACAGTGTGCTTTCGTTGATACACCTGAAGTTGACCGCATTTCTGAATATATCGGCAACCAACGTGGTTACGCTGATGCTTATCAGCTGCCAGAATATATTGATGAAGCAGGAGAGGGCAGCAAGGCCGATTTTGACCCCAATGAGCGGGATAAGTTCTTTGAAGATGCAGCGAGGCTGATTGTCATGCATCAACAGGGTTCAACATCCTTAATCCAGCGTAAATTAAAACTGGGTTACAACCGTGCAGGCCGAATTATCGATCAATTGGAGGCTGCCGGAATTGTGGGTCCGTTTGAAGGAAGTAAGGCGCGTGAAGTTTTATATCCTGATGAATATTCTTTGGAACAATTCTTGAATAACATGGATGACAAGGATTAGATTAAACCAATAGCAATAAATCTACTCTAACGTTTCAAACGAAAATTTAAAAAAGAAAAGATGAAGAAATTAATTTCAGCATTAATGGTTGTGGTTGCTTTTACAACTTCAACTTATGCTCAAACTGATGCGAAAGCTAAAGCCATTTTAGCTGAAGTGAGTAAAAAATACAAATCGTATAATGTAGTTAAAACAGATTTTACCTTTACGCTCGATAACCCGAAAGCTAAAGTAAAAGAAACGCAACAAGGAACTTTATACGTTAAAGCCAATTCTGACAAGTATAAAGTGGCCATGACCAATCAGGAGTTATTTAGCGATGGCAAAAGCCAGTGGACTTACCTGAAAAAAGATAAAGAAGTGCAGGTAAGTAATGTAGATAACAGCGGCGACGCTATTAACCCGGCCAAAATTTTCACCGTTTACGAAAAAGGATTTAAATACGTTTACACGGGAGAACAAAAAGCTGGTGCTAAAACTTATCAAATGATTGATTTAACTCCTGTAGATGCTAAAAAATCGATTTTTAAAGTACGTTTAAGCATTGATAAAGCTGCAAAACAAATTGCCAATGTGGTATTGTTTGATAAAAACGGAAACAAATACACTTACAATGTGAAAACTTTTTCACCAAATGTGAATGTACCGGAAACTACTTTTGCTTTCGATGCTAAAAAATACCCTGGTGTTGAAGTGGTAGATTTAAGATAATAGATATTACCGCCGAGGCGGGATGAAACCTGAAAGGTTCAGTTGGAAACAGCTGGACCTTTTTTGTTTATAGAACTAAATTGAGAGTTGTAATTTGTATTAAATATCAAGTGGCTATTGATGGAATCTAATTAAGTCATTTAGATAAGGTATTGCTTCTTTTGGAAAGCAATTTCAGTAATTTTTGGGTTACAGCAGTCCCGCCATTTGCTATAGGCCCGATGAAGAATCGGGCGCTGCCGCTGCTGTCGGGTTTAAGTGGCTTGTTCCTTTTAAGAAACAATGAGTTTAGAAGATTTTGATGACAGTTTATCATGAATCGTCTCGACAGTAGTGCCTGCCCGTACAGGCGGGAGAGATCTTTTTAACCGTGGTTTCGGTGTTATGCTAGCTCGCTTTAATAACACACAGGTTTTACCGAAGGACGCTGTCAATCCCCAGAGCCGGAGAAATCAAAAAACAGTTGCTGTTAAGGTAAAATGACACTAACAAACCTGAAACGCAGTGATTTTGTGTTTGTAAGAAATGATTCGAAGCTTTGAAAGAATTGAACACAAACCCCGAAGGGCTCAATCAGCCCAAAGAAACCACAAACAAAAACTGATTAAACAAAGTGCCGCTGTTTTTTTGATGCGGGTTGAATTGTGCGAAAGGCTCATTGCTGGATTGACAAAGCGCTTTGGGTACTTTGGCGCGACAAAATGCGAAGCATTCTTGAGCACCGCTAAAAACAACAAGAACTGCGAAAAACTACCATGCCACCGCGGCATAGAGCGGAAAAATGAATATTAAACTAAAATTATTTTAAGTAATCAAGACAAGTTAACAGCAAGAAAGATGCTGACCGCGAAGTAGCTATTAGATCTTGAAAACAATAAAAACTGTTAATAAATTAATTCAGCATGACGATCGCATTACGAATATCTACTAAACAAATACAGTTTAATGTAGATGTGTCCACGCGATAGGCCAACTGGGGAAAGACGATCATTCTATTCCATTCTGTCATTGATAGAGGTTAAAATTTTTAAATACATCGGAGTGTTGATGACGACTATACAAAAGGCGTCATCTCGACCGTAGCGCCTGCCCGAACAGGCGGGGAGAGATCTTTTTTGAGCGTAGTTTCGACGCTATGCTAGCTCGCTTTAATAATACACAGGTTTTACCGAAGGACGCTGTCAATCCCAAGAGCCGGAGAAATCAAAAAAACAGTTGCTGTTCAGGTAAAATGGCACTAACAAACCTGAAACGCAGTGGTTTTGTGTTCATAAGAAATGATTCAAAGCGTTGAAAGAATTGAACACAAAATAAAGTGCCGCTGTTTTTTTGATGCGTGTGGGATTGTGCAAAAGGCTCATTGCTGGATTGACAAAGCGCTTTGGGTACTTTGGCGCGACAAAATGCGAAGCATTCTTGAGCACCGCTAAAAACAACAAGAACTGCGAAAAACTACCATGCCACCGCGGCATAGAGCGGAAAAATGAATATTAAACTAAAATTATTTTAAGTAATCAAGACAAGTTAACAACAGGAAAGATGCTGACCACGAAATAGCTATTAGACGTTTAAAAACAATAGAAAACAACCAATAAAACAAGTTCAGCGTGACGATCGCCGTCGTCATTGTACTCGATAGAACATTGTTCAGGATGAAAATGAACGCATTGGTTGATAAATTTTTCCCCCCGTATTTATGAATGCTGCGCAGATTTCTCTAAGTTTGTTTCCAATGTCATTGCCGCTAACAAACCATACTTTAGAGAAATTAGAAGCGCTGCTTTTGGCCATGGGTTATAAGGTACGTTATGAGAAAGGGAACTTTAAAACGGGTTCTTGCCTGCTGGAGCATAACAAAATAATTGTGGTGAATAAATTCTCTAATCTGGAAGGTAAAATTACGGCACTGGTCACACTGGTAAAACAAACCACTGTCGACGAAAACCTGCTGGAGGAGAAACAACGACAGTTTTACCTCTCCCTGCAACAAACCGAATTGTTTTAATAAGCTGGAGTTTAAGTTATGCCTGATTATCTCAAAATCTTACTCAGGTTTGGTATCTAAAGCGATTTTTAAATAAAAAGCTTTAAATTGCGGCTTAATAGACTGTTCACTTTTATCGTAGCAATTTGAAGATCACATTTTTAGGTACAGGTACCTCTCAAGGCGTTCCAGTAATCGCTTGTAAATGCGACGTTTGTCGTTCTACCGATAAACGCGATAACCGTTTAAGGACATCTATTTTAATTGAAACAGCTGATAAAACCATTGTAGTAGATAGTGGACCTGATTTCCGTTACCAGCTTTTGCGCGAAAAGGTAAAAGACCTCGATGCGGTGTTGTTCACCCACGAACATAAAGACCACGTTGCAGGTTTAGATGATATCCGACCCTTTAATTATTTGTTGCATAAGGTAATTGATGTTTATGCGACCGAAAGGGTACAAACTGCTTTAAAAAGGGAATTTTACTACATTTTTGCTGAAACCAAATACCATGGTTTACCACAGATTAACCTCCACACGGTAACCAATGGCGAAGATTTTAAAATAGGCGAAACTACCATTACCCCTTTTGAAGTGATGCACCATTTATTACCCATTACGGGATATCGAATTGATGATTTTACTTACATTACCGATGCCAAAACGATATCTGAACAAAGTTTCGAAAAGATAAAGGGCACAAAGATCTTGGTGATTAATGCTTTACAGAAAGAGTCGCACATTTCTCATTTTACTTTAAGCGAAGCCATTAGCTTTGCAGAAAAGGTGGGCGCAGAAACCACTTATCTAACGCATATCAGCCATAATCTGGGTAAACATGCTGATGTGGAAAAAGACTTGCCATCGAACATCAGGTTGGCCTATGATGGGTTAAAAATAGAATTGTAAATGATAGTTTCGAAAATCCAAAATTAAATTATATTTGCAGCACAAACCCAGGTGGGCGGTCCCGATGGCTATCGGGATGTTAGACGCCTTCGGGAATGATTAAATAGCAAATACCCAGGTGGCGAAATTGGTAGACGCACCATCTTGAGGGGGTGGCGCTGGCAACGGCGTGGCAGTTCGAATCTGCTTCTGGGTACAAAGAGTTTGGTTTTTACCAAACTCTTTCTTGTTACATGGCATCAGTTTATATTCTTTTCTCCAAAAAATTGAACCGTTTTTATACTGGTAATTGTTTGGATTTATCCAAGCGGCCGGACGAGCATTTACAAGGTAGTTATATGGATAGTTTTACCCGCAAAGCTAATGATTGGGAACTTTTTCTTCACATCAATGATTTGGCATACCAGCAAGCCAGACAGATTGAACTGCATATTAAAAAAATGAAAAGCAGAACTTACATAGAAAACCTAAAAAGATACGAAGATATTCAAACCAAGCTTATTATGCTTTACAGATAATGGTGGCGACCCCGATAGCTCGCTATAGGTGGTAGACGTACCATTTTGAGGGGGTGGCGCTGCAACGGCGTGGCAGTTTATCCCGATAAATTATTGGGACTGCTTCTGGGTTATATGACATCAGTTTATATTCTTTTTCAAAATATTAGACTGTTTTTATGTGGATAGTTGTCTAGATTTAACCAAACGACTAGATGAGCATTACAAATTAGGCAACGTTCAATAGTTTGTAACTACTTCGGTGCGGGAGCTTTCCATACAGAGGGGCTTACCTTTGAAGAATTATTTCCATTATAAAACCCATCTGTCCATAGTTTTGAGCTTAGGTTGATCATAGGAAGACTAAGGACATCGGAGAGGACCATTTGAGTTTAAAAAATCAACACTATAATATTATCCGTAGAGTCGTTGTACTTAACTCTAAAGATAGGTAGCGCAAGGTGTCGATATAGCACTATCAACTATTAAAATAAAAATCACAAAACAAATTCATGTAAATTTAATTTAGTAACTAGCTTAAATATTGAAGCAATTAACTATAATTGTATACTCAAAGAGCAGAAAAAAGGCATAATAGAGTAAAAAAACGCAGCAGATGATAAAAATAGATCATTATCGAGTTAACGGCTTTAAAAATTTAGAATCAGTTGATGTCAGTTTAAATAACATGAATGTAATTATTGGTCCCAATAATTCAGGCAAATCTAACTTCTTACAGTCAATCTCCTTCTTAAACTATATTGTTAACGGTTCCACGGACGATCTGGAAAAAAGTTTTCTAAATGGATTTAGGTCGACTCATTTTAATGGCATAATCCCTTTTAACAAGTTATATGCAGATGAGGCTCCAAAAAAAGATAAAATATTATTTGAGCTTAAATTCTCAAATACAAATACTAATAACAATTTTAGATATGAATTGGGGCTCGAATACAATAATGGTATTTTTAATGATACGGACTTTAAAATAATTTCTGAAAGCCTCGAGGCTAAAGAGTTTGGGAAGCCAGGGAAAGCAACAAATATATTCTCTCGTAAAAAATCGAAAATTAAATTTGGCTCAGATTTGGGAAGAGTTGGCGCAATTAAGGAATTACCAGATTATCTAAGTGTTGTACGTTTACTCAAAATCATTCCTGGAAACAAACAATTTTCTGATGCTGCAAACACTTTAAATAGTATAATAAAAACTCCAACTTTTTATTTTTCAAATACAGAGCTAATGAAGTCTGATACCATTGACAGAGTTAACGTATTCAATGGCAGAACAGTTGCTTTTGATTTAGAAAAAGAGATTATTGGAATGGAAAATGGTGACCAATGGGATATTTTCACGAATTCGGTTAGAAATATACTTAACATTGATGGTGTGTTTATTCATACTTATTCATCTAAATCGAATTCTAGTAAGGAAGATAAAAAGGAACAAAAGTTTCTTTATTTTGATCATTTTGGAAGCTTAAAAAGTGTTGATCAAATGTCTGATGGTACGATATTAATTATAGCCTTAATAACTAAAATACTAACGAGTCATCAAGATGTATTTTTTATCGAAGAACCGGAAAATTCAATTCATCCTAAAGCATTAATCGATCTTTTCGGATTTCTACAGAGTTTCACAGAGACAAAACAATTTGTTATAAGTTCGCATTCAATCGCTTTACTTAACAAAACGCAAATTGACGATATATTAACAAGCAGCGTTTTGCCAAATGGTACTAGTGAGATATTAAATGTATCAGATAGGAAAATTTTAAAAAGCAGACTCAAATCAGCCTATGTGAATTTTAGTGATGAATTATTTTTTGGAGTAGACCCTAAAGACGAGTTCAACTGATGGCTAAAGACAAAAATGAGCATTCAATATTGTTCTTATTTGAAGGAGATACTGAAGGAGAATTTTATCAAAAATTTTTTAATCTAAATATTCCACCTCGTTCCGTTAGAATAAATAAAGGCAATTTACATGGCGTATATAGTCTAAGCATTAAAGTTGAAAATAAGATTCAAGCATACTTAACAAACAAAGATTATGATGACTTTAAATCTATTCACGTAATCGTTGCTTATGATAGAGAAGGGATTAGATCAAAACAACCATTGTTAGATATTTCAGGATTAAGGAAAAAATTTATTTCAAAAAAGTCACGAATAAAATCCATCAATCATATTGTTGCAACACAGGATTTGGAAAGCTGGTTTTATCATGATATTGAAGGGATCTATAAATATTTAAAAGTTCCCACAAATGAAAGGAAGTATAAATTTTCCCAAATGTTGAGAGTGTGCATAACAGATCTCTTTCTGCACTATTCCATCGATACAAGAAACATTATCAGAAAGGCAAAAGAGTTGAGGGGTTTATCGATTCACTCAATTTGGATATGATTAGGGATCGAGTTATTGAACTACAAGAGCTTCTGAAAATTTTAAAATCCTGTAATACCAAGTAGCATTTAAGCCATCCCAATCAGGTATTTTTTATATATGATTGTTATATTGTATTATAAGGTAATCAGCAATCACACTTTGAAAGTGTGAAGACTTATAAAAATTTTGCCTATCACAATAGTTGCCCTTTAAGTGTCAATCAAGCCCTCACAATCTCCGCAAGGGCTTAAATTTAGTTACCCATTCATCACTCAAAACTCCCTTTCCCAACCACATAACTATAAATCACTACATACTCAACTCCATTTTTTTCAAAATACCCGATCGGAATATCACCTTTTTCAAAGTAGGCCGATTTACTTTCAAATGGAATACCGCAAAGGATGGTATCAGGTTCTTCCTGATGATAAACTACATCATTTCTAAGGTTTGCAATAGCCATCAATGCGGATAAACTTTTGCCCGATCCTTTTTGGTTGTATTTGGGATGGTGCGGATGTTGATCGGCGCTTACCCAGGCGCCAGGTACCATTGGTTTATAAAATTTGCCTAAAGGGATATCAAACCGGCGGGGCAAAAAACAAGAGGCTATTGTGCCGTTGGGGTTGATGGTTCCGGTTTCGATAAAGAAATGGCTAATCTGTATCCAATGCCGGGTGAGCTGGTACACATATTCCCGAACGGCATTTTGCCCATCTTCTAAAAATTCTGCCCAACCGCTGTAGCGTGGCAACGTCATGGTGATTTCTGAAACATGCCCATCAATGTGATGTAAGGTAGCCTTTACCGCGCAAATGGCAGGCAATACATTAATGTTGGCCGGTACAGCTGCAACCTGAACAGGGAGCTGTATGTGTTGATTTTTACTTTTGGCAGTTTGCATAACCTAAAAATTAAAAAGTATCCTGATCGCTGCAAACTGCCAAATAACTCTTTTCAGAGATATAGGAAATGTGGGGCTACCACTCGACCAGGAATATTGTTAAAAATTAATTGCTGTTTTGGATCTCTGATGTTTGATGAAAAAATATATTATTTAACAGTTTGCATCAGCAATATCGAAATAAAATTTCAAATCGCAAATAATAATTGAAAAATTACCCGAAGAATTTTGGCTGATCGTTTTTCAGTCTGAATGGGGTTATGGATTACCCACATCGCAACAAATTTCTATCAAAATGTAGCTTAATTACCACAGTTAAGCATTAATGATGTGATAATTTGGGTTAAAATCCAGTAATAAAACTGCCATATCAAATCAAAAACTGACAAAATTTTATATCTCATGGAATTATGAAACAATAGCTATAACTATGTGTTGCAAATGCAGAAGGTATGAACGGGGAACATGCCTGTTTATCATGCAGAAACATGTAAAATGAAAGATAAATACGTTAATAACCAGGCTGACCTCGAATATTATTTTGAACAATACCCAAACCTGCTGTGCATTGTGGGCGAGGACGGATTTCTGAAGAAAATGAATCCTGCCGTTCAAAATTTATTGGGTTACTCGGATGAAGAGCTGTTTAATTCGCCTATAGATGATTTTATCCATCCCGATGACCGGGAAGTTGCTTCTCATGTGAGAATTGCACAGGTAAATAGCGAACATTTCGCCGAGTATGATAACCGCTTGCTGACCAAAGATGGTAAAATTGTATGGCTTTCCTGGTCTTCGGTTTTTATAGAGCGCGATCAGGTTTTTTTCTCCATTGCGAAAGATATCACCGGCAAAAAAAAAGAAGAAGAACAAAGTCATATCATTTCTATTCTCAACCGTTTGGGAGAAGAGCAAAGGGCCAGGTTTTCGCAGGAAATTGCTTTTATCAATCCCGAAATCCACCCTGAAGTGCCAGACTTTAGGTGGTTGGGGCTTAATGAGACCTTAGCGGTCGCCGACCAGAAGTGGATGGAAAAATTTGAAATGCTTGTGCGCAAACATGCAGGTACGGCAAACCTGAATTTAAAGTTTTTAAGTGCGGAAATGGCCATGAGCGAACGCCAGGTTTACCGTTACATCGATAGGATTGTTTCAATGACCCCGAAAAAACTGATCACTATGGTGCAACTGCACATGGTGTGGGAGATGATCTCGAAAGGAAAAGAACACAGCCCGGCTGCTTTAGGTAGAATGGCAGGTTTTTCCTCCACCAGCCGGTTTAAAAAAATGTTCTATAATATTTATGGAATTGATGTTACAGCGCTGCTGTAAATTAAAAAATTTAATCTGGGTATATGGATAAGAAAGTATTAGTTATTGACGACGATAAAGAACTTTTATGGCTTTTCGAGACGATTCTGAACCAGGAGCAAATTCAGACCGTTACTTATCAATCCGGAATTCCATTAGCAGAAATTATTGCTGCAGCACCCGATCTGGTCTTACTCGATGTGAACATTATCGGTTATGCAAAAAGCGGGGTTGATATTTGTACAGAAATCAAAGCCAATAAGCACCTCTTCGATAAACCGGTTTTATTGGTATCGGCAGAATCGGATTTAAATGCACTGGCCCGGCGCTGTGGTGCTGATGATTTTATTGCAAAACCTTTTAATATCGATTATCTGATGCATAAAGTAAAGAAACTGCTAACTTAGGGCAATTATAAAATACTATGTCCGAACAAACCAATCCACCAAATGCCTGGGAAAGGATCAATCTCGGTTCTGAAAGGTTAAAGCTGTTTTTCATCAAGCATCTCGACCGTATTTATGCCGCTAAAATACATTTAACCCATAAATTACCCCTGCTGGCCGAAGAGGCCCGTTTTAAAGATCTTCGCAATGCCATTTTCGATACCGTTGGAAATGTGGAGAAGCAGATTGCCCGCTTACAACTTATTTATACCCTGTTAGACAGTGATCCATCAAAAGGCAGTATTCATGGCCTCTCCGGATTAATTGATGATGCTTTCGAAGCCATTAACGAACAAAAGGGAGAAGCAGAACTTCAGGACCTTTCCATTATATTCTACCTCCAGAACATAGAAAGTGTAGAAATGGCCTCTTTTCAGATTTTGCAGATGGCGGCAATCAGGCTCCATAATCCGCATATCAATAAACTACTGAAAGAAAACTATGAAGAGGCAAAGTCTGACAGGACATTGCTCTTATTAATTTCTTCGAAATACATCGTGAGCTAAGCCAAAGTTTACGCTTGGATACACGTTGCCTTGGGTAGATTACTACAATATTTTGGAGATGATAACAAGCATTATAGCGATAGCTTTACCCGAAAGTAGACGACTGGAATTGAAGGGTTCATTTTTTTGAAATTTTCAAAAACCAAATGCTTAAGATTTCGTTTCTAGGGCATGGAAACTTTTAAAAAGCTACTTTCAATCATTTTACATGTATTTTTCATTTGTTTATTCATCAGCGCCATCCTTGGCATGACCTTAGCTAAGCTGTCTTAATTTTCCATCTGATTTTAGAAACCGTTGATTAATACCTGGTTTATTTTTATGGAAAGTTTAGATTCATTTGAAAAGTTAACGGCGATATTACTTGCCACCATCTTTTTACTTAGTTTAGTTATTAGCACAGCCATTTATTTACTATTATAAGTTTTGGCTTTTTAGCTACGTTATTCAACTGTGCTTTATATGATGTTTCTATCCAAAACGTCAGTTGAAGCGTTAAAGGTTTAAATCAGGCTGAACAAGTACAAAGGCGCTATCAGATTCATTTTAGGCTATCGAATTCAATAAACTCATATTCCGGTGAACTCTCCAATAATTGTCGGAGGATAGAACCATGTCCGTTCCCGAAGATTACCAGAATCCGGTCTTTTGGACTTTCGGTGATCTCTTGAAGGTTTCTAAAGATCCGCAGGTTCCGGCTATACCAGTTTATGGCAAGGGCATCTGCCCCTCTTTTATGATCCAACTTAAAATCACCAACCAGGTAAGCACCATGCCCAAGTTGGTGATAGCGCTTCGAGTTTGTATATTTAAAGTAGGCTAACAGGGAGGTGCCAGCGCGTAAACTGTCTTCAGCTTTATACCAATGCTCATACATTTTGGAGTAAGGGTCTTCACTTTTATAGTCATAATCCTTGAACAAAGCCTTAAAATATTCAGGGTCAATTTTGCTCAATTTAGAAACCATTGAATGATCATCAATCGAATAAATGGTATCAAGCTTCAGTTCAGTCGCAATCCGCATACCAAGCTGATAGCGTTCATCCCGTTCCGTTCGATAGGCTCCTTTTTTGTATGCGTTTAATTTCTGTGTCGCTTTCCATTCAGGAAAAGCCTCAATAGCAATTTTCGTAGGTCTAAATTTCTTGATATAGTTTACTAAATCAGTAAGTTCTTTTTGCCTGGATGGTAAAAGAACATCAACTTTAGCATCGTTTGATGTTACATGCGCATCTAATCCGGGATAGTGAAAATGAAAAGATCCAACAAATAACACTTTTGTGCTTTCCTGGGGGAAATATGATTTCGTAGAAGATACAGTTTTGTTTTTCTGTGCAAAAACGGTTAAACTACAAATTAGCGTTAGCATGACCAAGGCTGCTAACCTGCCAAAAAATGTTTTCTTCATTTATTGTGATGGTTTTTACCTATAAGACAGCGATAAGTTGTGAATGTTGCACACATAAACATGCTTATGGGTAACTTAGGGAAAGTTGATGATTAATATCCGGTTTTATGCGGAATCTTCGTTTTACCTTTCTAAAAAGGCTAAGGTATTTCTGCTATTGATAGGGGAGATGGGAGATTAATTTTTCACCTTAATAGTTAATGTAAATCAATTGATTCTTTTTAGAAAAGTTTCACGGTAGGTGAGTCCGATGGTAAGTGCTATGCCATTTACCACTACCAGGTTACCTTCAATGTATTGGATCAGATCGATATTGACGATGGTTGACCGGTGTATCCTGATAAATTTATTAGGTGTGAGCAAAGCTTCTATTTTGCTCATAGTCATGTAAGTGATATAAGTCTTTTCGGTCAGGTGTATTTTTAAATAATCGCCCATGCCCTCGATATACACAATAGCCGAAAAATCGACTTTTACCAAACGGCGGTCTACCTTTAAAAATATACTGGAGGCTTCTTTCGGGTTTTCTTCCATATCCTTTAGGTCATTTGGTTTTATAATTTTAGCTGCTGCTTTCAGGAAACGATCAAATGTTACTGGCTTTACCAGGTAATCGGTTGCCGCTATTTCGAAAGCATCAACGGCAAATGCAGTATGTGCCGAAATAAATATGATTTTAGGATGTTGCTTCAGCGATTTTACAAAGTTTATTCCGTTAATTCCCGGCATTTCGATATCAAGAAACATCACATCTACCTGCTGGCTGTGTAAGATTGTAAATGCCTCGGCGGCAGATTCATAATTGCCTGCAAGGTGTAATTCAGGCAGTTCGTTGATGTAGGACGCGATAAGCTGTCTGGCCAGAGGCTCGTCGTCAACTATTATACAGTTTATCATATTAAGTTGATCACTAAAGTTACCGTAAAGCTATTTTCCTCTTCAAAAATGGTCAACTCATGCTGGTCAGGATAAAGCAGGTTAAGCCGTTTTCTTACATTCTTCAGGCCTATACCTCCTGATTCATTAGCTATTCCGATAGATGGAGGCAGCACATTTGAGGTTTGGAAGATGAGTTCCTGCTCATCAACAGACAATACGATTTTAATCCACTTATCTGTTATATTTTGATGCAGCACATGTTTAAATGTATTTTCAATTAGCGGCATGAACAGCAGTGGCTCGATCATCACGTGCGAAAAATTCCCCTGTGTGGAAAATTCAATCAAATCTGATGGGGTGTGCCTAAAACTTTCTAATTGAATATAACTGTTTATGAAATCTACCTCTTTTTCTAAAGAAACTTTGTCTTGGTTGCTTTCATAAAGTACATACCTCATAATGGAGGAAAGGTTTTTGATCATCTTTGGCGTTTCAGGCGATTTTTGAACACTTAACGCATACATATTGTTCAGCGTATTGAAGAAGAAATGGGGCTGGATCTGCAATTTTAACTGGTTAAGTTCCAATTTAAGTTTTTCTGTTTCTACATTGATTAAATTTTCCTGGTTTTTGAAGAGCAGTTTAACTAGATAAAGTGAGGTTGCCGCTAATAGCACCAGTCCTGTATAACCCAACGACTGGTTGAAATAGCCCTTAGTAAAGTCGTCCGGATGTGCCGACATCAGGTTGAGCCTGTATTTTTCAGGTATGATGGGCAGATGGATGAGCATGATACAGCTTAGCCGAGAACTCAATTCATATAGCACTAGATAAACCGGAAATAATAAAGAAGCCAGAACATATTTTCCTTTACCAATGGTGTAGGGCAAATAGACGCGATAAAAGAGCACGATAACAGGCAATCCCAAAATATTGAGCAATACCAGGCTTAAGGTAAATGATAGGTGGTTGAAAATCTGGAGACCAACCGCAAAAGGACTGACGATGCCAATAAAGGCAAGATAGATCATTTCTGCAAGCAGGCCCTTTTGTTTATAGGTTAGTGTTGAGAATGAAAATTGCATGGCTGAATGTAAGCAGTTTATTAATATGAAGTAAAGTTTTTAGATGAAAGCTGATTTTTTCTCGTTGAAATTGCCTGACTGACGTTCGTCGGGAAAAAAACTCAGCTCAACTAACTTATTTTTCGCATCAAATACTGTCTGCCATCTTTGGGCATGAAAAAATATTTTATCCTATTGGTATTGGCAACTTTTGGAATCAAGCTGGCGGTTGCTCAAAATAAATATAAAACGGCTCAACTGGCTGCATTAGCGAAAACCTGGGGACACCTCAAATATTATCATCCGGAGATTGCCGTTGGTAGGCACAACTGGGATAGTGTGTTGATTAGCGCTATTCAAAATATTTTGGTTTCAAAAAAAAGTAGTCAGGTAAAGGCGGAGCTAGGCCAGTTGTTTAAGATCGCCGGACAAAATACGGCTCCTGAACGCATCGCCCAAAACGAGCTTCCTATATCGCTTAAAAATTATGATCATTCCTGGATCAGGCAGAGTAAAATCCTTTCTTTAGCACAAAAGCAGTTGCTGATGTTTAATACAAAACATCCTTACAATGGCTTAAATTTTTATGCACAGGCAAATCCGGAGAATGATAGCACGGTATTTACACCAAACGAAAAACCTTATAAAGAAATGTTGTATCCGGATGTTCGCTACCGTTTGCTTTCATTGTTTAGGTTTTGGAATGTAATTAATTATTATTATCCCTACAAATACGCTATAGGTAAATCATGGAACGCTGTTTTAAAAGAGATGATTCCTGTAATGATAGATGCCACCGATACCCTTTCTTATCATAAAGCACTCGCTAAAATGTCGGCTTCCATTAATGATTCGCATGGAGGTTTATGGCCTGCGGTTTTTACATCATTTACCGGAAAATATTCCCCGCCCTTTAATTTTACGCTGATAAATGAAAAAGCAGTGGTGACCAAAATTATTGATAGCCTAGTATGCAAGAACGCAAATATCCGGGTTGGCAGTGTAATTTCATCCATTGATCACGTATCCATTAAACGCAGGATCAAAGCAAATGTAGATTATGTACCTGCATCCAACTACGGGGGTAAACTTAAAACCCTGCTCTCCTTTATTTTGAACAGTCATGTTCCGCGAGCCTTATATGCTTTTCGTAACCCTGACGGAAGGAAGGTAGTGGCAAGCATTCAACAGATTGAAAGAAACTTTCTCAAAGAATATACTGATTTTATGAATATGAAAAGCCCGATAATTGCTAAAGTGATGAATGGGAATATTGGCTACATTTACTTTAGTAATATTAACGGAAAAAATTTAGACAGCGCAATGAATGCTTTACGCAATACGAGGTCGATTATTTTTGATATGCGCAATTATCCAACAAATGGATATGGAATTTATTACTTACCCGATTATTTTTTAATTCAACCGCAAATCTATGCCCGGAACACCTATCCTGATTTTACTTTTCCGGGTATGTTTAAATATAAAATTGCTAACGATGATACTGATGTCTCAAGGGTAGGGAAAAATAATCCCAAACCTTATCGGGGTAAAATCATTTTATTGGTAGACCACAGAACCCAGAGTGCAGCTGAATGGGCATGTATGACATTGATGACCGCACCCGATGTAACCGTTATTGGAAACCAAACGGCTGGAGCAGATGGAAATGTTACCCGCACCATATTGCCAGGAAATTATAAAATCAACTTTTCTGGATTGGGCATTTATTTTCCAGATGGAGCCGAAACGCAAAGAAGCGGAATTCCAATTGATATTGAGGTGAAGTGTAAGCTGAAAGATATCGTAAATAACCATGATCCGATATTTGACCGCGCAATAAGATTTTTGAATCAAAGAGCAAAACCATAAATGATTTTCTATACGGATTATTTGAACCTTAATCCGCAATGATCGCAATATGATGGCCAATGTGTTTTGTTTAATACCCATCAGAAAATGCTTCACTGATCAATTTAAGCAAGTCGCTGCGGTTTGATTTTTTAAAAATCACATCGTTACACTTATTGAAAAGAGTGAACTCCTTTAAGTTATAAACAAGTTTATCCAGCGTAATTTCATCAATTTCAATGGGTTCAAAATGGAGGTTATGGACGATTAATGTTTTCTTTTTACGGTCTGCTTTAGCATCCATTCTGGCAATAAATCTTTCTCCAGCTAGAATTGGTAAAGAGAAATAACCAAATTTTCGTTTTGGAGCGGGTACAAAACATTCAATCTGATAATCGAAGTCGAAAAATTCTTTTAAACGGGACCGAAAAACATTCAGGATATCAAAGGGCGACAGAATAAAAACTTCGTCTTCAATATTCGCATTAATACTGGTATCAGCAAGTATGTACAATGGTCCTTTAACGCCATCTATAATCACTGTTTTAATTTCTCCCGTTTGAAGCATCTTTTCCAATTCTTTTTTAACCAGATTCCCCTTTACACGGCGGGCACGCCAGGCCATTTCCTTTACAGATGAGATGCCCAAAGTGCCAAGGGTGCGTTTAATCACATAACGTGCATAATCTTCATCGGTAGGCATGGTTTGGTCGGTATCTGTTGGCACAACGTCTAATGGCAGGTGGTAAACTTTTTGGAAAGCGCTGTTTCGGTTAATCATCAATTTGCCTTCCAGGTAAAGTCTTTCTAATGCAACCTTTGCCGGTCGCCAATCCCACCAGCCTGAACTGGCTTCTACGCGGTCGTTTTCAAAGTCGCCAACCATCACCGCTCCATCTCGCTCCACCTGATCTAAAATCTGCTTCATTAAATCCGATTGTGCTTTTGTTAAGGGGCTACCTTGCGTTGCAAAAGCCTTTTTTACCGGAAGTAAAAAGCGGAAATCGTGCATGGGCAGAAATCCTGCATCAGAGGTAAAGTATTCGAAAACATCACCATCATCACAAAGGGCTGCAAGCCATTCTGTTTGGTAATCAGGAACCCGTGAAAATATAGCATGATGGTGAGCTCGTTCTACCACATAATTGGTATCTAACTGTACATAGCCCAAATGATCAATTACTTTATAAACTGCTTCAATTCCGGTTCCAAACAGTCCTTTTTTTGATAGTCCTGCCGCGTGTAAAATAATCTTTCGTGCCTGCGATCTGTTGAGTTCAATAGCTTCCATGATACTAAGATATTGATCATTTATCAGGCATCAAATATTGGCTTATCCCTTTTTCTGTTTGGATAAGCCTGCTATGGCCATTTGGCCAGGCATCCGCCATTTAAGTTCCGAAATCAGCGTGGCTGTAAAAATCAGTCCGCCGCCGATCAATAAACGGGAGGTAATGGCTTCACCCAACATGAAATGCGCAGCAAAAGCACCGAAAACCGGTTCGAAAAGATAAATGATTGATACCCTTTCGGCGCTAATGTACTTTTGAGCGATATTCGATATGGTATACATATATGCGGTAGAAAATAATGCACAGAAAATAATACCGAACCAAAAGGTTTGCGTTTCAGGAATCCAGACGGTGTCTTTTTGAAAGGAGGCCAATAAAAAGGTAAGCATGGCGCAGGTGGCGAACATGGGGACAATAGTGGGCACGATATCACCTTCTTTAGATTTCTTTTCAACCTGAATTAAATATATGGCGAAACAAAAAGCACCTATAATGGTATATAAATCGCCGATACCAATACTCAATTTTTCAGTTACTGATATGACGAAAAGGCCAATAAGCGCTATGCAGCCGGCAATCCATATTTTCAGCGGTGCAGCTTTTCGGTAAATCATTAGTTTAATTACGGGAATGATCACTACGGTTATCCCGGCTACAAAGGAGCATTGTGATGCTGAAGTATGTGTAATGCCCAATGTTTGCAGGTAAATGCCCAGTACAAGCGAAACTGCCAGGCTGGCACCGGTTTTTATAGTAGTTGCGTTAAGTTTTTTTACATGTTTCCAGAAAATTACCGATAAAACCATGGTAGCCAGGAGGAAACGATAGCATAAAAACAACAGTGGCTGACCATGGCCAATGGCCAGTTTGGTAACCGAAAAAGAAATGCCCCAGAAAGCGGTACCCAAAATCAGTAAAATCAGAAAAAGTGTTCTTTTTTCCATTATAATGTCTTTAATTCGTTTGTATGAGCCAATTCTTTTTTCATTAACAGATCGGTTTGTTTATCGTTGCCGAGCCAGAACGCGTGCTTACCAAAAGCTTTAAAACCGTTTTTATCATAAAACCTTAATGCCCGGTGGTTTTCTTCCCATACCCCAAGCCATATGCAGGCAGCCTGTTGTTCATAAGCAATATCAATGGCTTTTTGATAGAGGGCTTGTGCAACTTTTTTACCATGGAATGCCTTTAAAACGTAAATCCGTTCAATTTCGATTGCGTTATCTATTTTTTCGTTTTGTGCCTGGCCAAAATTGATTTTTAAATAGGCCACCACACTGCCATCTACCCTTGCAAAATAAAACTGCGAATCCTTATTATTCAGCTCCGTTTTTAATTTCTTCTCCGAGAAACTTTTTTCTAGGTAATCTTTCATATCATCTTCCGTGTTCACATCGGCAAAAGCTTCATAAAACGTACTTCTCCCAATTTCCTGAAGTTTTTGGATGTCGTTTGTGGTTACCTTTTCAATACTGATCTTCATGGCACGAATGTAATGAGTTGTTAAATGATTTAAAATGTTATTATTTCATTTATTAATGCATATTTTGCATTAATGGATCTCCAACGAATCAAATATTTTTTAGCCTTATCAGAGCAGCTTCATTATTGGAAAACCGCAGAGAAGGTAAGCATTACGCAGTCGGCACTTAGCCGCCAGATTCAGTCGCTCGAAAATGAACTGGGCTTGCAGCTTTTTGAGCGTAACAAGCGTAATGTGAAACTTACCCCGGCAGGTAAATTCCTGAAAGAAAAGTGGGAAGTCGAATTAAATGAACTGGAATATATCCATCAATTTGCTAAACAGCTCCATTTAGGTGAACGTGGAACCATTACTATTGCGCATCCAGATTCCATATCCGCTTCGCTCATGCCCGATATGCTGGCTAAGATTACGCAGGCACTTCCCCAGCTCCAGATCAAGTTGGTGCAGGTTTTATTTGAGAATCAACTGGATTTTCTGAAAAACTATAAAATTGACCTGGCCATCACAAGAGATATCACCAGCGAACCTGGGATCAGGGCAAAAAAAATGTATTCCGATCACCTTGCCTTGGTGGTTCCAATAGAACATCCCTTTAAAGTGTTCGAAGACCTATCCACCGAAAGCCTGAAAAAACAAAAATTTATACTGCCGACTAAAGATGAGGGAAGTAGTTATAGCGAGATTATACAGGCATTATTCAAATTCTACGATTTTGTTCCGGATGTATTTTTACACTCTGAATTTGGTTCTACCATTATCGCATTGGTGAGGAAGGGCCTAGGCATAGCCATTTTACCCGACTCTTATATGCACCATCAAAGTCCTGGTTTGCGCTTTATCCCGCTACCATTTCAAACAGACTTATGGATCAACTGGCGGGCTGAAGATCACAATCCGGTACTTGCGAATATTTTGAAGCTTGTATTTGAGGAATAGAAACTTAATCAAAAAAATATTTTAGTGCAGTATATAATTTACATTTTATAGGCAAAAAAAGCATTCAGTTTAGATAACTTTGTTTTTTAATGAAAAATCGGGAATCGATTTAATTTATTTTAAACCAAATAACTAAAATGCCTTTAATTATTCTTAACATTATTTTCTGTATTTCCTTTTTGGGCTTTGCTTATGTAAACCTTAATGATAACGATGCTTTTTTATGGGTATCTATTTATTTAAGTGCTGCAATATGCTGCGGATTAGCGGCGGCTGGTAAATATTATCCTTTTGCTTACTTGTTTTTAATTGCTTTTTATTTAATTTATGCGGTTATCCTGTTCTTTGCAAAAGATGGCGTGCGCGACTGGATCACCAAGTACAGGCGCGAGAGCCTGGTGCAGAGTATGCAGGCTACCAAACCTTATATCGAGCAAACACGTGAATTTTTCGGCCTGTTGATTATTGCAGGTGCACTGTTGATCAACTATTTTTTTTCTGCAGGTATTACTGCATAAGTGCCTTTCGATATTTTATTTATGAAAGATGATCATATGAAGGCGGTGGAAGAAATACTAGGGGCTATTGTTAAAAACAATATCAGTTTAGAAGCTGAAAAGTGGCTTGAAGATTTTAAGTCAGCAACAGGCCAATCGACACAATTTGCCAAGGTATTCGTCATGTTGCCGCGTAAAACCGGTAAATTACCAGTTGCCATTAACCAAGATCAGCAAGAATTACTTAATGCCGCAGGTTTTGGCTACATTGGTAATTGGACCACTGATCGGCTAACCCGGGTATGGTTATTGGCAGGTTTGAACCTGAACGATAAAGAACTTTTATTTTCGACTATCAACCGGTTATTTTTGGCGGCAGAGGTGAACGAAGCTGTAGCTTTATACTCAGCGCTCCCGTTTTTGCCTCATCCCGAAATTTGGGTAAAGCGCTGTGCCGAAGGGATCAGGAGCAATATTGGTTCTGTACTCGAAGCCATTATGGAAAATAATCCTTATCCGGCAACCAACCTGGACGAAGCCGCATGGAACCAGCTGGTGTTAAAAGCTTTTTTTACAGAGAAAAATATCAACCTGATTGTAGGTTTGGATTTACGTGCCAATTTAAAGCTTGCTTTAACGCTGGTAGATTATGCTCAGGAACGCTGGGCTGCCGGTAGGGAAGTACATCCCCAGCTGTGGCGCCTGGTGGGTAAATTTATCAATGCAGAAATTTTCGAAACCCTTAGAATCGGCTTGGGACATTACAACCAGGCGGAACAACGCGCCATTGCCTTAGCGGTTTCGCAGTCTGATTACCAGCCTGCCAAAGATTATGTCAATACCTTTCCGGAACTGAAATTGGCCCTGGCTAATGGAAGCTTAAACTGGAATTCATTTTAACTTATAAAAATCTAAGATCAAGATATGTGTTGTAGCAGTTCAATAGAAAGAGATAAAGCCATGATGGGAGCCCCTGAAGCTTTCGACATCAGTGCGGTAAAAGGAATGAAGTTTTTCGACCCGCATGTGCACATGACTTCGAGAACAACAGACGATTACCAGGCCATGGCCGATGCAGGTGTGGTTGCTTTAATAGAACCCGCATTTTGGCTGGGGCAGCCCCGCACCGGGTTGGATAGTTTTAGGGATTATTACAGCAGCCTGATTGGTTGGGAGCGTTTCCGTTCTTCTCAATTTGGCATTAAACATTATTGCACCATTGGTCTTAACTCAAGAGAGGCCAATAACGAAAGCCTGGCCGAACAGGTGATGGAAATCCTGCCTTTGTTTATTTATAAGGAAGGTGTGGTTGGCATTGGAGAGATCGGCTTCGACGATCAGACCGCTGCGGAAGAAAAATATTACCGTTTGCAGCTGGAGCTTGCTAAAGATGCAGGATTGCCTGTACAGGTACATACACCACACCGCGACAAGAAGAAGGGCACCCAGCGCAGTATGGATATTGCTTTGGAGCATGGCCTTGATCCTTACCGTATTATTATCGATCACAACAATGAAGAAACAGTAAAAGAAGTGCTGGATAGAGGCTTTTGGGCGGCTTTTACCATTTATCCGTTTACCAAAATGGGAAATGAGCGTATGGTAGAAATTGTAAAACAATATGGTGCCGAACGTATTATGGTAAATTCTGCCGCCGATTGGGGCATTAGCGATCCATTGGCGGTGCCTAAAACTGCTGCGCTGATGAAAATGCGTGGTATAAGCGATCAGGATATCAAGTTGGTTACTTACAGTAATGCAATAAAGGCTTTTGCGCAGAGCGGACAACTGGATGAAGCGGATTTTAATGCACAGATAGACCTTACCGAGAAATTTGAAGGCAATACCATTTTACGTGGCGGACAACAGCCCAGAACAGACAAATCTTCTATTATTATAAGTTAAAATATTGAAAAAAATCTTTGTCTATCTGCGCATGATGCGCCCAGCCAATATCGTTACCTCTGTTGCCGATATACTGGCGGGGATTGCCATTTCCGGCGTTTTGAGTACTGGTGCTTCCATTCCATGGTTGTCTATTATATTATTGGCTGCATCAACAGCCTGTTTATATGGTGGAGGTATTGTTTTTAACGACGTTTTTGATGCCGATCTGGATAAAATCGAACGTCCGGAACGGGCCATTCCAAGTGGCATGATCAGTTTGCAGCATGCAACCATATTAGGAAGTATATTGCTTTTTGCGGGAATTGCTTTAGCTACTTTAAATAGTCTTACTTCAGGATTATTTGCATTATTGGTAGCCCTATTTGCTTTACTTTACAACAAGATTGGCAAACACCATTCTTTTTTAGGGCCGTTGAATATGGGTTTATGCCGCGGTTTTAACCTGTTATTGGGTATAAGTATTTTGCCTGAGATGCTATGGAGTCATTATTACCTGGCCATTATCCCCGTCGTTTATATTTTTTCCATTACCATGACCAGCCGTGGTGAAGTTCATGGCGGCCATGCTAAAAACCTGTATCTGGCTGCCTTTCTGTATGCTATAGTGATCGGCGCTATTGCTTATTTTGCTTTTGTAAACGATAGGTTACTATGGTCACTATTGTTTCTGATTCCTTTTACCATTATGATTTTCAGGCCACTTTTAAAAGCCATAAGGGTGCCTATCGGGAAAAATATTGGCGGGGCTGTAAAAGCCGGCGTAATTTCGCTTATTTTGATGGACGCTGCGTGGGCGGTAACGTTCGACGCCTTGGGGCTGGCTTTTATCATAGCAGCTTTATTGCCATTATCCATGTGGCTCTCTAAATTATTCGCAGTTACTTAACCGTCAAACACCTTATCAATTGTTATGGAACATTTACATCAATCCTTTACTGTACAATATCATTATAACGTTTTCTTTACTTCTTCGCTTTTTTTGCCTGGAAACGAGTTGTTGAACAGTTTTTTGGTTAACCTCAATCCGGCTGTCGCCGTTAAGAAAATTTTATTTGTAGTTGATGAAGGCGTAGCCAATGCACACCAAGAACTTACAGCGGAAATTAAAGCCTATTTTTCAAAGCATAATAAAACGCAGCTGGTTCACGATATTCTGGTCATCCCAGGTGGAGAACAGGTGAAAAACAATACAAAATATTTTGATCAGGTACTGGAAGCGATTAATGTTCATGGTATAGACAGGCATTCATTCGTGGCTGCAATTGGTGGCGGGGCGGTGCTTGATATGGTGGGTTACGCGGCTACGGTTGCACACCGCGGCATTAAACACATCAGGATACCGAGTACCGTGCTATCACAGAATGATTCGGGTGTTGGAGTTAAAAACGGGATCAATTATTTTAATAAGAAGAACTTTTTAGGGACCTTTTCACCACCCGTTGCCGTTTTTAACGATGACGTATTTTTAAGCACTTTATCCGATCGCGATTGGCGTTCAGGTATTGCTGAAGCGATTAAAGTAGCGCTGATTAAAGATGCTGAATTTTTTGAATGGCTGGAAGCAAATGCGGCTGCCCTTGCAAATCGCGATACTACAGCCATGAATTACCAGATCTGGAAGTGTGCAAAACTCCATATGGAGCATATTCGCAGTGCCGATCCTTTTGAGAACGGTTCTGCCCGGCCATTGGATTTTGGCCATTGGAGTGCGCATAAATTAGAATACCTCACCAATTTTGAAGTAAGACATGGGGAGGCTGTGGCCATGGGTATTGCTTTAGATACGATATATTCCCATTTATCAGGCAGGATCAGCGCTGATGATGCACAACGGGTGATCAACCTGATTCAGCAACTTGGTTTTGAACTTACACACCCATTATTACAGGTTACAGAAGGAAATAGTCCGATTTTGGAGGGATTGGAGGAATTCCGCGAGCACCTTGGCGGTCAACTCACCATTACTTTACTTACCGGTTTAGGCAGTGGGGAGGAAGTTCATGAAATAGATACCGACATTTTGAAACAGGCTGCAGAAATTTTAAATCAACAGGTGGCTATTACTCAACATTAAGCTATGAAATTAAATTCCGGGCATTTAACTTTCTGTACCAATATTTATGCGGGCGAAGACTGGACGGCACATTTCGACGTGTTAAAATCTAGTTTTCCAATATTAAAGGCACAATTATCGCCAGATGCACCAATGGGTATCGGTTTACGCCTTTCCAACCTGGCGAGCATTGAACTGTTGCAGGAAAATCATCTTGAAGTGTTTAAGCAATGGCTTACACAGGAAGATGGCTATGTTTTTACCATGAACGGATTTCCTTATGGCGGCTTTCACCATACGAGGGTCAAAGATCAGGTACATGCACCTGATTGGACAACGGTAGAACGCGTTGAATATACATTGCGTCTGGCCGAAATCCTTTCAAAACTGCTTCCTGAAGATATGGAAGGTGGCATTTCAACTTCGCCATTGAGTTATAAACCCTGGTTTAATAGTGATGAAGCCAAAAGAGATGCTACAACCAGCGCAACGGTTAATATAATAAAAGTGGCCGAGGGTTTACATCACATTTATAGCCAACGTGGCAAGGTCATCCATTTGGATATCGAACCTGAACCGGATGGTTTTCTTGAATCTGGGACGGAATTTATTGACTGGTATGAAAATGTGCTTTTACCTGCCGGAAATAATGAAAACCTGATCAAAAACCATGTCCGTTTATGTTACGATGTTTGTCATTTCGCCATCGGTTATGAACCACATACAGCCATCATTAATGAATTGCAGGAAAAAGGTATTAAAATTGGCAAAATCCAGATTAGTGCGGCGCTGAAAGCTAAATTACCATCTTCTGATGTAGAAAGAAGTGCGGTATTGGATCAGCTTGGCCGTTTTGATGAACCAACTTATCTCCACCAGGTAATTGCCAGAAAAAGCGATGGGAGTTTAATCCGTTATCCTGACCTAAAAGAAGCATTGGCAGAAAGTGAAAATCCTGGAGTAGAGGAATGGAGAGCGCATTTTCATGTGCCTATTTTTGTGGAAGATATGGGCCTGATTCAATCTACACAATCGGATATTATGGAAGTGTTAAAACTGCAAAAAAGTAATCCGTTCACTACCCATTTAGAAGTAGAAACCTATACCTGGGAAGTTTTACCAATTGCTTTAAAAGCACCCTTAAACAATTCCATTATCAGGGAACTGGCCTGGGTTAAAAATTTATTATAAGTTAAGCATATGCATAAAACCGTTGTTATCGATATTGTAGCCTTATCTAATGCTGTGATAGGAAAATATACACCTTTTCTTCAGAAGTATATAGCTGAGCACCATCTCACCACTATTGAACCTTTATTGCCTGCAGTTACTACAGCTGTGCAATCAAGCTATCTGACGGGCAAATTCCCTTCAGAAAATGGTATTGTGGGTAACGGCTGGTACGACCATGAAGATGCGGAGATCAAATTCTGGAAACAATCTAACAAACTGGTTGATGCTGACAAAATATGGGATCAGGCTAAAAAAGAAGATCCTGATTTTACCTGTGCCAATATGTTCTGGTGGTATAATATGTATTCAACAGCCGATTTTTCGGTAACGCCTCGGCCTAATTACCTTGCTGATGGCCGTAAATTGCCCGATTGTTACTCACAACCGGCTGAACTTCGCGACCATTTGCAGGCTAAGCTTGGGCAGTTCCCTTTGTTTCAGTTTTGGGGACCTGGTGCAAATATTAAATCAACAAGATGGATTGCCGATGCCTCGATGGAAACCGAAAAGCTTCACAATCCGACGCTTACCTTAATTTATTTACCCCATTTAGATTACTGTTTGCAAAAGTTTGGTCCTGAGCTCGATAAAATTAGTGCTGAGCTAAGTGAAATTGATCAGGTGGTGGAAGAACTCGTGCATTTTTATGAAAGTAGGGGAGCGCGCATTATTTTACTTTCCGAATATGGTATTGCACCAGTAAATCAGCCAATTCATTTGAACCGTTTGTTCAGAGAGAACGGCCTGATCCAGATCCGCGAAGAAAGAGGATTAGAGTTGCTTGACGCGGGTGCTTCGAAAGCCTTTGTAGTGGCCGATCACCAGGTTGCGCATGTTTATATCAATGATAAAAGTGTAACGGAACAGGTTAAAGCATTGTTAAAAAATGTACCTGGTATTGATTTGATACTTGATAAAGCAGCACAGGAACAATACCATATTAACCATAAACGTTCGGGTGATCTGGTACTGGATGCAAAAGAAAACAGCTGGTTTACCTATTACTTCTGGTTAGATGATGCTAAGGCACCAGATTACGCCAGGGTGGTGGATATCCATAAAAAACCCGGATACGATCCGGTAGAAATGTTTATGACCTCAAAACTGAGGGCTGGGTATAAACTTTTGAGGAAAAAAGCAGGATTCCGTTATGTGATGGATGTGATTCCACTTGATGCTACTCTGGTTAAAGGATCGCATGGCGGCATTAATATAGCCGACCAATATAAGCCTGTTCTGGTTACTTCAAAAGCAATTGATAAAAAATTGCAGGCGCCAGATGTTTATCAGGTAATTTGGGATAGTTTAACTGTTTAACAAAATTTTTGTTCTGCAGACTTGAAAGCCTAAGTTCGGTTAATTTTGAATCATAGTGAGTATTTAAACCCGCTTTATCTCTCGAGATCGTATGCTGAATTTATTTTACAAGTAGATATGATGTTTTCAATTGCCTTGTACCTACTTCGTGGTCAGCATTATTTCTGCTGCCAAGACCCTGAAATGAATTACCTTTGGTGAGCTCGCAAAGGCTCGGTTCAGGGTGGTGAAAATAGGAGTAATATTCTTAAAGAATAGATATAGAAGCCACATTAAATCGCAAAGTGGCCGAATTAGAGAAAAAGTTTTTCTTTCAGGTTTAGTGAAATTACTTTCAATAACTACCGCAAAGGAATTATCATTTTCTTAAAAACCTATACCCACAACCCTCAATACAGGGTGGGTTAAGTTCCAGCGATTTTGCCGAAACCTTATAATGGTAAACTATCGGCATTTGATAGTTGCTACTGTACACGTCCATTCTTACACTATCCAAAATTTTAAATGAAAGTAAATTTGGCATAGCATCTCCTTGAAATTTCCCAGCCTGATTGCCTGATTTTTCTACCTGAAGATATTTGGCTTCGCCGGTAACTTTTGTGTACTTACCCTGTCCATTACCAATATCAAAAAACGTTTCGGTCAGTTTCCATTTGCCGTAAACTTCACCAGGTCCGTCATTAGTATGATCTGATTTTTTGCAGGATACATTATATTGATGGTTACAATTGCTAAAAGAAGTAATATTTTTTTCATAAATCTTTAATTTACAGCTTATACGAAGATGGATGTACAAACGCTACTAAAGACCTGGATTTAATTGTTTGTTTTTGAATACTTATTAAAAAAAGATACGGACGTCAATCTCGCGTTACCTTATCAGCATAGAATGGTATTTATCTATATAATGAGGGTGAAGCGGAAGTTTTATGATTATTATAAAGAATAGCAAAGGACAAAAAGACTTTATATTGGCTATTCGACTGGATTTATTGTTTTATTCCAATCCAGCACTAAAATCTACTCCAAAGTCAAAATCAAGAAGTACTGTTGGATGAACTTTTAAACCGATAGCTAGTCTCATGATGGTAATAAAATTTGGGCTGGTTTCTCCGTTTTCATATTTGATGATATCTCCGGTGTTAACCCCGCTTCTTTTATAAAATTCGCGATAAGAAAGTTCCTGTTTTTCTTTTAAGGATTTTAAATGGTCGCCAAAGCTTTTCAGAATCTTTTTTTCTTTCTCACTGATCATTTCATTGCTGATAAAAATACAATTGGCAATGTCATTTATATTTTATTTAAAAACGTCATGCAATTACTTGACATTTGTCTTTTTATTGTTTACATTTACGTAACGAAAAAATAAAAACCAATAAAAAGGTAAAATTAAGAGTCTTGCAACCTCAAATCTCACGCCGTTGAAGCAAGACAGCAGATTTTACCCCATTTCTTATAGCGGAATTGCTATCTTTAGCTTTCCAAAATAAGAGTGGGCTTCTGCTGTAATTCCATTTCAACGTAAGGCGTGAGAACCAATATGAGGTTATGGTTTGGGAAGCCCACTTTTCTTCTCTCCGGCAAGACTCATAACATATGGTTATGGGCAAGCAAAAAATCGATAGGATAAACGAGCAGATACTTCCAAAAGTAAGTGTTTTCCAATACGCTATTTTATTTACTCGCCTTTTTCAAATATTTCTATACCAGTCTCTGTTAAGTTGTCCATTCGATAGGCTGTATGCCTTGAAACCTAAAAATCCCGAATGATTTTTTGATAAGGCAGGCTAGCCTTAAAGGTTAATGAAAATTTAGGTTTTTTAATGATGATGGCCTGCCTTATTCCTCTTTGCAGAGATTATTTGATGTGCTGATAAAACTGGGTTTTAATAGCATCTCTTATAAACAATAAGTGGTTTATGCTGCAATGGGATTGTTATGTCTAAATTTTCGCTTAATCCTTGCTCTTTCCTATTAAACCGAATTTTTAAAGTTCAAATTAACGGGTCACACCAATCAAATAATGAAGTTCAACAACGCTTATTTGCCGCTTTTTTTCTTTTGCTGGGCTTTGTTGTACAGCCCATTGGCGATATGGTATGCTTTTGAACAAAATGAAAATTCAAACACTGTTGGTTCGAAGGTTACGCATCACAAGCGTGATAATGCATCGGATTTTGAGTGTTCCACTTTCACTTATAAATCATATAGGTTTAAGATGGGATATCATCATAAAGGTTGCACTTTTAGAGATAGAGACATTCCATTTGTTTTTTATAAAGCTGATCAATGCGAAGTGCTTAGGGAAAATTAGGTGGTTTTGGCTTCATTGCTGCGTGCGATAAAGCCTACACCAAACAAAATTGTGGTCCTGCTTTTATTGTTTTACAACAATTGGTTCTTGACAATGGAACCTAATGGCAGGACTTTCTTATTTACATTTCAACTAACCAATACAAAACTATTAGCAACGATTTCGGTATAGCATTTTTATCCTTAAAATGTTAAGCGGATTAACAAATTATCTGATGCCGGTACTCCTGATCCGCAAAGCAGGTACGGCAAGCTTTAGTGCAGCTTTAAAACTGCCTAAAGCTTTTAAAATTCCGATTAAGCTTATTAACTCAACTTTATGAAACTAATTATTACAACGGGCATGATGCTTGTTTTTTCTCTTTTTTTATATGCCCAATCGCCTGTTAAGGCTTTGCAAGTGGGCGATAGGGTACCAGATGCTTTTTGGACTACACCCAGAAAATTTATGGTAGGTGGTAAGGTAGTGCAGCGGAGTATGGAACAGTTTAGGGGCAAGCTCCTGATTATAGATTTTTGGGCTACCTTCTGTATTCCATGTATTAAAGGGATGCCAGAACAAGAAAGGCTTTCCAGGTTGTTCAGCAGCGAAGTTAATATCGTAAGCGTAACTACTGATAACGAGAAACTGATTTCGACATTTTATTCTTCAGAAAGAAATCCCGTTGGCAGGGATTTTACTTCAATTGTAGATGATAAAGAGTTAAATCAATTTTTTCTGCACAATAAGATTCCACATCTGGTTTGGATCGATAACCGTGGCATAGTGAAGAATACCACCGAGGGTAATGCGCTATCTGAAGCAAATATTAAGGCAGCCCTATCTGGAAATTTAAGTTTATCTCCCTTAGATTACATCTACCCGAATACGGTTTTGATGATGAACCAGAACCCTACGGGAATGCAATCATTTAACTTATTAATTAAAGGTAGAATACCAGGTATTTCAAGTTCAACGGTCCGTTCCAATGGATCGAACACTGGAATGATCATTTTTAATCATCCACTACGTTGGACTTACACTGTGCTGGCAATGGGAGAATTCCCGTGGTTTTCTGATCAGCGGTTTAAACTTGATTTTGATGATGTGGATGGCTTTAATAATCCGTCTTTAAAGCCAGAAGATCTTTGGACTGTAGACTTATGGGCACCAAAGGAAAAATCTGCTTCATTAAAAAAACTGACGATGAAGTACCTGAACGAAAATTCGGGATACTCGGCCGCAGTAAAAGTAATCAACACCGCAGTGTATAAGTTAAAGTATTTACCATCAAAGGCCACTCGTGAACTGAAAACACAGGGTGGACGACCCGCTAATTTGGGTTTTCACAAAGGATCGAAATTTATCAACCAACCCATAGCCAACCTGATAAATAATATTCAAGACTGTGCCTTTGTTAAATATCCGGTTTTGAATGATACTCATCTCGATTTTTTAATTGATCTGGAGCTTTCAGCCGTAAAGGATATGGTAGGATTAAATGCATTGCTAAATCCCTATGGTTTATCGCTGGTAGTCGATCATCAGGAATTGGAAATGCTTGTAGTTAGTAAAACCGATAAAACAAACTAATATGAGATACATCTTATTTTTAACTGCTTTCCTCATTGCATTAAGCACAGCTGCCCAAGAGAAATTAGCTGTCATAATGGTTCTTAATGCAGAAACAAAAACACCGTCGGAAGGAGCGATCTTAAAATTTACAACAATTAACAAAACTTTCCTTAGTGATAGCACGGGTAAGGTTTTAATTCCGAAATATACCGGAGAATACACCATTGAAGTAAGCCGCATGGGTTATGAAAAAACTTTAGTTAAGCTAAATTTGCCCTTAAAAGCTGATCTGATCATTTACTTACAGCCTGTGGTAAGGCTGCTGGACGAGGTACAGGTACATACAGGTTACCAGACCTTGCCGAAGGAACGGTCTACGGGCTCATTTACCAATTTAGACAATAAACTATTGTCGCAACAGGTGGGGCCTAACATTATCTCCAGATTAGAGGCAGTTTCATCAGGTCTGATCGTTGACCGGTCTACCAACAGCGGTGGAAGGCTGATGATCCGTGGATTAAGTTCGATACAGGGGCCCAAAGCGCCACTGATTGTACTTGATAATTTTCCTTATGAGGGCGATATCAACAATATAAACCCTAACGATGTGGAAAGTATCACAATTTTGAAAGATGCAGCTGCTTCAAGTATATGGGGCGCACGTGCTGGAAACGGAGTGGTGGTTATCACATCAAAAAATGGGCGATTTAATTCGAAAATCAAGATCGATGCAAATATCAATACCAATGTCGTCCAAAGCCCTGACTTTTCCAGGTTAAAGCAGATCACTTCGACTGATTATATTGATAACGAAATCTTTCTTTTTTCAAAAGGTTTTTATCAATCTCAAATCAATAATGCTCAACAGCCGGCCTTAAGCCCCATTGTAGAACTGTTGCTGAAAAAAGAGAATGGAATGGTATCGAATGATGCCGCACAGGCAGAGATTGACCGGTTAAAATCGTTGGATGTAAGGGACCAGTATAAGCAGTATTTTTATTCAGCAGGGTTAAATAATCAGGCTTCTGTTAATATCTCCGGTGGGCAGGAATCATTTAAATGGTACTCGTCCGTTGCCATTGATGATAACAGATCGGTAACAGATGCTGTTTTCAGGAAGTTGAATTCAAAAATGAGCATGACTTACAAGCCCTATAAAAGCCTCGAGCTTAGCACCGGATTTTATTATACCAATAGCACTGCGCGTACAGGAAAGCCAGATTATGGCAGCATCAGTTCTGTATCAGGAAATCTCTATCCTTATGCAGAATTCGCGGATGCCGGTGGCAACGCCCTTGCTATTCCAAAGGATAGGCGTGCATCGTATCTGAGTGGATTGGCAGGTGGCCGTTTGGGCGATTGGAAATATTATCCTTTGACCGATTATCAGCATGTTAACAACCAAACTAAGATAGGAGACCTGCTTCTTGACGCCGCTTTAATACAAAAATTACCTTATGGATTTTCTGTTACATTAAAATACCAATATGAAAACCAGGAGCGTAAAAATCCGGTGCTTAGCGATGAGCAAAGTTATTTTGCACGGAACCTAGTTAATGATTTCGCTCAATATGCAAACAACACTTTAAGTTATAAGATACCGAAGGGAGGAATTCTGGATAATGCTTTCAATTCTTTACAGGTACATAATATGCGGGGGCAGCTTAACTATGGCTTAAATACACCGGTTCATGTTATAGCAGGATTTATTGGTGCAGAAACAAGGGGGGCGTCGGTTAATGGGCTGTCTTCCAGGTTGTATGGCTTTAGGGATGATATTATTTCTGCCGGAGTAGTTGATTATACAACTGCATATCCCTCGCTTACCACCGGAAATAATTCGTTTATACCAGACAGAAATGGAATAATAGCCACAAACACAAGATTTGTTTCCGTTTTTTCAAATCTATCTTATTCCTATAAATCCAGATATACCGTTACCATGAGCGGCAGAAGGGATGCCTCAAATCTTTTTGGGGTTAACACCAATGATAAATGGAATTTACTTTGGTCAGCAGGGTTACTATGGAACCTGTCAAATGAGCATTTTTTTAACAAAGACTTTTTCAGTTCGCTAAAGATCAGGGCAACTTATGGGCTTACCGGTAACATTGATCCTGCCATGACCTCAATTTCAACTATCGTTTACGTAGGAAATTCTTCCAATACCGGACTACCATATGCCAGGTTCAATACCTATTCAAATCCGTCATTAAAATGGGAAACTTCCGCAATGACAAATCTGGGTGTGGATTTTTCGATGTGGAACGACCACTTGTCGGGTTCATTGGAGTATTTCCATAAGAAGGGAAGAGATTTATTTGGTGTTGCGAGCTTAGATTATTCGGGTGGTGTAGGACAATCTATTGTAAAAAACGTGGCTGAGATGAGCGGGAATGGCTGGGAGATTCAGCTTAACTCCATCAATACCGAAGGCAGGCTAATCTGGAAAAGCAGTTTTAATATAAGCGGTTACAGGGATAAGGTTGATAAATATTTATTGTCAAATTACCAGGGGAGCAATTTTTTAGGCATTGCAGGGGGACCTTCAATCTCTGGCGTAATTGGAAGTCCGGTTTACTCGATGTATGGTTACAAGTGGGGCGGCTTGGATCCAGCTAACGGCGATCCCATCGGTTACCTCAATGGGAACACGAGTAAGGATTATAACCTGATTACAGGGCAGGGTACACAGCTTTCAGACCTGGTTTATTATGGTTCTGCTGTACCCAGGATATTTGGTGGCTTAGGCAACGGTTTTCACTATGGTAACCTCGAACTTAATGTTCAGTTTAGTTTTAAGCTTGGTTATTTTTTTAGAAGAAATTCCATTCAGTATGCTAATCTGAATATTGCGGGACTGGGCCATGCAGATTATGAATCGCGTTGGAAACAACCAGGAGATGAACGCAACACAGACGTTCCTTCCCAGATATACCCCACCGTTAGTGCCAGAGATAATTTCTACAGGGGGTCAGAGGTACTGATCACAAAAGGTGATCATATCCGCTTACAATATATCAATCTGGGTTATAGTCCGAAAATCCGTTCAAAGGTATTCAGAAGTTTTACGGTTTATGCTACCGTTTCGAATTTAGGCCTGATATGGGCGGCAAACAGGCAGGGTTTAGATCCTGACTATGAAATCGGTCTAACTGGTCTGGTACCTCCTAAAACATTTGCAATTGGCCTTCGGACGAGCTTTTAATCTTAAATGAATTTTATGAAAATATTATATCTAGTAGCTATTGTGTTGACGATGTCATTACTTGGCTGTAAAAAGTTTTTGGATGAAAAATCTGATATGAAGTTGGCCGTACCAGAACGACTGGACGATCTGCAGGCACTGCTGAATAACGAAAATTTAAACAATGCGGTAGATCCGGGCGCTGCTGAAGTTAGTGCTGATGACTATTTTGTTACTGATGCAGACTTGAATAGTTTATCAATTGAGCAGAATAAAAGATTGTACACATGGGAAAAGGACAATTTATTTACGAGTGAAAACTTTCCCAATGACTGGGAATACTTGTACAGATTAATTTATACCGCTAACACTGTTCTGGAGAATCTGGAGAAAATCGAGCGGACTTCTTCAAATGCTGGCCAATATGATAATATAAAGGGGCAGGCATATTTTAATCGCGCACGTGCTTACTACAATGTGTTACAACTTTGGTCTGTAGGTTATAATAGCAGTACAGCAGAGACCGATTTAGGCCCGGTAATAAGAGAATCTACTGATTTTAATAAAACTTCAGTCAGATCATCGGTAGCCAAGGGCTACAATTATGTGCTTGCTGATCTTTTTGAAGCTAAACGCTTGCTGCCAAATGTATCGGTACATCCGCTCCGCCCTGGTAAGCAGGCATCGTTTGGCCTTCTGGCCCGTGTTTACCTTAGTATGAGAGAGTATAGAAATGCAGCCTTATACGCAGATTCATGTCTTAAGATTAAAGCTGTTTTATTGGATTATAACCTGATCAGTACTACGCCTACATTTCCTTTTGCCAGGTTCAATGCCGAGGTTATTTATGAATCTGCTGCTTCTATCCCGCAGATTTTGAATAATTCAAGAGCAAAGATTATTCCTGAACTTATTAGCCAATATACCGATAACGACCTGAGGAAAGTACTTTATTTTAAAAATAACAATAATGGAACCTATGGTTGGAGAGGGAGTTACCGGGCTGGGCAGGGTGTATTCCCAGGTATTACCGTTGATGAGCAATACCTCATCCGGGCGGAATGTAATGCCCGTTTGGGAAATTTACAAATTGCGGTAGATGATCTGAATACCCTATTGATCAAACGTTTCAAAAGTGGTGCCTACATTCCTTACACAGTAAATTCATTGGATATTTTAGGCGTGATTTTAAAAGAGCGAAGAAAGGAACTTGTGATGAGGGGCCTGCGCTGGACTGATTTAAAACGGTTTAATCTTGAAGGCGCAAATATTACGTTAAAAAGAACGGCTAATGGAATTAACTATGAACTTAAACCCAATGATGAAAGGTATGCCCTTGAAATTCCGCAAGATGTGATTGCAATAAGTGGTATTGAGCAAAATCCTAGATAAAATTAGTGGGGGAATTTTCCCCCACTAATTTTAAGACTATTGTTCTGGTGTACGTTGATTCGATAACGCAATTATATCGCTATTGGTTTTACCTACAAAAAAATCTTGAAGATCTGATTGGGTAACAACTGTTTCCGGAACTTCGATAACACATGGTAACGGCTCATTATCTTCAGTACACTTTGCTGAAGGCATTGAGGTATGTACATACTTTGTATGGTCTCTCAAATTATTGTCTGGATTTGGCTGGTAAGCCCAGAAAGTAGTTGCTCTGGTGGTAGTAAAAGCACTTTGTGTTGCGATAAGGCCGAACCCCAATACGAGGGCTACAAGGCCTAAATTGATTTTTTTTAACATGGTTTTTAAGTTTGATATCCTGCTTATCAAATAGGGCTTAAGCAGCTAGCCCGGCTGTTTGATTTTTTTTGGCCATCAATACAGCTTGTAGTTTTTGATCTGTTGGTTCGGCCAGGACCATTGTAGAGCTTTTAATCGTTGTCACTTACCTCCGGCTTTAGTGTAATAAATAGTGAGAGAATTGAGGCGCTAATAAAAAAAATATTGAAAATGAGGTGAGCTTTCCAGCCCATGGCTTTAATTATGCCACCACAACTGCATGGTTTTTTAGGGAAATATCCTGAAATGATGAGTATAATATATGCCGTAAAAACCAGCATGAGTAAGAGCGACAAAATCATGCCTGCCTTATTTGTTTTTTTAACCAATAGCAGTATTGCGGCAAGGATTTCCAACAGTGGTATTGCATATAATAGCACGAGTGTTACACCTGGACTGAAAACTTGCAGGCTCATCTCTTGTTTGTAAGCTTGAAAGTCAACCAATTTGCTCCCCGCGGTATATATCCAGAGTAAAATGAATGCTGCAGAAATAACCTGTACTAGCGATGTTTTCATATCCAATTTTTCTTTGCTATTTCGAAATTGGATTATTATCTGCTAAACCACCTCACAGCTAAATGGGAAAAACATGAATCTTGAAGTAAAGTGATGCCAGCTACGCGGGTTATAATGGTGTAATTGAGCAGTTGGCAAATAAATTATGGGGCGTACTATTTATTTCTATTTCTCATAGCACTCAAAGTACTGCTATGAATGCCAAGGTATGATGCTACATCTTTGACTGCAGTCTGGCTAAAAACTGTCGGAATAGATTCAAGAAGTTTACTTAGCCTTTGGTTAGCATTTTGCGTTTTTAAGCCAATTGTTATCATGATCAATTTTGCCAGTAATTCCGCATCTATTTCGTCATACAAATTGGCAGATTCATGGAAGAGTTTGTGTATGTTATCATTGTGTTTTAAGGGGATGCTTAAGACAGCTGAGTCTTCTAAAAATTGTATAAAAAGCTGCCCTGGCATATACTTAGAGATGGATTTAAAATCTGGCAACATATCTTGTGATTGGAAGAACATAACGGTAATCTCCTGCTCATTTTCAATGTCATAAATAAATATTCTTCCACCGCCTTTTGCCAGGTAACAAAAACGGCCAAGTGCTATACTGCTGGATGAAATTTTTTCCATTCTATTGAAATCTGTCTGATACATCGAGTAGTTAAGGTAAGCCCTTAAGCCGACCGAAAGTTTTTGATAGGAGGATAATTTGGTGAGGTATTGTTCTTTTTCCATAACCTGTTTTTAAGGGTAAAGAAATGCATATTTTAAAGTTTGTCAAGTTGCTGTTGCAGCAACCCCCGGCAACCCCGTTATTTTTTTGTTTTAAGAAAATAAAAGGCGCAGATCTGTTATATTTGAGCCATGAAATAAAAATTAATTATATATTGATATTGTAGCAATAGCTATTTTACTGTTTTAGAAAACCGCAAAACTTCAAAAAGACACAGGATAAAATAGATGGTTGCCTACGCTACGCGTGGGTGCCTGTTTATCTTGTGTCTAGGCATTTTGCGGTGCCTCTAAAGCAGATATCGGGTTAACCCACGCTTTTTATGGACAGTTCCTCCCAGTCGAATTATTTTCTCCTCAACCTGCCTATTGCAGAACTTCCGCTATCCGAGAATTTTAAGCTTAGAAGCAAATTAATGGGCTTTTTTACCCTTCAGGATATCATTGGAGCAAAACAAAGAGAGTTATCTACGCTTGAGGATTATTCAGAACACTGGTATCTTGAATTTGTAGATTTCTTATATAGAAAAGAATTATTAAATCTGCTCGGCTAGCATTTGAGCTGGGCAATGCTTAACATGGTCGCGATTTTTTCGATTACTTTTTGAATATCTTTCTCAACATTACCATAGTATGCATTTTTAAAGCTTTTTTCTGATATGATGTCTTTTTCGGATGTGCTATAGTGTTTCGTGATGTATTGATGCAGCAGCTTCGGACTCTGTGTTGTAATAATGCCTGCCTCAACCTGTAGATTGACAAACAGGGCAAGCTGCCTAACGGTAAAGGTTACTTTAAAGTTGCTTTCTAAAATCCCACCGCGACTCAGGTCTTCGGCGATGGTATCTATTGATCGGAGGTAACTGATTTCGTTTTCAATATATCTCAATATGGCTTCATCAATATCTGGCAAATTTCTATTGTAAGGTGTGCTGATGGTTTTAAAAACCTGCCCGATCAGTTTTTTAAAGAAATGGATTAATCTATATTGCTCGCTAATATTTTCGCAGTTCTGAAGTTCAAGATTAAGGTGCTGACAGCAGGCATGATAAAAAGAGGGATGATTAAAATTTAACGATACGAGTAAAAGAATAATCTGGGATAGATCTAAAGGCAGCAAAAAATTATCTAATGCCATTTTCAGGGATTCGAAAAAGTCGTACAGATACCCGGCCTGTTCAAAAGTAAAACGGCCTGGATGATTATTCAAGTTTTCGAACATCTGCTTAAATAAGGTAATGGTTTCATGATCCGCCTGCAATTCTTCAACTTTTTTTAGCACCTGGCTGGAATTCGCTGCAATATCTAAAAAGAGTTGTTTTTGGCAAAATGCTGAAACGGGGCAATCAAAGTCAAAATAATAAGGTAAATGTTGCTGAAGGTCCAAAACCATCTGATGGAGTAAGTTGACTATGCTACTAATCTCCTCATTTCTCTGTGCTTGATCAGCATAAGGCTCACCATCAGTTATCACAGTTTCTAACTCATTTATTAATTGCATCAACCCTCTTTGATGTTGCCTAACATATGTTTTTGATTTGTCGGGCTCAACTTGCGCAACATGATGCAAAATGGAATTAGTTATCCGTTTGCTTTCCTTTAAAATTTTGTCTTGCAATGCTTTGTTAGGGCATTGATACGCCGTTCCAATTTTAATCGCATCTAAAATCAATTCCCTGAAGCTTATAATTTCATACATCATTTGCTTAACAGCCAGTTGCTTAATTTTAGCACTTTTATTTTCATTGTTCAAATTAACTTGGTAAAACGCAGCGTTAACGTGGTGAAACTAAATTTTAACGGTTGTGGGCAATTATAGGCAGGTTTTGTTGATGTTAAAAGTTAGATACGCATTTAAAGCAAGACGGTAAGGAAAATGAACAACGCTTTCGGAATTTTTAAATCGGGTAGTTATCCACTGATTTATGATTGTAGATGATTTTTTATTGCGCCCGATATCTGATTTATCTCACTACGCCTAATGAAATATGATGACCATTTCCAGTCAGTTTATGATCAGCTCGCGTTTCAGGATCGATCTCTTCTGCTTTCATTAAGATCCAATCAGATCCCTGTTTTCTTAAAACGCGTAAAGTCTCCGCTAAGTAAACGATGCTAACATAATCATCCTTTGGGTAATCGTCAGTGTTAGTACCTGATCGTCATGGTTAATTTCAATATTAAATGCAGTCATGATTTAAAAATCACTGCATTTCGCTTATTGTTTTGGTAAGGGTAGGTTCAGGTTAAACAAACTACTATTGGTAAGTAGTTCAAAGAAATATTTTAAGATTGGATGTTTAAATGCTAAAATGTATTTTTCGACACTTTTTATTAACTGTTTAAGCCGATTAATTGTATAAATGAGCTAATGCTCAGTAACTAATCAATCGGCTTAAATAATCATATTGTTAATCCATTCTTCCAGGATATTGCTTCAACGCTATCTCTAAACAGTCCATAGCGGTATTTAAATCATCGGTATTTAATACGTAAGCCATACGAACTTCATTTTTACCGGAACCAGCAGTAGAGTAAAAGCCGGTGGCAGGTGCCATCATTACCGTTTGGTTATCATGGTTAAAATCTTCTAAAATCCATTGACAGAATTTATCGGCATCATCAATAGGGAATTTGGCCACGACATAAAATGCACCTCCTGGATTAGGACAGAAAACGCCATTGATACTATTTAACCGATTGACCAACGTATCCCTGCGTAAAGTATATTCAGTATTTACCTTTTCAAAATAACTGTCAGGCGTATCTACAGCCGCTGCACCAGCAATCTGTTCCACCATACCAGGGCTTAATCTGGCCTGCGCAAATTTCAATCCTGACGCAATAACTTCTTTATTTTTGGTAATTAAACAGCCTAGGCGCGCACCACATGCACTATAACGTTTAGAAACCGTATCCATAATCACCACATTTTCATCTAAACCATCTAAATGCATAGGTGAAATAAATTCCCTTCCATCATAACAGAATTCGCGATAAGCTTCGTCAGAGAACAAAAACAGATCGTATTTCACACAGAGTGATTTTAAAGCTTCTAATTCTTCTTTAGAATATAAATAACCGGTTGGGTTATTAGGGTTGCAGATAATAATCGCTTTGGTTTTTTCTGTAATTAATTTTTCGAATTCGGCAATTGGAGGTAATGCAAAACCATTTTCGATATAAGAAAGGATTGGTTTCACCACAACATTGCTCATACAGGCAAAGCCGTTGTAATTCGCATAAAAAGGTTCTGGAATGATAATTTCATCCCCTTCGTTTACACAGGTTTGCATGGCTATGGTGATGGCTTCTGAACCACCAACGGTTACCAGGATATTTTCTGGCGTAATATTGTAACCTAATTTATTGTAGTATTCGGTAAGTTTTAAACGGTAGGCTAGCGTACCTTCTGATGGTGTGTAGGCCCAAACATTAAAATCAATGTTTTTGATGGCGTTTAACATTCCTTCAGGGGTTTCTATATCTGGCTGACCAATATTTAAATGGAAAACTTTCTTACCATCTTTTTTAGCTTGATCTGCAAATGGAGTTAACTTTCTGATTGGTGACGCAGGCATCTGCACACCTTTTTGTGAAATTTTTGGCATGGCACAAAAATAAAAAAGTCCGGATGAAAATCCGGACTTTTTAAATATTATCGTTTAAAAAATTATTTTGAAGATGCGGCAACTGTTTCACCTTTAATGTAAAGCACTTTAATTGGCGTTTTAGCATTTGATGTAATGGTTACGGCTTTAGAAAAAGTTGACGGACCAGCAGCTGCATTGAACGTAACTGAAATTACACCGGTTTCGCCTTTTTTGATCGGGGTAGAAGTATATTTAGGCACTGTACATCCACAACTTGCTTCAGCCTTGGTGATAATTAAAGGTGCTTCGCCAACATTGGTGTATTTGAAATCGTAAGTTACTGGTTTGTTTAACACAATTTTACCAAAATCGTGTGTTTCTGATTCAAATTTGAATTCTGCAGGTTTGGTTTGCGCATTTGCTGCAAGGCCCAAACCTAAAACAAAAGCGAATAATACTAAGATCTTTTTCATGTTATGTGGGTGTAATTTATTTTTAAAAATTCTAAAACAAATTTAATGTTTTCTCCATAAAACAAAAACTATTCCAAATATATTTTGCTAATCCATATATAATTTTACAATGGAGGATAAAGGCAAGCTTTTAATTTTGCATATATTTGCCGCAACCAATCTTTGATTACTATGCCGAATGAAAAATTGATGACCAAAACTATTGATGCTTCCGAACTTAGTTTTAACGATTTTAAATCCATCGTTATAAACGACTATAAAATTGCCTTCGAAAGTAGGCAGGCCAGTATTTTAGGCCGTAGGGAAGTATTAACAGGCAAGGCTAAATTTGGCATTTTTGGAGATGGTAAAGAGGTCCCACAGCTGGCTATGGCCAAGGCATTTAAAAATGGTGATTGGCGCTCGGGTTATTACCGTGATCAGACTTTTGCGTTTGCCACAGGGATTTCTACCATTAAAGAATTTTTTGCGCAGCTTTATGCCAATCCAACCGAAGGAGCTGATCCATTTTCGGGGGGAAGGCAAATGAACTGTCATTTTGCAACAAAATCTGTAAATGAAGATGGCAGCTGGAACGATTTAACGCAAATTAAGAACTGCTCCTCTGATATTTCACCAACAGGCGGCCAAATGGCCCGTTTGGTAGGTTTGGCTTATGCCTCTAAGTTATTCAGACAGAATAAAGAACTCAATTATTTAAAACACTTTTCCGTAAACGGAAATGAAGTGGCATTTGGTACCATTGGTAACGCGTCAACTTCGGAAGGGGTATTTTTCGAAGCCATTAATGCTGCTGGCGTTTTGCAGATACCAATGGCCATTTCTATTTGGGATGATGACTATGGCATTTCTGTACCTGCAAAATATCAAACTACAAAAGAAGATATTTCAGAAGTTTTAAAGGGCTTTCAACGTGATGCTGATCAGCCAGGATATGAAATTTATAAAGTAAAAGGTTGGGATTATCCGGCTTTGTGCGAGGTTTATGAAAAGGCCATACAGGTTTGTAGAGATGAACACGTTCCCGTTTTAATTCATGTTACCGAACTTACTCAACCTCAAGGGCATTCTACATCTGGTTCCCATGAAAGGTATAAATCAAAAGAACGTTTATCCTGGGAAACCGAATACGATTGTATTCAGAAAATGCGTTCCTGGATGCTAGAATCCGCCTTGGCAACAGAAGAGGAAATCGCAGCGCTTGAAAAAAATGCAAAGATTTTTGTTCGTAATGCACAAAAAGAAGCATGGAATGAATTTTTGGATAGTATTAAACCTGAACAGAAACAAGTGGTTGATTTAGTTAGCGGCGTAGCTAAACATCAGCCCGAGCTAGCAAAACTTGCTGCGAGTTTAGCGGCAATTGCCGATGCGCAACGCCGGGAAGTATTTGCTGCTGCACGCAAAGCCATACGTTTATCAGCTGGTTTGAACAATCCTGAACGTACCAACTTATTGGAATGGTATAAACAACAGAATCAATTAAATTATGACCGTTACAACTCCAAATTGCATACCAACGGTAAAGAAAGTCCGGAGACCATTGCCCTGGTTGAAGCTGTATATGATGAGCAACCGAAAATGGTTGATGGTAGGGAAGTGCTAAACGCTTGTTTTAATGAAAACTTTGCACGAGATCCTCGGCTGGTGGCTTTTGGAGAAGATTTAGGAAACATTGGAGACGTAAATCAAGGTTTTGCAGGTTTGCAGGCCAAATATGGCGAACTAAGGATTACCGATACCGGAATTAGGGAAATGACGATAATGGGACAGGGTATTGGTTTGGCTATGAGGGGTTTAAAGCCCATTGCCGAAATTCAATATCTTGATTATCTGATTTTTGCATTAAATGTGCTCAGCGACGATCTGGCTTCACTTTCTTATCGAACCAAAGGAATTCAAAAAGCGCCGGTTATTGTACGTACCCGTGGTCATCGTTTGGAAGGAATCTGGCATTCCGGCTCACCAATTAGTATGATCTTAAGCACTTTAAGAGGGATGCATGTATGCGTACCAAGAAATATGACCCAAGCTGCCGGTATGTATAATACTCTTTTTAGAGCTGATGAACCAGCCATTGTGATTGAATGTTTAAACGGTTATCGCCTTAAAGAAAAACTGCCAAATAATGCTGGCGATTTTACCGTACCGCTAGGCAAAGCAGAGGTTTTGGAAGAAGGAACTGATGTTACGGTTATTTCTTATGGTTCTAGCTTAAGAATAGTACAGGAGGCGGCGGAGGAGCTGAACTTAATGGGTATTTCTGTAGAAATTATAGATCCACAAACGCTCTTGCCTTTCGATACCACCCAGGTTTGTGTTAACTCGCTGGCTAAAACCAGTAAACTATTGGTGGTAGATGAGGATGTTCCAGGAGGAGCATCTGCATATATCCTTCAAAAAGTTTTGGAGGAACAAAAGGGTTATTTCCATTTAGATGGTCAGCCCAAAACATTATCGGCTAAAGCACACCGCCCACCATTCGGATCAGATGGTGATTATTTCAGTAAGCCATCCGTTGATGATGTAATCGAAGCCGTTTATCAGATGATGCATGACGCAAATCCAACTAAATACCCTTCGCTATTCTAAAGACATAAAATTCGGGGAAAAGTGCCGGTTGTTACGGTGTTGTGCACTTTACTGTAGATCAAACTATTAAGCCATTTAGGCTTATGGTGAAAAGTTTTTTGAAAATGCTCTTTGTGCTAATAAACGTGGACCATTTCAAACTTGGAAAAAAGTGCGGTGTAACATGTGCCGCACGGCACAAAGGTAAAGTTATTTTTTTTCTTAATGTTTCTTTTTTCCTGTATACAATTTTTCTCCTGCCTTTATAGGCAATTGTAAGTCGTTTTCTTCTGGTGGTACAGGGCAGCGGTAGCCATCACTATAGGCACAATAAGGGTTATAGGCTTTATTAAAATCGATTGTGATATGGTTATCCACGATTTCTTTAGCATCCAGATCAATGTATCGGCCACCACCATAAGTTTCCTTATTGTTGGTTTCATCCGTAAAGGGCAAAAAGAGGTGATCTTTATACACGGGATTATTGGATAAAGAAACACTTCTATATAGCGTCATTTGGATTTTTTTGTTATCCAGAATAAAATTTACATGTGCATATTTAAAATAATCGCTGCTCGAGCCGTTAAAAGTAGGCATTTTAAAAACTTTTTCGTTCTCTAATAATTCTACAGTAGCCAAAATTTTATAAGTACTGTCCGCATCATAAAAGTGCAGGTTTTGCAGATCGTTCTTCTTAAGCGGTGAATGTTCGTCTTTAATAAAATCCTGTTTATAAGCTTCACGGTGTTTTGCAATCTGTTCAGTGTAACTTTGGGCAAAGCTATTTATGCTGACTAATAGCAATAAAAGGGTGATGATTTTCATTTACAAAATATTAAATAGCACTAGCTTTGTTTCTTAAAAACTGATCGGCTAAAACGAGTGCAGCCATGGCTTCAACAATAACTACGGCTCTGGGTACCACACAAGGATCATGTCGGCCTTTGCCTTTAATTTCCGAAGCTTCGCCTGCGGCATTGATAGTTTGTTGATTATGCATAATGGTTGCAACAGGTTTAAATGCCACTTTGAAGGTGATATCCATTCCATTAGAAATACCTCCTAAAATGCCGCCAGCATAATTCGTAGTGGTTTTAAACACTTTGGAATCTGCAGCTTTTGGCTGGGGAATATCATTATGCTCGGATCCCCTTAATTCACTTCCGGCAAAACCAGAACCATATTCGAAACCATGAACGGCATTGATGCTGAGCATGGCTTTACCTAAATCTGCATGCAATTTGTCGAAAACAGGTTCGCCTAAACCTGCCGGACAGCCCTTTATTACGCAGCTTATTTTTCCGCCCACGGTATCGCCATCTTTTCTAACTGAATCAATAAATTCAATCATTTCATGTGCCGTGGCAGGATCGGCGCAGCGCACAATATTCTCTTCTCTGATTTGCAATAAAGCAGATAAATCGTTGCTTTCCAAATTTGGCGCTTCAATTGTGCCTACTGAAGTTACATGAGCGAAAATTTCGATGCCCTGTTGTTTTAAAAATAATTTTGCAATGGCTCCGGCTGCTACACGGGCAGCAGTTTCGCGCGCAGACGAACGCCCGCCACCACGGTGATCGCGGATTCCATATTTAGCGTCGTAAACATAATCGGCATGGCTTGGGCGGTAAATATCAACATTATGCCCGTAATCTTTTGAGCGCTGATCTTCATTCGGAATTAAAAGTGCAATCGGTGTACCCGTACTTTTTCCCTCAAATACACCTGATAAGATCTGAACGGTATCACTTTCTTTTCTTTGTGTGGTGATTTTGGATTGACCTGGTTTACGTTTGTCCAGTTCTGATTGGATAAAATCCATATCAATATCCAATTGTGCCGGACAGCCGTCGATAATTGCACCGATAGCCACACCATGAGATTCGCCAAAGGTTGTGATGCGAAAAAGTTGCCCGAATGAGTTGCCTGCCATATTTTAATAAGTGAATGGTTAATTTTTTGAATGATAGAATGGGGTCAAACTCCCAGTCTTGCTATTTGCTACTTACTACTTGATACTTATACTTGCTACTTAATACTAATCTCAAACCCTGCTTTCTTCAAATCTTCCCAGTAATATGGATAAGATTTTTCTACTACCTGCATGTCTTCAATTTCAACTTCTCTGATCAACAAGGCAAGTGGCGCAAAAGCCATGGCCATACGGTGGTCCTCGTAAGTGGCAACGGTAATTTTATCCGGGAAATAAAGATTATCGGTATTCAGCGTATAAACCAGGTTATCTTCAGTTAAAGTAACGCCAATTTTAGAAAGTTCGTTTTGAAGGGCTGCAATACGGTCTGTTTCTTTAATTTTTAAGGTTTCCAGACCTGTAAAAGCCATGTTTTTACCTAAAGCTGCAGCAATAACAATAACAGTTTGTGCTAAATCCGGACAGGTTTTTAAGTCTAAAACTTGCTTTGTATCTAAAGAAAGGCCCAAATTGCTAATTGCAATTCCATTGTCGGTTTTGCTGGTGGCAATGCCAAAAATCTTCATGATGTTTTTGATCTGGCTATCGCCCTGTAAACTTTTTTCCTTTAAGGCAGGCAGACTAATTTCTGCTTCATCCGCTAAAGCGGCAATGCTATACCAATAAGATGCTGCACTCCAATCAGGTTCTACAACCAAGGTACCTGGTTTAAAAGCCTGTGGTTTAATGGAGATTGAATTTCCTTCCCAGTGATGTTCGATCCCAACTTCTGCAAGCATATCCAGGGTCATATCTACATATGGTTTAGAAGTAAGCTCACCTTCAATTTCTAAAGTTAAACCCTGAGGTAGGATAGGGGCAATCATCAGCAAGGCCGAGATATACTGACTGCTGATATCGCCTTTAATTTTCACCTGGTTTGTTTTCTGATCTAATGGACCATTGATATTGAGTGGCGGAAAACCTTCAGCCTCAGCATAAGCAATATCAGCACCGATGGTTTTTAAGGCTTCAGCTAAAATACCGATAGGACGTTGCTTCATGCGCTCGGTCCCTGTAAGTAAAAAATTACCATTTTTAGCTGAAAGATAGGCAGACAAGAAACGCATCGCCGTTCCTGCGGGGCCTACATCGACCAGTTCGGAGTTTGCAGTTTTCGGTTTGGAGTTTCCTTCCAATTCACCACCATCAACTCCCAATTTGTTCAGAATACCATTTAAGGTAACGGTATCAGCGGCATTCGATAAGTTCTCTACTTTAACCAGTTTCTTGCTTAAAGCGCTAATAATTAGTGCTCTGTTGCATTCGCTTTTTGAGCCTGTTAATTGGATTTCCGCATTAATATTCTTGATTCCTTTAAAAGAAACTAAGGCATTTTTAAACATTTTTATTCTGTTTTATACTTAAATGAATTGTCAGATGTTACCATCTGACACTTCATTAATAATGTTATCTGTAGAAGATTTCTTTTTAATGTCAGGTTTCACCCTCCACCTTAAACCTTTAAACCCTCCACCTCAATTACGCTTTAACCTCGTTATGTTGTTCTGCAGCGATGCCTTTTTCAGCTTTGCCAGCATTCATAATTTCAGTCTGCTTACGGATGGATTCACCGTGCATTAATTCCAGGAATTTCTCTGTAAAGTTTAAGTCTAATTTTAAAGCTTTTGCGAAAGCATGGCCTTTTTTAATGATGGCATCCCAACGGTTAACCTGGAGAATTGTCACCTGGTTATCACGCTTAAACTCACCGATTTTTTCTACAATGGCCATACGCTCACCTAATTTCTGTAATAAAATATCATCAATTTTATCGATTGATTTACGCAGTTCAGCTAATTTATCAGCAGATGCTTCATTTGGTACTTCAGGTTCACGTACGGTTAAACGGTCTACCAAATCAGCTAAAGCAGCTGGTGTAACTTGTTGTTTGGCATCTGTCCAGGCTACTGAAGGATCTACGTGAGACTCGATCATTAAACCTTGCATATCTAAATCTAATGCTTTTTGAGCAACGTAAGGGATTAACTCACGGTTACCGCAGATATGACTTGGATCGTTAATGATTGGAAGTTCAGGACATAATGTTTTTAACTGGATAGCCATCTCCCACATCGGTTCGTTACGGAAAGAACTTTTTTCGAATGAGGAGAAACCGCGGTGGATAGCACCTATTTTAGTAATGCCTGCTCCATTGATCCGCTCAATTGCACCGATCCATAGTTGTAAATCAGGGTTAACCGGGTTTTTGATCAATACCGGAACATCATGGCCTTTTAAAGCATCAGCGATTTCCTGAACAGTGAAAGGGTTTACCGTAGAACGTGCACCGATCCAAAGAATATCAACACCAGCTGCTAAAGCTTCTTCAACATGTTTTGCATTTGCAACCTCTACAGCTGTTGGTAAACCGGTTTCTGCTTTGGCACGTTTTAACCATTCTAAACCAATACTTCCAATACCTTCAAATTCTCCGGGACGGGTACGTGGTTTCCAGATACCAGCACGCAATACCGATACTTTACCGGTAGCAGCCAATAAATGCGCTGTAGTTAATAATTGTTCTTCAGTTTCTGCACTGCAAGGACCAGAAATGATTAATGGTTCGTTGTTTACGTTTAACCAGGTGTTTAAGGGCTGAATGTTTAAATTAAGTTTCATGATGATGGTTGTTAAAGTCTTTAGTCCGAAGTCCGGATTATATTTTATGTTGTTTAATTTTAATGTCGTTGGATTGACTTGCCAACTAAATATTGTTTACTGCTAACTGTTATACTTTATCGTTCTTCTGGTACTCGCCCAGGATGTTAAAGTTTGAGGTGTATTTTAATGCCTTTCTAATGGCCTTGTCGTATTTTTCGGTGCTTGGCCATTCCAAATCGACATAAAAGTAATACTCGTTTCTTTTACCTAAAACAGGCATAGATTGTATTTTTGTTAAGCTTACATCCTGTTCAGCGAAAACATTCAGCACGGTGGCCAGTGAGCCAGCTTTGTGGCCAACCTGAAAACAGATGGAGGCTTTGTTTATTTTTTTGCCTTCGTCTGTTTTATCTTTTTTCAGGATCAGAAAACGGGTATAGTTTTTCTTGTTCGATTCTACACGGCGTTCTAAAATGTTTAAGCCATAAAGTTCTGCAGCTAAACTATTTGCAATTGCCATGGTATCTGTTAATTGCTCATCCTGGATTCGTTTTGCGCAAGCAGCCGTATCGTTGCTTTCTACAATTTTAATGTGTGGGTAATCGTAAAAGAAATCGATACATTGACGGATGGCGATAGGGTGTGAAGTTACGATTTTAATATCTTCAAACTTTACGCCAGGTAGTGCCATTAAGTGCAATTGGATAGGTAAATAAACCTCGCCTACAACTGAAAAACCAAAATCTCTGATCAGTGTATAGTTTGGTAATAAACTGCCCGCAATAGAGTTTTCGATGGCCATTACCACGAAATCTGCCTCGTTTCTCTCAAGCTTGTCGCAGGTTTCTTTAAAAGAATTACATTCAACAGTTTCAATGTCTTTACCAAAGAATTTGTATGCTGCTTCTTCGTGGAAAGATGCTTTAATACCCTGAATTGCTACTCGTTTTGTCGTTTCCATTTTTGCGTTAAAACAAAAAAGTCCCGGCTGTTTGCCGGGACTTTTCTATACATTTTAATATTGTGATATATCTTTTTGCATATTAGCCCCGGCTCTCACTAAAATAGTAAAAGTAACCAAAGTAATATGTGTTTGTATTTTGCATTTCTTTTTTGTTGAGCCAAATGTAGTAACAAAATTTAATTTGTCAATAGGAAACTGAAAATATTTTTAATAAAATTTAATTTTGTTAAAAATTTACCAGTTCGCTTGTTGGTATTTTTGCTGCTCAAAATGGCATAAGAGCGGATTTTTGTATAGTTGGAGGCAGGTGTTACTATCGAAAGCATTCAATAAAGTCGTTGTCATCTCGACTGAAGCGTAGCGAAACGGAGAGATCTGCTTCGATAGATCTCTCGACTACGTTGCACTTCGCTCGAGATGACGGTAGCTAGTAAGTAAACGTCTTATTCGAATTATTTTTATTAAATCATAGATCTACCGAATATCCGTCATTTCGCATGTGAAAACATCATCTGTGTTTATCTTTAAGCATCTGGGATTGAAAAGATAGCTAAGTTCTATATTAAAAAAGGTCTGTGTCTCCACAGACCTTGGTTAAGTTATTATTACCCTGCAGAACTTAAAGCGCCATGGTTGTTAAGTGCTTTTACTTTTTGCCTCTGCTCCTCATCATACTTTTTCTGCTCTTCCTCACGCAACTCCTGCTGCATGATTTTCGCAATTTTGGTGCTTCCGTCGTGGCTCCAACCGGGTGGATTAAATATGTATTTCACTTTATCCATAAAGGTGGGTGCCTTTTTTACGTCTGCTTTTAAGGCAATAAATTCATGGAAAATAATGTTCACTGGTCCTGTATCAGCAGGTTGGGTGGTTAATCCATATTTAACTTTATCTTCTGGTAATTCGGCCTGGAAAGTGCCAAACCACCTGTCCCAAAGAATTAAAACCATACCCATGTTTTTGTCCAGATAACGTACGTTGCTGGCATGGTGAACCCGGTGATGAGATGGTGTTACAAAAATATACTCGTACCATTTCGGGAATTTAATGTTGTATTGCGTGTGAACCAGATTACCATAAATTTGGGTAACCAGATAGGCAAAAAGAATATCAACCGCTGTAAAACCCATAAAGGCAAGGGGCAGATAAAAGAAAACACGGTACAAGGGCTCAAAAACAGTTGAACGGAAGCCGGTAGTTAAATTAAAGTGTTCGGAGGAGTGGTGCGTAACATGCATGGCCCAGAAGAAGCGTACATAATGCCCCACGGTGTGTAAAAACCAGTATAAAAAATCCTGCGCTAAAATCAGCACAATCCAATACGCCCAAACATTGGTAATCTGGAACAAGCGGAACTGGTAGCAATAAGCCAGCAAGAAAAAAGTAAAGGTTTTGGTCCCGAGATTGATAACTACGGCGGCCGTCATCAGGTAGATGTTTGTCCAGGTATCACGTTTGGTATATAATTTTCTGTCGTGCTGGTAGCTAAAATACATTTCAACCAGGGTTAAAACGATGACGAAGCTAAAAAGCCCTATAACAGAAATATCACTTCCGGTATATTTCATTTTATAAACTGTTATAATAGTCTAAACTGCTTAAAATATCGGTTGTACTTACACGGCAGTTAAACGTGCATTTACCTATGTTTTCTAAAAGTGAGAAAAGGATGTTTCCGTCTTCGTTCTTTTTATCACTTTTCATTAACTCCAAAAGGGAATTATAGCTTTCTTTTCGGATGTGATATTTAGGATATAACGATAGGATATATCTGCTGATATTTTCCAATTCTTCTGTGCTTAATGTACTGTTGTTGATTGAAAGCGCTGCCTCGCACACAAAACCAATGGCAATGGCCTCACCATGCGTTAATGGATTTTCGTCATTTGCCAGGGAAAAACCTTCAATGGCATGACCGATGGTATGCCCGAAGTTTAAAATTTTTCGCAGGTTTTTCTCATGCGGATCGATGGTGACCACCTCATTTTTAATTTCAACCGAACGGTAAATATCTTCCGCCGCTGGCGTTAAATAGTTGCTTATCTTTAATTTTTCGTAATAAGGCTTGTCGTAAATTAAACCATGTTTAATCATTTCGGCGAAACCCGATAAAAGTTCGCGTTCTGGAAGCGTTTTTAAAAATGCAGTTTCGATAAAAACCATTTGTGGCAGAGTAAAAGTACCCACCATGTTTTTTACATTATCGATATCAATGCCCGTTTTACCACCTACCGAAGCATCAACCTGCGAAAGGAGGGTTGTAGGAATGTTGATGAAATCTATTCCGCGTTTGTACGTAGAAGCGATAAAGCCACCCATATCGGTAATCACACCGCCGCCAAGGTTAATCATCAGGCTTTTACGGTCGGCTTCAAAATCCAGTAGGGTTTTCCAGATGCCGATGCAAAAATCGATATTTTTATTTTCTTCGCCTGCTGAAGTTTCAATTAGGTCAAATTCAGAAAAATCTAAAATGGATTGAAAAAGCGGTAAGCATATTTCACTTGTATGTTCATCAGCCAGTACAAAAACTTTGCTGTATTTATTGCTGGCTAAAAGTGTTTTTAATTCGTCTAAATTGCTTTCAAAATAAAGCTTGTGGCCTGCGCTGGTAAGTGGTTCCATTAAATAATTTCTATTTTATTTTCGCCAAAAGTAATAATATCGCCAACCCTAACTTTATAACGTTTACGGAATTCGACTTCACCGTTGGTTTTTACTAAACCATCTTCAACAACGGTTTGTGCATCACCGCCACTGCCAACCAATCCGCTTGCTTTTAAGAGTTGGATCAATGGAATAAATTCGCCCTCTAATTTGAATTGTATCATTTTATGCAAAAATACGATTATTTAGAGGTTTTTAGTTTTAACAACGAATGCTTTTTATAATTTTGCACCAATCTGACTTATTATATCGTAACAAATGGATTTATCCAACAAGAAACAGCCAAATTTCGATAACACGGAAATTGCTTTCCGTCAAAAATCTAATCATGAGCTAAAAAAAGCATACTGGCTTTTTAGAATGATCGGAAATAATTTTCTGACCAAAGTTGGTCCTGCTATTACAAACTTCTTTTTAAATATCGGACTGCCTATCCAGGGCGCTATCAAAGCAACCATCTTTCAGCAATTTTGTGGCGGTGAAACCATTGCAGAATGTAATAAAGCTATTGAACAGTTGGATAAAGGTGGGGTAGGTACCATTTTAGATTACTCTGTAGAAGGCGAAGAAGAAGAGCAGGTATTTGACGAAACCTGTGCCGAAATTATCCGTACCATTGTTCGTGCAGATGGCGATGCTAAAATTCCGATTACGGTTTTCAAGATAACAGGTATAGGCCGTTTTGCGTTATTACAGAAACTGGATGCCAAAGAAACCTTAACGGCAGCAGAACAGGCAGAATACGAAAAAGTGAAACTGCGTTGCGAAATGATCTGTAAAACAGCTTATGATAAAGCGGTGCCCATTATGATTGATGCGGAAGAAACGTGGATCCAAAATACCATTGATGAGTTGGCGCTGGAGATGATGCGTAAATTTAACCGTGAGCGGATTATAGTGTACAATACCTACCAAATGTACCGTCATGATAAGTTAGCAGACATGAAAGCTGACCATTTGATTGCCAAAGCAGATGGCTTTATTTTGGGCGTAAAAATGGTGCGTGGTGCTTACATGGAAAAGGAACGTAAACGTGCTGCCGAAATGGGATATCCTTCACCTATTCAGCCTGATAAGGCCGCATCAGACCACGATTACAATGAATCTTTACGCTATTGTGTAGATCATATTGAAGACATTGCCATTGTTGCAGGAACGCATAATGAAGATAGCAGCCGTTTATTGACTTATCTTTTGGAGGAAAAAAATATTACACACAATCATCCTCATGTATACTTTGCCCAGTTGTTGGGCATGAGCGATAACTTAAGTTTTAATCTTGCTGACTCGAATTATAATGTTGCCAAATATGTTCCTTATGGACCAATTAAAGCCGTAATGCCGTATTTGTTCAGAAGAGCACAGGAAAATACATCGGTAGCTGGGCAAACAGGCCGTGAGTTAGGATTGATTGAAAGAGAATTGAAAAGGAGAAAACTGTAGTTTAGTTTTCAGTTGGCAGTTAGCAGTATTTAGTTAGCAGTTTTCAGTATTCAGTTCTCAGTATTCAGTTTTAAGTTGGCAGTTAGCGGTATTCAGTTGGCAGTTTTCAGTTTTTGACGGTAAGAAGTACTGTGAACTGAAAATTGCCAACGGTTTCTATGATTCCCTCATACTGAACTTCCGCCCGGCCGGTCGGACGGGTGTTTCAGTATCTATTGAGTTAGAAGACCCTGAAATAAATTACCTTCGGTGAGCTCGCTCAGGCTCGGTTCAGGGTGGCGACTGCTTAAAAATCAAGTCATTTTTTCGGAAATGAGCGTGCTGTAGTCCTTCGGGAGATGCAGCCTCGCTTTCCGCTATAGCTTTTTGGCGGCCCTTAGACTACGCGATTATTATTGACAGAATCTACTAGTCCGGTCGTCATTCTCGCGCATGCGGGAATCTTAAAGCGGTTGTATTAAGATTATTCATGAGTATTTATTTATTTTTATTCATGAGTACTCCATGGTTCCCAATCAAGTTGGGAATGACGATCTCTCGAGTGGATATTACCTAATTAAAATTTATCTGTAACCCATATCGTTTTTTATACCATCAATTATTCCTCAGGGTAGCACCAAAAAGGACGGCTGAAAATATTGCAAAATTAATTCTTCACCACAAAAGATTGTTTGCCCGTTAATAAGTCATAAAAAAGGATAAAATCGCTGGCTAAACTATACAACGGATATTGAAAAGTAGCAGGCTTATTTTTCTCAAAAAACAAATGTCCTAGCCAGGCAAACCCATAACCCAGTACTGGCATGGCCAAAAAGAAATGCCAATTGTGAAAAAGAAATCCGGTAAAGAACGCCAGGCAAACCAATCCCGTACCGATAAAATGTAAAATACGCGAAGTGGTATTACGATGTTCTGATAAATAAAATGGGTAGAACGCCTTTAGCGACTTATACTTTTTTTCTGACATCTGCTAGTTTACAAAATTCCGTTTGCTTTTAGGAAGGCACCCAACTGTGCCGGCTTCTCAGTCATTAATAATGCGTTTAATCCCACTTTCTTGGCGCCTTCAATATGTTGTGGACTATCGTCGATAAATAGGGTTTCAGCAGGATCCAGGTTGTTTTCTTTTAATACCTGTTCAAAAATATTGGTATTAGGCTTACGCAGTTTCATATGCTGGGAGAAATAGGCCTTCTCAAAATAAGCGTCATAATTATTAATTTGGAAAGTCGTTTTCAAGTAATTAATAATCCAATTATAGTGGATTTCGTTGTTATTACTTAATAGAAAAGTACGGTACTTTTCTTTTACTTCCAGCAGTAAATCGTGGTTTTCCTGTATGGTTCCAATTAACAGGCTGTTCCATGCCTCATCAATCTGTTTATCAGTTAATTCTGGTTTGCCAGCAGCATTTCGAATTCCTTCCCTAAATTCGGATGGTGAAATGGCACCTGTTTCAAAGTCATCAAATAATTGATTGTGCGCTTTGTGGGCAAAGAAATTTTCAATATCAGTAATGCCTAACTTTTGAAAAGAAGCCTGAGCAATTCTGAAATCGATGTCGAATATTACGTTTCCGTAATCAAAAATAAGGTTTTTAATATTTTGCATGGAATTCATCCGGATTTGTTGCAAAGATATTAATGCTAATTTAATGCAGAAGATATAATCTCATTTATTTTAACAAATGAGATTATATCGCAAGTCATAATCGATTGCAAATTGTCCTGTTGAGTTCGTCTAAACAGCTGGTTAGGGGTTTAAGAAGTTTTTTGACAGGCTACCATAGACAGAATCCATTAAAACGCCCGTCATTCCCAGCTTGATTGGGAATCTCAATACTTTCGTGGTATTCTCTATTTGCATTAAGATTCCCGCCTTTGCGGGAATGATGCCAACATCGAAATAATTTTAGTTATAGACCTATTTCGGTTCTACCGTAATCGATTGGACTATGGTCCGTTTCTTTTTATCTCCTGTTTTTAATGTTTTAAACACAAAATAAATATCATGAGGCTTTCCGTCCGAAATTATTTGGATCGGTACAGCTTTTCTAAAGGTAGACTTTCCAATCACCATCTCTTTACTATCGTCCAATCTGATTTCGATTTCTCCATCCGATTCACGATCAAGGTTCAGGAATGAATAGCTAAAACCCGAAATCCCTGTTAAATCGACATTTTTTAGGGCTATCCAACCCTTGTCTTTGGTAAGAATGAGTTTTTCACCACCATAAATGTCTTTACGTTCAAAACCTTCAAAGTCTTTAATGTCATCAGCATCAATGATATTGCTTTTTAGGTTGATTACGTTTGTGGTGGTTAAAGGTTTTAATCCTGCAGCTCCTGCATCAGTATAGGTTGCTTTTAACGTAAACACCGTTTTCTTTTTATCTGCAGCTGCTGCAGGAACCAGTTTTCCTGAGGTTGGCAGTGAAGCTTTAACAGCCTCTTTGTTGCCCAAAGTCATAATCCATTCTGTAATTTTTTTCACTTCAGCTTCTTTCATTGCAGGATGTGCCGGCATTGGTACTTCTCCCCAAACGCCATGGCTACCACCAATTACTTTTGAAGCCAGGTAATCAACTGCTTTACTATCGTTTTTATATTTTGTTGCAATTTTTTCAAACGCAGGGCCGATAGAAACCGCCGATTCTTTATGGCAGGTGCTACAATCAGATTTCAGCATGAGCGCTTTGCCAACTAGTGTTTGTGCTGCCTGCTGGTGCCCCAGTTGCGCGCCGGCTAAATCGGTTCCTTCAGTATAGGTGTTGGAGATGTAGATGCGGTTAGTATTCACCTTTGCACCTTTATCGCTCACTAAAACTTTATAATCAATTGTTTTATTTGGGAAATAAAAGCTCTTGTTGCCAGCCAGGTTAATGGTTACAGTTGGATGTTCGTTGCCTGCATAAACGGGTATCACCTGGCTTTTTGCCGAAGCTTTGCTATTATCTATCACGGTAACACTTACCGGATATTCGCCCTTTTTAGTAAAAGTATAACTTACTGTTGGTGTATTAGTGGTTTTGGTCACTCCTTTTCCTAAGTTCCATACATATTTTAAAGGGTCGCCATCCGGATCTTTAGCCGTAACAGTGGCTGTCATTTTATAAGGCAGTAAACCACTTGGTTTTGCAATACTTAGGCGTTCAATAGCTGGCGGACGGTTGCCTTTCAGGTAATCAATCCTGGTAATTGCAGCATCAGGGTTTTTGCTAAACCATCCTTTGCCATATTCAAGGATATATAATTTTCCGTCAGGACCCAATTCCATATCAATGGGTGCGGACAAGGAAACGTTAGCCATAAACGGTTCCATACTAACATAATCGCCCTGTGCATTCATCGTTACTGCTTTAACCCATCCACGTACCCATTCATAAATAATCAGCTTTCCGTTATAATAGGCTGGGTAAGGTGAGTTTGAAGTAGCATAATATACGGGGCCTGCCATTGCTGTACGACCGCCCGCGCCTACTTGTGGAAACTCTTTTGATTCGCCATAAGGATACCAGATATAAGCTGGCTGTGCAGGTGGAAGCTTTTCCAGACCGGTATTGTTTGGCGAGTTGTTTATCGGCGCTTCAGGATCAAAAGCATTACCGTTTGCGCCATTGGTATAATCGTAAGCCTTGTAAGGATAGTTGTTGCCTATGAATAGGGGCCAGCCAAAATTACCTGCTTTACGGGCCTGGTTTACCTCATCGTAACCCCTTGGCCCCCTTAACGGATCATCGTTGGTCGCATCTGGGCCAACTTCGCCCCAATACAAGAAATTGGTTTTCTGATCAACCGAAATACGATAAGGGTTTCTATTTCCCATTACATAAATTTCAGGTCTGGTTTTTGGATTGTCTTTAGGGAAAAGGTTACCATCAGGTATGCTGTAGGTGCCATCTTCGTTTACTTTAATCCTCAATATTTTTCCTCTTAAATCATTGGTATTACCAGCCGATCTTCTGGAGTCATATTGTTCAAGCCCCTTCCTGTTATCTAGCGGTGCGTAACCTTTATTTACATATTGCTGTTTTGGCGCATCAAATGGGGTAGAGTTATCACCTGTTGATACATAGAGCAGGTTGTCTGATCCGAAAGCAATAGAGCCTCCGGTATGGCAGCATATTTCGCGTTGAGAATAGAATTCGAGTACAATTTTTTCTGATTCTTTAACAATCTGATCGTTAACCAACTTGAATCTCGAAAGTCGGTTTACAGATTTGTCAAATGGACTATAAAAGAGGTAAATGTATTGATTTACAGTAAATTTTGGATCTGCGGCCATGCCCAATAAACCTTCCTCTGCATTTACATTTGGGGTATTGGTTTTGAAATAAACATCAAGTTTACCAGCTTCTTTAATTTTTTTGGTCTGGTTCTTATAAATCAACACTTCACCCCGGCGTTGGGCAACCAAAATATCCAGATTTGGGAGTATTGTCATTTCGGTAGGCTCCGTAAATTCTCCCTGTGCAAGGGTAACTTTAACAAAGCGGTCTTGGTCTGGCGTATCTATTTTATGTTTTGAAAAGAAATCGAAAGCTTTGCTTTCATAAACTTTTTTGCTTAGTGTAGTTGCCGATATAAATATAAGTGCAATAGCAGATAACAGGAGGGTAAAGGTCGTTTTCATTTATTTGGTTAAAGATTTTTAATAAATATAGGATATAGTTTTGTACCCTGACGTATTGTATCAAAATTTATGCGAAGTGAAATAAATAATGGTATTACAGAGTTACAGAATTAAAGAATAATATCATCAATACAGGTAAAGTAGTGAAAGATAAAGCCTATTTTAACTTTCCAGCCTGTTTTCATTCACTCATTTAATACTTTCTTTTAAGATATAATCAGCAAGTTTTTCGATGTCCTTTTTGCTGATGGCGCCATTCCAGGCCGGCATACCTTTATCAATTATTCCGTTGCTGATGTTATTTATCACAGATTGTTTATCGGCACCATGTTTAAATTTACGGCCAATAAGGCTGTAAACAGTTTCTTTCCCCTGTAATTTATCTTCATGGCAAGATGCGCAAAGCTGTTTGTACATCATAGCAGGACCACTAATTGTTTCAACTGTTTTGTTATTTGAAAAAAGGGTTTGAGCAACCTGATGATTTTGTGTCGTTGAAGAAGGCCGTAACCGGAGGATCATATCATAAGGCCTCTCGCCTTTACTTTCAGGCAGATCGAAATTTGATGTCGAGATATAAAGGTATCCATCCGGGCCAACTACTATTGACCTGATCCTGCCGAATTGTTTTTTAAACAATACTTCCTGTTTAATAACCTGGCCTTTATCCATTTCGATCCTCAATAAAGATTCGCCGCGCAAACAGGCAACAAGAAGGTTGTTTTTTAATTGAGGAAAAGCGTTTGCATGATAAAATGTAGCTTCAGAAGGGCCAATTGAGGGGGTGTATGCTAAAAACGGACTGATCATACCCGCGCTGGTTTCCTGGTGGTGGATGAGCGGCCAACCGTAATTCGCGCCTTTTTGGATGATATTAATTTCATCTCCACCCGTGGGCCCATGTTCTGTGGCGTATAATTGTTTGGCTTCACGCTCAAAGGCTAAGCCTTGGGCATTGCGATGCCCGTACGACCAAATTTCTTTACGGGCCGTGTCATTTTTTATAAAAGGATTATCTGCAGGAATAGTCCCATCATCGTTAATCCTTAATATTTTGCCATTATAAGTTTTTAAATCCTGTGCCAATACAGGCTGATCAGCATCACCGGTAGAAATATATAATTTTTGATCTGGTCCAAAAGTTAAACGGCAGCCGGTATGGTTTCGCGCCGCCGGTATCTGTTCTATTAATATGCTGGGATTGATAAGCGAATCTTTCTTAAATTCATAACGCACTACACGCAGCCATAAACGATGATCTTTTCCATAATTATGGGCCAGATAAATAAAATGGTTTTTATTAAATAAAGGGTGCATCGCCATTCCCAGCACACCTGTTTTAGTTTCAGCCTTAATATCATTGACTTTTAATATAGGCCTTTGATTAAGTTTTCCGTTGCGATAAAGGCGAACGTAACCCGGTCGTTCAGTAAAGAGCATGCTGCGGTCAGGAAGAAAGATAATTTGCCAGGGTACCGTCAGGTTAGTAGCCAGGGTATCTATTTTAAAAAATATGCTTTTTTCGTCTGTTGTGTTTTTAGCGGTAAAACTGCTGGCAAAAGCCAAGACAACCACAAAAGCTAAAATAATAGTTGAATTTTTATCCATTGTGTATCATTCAATAAATCGTTTTACTAGATAAATATAAGAAACTTATCCTTAGCAGTATGTAACAGATCGTTATAAATAAAAATGAGCTTTTATTTAATTCTCAATGGTTAACATCGCTTTTAGTGAGTAGCGATATTATTTTCTTTTGGACAGGCTAATGTATCAATCCAATCAGGTTATGAACAACTCAAACTAAAATTCTTACAACTTAGAGTGGTATTTTGCGTTTATCTTATGTCAGTCTATTGTCATTCTGATTTAAATCTGTAAATTACGGTATGAACGATAAAGTTAATTTTATTCTTGGAATAGTTTTCCTATTAGGTGGTTTTAGTGTTTTCTTTGTAATTTTTAGTGGGAAAAAAGGTTAGTTGAAGCCTTAGCAAATTTTAAGTATATTTTTTTACAGCCCCTTTAAATTTCATATTCTCGTAAAATAGGATTCGTTTTCTGTCATTACAGGCTACTGTAAAAATTCGGGATTGCTGATTTATAGTAGAAAATGACAATAACCTTTTCTATGCCAGTTATTCGGCCTTACATGTTAATGATTATTGCTAATCACCAACAATTATAGCCTGATCTGTCGGAAAAAAATCGAATTAACGGCTAAACCTTTTAGCTTTTTGAATGTTTATGGAGTAAAATCTAGATAAAAATGCAAGGGACGGTAAAATTTTATAATGAATCTAAAGGGTTTGGTTTTATTATAACAGAAAACGGAGATGAAATTTTTGTTCACGTTACGGGCTTAACTGACCAGATAAACCAGCATGATCGGGTTGAGTTTGAAGTAGCCCAAGGTAAAAAAGGTCCTAATGCGGTTAATGTTAAAAAGATTCATTAATTCGATGAGATTAGGCACAGTAAAGTTTTATAACCCAGAAGAGGGAATTGGAGCATTATACCATCAAATGGTGGTAGGGAATTAAGCGTTTTTGCCCATGGTGTGGTCGACTCCATAAAGACCAGCAATATTGTCCAGTTTGATATTGAATTTACACCCGATGGTATCGAAGCCACTAAGGTAATTGTGCTATCGGCCTAATCAGGAATTATAGCGAGATTCGATGTTATTGAATGTATTTTTAGCTTAACAGCATACTTTTAAAATCTGATAATTATTTCAACAAAAAAGGCGTATAATATCAGGAGCGATGTTGCGAACAGCTATTTATGTAAATTAATCAATAAAAGGATTTAGTATATTGCTGATTCTCCAGATCTATCATTATTATCATAATTTGTTTGACAACTTGTAACCAAATCGGATAAATTTGGTCTTATGGGGTGTTTATCCTTAATTTTTTATGATACAGCTAGATCCAATTAGTGGTTTTTTTCATAGAGAGCGTGCGTTACAGGCAGAATATCCTATGCGTATGCTGATTGTTCGCGAAGGAAATGGCTTTTTATGTATGAATTCTGGCGATTATCCCCTGTCGCAGGGGCGCATTTTTTTTATTCCTGAAGAAGGTTTGGTCAGGCTTGATGGAGAAATGACTTCAGGCTACTGGTTAAGTTTTAGTAGTTTTTTATATGCTGAGTTTTTATTGCAGCATTTAGATCCTCAAGCTAAAAATCTCTTCTTAAATTTGTCTTTCAGGGATCTCGATCCGCAAAAATCAGCTAAGACATATAGTTTACTTGATCAGCTAAAAAGAGAAATAGATCATAAAAGGGATTTGCCCTTTTTAGCACAATATTTATCATTGTTTTTGGGCTTTACAGCTGGACTTGATGGCTACCTGGCAGCTTTAACTTTGGATGATTTACAGCAGGTATTGAGATTTAGGGCTATTTTAGAACAATTTTATAAGCAGGAAAGATCCATTCAGTTTTATGCTGAAGGTATGGGCATGAGTCCAGGTAGATTGAATAAGTTTTTAGGTCGGGCACTTGGTAAAAGCTTGACGGTGCTCGTTAAAGACCGCATTATGCGTGAAGCTGAAGAATTATTGCTTCATAGTGATTATACAATTGATGAGATAGCTACAATATTAGGTTTTGAACAAACCATCAATTTTAGCACCAGTTTTAAACGGCATAAAGGCATGTCGGCCCTGCAATTTTCCCGTTTGAACCTAAATTGAAATGAAAAATTGGTGCGTCTGCCAAAGAAACGGTTATCAGGTTGATTTGATCTCTTCCAGAAAACAGGTATTCCACACCTCACTACATTAATTGTTTCTCGCATAACGCGTAAAGCTTTGCTTCCTGTTTCTATTTTATCAGCTGCACCAATTTATGTTTGCTAAAGTATAAAATCTTCATCTAAAGAAAAAAAAATATTCCTAAATATATTACGTATTTGTATTTTAGTGTTTACAATTGCGGATGCTTCCGTTTTACAATGGTAAAATAATAGCGTTTGGTTTAATCTGGAGTGTTGCAAAAACTTAGTTTTTAAGTTTATGCAGGGCAATCATCGCAATAAAAATATCTTTCCTAAAATTTCGGAACTCGTTTTTCACAATGACGACTTTTTATAAGGATTTGTTCGTATAAGAGTCTTTAAGGGATCATTATCCCCGCGTAGAACTTGAAAGAAATGTATGCTTGGACTCATGTTTTACACCATTTTTAGGAAATGGGCGTTCAGTGGTTCTTGGCCGCGTCAGCCCCGCTTTTTGCTTTACTTCGTTGCACTTCGTGTTCGCTGCAATCGGGTTTAGAAACCACGGTTTGTGCACTTGCAATCTCAAAATGAAAAGCTGTATTTGCCATTTAGCCCCCGCCCGTTGCACACATGCGGTTGGCCGTGATATCCTGCAGCAACGAGGTACGAGGCAGCGAAGCCTATAAGCGGAAAACGGGAAGGAACTTAGTGCTTTGTATTAGCCTTGCGCTTCTATGTTCTAAAACTGTTCGGCCTGCCATAGTATAGTTCGTTCTGGTGTTTTTTTGCGTACGCTGGTAAGTATTAATTTTCAAACAAATAACCGCTATAAGCAAGTCCCTTGGCTACACTTTTAAAATTATCGCCAGAGTTTAAGGGAATATGCGGAAACTTAGTTTTAAATAAATTTTGGACGGCCGAAACCATTGATGTTCCTCCGGTTAAAAACAAACAGTCAATATCTGCCGGGTTGATCTTGTAGGTTTCCATAAACCGATTCAGATAGGCATCTATTTTGTTAATGTCTCTTTCGATGATGGAATTGTACTGTTTGAGCGAAATATTTTCGTCAATCTCGATTTCCATATTGCTATAGGCAAAGGTAGAATCAGGTTGGTCAGAAAGTTCAATTTTAGTTTTTTCTATTGATCTGAATAAGGAATAACCGAGATTATTTTCGATCAAGGTAATCAGGTTTTTGAATTTCGGATCGTTTCCAGAATAATAATAATATTCTTCAATCTCTTTCTGGATTTTTAGACCGTTAAAGAAATTCATTTTATCCCAGGTGCAGATATTGGCAAAAAGCGATTTGGGCACATTTAAAACCTTACCTGGTGTGGCCTCATAAAGCGTGTTTTTTCCAAAATATGGGGTCCCTCTTTCCCACATAAATGCCGAATCCAGGCTATCGCCGCCAATATAGATGCCGCCAGAGGCAATCATATCATTTTTACGGTCTTTGCTGCCAACTTTATCCGGATCAAGGATCAGGTAAGTAAAATCTGTTGTTCCCCCCACCAAGATCGGCCACCAAAACACGCTCTCTCCTGGTAATGTTTTTTTCGTAAGCAAAAGCAGCTCCGATGGGTTCAAACTGAAAACGGATATCAGTAAAGCCAGCACTTTCTGCTGCCTTTTTTAACCTGGTCTGTGCCAGTGTATCTTTCATCGTATTGTCATCATCAAAAAATACCGGGCGACCAATTATGGCTTTGTTACATGCTTTACCAATCATCTGATCGGCCTTCGTTTTTAAATCTTTGAGAATTAAAGTGACCAAATCAGAAGCGGTGTATCTTTTGTTATGGATCCGTGTTTCGGTAAAAGTAGTTCTGGAAAGGATCTGTTTGATGGACTTGATAAAACGGCCTTTCATGCCATCGCTTAAATAAGCATCTATTGCTTTTTCGCCAACGATATGACTTTCGCCGTCAACAAGACTTTTTACTTCAGTAAAATAAATTAATGAAGGAATGGAAATGGTGTCTACAATTTCTTTCTTTTCTTCATCATAAATAGAAAGAGCCGAGTTGGTTGTACCAAAATCGATTCCGTATAAAAACTTGCTCATGGCTTGCTGTGATGTGGTTGGCTGGCTAAAATGGGGTTGCGAAAGTATAAAAAAAAGTAATAAGAACTAAATTTTTTTAAAATAACTCACTGGTGCCCAAATGTGCATTAACAATGCGTGTAATCTGCTGACCGAGTTCTTTTGCATTGCCAATGCCTACGCTTTTAAGTGCTGCCAATTGATCGGTAGTTCTGGGCATTTTTTCAGCAATAGAAAGAAGTGCTAAATCAGAAAGTACAGCATAGTCCTGTGTGCCGCGTTGCTGCGCAATTGTTTTACGCCATTCAACCAAATTTTTATAAACCTGAGGATTGGAAATTTCTTTTGGTTTAATATTCGATTTTACTGGTTTTTTTTCTGCTTGTTTGTTGCCTGCGGCATGTAGGGTCTTGATATAATCTTTAATGGAAAATGGCTTCCACGGAATTTTAAACAGGGCCAGTTTGATCAGCAGCGCATCTTTGCAATCATTTAATACAGTAAGCAGTTGATCAGAATGAGTATCATTATAAAACTTGATGGCCACAATTTTTGCCGATAAAGCAATAAATTGTTCTAATTTTGGAATAAAATAATCAGACGCCTTTTGCAAACGTTCCATAAAAGCACTTTCATCTGCCGGATTTTTAGCAGTATCTATTTTCGAAAATTCTTTTGCGATAAAATTTTTGGCTACTTTAAAAATCTCTTGCTGAAAAGTCTGGTTTCCCCGTTCGTAAAGAGATAAAAAGGCATTCTTCTCATCTTTATCGATCAGTTTTGAGCGTCCGAGTTTTTCCCAGTCTTTAGCTATCAATGAGAAATCCAGTAGTTCATGAATCAAGCCCCAGGTATATTGCTGTGTGTATTGTGTTAAAAGTTCAGGAGTCGGTTTATCCTGTTGGGCGGCTTTTGTGAAATTAATCACTCTGGCATCGGTAATGATGTTTTCAGCAACCACAGGCGATTTTAAAATTAGTCCTTCCAAACTTCTGCAACGGCTTAATGCCACGTAGGCCTGTCCATGGGTAAATGCAGTACTTACATCAACTATTGCCTGATCAAAAGTTAAACCCTGGCTTTTGTGCACGGTAATGGCCCAAGCCAGTTTAAATGGATATTGAGAAAAGGATCCGGTGCTGTTTTCATCAATTTTATTTTCCTCATTGCTTAGGCTATATTTAACATTTTGCCAGATTTCTTTGTCTACTTCGATTTCCTTACTGCCATTGGTAAAGGTCACTTTTATTAAATCTTGATTGATCGCGGTGATTTTTGCCGCTTTTCCGTTGTAAAATTGTTTTTTACCAGAAGAATCATTTTTGATAAAGATGACCTGTGCACCCAGCTTTAACTGAAGTTTTTCATCGGTAGGATAGGCATCTTTAGGGAAATCGCCACTTACCTCGGCATTGAACTCGAAAATTTCTCCAGGTAATTTTGCTAAACAGCCATCATTAATTTCGTTAACCAATTGGTTGTGTGTGGTAAGGGTGATGTAATCATCTTTCCATTCTTGATCTAAAGATGGATCGTAACGCTCATTCAGTTTAGAAAGAAGGTCAGTATCAAGGCTGTTTTCCCGCATTCCGTTCAAAATATCAAGAAATACAGGGTCTGACTGACGGTAAACTTTATCTAAAGTAAACGTAAGCATGGGTGTAGACCTGAAAATCAGGCTATCAAAAAAATAGGGGCTGGAATAATAATTACCAAGTATATGCCAGGCATCATGGAAAATAGGGGAGAGCTGGTATAGATCGCCAATCATCAATACCTGTACGCCACCAAAAGGACGATTAGAGCCTTTGACACGCTTTAAGGTACGGTCGATAAAGTCGATCAGATCAACCCTGACCATACTAATCTCATCAATAATCAATAAATCAAGGCAGCGCAATAACCTTGTTTTTTCGTCTGAATATTTAAAATTTGTTTCTACATTTTCGTCAACAACCGGAACCAATGGGCCGAAAGGAATCTGAAAAAAGGAATGGAGCGTTACGCCACCAGCATTTATGGCTGCAACTGCGGTAGGTGCAACAATGGCGAAATTCTTTTTGGTGGTATCCCTGATTTTACGAAGCAGGGTGGTTTTACCCGTTCCGGCTTTACCGGTTAAAAAAACAGGCTGATTGGTGGTGGCTAAAAAATCTAAAAGAAGCTGGTTGTCCGGGTCGGGCGTATTCATATCAATTACAAAATTAACCTATTCAAAATTGATTTGCAGGTGAGCGAGCAGGCGTTTTATCCACATTTTTATAAAGGTAGGGGAACCCGTTTAAGTTAAAATTAAATTTAAGCGGTTGAAAATGAGTTTATATTTATTCTTTTTATGAAAAAATGCCGAAAACATTTTCTTAATTTCAATTCAAATTTGTAACATTGCACTCGCAAAAAAGGAACTCCTTTTTTCCGGGCCTATAGCTCAGCTGGTTAGAGTAGAAGACTCATAATCTTTTGGTCCCTGGTTCGAGCCCAGGTGGGCCCACTGACAAAAATCGCCCTTCAGTATATTCTGAAGGGCTTTTTTGTGCTCTTAAAGGTCTTTTACAGCCATTTTATATTAAAGTTGCTCCAATTATCCGTGTTAGGTTTGACAAAAATTAATGTTTAAATTAGTACAAAAAACTTAGGAAAAGCTTAGGAGAGTGTGTCAATTTCACTCAAAACTTAGGAAAAACTTAGGGAAAATTTTACGGTTAAAAACCATTAAATCAAATTGTATGACGACAGTTTCAGCTACGATCATTAAAAAAGATCAGAAGTCCGACAGGACGTGGAATGTTAAAATTAGAGTTTGGCACAATAAGAAGCCAGCCTATATCGACACCAATCATTTTGTCATTATGAAACAGCTAGGGAGGAAAAGTAAAGAAAGCGAAACGCTTGTTATTAAGGACAACTTTATTCTAAATAGAATTGGGGTTAAAAGTTTATCTTCCTGCAAATGAAATACAAGCTCTCCTATGGATACGCCTTGAAAACCATACAGTTTAAAATAGATAATCGCTTAACGACTAAAGTTTGGTTTGGGGTTAATTAAAATTAATAATACGGGCCTTTAGATGGTTACAATAGCGAAACAAGGCTTTTACTGATTCTTATGTTCTTTCTGCCGGTTTGCAATAAAATATTTGTTAGTACACCGGCAATACTAAAAGATTATTCGGTAAGACAAATGGTGCTAAAGTAGAAATAGTATGGAATGCTGATCATTCTATCTGGGATATAGAATTTTATTGAGTCGTATGGTTATAAATACTCCGAATTAGCATTTAAACCTACTAATTATTATAAACCCAATAGCTGAAAAGCTGATGGTGAATTTCTTTTGTATCGATAGCGTGGTGTGATTTTGGCTAGTTGAATTATTCTACTTTTGGTAAATAGGTTTCCTGCTTGGCTCCGCCATGCTGTGTTTCCCAGACATCACAGCTGATGAAATCAATTTTTCCGGCATACTTCTTTGATAGTCCAGAGAGGTGCGGCATAGCTGCTATACATGGCGCACACCATGTTGCCCAAAACTCCAAAACATAGGTCTTGTCGGGAGCCAATTCACTGATGGGGTTAGCGCCCTGCACCCATTTAGCATACTTAAGTGCCGGCGCCTGATCTCCAATATTGAGGGTTGGTTTTACGCTTTGTTGCGCATAACTCTTTGGAATAAATGTTGCTGCTATAAGAAGGCAAAACGCCCCTTTCCAGATGTGTTTTAATTTGTTCATGTACTTACAGTTTGATGTTTTTGTATGATTACAAACAGGAAGGACATTACATATACCCAAAATAGAATTATTCCCAAACATCAGTACAATAAAAGTTATGGAGCTTACTTAATCAGCCAACCGAGTAAAATAAGCAAAGTTGAACGTAAGCTGATAAACTGGCGAATGGAGCGGATAGCCTTAACCATCTGGCTATATCTCACGCATAGCTTGCTGCAGCTCCGTCCTGTCAAATAAAAATAGACCATTATGCTACGCCAATCTGCGCTCAATGTCGGCATATTTAATGATCTCTATTGCATTGTTTTTAATACTGGCTTGCTCCCCAGGCTTTAAAATCACTGTATTTTTACCTTTGGATATTCTGACACTTCCTTGAAGCAAAGTGGTGCGATTAGTGGGCTCATCATCATAGGCATTAATTGAAATGCGTACCCAATACCTCTACCAACTGGTCATTAAAACTTACCTTAAAGGGTTTTTTAGCGTTGTGCGCCACTTCAAAATAAGCCCCGCCAGTGATGAATACCTTACGTTCGGGTCCGTCAAATGTGGTTGGATAAGTAATGGAAGAAGCAGAATTTAGCCACACTTTTGTACCATCGCTCAATGTTAGCGCCCATTTTGCCGCCACGCGGAATAGTGACAGTATTGGTTACTGACATTGTGCCGGTCGCCTTTAATTCGTTCTCATACACCAGCATTCCTTCGGCCGTTTTATCAATTTCCACACCAGCCTGATCTGCTACTTTTCCAGTTGCGCTTCCGTTCAATACAACTTTTCTGCCATCTGCTAAAGTCAGTATCGCCTTGTCGCTTCCGGGCGCTAAATCATGCACAGCACTTTTTACGGTCACTTGATCTGCGGGGGCTTGAATTTCTGTTAAAAAATATTTGCTAACAAAAGCAATTAAAACGATGGCACATGCAACTAAACCGTATCTCGTCCAGTTTCTACCTGAATGGCTACCCGAATGAGCTTCTATGAAAAGATTATCTTCCACAGCTGTGTAAATGCGGTCGGCCTCATGTTCAGGAATGTTTGTTTCATGTGGTTCATCCATTAATTTATCGGCGTCTTCAGACAAGGCCAGTTCCCACTCCGCCTCGTAGCCACCGCTTTTTAAAATGGACGTTACCTGATCCTGCTCAGCCTGATTGCATTCACCGTTCAGATATTTAATAAATAGATATATAATTCTTGAGTCCAAGGCCTGCTTATTTAATGATGATACAATTTACATACATGATACCTATATGTGCCAAGAAAAAAAACTTAAATAATATTAATTATTGAATCTACAATTACAATCCTATTTATTAGGAGACCAAGGATCTTGAGATAAATATCAGTCATTATTAAAAATTTACACGTTTATTTGTTGTAATCTTATTAACCGTTAATATCACAGATGATGATTGTTAGAGATGCAAGACAGGAAGATTTAAAAACCTTAAAACAATTTGAGCAAGGTGTGATCGCAGCAGAGCGGCCTTTTGATGCGACCATGAAAGAGGGAGATATCAGCTATTATGATCTTCAAGGCCTTCTCCGCTCCTCAAGAGCTGCTTTGATGGTTGTTGAACATGAAAAGCAGCTTTTAGCGTCAGGCTACGCACTGATCAAGCCGGCGGAAAAAAAGTATAACCTGTTCACCGAATATGCCTACATTGGTTTTATGTATGTAGTGCCTGAAGAGCGGGGAAAGGGGGTAAATAAATTACTCCTTGATGCGTTGATTTCCTGGGCAAGATCTAAGGGGACTACCGAAGTACGGTTGGAAGTTTATGCTGAAAATGCTTCTGCAATAAAGGCATACGAAAAAGCAGGTTTTGCACGATTGCTAACGACCATGAGGCTGGAGAGTTGATTTTATTAGGTCAAAGCTTACTCACAGGCAGGATTTATGCAAACACTTCGCTTGCCATACTAAAAAAATAATAGTGGAGATAGCAGTTTAGTTAAATTGTTATCTGGAACTTTCACGGAAATTTTTTGGATACATTAAAAAAATTAAATCACTGTAAGGTGGGTTAGTGCAATCAAAAAGAAGACTGTTCCGTTGACTCAACTGGAGTTGTTGCAAATCAAACACAGCTAAATGATTTTGAAAATGCAATAAATGCATTAAGCATCATCAATACAGATCTAAGGTTCAGCTGCGCAGTAGGAGGTTACCATTATTAACTTTATCGTTTTTCTATTCGTCAATAGATGGAAGATTTTTGAATACCCAATACCTCATCATCGGATAGTTAAAGCCATAAGAAACGACAAGGTCGATAATGATCCGCCCAATTCTGTAATCGATATTGATCAGGTGGTGAAAAATATACGTTCCCGACGACTTTAAAGTAACGCTGACGATAACGACACTAAAAAACCTGAATAACTGATTTTGGGGTGAAATCACGTAGCCAATCTGATTTTTAAAAGCCCAGAATCGGTTAATGCAAAAATTAACGATACCACCGATTGTACCAGAAATGAGAATGGAGATTGTAAAATGAATATGGGCGATTTCAGTAAGAAAAATCATAATTCCATAATCAGTAACTCCACCTGAAAAGGCAGATAGCTGAGCCTTAATGAAAGTGCTAATGTCCTTTCGATCAATCTTTTTTACGCGCTTCATTGTCCCGCTTGTTTCCTGTTTCTAGTACCTTCCATGTACCTAAAATATTTAAAGTGACCAACGTTAGCGTAATTATAATTGCTGAGTAGTTAATTGCGCCAACAAAAATGATTTCAACGATCAATATCATGGCAATAAGCACCCGGAGCTCCGTCGGACCTAAAAAACCAGCATCTATTTGATAGTTATCTGCTATTTTATATCGAAGCAATGCAATAATTAATGACCAGCCATAAAACACAACAAATAAAAAGGCAAGAATTTTAAAGGGTTCCAGCGTGTAAAAATAATATCCTAAACCAATTAAAATAATGCTTAACCAATCCATAATAATATCAAGGGCAAACCCATACCATTTCCTGGGAATGTTTCGATAGTAGGCTAACCTTCCATCCAAAGAATCGCCTAACCAGTTAATAAATAACCCTAAAATTCCAAGTAACAAAAAAGGCGGGCCTTGTTTTTTTGCAAGGATAAATGCTGACAAAACTATCGTAGACCCAAAAATACCAACACCAGTCATGAAGTTGGGGGTTACAGCCCTCGGCACAATTTTCAATAAAATCTCTATTGATGGCTGTTCAATGGCTTTTAATATATTGGTTCTTTTTCGGTCTCCAAATATTTTTTCCCGCTCTGATTTTTTCTCTTCCATTAAGTTAATTAGCTCCGCCTGGGGATTTAAACAAATAGGGTAGGGTTAATTTTTACTGGCCTCAATAACTTGATAAAAGCAGTTTTAGGAAACTTACGAAGATTACTAAAGTGTTTCAGTCTGCCTGTCCTTGCCAGATAGCTGAAGATAAGTATAAAAACCATAATGTATTACTTTACAATTCCGGCGAAACGCTGGTAAAAAACGGTTGGACTATTTTCATTTTTCGGAGCATATTTGCCAGCGATAATCGGGATATAAATCACTCTTCTGCGGCTTTCTTCTCCCCGGATAGACGATTCTGCAACACGATGCCAAAGTCTCCCATCGTGGATGGTTAAATCTCCAGCTTCAGGTAAAACAGATATTTCGCTACGATCGGCGTTGTTATCCAGGAAGTATTTTTTTCTGAAGAGCATTTGATAGATACTCTGCTTATGTGTTCCAGGAATAATCCTCAATCCGCCATTTTCTTTCTTTTGAGAAGTAAGGTGAATGCCAACATTTAGCATTGGATGTAATTTGCCACCATAAAATATATCTCTTAAACCATCTGTATGCCAGCCCATTTTAGTAAAGCTGCTTTCCGGACCATTGATATAATGGTTAAAAACCATTCCGTCTTTTTCTTCGGAACCTAATCTGGAGCCTTCTCCAGCGAGAGGCAAAAGTGCCGATAATCGGGGGTCAAGTAATAGGCCGCTAAGTGCCTTGTGATGTTGGTTTATAAATGCAAAACGTTGCACAATTTTTTTTCCATCCAAATCTTTGCCATATTTTATGGGCACGCCGTTTATCTTTTTAACATCAGCATCAATCCATGCGCTTTCCACCTCTTTAGATGCTTGAACTATTGATGTTACAGTATCGTTATTAATGAAATTTTTAAAATGGATAAATCCGTGTTGGTTAAAAAAGTTAACTTGTTCTACAGAAAGTTTTTCGGATAGGTTGAAAGTAGGATACGATGATGCCATTGCTTAGTAGTTTAAATAAAAAATGGAGAATTAGTTGAAAAGAAAATTATGCATAACAACAGCACATTCGCATTCGCGAGTGGTTCTGTGCCCTTGATAAATAAAACTTGTCATTAATATACATAATCTATAGATTTAGTAGTATTTATTGCAAACGTAAAGATTTTTTATCATTTCAAAGAAAATTCTTTAGATTTTTTTAGTCTTTGTAAATTCCAGCTGCCGTTTTTTCTATAAAAGCTTTTGGTAGCCATCTGGTGGCATATGCGCTAATGATATTTACAATACCCGGAATAATCTCGGCTTTTTTCGCAAACATTCCGTTAATCGCAATTCTGGCGACTTCTTCCGGATTCATATTAAACTTTTTAGCCATTTTACTAAATGGATCAAGTCCTGCCCGCCCGGCAAAACCAGTATCAATAGGCCCCGGACTGATGCAACTCACTGAAATATTTGTTTTCTTGAGTTCAAACCGGATGGCCCTGCTAAAAGAAAGAATAAATGATTTACTGGCGGCGTATAAAGCAAATGTTGGAACAGCTTGATAAGCCGCAGTGCTGGAAACGTTAAGAATGTATGATGGGGCTGATTTAAGTAAGAGCGGTTTAAAAAGATAGCAAAGACTAACCACTGTTTCCATATTCAATTGGCACATTTCCAATTGATTGGATAATGGTAAGGAAGAAAATTCTCCCCAAATACCATAACCTGCATTGTTAATTAGAATTGATACCTGAAAATGATTGCTTTCCACCCAAGATAAAACCTGGGCGGGTGTGGATGATAATGAAAGATCTGCAGCTAAAAAATTAACCTTAATACCATATAACTTTATCAGGTTTTCACTTAACTCAGCAAGTTCTTCATCTGAGCGTGCTACAAGTAAAAGATTGTAAGCCTTTTCGGCAAGTGCCGTAGCAATTGCCTTGCCCAGACCTCTATTTGCTCCAGTTATCAAAGCATATGTTTGTTTTATTTCCAAAATCGTTTCCCTACGAGTTTTATTATGAATAGCTAATCTATCAAAAATAAGAAAGAGCAACCTATGCAGGTTACCCTCGCCAATAACAAAGCCAATATTGCTCATCTAAATTACGCTATGAATTCTTTTTAACAGATAAAAAATGATCGAAAGACCAGGTTATGTTATTTCTTTCAAATCTTCCCAGCCAGTGCTCCATTCCAGCAGCTTTTCATTTTTCTTTTGAATTTCTGTTGCGCTGTCTCCATCATCTAATAAATTACAAACACAATTTCCACGTACTTCAAAAAAATCCCTGATAGTTGGATAATCAAAGTCATCATTTATCATTGATGTCAGTTTTAAATTTAATTCAATAATTTTTAAAAGTATTTTAGCAATACCTTATTGTAGACGTCATGGACGGAATCGAACCGCCGTTATAGGTTTTGCAGACCTTTACCTAACCACTCGGCCACATGACTATTTAACCAACAGCTATTATATTTCTGTGTTGACCGTACAAATATATTACAAATAGATAAAGTCTATAGAATTTATAGATTTTATTTTTTGATGTTTATGTCGTTAGTAAATTAACCTCATAAACCTATCAAGAAAGGCTGGTGATAGGTCACCATGACATTTTCACAGATTGTTGCTAATATGGTGCTCAATCCTGTCTGCATAAGTAAAAGGTTTAATCAGCACCGCTCTGAACTTTTAATGTAAAGGAATTAACAGATTTCAGGCCAACCATCAAGATTAGAAATCCTGTTTTTGATTAATCTGTAATCATATCGGGCAAGGAAAACCTGCCGGCTATGAAAGCTGGAATTTATCCGGTCAACTTGGTGAAACCAGGTAGATATTAAGCATACATCGTTTTGGAGGATAAGTAAAAAGAAGTGGGCGATATAGGTAAACATTATCATCCTGAAATTAAGTTATCCGTGGCCTGTCATCTGCTTTCACCCACTCATCGTGTTTGCAGTTGGCGCATGCTGTCTTTTGTCCCGCACTGATCTTGTGAATTTTTCCGCAGAAGTTACAGGCATAAAGTCCATCAAGATCCACTATTTTAGATGCAAGAGCAAATTCTTTGGGCATGATTGGCAAACCTGGCTGTACCTCTTCATCGGAGAAGAAGAAGATGCTCACACAGCCTGAAGTTTCCAGTATGGCCGTTTTAACCTGGCCGAGATGGGACACGCCCTGTTGCCGCAGTTCGGAAAAGAACTCGTCCTGTGCGAGTGCTTCCTTACGGAATTCATGTAATGAGAACATGCCCTTTTCAATAATGTAAGTAGCTTTGCCTTCAACCAGGTCGTCAAATCGTTTACTTTTAGCCATTAAGTAGGTGGTAAGCCTGTAGGCACCTACAATGATGGCGAAAATGGCTAGCGGTACCATGAGTCCGATTTCCTTATAAAACATCGGATCTCCGGCTGCGGAGCCCAGACTGATGATGACAACCATTTCAAATACCGATAACTGCCCTACACCGCGCTTGCCAAGAAGTCTTAGCCCGATTAGTATGATAAAGTACATCAATATGGTGCGTATGGCAATCTCAATGAGAAATTCCCACTTTTCTTCACCTACCATTATTTGGGTCCAGTCGATATCCTGCATATTGAGGTTTATTTTTTGTATGAATAGGTTTAAAGTAACGGACTAAGTTAAATGTAAATTTTCAAAAGTTAATCTGCCTTGAACTTTTCTCAACTGATGGATATCAAAGGTCGGGTTACATACTTTAATCATGCCAGGTAATTCATATCTTCACTTCATCATGGCTATAGAGTAATGTACTGTTAAACGGCTGCCTGCATACTTACATGCCATTCTCATCTGCGAACCTGAAGTTGAGCATAAATAAATCCAAGAGGGTTATTTGATGAAAGATCGTTTATTCTGGAGTGGCTTGAATCTATGTAGCAGAAGTATTTCAATGATAATGGCCATAAAGGAACCATCTTTGCCGATACTGATGTTTTTCTCCTTTATTAGATTGGTGTTGCGTTCCGGTTCCGATCCGGTTGATTGGAATATTTGTTCGAAACTGGGAAGCCGGTATTTATTTTTGTTCACCATTAGCGGTCTCGCTACTGCCTTCTTCATACTTTTTTTCCCCATTTTCATCTTCATGTACAATAAGTGAATGCGGTGCAGCAGATGGTGGATTGCTTCCGGTTCCGGAAATCTCTGGTATGCTAAGTATATCGATGTTGTTGTCTGTTGAGGGCTGAATAGCTTCGGTGTTCCCCAATGCGGCTTGCGCAAGTTGTTCCTGGTCAGTTAGGCGCTCTTCTTGCTGGTCTTTTTTATTTTCGTTGTTTTCCATAATCGCTTTTTTTATTTCAACACCAAAAACACCTCAATAGTTTGCTGTAAAAGGGAAAGCTATTATTACAAAAACTGGTAGGGAAGCTAATTCCCAGCCTGCTGTTGTAAAGTTGAAGCATATTTTCCAACTTATTGATGAGATCATATGATTGATATACATTGAATTCCTACAAAAAATACAGGCTATAAAAGCCTATGCTTAGGGAATTAATGGAGCTTAAAAAAATTCGGATAATAAAGCTCAACTTTTAGTGACCTTTACCATTGGATTCTTCAGCTGATTAAAGGTCCAAAATATTTTAGGAGTAGAATTTTTATTGCCTATTTCATCCGTATGTTTTCTCATTGGGGTTTCGTGCTGCCAAAACCTTAAATTTTATGATTGTTGACACAAACAGGCTTATTCTACACATCAAACGCCTAAATGTTGTAGTATTTTTGTTACAACCCCTCGTTATCTTTGTTGGCGTCTATTTACCTTACCTATACGCATGTTATCAAATACGCTAAACTGTTACATTATTGACGATGAATTTCATTCTATAGAAAATCTTTCTATGCATATTTTAAAGTTTCCCTACCTCTATTTGATGGGATCAAACACCGATCCCGTAGAGGCTTTAACGGAAATAAAGAGGGGACCCAAACCCGATGTGCTGTTTTTGGATATCAATATGCCGAAGCTTTCCGGTTTGGAGATAATAGAATTGATAGATGAAGATATTGATATCATATTTATTACTGCCTATGTAAGTTATGCCGTTGATGCCTTTGAGAAGGCAGCTCTTGACTTTTTGCTTAAACCCATCTCATTCCAAAGGTTTGAAAAGAGCGTTCAACGGCTGCAGAAAAACATGGAGTCGAAAAATTACCACGATGTTACCAATTTAAAAAAATCAATATATATAAATACCGGAGGAAAGGGCAAATTTGCCCAAGTGGAGCTTAGTGATATCATCTTCATTGAGGCGGTAGGGCATTACATACTTATTCAGACCTACGATGAAATATTCAAGACCCATCTTGCTATTAAGGACATCGGTAAGGATCTATCTGCCCAGATATTCTCAAGGGTACATAAGTCATTTATCATAAATTTAGATAAAATAAAATCGATTTCAGGTTCTCAAATCATATTACAGCGTGATTTTAGAGTTCCTATCGGAGATTTTTACAGGGAGCAGCTTATGGAGCGGATAAATGCTAAGAAATACAAAAGATATTAGTAATCAATGACTTATTCATCGGAATTTCACAAAATTGTACGAAGGCTCTCATTTTGAAATGAGTCACTGTTTTTTACTGCGTAGTCTTGAAGAAACGATCACAGTTAATCAAATATCCAATCTTTTAAGATTCTTTTTGTGATTTAATTATTGCATTTGGTCAGTCAATAGTCGATATGAAATGGTTTTGAACAAAACAACGGCTTTTATTAGGCGATTTACAGCAAATATGCTTTTTGATAGCGTTTGAATAATAAATAGTTTTTGACCGTCTTTCGATTGCTATTAAGCTGTAAATAAAAGCGCAAACTGAGGTGTCGACCAAAGTTTGCGCCAATAGGTAATAGACTCGTTAAGGCAGGATGGTATCTTTAATATTTTCAATCAATCCCCGATCGCCATTAGTCATTTGCTGCTGCTGTGCATAACCTTTTACATCGGGGCTACCCAAATCCGGAATAGGAGGACCAGGCTGAACAGGAACGACCTGGAACTCACCTTTACTGTCAATAGATGGTCCACTTGACCAGCGTCCCTGTGACTCCCCAGGCTTTTCAATATTGGTTGATACAAAAGCATATTCGAACCCAGGCACATGGTTTTCTCTTGGAAAAGTATTCGGAATGGGCAAATTCTCGGTTACGCCACCCAAATCTTCCAGTACAGCAAGCCATTGATTTTGATGCATGGCATCTCTGGTGATCAAAAAAGAAAGCATGTCCTTCATTCCTGAATCGTCCGTCAGATCGTAAAGTCTGGTGGCCAATACCCTTCCAGTTGATTCGGCCATTACGTTGGCATACATATCCGCTGCAATGTTTCCACTGCCTACCACCCATGATCCGTTAAACGGCACGCCATTACTGTCTACGGCCATAGCAGATAAACCCGACGATAAAACATGGCGAGGATCCATTCCACCGAGGATATTGCTTACAATTGGATTCTCGCCTACAATTTTATCTTTCAGCTCATGGGTAGCGCCATCAAGATTCAAGGCTACAGCGGTACAAAGCATTTCAATGTGGGATATTTCTTCTGTTCCGGTGTCTAAAAGCATGTCACGGTATTTATTTGGTCCGCGATTTCCCCATGCCTGGAATAAGTACTGCAGGCAAACCCTGATCTCTCCTTCAATGCCGCCGATAGCTTGCTGTAATAGTTTTGCAAATGCAGGATTGGGTTTATCTACCCGAACCTTGTACTGCAGGTTGTTGTCATGATAAAACATAGATTCTAAAATTTAGTTAAAATTTAATTATTGATTTTCAAGGATGCTACAGCTGCTTTCATTCATCTATTCATGTAACCAGAATGCATAGAAAGCATGGCTAGGACAAACTTTCAAATTCTGTTTGCTGAATTGCATGGCAGCTAGAATAAAAACCCGGTAAATAAACTAAAAGTTGCTGATGGAAATACTTGTTTTAAAAAGTAATATACTGGTTTTCAGTTGAAAAGATTATTGGTGCTTTTGGTCGATTAACGGGCTGACCGGTTTTTCTGTGTGTTGAATACCTATCGCGGGAGTTGACTACGTGATTTTTATTTGGTGCAAACAATGCGGTGTGCCGGTTGTCGTAGAGAAAAGCACAAGTCATGAAAAAATATATCAAACTAATAGCAATAATAGCTTCACTGCTAACCAGTTGTACCTCGGGACAGAACAGCCCGGCAGATTCTCATCCCGGAAGCGGATCGGTAAAGGCAGGCTCAAACGACAATACGGTAGAACAGAAAGATACCACTCAAGTAGATTCGACAAGAACAGATAGTAAAAAGAGTCAGTAATGGGAAAATAAGGGAAAACTCAAATGGTGATCAGGCTACCGGCATCCCCGGCTTTACCTATTGGTTTAAAATGATGCAAAGGGAATCGTACTCGCTATGTCATCCCATTTATTTTACATATCCAGACAGTTGAAAATTTTACAGCCTGGCATTGTTCCGTTAATCACCATCCAAAGTAAGTTTGCAATAGGACAAGAATGATGCCCAGCGTTTTTAAAGTTAGTGGTTAGTTTGTCTGACAGTTGATAAAGAATGTATAGGGATTAAGAATACCTTATCTGAGATTCGAACGGTGTAATAACCTGTTTGAGATTAAATCACCTTTTGGGGAAGTATTGAGCTATTTTTAACTGCCGTAGGCTGACCTAAAATACTTGTTTCGTTTAAGAAGAAAGCAAGATAATTGCATTAATTGCTAACCAGGATATTTCGAATCCCCCTTTTTGGCTTTTCCTTCATTTCTATTTAGCGTAATTGCTCTATTTGTTTCAAATAACTATACATGACACTGCCCGGTCTGTTGAAGAACCAGGCAGTATCAAATTTTATCCCGTTAGTTATTTTACTTATCAGCAGGATTTAATCATTTTCCTCCTGTTGATTTTTCCAGTCTTTCGCGTTTCTACTGGTGTCCGTGTCGATGTGATCTCCCTTAGGAATATCAAGATCTGCCGGCCGCTTATCTTCAAATGATTGAGGGCCGTCTTCCTTACGCTGGTCTTCATTGCCCAGCGGTTCGTCTTGTAAGCCATGCTTTTCGTTTTCCATAATGAATTAGTTAATGTGATAATTGTGCCGCTGATTTTCTCTGTCAGGTAAGTTGATTAGCTATTTTACCTGGGCCTGCAAGCTAATAGCCTCTTCGAGATGAGCCTTAAGTGAGGGAAGCTTTACGGTAGCGAATTCCCTTAAATCGGGATCAAATACGCCGTTATCGCTAGCCGCATTCGAAAATAAAGTAATGGCATCCTGATGTGATGCAACCATGATCTCCATAAATGCCCTATCAAATGCTGTTGCATCCGAATTGTTCAGCTTTTGAAGGTTTGCCTGCTCTTTAGGTTGTAAGGAAGCTTCTATCACCCATCCTTTAGCAGACGCCAGAGATTTCATCTCATTGCCTACAGCAGTATGTTCGGTTACCATGTGCTCGCCATAGTATTTCACTGCAGCATTTTGTGCCTTAGCCATAGCAACTGCGCCAGCCTGTACCTCAAAGTTGTTACTGCTCGAAGCTTGTGTAACAAATGATTGGTTGTCCATCTGGTAATTGCCATCCTTTTCCTTTTTACAGCCCATTATGCTGAGCATGGTAAAGGCAACCATCATTACTTTTGTTAATGTTTTCATAATTCTCTTGTATTGTTATTTATTTAAAAAACCTTTTTTCTAGAATGCTGGTTTAGGTGTGAAGTACCCAAAATGCATGTGGTAAATGCCTAGACTTATAGCTTCAATTACCTATGAACACTCAGCTTATCCAGGCTTGAAAATCATATTTGATCATTGGCTTTGTAAAATTACCTGAACAATTGCTAAAAAGGAATGGTTGTACTATTGTATTAATTTACAGTAAGCGATGACTGAACTATGGACTTAACCTTCGATGAAGATTTATTCAGGAATACGATAGATAGTTCTATTGATATGATTCAGGTGTTTAAAGCTGTACGAAATGAGCATGGAGACATCGTTGACTTCGTTTGGATTTTAAATAACAAAGCTTCCGAGAATATCTATGGCGATGTAATTGGTAAAAGTTTGTTGACCCTAAATCCAGGCGTTGTCCGGGAGGGGATTTTCGATACTTTTAAAGCCGTAGTGGAGACAGGGATATCTGACCAAAGTATCAGGCATTATTTACACGAGCAATTTGACGGCTGGTATCTTCAGTCAGCGGTAAAACAGGGAGATGGTGTAGCGACTACCACTAAAGATATTACAGACATCAAAAAAGCAGAAGAGATAGAAAGGCAGAACAGGAATTTGTTACAGGATGTAATCGATGCGCCCAACATTGGCATTGCGGTTTACAAAGCGGTACGTAACAATGAGGGCGAGATTATAGATTTCATTCATGAATACATTAACCAGGCAAGTAAAGGTATGCTTGGGGAGGATTGGACAGGCAGGTTATTTACAGCACATGGCGAGAATGCCCTACTGCAAATGCCGCAATTCCTCAAGGTAATGGCAACCGGACAAAGTAGTAAGTACATTAGGCAAGCTGATTTTCGTGGAAACAAGGTCTGGTTTTCGATCACCAATACTTTTTTGGACGGCGACCGATTGGTGCACACATGGGAAGATATTACCGAAAGAAAAAATGCGGAACTGGACTTGAAGGAAAGCAAGGAGTTGGTGCAGACTGTATTTGACATCACAATTAATCCTATTGCGTATCACAAAGCTATAAGAGATGATTATGGAAAGATTATTGACTTTGAATTTCAGCTTGAAAATCTGAGCGCCAGAAAATATTCGGTGAATGACCGAAAAGGTCAACGCTATTCAGAAGCCTACCCGGGAATAAAGGATACAGTGATTTTTGAAAAATACTGCGACGTAGTAGAAAGTGGTAATGCACTGGATGGCGAAGTAGAGATCAGCCTGAAAGGCAATAACCATTGGTTCCAGGTGATGGCCGCAAAGCTCGGCGATGGCTTGGTGGCGAGCGCTATAGATATCACCGGACGCAAGAAGGCCGAAGTTGAGATACTAAGGCTAAAAGACGAAATCGCCCAGCGTGCAGAGCAAAAGTATCGTTCAATATTTGATTCCATCGATGAGGGTTTGTGCATATATGAAGTGATCTACGATGAAGAACAACGCCCCATCGACTTAAAATGGATAGAGGTAAATCCTAACTTTGAAAAACAGACGGGCTTAAGAGATGTCATTGGCAAAAGGCACAGTGAACTTTTATTATATACGGAAAGCTACTGGTTGGAAACATACGATAAAGTGGTAAAGACTGGTGAGCCGCTCCACTTTGAAGAATGGCACGGCCCCACTCAGCGCTGGTATGACACCTATTCCTCGAGGGATGGAGGACCAGAAAGTAAAAGAGTTACTGTTTTGTTTACTGATATTACCGAACAAAAACATCTAGAGCAGCGACAACGATTTCTATTAAAATTTTCTGATGCTTTACGGATGGAGCAAACGGAGGAGGATATTGCGTCAAGATCACTCCATTTGCTTGCTGATTTTCTACAGCTGGACCGGTGTTACGTCGCACTATGTAGCCTTGACGATGATAAAGCTGATATTTTCCACCAGGTTGGAAATGAAACCGTGCCCCCCATGCCGGATCAAATCCGTTTGTCGGATTTTCCTGATGCATTTAAAATTACTTTTGATGCCACTTTAGTTATTGAAGATTTTAGCAAAACGGAAGGTCTTTCCGATATTGACCGGCAAAATATTGGTGCGCTTGGTCTGTGCGCACTCGTAGCGGCAACGCTCCGAAAAAATGAACATGAGCCCCTGTGGTGTATAGTAGCGGTATCTTCAGTACCTCGTGCATGGACGAAAAGTGATATATCCTTAATCGAAGAGGTTACCGAACGTACCTGGACTTCCATGGAAAAAGCAAGAGCAGAGACAAACCTGCGAACAAGCGAAGAAAAATATCGTAGCCTTTTCGACAATATAGATGAAGGTTTTGCGCTTATGGAACTACACCGCGATGCAAATGGAGCGGTTGTTGATTTGACTTACCGGGAAGTAAACGGCGCTTTTATACGCTTTACCGGCTGGAATAATGCGATAGGTAAGAGAGGTACTGAATTAATGCCCAATCTTGAACCTGAGCTGCTGGAGTTGATGCGTTCAGTAGCGGATAACGGTGTAACTTATAGAAAGGAAGACTACGTAGCCGATCTGGATAAATGGTATGATGTACATTATTCCTGCGTATACGAGCCTGGGAATAATTTCATCTTAGCTGTTTTCAAAGATACGACCGAACGTAAGCGAAACGAAGCGCAGCAAAGGTTACTACTTCATATCAGCGATAAGTTAGGCAGAGCCGATAGTCTTAAAGATGTTCAGACAATAGTTACGAATTCGCTACGCGATCATTACGACGCCGGCTGGTGTTATTATGTGGAATGGGACGAAGATAAAAATTCCAGCGTAGTGCTATATGATTCAAGAAGGGATGGTCTTTTGTCTCTTGCGGGTACGCATGACGTTTCAGGCATTCCGGAGTTTATACATATTTTAAAATCGGGGCAGATCTTAAATGTAAAGGATTATGAAGATTATGACTTGTTAAGTCAGGGGATCCGCGAAAGATATACTGCCGTAGGATTTCGTTCGATGCTTGTAGCATCCCTGAAACGACATGACAGATTGATCTCATCTTTGATTATTGGCGACACTAAAATCCGGAATTGGTCACATCATGATGAAACCTTGTTAGCCGATATAGCTGAACGCACATGGGCAGCTATGGAGAGAGCGAAAGCGGAAGAAGCTTTGCGTGAATCGCGGAAACGATTCAAGTCAATTGCCAACTTGGTTCCTGACCTGCTTTGGGACAGCGAGCCCGACGGATCAACTAATTGGTATAATCAGCGTTGGCTGGAATATACCGGACAGTCTTTGGAAGAAGCCGTCGGGTGGGGCTGGATTGACGCCATTCACCCTGATGACCGTGCAGGTTCGTCCAAACGATATGCGGAGGCGGTGGAAGCCGGAGTGTCTCTGCGGCAGGAGCACAGAATAAGAAATTATGAAGGTCAATATCGATGGTTTGTGGTTGATGCTTTGCCCTTAAAAGATGAGCAAGGCCGGGTAGTTAAAATGTATGGGGCCGCCACTGATATCCACGACCGCAAACAAGCTGAAGAAGCACTGAAAAAATCAGAAGAGCAATTTCGCAAGGCAATTGAAGATGCGCCTGTTCCGGTAATCATGCATGCTGAAGATGGTGAAGTATTACAGATTAGCCGCTCCTGGAGTGAACTTACCGGCTTCAATCTGGAAAAGGTCAGCAATATGGACTCATGGTTTACTAAAGCGTATGGAGAAGGAGCTGATGCTGTAAGAAACCACATGCATCAGTTGTTCAATGGGAAAAAACGAACCATCAATATTGAGTTTGCCGTAGCAACTCCCAACGGCGAGCTTCGGCACTGGAGCTTTAGCGCATCCTCGCCAGGCAAGCTTAAAGACGACCGGCGTTACATCGTCGGTATGGCTATTGATATTACCGATCGAAAACTTCATGAAGAATATCTTAAAAACTTCAGTAATTTATTAGAGAAACAGATACAAGTTCGAACTACAGAATTACAGGAAAGCCGAGACCAGTTGCGCTCATTGCTAGATACCACCTTGGTACAAATGTCTATCCTCAAAGCTGTTCGCAATGAGCAGGGAGAGGTCGCCGATTTGGAGATCATAGCTGTTAACCACGAGCTGGAAAAAGAAACCGGACGTTCAGATCTTATAGGCAAGTTGTATGCTGCGGAATATCCGGGCATCCGCGAAACAGGAATATTTGACCTGATCATAAAAGCCATTAATACAGGCGAGCCGCAGGGCACAGAATATTTTTATACCTATGAAGGATTTGAAAAATGGTTCAGTTGCATGTTTGTCAAGTTTGCAGACGGTGTGGTAGCTACAAATATGGACATCAGCGCCCATAAGCGGGCTGAAGAGGAACGGTTTAAAAACTATGTATTACTTCAGCAGTCTGAAGAAATCGCCTCGATTGGTACATGGGATTTTAATTTAACTACCAATCACTTTACCTGGTCGGCTGGCATGTACCGCCTGTTTGATCTGAAAAAAGGAACCAAGGTGATGCCAGAAGTTTATCTTGATTATACAACTAAGCGTGGCCGTGCGGCTGCCGAGCGAACCGTAGCACATATACGGCAGAGTGATACAGATTTCGAAGAAACTTTGGAACTGAACATAGCGGGCAATGTTAAGATATTGCATGTCAAAGCTGCCATTGTACAGAATGACTCGGGCCGGGTAGAAAGAGTGTTGGGTGTTAATCTGGACATTTCTGCCATGCGCCAGGCTGAAGAGAAGATTAAGCGTATGGAAAAAGAGCAGCAACTGGAGATTTTCAGGACCTCACTAAGTACCCTGGAGGAAGAACGGCACCGGATATCAGAGAGTTTGCATAACGGAATAGGTCAGATATTGTACGGTATCAAAATCAATATGTCTGGTCTCCGCCACGGCGCGAGCTCCCTGGAGTTTGAGAAAAATAAAGCTTATGTGAGCAACCTACTTACTGATGCGATTGTGGAAACACGCCGAATTTCGCATGAGCTTATGCCGACGACCCTTGAACAGTTCGGATTGAAAAGTGCTTTAAACGACATTTGCAGACAGTTATCTGGAGAGGTCAACTTCAATTGTCAAACTACCGGCCTGCGCATGCGGATGGAAAAATACCTGGAACTGGCCGTCTATAGGACTGTACAGGAACTCATGTCAAATGTTGTTAAGCATGCAAAGGCTACCAAATGTGAGGTAAACGTAGGGGTAGTACGAAGAGAGATCCAAATCAGGGTTGCTGACAATGGCCAGGGAATAGCTGCGGGAACTAAACGTAAACCAGGCATTGGGATGGCCTCCATCCGGAGTAAAATCAAGCTTCTTAACGGAGACATACAAATCACAACGGCCCCAGGGCGGGGAACGATTATTGATATTACTATACCTAAACCTAAATAAAATTATTAAATATGATTGGTTTGTTAATAGTCGAAGACAATGAAATCGTCAGAAATGGGCTTGTCCGATTTTTGAGTGAAGATCCCAATATTCACATTGCAGGTGAGGCCGAGAACGGTGCTCATGCAATCAAGCAATTGATCGCTTCAACCGCCGTGGATGTGGTTTTGGTTGATTGGAATATGCCTGATATGGATGGTTTAACGTTAACCAGACTTCTTACCGTACAATGTCCAAAAATAAAGGTGATTATTCTAACCATGCATAGTAACCCCGATTATAAAGCTAAAGCAAAAATGGCTGGCGCAAAAGGATATGTTCTTAAAGATGTAGACATGGAGAAATTGATCGAGGCAATAAAAGCCGTGGCAGGAGGGCGCGAAGTATTTATGTAACGGTCGGATTTGGCAAGTAATACTTTTCAACGGTGAATACAACACTTTTTTGATATAGTGTAATATGAATTAGTTGAATTAGTCAAAACTTAATCTGACCGAAGGCAATTTTTAACTAATTCACATCATCAATTACACTTCCAAGGGTAAACTTATACCGGCTAAAAATAGGCTTTACCGCTTTGTTCAGGATTTTTGTTGGTTTTATTTGATCTAAGTAATTGATAATCAGTATATTTTATAGCATAATCAAGTAAGCTGTTGCTTTACCTGTCAATCAGATCAATTTCTCAGTTGTTATTTCCATAACACTTTTCAATCGCATATATTTGCTTTTATATTAATTGTATCCTTGCAAAGCCTCACTTCTCTTTTCAACCGTTATTATCGTACCGCATTTAGCATTATTTGCCTGATGTTAGTTTTCGTATACAGCAAGAGGTTTGGTTACATGCTTTTCCATACTTTGGTTGAGCTCTTTTCCATCGTAATCGCTTTTGCAGTGTTTATTGTGGCCTGGAATTCCAGGAAAATGCAGGACAACAAATACCTGCATGTTGTGGGTATCTCCTATCTGTTCATTGGTGCGCTGGATTTGTTACATACTTTGAGCTATAAGGGTATGAATATCATACCGTTACCTGGATATCCCGCCAATCAGTTCTGGGTGGCGACACGTGGTATGGAGGCGGTAATCTTTCTCGGTGGTTTTTTAATGATTGGACGTAAACGGAAAATTAATACGGAACTGCTTTTCCTTTTATATTTTGTGGTGTCTTCACTCATTGCTTCAAGCATCTTGGTGTGGAAAGTATTTCCGGTTTGTTTTGTGCCTGGAACGGGTCAAACCCTTTTTAAAGTCGTATCTGAATACGCGATCATTTTATTTTTGTTGACAAGCTTATTCTTGCTTCACAGGAGGAGAGCTAATTTCGATCGGAAGACTTACCATCTGCTTTCTGGATCCATTATAGTTGCCATCCTAAGTGAATGTTGTTTTGCTACCTACACATCAAACTATGGCACCTTAAACGAATGGGGACATTACGGCAAACTGATTTCTTTCTTTCTCATTTACAAGGCTAATGTACAAATGGCTTTTGAGAAGCCCATGGCAAGTATTTTCCGTGAGCTAAAAGCCAGCGAAACAGAATATAAGACTTTGGCTGAAAATCTTCCAGATATCGTCATGCGTTTTGATGAAAATCTGGATTGTATCTATGTTAACCAGGATATCACTAAATTCCCACAGTTCGCTGATTCCGATGTTCAGGCATTGAGCAAACGTATCTGGACTGAATTGAAACAAGCACTCCTTGTAAGAAAAAATATTACAGGAGAGTTAGAAGTTGGCATGCAGAATAGCCGGCATTATTATTCATTTCAGATTATTCCGGAAATCTTCGATAACGCTTCAGAGGTGAGGCTTTTGGTTATTTTTAGGGACATCACCATCGTTAGGAGGGAAAAACTCCATCTTTCGAAGCTTTTGGATACTATTCCACAACAGGTATGGACGGCCAGAGCTGATGGTAAGATTGATTATGTTAACGGCGTGATCATCCGGGATTTTGCGCTTAGTCCTGATTCCCCTTTTGGTATTGGTTGGCAACACTATGTTCATCCTGATGACTTGCAGGAATGTATAAGGGTGTGGATGTTTTCCCTTAGTAATGGTACCGAATACCAGGTTCAATTCAGATTGAAAATGGCAGATGGTCAATATCTTTGGCATTTGGGACGGGCCGTGCCTATTCTTGAAAATGGTGAGGTCATATTATGGATCGGTTCAAATACCAATATTGACCTGCAAAAGAAAGGGCAGGAGCAACGGGATGAATTTATTTCTATTGCTTCGCATGAATTAAAAACACCATTAACCAGTATCAAGGCATTTAATCAATTGCTTGCCAGAACTAACGATCTAGATAGAGCAAAATCTTACTTACAAAAAGTAGATGTCGCTACAACTAAACTGGAAAGCCTGATTAACGATTTACTGGATGTGAGCAAGATTAATGCCGGTAAGCTTCAGTTTAACAAATCCACTTTCAACCTTAACCAGCTGTTGCATGAATGCTGCGAAAACCTTCAGCTAAGCGTTAATACCCATCAGATCATTTTTAATGAAACCGAACAGATAGATATGTATGCTGACCGTTTCAGGATGGAACAGGTGATCGATAATTTATTCAGTAACGCGGTTAAATACTCCCCTAATGCGGATGTGGTGAATGTTACATTCAAAGTTGAACAGGAAGCGATTATTATCGTTGTAGAAGATTATGGTATAGGTATTGATAGTCAGGAGCTTGAGCGGCTTTTTGACCGTTACTACCGATCAGATAATGCCGCGGAGCGCTTTGGTGGACTTGGTCTCGGACTTTTTATTTCTTCTGAAATCATTAAAGCTCATCAGGGCACGTTCTGGATTGAAAGTGAATTGGGAGTTGGGACTACAGTTTACATACGCATTCCATTGAGCGAAAGGGCGGGGATAAAAAACTTAGTTACTAAAGGGCTGAACTACAGCAATGAATACCTAACCATTAGTTGTAATCATCAGCAAGGTTGGATGGAAGCAAATTGGACAGGACATCAGAATTTTAAAAGTGTGCAAAATGGGGGACTTCAGATGATCGAACTGCTGAGGTCATCGGGACTAAAAAAAGTACTTAATGATAATAGAGAAGTGCTTGGTAATTGGTCAGAGGCATCAGACTGGGCGGGCAAGGTTTGGTTTCCGATGATGATCGAAGCCGGCCTCGATGATTTTGCCTGGATCTTTTCTCCAAGTATCTTTGCACAACTTGCCGCGCAGAAAAGTTTCGATGTATCGGACGGTAAAGCCAACGTTCGCTTTTTTTATGATATGGAGGAGGCCAAACGCTGGTTGAAGGAAACAACAAAGATTAAGCCCTCTATTTTGTAATTCACCAATCTTATATTCTGCAACCAAGGATCAATAGTTAAAAGGCCTAAAACAAACGTTTTGCTGAAAACTTTTTGGCAAAGTCGTCGAAAGCTTCCCGAAAACTTCGGCCTACCGGAATGATGGTTTTTCCAATTAATACTTCATGATTGCTGATGGCACTTACCTGGCACTGATTAATAATGAATGATCGGTGGATTCTTAAAAACCCTTTATACTGAAAATGTACTGCAAGTTCTGAAATCGACATTTTGGAAACCATAATATGTTCATGTTGAATCACAACCTTAATATCGTTTCCAATGCTTTCAAAATAAAGAATATCTTTCGTCAAAAGCTTCCGGTTGAATCCCCCGGACTTAAAAATTACGAAATCGTCTTCATTTTCTTTTTTTACATTTCTCAGGATCCTGTCTACAGATTTAAAAAAGCGTTCGAAAGTGATGGGTTTCAACAGATAGTCTACCGCTTCCAACTCAAAGCCCTCGATGGCAAATTCGCGGTAAGCAGTGGTAAAAATGGTAGACGGCTTTTTATTCAGTGACCTCATAAACTCTATACCGTTCAGATCCGGCATCTGAATGTCCAGAAACAGAAGATCCACTTCCTGCGTTTGTAAAATTCCATAGGCCTCCAGCGCATTTGTAGCCGTAGCTACCAGCTTCAGTTCCACTATCTTTGAAATATGGTTTTTTAAAAGGCTGACGGCTAAAGGCTCATCATCTATCACAATACAGTTAATCATTTTATTGGTGTCATTAATTTTATCGTAAACCAATTATTTAAGTGACTTATTTCTAATGAGTATTGATTTGGGTAATACAGATCAAGTTGCTTTCTGGTGTTTTCCAATCCTATTCCAGTCCCCACATTTTCGTATTCGCCAAAGAATTGATTTTCCACCATAAAAATAACAGTGTTTGCATAAGTCTCAATCGAAATGCTGACGGTCACGTTGCCGCTTGTTTTTTCGGCCCCATGTTTAAAAGCATTTTCTACAAAAGACAGATAAAGCAAAGGTGGGATCATGCCTGGAGTTTCTATTTTTTCCTCCATTGTAAGTTTCAAACGTTTATCATAACGCAGCATTTCGAGGGAAATATAATCTTTAACGATTTTTAGCTCCTCTGTTATGGGAACCATTTCTCTTTGCCCGTGGTAAAGGATATAATCCAGAATGTCTGAAAGCTGGCTGATGGATTGGGATATAGCACGCGAACCGGTGATGGATAAAGAATATATATTATTTAAAGTGTTAAAGAGGAAATGTGGATTAAGTTGTGCTTTCAGGGCTTTCAATTCAAGCTCCGACTTCTCTTTCTGAAGCTGCAGGGCATTTTGCTTTTCATCTCTATACCGAAGTATAAACATCATTGAAATAAAAATGAAAGATCCGGAAATAATGGGTAGGATGTAGTGAAACAAAAGATATCTGACATCCGTTAGAATATTGCTAATGTTATTTTGAGGGTAGTTTGCAAATAAAGGTTCGGCAATATATACAATAAAAAGGCGGTTGAGCACTCCTAAAATATACATTCCGGCAATAAAGTAAAGGGTAAAACTGACATATTTTTTAGCCTCAAAAAATCTGCGGATCAGAACAAAGTAAATCCAGTTGGCACCAATGATCTGGAAGATCCAATGACATACATCATAGTAAAATATTTCACTGAAATTCGGCTGTTCAAGCTCACCATAATTCCTGAATATTCCAAACACAAATAAAGCGATCCAAAGTCCTGTTTGATAACTGATTCCCCTTTTTAACTTTACGTTCGATATTTTGTTCACAGTGCATAAAGATATTACTAAAAAGCATGGTATGCATTGATTGTATTCAGAAGTAGCCATTTTGATGATGAATTTCAGGAACAGGCATTCAGATAGCATGTAGTGCTGTATGCAGGCAAAAGAACTTCTTCTGCAACTTTGGTTTAATATCCACTGTAAATAGAGATATCATTGCAGAAAAAAGAATGAATAAAGAAAAATTTATTGGATTAGATCATTTGCGGGCAGTTGCGATCTTGCTGGTATTCCTCTATCATTACCGGATGTTTGAGCATCCAGCTTGGGTAGATGCTATCGGGTGGATCGGGTGGACCGGAGTTGACTTGTTTTTTATATTGAGCGGATTTTTAATTTCCAACCAATTCTTTCGAGAAATCAGCGTACACGGAACCATCAGACTAAAAGTTTTCTTTACCAAACGGTTTTTCAGGATCATTCCACCGTATCTGTTTACGCTATGGCTATATTTTGTTTTTCCGTTAGTTAGAGAACGGGAGGCTTTGCCGCCGCTGTGGAAGTTTCTTTCCTTTACACAGAATTATGGTTTGGATGTAATTAACCATGGAACCTTTTCTCACGCCTGGTCACTATGCATTGAAGAACAATTTTACCTGGTCCTACCGATTTTACTGTTGTTTTTAATCAGGCTAAAGCAAATGAAATACCTGAAAATCATCATTATTTTGCTATTGATTTCCACCTTTGTATTGCGCATTTTCTCTTGGCATGCATACGTTCTTCCCAATCTTGAGACTCCGGATTTCTGGAAAAAATGGTATATGAATATCTATTATCCTACGCATACGAGGTTAGATGGTCTGGCCATTGGGGTACTCATTGGCGCACTATTTCAGGCATCAACATTCAAAATGATGATCAATCGAAATGGGAATTTATTGCTTTTTATCGGAACAATAGCCACTACATTTTCACTGTGGTTCTGTAATGACTTTTATTCTCAACATGCTTCACTATTTGGCTTTACGCTGGTAGCCGTAAGCTACGGAATACTGGTAACAGGAGCCATTTCAGGAAACTCTTTTCTAAGTAGGAAATCTAACAGGATCACCACTCAATTAGCAGCCCTATCTTATTCTGTTTATTTATCACATAAAATTGTTATCCACCTTGTACAGTTGTTTTTTGGAAAAATTAAAATCCCGGCATCCAATACGATTGGATTGTTGATCTGTTTTACCTTTTGTATCCTGGCAGGCCTGTTTTACCGCTACTGTATTGAAAGGCCATCGGCAGTCATTAAAAATAAAATCCTTAACAAAATTGAATCGCGAATAACCAATAACATGTTTAACTCATGAAAAAACTTATTGTGAGCATCTTCATCCTGATGTCTAATATTGCTATAGCCCAGCATTTCAGCAAGGAGAAAATGGAAATCAAACGCGTGGTTTTACAATTCAAAGAAAGTATCATACAAAAAGATTCGATCACTTTTCATAGTTTGTTCCATGAAAATCCTGTGGTTTGGATCGGCGTGGTTAAAAACAGGTCACAGCAAAAACGACTGGGAATTAATCCGGTAAACCGTAAAAATTATTTTAAAGATACGTATGAAAACTTTTTCCGCTACATCATGGAAAAAGGCGGTAAGGAAGAAAAATTTGATCAGATCAAAATCATCAATGATGATGTGATTGCCAGTGTGAGTTTTAATTATTCATTTCGGGAGGAAAATACCATGACGAATTGGGGAAGTGAATATTGGCACCTCATTAAAACGGAGGGAAAATGGAAGATCGTAAGCATTATTTATTCTTTTGAAAATGCAAAATTTTTCCCCTTACATTCGCGTTAGGAAATAATGATCAATAAGATATAGAAATGAAGAATTCCTTTAAGCTTAGTATTTTTCTGGTTTTTACCACCTGTTACCAGGTTTTTTCGCAAAACAACATCCTTAATAACAGGATACAGGAAATCGTCGCTTCAAAGCATGCCAGAGTAGGGATTGCCATTAATGGGCCAAATGAAAAAGATACACTGTTTATTAATGGGGATGAACATTTTCCTTTACAAAGTGTATTCAAATTCCATATTGCATTGGCGGTACTATCTCAGGTTGCCAAAGGGAAATTCAGTTTGAGTCAAAAAATTAAAATTACTAAGAAAGACCTGTTACCAGATTTATATAGTCCTATCCGCGATCGATATCCAAACGGTGTAACCCTGCCATTATCCGAAATTTTAGCATATACCGTTTCACAAAGTGATAATGTAGGCTGTGACGTCTTACTTAGGATGATTGGAGGTCCAGAATTTGTTGAAAGATATTTTAATCGCATTGGCATCAAGAATATATCAATTAAAATAAATGAAGAAGAACAACAAAGCAACTGGAACTCACAGTTTAGAAACTGGACCACACCTAAAGCAGCTAATAAAGTCCTGGAGTTATTTTATATGAATAAAAATAATCTCCTTTCAAGGAAAAGCCACCAATATATTTGGAAATTGATGCGGGAAACCAAAACAGGTGAAGGCCGATTGAGGGGGCAGCTTTCGACAAAAACCATTGTTGCACATAAAACAGGCTCATCGGGTACGAATAAAGAAGGTGTCACTGCTGCAATAAATGATATTGGCGTTGTATTTCTTCCCGATGGATCACATTATTTAATAAGTATTTTCGTTACGGAATCAACAGAAAATGCAGCAACAAATGAAAAAATAATTGCCGATATTAATAAAGCTGCCTGGGATTATTTTATTGGAAATAGATCTTTTTAAGGTTACGTCATATTTAATATTTTATTGTTGAACGATGATATTGTAGCGAGTGTAAATATGTAGCACAATCCCATTAAAGACAATAAAATAGCTATTTTTTGTAATTGGTTTTCATCGTTATCCAATGATTAAATTTTATTTTTTAGTCATATTTAGCAATAACATTTTCAGCTTCATTAACCATCTACTGGATTAAAAATTTACTTAGCAGCTTAGGGCAGAAGTAATAATCTAATATTTCAACCGCAAATTAAGCGTCTTTGAATTGATATCAAAGATCAGTTTTATGTGGATCGGTGTTGATGCGATACTTTTTGCAGGCTTGGCGGATATTTTTAATTTAGCATTGCTCAACGGCATTTTTTCTATCTAGTATGAAAACGATTAATACCTTACAAAAATTGTTGTTCGATTTATCAGGCGTATTGCCTGCCGATACGGGACCGTTATTTGAAATGACTACTCCTGTATCACTGGAGGCTAATGAAGCCTATATTCGTGAAGGGGAAAACAGCCGTCGACTGGCTTTTATTGAACAAGGCATCATTCGCGCATACACCATTAAAGAAAATGGAGATGAAGCTACACTTCTTTTGCGCTGGGAGGGACAGTTTATTGCATCGCATGATACCATTATCAATCGCCAGCCTTCAAGGTTTATATACCGTGCACTTGAACCTGTGAAATTGCTGCAGATCGATTATGGTGTTTTAGAAGAGATTCTGAAAACTCATCCGGAATATGAACCGCTGCGTAACTTTTTTCTGATGAAAATGCTGGCAGAATCTCTAAAAATGTTGGAATCCTTTGTTACACAATCGCCGGAAGAGCGTTATCGTGAGCTCCTTTCAGAGCGTTTTGATCTCGTAAACCGCGTGCCGGATAAGTACATCGCGTCCATGCTCGGCATTACCCCGGTGTCCTTAAGCAGGATTCGTAAAAGGATGTATATCAAAGGAAAAAAATAACCCATATTATCCTTTGTTAAGTCCCGAAATTATCTTTTGTTAACGTTGCAACATGCCTGCGCTTTATACTTTTGAAGTATCAACAATAAAAGATATGGAAAAGATAATAGAAGCTATCATCAGTGTTTTTAGTATTTCAGCTATCCGGTATTTTGCACTCGCCGGAATTCCTTTTGCGCTGTTTTACCTGCTGATGCCTGATAAATTGGGAAAGTTTAAAATTCAGCAAAAACTGGCCACAAAAAAAGACTTTATCCGTGAGGTATGGCACTCCATGCAGAGTACCCTGGTATTTTCAATCATTGCAGTTGGCCTGGTTTTTACGCCTCTTCAACAATATACCCGAATTTATACACATATTAACGATTTCCCCATATGGTATATAGCTGTTGCGCTGCTATTGAGCCTGATTATACACGATACCTATTTTTATTGGATGCACCGGTTATTGCATCACAAAAAATTGTTTAAGCTTGCCCATTTGGTCCATCATAAGAGCACCAATCCTTCACCATGGACATCCTATAGTTTTCATATATTGGAAGCCATTACCGAAGGACTTGTATTGGTGCCGATCGTTATGCTGATACCAATGCATCCCTTAACGATATTACTATTTACCATAACTGGCTTCATCATTAATGTGTACGGTCATCTGGGCTATGAAATTATGCCTCAATCGTTTCGCTCCACCTTGGCATTCGAAATCCTGAATAGTTCGGTACATCATAACCTGCATCATAGCAAATTTAAGGGAAATTACGGCTTGTATTTCCGGATCTGGGATAGGGTGATGGGTACGGAGCATCCTGATTATGTGAAGGAGTATGATCGCTTGCAGGCACAGCGCTTTAATCGAATCCCTCATGAACGTACAATTAGGTCCTAAAAATTGGCTTTATGCTTACAGTTGATGGTTAAAAGTTGCCAGCGGGGACAATAAAGCTTCTCATGAAAACGGGAAGCTTTTTTATTGAAATATACTCCATAGTAGGTTTGTAGATTCACGATGTAACCCAGTCAATTAGCTACAATTATTCAAAATTGTCTTTCCAGAGTTGATGTCCGATATCATATTATTTTTATACTTTTATTTGTAACGCAAAATAACTGAAGCGTTCTAAATAGATAGAGGTACAGTAATATCGACAAGAAGATAAATGGTTAAAGCAATACTTTTAATATTACTTTCAGCGATTTTCATTCAGGCTTATGCACAGCAAGCAAAGCTGACTACCAATTTAAACTTTACAGGTAATATTGGTAAACTCCCAATCGAAATGAAGCTGAGTTTAAACAAATACAACGACAGTATTTTTGGTGAATATTACTATATCAAAAATGGCTACGATAACAAACTTTATTTGGAGGGGACGCTAAGAAACGGTGAAATGTTACTTAAAGAAAGTATATATAACGCTAAATCGAAAAAAATCGAAACAACAGGTTATTTCAAACTGGCTTATTTAGCACAGAAGTCGTTAAGGGGAAGCTGGGGCAAAAAAACATCGGTTGCAGAAAATACGCTGACCGTAAAGTTGCTTTGTCGCGAAAATTTACTGGCTTTTAACCCATTTGGTTTCGATTTTATCATGTCGAAGAAAAAGCCTGATGCAGATTACATGACAGAAAACTCGGTAGGCTATTTTACCTTGCTTTCCTTAAAAATTAATGTAAATAAAAATGCCAGATGGGTACTGTATGATTTTGATATACATGATTTGGTTAAAGATGAGGTGGAACTGGAAGATGTTAATTTCGATGGTTATCTGGATATAAAATTGCCCATTTTTTATCCAGATAGGATAAAAAGAGATTATGGTTATGTGTATTTCGTATATGATGTAAAGCGTAAAAGCTTTATTAACAATAAAACTTTAGATGATTTAGGAGTTGTATTTTTTGATGCAGTTAAAAAACAAATTTATAAATATGATGCAGATGGAAGCGGGAATGAAGAAAAGATGTTTTATCGCTGGCAAAGCGGAAGGTTATTATTAGAAAAGGCAGAACGTGTTTACGAAAACGACCCATATGTTCATTATGAAGAATTCAAAATTGAAAATGGAAGATCGGTGAAGGTTAGAAGTTACAAAAAAAAGGGATAAATATGGAGCTTCAGGGGAAATATATAGCCGATGACCATTTGGATAAAAAGCAGCTTAAAGCTATCAATAAGCCCATTCCATTTATTGGTTACAAAACGGTTTGTTCAGAATAAGTAAAGCTGATAATAAAAGCGGAAGTTTAAACTTTTTAGCTTAGCTGATGGTTTTACAAAAATGGAAAAGGTATCAAAAATCGCAATAACAGGTGTTGCAGGCACAACTTTTATGACTGCCGCCAGCGAGCTAATGTCGTTACTGGGAAAAGAAGAATTCAGGGAGCCCAGGTTGCTCCGAAAAATCACCGGTCGTCTGGCTCCGTTTTTATCCAAAAACTGGCAGTTGCTAATGGGATGGGGCGCCCATTACTGTATGGGTTTTATTTTTGCCGCAACTTATGTACAGCTATGGGAAAGCGGGAAGGTCAAACATAGCCTAAAAAATGGATTTATTCTTGGCATCGCGAGTGGCATTTTAGGACTTTTGATCTGGCGGGCAACGTTTAGGTGGCATCCCTTGCCGCCGTCGGTAAACCGTATGAATTTCTATTTACAGCGTATCCCGGCGCACGTGGTATTTGCAGTCTTTGGCACAGCCGCATACCAGCTGATCACTACAGATCGGCGGGATGCAAGGCATCACGAAAAATAAGGTTACTCAAAAAAAATGCTTCCTAAATTAATCACATGCTAAGATGAACTTTTGGTCAGTCCATTTGCAGAGTGTTGAAGCGTGGGTAAACTAGCAAGATAACATTAGATTCAATCTAATAAAAAAACGAAAGAAGCTGTATCATTAAAATAAAATTGCCATCTCTTTCGGATGTTCCAGGAAGTTTCTATACTTAGTCAAGCTGAGTACAGGCTGTACCCAACTTGACAGATTAGATGCGAAATTACAAATTTAATACCGCCTCCTTGCGTGAATCGGAAATCGCTTTTAAGTTTAACTTACTACTGGTAGTGATCCGCCATCTATGGCGTAGATCGTTCCGGTAAGGTAAGCTGCGGATGGTGACACCAGAAAGTGCACAAGCTGGGCAACTTCTTCAGGTTCTGCCATACGGCCCATCGGAATGCCACCGGTCTGTGCCATCAATTGTTTCATACCTTCTTCCGGGCTGATGCCTGCAGTGGTAGCATAGTCTTCCAAAAATTTCACCATGGGTGCAGTTTTGGTAGCGCCAGGAGCCACCGTTAACACCCTTACACCCTTACCCGCCAGCTCAGTAGCCAACGCTTTACTGTAACTATTCAGTGCCGCTTTGGATACAGCGTAGGCCATATTTAGATTCCATAGTGCTTGTTTTCCGGCTACTGAAGATATGTGTATAATTACACCATTTTGTTTTTCGATCATTTTTGGCAGTAAAACCCTATCTAAACGGATAGCCGAAATGAGGTTCAGGTCCAGCTCCTGTTGCCAGTGGGCATCAGTCAATGTACTGTGTCCACCACTTGGCGTAGTCAGCCCGCCAACATTATTAATCAGGATGTCAATACCTCCAAAGGTATCTTCAATTTCTTTAGCAAGGCGGCTTACGTCATCGGCATTGGTAAGATCGGCTGCAATAAAATGATGTGGTGTTTCTTCCGGTTCAGTTCTCGCACTAACGATAACCTGCGCACCCGCTTTGGCCAATTCATCAGCTATAGCTTGTCCAATTCCTTTTGTTCCGCCGGTTACTAATGCTCTTTTGCCTTTTAAATTTAATATTTCCATGTTTTAAAATGATTATTCTGAAATGATTGTTTCAAAAAAGGTGAAAAAAATTTATTTTGATAATTGTTTAATAAAAAATGCTGCCATGCGCTTGATTTTCAAGGGGTCTTTATGAAGGATGTAACTCTCATACCAGCCGGTCCAGGTGCTATTAAAATAATCGGCCAATAAAGAGGGGTCTTCATCTGCCCGTATCTCGCCTTGTTCCATTGCCTTACTGATGAGGTCATGCAGAAATTGGTATGAGCGCTGATCATCTGCCGCCAATATCTGTTTTATACGTTGGTCGTTCGTAGCCACCTCAAATGCGCTTTTTACCGCCATACAGCTGTCTTCGCCATTTATAATAATATTTACGGCTTCGTGGATATAGTCTACCAAGGTGGCAAAGGGTGATTTTTCACCATTTAGTCGTTTCTCCCAATCAAGCTTTCGCAGGTCGGTATAATGCTGTACGCAACGTACAAAGAGTTCCTGTTTATCGCCGATGGTATTGTAGAGGCTGCTGCTGTTGATTTGCATAGCATCAGTTAAATCACGCAGCGAAGCACCATTATAACCTTTTTTCCAAAAAACTTCCATCGCTTTTTGAATAGCAAGTGCTTCATTAAATTCAACATTTCTGGCCATGACAGGACAAAGGTATACAAATCTGAAACAATTGTTTCAGATTTGTTCAAATATTTTGGATCTACAGTGCATCACCTTGCAGGAGCAAAGACCGGACTGATATTATTCCAGGTGTTTTAAGGAGGTTGTCCATCTGCTATCGTGGTTTTTATCGAACATATTAAAGCTATATACTCTAGCAAACGGACTGGGAAATTTTTTAATCAAACGCGCTTACAGGATGACAAGCGATCAGTAAATGATCTCATTGGTCCGTTGCTCCAATTGAGGATCTTCCGGAAACTGCCGCAGATAAAATTCTTCATAATAGGCTTTGATGATGGCTGCCAGTGGTGTAGATAATAGCGCCCCTGTCAATCCAAATGCCGTTCCCATGGCCAGTAACAGAAACAGTGACGACATGGGGTGGATGTTCATGGTAGAGGACCGGAGTTTAGGCATCAAAAAATCGGAAATCAGCTCGTTCAGCAATAAAAAGAATACCAGGCACCAAAGTGCTGTTGCAGGGCTCACAGAGAGTGCAACCAGGGTAGGGGGAATCGCCATGATATAAAATCCAATTTTTGGAACAAGTTCGGAAAAGAAAGCCAGAGCTGCCCAAACCAATGCACCTGGAACATTCATCAAGGTCAGAAAGCCATATACCAGTACGGCCTCAATGGCGCCTCCAATAAGATTGGATTTCATCCAGCCCACCAGCATAACCGAAGTGTGTTTCATCGCATTTTCTGCTTTTTCTCTTTGTTTAACAGGGAATACGGTAAGATAAAGCTCAATGATGGGTTTTGGATTTCCTACAAAAAATACAACCATGCAAACAAACACGATGAATACAAAAATCCCCCCCAGGATTGAAAACGAAAAGTTTCCAATTCCCATTACCGTGTTACCTATGGAAGGAATGGCTGATGAAATGGACGAACCCCCCTCACTCATCTCTTTTCTCAATTCGGGGAATTTTCGTAACAATGAATCCAGGTAACCCGATACGCTGGCATAATACTTTGGCAGGTTTCCGATTAAAACATCCAGCTGATCGCTCATATGTGGAACCACCATCCAGCCAAGCAGCCCGGTAATCCCAAAAATGATGAAAAATACAATTAAACAGGCCAGCCAGCGCTTCATACCTTTTTTCTCAAGACGACTTACCGGAGCATTAATGATTAGTCCTAAAACGATAGCAAAAATACCCAGCAGCACAATGCTTAGAATTTTTAATAAAAACCAGAGCAGAATGATAAGTCCGGCTGTGTAAAGGATAATTGAAGTAACCGTCCTAAAGATTCCGTTATTTGATTTTATGTTCATGTATCAAACTAACCCTGTTTAATACAAAAATGTTTGACTGTAGCTATAAAGTAATATGCCTGCCTGCTCAAAATGCCTTTTTTCCAAAGCAAATGCTAAATTTGTTGATCTAAAACACCAGACGAGTACGCTATATCAAAAATAAAATATTATTTGCTGTGCTGGCGGGAGCTACACAATTTAACATTTTTGTAAGTTAACAATACAAGTTTACCCTGTTGTTATGCCTTGCTCAGCTAAATTTGTTGCCGAGGTATGTAGATTAACTAAGTGCCTTCAGCTAATTCTTAAACCAAATATCTATTACGCATAAATAAAACAAACGTATTCTGAAAACATATGAAATCAATAAAATATTTGATGCTAAGCATAAGCCTGGTAATGTTGAGCTTTTTGTCAATCGCCCAGTCTACACAAACCGTGTGGTTAGATGAACTAGATTTAAGCAGTGCTACCCAAGGGTATGGGACCCCTAGAAAAAACAAAACGGTTGATGGTAGAACGATGACTATCGCGGGCAAAACTTTTGAGAGAGGTTTCGGAAGTCATGCAACAAGCATGCTAACGGTAATTTTAGATGGAAAAGCAAAATCTTTTTCTGCCATGGTGGGTATTGATGATGAAGTGAAAGGACAGCAACCAGCAGCCGAATTTATGGTTATGGGCGATGGTAAGCGACTCTGGAGCAGTGGTATTATGCATTTGGGTGATGAAGCTAAATCCTGCAAGGTTACTCTGGAAGGGATCAAAAAATTAGAACTGATTATTACAGATGGAGGTAACGGTGACTATTATGATCATGTAAACTGGGCAGATGCCAAATTTGAAGCGATAGGCGTCAATACCTTTAAAACGTATAATCCAATTTCGTCTATCCCTTATATATTAACACCAAAACCAAATGCTTTTCCAAAATTTACAGGTGCAAAGGTATTTGGTGTGAGACCGGGATCTCCGTTTCAGCATCGGGTTACAGCAACAGGTGAAAGACCGCTAACTTTTGCCGCCTTAAATTTGCCCAAAGGACTCAAAATGGACAATAAAACCGGCCTGATTACCGGAAAGATTACTCAAAAAGGAACTTATCTGGTTACCTTAAAGGCCAAAAATGCCAAGGGTACGGCCGAAAGAAAACTCAGAGTGGTGTGTGGTGAACGCATTGCGCTCACACCTCCAATGGGTTGGAATAGCTGGAACTGTTTCGCTCATGAGGTTTCTGCAGACAAAATAAAGCGTGCTGCTGATGCCATGGTAAAGAGCGGGTTGATTAATCATGGCTGGACTTACATCAACATTGACGACTTTTGGCAAAACAATCGCGATTCAAAAAATCCTGAATTGCAAGGTAAATTTCGGGATGATGCGGGAAATATTGTAACCAATAAAAGATTTCCTGACATGAAAGGCCTTGCTGATTATGTGCATAATCTGGGTTTGAAAATTGGTTTGTATTCTAGTCCGGGTCCATGGACTTGTGGCGGTTGTGCAGGGAGTTATGGTTATGAAAAAAACGATGCAGAAAGTTATGCCAAATGGGGTTTTGACTACCTAAAATACGATTGGTGCAGCTATGGCAACGTAATTGATGGTTTGCCGGATAATGATCCTTACAAAGTTTCATCGCTATCTTACAAAGGTGGCGAAAAATTGAATACCGCTATTAAACCATTTCAAATGATGGGCGACTATTTGTATGCCCAGCCGCGCGATATTGTTTTTAGTTTATGCCAGTATGGAATGTCTGATGTTTGGAAATGGGGAGATCAGGTGCATGGAAGTGCCTGGAGAACCACCAACGACATTACCGACACCTGGGCTAGCGTGAAAAGTATTGCACTGGCACAAGATCAAGCAGCCCCTTACGCTAAACCAGGAAACTGGAACGATCCCGACATGCTGGTTGTGGGACAGGTTGGGTGGGGGAATCCTCATCCAAGTAAGCTAAAACCAGATGAACAATATTTGCATATTAGTTTATGGAGCATGTTCGCAGCACCCTTATTGATAGGATGTGATATGGAAAAACTAGATGATTTCACTTTGAACCTGCTTACCAATGATGAAGTAATTGAAATTAATCAGGATCCACTTGGCAAACAGGGCGTCTGTTTGCAAACCACTGGCGATTTAAGGATTTACGTTAAAGAACTGGAAGATGGAGGAAAGGCTATTGGTTTCTGTAATTTCGGGACGGAAATTGTAAATATGAACTATGCAGATTTTGAAAAGTTGGGATTAAAAGGCCGTTTTACCGTGAGAGATTTGTGGAGACAGAAACAAGTCGCAACGGTAGAGGCTAAAACTTCAAAATTGAATATCAAAGTGCCCGCACATGGTGTATTATTGTACAAATTCTCAAACTTAAAGTGAATTTATAGCAAAATAGCCGGATGTCAGGCAAAATAAAAATAGTTTTTATTGGAGTTTGGCATCGGTTTTAAAGTTGAAAGTACAAACGTCGATTTAGGAATCGTTATTATTGCTGATACAATTCCAATAATACTTGGAATCAAATTTATTGTTGAAAGAAGATTTTAGATGGCATATTTATTGTTTACGGTATAACCTAAATAAATGATATGAACAGATTAGCAATTGTTGCCATTGGAATGATGTTGCTCTCTGCTTGTGGAGAGCGAACTGATCATTCAGAAAAGAAAGCTAAGCATGAGCCTGTAAAAGTTGGTGCGGATAAGGATGAGCATGGATGCATTGGTTCAGCTGGATATACCTGGAGCAAGTTAAAAAAGCAATGTATACAAATTTTCAATATAGGTTTTCGATTGAATCCGGTAGCTAATGAAAAGGGCAAGGACGTGGTGAGTGCCTTTGTACTGATAAGTGATGACCAGGCAAAGGTAGAGTTGTTCCTGCCAAATGATGATCAGCAGTCCATACTCTTAAATAAACTTGAAGATTTGAACTACGGAAATGATGTTTACCGTTATGATGCGAAAAAATCGATTCTGTACGTTAAAGGCAAGATAACCTACAAAGGCAATGTGGAATAGAAATACTATATTTTAATAAAACCGTCACTAAACTTAATTGCAAATAGCTGTAGCAAGCGCATTTTCCATATTGCTAAGCTGCTGGAAAGCTATTTGCCCGCGCTATTTTGGTAAATGGGCAATTAATTCTACCTCCAATTTTGCATCTGGCATATATAGCCGTTCAACCTGTACCCAGGTAGCTGCAGGAAAATCTCCATTATAAAATTTTTTCCTCGCGTAATTGTACTTTTTCATGGTTTCAATATCTGTTGTAAACAAATTCTCTTTCACTACATTTTCGAATGTAGCTCCATAATTTGCTAAGGATGCCGCTAGGTTTTTATAAACGAAAGTAATTCCTTCAGGGCTAAGATTAGTTGTTACGGCGCCTGAAACATAAAGGATATTATCTACTTTCAGAACCTGTGCATAACCCGCTACCGTATCTTGTTTTGAATGATTCCAGTGCCATTTTTCTTTTTTAATTTTTGTGTCTTGTGCAAAAAGTTGATTAACAACAAAAAAAAACAAAATGGGAAGAAGATATTTCATGATCATTAATTAGATTATATTTTGATATTATGGATAATTTTAATTGCAAGTAGGCTATTTTAAACTTTTTAAAGTTTAAAAATACACCTTAAAATCAGTTATTGAAAGTTTATTAAGTCCTGATTTTAAGTAAATAAATTGTTATAATCATCTACGGTTCATGCACGTCATTAAAGTTAATTATGGGTTTAGGTATACACTTTGTGAATATAAAAGCGTTTGCCCGTTTCCATGCATTTATGTTTATCTTATTTATCATGACAAATAAATCTGGTTTCTCGCTTGATGATATCTTTATCATTACACTTAGCTTTGCAGTGTTGATGATGGTTCTAGGATTGATCTTGATGCTTTTATCTGGTTTGCCGGTCAACAAATCAAGGCAAAAACTGATCGATAAAATATCTTTTATTAGCATTACCATGGTCAATATCGGGTTATTGCTTTTCCTGATCAGCATAGCAGCCTATTCCATGGTTTTTACAATCAAAAGTTTACAGATAGGTGAATATCATGTACGGTTTAGTAGGATTGGTAGTGGAGATAACGTGATCACCTGGAAAGATCAGCCTTTATGGTTTGCCTCAATAACCACCTTGTTTTTAGGGTTTTCGGCTTGGATGTTTGTTGTTGTAATGAATGGTATGAGAAAAAAATAAAGCAGGGCAAAAGTTAATATTGTGTTTCTTTACCTGATCGTTACCCGCCCGATCGCGAATTTGCTTGCTGAAATAGACGGTTTAATAATTTAAACGAAATTATGCCAGAACAAAATCATTAATACTGATGATAATTTCTTTCATTAATAGCTAAAAAAATGCTGAAATATTTTTATCATAGAAATAAATAATTATTAAAAGGTAACTTAGATACAGTAATCTGGCAGAAAGATATACTATCAGACAGTCAGCAGGCCAACTTAAACATAGATGTTTCAGGCAAATCGATCAATGCCATCCGCGCTTTTAACGGTGTATGCATTTTAGTTTGGGGAGCACGTACCTTAGATGGCAATAGTCAGGATTGGAGGTATATTTCCGTGCGCAGAACAATGATTTTCCTGTAGCAATCGTGCAAATTGGCCTGTCGTTCTTATGTTTTTGAACCCAATGATAAAAATACCTGGGAAGCAGTTAAATCAATGCTCAGCAGTTTCTTAATTTCTGTTTGGCAACAGGGCGGGATAATGGGCGCTACACCTGCAGATGCTTTTTCGGTAGACTGTGGTTTAGGTATAACCATGGTGAGTGATGACCTATTAAATGGTATCATGACGGTGGTGGTAAAAGTGGCTTTAGTCCACCCAGCAGAGTTTATTATATTAACCTTCCAGCAACAGATGCCGGTATCCAGTTAATGATTTTTCAACAACATGATTTTTAAAAAGATATGATAGCAGATAATGGCAGCAAACAAGGCTCAACCTGGCCAATACCCAAATTTAGGTTCGAAGTAGACCTTGGAACAGAATTAAAAGGTGCGACTTTCCAGGAAGTTTCCGGACTTGATGTAGAAACTCAGGTTATAGAATACCGTAAAGGTGATAGCCCGCTTTTTTCAACCGAAAAAATGCCCGGTATTGTTAAATACGGTAATGTTACCATGAGAAGGGGAATTTTTGTAAACGATAATGCCTTTTGGAACTGGCATGCAGAAATTAAGATGAATACGATTAAAAGAAGAACCATCTTGATTAAGCTGTTGGATGAAAGCGGACAGGTAACCATGCAGTGGTCGCTAAACAACGCATGGCCAACCAAAATTACCAGCACAGATCTGAAATCGGATGGTAGAGAGATCGCCGTTGATACCATTGAAATAGCACACGAACAACTAACCATTACTAATGGACAATAAAGAATAGGTGGTTCCCCCCACAGCAAATGCGAACACTATAGTTTCTTAAACCATTTCGTAGGTTGGTAATCGGTAGTGTAACATGTTGATGTTGCAAATTAATGCCATAGAGCCATTTACCGGCAAGAAAGCAAATTCAAAAGAAATTACCTGTTAAATTCCTTTTTTGCAAAGGAGTTGTATCTTTGGTTATCAACAGTCGCACTTGAAGCCTGAACTTTCGGATACTGCCCTTTGGTCCCGCTTACTCAATGGCGAGGAAGATGCTTTGGATCAAATCTACAAGGCGCATTTTCAATCATTATACCAGTACGGAATGCGCCTGCTTCATCAGGAAGACGAGGTAAAAGATTGCCTGCACAATCTCTTCGTTAAACTTTGGGAAAACCGAAAAAAACTTAACCAAACAACACAGATTCGCTATTATCTGCTTGCTGCCCTTCGTAATACCATTGTGAACCATCGCACAAAGGAATCAAAATACGAGAAAGTTGAAGCAAATGACGATCACCTGTTTGATTTAAACTTTACACTAGAATCGGCTTATATCCGCAAAGAGGAGATGCACGAAAAGGCTGCACAACTGGCGGCAGCTATGAACCAGTTAACACCCAGGCAAAAAGAAATCATCTACCTCAAATATTTTGAAGAACTGGATTACAGCCAGATTGCAGAAATTATGGATCTGACCACCAAAGGTACTTATAAGCTTAGCGCAAGGGCATTAGACGCCTTACGCGAGATTATGAAAGTGGATAAAACATTACTGGTATTACTCTTGATGGAATTAAGCAAGTTCAATAAATAGGATGCCTAAATCGGTAAATCAAACCAGCATTTAAGGTTGCGGGCAGATCAATTATAACTTTCACTCAATAAGCCATTTTCATCAACTTAAAATATTTTTTCAAATAATTTAATTTTCATGGGGTAATTTCCTATTCTTTCTTGTTTGTATAATCGTATGGCCGCCATTGGCCACACTGTTTTATGACCGAACACGATTATACTACCTTTACGATAAGCGATTTTTTAGAAGATCCCGATTTTCTGCGTTATGTTAAATATCAGTTTCCGGAAGACAGGCTTTTCTGGGAAAACTGGCAGGCAGCACAACCAGAGAACATGGCTGCGTTTTCGGCTGCTGAATTGCAGCTCCAATTGCTGCTCAGTACAAAGCCTTTTAAAACTTCTCCTGGCTTAGAAGCAAATTTGTTGGCCACTATCCATCAATCTATAGCAAAAGGTAACAAAAAATTAAAAGTCAGCAGGCAGAAATATTTTTGGGCAGGTGGTATAGCTGCCAGTTTGTTTGTGGCGCTATTTATCAGTTGGTTTTTCAATTCTACTGTGAGTATTCATACGGCCTTTGGTGAACGGAAAAAAATTGCGCTGCCAGATGGCTCGGAGGTGATTTTAAATGCCAATTCTACCTTAAGTTATCCCAGGGCTTATGCCTGGAAAGAAAAAAGGGCAGTTAAACTGGACGGTGAAGCTTATTTCAAAGTAAAACACCTCAATCAGGATGCTGATCAGGTTAAACCAGGTGAATTGTTTAGGGCACAAACCAGCACCATAGAAGTACAGGTTTTAGGTACCACCTTCAATATCAGAGAAAGGCGTGGCATGGCTCATGTTGCCTTGGTAGAAGGGAGTGTACAGGTAAAGTCGGTTAAAAGCGGGCAGCATTACCAAATGAAACCAGGTAATGTGGTGCAGGTAAATAGCCGAAATGGTTTGTTAACGGTAGAGAAACAAGGTTCGCTACAACAATCAGCCTGGAAAGATGGACGCTTAATCGTTAACCAAACAACGGTAAATGAAATCCTTCGAAATTTTGAAGACGTTTATGGCTATCAGGTGATTTTAGATGATCCGGCACTTGGCCAGAAAAAGATTGATGGCAGTATTTCGATCAAAAGCGAAGAAGGCTTGCTCTTTACCCTAAGCCAAATTTTAAATGTAAATATCCAAAAACAAGGCAAAGTTATTTATCTGAAAAACAGGTAAATGCTAACCCATATTATCAACAAACAACCAAACTAATCAACATGAACAAAAACTTTACCAGACCCCTTTATTTTCTAGTGGTGGTATTGCTAACTTTTGGTGCTGCATTCCAGGCAGCTGCTCAAGATCAGCAAATCAGTCTGCAACAGGCGCTTGATGCCATTTCGAAAAAATACAAAACCAAATTTGCTTATGAACATAGTATTGTGCAAGGAAAAACAGCTTCTATGGCAAGTTTGAAAGCAAAATCGGTGGATGAAGCACTCAAAAACGTATTGTATCCTAACCATTTATTATTCCTGTATGTGAGCGAAGGAAATTATACCATTGTAAGCAGAGATGGGAAAGCCCTTGAAGTAAATGCCCAGACTAACCTGCCTGGAGGGAGCAGTAACAACAACAGTAATGAGTTTTACATCTCCGGGCAGGTAGCAGATGAAAGCAATAATCCGCTCCCTGGCGTTACCATTAAATCTAACGGATCCAATCGTGTAGTTACTACCGATGGAAACGGAAAGTATTCGATTTTTCTACCAAATACAACTACATCCATTAGTTTTTCTTACCTGGGTTACCAAACCAACAATTTACCGGTAACAGCCAGTACCAAAAACCTGAATGTATTGCTAACGCCTGCAGGCGGTAACCAGCTGCAGGATGTTAATATTGTTTCCAATGGCTACCAGGTATTACCTAAAGAGCGCTCCACAGGAGCCGCATCTGGCGTCACGGAAGAAGACCTGAAAAAAATCCCTACGCCGAACGTAGTGCAGCGGTTGGAATCATTGGTTCCTGGTTTAAAGGTAACCCTCAACTCTGATAATATGTTCACCTATGGAAATACCCAACAGGCCCTTAATGGTGGAACACGAACGCTGGGCAGGTCGGATTATAACATGGCTATCCGCGGGACGAATACTTTGAAAGGAGAAACTTTCCCCCTCATTGTAGTTGATGGAGCCATTATGGAACTGGACTTAGCCACCATCAATCCAAATGACATTGCTAACATTTCCTTTCTGAAAGATGCTGCGGCAGCTTCCATCTGGGGAACGCGTGCTGCCAACGGCGTTGTGGTTATCACCACCAAAAAGGGGCGTACTGAACAGGCGCCTACCGTGAGTTTCTCCATGAACGCTGCTGTGGCCAATCATCCCGATCTGGCCTATCTGAACATGATGAATTCTGCACAAACCATTGCCTATGAGCAGGACCTTGTGGCTAAAAACTTAATTTTTGCGCCCAGTGCAACCACTGCTTTTAGTAGCCCTGTGGCGGAGGCTACTGATCTGACCTTTAAATTAAAAGCCGGCACCATTACCCAGGCTGCTTACGATGCCGCCATCAGTCGCCTGAGCGCAAGAGATGGCCGATCGCAGATCGAAGACTACCTGTTACGTTCGTCAAATAACCAGCAATACAACCTCTCTGTAAGCGGCGGGGGAAAAAGCAGTGATTATTTCTATTCTGCCTCTTACAGTAAAGAAAATCCTTACACCAAAGGCACAGAAGGCCAGCGCCTAACTTTGACCATGAACAACAACTTCAAATTGTTCAAGATTGCCACCCTTTCGGCCAATTTCAGGGCCTCCTTTTTCAAGTACAAAACCGGTGCAGTGAGTCTGAACAGTTTGTTTTCGCCTTCAGCAAGTACTTTTATGCCATATAACCAGCTGGTGGATGAAAGCGGCAACCGGGTGTATTATTCGACTGCTTACTATTCCGGTTGGGTAGAGAACCTGCAGAATCAGGGTTTCCAAAACTGGAAGTACAGTGTGCTGGATGAAATGGATAATGTAAACAATGAGCAGAACGAAAATAACTACAATTTCAACCTGAACCTGAATGTTCCGATTCTAAAGGGCTTATCAGCCAACGCTTTTTTTGCGAATGAAAGAAGTTTTGGCAATACGCGGAACTATTACAGTGAGGCCACATTTTTCTACCGTAACCTGGTAAACACTTACACGCCGATCCCTACTTCAGGAAGAGCTGTGAACAGCATCGGGCTTTCGCCAGGTGGTGGTGTTTTAAATAACCTGAACGGATATAATAATAACTATACCTTGAGAGGACAGCTAAACTATGACCGGAGCTTTGGCGCCGATCATCAGCTGACGATGATTGCTGGTTCGGAGATCCGCCAGACGAAGGCGGGACAAGGTGCCAGCGTGTTATACGGTTACAACATGGGTAACGGGATATCCAGAGCCGTAAATTTCTTTACGCCTTATGCCACCATCCAGGGATTTAACCAAGGCTTGGCTGGAAGTCCAACTCAACAGGATAAATTAAGGCGATATCTTTCTTATTACAGTAATGCGGCTTATACTTATAAAGGTAAATATACCCTTTCAGGAAGTGTGCGGTACGACGATTACAATAACTTTGGCGTAGAACGTAAATTTCGTGCAACCCCACTCTGGTCTTCTGGTTTAAAATGGGATGTAAAAAAAGAATCTTTCCTAAAAGAGCAAAACTGGTTAAACGGTTTAAGTGTTCGCGCTACGTATGGGGTGAATGGAAACATCTCAACCAATACCTTTCCTTTTACCTGGATCAGTCTTGGAAACAGTGATGGAACTACGGGCTTACCGAATGCCAGTGTAATTGCACCGGCCAACCCGGAATTGAGATGGGAAAAAACCTACATAGCTAATTTAGGCCTTGATTTCTCTTTATTGGATAACCGCCTTTCGGCTTCCTTAGATGTGTATCGTAAAAGAGGTAAGGATTTGTTTTATGAATTCCCGATCAATCCAACGTATGGCTTTCTGACGATCTTCAGGAACGTAGCTTCCTTATCCGGTAGAGGAGTGGAGTTTAATCTGAACGGAACCATGATCCGCGAAAAAGATTATGAATGGAATGCCGGATTAAATTTTGCTTACAACACCAATGAAATTACAGATGCCCGTTTCATCATCAATTCAACTTTTCTATCTAACCCGGCCTTTGGTGGTGTGCCTTTAAATGGTTATGCTACTGATAAAATATTTGTTTTCCGCAATGCCGGTTTGGATGCCAATGGATTAACACAGGTATTCGATCAGAACGGAAATAAAGTAGGCGCTAACCAAAATATAACGTCTATTGATGCTTTGGCTTATGCCGGCCGTAGCTCAGCACCTTATTTCGGTAGTTTTAATACCTCTTTTCGTTATAAAGCTTTTACGCTGTTGGCCGTTGCCACTTATCAGTTTGGGAATGTATTTATGCGCCCGACCATTTCGGCTTATCCATCTTCACGCCAGGGTGTGAAATATGATCTGCATGAAGATATCACCAAACGATGGACAAAGGCTGGTGATGAAGCCTTCACCAATGTACCAGGTGCAGCTGGGGCTTTTGCACCGGTAAGTTTACTGCGTTATCAGCAATCTGATATTAATGTGCTCAAAGGCGATTACATTCGTTTAAGGGAACTGGGTTTAACTTACCAGGTTCCGGTAGCGCAACTTAAGTTTGTACGTTCTGCCAATGTGGGCTTTTCGGTCAGAAACCTTGGCCTGATCTGGAGGGCTAATAAAGAGGGGCTGGATCCTGATTTTGTTGGTGGTTTAAGTTCCACCACGCTCGGACTTCCTTCGGCGGTGTCTTATAACTTCTCGCTTAATGTTAACTTTTAATCTGATCAAAAATGAATGCGAAATATAAAATCTTTACTTTTCTCCTGGCCACAGTTTCGCTGTCCGGATGTAAGAAATTTGTAGATGTCAAAACCCAAGGGCAGCTGGTACCCAATCAAACCATCAACTACCGTTATCTGTTAAACAATACAGGCAATTTCGAGACGGTAGCCAACCTGTCTGATTTTGCGTCATCAGACATTAACCTGAATGATGCCGCGCAGCAGACTTCCCTTTCCGGATCGCTGAGCTACACTTATCTGGTGGGAAGTTATACCTGGCAAGCGGTTATTTATCCGATAGGATCAACTGCTGAACAAGACCTGAACTGGAACCGTTTGTACAATACCATCCTGAACAGTAATACGATTATCAATGAGTTGCCGGCAAGTGATGGTTCACAATCTGAAAAAGATGCTTTAACTGCTGAAGCCCTGGTACACCGGGCAGATGCCTATCTGAACCTCGTGAATACTTATGCTAAACCCTACAATGCCGCAACAGCCGGAACTGATTTGGGTGTGCCACTCATCCTGACACAAACCTTAAGTCAGAAATTAAACCGCGCTTCTGTACAGGAAGTCTACAACCAGATTATCAGCGACCTGACCAAAGCGCTTCCGGCATTACCGACAACGCAGGCGTATAATACCTTACCTTCAAAGGCTTCAGCCTATGGAGAACTGGCCCGTTGTTATCTGCTGATGAAAGATTATACCAATGCCGGGAAATATGCGGATGAGGCCCTGAAATTACGCAGTATTTTGAACGACCTATCCACTATCAGCGCTGTAAGCAGTGCCAATTATCCCAAACGGATCACAGACCCGGAAATTTTATTATCTAAAACACCTTTAAACGGCTCTTTGAACTTTTTCCCTACGGTATTTAAGCCCAGTGACGAATGGTTTAGTCTGTTGGGTACGAAAGATCAGCGCTATAACTTATTTACCGCCCCTGCATCCGGCGTATCAACCAGTCTGACCGGGAGGGTTTATGCAAAAGAACGTGCTACGGGCGAAAGCCGTAATGAAGGGCCATCAGTGCCAGAAATGATGCTGATCCGTGCCGAGGTTTATGCCCGTGCCAACGATGCCACTAATGCAATGGTTTGGGTAAATAATCTTCGTGTAAAAAGATTTAAATCAACAGATTATACTCCTTTGATTGCTACAACTGCTGCCGATGCGCTTAATAAGGTGATTGATGAACGCCGCCTCGAATTTTTTGGCACATCCGTTCGCTGGTGGGATATGCGCCGATTAAATAATGAAGCCGCTTTTCAGCGTACCTATACCCGGGTGTTTAATAATATAACTTATACACTGGAACCTAATAGTAACCGTTATGTATTCCCAATTGCCGAATACCTCCGTTCACTAAATCCTGAATTGGAACCAAACCCTTAATTTATAATTAATAGCATGGCACAGTTTTACTGTGCCATTAACTTAAAATCATGTTAAAAAAAATTCTGCTCCTGCACATTTTATTGGCGTTCTCCTTTGCTGTTTATGCGCAATCGCCTGCAGCATTTAAGGTATCTCCGGAAAGACCTGAAAGTGGTAAGCCCTTAACCATTACCTATGATGCTTCGCAAACAGTGCTTGCAGGTAAAAAACAGTTAAATGCTGTGGTTTATCAGTACATTAATTATAAATGGAAAGCTGCAGATTTACCGCTAAAAAATACCGGTAACCTGTGGAGAGCTGAAATGAATGTTCCGGTAACCTGTGGCTTTTTGGGGTTCAAATTTACATCGGAAGATCAGGTAGATAATAATGAAAACCAGGGTTATTTTGTGATGTTGTCTGATCCCGTTCGAAAAGGACTGGTTGCGCCAGGTGGCTACGCCGGATGGGGCATGGCCCGTTCACCAAAATATGGTATGGACATCCCAAATTATATCAAATTTGAAGGAGTTAGCGATTCGGCTACCTACCACTGGCTTAACCAGGAGATCAGTTTTAATCAGCCTTCAAAATCTATACTGGCTTATCCCTATGCTACAGCTTTAAAGGCCATCTATAAAGACGGTGCGACACCGCGTTTGCAAAGGGTAATGGCTTATCTAAAAAGACCAGACGCCAGTGAATTTGATTTGTTTAATGGCCGCCGGATAGCACAATATCTTTTAAATGATAAAAACACAGCTGATTCTATCGAAAAAGTATGGACGCAACGTTTTCCAAATGGTAGTCTCGCCCGCTTAGCTGCCTATAAAAATATTGCACAAAGCCGTGATATCCCCACCATTTTGGCTGCCTCGGAAAAGTTTCTGAAAGATTTTCCAGAGTTCCAAAGTAATCCTGTAATTGATGGCCAGAATCGCATCAGTTATGGCATGGTGTATCAAAACATCATGGTGTTTGGTGCCATGCAACATCCGAATGGCGACGAAGTAGCACATTACGTAGATTCCTTGTCGTTCGAAGCCCTGCCAAATGTATATTACAAGCTGATCCAGATTCCTTACGACAAAGGTAATCTCAGTCATTTAAAAGAATATTCCGATCTGCTGGTGAAAAGATTTGAATACTTTAAAACCCATCGTCCCGAAAGTATGGCTTACCTCTCGCCAATAGAATGGCAGAAAGAATATCAACGGCTTTTTGTGCTCAATGTGTCAAGAGTGTACGCTGGTTTACTCAATAAAGCTCGTCTTTATGCTGAGGCGCTCCGCATTACACAGGAAGCACAACAAATCCAACATTATAAGCAGGCAGCAATCAATAATGAACAGGCTATTGCACTTCAAAAACTGGGTAAAAACGCCGATTTGGAAAAACTCTTGATTAAAAGCATGTTCGAAAATCAAAGTTCAACTGGGATGACGGCTATGCTCAAAGCTTTGTACATCAAGAGAAAAAGATCTGCTGCCGGTTTTGAGGCTTACCTGGAGTCGCTAAAGAATCCGGCTGAACTGAAAAAAAATCAGGAAGAATTAAAAGCCCGCATGATTAAAAAGGAAATGCCTTCATGGAGTATGAAAGATCTGAAAGGAAACACGGTTACCCTGGCTGGGCTTAAGGGAAAAACTGTCGTAATGGATTTTTGGGCCACCTGGTGTGTTCCGTGTAAAGCATCTTTTCCAGGTATGAAACTGGCCGTAGAAAAGTATAAAAACGATCCGAGTGTGGTTTTCCTCTTTATTGATACCGAAGAATATAAAGCGGGCTTTAAAGAGGAAGTAGCCAAATACATCAAAGATAATCAATATCCCTTCCAGGTTTTGTTTGATAACCAAACCGAAGGTGCTAAAACCAATGATGAAGTATTCAGCCACATAGCGAAAACCTTCAATATTTCGGGAATTCCCCAAAAGCTGATCATTGATCGAAATGGCTTTTTAAGGTTTATTTCCATTGGTTATGGCGGAAGCGCCACGGCACTGGCCGATGAAATTTCCAGTTTGATTGAACTGACTAAAAGTGCAAACTAATGGAAAGAAAAATCGGATTGCTATTCATGCTGTTATTCTGCGTAAATTTTACTTTTTCGCAAAGCTATCGTTCAGAAGAAGTCACTTTTCGTAAAGACAGTATTACTTACGGTGGGACCTTAACTATTCCGGCGGCAAAGGGGCCATTTACGGCTATAGTAATTGTTTCTGGTACTGGAAAACAAGATCGCGACGGTACTATGGGCGGCCACAAGATTTTTTTGGATATTGCAGACGGATTATCCAAAAACGGTTATGCCGTACTTCGGCTGGATGATCGGGGTACAGGTAAAACCACAGGTGTATATGAGCAGGCTACTACACTCGATTTTGCTAACGATGCCTTGGCTGCCGTAGGCTATTTGCGGAGCCGTATGGAAATCAATGCCAAAAAGATTGGTTTGCTTGGGCATAGTGAAGGTGGCATGGCCATCAGCATTGCAGCGGCAAAAACCAAGCAGATTGCTTTTCTGATTAGCATTGCGGGCTTAGCTTCAAATGGTTTGGATGCCTTGATTCGGCAGAACCGTGATCTGGTTGAAAACTCGCAACTGCCCGATTATGACAAAGCCCGTTCCAACGAGATCAATGAATTAATGTTTAAAACGGCCTATCGGTATGCAGACTCCATCAATATGGAGACCATATTAAATGAAACCTATAACCTGTGGAAGGTAAAAGATGATGCTTATTTCAAAACGCTAAATCAACCTTTTGATCACTTCCGCTTTCCATTATACAGTTATCTGAAGATGGCCACAAGTTCCTGGTACCGTTTTTTTATAAAATACAATGCAGTAAAAACCCTGGCGCAGATTAAAGTGCCCATACTGGCTTTAAATGGCGATCGTGACCTCATGGTGGCTGGAAAGGAAAACCTGCAGCATTGGCAAGAATATACGCGGCAAGGTGGGAACAAACACGTAGAAACCGTATTGATTCCCAATTTAAATCACTTGTTTTTACCTTGCATTATCTGCAACCAGGCCGAAATTCCTACGATTAAGGCCGGCTTTTCAGACGTCGCCATGAAGCTCATGGTCAATTGGCTGAAGAAAAGATTCTAGATGATTTAATGACGATAGGTCGGCGAAAAGGATCTCGCCGACCCTGTTTTTTAAAATGTTAAACAATTGAAATTCTTACACATCATATTGACGAAAATGAATAAATCATGCCTTTTTTGGAGCTTAAGCTGTAGATCAAATTGCCATCTACTTTCTTCGCTACTGCATTTAAACCTTTAATTTTAATTTGATTTGAGGTCCTGATTTTAAAGGGCTCTCCATTCAATGATTTAATGGTTCCGCTTAGCAGTTTTCCATCTTTCCATTTAAGTGATACTTCGAAACCACCTCTGGCTTTTAATCCGCTAATATGTCCATCAGGCCAGGCAGTTGGTAGTGCAGGTAATAAGTCAAGGATATAAGCATCCTGGCCATTTGCACCGGTGTATGATTCCATACTTTGCAAAAGCATCTCGGTCATGCCCGATACGGCACCAAAATTTCCGTCAATCTGAAATGGGGGATGAGCGTCAAAAAGATTGGCATAGGTACCTCCCGCATCTGCCATTACGGTTTCGGTTTGGCTGGTGAGACGCAATTGATAAGATAATAGTTTGTGCGCATGGTCGCCTTCTCTTAACCTGGCCCAAAAATTTTCTTTCCATGCGATAGACCATCCGGTACCGTCGTCCCCTCTTAATTCAAGGGTTTTTTTGGCTGCGTTTGCCAGTTCGGGTGTGCCTAATGCGGTAATCTGCCTCCCTGGGTGTAAGGCAAATAAATGTGAAACATGCCGATGGTGCGGATCGTTAGAATTAAGATCCCAGTCTTCGTTCCATTCCATTAACTGCCCGGCTTTGCCAATTTTTAAAGGACTGATCTGGTTACGGGCTTTGAGTACCTGATTTTGAAAGGCCTTATCCTCATTAAGTGCTGTAGCCGCTTGAGAAACATTGTTCAGCAGATCCCAGATAATTGATTTTTCCATTGTTGCGCCTTCCGTAACGCTGCCACTTTTCTTATCATCCGTTATAAAATAATTTTCGGGTGAGGTAGAAGGCGAGCTAATTAAATAACCCCTTTCATCTTTAATCATGGTAGCCATATAAAATTCTGCAGCACCTTTTAAGGTCGGATAAATACTTTTCAGGTAAGCTTTATCTCTGGTGAAGGCATAATGTTCCCATAAATGCTGGCAGACCCAGCCGCTACCCTCCGTTAAAAACACCCCATGATAAATCTGCCCCTGGGCTGGTCCAGCCCCAACCATTGGTGGTATAACCATAAAACCAGCCAGGTGTTTCCGGGCCATAATAGGTTTTAGCGGTTTTGGTTCCAGGAATGACCAGGGTTTGGGTAAGCCTGATCATGGGTAGGTGCATTTCCGACAGATTGCTCTGTTCAACCGGCCAATAATTCATCTGATAGTTGATGTTCGATTTATAATCACACTTCCAGGGTAGATCAAGCCCATCGCCCCATAAACCTTGTGAATTAGAAGGCAGCAGATTATCTGGTCGACTGGATGAAATCAGCAAATACCTGCCATATTGATAAAAAAGTGTGGCGAAAGCAGGATCGGCCAATCCATTACCATAATTTTTAAGGCGCTGGTCTGTTGGTAGGTTTGGCACTTTATTGGATCCCAATTCAAAATTCACCCTATGGAAATATTTTTGGTATTCTTTGATGTGATTTTGTTTCAGCTCTGGATAGGATTTGGCCAGGGCATTGGCCATTTGTTGCGAAACCATGGCATGCGGGTCTTTCCCCTGAAACAATTTGGAATAATCAAGTACATATGATGTTCCGGCGGTCATCACAATTAGTAATTCGTCAGCGTTTTCTACTTCTAATTCATTGCCTGATGCTTTTACCGTACCACCGTTATTTACGACCGTCAATTGTAGCTCATAAGTTAATTTCCCTCCTGCATTTCCGGTCATGATGAGTTTGTTGGGTGCTACAAATCTGGTTTGCGCACGTTCCAACCTACTTAAGCCCAATTTAACACTTAAACTGCCTTTTTTTGATGCCGTTAAACGTTGAATGATTGCTTTATCTGCCGCACTGGAAAATAACTCCCGCTGATATTGCGTGCCGTCAACTGTAAAAGAGAGACCAGCAGTGGCCTGGTCTATGTCCAGCCATCGGCGATAACCGCTTACTGGTTTGTTATCAGATAGTTTAAACTTCATGTTTAAATCACCCAGTGTCTGATAAGAAGCGTCATAAGGCGTAGGCGAAGTAAAATGATCATGGGTTAACTGCTGCGCTTTTTTATAATCTTTGTTGCGGATGGTCTTCCTGATCGTGTCCAGATATTGATAGGCGCCCTCACGGTCTGCATCAGGTTGAGGATGATCAGACCAAAGCGTAATTTCGTTAAGCTGCAGTCGTTCATTTATTGGGTGACCAAAAATCATGGCTCCGAACTGACCATTTCCAATAGGCAGGGCTTCTTCCCATACCTTGGCCGGCGCTGTATACCACAAGGTTTTATTATTGGGCAATTGGGACACAGTATTTTTGTTTTGGGCATAACCTAAGCTGATATTAAATAGAATTGAAATGCCTAGAAGCTTAGTGGTAAGGTTTAGTTTCATTTGAAAAGATTATTGGATACGCAAAATAAATTTCCTTAAGTTTATGGGTTTAATGTGTCTGATCTTGACGCTTTTTATAACGTGATCGTTATGCTGAACTTGGTTCAGCATCCTTCAAGCTGGATTGTCCTGACCTGATCGCTGAAATTTTTTATAGCGAAATAGCGAGTTGAAAATGTCTGCTGAAGATCCTCAAAGGTGTGTTATTAATTGATTTTTGTTATCGTTTACCGGAAAATTGCCAGGAATCAAAATAAAATAAATCATGTTTCCCTTTAAAAACGAAATAAAGATCATGCAAACCTGTTAAAGTTTTTACTGGTGTTTTTATAGTTCTCCAAACATCACCTTCACCTTTATTGGTCATATTTACTACACCTAAAAGCGGTCCCTCTATCGCATCGCTGTGTACCTCGATCTGACCTCCATAAAGCGCTGCTATTAATACCTCTACAGCACTAGCTCCTTTTGAAAAGTTAACATTTCTTACTTTGATGTAATCTCCGTTATGGATCGACGTAAGTACCATTCCCGAAGGAATTTTTCCTCCATTTGTTGCAGATTTAAGGTGCCCCAATGTTGCGGCTACATCTGTTTTGACACCTTCGCTATAAGCCATGGTAACCGCTTTTACGTTTTGATATGGATTGATCGAACCAACGCTTTTCAACTCTTCCGGTGTCCAAAAAGGGAGTTTTTCAATTTTGCCATCTGAAGTGTATTTAAGTTCTTTTACCCGAACGGAGCGGCGTTCATAGTGCTGACTCATTGTTTTGAGCCTCAAGGTCTGATCAAAGCCAAATACATAAGATTTTCCTTTGTAGTCAATAATACCGGGATGGTTGCCGCTCGAGCGAGCATCTCCATCCATAATCATACCTCCATATTTCCATGGGCCTGTAGCTGTTTCGCCCGTGGCATAACCTATTCCTTCCGGGCAGCAGGTAGAAGCGTAGGCCATATAATATTTTCCGTTCCGTTTCCAGGCCCAGGGTCCTTCCTGATAATGAAAAATATCATCACTACCTTTAACTTTTGCAAATGAAGGATCTTTGACCAGGTCACCAGAGGTAGATATCATGTCTTCGTTAAGTTTAACATACCATAGATTCGGATTGCCCCAATACAGGTATGCCTGTCCATCATCGTCAATTAAAACAGAAGGGTCGATATCTTCCATCGAATTTTTGATCAGTGCTTTCCCAATAGGATCTTTAAACGGGCCATAAGGACTATCTGCTACCATTACACCAATACCGGCAGCATTTGGCATTGAGCAATAGAGGTAAAACTTTCCATTTCTTGCGATGCATTGAGCGGCCCATGCACCATCTGTCGAATTTGCCCATTTAAAATCTTTTACAGATGCTACGGCACCATGGTCAGTCCAGTTAACCATATCGGTAGAGGTATACAGTAACCAGTCTTTCATTTTGAAACCAATTGCACGGTCGTCATCATGTCCGGTATACAAAAACACGGTATCTTTGTACACCATAGGAGCAGGGTCGGCCGTAAAGCTGGTTTGAATAACGGGGGTTTGAGCTAATGCCAGTTGTCCGGAACATAACAGAATTAATGAAATATGCAAAAATTTTAGTTTCATGTTAAGAAGCTTGGCTGGTTAATTTGGTTATATCTGGTTTGCTGATATTCAAATATAATCTTCCAGGGATGTTAAAAATTTATCTGAAACCGACATTTTTTATCACTATTCCGATATTAATCGTTTTTCTTTTGAATGACGATAGCATTAAGCCGTTTTTTTTTAAACGTAATTAGAAATGCTGATAAATAACGAAAGCTCCATTGAATGGAGCTTTCGTAGCTGTTGATTATATTATATATTCAGGCTACTTATATATTTTTTATAATGTGCGCTAAAATCGATCAGCTTTTAGCTGAGTCCATCATTTTCGCAATTGATTTTTTTATTACATCCAAGGGTAAAATGATCGTGGCCGTTCGGCTGTGCCTGGCAATGTTAATGCCCATGAAGTTTCCACCACTATCGAAAACCGGGCCCCCGCACTCATCTGATGGGATGGCTGCATCCTGAACAAATACTTTTTCAAATCCGTCTGAACGTAAACTTCTTTTTCCTTTATAGTTTAAGGTGATGTCGCGCGTTAGTCTTTCCTTAAAATCAAGATCAATTGTTAATGTTTTATTCTCTCTGATAATGCCCAAACTAAGATGATCGCCCATTACCAGGCGATTCATTTCCTGTTGATAAACCTGTTCGTCTGGTATTGCTTTGCCATTGATGGATATGATCTGATCACCAATTTTTAATACCTGATCAGCAGGATAACCACGTGCAATATCTTTCACCATCATTTTACCGTCTTCCTTAAATACCAATGCCCCTAATTGAGCACGGCTAAAAAGCAGTGGTAGCTGGATTTCTACTGTGCTAATAATTCCTGTTTTACAATCTTTAGGATCTATAGGTGAGTATAAAAATTTTCCAAGATTATCAGAATTTAGTGGTTTGTATCTCGTTTTCCCCGATTTTTACACCTTGAAAATCGTTCATTCTACCAGCACGACTTAAAAGTACCAGATCATTTTCAGGATCACGGCTTAATATATTTAGCGGAATTTTTACACCATTATCCGTCATCCAAGGCTGCTCGCCAAGCATAGAACTTTTACTAAGCCATAGTACGGATGGCAGGTCTTTTTGGCCAAGGTTTATTGCAGTAGCGAGAATGTTCTGTTGCGCATTGCCCTTTGTACTATGCAGCGTAGTAACCTGGTTTAAAAATTTAAGTCCCCACTGTGAAAAATGAGCAGGCGGCGCCACCGTAAAACGCTTGCTAGGCACCACGGGCGGAAGCGGCTGGGCTACTGGTAATTGGCGGTAATTAATTGGTTTTTGTAACGCACTCCAATACTGGCGGAACAAATTAACCGGGATATCAAAATTTTTATCCTCACTGATTTTAACGTTATCGCGGATACCGATTAATTTCCCCCGAAGATCGAAAAGGCCGCCGCCAGAATCGCCGGGTTCCATTTTACACGTAGATTCCATAAAGCCATCACCGGCATCCAAGCTGGTCAAACGGCCGAAACGGAGGTTGGGTTTAGTTTGAAAGAAACTGCCGGGGTAGGAGATGGCCAGGCAGCCTTCTCCAACTACCAGATTTCTGTTATCAGCCATCGTTACAAATGGCCAGGCGCCTTTGCCTTCCATTTTGAGCATCGCCAGGTCGAATTGTTTATTTCCAGCATCTAGTGCAATCTTTCCTAAAGCAACAGCCACACCTTTTTGGCCGTTTGGAAATTCTACCCGGTATCGATGGGTAGGCTGAACTGAATGCGCAGCGGTTAATATGGTGCCGTCTGAAGAAACAATCACTGCACTAAAGCCACCAAAATCACGATCTGCCAGGGTATCCCTGATGACCAGTTTAATACAGGCATCAACCACGTCCAAATTTGTTTTGCGCAACAAACTTTCTATTTTTTTTGCAGAACTGATCTTCTGCGCTTGTGTTTCTACCGCCAGATGAGAAAAAAATAACAACAGACAAGCTATTCTAAAAAGATTGCTCATTTTTTAGAAAAGATTTGATCTAATTTTTGTGTGAGTTCCTCGCCTCTAAGGTTTATGGCCAGTATATTGCCATTACCATCCACAAGAAAATTAGAAGGGATAGATTGTAAACCATAGTATTTCAGGATTTCCCAATCTCTGACCTGTTTCCAGGGCAGACGATCTTCATTTACAGCTTTTTTCCATTTGTCAACATCATTATCACACGATATGCCCAGAATATCAAATCCTTTTGCATGATGTTTATTATAGTTCTCTAATAAATTAGGGTTCTCTCGTCTGCAAGGTACGCACCAGCTTGCCCAGAAATCTATCAGTACAGTTTTACCCTTATAATCGGCAAGGGTAACCATCTTACCGTCTAAATCTGGTATGCTAAACGACTTTAATGGTTTTCCGGTTGCCGAGAGTTGTAAAACAGAAAGACCTTTTTTTGCTGAAACGCCTGCTGAGGATTTTCTTAAGGACAGATCAATGCCCTGGAATAGCGCATTTGCCCTATCATAATCAATCCTGGAACTGATCAGTAAATTCAGCAAATGCAGACTTACGTGGCTTTTTGGATTATTCCTGATGTACTGCTCTGCGAGGCCACTTGAAATCATCTGCCCGATTTTAAACAATTGTGGTTTCAAAACCGTTGTATCTGCACTACCATTTGCCATTAGCGCATCCAGGCTATCGGCCTGTTTAATTAACAACATCCTTGCTTTAATGTAAGAATTGAATACATTTTGGGTAGGGGCACCGGTAATGCTGATATTGAATATGGAATCCAGGTTGTCTACACTTCCGTGCAACTTCAGTTCTCCACGTTCAGCAAAAAAAGGATAGTCGAAACTTTGCCCCTGAAAGGGAAGTTTTAATGTTGCCATGACAGGCGTATCGATTGGTGCTGTTACGGTGAATGCACCGTTTTTAACAATTATACGATCGTTATGTGTTTTTCCTTTAATCATGTAACTTAAAGATATACTATCCGCATTACAGCCACCCAACTGGCCGCTCAACCGCATTTGTGCTTGCAACTGGCTTTTTACTGAAAATACCAGCAACATTAAAAGAAGATAAATTTTGTTCTTCACTATTTTGTTTTTTATTAATTTAATTCTTTAACCTTCTCAATAACTGCGGTCATTTCTGCGACCAGATCAGGAGTTGAACCCCCAAACCCTACACTGTTTAATCGGATAAAGCCATTACGATCGACGATCACTTTATGAGGTATACCGCTCACCTTGAAGCACTCTGCCACTTTATTTTTTTTGGTATCCTTGTCTTTTAAATCTACATAAAGCGGAAGTGTAAAGTCATGTGCTTTAAAATAAGCCAGCGATTGGTCTCTTACCTTACTAAAAGATTCGCCAGTGATTTCTTTGGTGTGAATGAACAGAAATTTAACATCCGGATCATTTTTGTATTTATCTACCAATAGCTGCATACCTGGCAGTGCTGCCTTACAGGGCATACACCATGTGGCCCAAAAATCAATTACCATGATTTTATCTTTAAAATCTTTCAATGATACCGTATTGCCGTTGGCATCCAGCAGCTCAAATTCTGGTGCTTTTTCTTTGATCAGGTTTTCTCCATTATAGTTTTTGTACTTGGCTTCATACTGTTTGACTCTCAAACTCTCGATAGAATCAAGATGTGCTTTTACATCTCTTTTTGGATACATGAATTGATAAGCGCGTTTATATTCACCCTTGATTTCTTCATCCTCTGTCTCGTTTTTGATCATTTTTTCAAGGGCTGGAAATGCAGCCTGGTAGTTACCGCTTTTACTGAGTAAAATGTTGTAATGATCAATTTCATTTTGAGATGGCTTTGGATTTAAATCCAATACCTTTTTTGCGATAATGACTGCATTTTTATAATCCTGTTTTTGTTCCAGCAGGTAACGCTTCATATTCAGGAGCATAATTCGCTCTTCTTGAGGCAATTTTTTTTGCAATAAGGTTTGGTCTACCCGTAAGCTAACCTGTTTTGATATCTTCGGGTCATTTACCAAAGCCAATTGAGACCAGGCCATTAAGCGATCCTGGTCTTTTGTTTTCTGTAAATAGACCATGGCCTGATTAAAGTTACCTGCCCTGGCGTAATCGCCAGCCAGTAAAGCATAGTTATAGCCATATTTTTGATTGGGAAATTGCTTTTTGATGTAAGCCAATATGGACAGCTTTTTATTCAGATCCTTTTCTACAAAAAACTTTTCCTGTGCTTTATTAAAGGCAAATTGTTCTTTGGGTATGCGTTTCGCAGCGAATTCATCCCACTTGCTACGGGGCCATGCTTTGGCGAGCCCATATTGGGTGAGTAGCTCCAGGTCTTCTTCAGATCCCGTTGCGAGTGCCGATAGCTTTTGGTTCAATACCACGGTATCCTGAACGCTTTTTAGTTCTTCCAGCTCTTTTTGAAGATCACGGGTGCTTTGCGCAAATAGCTGGGCGAAACAGCTTACCGCGAAGCTTAAACAAATAATAGTTTTGCGAAACATATAGGTTTTTCTTTTTTACAGATTAATTTATTTAGTTACCTTTTCGATAGCTTACAACAGAAATCTCACCAAAGCCATCTACTTTTTGAGCGTAAGTGCCGTTACTGAATTCTCCCAGCGTGTTTATTTTAAAGAAGTACACGCCACCTCCAGAAGCCTGGTTGGCTGAGACTACCATTGATCTGTTATCAGCCGGGTTGATCTGGATCTGTTTGATCTGAGTACCGGAAGGAAACGTATAAAGTAGCTGAGACGACTTCAGCACAATATCATATAAATAAATACTGTTATCTGTAGCATAATATACCTGCCTTAAAAACTTAGAAGCAGCAAATGTTTTGGCAGAAGCGATAGCTGGGCTATTCATTATTTTTTCATTTACTTGAGGTTGTGCCCCTGATAATGAATAGATGAATCGATCGCCATTGCTATCTTGCATGATAAAGAAAAATTCATCTGCTGAAGCACCATCCATTGCGCCCACCATCAGCATTCCGGTATCTCCAATGTTAAAAGCAGCTTTTGCAGATCCAAATGTGGGAATTAAACTAAAGCTGCCAAAAGGCACATACATAAACCTTTTGTATTTGTTATCATAAAAATAAGTGGAAAATAAACCGTTGGTAATTACTTTTGGAAAGAGGTTATAGTCACCTTCTAATCTTTCAGAATAGGTAACACTAGCAGGGTCATTAAGCATGGAGGCTGCATAAAGGCTTCCATCATTAACCAAATACTCTTCGGTGGTAAACCTTGATACTCCAAAAGCAAATTTGTCTTTTACCGGCGTGAAACTAGTAGTTGATTTTCCTGAACGTAAAAAATCAGTCGCATTAAAGCGGTAGCTCCCTTTGTCAGTAAAAAAACTTACCCCAAACCGACTCTCATCACTATTGTAAAAAACATAAGCGCCAACAGCATTGCCTGGAAAAGTGGTTTGATTTACAGCCCCTGCCGGATTATAAAATACTTTATAGTCTGAACGGATAAAACCCAACTGCGCATTACCCGAAGCGGTGCTGCTCACCAGCCAGCCCTCGCCAAAAGCATCTGTAACCCTTATACTATAGATTTTAAAAGTGGATACTCCAGTGGCTGAATTGGTGATTTTGTATTCCAGGTTATAACCATCTTTTAACGGTGGATAAGGGATAACAGCATTTAATGCTTTTGTTGTGGCCAGAACTTGTGCATCAAGTCCCTCAATAGGAGAATAAGGATAAATTTTCCACTGATAGGTAAATCCCTCACCTTCAGGTTTACTTTGTGTAATCTGCGGATTAATTTTTAGCGTGTCAAACTGGACGATAGTCAAATTTACACTGTCTTTAATCTCTAGTTCGTTTAGTTCTTTATAGTTAAAGTCCTGACTTTTTTTGCAAGACCATAAGGTGGCACAGCATATCAACCATACGCAAATGCAATATTTTATTTTCAACATAGCTTAGAATGTAATTTGGTTACCGAATTCATCAATAAGAGGGCCGTTCGCCTGAACATAATCTGAAAGTGCTTTTTTCAAATTTACCTGGATCAGGAACATTTCACTAAAACCAATTACATTAGGGTCGAAATTGGTGAGTCCTGTCACTTTCACCATAAATTTAAATCTTACCACACTAAAGTCTCCAAAAAAGAAGCTGATATTCTGCCAATAATCGGGTTCAATGAGCTGATTGGTGATATTGACTTTCATTTGAGCGAAGTTTTTAGACTGATCTACTGCTATTCCCGCCGCACCAGAAATCAATTCACTTCCAGGATCAACGCCAAGTACCAATTTGAAACTTTGGTTAAGCATTTCTGGCGTATTGAATACAATCAAGGGGTAGTTTACAAAAACTGCATTGGCTGGTAACTTCACTTCAGGCAAAATGTAATCTACATTCGGGCGTGCGGTTGATCCGGCCATTGCCTTTAACTTAATACCACGTTCCACACCTGAAGGTTTGCCTACCAAGCGCATTTTGATGAATATGGTATCTTTCGTTTTAAAGGTTGGTTGTAAAGCGAATGAATAATTGGTACTATCCGGATCAGAGGAGAATCTACTATAGAAACTAATTCCATCACGGCCATCAAAGGTTTTTATATCGTCTTTCTTGCAGCCAATGGCAAAAGTCAGCAAGAATAATAATATCGTTAAGTATCTCATTTGTTTAGTTGTAATTTGGATTAAACTCTAATTCTTGATCGGGAATAGGCAATACATATTTAGATAGCGGAATATCTGAAGTCATGAACTGCATCCGTGTGATGTTTTTTCGCTTGTAATAAAAGAAAAGCTGACCCTCTGCATGAAATTCCTTTTGGTACTCCTTCGTAATCTCATCGTTTAAATCCGCTTGACTAAGGTTAGAGGCTAATGGCGTTTTGATATTCCTGTTTTCACGTACGATATTCAGGTAATTGATGCCATCTGTTGTAGTTGACGCGCATTCGGCCAGGATATAATACATCTCCGACAAACGGATCATAGGTACTAACTGATCCAAACGATCGTCAGAAGGGTTGATACCAGGGTAGGTTTGCCAAAATTTTGAACAAAAGGTGATACCTGCCTTATTGCTGTCATCTACATCAATTCCCGCGATATAGCGGATATCAGTACTCGATCCTTCATAGAGTTTAAAATAATCCGTTGTGGGACGGCGCATGTTGGAAGCACCACGGAAGTAACCTGGGTCTGCCCAATCTTTTAGGTTGGCCACCCTTAAACCGAAAATTTGTTCTGTAATATAGATCCGGTCTTTGTTTTGATCTTCAGCCGTTGCAGCACCAAAGGTTACAAAAGGGAATTTATTTGCATCCACCACCAATTTCGCGGCAGTAAAGGCTTTGCTTTTGTCACCAGAAAAAAGATAAACCCTGGCTTCTAGGGCCTTAACCGCGTAATAATTCATCTTAATGTTACGGTTGGTCTGGCCATTCAAGATCGGATCTGATTTGGACAAAAGCTGTTCTGCCTCATTCAGATCTGCAAGTATAGCCAATACCGTGTTCTGTGTAGTTAGCGGTACTGACGTAGACTGGTTCACATCTTTTTTGTAAGGGATGGCTTTTTTACTGATTCCACTCACATATTCAGGCCCGAATAACCGCAGCAGTTCGAAATGCATATAAGCCCGCAAGGCCACAGCCTCACCACGAATCCGACTGTAAGCCGAGGTACTTAATACATCACGTCGCTTTTCCGTATTTTGGATCACCTTATTGGCACCGGCAATGGCATTATAACCATTTGTCCAGATTGAACTGCCAAATCCAGCTACTTCCTCTGAGGTGAAGTTGAATGTAGCGGTATCGTAAAATCTTTGATTAAGGGGAATCGCATAATTCTGCGCCAGCGCTGAAGTAAAACCCATGGTCAGGTTGTCGCCAAATAGGTTTTGTGACGCAAAGAGCGAATATACCCCATCTAAAGCCTGTTGAAAACCCAGTTCGGAGCTAAATAACTGGCTTTCAGAAACAGATGATTTCGGATTTACGTCAAGATATTTTTTGCATGACGTTAGCATAGCGGTTAAACAAACCAATATGGCTAAGAATTTTTTGTGGTTCATGTCTTTTAGTTAAAAACCTGCTCTTAAAGTTAAGGAATATGTTCTGGCAAAAGGGTTGCTGGTGCCACGTTCTACCTGTATAGAACTTACCCTGAAAAGGTCGTTGGTAATGGCCGTGAGCTGTAAACTGCGTAACCCTATTTTTTCCAGGAACTGTTTTTTGTAAAAAGTATAACCTAATGATGCAGAACTTAAAATCAGGTTATTATCATCCTGTACAAATCTTGACGTAAGCTTAGTTTGAGTTGGACTAGCTGTAATCCTTCTGAATTGACTTACATCACCCGGTTTTGCCCAACCAAGGTCATAAGCTCTTTGGTCTACATTGAATTTTGGATTAACAGATTCCACACGCTCTACCAAGGTTTGGTTGTACATTTGTCCGCCGAATTGGTAGTTAAAGATCAGATTAACCTCAAAACCCTTGTGTGAAAAGCCAGTGCCAAAGTTTCCGTTCCAAACTGGCTGACTAATTCCTACGGGTACCTTGTCAGCTACATTCCAATCAAGCGTGGTTTCTCCTGATTTTGTTAAAAACACCTCTGAGCCGGTAGTGGCATCAATCCCCAATGAACGTACTGCAAAAATGGTATTAAGCGATTGTCCTTCTATTAGCTGAATATTGGGTTTCACTTGATCAGGATTTCCATTATTCAATAAATTGTTTGACGACTGCAGCGCCGCTGAAATTTTTCTTAATGTGTTTCTATTCGTAAATCCATTCACATTAACTGTCCATAGCGTCCGGCTGAACGGATTTTCCAAGATGGTATACCTGGCATAAAACTCGAAACCTTTGTTTAATAATTCTCCAAAATTTTCGGTATAAGAGTTAAAACCAGTTGAAGGTGCCAGGGTGATCTGTGTTATCGCATTTTTGGTATTTTCACGGTAAAACTCAAACCTTAGGTTTAAACGGTTTTTTAATAAATCGGCGTCAAGCCCGATATTGGCTTTCAGCACATCCTGCCAGCTTAAGAACTCGTTTCCTAAACCTGCGAGTGTAGCGCCAACGTTACCGAAATAGGCAGTTCCTGCATTCACATTATACCTGTATTGAGAGGCATAAGATGGCACATTGAGCGAACCCGTAGAACCGTAACTTCCCCTGATTTTTAACCGGTTAACAAAGTCGCTTTTTTGGAAGAAAGATTCGTTGTGGATATTCCAGCCTGCGCCGACTGACCAAAACGTACCAAAACGTTTATCACTGCCATACTGCGAAGAACCATCCTTTCTGTAAGAAACACTGGCCAGAAAACGATCATCGTAGATGTAATTTCCGCTGTAAAGCAAGCCTACGCGGGCAACTGTATTTTCATCGCCAACCGGCCGCCCACTATACTGTGTAGCATAAAGGATGTTATCTAATTCATCAGTTAAAAAGCCTGTTGCAGAAAAGGTATTATAAGAGGATGTACTTCTAGATAAATTTAGTGCTAAGTTAGAAAACAACTGGTGTTTACCAAATATGGCATTCCAGCTTGCAGTTGTCAAACTTTCATAGCCCATACTGTTATTGGTGCTTAAATCATAACTTCCCTTCAGGTTCAGATCAGTAACATTATTAAACCTGGTGTTTTGTGCAGAATAAAATAAATCACTACCTCCGCTCTGTTTATTAATGCTTAAACTGCTCTCTATATATATAGATTGTGTAGGCTTGTATCGGGCACTAAAGTTATTGGAAATTCCAAAATAATTGGCACTGTTAATAGAATGGAATGTTGCATCATAGATTGGATTTGCGGTTTGGTAATTAAATCCGAGAAAACTTAAGTCCTCCACCATTCTGTTAGCATTGCCTTTACTATCATAAGGGGCCCAATAAGGATTCATTCCTACATAGTCTGCAAAATTACCATACGGCGATTCGTTAGACTTATTTTGAAAAATACGCAGGGAATTACGGAATTCAAATTTCTTTTTAAAATAATTTAAATCAAACTGACCTGAATAATTGGTACGGTCCTGGCCTTTCATTACACCCGATTGAAAGTCACCCGATACCTGGAGAGCATAACGTACCACAGAATCGCCTCCCTGGGCATAAACCGATGTCCGGTTACTATAACCATTTTGTGTTGGAAGAGATAACCAATCGGTATTTACACCCTTAACATAAGCTTTATAACGTTCGTTGTAAAGCATATCAAAACTGCTTTGCAAAGTATTTGATGTGGTACTATATAAACCTACCCTTTTTTCGAAATCGAGCTTTTGTTCCGAATTAAGCAGATGATATACAGAAAGATCGGGGGTAGTGAGGCGAAAGTCGTGGGTGATATTCACCTGCAGTTTGCCGGCTGCAGGGCTAAGTGTTGTAATTACAATCACACCATTAGCTCCTCTTGAACCATAAAGTGCGGTAGCAGAAGCATCTTTTAACAGGGTAATGCTTCTGATTAAATTCATATCAAGGTCTACAATACGTTGTAGGTTTACCTCAAAACCATCCAAAATGAGGAGTGGAAGGGTTGGAATAGATGACAGTTGACCTGAGAGGTTAGGAAAGGAATTTTCCCCACGGAGTTGGATATTTGGCAATTGGTTAATGTTACCGCCTGTTACATTGTTGGGTACTATCCTGAACGATGGATCGAGTGCACCGATTGCCGCAAATACGTTGTTGGCACTTACTTTTTTCAGTTCGGCACCCGTGAGGGTATTCGCTGCCCCGGTAAAATTTTCTTTGCGTTGCGTAAAGATACCATTAACTACTGTTTCATCCAGGCTTACGGCCTGTTCTTCTAAAAAAATACTGAAATGACGTTCTGCCCTGATTTCAACCTCAGCTGTTTTATAACCCACATACCTAAACTCCAGCACTTTGGCATTTGCTGGTATAGTAAGTTTAAAACGGCCGTTGTTATCTGTTTGGGTCTGGAACCTAGCGCCTTTAATAGAAACCACTACGGATGGTAATGGATTGCCAGTTTTACGGTCTCTAACTACGCCATCAATTTCATCACTCTGCTGCACTTTACTGGTCAGTATCACCGTTTTATCCTGAATGGTGTAGTTAATACCTTGTGGACCTAAGATTGATTTGAGTGATGCGTCAATAGATTGTTCTTTCAGGTTTACACTAATCTGTTTAGCACCTGAAATGATTTTATCAGAATAAACAAAATTATAGCCAGTCTGGATTTTAATCATCCGGAAAACTTCCGAAAGCGGTTGGTTAGAAACGCTTAGTGTAATCCGCTGCGCAAAGGTATAAGCGCTAACCTGCAAAAAAGATAAGATGAGCAGGAAATGGAACAAGGTAACTGCCCGCAGAATTCTGGGACGTGCAACACGATGCACGACCATTTTATTGGTCTTCATTAAGTTAGTTTTGGTTTAATAGTTGATAGTCGATTTTGGTTTGATTCTGTAATTTTTGCAGTCTACAAAAATTAAAATTTTGGTCTTTAGGTTAGCTTTTTGTCATATGTTGTATATTAATATTCTTTATTTTATGAGTTAAATTTATCTTATTACATAGTCGATACCACTACACGGTTACCCATGGTTTTAATCTTAACGGTTCCGGTAGCTTGCAGGATGTTGAGTACGCTATGGATGTCTGAAAATCTCGAAATGCTACCACTTATTTTTTCTGACGGTATTTCACCTTCATAAGTAATGTTTACATCATACCATCTCGCAATCAGTTTCATGATGGACTTGATATCCTGACTGGCAAAAACGAATTCGTTATTTTTCCAACCCGTTGCAGCCTCAATATTGGCAGTTGATTTTTCAATGCCTCCGTTATGTACTGTTCCTTTTTCGCCTGGTGCCAGTATAATTCTGTCTCTGGAGGTATTCATACTGATTTTTCCCTGTACGAGTGTGGTTATTTCCTCATCGTCATTTTCATAAGAACTCACATTAAATTCCGTTCCCAATACCTTGATATCATGCCCTCGTGTTGTTACCACAAAAGGATGTTCTTTATCATGAGCCACTTTGAAATAAGCTTCACCACTCAACTTTACCTTTCTGATTTCCGCATTGGCTAAGTTGGTCGTGTAGGTAAGACTGGAAGCCGCATTTAGCCATACCGAGGATCCGTCTGGAAGTTCAACCTTAAAGGTTTCGCCCTTTGCGGTAGACAGGGTGTTTGTTTTTAAGGTGTTATCGGCTTCATCTTTAACCTCGTAAACTAATTCGCCTTTAGCTGTCTTGGTAATTTTTACACCAGCTTCTTCAGCGAAAAGACCATTCTTCAGGTGACTTAACCTGATTTGTTTTCCATTCGCCAGCGTTAGGGTAGCGCCAAAAGTACCTGGTGTTATTTGTTCTTTTTGGTTTTGCACCAATGGTTGCTCGGGTGTCAGGTTACGTTCATAAAGCTTAAAAACGCCAAACAATACCAGGATTATCGCAGCAGCTGCCGCAAATCTTGGCCATAGCTTACGCTTAATTGCAACATCGGTTGCCGGAAGTTTCGCCCAGATTTCCTGCCCAATCAGTTCCATGTTTTCCGAATATTCAACATCGGCAACGGTATTGGCGTATGCATTAAACCAGGCTTCAATCTGGATTTCTTCTTCTGGTGTACAGTTACCCGCGTTATAACGGTAAAGCAGGTCCTGAGCGTATTTAGTTTGATCTTCAGTCATTTTTGGTCAGTAGATACTGGCTTAACGACTAACTGGGACGAAAGTCCCATGTGAAATGAAAAAAAATTAAAAAAAGATAAGATAGGTGTTCATGGTATCACCCAGCTTGTTTCTGAGGGTTTTTAACGCATTGCTGAGTTGATTTTTAACCGTCTTGTTGGAAATCTGGAGCTCATCTGCAATTTCCTGGTTGGATTTATATTCCTTTCGGCTCATTTCAAATATCCGACGCATCTTTTCCGGCAAGTGCTGAATTTCTTGTTCAATCTGATCGTACAGTTCTTTTTCAATATAAAGACGATCAGGTGTGGCATGGTTAAGCTGTATAAAACTGGTTAAAGATTCCAGGTATCTGTTTTCTACCTTCGTGCGTTTAACCAGATCAAGAATCCGGTTCCGGGTGAGGGTATATAAATAGGCTGCAAGTGGTACGTTTGCATTTTGGCTTTCTCTTTTAGCCCATAAAATCGTGAAAACTTCCTGTACCACATCTTTGGCCACATTTTCATCTTGAAGCATCTTACGCGAAAAGCGGTATAATACCTGCCAGTAACGATCATAAATTTCCTTATATGCGCTGCTTCTTCCAGCTTTTAAAGCCGTTAGAAGATCACTGTCGCGGGCGAATAAGGGTGTTGACATTAGTTATGGGTTGGTAATGAACGACATAATCACGTAGCAACTTAATTTATCGGTAGTTTTTGCAAATTTGAATGATAAAGCAGTAGTGCTACCGCAATTATACGGATTTAACTGTACAAATATACTTTAGTTTTACGGATTTGGTGCTACGCTACAACTTATAGTTTGCAGCCCAATAATGCAGGACGTGTTTATAATAAACTGCTTCGTATAATGGAAGTACTCAATCGCAAGGTTAAGATTATCAAATTTATACGCAACCAAGCTATTCGTAAACGATAAAAGACGAAGTTGTATTTAAATGAGTTTTCCTGGTAGAATTTGAAACGATTTACCAAATAAACTGCATTTAAAGTCGTGTTGAAAATCTTAAAATGTCGGATTTGTACAAAAAAAAGTCTTATTTATTTAATTTTTTTGGTTTAAAGTCGATTAATTTTGGTTGGTATATAGGGATCTGAAGATGCCTTAGCTTTAACCAAATAGATCAAACCGACTAGCATAGCCTTATTCTTGCTGAATAAGGCTATGTAGAAAACACACAATATGAAAAGAAGAACCTTAATTAAAGGCATGGCTTTGAGTTTATCATCGCTATACCTATCTAAAAGTTATGCAGGCCAACTGCTTAATGTGCCTTATGCGGCCGGGCCATTTAAACCCACATGGGATTCCCTGTCTGAATATAAAACACCTGAATGGTTTCGTGATGCCAAATTTGGTATGTGGGCACATTGGGGGCCACAATGCCAGCCTGAAGTTGGCGATTGGTATGCCCGTGAAATGTATATGGAGGGCAGTGCCAAATATAATTTTCATGTTAAAAAATACGGACACCCATCCAAATTTGGTTTTAAGGATGTAATTAATGAATGGAAAGCAGATCAATGGGATCCTGAAGAATTGGTTAGCTTGTATAAAAAAGCAGGTGCCAGGTACTTTATGGCCATGGCCAACCATCATGATAATTTTGATATGTTTAACAGTACGCATCAAAAATGGAATTCAACAAAGATAGGTCCTAAGAAAGATATCATTGCCGGTTGGGCAAAAGCAGCTAAAAACAATGATCTCCGTTTTGGTGTAAGTGTACACGCAGCCCATGCCTGGAGCTGGATGGAAACTGCACAACGTGCGGATAAACACGGGCCAATGGCAGGTATTCCCTACGATGGAAAAGTGACCAAGGCAGACGGTAAGGGAAAGTGGTGGGAAGGATTCGACCCTCAGGAGCTTTATGAACAAGATCATCCGCTTAGTAAAAACAGTGAAGATAATGGGATGATTCATAGTCAATGGGCTTGGGGAAACGGCGCATCGGTACCTTCTAAAGCCTATTGTGAAAAATTTTATAAACGCACCATTGAACTTTTAGATAAATATGGAGCAGATGTGGTTTATTTTGATGATTCCGTATTGCCATTATATCCCATCAGTGATGTCGGCTTACGGATTGCTGCGCACATGTACAACCAAAGCATCAAGAAATATGGTAAGTTGGAAGCGGTTTTGTTCGGCAAGGTACTAGACGAGCAACAACGTAAATGTATGGTATGGGATATAGAGCGCGGACAAACTAATGGTATTGCAGCAGAACCTTTCCAAACCGACACCTGTATTGGAACATGGCATTACGAACGTGCTTTTTACGATAACAATTGGTATAAAGATGCCAAAACGATTATCCACATGCTACTGGACGTGGTGAGCAAAAATGGTAACCTGATGGTAAATATTCCGGTAAGGGGCGATGGCTCGATAGATGAAAAAGAACGTGCTATAGTAGAGGGCATAACCGATTGGATGCAGCGAAATAGTGAATGCATTTACAGTACCCGCCCTTGGACGGCATTTGGTGAAGGTCCGGCTATTGCATCCGCTAAACCGATTAGTGCACAAGGATTTAATGAAGGTGGTGTAACATATGGTCCAAAAGATTTCCGTTTTACCACTAAAGGTAAAGATTTATATGCGGCCATGTTAGCCTGGCCTTCTGATAGAATAGCCATGATAGAAAGCCTGGCATCAAACAAAGTGGGTAAAGTACAAAAGGTAAGTTTACTGGGGTATCCCGGAACTGTAGCGTTTGAACAAACTGGAGCAGGCTTAAAAATAAACCTCCCTGAACAAGCACCAGGCGCTATTGCCTATGTGTTTAAAATAAATGGGGCCATTGTTTAGCCTGGTTTGACCGGTATTTTCTTCATCCAGGGATAAGGGAATTCTGAGGAACACCTGGGCAATTAATAATGCGCTTGGAATCATGATGCTCAAACAGGAAAAAGTCATGCGTTTCACATTGCATGGCTTTTAACATACCGATACGCCAATAATTATAATGAAATTAAACAAAAATATAAGAAAAATATTAGCAGTATGTGTTGTACTCACATTGCTGTCTCTTCATCCGCTGTTTGCCCAGTCGCCGGCTGCGGTGCCTGATTGGGGCAATTGGACACATTGGGGAGATCAGGGTAATGGTACCTATCGCAATCCCGTTTTACCTGGCGATTACAGTGATGTGGATTGTATTCGCGTTGGCGATTACTACTATGCTGTATCTTCTACCTTTCAATATTCACCAGGATTTGTGATCCTTAAGTCAAAGGACATGGTGAACTGGCAGATACTGGGGCATGCTGTTGAAGATATTACAACCATTTCGCCAGCGATGGACTATACCCAGATGAACCGTTACGGAAAAGGAATCTGGGCGGGGGCGATCCGTTATCACAACAACCGTTTCTGGATTTATTTCGGCGATCCGGACGAAGGTTATTTTATGAGTTCTGCAGCTAAACCAGAAGGGCCATGGGAACCTTTACACCGTGTTTGGGCCGAAAAAGGCTGGGATGATTGCTGTCCTTTCTGGGATGAGGATGGTCAGGGCTATCTCATCGGAACGCATTTCGCCGATGGTTATAAAATTCATCTTTTTAAAATGACGGCTGATGGCAAATCGTTGATCAAAGCATCAGATAAAGTAATTTATCAGTCTAATGGAAGCGAAGCCAACAAATTGTATAAGATTAACGGTTATTATTATCACTTGTTTAGTGAAGTACGTAATAACGTTCGCGTGTTGATGATGGAGCGTGCCAAAAACATTTACGGACCTTACGAAGGTCCACGGCAACTGAGCGAAGGGCAACCTGAGTTTAACGAACCTAACCAGGGTGGATTGGTACAAACCCAAACCGGAGGATGGTATTTTCTAACCCATCATGGTTCTGGCGATTGGTCAGGAAGGATTTTAAGTTTGCTGCCGGTAACCTGGTTAGATGGCTGGCCGGTTATTGGAAAGCCTAATGCCAATGGTATAGGAGAAATGGTATGGTCGGCACCAATGCCAGTAAAAGGTACCCGCAAAATGCAACCAAAAAGCAGTGACGATTTTAATGCCAAAACCATTCAGCCACAATGGGAATGGAACTACCAGCCAAAAAAAGATCAATGGTCTTTGTCCGAAAGAAAAGGTTGGTTGCGTTTACGTGCCTTTAAACCATTAAAAGATCATATTCTTTCTGCCGGCAATACCATTACCCAAAGGGTTTACCGTACCTCGAAAAATACCGTTACCGCAAAGTTTGATCTCCGTGGAATGGCTGATGGGCAAAAGGCAGGTTTATCGCATTTCGGCGCACCTCAATATGCTACTATTGGCTTTGAATGCGCTGGTCAGGTGAAGAAATTGGTATTCGGCACTAAAAATCAATCTATGCCTGGCCCTGAAATTAAAGGTAATGATATCTGGTTACGATCAGTTTGGGGCCTGGACGGTAAAAGTACCTTCAGCTATAGTTTGGATGGTAAGCAGTTTAAAACTTTTGGCGAGCCTTATCAATTACAGTGGGGATCTTACCGTGGTGACCGGATAGCCATATATAATTACAATCCCTTAAATAAGGGAGGATATATTGATGTAGATTACCTTCATTATGATTATGGACAATAGCAAAACGATGTATCTATATACACAGTCCGTGTTACGTTGGTTGATTCGTTTTGGATCACAAAACTTGTGGCGAATTTATGTTTTAACTTTCCTGGGCTTGTTGTGGTCGCTAACGCTGAACGCACAATCCTGGACAGCAGATAACGGAAATGGCACCTACACCAATCCACTTTTTTACGATGAATTTTCTGATCCAGATATTGTTCGGGTAGGCAATGATTTTTACCTCACCGGAACAACCATGCATAGCGTACCCGGTTTACCAGTATTACATTCTAAAGATCTGGTGAACTGGAAGTTGGTGAGTTATGCCATGGATCGTTTTACGCTGGGAGAAGAATTTGACCTGACCAATGGTAAAGAGGCATACGGACAAGGGATATGGGCACCGTGTATCAGGCACCATAATGGTGTTTTTTACATCTTTTCCAATGTAAATCGCCATGGATTGCAGGTTTTTACGGCTACAAATCCTGCCGGACCTTGGAAACAGCACCAGCTTAAACGCCATATTTACGACCTTTCTGTTTTATTTGAAAATGATAAAATCTATGTGGTTTATGGGGTTGGCGAAATTAAGCTGATTGAGTTGAGATCTGACCTTAGCGGTTTTGTGGAGGGCAGCGATCGGGTGATCATTCCACGGGGAAATGCCATGGGCGAAGGAAACCATCTATACAAAATCAATGGCAAATACTACATTACCAATGCCGATAACGGCCGTTTGCAATGTGCAAGGGCTGCTGATATTTACGGTCCTTATGAAACTACAGTAGTAAGTGCAAAGGAAACCATGGGTACTTCACTGGGATGGTTTACCCAGAATATGTGGTTAGATTCTGCTCTACCTGCAGCCGATGCAAAACTGGGCATAATAAAACAGAGCGATCAGCTTTTTGCTTCAGTCCCCATGCACCAGGGAGGCATTGTTGATCTTCCAAATGGCGATTGGTGGGGCTTTTCAATGATGGATTTTCGATCAGTAGGTCGTACAACCTTTCTTTCTCCCATAACCTGGAAAGAGGGATGGCCGTTTTTTGGTATCGAGGGGAACCTGGGTCGATCGCCTCGAACCTGGTTGAAACCCAACGTAGCCAATGCGGATCTGCCACATGCACCATATGTTAGAGATGACGAATTTGATGGTTCGAACCTGGCTTCTGCCTGGCAGTGGAACCATAATCCTGTTGATAGCAAATGGAAACTTAAAGGCGGGAAATTAAGATTAAATACCCTTTCAGCTAAAGATTTTCTCTGGGCCAGAAATACGCTGACCCAACGAGGCATTGGCCCTGATGCTAGTGCAGTAGTGGAGTTAAATGCGCAGCATTTAAAAGATGGCGATCTGGCCGGGTTGGGTTTAATGAATATTCCTTATGCCTGGATGGGGATTTTACGGGAGGGGAACCGTTTTGTTTTCCGCATGTTCGATCAGTATCAGCAAAAAACGATCGATAAACCGATAAAATCTCCACATATTTATCTACGCGCCTTTGGTAATTTTGATGAAGATATTGCCCAGTTGAGTTACAGTACAGATGGCAAAACCTTCGAGAATGTAGGTGACAGCATCCGTATGCCTTATCAACTTAAAACCTTTCAAGGTACCCGGTATGCGCTTTTTGCTTACAACACCAAAGGAAAAGAGGGTGGTTATGCCGAATTTGATCACTTTCAGTTAACTGAACCCTTGGCTGATCGATCTAAAAATTTACCACTGGGTAAAGTAATTACATTGACCAATCTTGCCGATAGGCGTCAGCTCTGGGCAAACCCACATGGCATGCTTTGCCCGGGTCGCACTTATAGTAAAGACCTGGATTCTGCTTATCAATTCCTCGTGTTAGACCGTGGGCAGGGGAAAGTTGCACTTCAGGCGCTTAATGGAACTGGATTTTTGACCATTACCAGTTTAGGCTTATCAGCAGATGTGCGTTTGATGAAAGATGAAACACCGGGCAGTCTGTTTATGTGGCAGGATATGTTAAGGGGACAATGTATGTTGCTATCCTTAAAAAACAACCGTTTTGTAGGGCTCGATCCCAAAACAGGAGAATTGTACGGCGCAGACTGGCCAGGTACTTTACCCAATAGAAAAGATGGTACCGTTTTCAGCTGGAAACTGGTCACAGAATAATTTTAAACACAAAATGAACCTATACAAACCATGAAAATTTCGATCAAAAAAGTTATTATTATTCTTTGCAGTATGCTAACCTGGTGTAGCTACACGGCGGTATTTGCTCAAAAAAAACAGTCTTTTCCGATCCTTTCTCCTAATGGAAAAATCAGAGTGGTTTTGGATTACCAGGTACAGGGCGCGAATGATACCACCGCCTCTGCACGGTTTCAGGTATATTATCAAAACAATGGAAAATGGTCGGGCGTTATGGCTAGTAATCAATTAGGATTGTATACAGACCAGGAACAATTTAAAAACCTGACGCTGAAAAGCACCGGAACGATAAAACGTATTGATACCCGCTATGAAATGGTGAGTGGAAAACGCAAACTCTGTGAAAATAATGCCAATGAGAGTACCTTTTCTTTTTCAAACGCTAATGGTAAGCTATTGAATATCGTTTTCAGGGTTTACAATGATGGTATCGCATTCAGGTATGTTTTGCCCAAATGGTCTGATCAAGCCGTTAACATCAAAGATGAATATACCACTTTTAATATTCCCACTCAAACAGAACGTTGGGCGCAGGCTTACGATCCAGGGTACGAAGATTTTTATCCTCACAGCACCAATGGAAAAGGCGAAAAAGGGCAGGAGTGGTCATATCCGGCACTTTTTAAATCGAAACAGGCACCAGTATGGTACTTAATTTCTGAAGCAGGGAATAGCGAATTTAACGCAGCATCTAAATTGAGCAATAAAGCAGATCTAAATCAATATAAAATAAGCTATGCTGCCGGTCGGAAGGGCTTTGAGCAACAAGGTAATGTGAGTAACCTGCCTTGGAATTCGCAATGGCATACTGTAACGATCGGTTCTTTGGAAACTGTGGTACAATCTACGCTAATTACTGATGTGAGTGAACCCAGCCGTATTGCACAAAAAGATTGGATCAAACCGGGGGCGGTTGCCTGGATTTACTGGGCTTACAACCACGGCTCCAGAGATTACCAAAAGGCGTTAGAATATACTGATCTGGCCAAAACAATGACCTGGCCATATGTACTCATCGATTGGGAATGGGATACGATGGGCAACGGAGGTAAACTGGAAGATGCCGTTAATTATGCCAAATCTAAAGGCATTAAACCGATGATCTGGTACAATTCGGGTACTACAGATTGGTCTACCTCAACACCGGTTGATAGAATGCGTACACGCGACAAACGTTTAAAAGAATTCGAGTGGTTAAATAAAATTGGGGTTTATGGGATTAAGGTCGATTTTTTTGCTGGCGATCAGCAAGACATGATGAAGTTGTACCTTGATATTTTAAAGGATGCAGCAGACCACCATTTGATGGTCAATTTTCACGGTGCAACTATTCCACGCGGATGGTCTAGAACTTATCCAAACCTGATGAGTGTGGAGGCCGTTTTTGGTGCTGAATGGTATAATAACGGAGATGTAATGACCCATAAAGCAGCAGTACACAATACTACTTTGCCTTTTACCAGAAACGTAATTGGTTCAATGGACTATACCCCGGTTACTTTCTCTAACAGTCAGCACCCGCACATTACTTCTTACGGTCATGAACTGGCACTTTCAGTTGTTTTTGAGTCGGCCCTACAACATTTTGCAGACCGCCCTGAAGCTTATTATGCACTGCCTGATGCGCCAAAAAACTTTTTAAAGACGGTGCCTACTGCCTGGGATGAAACACGCTTACTAAGTGGTTTTCCCGGGAAACATGTGGTGATGGCAAGAAAACGCGGTACCAAATGGTACATTGGCGGACTGAACGGACAGGAAAATGCAAAGATACTTCAATTTAGTTTAGACTTTTTGAATAAAAAACAAGCAAACATCAACATTATCCAGGATGGTGAAAATGATAAATCTTTTAAAACTGAAACTCAGGTTTGGCGTAAAGGACAGCCGGTTAAAATTAACTGTTTACCACGTGGTGGTTTTGTAGCCGTGGTAGAATAAAGATGGATTTCATTTATTTTAAGCAATTAGTAAGTTACAAGATGTTAACTAAGTTCAATAGAAGAGTTTTAGGTCAAATCAGTTCAGGCATAGTTGTTTTTTCGATGGTTTGGTTATTTCAACCACAAGATATCCACGCACAAACTGTTCAGCACTCGCTAAGTGTATCTGCCTTTCCGGCTAATGATGTACGGTTGGATCCTTCTTGGGTAAAAAGCCGGGAAGAATTAAACACTAGCTATCTTTTAACACTTGATCCCGATCGCTTATTGCATAATTTTAGAATCAACGCCGGCCTGCCTTCTAAGGCAAAACCTTTGGGCGGATGGGAGGCGCCAGACATTGGTCTCCGTGGTCATTTTACCGGTCATTACCTCTCGGCAGTTTCGCTTTTGGTAGAGCAGTATCAAAATCCTTTATTGCGCCAAAGGCTGCTTTATATGGTTGATGAGTTGTATAAATGTCAGCAGGCTTTAGGTAAAGGTTACCTGAGTGCTTTTCCGGAACGTGATTTTGATACCCTCGAAAAAACATTCGGAAATGTATGGGCACCATACTATACCTACCATAAAATTATGCAGGGGCTTTTAGATGTTTACACGCTTACGGGTAACCAAAAGGCTTATACCATGGTTAATTTAATGGCCAGTTATGTGCAGAACAGAATGGCTAAGCTAGATGCGCAAAGCATTGAAAAAATATTATATACGGTTGGTGCTAACCCAAGCAATGAGGTAGGCCCAATGAATGAGGTGATGTATAACCTTTATCAAGTTTCCCATAAGCCTGAACACCTGGCGCTGGCTAAACTATTTGATAGGGATTGGTTCTTTCGTCCGTTGGCCGAAAATCAAGATATCCTTTCGGGGCTGCATTCCAATACGCATCTGGTTTTGGTAAATGGTTTTGCACAGCGTGCGGTTACTACTGGTGAAAGTGCTTATCTGGCTGCGGCAACGAATTTTTGGAATATGCTGATGCAACATCATGCCTATGCCAATGGCTCTAGCAGCGGTCCACGGCCAAATGTAACCAGCCCAACATCACTTACGGCAGAACACTGGGGCGTTCCGGATCATCTAAGCAATACCATGACTAAAGAAATTGCCGAATCGTGTGTTTCTCACAACAGCCAAAAACTAACCAGTTACCTGTTCTGTCAGGATCAACAACCTGCTTATGCCGAAACGTATATGAATACGTTCTATAACTCGGTAATGGCATTACAAAATGGGAGTACCGGCGCGGTGGTGTACCACTTGCCGCTCGGTTCGCCAAGAGAAAAGAAATTTTTAAAAGATGATGATTTCAGGTGCTGTAACGGAACTTCAGTTGAAGCTTTTGCATCGCTAAATAAGGGAATTTATTATCATGACGCTGTGTCTGTATGGATCAACCTGTATGTACCGTCTACCTTAAACTGGAAAGAACAAAAAATTGCACTTCAGCAGGAAGGTAGCTTTCCTGGCGATTCTGCGGTTACATTCACCGTAAAATCTGCTAAAACAAAAGCTTTAAAATTAAATTTTCTGATCCCGAGCTGGTCTGAGGGAACCGAGGTTTATATCAATGGAAAGCGTGAATCGGATGGCCCGGGTGCTGGTACTTACTTGTCCTTAAACCGTACTTGGAAACCAGGAGACAAAATTAAGTTGGTTTTTCACTACCGTTTCCACCTTAAAGACATGCCTGATAACGAAAATGTATTTGCCATTTTTTACGGTCCAAACCTGCTGGCTGCAGAAACTGACGCAGAATTTGTTTTAAAAGGGTCTAAACAGGAAATTCTGAAGAGCCTGAATAACGAAGGAAAAGGTATTTTTAAACTCCGCAATGCCAATAATACCTTTACGATGCGCGCACTTTATGAGATCAGTAATCAATCATATGGGGTATATGCAACTTTACGGAATTATTGATCTTTCAAAATCACTACCTTCTTTAATCGTATTGGAGGGAGTGGTTTAATTCCAAAACATCTTTGCTCTTTTACAATGATATAAATCATAATCGATCTCATCAGCATGACGCGGCGCCTGGCCCGGAAACTATAAAAAGCATATACTTACTGAAAATATTAATCAGGTATTTAGAAAATAAAAAAATATCAGGGCAGTCGCCTCCATATGATATAATCAGTTACGTTTGGACATAAACATGTAATTTCTACATTGCAGTAAATACAAAGTGAGCGTTGGTTCGTATATATAAAGTTGCACATTTACAGTAAACAAGCTTTTCTCTCATCATTAATAACACTTTTGGCGAAATTATGGCTGTGTATGTTGGTTTTTGATGTTTTATAAGTTAATTTGCTTAAACTTTCCCTAAAGCCATGAATAGCTATGAATCTTTTTCGGATGTCCAGCTAATTTTCCATATGCAACATGGCGATCAAGGTGCTTTTACGGAAATTTACCGCAGGTTTTGGGATAAGGTATTTGCTGTAGCCTACCATCGTTTGGCTAACCAGGCCGAAGCCGAAGAAGTTGTACAGGAAGTATTTTTAAGCCTTTGGAAACGGCGTTCCAATCTGCAGATCCAGTATAGCCTGCGTACTTATTTAAGTGCCGCCACCAAATACCAGGTGATTAACAAACAAAGCAGGGGATATTCTTTTGCGGAAAAAGGAAACTCGCTGGATGACATTGCAGAACAGGGGATTGACACTACGGAGTTATGGTTTTCTGAACGCGAACTCCGACAGGAATTAGATAAACATATCAATGAGCTTCCGCTTAAATGCCGTTTGATTTTTAAAATGAGCAGGGAAGAGTATATGTCAAATGCAGCAATCGCTGAAGAATTAGACGTATCTGAAAAAACAGTCGAAGCACACATTACCAGGGCACTAAAAATTTTGAGGGGTAAATTAGGCGCGGGATTGCCATTAATTTTGTATCTCCTTTCCAAATAAAAATTTATTTTAAATTTAATATAGGGTTAGGCCTTGTTGATGTGACTATATGTTAAATCAACAAACAATTGGATCAACGCTATAAAAACTACTCCATACCGGAAATTGCCTACAAGTGGCAAAAAGGAACAGCTACGCCAGAAGAAAAAGCCTTTTACGAGCAATGGTATGCCTCTTTTAATGATGAAGAACTCGATCTTCGGGAAACCAACTATACTGGATTTGATGAGTTGGAGAAAAGTCTTTATTCCAAAATAAGTGCTGGGATTAAAGAAGAGAAAATGAGGCCTTTAACAGCTAAACTTTTTCCCCTCTGGTTTACAAGTGCGGCAGCCATATTGGTCTTCGCTTTTGGTTTTTTTGCTTATCAATCGGGTTGGATGAGTTTGCTCACTTCAACCAATAAAACCAAAACGGAGATTTTACCTGGAACAAATACAGCTACGTTAAAACTATCGAACGGAAAGATTTTGCAGTTAAGTAACAATAAATTAGGCTTGAAAATCAATTCTGCTGATCTGGAATATATAGACGGAAGTGATATTGCTTTAGAAAAAACGAGTGTTGTAAGCAAAGAGATGGAGATTAAAACACCAAACGGTGGTACTTACCAGGTAGAACTCCCTGATGGTACAAAGGTTTGGTTGAATGCTTCAAGCAGCATTATGCTGGCTGCAAACTTTTCATCCAGTTTCGAGCGGCGTTTAAAATTACAGGGCGAGGCTTATTTTGAAGTGGCAAAAGTAAGCACATCAGTTAATGGTGTTCAAAAAAGAAAACCTTTTATCATCACGGTTGATAATAAAGCGATCGAGGTATTAGGGACGCATTTTAACGTAAGGGCTTATAGTACTGAACCATCAATTAGGACAACTTTGCTGGAGGGCAGCGTAAAAGTGGTGAATGGTAATTCCGAGAAAAAAATAATTCCCGGCGAGCAAGCTACAGTTGTTAATGGGCTTATTAATGTAAATAAAGTTGATGTAGAAGATGTTATTGCCTGGAAGAACGGAATCTTTCAGTTCAGCAACGAAGGAATTGAACGCATTATGCAGGATATTGCCCGATGGTATAACATCGAAGTGGTTTATAATGGTCCGGTTACAAAGGAAAGCTTTGGTGGGGCGATTTCCAGAAATAAACCTTTAAAGGATGTGCTTTCATCGCTTGAAGAAACAGGTGGGGTACATTTTAAAGTAGAAGGAAGGAGGGTAATCGTAATGCCTTAAAATTTTACGTCACTACGTTCCAAAAAGAACCGGAGGTGAGATGAAGCACCCCCGGCAGTAAATTTGGAGCGGTATAAATGAAGAATGATTTTCAACTAAACCAAAACAACCAAACTAACCAGGATACCATTGCGCCCGCAAGTGATATTCTATTCAAATGTATGAAAAAATCCATTTCAATGGACGATAAGCCTCGCGCCAATCGTTCCGGGCAAAATATGGGCTTTATAGCAAAAGTAGCCATACTTTTGTTTACCATTTTTGCCTTTCAGTTAGGTAACAGTAAAGCACAAACTGTTACCCTATCAAAAAGCAATGTAAAAATTGTTGATGTTTTTAAAGAGATCAGAAAACAGACGGGATACGATTTCGTGTACACTTCCAGTCATATCAGTGAAAGTACACCGGTAACCATAAATGTAAAAAATGTATCATTGGAGAGTGCACTCGCAGCGTGTTTTAAAGATCAGCCGCTAAGTTATTCCATTAAAAATAAAACCATTATTGTTAAATCCAAACCCACTCAGGAAATTGGAGCTGCAGTATCAAAACCAGGTGGTAAATACCGTTTAATTACAGGCAGGGTTACTGATACTGACAATCGCTCACTCCCAGGCGTAACCGTATTTTCAAAAGAACTCAATGTAAGAACCGCTACCGATAAGGAAGGCAGGTATAGGATTGATGTCGCTGGCCAGGAAACAGCCACTTTAACCTTCTCATTTGTCGGCATGGAAACTAAGCAGGTAGCTGTAGGCAACAACCAATCTGTGGTAGATGTAACACTTGCAACGGCTGCTAAAGAAATGGAAGAAATGGTGGTTACGGGTTATCAGACCTTGAAAAAATCTGATGTAGTAGGTTCCACAGCTTCTATTAATGCCAAAGATTTGTATTTAAACGGTGTAAATACGATTGAGCAGGCACTTCAAGGGAAAATTGCAGGATTGGTGGTAACCAATACAAGTGGGTTAACCGGAACAAAACAATCAGTTCGTGTAAGGGGAACTTCAACCTTATCCGGTTCTCAGGAACCAATTTGGGTGGTAGACGGTGTAATTCAGGAAGAACCACTTCCGTTCAAGGCTCAGGAATTAAATAATGTAGGCGACATCACGTCTGATAATTTTGATGTGATTAGAAATTATGTAGGTAATTCCATACGGTGGTTAAATCCAATGGATATAGAAGACATTACCGTACTAAAGGATGCATCAGCAACCGCAATATACGGCATCAGAGCAGGAAATGGTGTGATCGTGATTACTACTAAAAAAGGTAAAGTAGGGCCGATGGCAATCAACTATTCTACCAACCTAAGTGTAACAGAAAAAGTAACTGCCAATAAACTTAACTTGATGAACTCTAAGGAAAGAGTTGCAGTATCGCGAGATATCTTCACTAACGGATTAACTTCTACTTTTGTAAACAATAGCATTGGTTATGCCGGCGCCTTGAATGACTACCTGTACAAAAAAACAATCAGCGCTGATGAATTCAATGCACGCGTTGCTGATTTGGAAACTGCAAATACAGACTGGTTTGATCTGCTTTACAGAGTTCCGTTTAGTAGCAGTCATACATTTAGCATTTCAGGAGGTAATACTAACACGCGTTATTACAGCTCACTAGGTTACAATAAATCCGTTGGAACCGCAATAGGCAACGATGCCACTGGAATTACCGGTAATTTTTCAATGAGTGCGCAATTATCGCCAAAGTTCAGTATCGATGGAAGATTATCGGCCTCTAAAAACGCCACAAATGGATTTTATATTATAGATACTTATAATTACGCTAAAAATACCAATAGGGCTATAAGAGCATATAACGTGGATGGTAGTCTGAACTTCTACCCGAATGCTTCAGGTTATCTTTTCAATATGATCAACGAGCGTGAAAATACCGGTAACTCAAATAAAGTTCTTTCCGCAAATGCGAGTGTAAATCTAAACTATAAGATCATTAACGGTTTAACGTTGCAAAGTTTATTCAGTTACAATGCTACGTCCACAATAGGTGAGTCTTATGCAACGGAAAGAAGTGAGTACATTGCACGCGAATATCGATACAATAATTATGGTCAATTCAAACCTAATGAGGCAGGATATAAACAAAGTAAGTTACCTGTTGGGGGTGAGTACAATGTAAATCAGGCAAATAGCGATGTATGGAATTGGAGGAATAGCATTTCTTATGTTAAATTGTTTGGTGGCAAGCATTCGATATCTGCAATGTTGGGGCAAGAACTCAGTAGCACCAAATATGTGGGTTATACTAATACCACTTTGGGTTATTTAAGAGATCGTGGGCGTTCATTTGCCACTTTACCTACAACTACCATACAAGCAGGTAATGCTACTTCCATCAGTGATTTTACAAATCGATTTACACCTAAAATAACCGATCGGCTTGCCAACACGATGGGGGTTTACTTAACCACTAGCTACAGCTATGATAGCCGTTATGTGATGAACTTCAGTGTCCGCAATGACCGTTCCAATAGATTTGGGCAGTTTACAAAAGAGAAATTTAATCCGGTTTGGGCAGGTGGAGTGAGATGGAACATGGCCAACGAAAAATGGTTTGATCGATCTAATTGGTTATCTAATTTGAGTGTAAGCGGTACTTTCGGTTATCAAAGAAATGTAGCTGCTAATGTGAGCCCTGATTTAATTGTTAAAATCCCTACGGGTGCATTAGCTAGTAGTGTAGAAGCCAATACTGGAGATAACTTATTAACGATAAGTAATCTACCTTATGGGGATTTGCGTTGGGAGCAAAATTCGAGTATGAATTTGGCGCTTGATTTCAGTCTGTTCAAAAGTAAGATTTCTGGATCATTTCAGTACTATAGTAAGCGAGGTAGGGAGTTGATCACAAGTCTGACAGTACCAGTTGAATACGGTGTAACCAATATGTTGGTGAACGGTGGTGCTATGCAAAACGACGGCTATGAAGTTACCGCGAGTTTTGTACCAGTACGTACGAAAAACTTTACTTGGAGCGCTAGTATCAATACAGCAAAGAATTTCAATAAAATCACAAAGGTTAGTCCGCAATTAGTCAATTGGTTAACAGCGGTGAGTGGTACACTTAACGTAGTTGGCCAACCTACGTCGGCATTTTACGCTTTCCGTTTTACTGGAATCAATCCCAGCAATGGATATCCAGAGTTTGATACATCTGTTGCCGAAGGGGCAGATCCAAAGGATCCTACATCGTACATGGTTTATGCTGGTAAATTAGACCCAGACTTTACTTCTGGCTTAGGCATGAATTTTAGGTATAAAATGCTGACTTTAAGTACTAGCTTTTACTTGCAAGTGGGGGGTAAAAGGTTCCTGGCCCCGCTTTACAATCTTAGTAAAAACCTTCCCACCGAGTATCAAAACTTAACTAGGGAATTGCTAGATCGTTGGACCCTTTCCAACACAGGAGCTAGCATCCCAGGTCTTCCAGATAGTGCAGTTCCAACTGTGATATTACCTGGACGCGCTGGCATGGGTGGGGTCAATCCAACTCCTTTTGATATGTATAATTACAGCACTGAGCGTTTAGTTAGCGCCTCGGCATTACGTTGCAACAATTTATCATTGAGTTATACCTTGCCAGAGTCGATTCTTAAGCGTCTGAAAGCAAAAAATGTGAATGTCGGTGCTGGTGTAAATAATGTCTTCGCAATCAATAGTAAAGATTTCAAAGGATTGGATCCTGAAGTGGCAACTGGTCAACAGCCAAGGACAAGAACTTACACCCTTAACATCAACTTAAGTTTATAATGAGACATATGAAAATTTTCAAGATATTTTCCCTTTTATTGCTGATTGTAATATTAGGAGGTTGCAAAAAGTTTCTGGCAGAGTACAGTCAAGATGAAATGAGGCCATCAACAACAGATGATCTGGCCGCCATTATGTATAGTGAAGCCTATCCATATAGTGTATCCTTTGATAACCTAGATTTACTTACTGATGATGTTCAAAGCAATGGATTGTCTACCTCGGCTGGAAGCCCTGTAGCTGCTTATGTAACAGCGATGCAGAACGGAACGCCCCAGTTTACTTTCAATCCGGAAATGTTCGATGCCAATAGTGTAATTCCAAAAACGGCTAATCTTTATGAAAACTATTACTCGAAAATAAAAGGATGCAATGTAGTGATGGATAACCTAGGCCAAGTATCAGGATCTGAACAATCTAAGAATGCAATATTAGGTCAATGTTTATTTCTCCGTGCATATTACCATTTGAGATTAGTATTGCTATATAGCCAACCATACACCTCTACTGGAGTGAATCCTGAGACTAGTTTGGGCGTGCCGCTTATTTTATCAAGTCAAGTAAGAGATGGGGGGATTAAACGCCCAACGCTAAAACAAACCTACGATCAAATTGAAGCCGACCTCCTCAAGGCAGCGGAACTATTGAAAATAAACTATACGCAAACCAGTAATTTTAGGGTAGGCGTAGCGGCTGCTTATGCTTGTTTAACAAGGTTTTACCTGTTAAGGGGATTGGATGCCGATGTTGATAAAGTAATTACCTATGCTAATAAAACCTTTGAAGAACGCAGTATATTGACACCATTAACCACATTCTTTACGTCATCGAATGCAATTTCTGGTACTGGGATATATGACGGTGCCAACGCAGAAGTGCTATGGACACATGGCGGTAACTCAAGAACCGATTTTACTTACTTTGCTTCACTTACTGCAGGAGCGGTACCGCCATTTGCCGTTTCCGGAAATCTTACCTCTACTTATGAACAGGGGCCAAACACTTCTAATTATGGCGACTTAAGATATCAGATGTATTTCACTAAATACACCAACTCCGGCACTTTTCCTTATAGTAGTGCAAAATCTAGCGCGAATGCGCAAGGTTCAGGCTCTAAGGGTTTCCGTTTATCAGAGGTGTACCTGAACAGAGCTGAAGCTTTAATCAAGCGATTTATGAAAACCGGTAATGTTGCAGATCGTACACAAGCACTAGCTGATCTGAATTATCTAAGAAGTAATCGTTATGATACTCGAAATACAGCTTATATACCTGTGAACATAACGGATGCAAATGCATTATTTACTTTTTATCAGCAGGAGCGCAGACGAGAATTGGCCTTGGAAGATAATTTTAGATGGCAGGATATTCGACGATGGGCGCTGCCAGTGGTGCATAATTATATAGCTTCTGATGGACAGGCTACAACTTATACACTTCCCGCAAATAGCCCGCTCTACGCTTTGCCGATTCCATTCAAAGCCATAACTAACAATCCCAACCTGGAACAAAATCCAAGATAATTTTTTACTTAAAATCTGAATAAGATGAAACGACATATTACAGGCCTTTTCGTTCTCAGTGCTTTACTAACCATTATGGCATGTAAAAAGTCTGTGGAGGTATTAACGCCTTCTGGCTCTGATGAAACTTATAAAGTTCCTCAAGGAAATAACGATTATGACAACACCATTGTAGATTACTATAATAAGTACGGTACCTACATGTTATATAAATTTACGGAAAAAGATGTTTATTGGACGCCTACAGGTTGGAAAAAGCCAACGTTACCAAATGGAACTTGGACAACTGGCGCTGAAGTAGAAGCTTCTGATTCCGCATATATTAATGCGCAGCTCAATTTGATCAAAAACAAATGGTTTGGGTTTTACACAGATAAGTTTCTGAAGAAGTTCTTGCCGGCGAAGATCATGCTTTGTAAGAAAGTTGATTCTGTATTTACCAATTACGTTTTTACACCAACATTCACTGCTGTGAAAGGAACAAAAAAGGTAGCAGCGTTTTATAATTATGATAATATTCAGGTGAATTATGGTGACGCAACAGTAAATTCGATGACGGCTGCTGAACAAAGGCTATTTATCTATAAGGTAAATCTTATTTTCATGCAAAGCATTTATGCACGAGGTTTGAATGCACCTACCGCAGAGTTTGCGAATAGTGCAGATTACAATACTGCGATGACTACTTATGCTCAGGCTTATGGTAAAGGCATTATTATTGGATATTCAAATATTACTGCTCAGTCCGACTGGAATGCTTTTATTACAGCTATGGTCACCTATTCCGCACCACAGCTAAATGCCTCGGTAGCGATAACCGATCAAACAGCAGCTGGTATTCTTAATACCACAAAGGATCCTTCAGGTCAAATTAAGAGAAGATATAATATGGTTAGAAATTATTTTATCAATGAGTATGGTGTAGACTTACAGCTTGTTGGTAATGCTACTAGAGGCCTCTAAACGGATTAAATTAACTATTAATTAAGTATATAGGCAATACTTTAATAACACACAAATGAAACTACTTAAAAAGTTGTTGCTGATCGGACAGCTCTGTGTAAGCGCATCGCTGGTTGCGCAGACAACACCAGAACTTCCGTCGATACAAAAATTTGTTAAACCCAATGCGTCTAAATACACGGGTGTATTTAACGTATATCTGCAAGACGACAAATATTATCTGGAAGTTCCCGATTCTCTACTCAACCGGGATATTTTGGCCATGATTGTCATTGACAAAGGTTCTGCACAGGTATCGCGAGATCCCTCAAAGCGTTTTGGCTTTGCCGGCGATGTCGTCCATGAAGCGGTTTTCAAATTCAACAAAGGATTTAAAGAAACGCTAAACATGGAGCAAGCTCTGTTCTATATTGAACCAATCAAGCAGAGTGCTTATGAGGCTACCTTGAAAAACAAATTGGCGTCAATTATCGTAGCTTTTAGTCCAGTGGCGAAGGATGCCAAAGCGGTATTGATCGACATTACCAATACGCTGAACAGTGATATGCCCTTCTTATCACTTAGCGGTGCCAAGGATGAGTTATCTCTGGGACCCTATCAAAGCAACCTATCTCGTACTACAGGCGTAGCTGGTTTTGCTAACAGTTTAGTTTTTCGTTCCATTAGGGCATATGGGGCCGGTGTAGTGGCACCTAAACCAAATGCAACGAGCGCTCCAGCCGAGCGTCCAGACCAAGGGAATGTACAACAGATGACCGGACCTACATCCTGGGAAGTGGGCGCCAGTTGGTATTTGCTACCGGCAAAGCCTATGCGCTTACGTTTTGCAGATAAGCGAGTGGGGTATTTTGCACGCGCTATTAAAGATTACTCGCAAAATCCTACTAAGGTTGAGGACAGGAACTATGCAACGCGCTGGAAAATCGAGCCCAGGCCACAAGATGTTGACAAATTTAATCAGGGCGAATTGGTAGAGCCTGCATCTCCCATCGTCTATTATATCGATAAAAATACCCCAGCGTATTTGCGCCCTTATTTTATTGCAGGGGTAAATGCTTGGCAAAAGACTTTTGAACGGATCGGTTTTAAAAATGCGATTGTGGCTAAGATGGAGCCTACTGTGGATGAAAATCCCGATTTTTCTATAGATAATCCTGCCTATTCGGTTATTTCTTATAAACCGTCCACTACCGCTAATGCTTACGGACCGATGCTGATTGATCCACGTTCGGGACAGATCATCAGTTCACATGTGGCCGTTTTCCATAACATTACCGATCTACTGCAACGTTGGTACTTTGTCAATTGTGCCGCAAATGATCCTGCAGCCCGAAAATTACCGCTGGCAGAGGACATGATGGGCAGAATGGCGCAAATGGTGATCACCCATGAGGTAGGGCATACCCTTGGGCTTCGACACGATTTTGCAGGTAGCCACAGTTATGACGTAGACAGTGTACGTAACCGTTCTTTCGTTGCGAAAAATGGTTTTGGTGCATCGATTATGGACTATCTAAGGTTTAACTATGTGGCACAGCCAGAAGATGGCTTCAAATCAGAAGAGCTGCTGCCAAAGATCGGCGTTTATGACAATTTTGCAATAGAGTGGGGCTATAAAATTTTTCCAAAACATCAAAATGCCGAACAGGATGCAGAAGTACTGAAGCCTTGGGTGAGTCAAATGCGTAAAGATCCCCGGTTCCTATACTTTCCGGAAGGAGATTTTTTCGATCCAAGAATTCAATCTGAAGACATGGGAAGCAACGCGATGAAAGCGGGTACCTTGGCCATCAAAAATTTAAAGATCATGATGAGGAACTTAGCGGTATGGCTCGAAGATAATGATGACGAGAATTATACGATGATGAAACGAATGCATAGCGCCGTAGCCAGCAGGTACAATGAATACTTAGCCCATGTACTGAAAAATCTCGGCGGAAGGTACGCCGATAATGCACTAACCGAAGAGGAAAGACCAAATTACCTACCGGTGAGTAGAAATTTACAGAAAGAAGCAATGGCTTTTATCAGCGACTATTATTTTAATGAGCCCAAATGGCTTTTTCCGAAAGGAATCACAGATAAAACCAGGTTTACTTTTTCTGGCGAAGTATCAGCAGATTATGAGGCTTTTCTAGGTAGGGTTTTTTATAAATTTTCGGCTATTGGGAGAAATCAACGTATAGTAGGAGAACAACGCTATACGGTTGAAGAATTTTTCGATGATATGTATGGGGGGCTTTTTGCAGATTTAAATAGTTTGGAATCCATTTCTGCATACCGCAGGATGTTACAACAACGTTATGTGAACCTGCTTTTAACGGCTGTTTATAATCCTGCGAGCTATGAAAATGATGTCGCTATACTGCTTAAACAACAAATTGAGAAAGTCGCAGCAGCTTGTAAGGCGTCTCTTAAAATTAAAACGGATAAAATCTCTAGAGAACACCTCAGTGCTATTGTAGACATGATCTCACAATGGCAGGGGAAAAAAATTAACGAAATAAATTTCAGTCGTTAATAGCAAAATGATCAATACCATTACTTGACGTGGAGATGAGTAGGATAGGTTTAGTGATCTAAACCGGTGCAACTACACATAAAACGCAAAACCTTGGTGGCTTTATGCCGAAACAAAAAAAGAAATAGATGAAAAAAATATTCACAATAGCCCTTTGGATTTGGGTCACTGGTTCACAGCTGATGGCCCAAACCAACAAACCTGGTAGTCCGTTGAGCTTTGATAAATTCTTTAAAGACAAGATGAAAGTTATTCCCGGATACTTTCCAATTTATCAGCTAGACGATAAGTACTATCTACAAATCAATACCCAACAATTTAATAAAGATATCCTTGTGGTGGGAGACCTTCGGTATGGAAGTTCAAACCTTTCCAAATCGTCAGGCATCCTGCAGTTTAGCAAGGGCAATGCGGATAACCTATTTGTGACTAAAAGCGACTACAGTGAGCAAGCGGTGACCAACGAATCTATGGCCAATCTACTTACAGGATCTACATTGCAACCTATTAGCTTCACTTTTAAAATCGAGGCATTAGGCAAAGACTCCGGGTCTTACATCATTGATGTCACAAGGCAATTGATCGACGGCGGAGACCTATTTTCGTTTAAGAATTATAACTTCATCGCCAATCCAGATCCATCAAGGTCGGCTGTAGAGGAAGTAGTACCTATTAATAAAGGGGTATTGTTTAACGTTTACAGATCTCAAAATTCCTCTGCTAGAGATTACAATGGTAAACCTATTGATCAAGCTTTTACCTTTCAGATTGCTTTAGTATTTCAGGAGCTTTCAGCACAGACCATGCCGATTCGCATCAGCGATCGTAGAATGGGATTTAGTACTAAATCTTTCACCGATTTTGGATTAAAGGGGTATGCGGCTAAAAAGGTAAACATCATTAGAAAATGGAACGTTAAAGTTGGTGTTAATGACTTGGCTAAGTATCAATCTGGTCAATTGGTGGCACCAGAAAGGCCTATAGTTGTTTATATCCACCCTTCAGTTCCGAAGTTTTTGATCGATTCATTTAAGGAGAGTGCATTAGCTTGGAATAAATGCTTCGAAACTGCTGGATTCAAAGATGTCATCAAAGTCATACTCCCAGCACAAGCCAAGCAGCAGCTAATGGAAGAAGGAACGATTGTGATCTCTTGGGGAGGAGTCGCAGTTAAGCCCGTGGTAGAAACAGTCGACGATCCACGTACCGGTGAGATTAAAACAGCAAAGATTACTTTCTCTGACCTGGTGGTGGACAACTTGCTACAAAAGTACTTTGTACAATGCGGCAAATACGACATACGTATACAAAAAGACGCCAACTCGCCAGCAGTAAGAGCTGATATCTTAAAGTTTAAGCTAGGCCAGGCAATGGCACAGGCATTAGGGATGTTGCCCAATTACGCTGGTAGCGCTGCTTACAGCATCGCGCAGATCAGCAGTCCGCAATGGGTGCTGAAGAATGGTTTTACATCCTCAATCACGGATGAATTGAATTTTAATTTTCTAATGTTGCCTACCAGGGGATTTAACAGTAAGTTGTTTATTCCCAGTATTGGCGCGTACGATCATTTTGCAATCAATTGGGCCTATAGACAATATCCTGATAAACCTATCAAACCTAATTTCCTAAAGGACGGCAAGATTGATCCGGCGCTTTTTTACGCTGCCGAAGATAAAAGCAATCCACTTGCACAGGCTGAAGATCTATCTGCTCAAAATATTGAGGCTGCCCAAAAAGGCATTGCTAAATTGATGGATTTTTATCCTGAATTGAATGGTATAGCTGCAAAGATGAACGATGATACCTCAGATACCTACATGTTGCTGGCTGCGAATTTCATTATGGCTTACGACCAATATGTGACTAGTGTATTGCCGAATATTGGCGGTGCGGAACGTTATACGGTTATGAAAGGGTATAATGATGTGCCTCTTCGTTATGTTGCGAAGGCCAGGCAGCAGGCCACTTTTGAATTTTTGTATCATAACGTATTGAAGGCGGTACCGGCCTGGACCCGAAATGATAGGGCGCAGTTTACCGATGGCTCCAATACCGAAACTTTAGTAACCAAAACAGCGGTAAAGGTGATTAATTACTTAATCAATGCCGATTTAATTAAAAACTTAATTGAGGCAGAAAATTCTGGACAGCAAGGCGTTTTTGGAACCAAGGATCTCTTTGATAATATAGATCATTATCTATTCATGAATTTCGACTCGAAAATACCATTAACTAGGTATCAACGTAATATACAGGCTACCTTAATCAGAAGTTTGCTGGCCTTAAACGGGAAAAATAAAATAAGTGCCGGGCTTAATGAAGTAAGCGTAGCACTAAATAGTTACACCACTTCCTTAGCTAAACGAATGGATGCCCTCGCCAAATCCCATACCGACCAATTAAGCAAAGACCATTTTCAATTGATGAAGATGCTAATGGATAATGAACTAAACGCGAAATAATGAAAAATTTAATCATAGGTTTATTGCTGCTTTCGTTGGTTATCACCGCGAAAGCTCAAACTAAAAAAATCAATTTTGAACATTTGACCTTTCGGGAAGCTTTGGCTAAGGCTAAAAGCGAAAATAAATTGGTTTTTGTAGATTGTTTCACCACCTGGTGCATCCCTTGCAAACAGATGGAGGCCAGTGTATTTACACAAGATAGTGTTGCTGATTTTTACAATAAAAATTTCGTTAACATTAAAGTTGATATGGAAAAAGGAGAAGGCTCTGTACTAAAAAAAATGTTTACGGTTGAAGCTTACCCGTCTTATCTGATATTGGATGCCGAAGGGAAAATCCGAAATAAATTTGTGGGCGGCATGTCGGCCAAAGACTTTATAGCTAACGCTAAAAAAGCGCTGGGAATAAGTGAAGAGGCGAGGTTGAATGCAGTGTATGAAAGTGGAGATCGTTCGCCTGAATTCATGAGAAATTACATCAGGCATAAGATTAAAGTGATGGAAATTTCAAAAGCTAAGTTACTCAATACCGAATTTATGGCCACGCTTACTCCTGAACAAAAAGCGAGTCCGGAGAATTGGTTCTTATTTGGAGAAAATAGATATACCATGTATCTTTCTGATTTATTTAGCCCTAACTTTAAATACTTAGCGGATCACTGGAAAGATTTTGCCGCAAAGAATACCAAAGATACGGTAGACAAGAAATTATCATCTGTGTATAGGCAAATTGCTTCCTGGACGCTTAATGGATTTTATGCAAAGGTGAAACCTTATGATAAAGCGACATACGAAATGTACAAATCTGAGATCAAAAAAACGGAGATGCCAGATAAAAAGCAATTGTTAGTGATGATGGACATCGCTATGGCAGCAGGAGAGAAGAATATTACTACCGTTACAGATTTATTTATCAAACACCTGGCTTCTTTCTCTGAAGAAAACCGTCATATTCTTTTTGATTATTACACTTTTGCTAGAACAATCAAAGGTTACGAATTTCCAAAAATTGAAGTGCTTTCTGAGGAAATTTCCAAAAGTTCGAGCAATCCTTACTTAGTTAAACAGTTTAATTCTTTAAAAGAAAGATATGCGCCAAAAGCAAATTAGTTTATGGTGCGCTTGGTTGTTTTCCTGCACAGCGACTTTTGCACAGCAAGCTAATTATAAAGCTGCACAAAAGTTTGATGCGCCAAATCTGGCTAAACTAATTGGCACAACCAAAGTGATTCCTTTTTTTATTAAAAACAGTAATTATTTTTGGTTTGTAGCCGATGAAACCGGTTTAACTACAGCACAAATAAATTTTTCCAGCGATTCAGTTGTAACTGCCAGCAAAAAAAGCACGCATTATATCGTGAATATGTTAACAGGAAAAAAACAAGCACTTTTTGATAAACCTGCAATCACCAGGCAGTTAAAAGTACTCACCAATGAAACAGTAGATGATAAGAAAATCCTGTATTGGGCCAATTTTTCTGATGATGGGAAAAGCGTACTCGTAAAATACGGTACAAAAACTTATAACTATAGCTATGAAACCAAAAAGCTAACCTTGCAACAGATTAAAGAGCCGCTTAAAAAAATAGCTGGTTTTGGTGTTTCTTCCGATGGTAAATGGGAACTTTACACCAAAGCACATAACTTATACATCGCACCAACTGCTGATAAGCAAAAAGAGCGTCAGTTGAGTTTTGATGCCGAGCCGTATTTTTCATTCTGTGTAGATGAAAAAGGCTCCTATACTACAGATAAAACATATCCTTCCAATGCAAAATGGTTAGGTGCCAAATATTTTTATGCATTGCGTGTTGATACCAGAAAAGTAGGTACACTATCGGTAATCAGCTCGGCGGTAACGCCAAGGCCCAGGGTATCTACCTATAAATATGAATTACCCGGCGATAAGGATGTAGCACAATATGAACTTTATGTTGGCAGTGCCGAAAGCGGTTCATTTAAAAAAATAGACTTGAAACGTTGGCCAGATCAGCAGGTGGAAATATTAGAGGCCCAGGGAAATACAAAAGAGGTTTACGTGATCAGGCGTAAGCGCAGTAGAGACGAAATTGAACTTTGTGCCGTTGAGCTAGCTACTGGAAACATACGTTCTATCATCCACGAGACCAGTAAACCTTTTATCAACGAAAATTTTTTTAATGTTGCCATCATCAAAGGCGGAAAAGAAATTATTTGGTGGAGTGATAGGACGGGTTGGGGCCAATACTACCGTTACGATGGTGACGGACGTTTACTTAACGCCATCACCAGGGGTAATTTTACTGCCGGAAAAATCACAGCAATTGACACTGCTAAGGGTGATATTTATTTGTATGGTTATGGTAAGGAGCGAAATATCAATCCTTATTATTCCATGTTATATAAAGTGGCTTTAAATGGTAAAAATGAACATTTGCTAACCCCCGAAAATGCTACCCATCAGGTATATATTTCGCCAGATAGAAAAAATTTCATTGATAATTACTCCCGTATAGACATGGCTCCTGTAACCACATTGCGAAAAATTGACGGGAAACCGGTAGCCGAAATATTAAAGCCAAATGTAAGTAACCTGTATGCTTATGGTTGGAAAAATGCGGAGCCCTTTAAGGTAAAAGCCAAAGATGACACGACAGATTTGTATGGCCTGATTTGGAAACCATTCGATTTTGATCCGGCTAAAAAATATCCGGTAATATCGCAGGTTTATCCAGGCCCACAGATCGAGACTGTTTGGAACGATTTTACTGTGCTTGATAAATACAATAATGCTGCATTGGCCCAATTGGGGTTTGTCGTAGTAGCAGTTGGGCATAGAGGAGGATCCCCCATACGCAATGCCGGATATTACAAATTTGGCTACGGTAACCTTCGTGATAATGGTATAGATGACGATAAGTATGCCATTGAGCAGTTGGCAGCGCGTTTTTCTTATCTGGACCTAAACAGGGTAGGTATTTTTGGACATTCTGGAGGTGGCATGATGACGGTTGCAGCGATGTGTAAATATCCTGATTTTTATAAAGTAGGGGTAGCCTCATCAGGTAACCACGACAATAGAATCTACAACCGTACCTGGGGCGAAACTTATCAGGGATTAGATCATAAAATGCCCTTAAATGAAGATCTAGCCAAAAAATTAAAAGGTCATTTGATGCTGGTCACCGGCGAAGTGGACGACAACGTAAATCCTGCAAATACATATAGACTCGTAGATGCCCTCGTTAAAGCAGATAAAGATTTCGATTTAATGGTACTGCCTGTGCAGGATCACCATTATGAGGGACCTGCAAAACTTTATTTCGAGAAACGATTGAGGGCTTATTTTGCAAAATATTTTATTGAACAATACATTTCACATGATAGAAGGTAATATAGCAATTAAGTTGCTAATTTTTAGTTAATGATGAGCGGAGCTGGTTGGATGACCGCTCCGTTTTTATTTTAGCTTAAATAAATAATAATTTTACTACTGGTAAGTCACGACCGCAAATGACGAAAGCAATCCATCGTAAAGCACAATCACGCCCCCCTACTTGTAAAATAAATCCGGGCGTTATTGGATAACAACGGCACTGATGGATTTTTAAATAGCAATTTATTTGAAAGATTTTTTGAGGTTGTAATCTATTCTATAAATGTTTTTAATTATTTAACGGCCTCTATCTTTAAAACCACACTGGTTCTGTAAACACTTGCTTCAGGATTAAAGCCTACTTTCATCAAGAAGTCGCCAGAGTAAGCTTTAGTGCAGTCAATCGGCGATTTAACGCCAGGGTATAGATTAATTTCTTCTATTTTATAACTTTTAGCGGGATCTAATCCTTTTAGTTTAATCGGTAATATCACACCGTTTGTGAATAGGGTGGCCACATAATAATTAAAAACAATGGCTTGATCTTTTGAATCATTAACATAAGCAATTGAAGCTATTTTATTTTCGTATGGGTCCTGCAGGCGGTATTGCTGGCCATGCCAGATAATATCTTTAAGGCCATTATAGGTTTTAACGGCATTCTGACTAAAAAGCAAATCATTTTTACTTAACTCATTTACACGTACATCATAACCGAGTTTCCCCATCATAGCCACATCAGTTTTAAATTTAATCTGTTGTTTACCCATATCCGTAATGTGGTTATCTATTGCGATAGAAGGGAAATAATATGAATATTCCCATTGAATAAAAATCCGGTCGTATGGATTGGTATTATCACTGGGCCAAAATTCAGTGAAATACTGCAATGCAGCATAATCAACTCTCGAACCACCACCGGCACAAAGCATCATTGGTATTTTAGGATATTTTTTTCTGATCCGTTCCAATACGCTGTTTAGCCCCCTTATATATTCAAGATAAAAATGATCCTGGTTTTTTAACGTAAGAGAGTTGGCATTATATATGAGAGAATTACAATCCCATTTAATGAAGGCAACTTGCGGTACTTCCTTGAAAATATCATCTACTACTTTGTAAATAAAATCCTGAACCTGGCGGTTAGTTAAATCAAGCACCAATTGGTTACGCATATAATATTCTTTTCTTTCAGGTTGTCTGACAATCCAATCGGGATGCTTTTCATACAGCTCACTTTTAGGGTTTACCATTTCAGGTTCTATCCAGATGCCAAATTTTACCCCGCTGGCTGTGGCCTCTTTACCTAATGCACTGATGCCATTCTTCAGTTTCTGCCTATTATATTGCCAATCGCCCAAACCAGCATTGGAGCTATTACGTGGATATTTATTGCCAAACCAGCCATCATCCAACAAAAAAACATCAACCCCTAATTTTTTGGTATCTTTTGTCAGTTCATTTAGTTTTTCATCATTAAAATCGAAATATGTGGTTTCCCAGTTGTTCAGAATGGTAGATCTTTCGCCTTGGCCATCTAAGATCTGATAATTTCTGGCCCAATTATGCAAATTCCTGCTGGCTAAACCTTTTCCTGCCGATGAGTAAGTAAAAATAAAGCGGGGGGTAACGAAATTTTCGCCAGCCTTTAAAGTATAATTCGATGAAAAATTATTGATCCCGGCAGTTACCCGGAGATAGTACTCGTCAAAAATTTCAAAATCCAGCTTAAAATTTCCCGTCCACGCCAGCGATCCGGCAATTACTTCACCCATATCTTCGGTTGCAGGCTGATCTATCGAAACCATAAATGAAGAAGAATGAAGCAGGTTCGTCCTGGTTCCCAGTTTCGAATCGATGGTTTTTATACCATGCAGTAATTGCTGCTCTTCAGAGCGCATCTCGCGTGTAGCACCGCTATATTGGTTTTTAAGGAAGAATTTTTTTCCACTCAGGGTAAGATTTGCTGAAGCATATTTATTGAGTACTACAGTGCCCTTCTCCTGATGCCTGATTTCGGCCCACTGCTCAATTACGTTTTCATTAAAATAAGCCAGGTATTTTAAGGTCACCTGAAAATTGTATTTTAGATCCTTAAGAATAATGCTGGTCAATTTTCTATTCTGATCCAGCTGTTCAGTTTTTACATCCAAAAATGTTAATACCGTCGATTTGTTCCCGTCGCTATGGGTTACGGTTAATGCCGGTTCCAATAAATTGAGCGAGCCAGAGGCAATATAAGCTTCACGTTTGTTTAAAAGATCATCAGAGCCAGGTGTATATTTATCTAATGCCTGTATGCCTGGGTATTCGCTCGCGTTGTTTAGTTTTTTGCCTAGGTAGGTTGATAACAAAGTGTTGTCATGGTCTGTTTCTAAAATCAATACATTGTTTTTTGTCGCAATTTCTATCGTTTTTTGCGCGAAGCTATTTAGGCCTATAGCCATGGATATTAAAAAAAAATAAGTATTCTTTCTTTTCATTATTTGTTTTGGAAAAAAGTTAGGTCGCATTTGCTACAGCTCAAATTAGGATAACTAATTATGGTAAACTATCTGGAAATATGGACCAGTAAAAAGGCTCCCCGCGCCTGATCTTAAAGTTTGCTGCACATACACCTGTTTTATGTTCAGGTGAAATTTAGTGCTTTCTGATGTCACTGAATTTGCTATTTATATCCAATTATGATCTTTTTTTAACGGGAATAGTTATGATGCATAAATTATTTTTTTAATCAATCATTTCTTAATCTTGTTGTAAAATAAACAGGGCATTATTATTGTTGAACGGAGATTTATATCGTTTTTAAAAAATAACTTAATTTTAACGCTATAAATAATATCCAGGTTTTTCAGTTTTAATATTTTCAAGAACATGTATTTCCCTCGTCCTATTCAATCATCACAATCAAAATACGCTCATGAATTATAAAAAACTGCAGGAAGATGTAGAAAAGTACGTGGTTGATTACTTTCATACCCATAGCGATCCACGTTTGGTTTATCACAACCTGGAACATACGCAAGAAGTAGTTAATGCTGCGCAGCAGATAGCCAATCACTATCAGTTAAACGAACAGGATTTTTTTACGGTAATGGCGGCCGCCTATTTTCACGATACCGGATATTTTGAAGATGCGTTAAACCACGAAGCAAAAGGAGCAGTATTGGCAGATGATTTTTTAGCCAGGCATCAGGTAAACCAGGAGATTCGTGATCAGGTTAAAGCGTGCAATACTGGCTACAAAGATCCCACAAAACCCTAAAAGTCAAATTGATAAAATACTTTGTGATGCTGATCTGTTCCATTTAGGACAGGCCGATTTCCGTTCGAAAGGAAAATTGATGCATAAAGAGAATGAGAGGATTTATAAAAAAGATATCAGCAAATCAGACTGGCGCAAAAAAGACATCCAGTTTTTGGAATCGCATCATTACCATACCGATTATGCCAATTTGTTGTTAAGCGATCAGAAACAAAAAAACATTGAGAAACTGAAAAGCAAATTAACCGCACAGGAAGTAATCAACACCGAACTCGAAGAACCGAAAAACTTTGCACCAGTTATTGTTACCGATAAAAAGAAAAAAGATAAAGAAAACAGACCAGATAAAGGAATTGAAACAATGTTCAGGATTACATCGGCCAATAACCAAAGGTTGAGTGATATGGCTGATAATAAGGCACACATTCTTATTACCGTAAATTCGATTATGCTTTCCTTAATCGTGAGTTTATTGTTAAGGCGTCTGGAAGATCATGGCACCTGATTATTCCCACATTATTTTATTGATGGTGAGTTTAACTTGTGTTGTTGTTTCCATTTTATCCACCCGTCCCTCTATTCCACCAGGAGAATTTACGCAGGAAGATATGGATAAGAAAAAGGTAAACCTGTTATTTTTTGGCAACTTTTATAAAATGAGTTTGCCTAGTTATACCGATGGGATGATTAAGGTAATGAATGATAAAGATTTTTTATACGGCACATTGATCACCGATGTATACTCGCAAGGTGTAGTGTTGGGCAGAAAGTATAAACTCATCCGCCTGGCCTATAATATTTTTATGTTTGGTTTAATTGCAGCCGTATTGGCATTTGTAATTGCTTACGCAGCTTACGGTAAACTGTAATGGAGCAGCTAGTAGAAACCTCTTTTTTTTAATCGGGATTT
>NZ_JAQIIV010000008.1:0-161064 GCF_036946585.1 Pedobacter terrae | reverse complement strand
CACCACAAAAAAGGTAATCGAAATTCTTGCTTTTGACAAAGACAAACTAACCTTTGGGTCTCCTGTTTTTGATGGCAAAGAATTAAAAGGAAAAAACAGGGTAATATTTGAGTATGCCAAATCGAACGCCATGACTTTAAAAACGGATATGAAAGCTGGGATGATCGTATTTGACCATTTGGCTTCATTTGATCCGGAAATTAAAGGAAAATTTGAATATTATGGATCGGACGGTACAGTTGATGGCTTCAAAATTATCGGTGGGCGATTAAAATTGCAAGAAGATATCACGCTTAACAATGATCCAAATGATAATGATGCACTTTATGCAGACCCAAAGAAAAATGTTAAACCCATCAGAAAGTTTTGACTTTTAACAAATCATTTACCGTACTCCTCACTTAAAAATTTGTGAGTTTGCCAATCGCTCACTATATTGCGCCCTGCTAAACTAGCTTAAACAACACACAAATTCTGAATTCATAAACCAAAACCAACAAATGTTTTATGCAAACATCTAATGAAACCATTAGTATAGACCATGATAAGGAACTTGACCTCCATTTAGAAAGTCAAGGCGTATCCAAAGAAAAATTATTTAGCCACCCCGTTGGCCTCTTTGTGCTCTTTTTTACTGAAATGTGGGAAAGATTTAGCTATTATGGCATGCGGGCCATCTTGGTTCTTTTCCTGATTAGTGATCTAAGTAAAAACGGCTGGGGCTGGCCACGGCCAGAAGCCTTACAGCTTTATGCTATTTATACAGGTTTAGTGTATTTTACACCAATATTGGGAGGTTTAATTGCCGATAGATTTACAGGTTACAGAAAAGCTGTTATTATCGGCGCTTTTGTGATGACCCTCGGCCATGCAGCCATGGCACTTGAAGGTTTTAGCAACAACTTTTTCTATGCCGGTTTGCTTTTACTGATTATTGGTAATGGATTTTTTAAACCTAATATTTCTTCAATTGTTGGTAAGCTTTACCCCTCCCATAAGCGATAAAAAAGACAGTGCCTATGCCATTTTCTACATGGGCATTAATTCTGGTGCCTTCATTGGGATGTTGATGTGTGGTTACATCGGTGAAAAAGTAGGTTGGCACTACGGTTTCGGTCTAGCGGGTGTTTTTATGCTCTTCGGTATGTTGCAATTCTATTTCGGTCAGAAAATTTTTGGAGTAATAGGCGCCTCTGTAGATAAAACCAAAGCAGTTGAAAAAGCAGATCCAACAGTAGAAGAAATTCCAAGAAAAGTAAGAACCCAGCGTTTATGGGTAATTGCCATCTTATCTATTTTCACCATTTTCTTCTGGATGGTATTTGAACAGGCAGGTGGTTCTATGACTATTTTTGCCAAAGATTATACGCTAAGAAATTTAACTGGCAGTGCGGCAACTACTTTTAAATGGGTAGATAGCGTGCTTACGATATTTCCGCTGGTTGCCGTAACTTTTGTATTGTTCTCATTAGCCAAAAAAATATTTAAAAAATATCCTGCTACCATTTTATTTACCTTGTTAAGTTTTGCGATTATCTGGGTACTAGCCATCTGGAAAGTAAGCCGCGAACTTGGCTCAGTAAGTACAGAGGTGCCTGCATCATGGTTTAGCGTACTTAACTCATTCTTCATCGTTTCTTTAGCGCCAATTGTTTCAAAAATCTGGGAAACTAAATTTAACCCAAGCGGTCCGGTAAAATTTGGTTTTGGCCTTATATTCGTAGGTATCGGTTTCGCAGGACTGGCTTATGGGGGCTCTGCTATTCCACAGGGAGCTACATCGGCACAAGTAAGTCTGTTCTGGCTTGTATTTGCTTATTTCTTTCATACTGTAGGTGAGCTTTGCATATCTCCGGTTGGTTTATCTTACGTAAGTAAACTCGCACCTGCCAATTTGGTAGGCTTGATGTTTGGTGTATTTTTCACCTGTACCGCTATTGGTAATTACCTTGCTGGTGCCACCGGATCGCTGATCGATAAAATCAGCTCGGCTTATTCTATTTCAACATTCTTTTTAATTTTTACGATCATCCCGATTGTAGCAGGCTTTATTATGTTTGCACTAAGTCCATTATTGCGAAAATGGATGCATGGTGTTCATTAATAAAAAAATACTTGTACTCAAAAGCCCGATGTTTTTCGGGCTTTTCATTTTTAAACCAATTTAATGGAAAAAACAGTTTCAATAGAAGAAATTCAAAATTTTGAAGGTAAATACCCTAAACAACTCTGGCACTTATCATTGGTAGAAATGTGGGAGCGTTTCTGCTTTTACGGAATGCGGGGTGTATTGGCCTTCTTTATGGTAGAGCAACTGGGTTTAAGCGACCAAAAATCGAACCTGCAGTATGGCGCTATACAGGCTTTTGTTTATGCGTTTACCTTTATTGGTGGCATTTTTGCCGATAAGATTTTAGGTTTCAGAAAATCATTATTTTGGGGCGGAACTTTAATGATTATCGGGAACCTGATCCTGGCTTTCTCACCACATGATCTGTTTTATGTAGGCATTACCTTATCCATCATCGGGACTGGTTTCTTCAAACCCAATGTTTCATCAATGGTAGGCGAATTATACCACGAGACAGACAATCGCAGAGATGCAGGCTACGGACTTTTTTATGCAGGTATTAATGTAGGTGGCTTACTGGGCGGTGCAATGTGTATCTACCTTGGCAAATATTACAATTGGCATTTATGCTTCTTATCTGCCGCATTTGTGATGATGTTCGGTTTAGGTACATTCATTTTTACAAAAAAATACCTTGGGCCAATAGGCAATTCTCCATTACTGCACCTTAAAAAATCAAAACAGCAACTGTATGAAATAGCCGTTTATGTAGGTTCGATATTGTGTATTCCATTGATTTACATTATGGTGAAAAATACCGACTTTACTGATTATTTTATGTACACGATCGGCATTATTGCTATGATTTATTTCTTATTTGAAACGTTTAAAATAAAAGATAAAAAAGCCCGGTACAAATTATTGGCCGCTTTTGTTTTTATCTTCTGCTACTTTATTTTTATGGCCATATCCGAGCAGAGCGGCGGTTCTCTTTCATTATTTGCAAAAGATAACCTAGACCATAAAATCCTGTTTTTCAACATTGATCCAAACGTGGTGAACAATAGTGTTAATTCCTTTTTTGTGATCGTTTTCAGTCCGATTGTAGGCATTTTATGGCTTGGCTTATATAAGCGCAAAATTGAACCCAATACCGTAGTGAAATTTGGATTAGGCTTCCTCTTATTGGCTTTAAGTTTTTACGTGTTTTACGCCACCAGATTCTTTGCCAATGCTCAGGGAATTAGCTCCTTAAATGTCTTTACCTTAGCTTATTTATTGCTAACGTTAGGTGAACTTTGTTTGGGTCCGATAGGGATGTCGATTATTACCAAACTATCACCAAAGAAAATGTTCGGCATGATGATGGGTCTTTGGTTTTTATCAAGCGCTTTCGGACAATTGGCGGCTGGTAAACTTGGTGCAGAAATGTCTAGTATTGATAATGCTTCGCTAACAACCAAACTGATGGCCTATACCGAAGGTTATAAAGCATTGGCGTTATATTCGCTCATTGCGGGTTTGGCATTGATTATTTTTTCGCAGCTGGTTAAAAAGTTGATGCAGGAGGTGAGATAAAGTCTTCGAGTACGCTTAGATTGACATTGTTTTAAGAAAGTATATTAATAAGATTTGGAAATGAACGGACATCCGTTCCTGGCGGACTGTGTTCCCGCTCTTTGTTTCAAGTCCTTGCGCTCATTCTTCGGGCTCCGGGCTTTACACATCGATCGGGTTTAAAAACAAGGGTTTGTGCCGCAAATGCAAGAAGTAAATGCAAAAGCTAAATAGGATTATGTAACCCTAAAGCTAGTCTGGATTTGCAATCCCGTCTTTAGAACTTAGGATTTGTAATTCTTATAAACTGCTAAAATATAGCGATCCGGATTGCAAATCCGGACCAACGAAAATTTAAGAAGAAATGCGAATAAGCTTAACGATTTGAAAATGAAAGGACTGTAGTTCTTAATATCTTCAGTTCCGCCATTCGCTATAGTTGCTCATTTCAATCGGGCGCTGCCGCTACTATGGGGTTTAAGAACAACGTTCTATTTCTTGAAAAGCAAAAATTAAATATTAAAACTAGCCAGCAACGGTCCGGATTGCAAACCCGAAACAACATTTAGTATTGTTTCTAAAAAGATCCTGAAACAAGTTCAGGATGACGAATCATCCTGAATTAATGAAAATTCATAAAGGTTTCATATTAAATATTTACTTTCGCACATTAAAATCTAATACACCGTAAACCAAACAAAGGCGAAAAGCTTTAATTTTATTTAAATAACCACAACACCCGTGTCAGATAGTTTAGTCATCATTCCCACCTATAACGAGAAGGAAAACATTGAAAAAATCATTAGGAAGGTTTTTTCTTTAACGCAGCCTTTTCATGTTTTGATTATTGATGATGGTTCTCCTGACGGAACTGCTGAAATTGTAAAATCACTACAAAAAGAATACGAGGGACATTTATTTATTGAAGAGCGCGCAGGCAAACAGGGTTTGGGTACAGCCTACATTTATGGTTTCAATTGGGCATTACAGCACAATTATCCGTATATTTTTGAAATGGATGCCGACTTCTCTCATAACCCGGAAGATTTGCCACGTTTACGCGAAGCCTGTGTAAATGGTGCCGATGTAGCCATTGGCTCCAGGTATGTTAAAGGGGTAAATGTTGTAAACTGGCCCATGGGCAGGGTTTTAATGTCGTATTTTGCCTCTATGTATGTACGGATCATTACCCGGATCAATATTCAGGATGCTACTGCAGGTTTTAAATGTTACCGCCGAATTGTGCTGGAGACCATTCCACTAAATAAAATTAAATTTGTTGGTTATGCGTTTCAGATCGAAATGAAGTTTACTGCGATTAAATTTGGCTTTAAGGTGGTTGAAGTTCCCATTATTTTTACCGATCGAACCGAAGGTACATCAAAAATGAGTACCCGTATCTTCAGGGAAGCTTTTTTAGGTGTAATCCAGATGAAAGTTTCCAGTTGGTTTAGGGATTATAAAAGGGAGTCCGAAGTCCGCAGTCCGAAGTCGGAAATCCGAAGTTCAGAGTCTTAATTCAGATTGCCTGGTTCTATTCACTATAGACTTAGGACTTTAAATCAAGACTTTCCCTGCGATTCCCGTATCATCGCTCCAAAATCCTGTCCTTTATCCATTGCACTAACAGTCATTGTGATTCTTTTGGTACGCGTGGGTTCTGTTTTAGCCTGGTTAATCCAATTGATATAGTAGTTTTGGTGAGATTTAGGTTGTTTTAAAAAATTTTGGATTAAATGCACCTCTTCAGACAGGCAGATTTCAAGATCTTCAGGCATTTCGATTTTAAAATCCTGATCTTCCTCTAAATAAAATTCGACCCCCTGCTCCAGCTTCTTTTTTTAGTTTTTTCCTTACCTCACCTTTTAAAGCGATTATAAAATCCCCCTCTCCCATTGGGATAACTGCCATGCCGTTAACCTCCAACTCATCTATTTTTCCTTTTACCCTGAAACTCTTTTTGCAAGCGGGTTTAATTTCATTGGCTAAGGCAGCTGGAATAAACACATAACTCCAGCCGGTTTTTTCGCCCATGGAACCAAAACGTTCTATTTCTGCTTTGAAGTGGATCATGAGTTTAAATATAGAAATTATGTATAAGAATACTATTAAAGAATATAATCGTTAAGTTATTTACGCACGCGTTAGAAACGCGCGCAAGCGGAAATACAGGAGCGCTAAAAATACTATTTCTACTTCCAAACTTGGGTAGAAAGCATCATATTACCAATTAAAAAATATTATTCGGCTCATAAAAAAGCCAATTCATGAGCCGATTAGTAAAATTATTCGGCTCATGATTTGAAAAATGCTAACTAAACAATGAGCATTGACTGTTAACTAACGGATTTTGTAAAAATTTAAATTTATTAATAACCTCAAATTGTCCTCTATTCTTATTGAACTTCCTTATCGCGATGGTGTCGCAATTAAACCGAAGATTAACATAATCATATAAACTTTCTGCCCGATCTATTTGATCCGGACTCAGCTTTCGCCCTATTGAAATGTGTGCACCAGAACCATTTATTGTGTCACTTGTTTTCAGTCGCTTCCTCAGCCTCACCAGCAAATCGTTTAAATAGGGCTTGGAAGAATTATTTGGGAGCAAAACAATTGCATTGCTAAATTTCGATAAACTTAGCTGATCGAAAATCACTTCCTGCTGTTTTTGAGAGTAACAAAATTTCTCGAGTTGTCTGATATAAAAATCAAGCTCGTATTGATCAGCTGAAAACTCAATAACCGTAATATGCGCCTCTGAATTACGGCTTGCATACCAACCAATTTTAGACCATAGTGTATCTTTCAAAGCTTTAACATCATTAATCGCTTCGCTGTGAGGGTAAACAACTATTGAATACCAATCTCTATATAATTGTCGTTTCATTATAATTAATTAATCGCTACCGGATTCATCTGAATATCTAATTTGGCAAACTTTAAAACCTCAATACTCTGGAAACCGAAATCTTCTACCACTTTACCTAAAATAAGGTAACAGCCTTTTCCTTTAAAAGGATACATGGGGGTAGTATTTGGGAAATGGGTAGTATCAAAAAAATCGCCCTTGGCATCTAAAAAAGTACCGAACCACATTTTGGTGTGCTTAATGGTATGTACGGTTTTTTCGCAAACATAATTACCTACCATTCTTACCGTTTTACCGAGATATCCGTGCATTTCAGCCGCCATGATTTCACCACGATAAGGGGTTTTTAGAAAATCGAACATTTTATAGTTGAGCGGATACCCCAAAAGCTCCAGCTCCGTATAAGCATTTTCCAGTCCAGAGTCTTCCAGTACCGGAAGCTGATAGGTTTTATAACTTAAGTTAAAAAGTTCGGCATGGTTTACTTTTTTCTGTTTAAAACCCAGGTAATTGTGCACATCCCAAAGCAAGGTTTTACGATCTTTACCGGTAAAGCGCAATGCACCAAGCCTGATTAATATAATAGCCTGTTCTAATGATATGCAGGTTCTTTTTACAAAATCTTCGAGATGGAGATATAAACCATTTGCCGCACGTTCCTGCGGGATCCTTCTAATGACTTTTTCTTCTAAACCCTGAATGCCAATAAAACCTAGATAAACATCTTCTGCCTTTATATTTACCACTTCATCGCTATGGTTTACACAGGGCAAATGCACCTGGGCACCTGTTTTTTGCAGTTCATACACGTAAACCCAGCGGCTGTAAAAACCGCCATAGTTATTCAATACGGCTACCATAAACTCCATTGGGTAATAGGTTTTAAGGTAAAGGCTCTGGTAGCTTTCAACAGCAAATGAAGCTGAATGCGCTTTCGAAAAACTGTAACCGGCAAAAGATGAAATTTGTCGCCACACTTCGGTAATAAGCATTTCCGAATGCCCTTGTTTTCTGGCGGAAGCAAAAAATTTATTTACCAGTTCATCAAAAGCCAGTTTTGAACGGTACTTTCCACTCATGGCTTTGCGGAGAACATCAGCATCGGCAAGGTCCAAACCTGCAAAATAATGGCATACCTTAATCACATCTTCCTGATAAACCATGACCCCGTAGGTTTCGCTAAGCCGCTCTTTCATCACCTCGCACAGGTAAACCACTTTTTCAGGGGCGTGATAACGCTCGATATAGGACTTCATCATACCTGAGCTGGCTACCCCTGGCCGGATAATAGAGCTGGCGGCTACCAGGGTAAGATAGTTGTCACACTTGAGTTTTTTGAGCAACTGCCTCATGGCCGGCGATTCGATGTAAAAACAACCGATCGGCTGCCCTTCTTTCAAAATACTATTTAATTTTCGATCTTCTTTAAAGGTCTTAAAGTCGTGGATATCAATATCTGTACCCTTATTTTTTTTTATGAGCTGTACGGCCTCGCGGATATGCCCAATACCCCGCTGACTTAAAACATCGAATTTTTCGTAACCTATGGCTTCCGCTTCGTACATATCCCACTGCACTGTAGGAAAACCTTTTGGCGGCATATCCAATGCGGTGTAATAAGTAATAGGTTCTTCTGATATCAAAATCCCTCCGGCATGGATAGAACGCTGATTGGGCATATTTTTCATGTAAGCATGCACAGCCAATAATTTTTGATAAGTCGCATTCAATAAATTTTCACGTTCTTTGGTAGGGTCAGTAAAACTATCAATCTCGCCCTTGGGCAAACCCAAAACCTTACCAATCTCCCTGATAACTGCCCGGTCTTTAAAAGTGCTGATGGTGCCTAAAAAAGCAACGTGCCATTTGGGGGTAGCGGCTAAAAACATATTTTTGTATGATTTCTCTTTCGTCCCACGAAAAATCGATATCAAAATCTGGCGGACTCGTTCTTTTTTCATGCAGGAACCGTTCAAAATACAGATCGAGATCAATCGGATCTACATCGGTAATCCGCAAACAGTACGCTACAATGCTATTGGCTCCCGAACCGCGCCCCACATGATAAAAGCCACAGGTATTCATGGCATAATCTACAATGTCGTAAGTAATGAGAAAATAGGCACAAAAATTTTTGAGTTCGATAATTCTTAGTTCTTTTTCCAAACGTGCAAGGGCCTCGGGATTATCTTCGCCGTAGCGGTACTTCAGGCCACTTTTGGCCAATTGACAAAGCATTTGCTTATCACCTTCTAATGTACCGGTATAATAAAACTTATTTTTAGATGAAGGCACAGGAGTATTTTCGAAATATATGCTCAAATCACAGCTATCCAATAATTGCTGCGTATTTTGAACAATGAATGGATACTGCTCAAACTGCTGTGTCAGCTCTTCCTCCGGGATCAGGCATTCATCCGGATCGCATTTGTCCTTACCGGGTACCTTGCTTAAAAGGGTATTCAGTTCGATAGCCCTTAAATATTCGTGCAGGCGATAAGTAATTTTATTGCCTACCGTAACGGGGTGCCACACCAGCAGCTTTTCCCTTTGTTTTAAAAGCGGATGTTTATACAAGAGGTTTAGCTGTTTTCCACGGATGCCTACGTATTCGTTTGCTTTCAACACCTGATCGAAAGTTTTATGAAAGGGATAAATGATATATGCATTCTCCATTTCGGGAGGAATTTCCGGTAATGGAATGCTATAAATATTGTGATGGCTCAAAAACTCATTCAGCTCGCGCATACCTTCTTTATTGCGGGCAATGCCTACGTACAATAATTGATTATCTTTTCTGAACTCAATGCCAGCTACAGGCTTGATCTGGTAGGGAATATTGCCCTTATGTATTTCGTCAGCTTCTTTGGCAACGCCTTGTTTGTAACATTCACGGATAAACTCTACTGCCCCGCTTGAGTTATTGATATCGGTAAGTACCATTTGGTGAATACCCAGGCGCCGCGCATGAACAATTAGTTGTTCAATACTAAGGGTACCATATTTGAGGCTATAAGCAGAATGGACATTCAAAAACATAATTACTCGTACGATTTACTACCGGTTATTCCTTTTTCGCTCATAAAACTTCTGATTTTTGAACGTTTCCTTACTTCAGGATCTTTTTCTGCTTCTTGGTCATTTTCGATCAATATTTTCTTTTTACGTGGATTATATTTAATCACCCTTCCTTTTTCATCGCGTGGTGGCTGGGTAACAATACAGGCTTTTACCACCGCTTCGGCCCCATAACTATTCCGTACCTTATCCATGGCCTGGCAAAGGCTATATTCTTCTTCAGCAATATTATAAAGACCAATCTGTTCATAGCCACTTACCAAATGCGAAAGTTTTACACCTACCAGGCGCAATAGCATCCGTTTCGAATATACTTTTTCGAACAGGCCATGTGCTTTGCTGATCAGAAATGAATCGAGAGCGGTATAGGGAATCCGCTCTTGTTGGGTAACCGTTTCGAAATTGGTATAACGCACGGTTATGGTAATACAGGCAGTAAGTTTTTTCTGATTACGCAACTGAAAAGTTAACCCGGTAATCATCCCGGTTAAAATGGCTTTCAATTTTGCCATATCCATGGTATCGTTTTCGAAGGTAGCCTGTGTACCGATTGATTTTCTTTCGCGGTAAGGCACCACGGGCGAAAGATCGATCCCATTTGCTTTTTGCCATAAGCTTAAGCCATGCTGCCCCAAAATTTTAAACATCAGCTGTTGCGGGATCTGCGTGAGTGTAAGGATATTGCGAACCCCCATTTCACTTAACTTTTTATAGGTAGCATGACCAATGCCCGGAATTTTATGGATGGCCAGAGGATCGAGAAAAGGACGCAATTCGGGAAGGGTAACCTGCCGTTCGCCATCAGGTTTAGATTCGTTGGTGGCTATTTTAGCCACGGTTTTATTGATCGACAAGCCAAAGGAAATGGGTAGTTTCATTTCTCTAATTATGGTTTGCCGGAGTTCGGATGCAAATTTCATGCAGCCAAAAAATCGATCCATCCCAGTCATATCGATATAATGCTCATCGATACTGGCTTTTTCGAAAAGTGGAACTTTATCGGCAATAATCTCGGTAATCTCATGCGATGCCTTGGAATACTCTTCCATATCGCCCTTTAAAAATATAGCCTGTGGGCATAGTAATTTTGCTGTCCTGCCTGGCATTGCAGAATGTATACCGTATTGGCGTGCTTCGTAACTACAAGAAGCTACTACACCCCTATCGCTTCCACCGCCAATAATTACCGGCTTACCCAATAACTTAGGATTTTTTCTAATTTCTACAGATACAAAAAATGCATCCTGATCCATATGAATAATCTGCCTGTCTCTATCCATTTCTTTCTAATAAAGATGATCGAAACCAAAAATACTAATATTTTTAGCTAAAAAGAACAATTAGAGATATTGGCTGTAATTAATTGCTAACTATATTAGCTTTTAGAATCGAAATTTGTCAATTATGATGCAGATTACGCATCCTACTTATAGGGCTTACCTTAACTAACTGAATGGATTGGGTATAGTGTAGGAACATGGATTACCGAAAATTCCGTTTGGACTAACATGCTGATCGAGCCAGGTTTTCTCTGCGATCTATTTTTGCCTCCTAATAGTTTAATACTTTACATGTAAAATATAAATGCTTTAATTGCACGTAATCCGGTGATGCCCGAACAACCAACACGAATTCTGCCCATGCTAATAAATTATGTCATCAATTTATCATCGTGGCAGATTTGAAAGATACGCATAGCATAAATAGAAATAACTAGGCTCAATGTATCCACACGTTAAGCTCAAAAAATAAAAAACTTTGTCCTATTTTAAAATGTTAAGTTAATCAAAAGCTTGATTACTATGGAAACTAAAAACAATAAAAAAGAAGCTAAAAAAGAACAAAAAGGAAAGGGAAATTCAAAAGGAAAGGCTTCCTTTGATCAGAACGGGGAAGGTTCTTCAGATAAGTTTGGCCAGGCCGGTTCTGCTCCTAATGAATCAGGAGAAAATGGGCCTGGCACTATAGACAAAAACAAAAAGGCCTAATTAAGATAAAAAGAGTGTCTCACTCTTTTATCTTTCGTAGATACTCATTTTTTCAGCAAGTTCTATAATACTTTTTATTTTGAGCTTTTGAAAAAGTCGCAGTTTATACGTGCTCACTGTACCCATTTGAAGATTCAACTGATTTGAGATCTCCAATACACCAATGCCTTTTGTTAAGAGCTCTGCTACTTCAAGTTCTCTGCCCGAAAGTTTAGTGAATGGATTATCCGCATCATTACCCAATATGCTGTTGAACATATTTTCTTTCACATTTCTGCTTGAGTAGCGGCTACCGGCTAGAATTGTTGTGATTGCGGTTACAATTTCAGATTCTTCAGCATTTTTGGTCAAATAACCAGATGCGCCTGATTTCAAATAAGGTACAGCGTAAATGTTCTCATTTAACGAAGAAAATACGAGAATTTTCGCATTGGGCTGAACCAATTTAATCTGATCAATTACCTTAAGGTTATTACCCCCGGGCAAGTTTACATCAATAATTATTAGACTTGGTAATTTCTCCACCTCCACAAGCGCTTGCTCCAAGGTAGATGCGTGAATGATTTCTACACCAGGCCAAAAGTCTGATATTAAACCTTTTAAACCACGACGGATGATTTCGTGATCATCGGCGATGAGTACAGTAAACGTACTTACGGCATTTTTTGTTTTCATTATACTAAGGATATTATGCAAGTTAGCAAAAAGTTATTTTGTTAACACAATTGTAGTAAATTTTTCGTTAAAAATTGTAAATATTATTATACATAATTCAGCATTTTTGTCAAATACGTAAAGATACCGATCATATATTCAGGAAATAAACACCTACATTACTATAATCTTGTTCTGAAATACCAGCAGGTTTAAAGATATTTACAACACTATTACACCACTTTAACACTTTCATTGAACAGGAGCGTATAATGTAACTACCAGTTTAAATCAGCAAATACAAAATAAGATAAAGAACTGGTTATTAAACAAATATAATTTCTTGTATTAACCAACAAGGGATTTATACAGCGAAAATATACCTTTTTTTGACTGGTGAAAATACTAAAAAGCTCGTTTTAAAATGCAAAAATGAAGACCCTTTTTGGAATACAAATGACCAAAGATGTATTTCCAATACTACAGATCAAAGAATATTTACATTCTAACTTAAAGTTGTTTACCGTGAACTATCTTGTTGACAAAAATCAATAGGATATTTCAAAGTGTTATTAATACTAGATACTGATAAACCCTGTTATTGCAAATGCATGGCGAATGAAGTTCCCAAAGCAATTAGATCTTATTTCGGATACGGCTAAGTGTTTCCAATCTGATGGCCAGGAAGGAAGCGATATATTTAAGAGAAACACGGTTAATCAGATCGGGAAAAGAATCCAGGAACCGCCTATATCTTTTTTCCGCAGAAGAAATTCTGCAAATATAGGCACGCTCTTCCGCCGAGCGGTAATACAACTCCATCATCTTCCTTCCCACAATATTTGCTTCGGTGAAATTTTCAAATAGATAATTAGATAAAACATGAGGGATGGCAATCAAATCTACATCTTCCAATGCCTGTAGATACTCTTCCGAATCGCTTTCGACCCATAAATTGCGTATTGTCCCCACAACCTCATTCTCCTTCGAAATCCATGTGGTAATTTCGGTATCTCCATCTTTTACAGATCCCCTAACAATTCCTTTAATAATTAAAAACAGGAATTTATTTGGCTCACCCGGTGAAATCAAATATTTATTCTTTTTATAGCTAATCGGAAATGCATGCTGATTAAGGTGCCTTTCTATCTCTTCATTTAAAGGATTGAAATTTTTAAAAAAGGCAATTAATGGTGAAGAATTATTATATTTCTTCCACTTGTCCTCATCAGATAAATTAACTGCGATCATAGAATTACGGTTCGGATAGACAATTTTATCCTCTTAAAGAGATTTACCCGTAATAATAAGAACATTGATGTTAAAAAAGAACTTTTTTAATCGCTTATAATCGAAAATTACATTAAAACTTCTTTTCAACACCCAGACCGAACAATGCAAAGTCATATTTAACCGGGTCAATTGGATCAAATTCCTTTAACTGATTGGTTAACTCAACAGCCGTTAGCCAATCCGTTTGTTTTCTTTTGATGAGTCCCAGCAAACGTCCTACCCTGTCGACATGCACATCGCATGGGCAAATCAAATCTTTAGGCCTTAGCGTATCCCATATTCCAAAATCAACGCCTCTGGTATCAGCTCTCACCATCCACCTTAAAAACATATTTAAACGCTTGCAGGTTGACTTTTGCTGTGGTGAAGAAATGTGTTTTTTGGTACGATGCGGAAAGTCATCCAACGAAAAAAAATACTGCCTGAAATAATTGAGGCATTGTTCAATAGAAACCTGCATTTTTCCGGCTAAACAAACTTCCGAAGCGGTGTATGCCACTCCATCGGCGATTTCCTGATAGGCCTCAGAAAATATTTCCTGTTTAGGCAGAAAAGCCAGCTCCAAACTATCAAAATGGCTATAATGCATTTTGAAGAACGAAATAAAATAAAGCAGATCTGTATCGTTAAAGGTGCGGTGTTTGAAATTTAGTAAACGCTTTAAATCGTTATCATTATGATGAAGTACAAAATCGTACGGTGCATTATCCATCCGGTTAAGCAGCTCGCGACATTTACTGATAATCGTTTTCCGCTGCCCCCAAGCCAAAACCGCAGCAAAAAAACCAGAAATCTCGATATCCTGTTTTTTAACAAAAAAATGCGGAATACAAACCGGGTCATTTGTAATAAAGCTAGGTTGATTATACTGCTCAACTTTACTATCAAGAAAATTCTTCAGCTCCAGAAATTGCATACAAGTGTTATTTAAACAAAAATAGCAGCACAATAGCGGCCAACTAAACCGGATTGAAACGGTATCCTTTTTTGTTTTGGAATTTTAATGAAGCAAGCACTTCAACAAAAAAGATTTAGTGTAAAGCCGGACGAACATTACATTAGCGCAGTACCTGCTTTAAAAAAAATAAAAAACCGGGCAAATGTTAACCATAATGCCCGATCAAAATTTTAAGCCAATGCACTTTCCAGATCTTCCAAAAGATCGTCGATATCTTCCACTCCAACGCTTAAACGAAGTAGGTTATCGGTTACTCCAACCTTCTCTCTTTCTTCTTTCGGAATAGAACCATGTGTCATGGTAGCCGGGTGATTAATTAATGATTCAACTCCACCCAAAGATTCAGCAAGAGTAAATACTTTAAACTTAGATGAAATTCTAAAGGTTTCTTCCAGATCAGCACCTTTCAACGTAATCGATATCATGCCCCCAAAGCCACGCATCTGTTTCCTGGCTATATCATGGTTTGGATGATCTTCAAAACCTGGCCAGTAGATTTTATCAACTTTTGGATGTGTTTTTAGATAATGTGCAATACGCTCCCCATTTTCACAATGAGCTTTCATCCGAAGATGGAGTGTTTTAATTCCCCTTAAAACCAAAAAAGCATCTTGCGGACCTGGTGTTGCACCACAGGCATTGTAAATAAACCAAAGATCTTTATACAATTGCTCATTATTGGTTACCAAGGCCCCCATTACCACATCAGAATGACCGCCAATATATTTGGTTACGGAATGCATGACAATATCAGCGCCCAAATCAATAGGATTCTGCAGGTATGGCGATGCAAAAGTATTATCTACAGTTAAGGTTAAATTTTTCTCTCTGGTGATTTTCGCCACCCCTTCAATATCAATAATTTGCATGGTTGGATTGGTTGGTGTTTCTATCCAAACCAATTTTGTCTTATCATTAATATACGGCAGCATGTTTTCTGGATTAGAAAGATCCAGAAAATGAAATTTGATTCCGTATTTGGTATAAATTTTAGTAAAAATGCGATATGAACCACCATAAAGATCATTTCCCGTAATTACCTCATCGCCCGGCTGCAATAGTTTTAATACAGCATCAGTAGCCCCCATCCCGCTGGAAAAGGCTAAGCCATATTTGGCATTTTCCAAAGCAGCTAAACAATCTTCCAGTGCTTTACGCGTTGGATTGGTACCTCTCGAATATTCATACCCTTTGTTATCTCCTGGAGATTTTTGCCAATAGGTAGAGGTTTGATATATTGGTGTCATTACCGCACCAGTGGTTGGATCAGGCTCCTGGCCTGCATGTATAGCTTTAGTCGCGAATTTCATTTTTTTTAAAATTTGAGATGTGAGACATGAGATATGAGATTTGTTTTCTCTCACATCTCAATCTCCTATCTAATATCTACCTAGTATGCTCTTGCAAACAATACTCTCTGGATAGATGGTTTTCCCGAATAAATACAAACACCATCTTCCAGTTTATTATCTAAAGGTATACAACGGATGGTTGCTTTTGTTTCCTCTTTAATTTTTTGCTCCGTTTCTGGTGTCCCATCCCAATGGGCTGAAATAAAACCCGCCTTGTTATCTAACAATTCCTGAAACTCTTCATAGCTGTTCGCTTCGGTAATGTGCTCATCACGATAAGCCAAAGCTTTGTTGAACATACTTTGCTGAATATCTTCCAACAATTTGGCAACGTAAATATCCAGACCTTCCTGAGGTACCGTTTGTTTCAGCTTGGTATCTCTGCGCGCAATTTCTACTGTTTTATTTTCCAGGTCGCGGCCGCCAATCGCAATTCGCACAGGCACGCCTTTCATTTCATAATCTGCAAATTTGAAGCCTGGGCGTTGTGTGTCACGATCATCATATTTAACCGATATACCCATACCTTTTAAACGTAAACTTAGTTCGTTCACATATGCGGAGATTTTAGAAAGATCTTCATCACTTTTATAAATTGGAACAATAACCACCTGAATCGGTGCCAATTTTGGTGGAATAACCAAACCAGAATCATCACTGTGTGCCATAATCAATGCGCCCATTAAACGTGTAGAAACGCCCCATGAAGTAGCCCAAACATGATCCAATTTTCCATCCTTGCCAGTAAATTTAACATCAAAAGCTTTTGCAAAATTCTGACCTAAGAAGTGCGATGTTCCAGCCTGTAAAGCTTTTCCATCCTGCATTAAAGCTTCAATGCAATAGGTATCCAGAGCGCCGGCAAAACGCTCATTGGGCGATTTACGTCCTCTGACAACCGGAACGGCTAACCAGTTTTCTGCAAAATCGGCATAAATATGTAACATGCGTTCTGTTTCCTCAATCGCCTCTTCTGCGGTTGCGTGTGCAGTATGCCCCTCTTGCCACAAAAATTCTGCTGTACGTAGAAATAGCCGCGTACGCATTTCCCACCTTACTACATTTGCCCATTGGTTAATAAGTATAGGTAAATCACGGTACGATTGGATCCATCCCTTATAGGTATTCCAAATAATAGTTTCTGAGGTTGGACGAACAATTAATTCCTCTTCCAATTTGGCAGTTTCATCAACTACAATATTGCCATTCCCATCGTTTTTAAGTCGGTAATGTGTTACAACGGCACATTCTGTCGCAAAACCCTCAACGTGAGATGCTTCCTTAGAGAAAAATGACTTTGGGATGAATAATGGAAAATAAGCATTTTGATGTCCGGTATCCTTAAACATTTTATCGAGTATAGCCTGCATTTTTTCCCATATAGCATAACCATTTGGCTTTATAACCATGCAACCACGTACAGCTGAGTGCTCCGCTAAATCTGCCTTTAACACGATATCATTATACCACTGGGAATAATCTGCTTCCCTACTTGTAATTTCTTTGCTCATCTTTTGTATTTGGAACGTAATTTGTACGTTAAAAAGTGTAAAATTAGATGGCAAATTTATAAATTTATGCCTACAAACAATTAACAATAACCTCAATTATTTTACGCCTACTTTTCCACCAAAAAATAGGCAATAAATAGTTACTTTTGACTACTTATCAAACAAGTAAACGCACACAACTAAATATAAACACCATGAAACCAATTAAATTTTTACCCATTGTCATGATTGCCACCGCGGGGCTGGTGGCTTCATGCTCAACATCAAAATTGGCTCAAACCAAGCCGGTTGATGATGTGTATAATTCTGTAGCAAAAGCGAGAGAGGTGGAAGTTGTTCTTCCTTCTCAAAATCAACAAACGCAGAATCAAAACAACGGCCAGGAAGAATATGACGAATACTATGGAACAAGCAATCCATATTATGACATGGACTATGCTTCCAGAATCAACCGATTTCATAACGGCTACAGTTTTCAGGGCTATTATGATCCCTATTTCGATAATTATTACTATGGAAACAGTTTTGGTCCATCCAATTATTTAGGCTTTGGTTTAGGCTGGAATAATGGTTATGGTTTAGGCGGTTGGGGCTTTGGCGGTGGCTGGGGCTTTGGTAGCATTTGGAACAATCCATTTTATTATGGCAACTATGGCTTCGGCTGGAATAATCCTTGGGCTTGGAATGCCTGGGGGCCTTACTCTTACTACGATCGTTTTGGTTGGGGCGGCGGTTACTACGGCGGAGGCTGGGGTATCGGAGGAGGATACTATGGTGGCGGTGTATATACCAACAGCAATTTCAGACCAAGGCCAGGAAGTAATGACAGAGGGGTACCTAGATACGGTAATGGGAACGGCGGAAACGTTGGTAGGCCTAGCAGAAGTGGAATAGTTAATCAGAATGGCATATCCTATGCACCAAATAATAATGCGGGCAGACCGGTAAGAAGCCAGGGTGGTTATAGTCAAAATGATGGTATGCAAAGTGGCAGACCGACCAGAAACAATAATTACTCTCCTCAGCAAGGTTCGCAAAGTAACAGGCCTACCAGAAACGAGAATTATACTCCTCCTGCAAGAACCGAAAGCAGACCAAGTTACTCTCCTCCACCATCATCATATGGCGGCGGCGGTGGCGGCTCTACCGGTGGCGGCGGTGGTGGTTCGAGACCATCAAGAGCTGGAAGAGGTTAATTATTAAATTTAAACACACAAATGAAAAAAATAATCCTGGCTTCTCTAGTAGCTACAGTAGCTGCTATGGGAACAACATATGCCCAAAGTTATGCCCCTGATGCATTCCGTTTTTCCCAAACCAATTACGGCACCTCTGCCCGGTTTAAAGGAATGGGCGGTGCACAAATTGGAGTTGGTGGCGATATTGGCTCTATCAATGCAAATCCTGCTGGTTTAGGCCTATTCACCAAATCTGAATTTAGCATTACTCCAGAATTTAATTCAGTATCTAATAATAGTGCTTATTTGGGAAACAGTACGAAAACCAATAAAAGCCAGATTAATCTGAATAATATTGGAGCGGTGTTTTATAGCCCCGCAGCCAAAATGAAAGGATCTGACGTAGATAAAGGTTTAGTAAGTACAGTTTTTGGTTTAAGTTATACCCGTAATAATGACTTTTTGAATAACATTAGTTATAGTGGCTTGAATACCAATAGTTCCATCAGGGATTCTTATGTAGATCAAGCGAATAATTTTGGTGTATCAAACAGTATTGCAGGAGACGCCTATAACAGTTTCCTAATTAATAAAAATACACCAACTTACCCAAACCGGTTTTCTGCTGAACCTTATAATAATGCCAGTTTTCAACAGAACTGGGACGAATCTCGTTTGGGTTCCACCTCTGAATTTAATGTAGCTGGTGCGCTAAATTTTGGCAACAAAGTATATATTGGTGCTACCGCAAGTTTTGTTAATGTAAGATACATCAGCGACGCTGCTTTTACTGAATCTGGTATTGTTAACTCTTATAATGATGGCGATGCCGTACCTACCTACAACGGAAATGAAAATTATAGTCTCAATCACTTCCGTAATCAGGAAACCAAGGGTGGTGGATTCAATTTAAAGTTAGGTGCTATTTTCAGACCTGTTAGTGAGTTAAGGATTGGTCTAAATTTCCAGACTCCAACCTGGATGAATATTGAAGATAATACCAGCGAGACACTACAGGCTACCACCGCGGGGAATGCGAATACCGGACCGACCAAATCAAATAACCCAACCCAATATTATTCATTTACCTATAACTTACGCACACCACTTAAAGCTTCAGCAGGTATCAGTTACGTAATTGCAGGTACTGCACTAATATCAGCTGATGTGGATTATGTAGATTACGCCTCAATGCGTTTTTCTGATTCTAATGGATCTGACCGTACTACTATTAACGATAATAATGCGTTTATCAAATCATCTTATAAAGAAGCTATTAATTATAGAGTTGGCGCTGAAGTAAAAGTTAGTAATGAATTTAGTTTACGTGCAGGTTACGGTGTAAATGGAAACGGTGTTAAAGGTGGTGATAATAAGTTTTATCAAGGCCAATACTACACGGGTGGATTGGGTTACCGCATAGATAATTATTATTTCGATCTTGCATACCAGAACTACAAAACAAACTTCAACTCAAGCCCTTACTTGTTAGATGATTATAGTGAACCGGTTGCTGATGTTAAAAGCAATAGGAACAATGTATTCCTAACCTTTGGAGTAAGGTTCTAAGTTTAAAAGTATTTGTATATAAGCTCTTCAATTAACATTGAAGAGCTTTTTTTATGGGTTCACGACTGAAATGAGCATTTCATCATAAATAGGGCCATTATTCGTAACACCTTGAGCCACAATTTTAAATACACCGGTTAAATCTCCTGTAGTAAAGCACACAGATGTTTTGCCAGTATTGCTCAATGCTACTTGTTGGTCCCAATAAATAGTTGTTGCATTTATGGGTTCATCCATATTTGAGACATCGCGTTTATAAAACTTTTTTGGCATTTGAATACCCTTTATAATAGAAATATTGGCATCAATCTCCTTTAATTGGCAACCAAAATAAGTAACCTGATTACCATCCTGATCACGATATCGCTCGTTAGGTTTTGCAGGCCTGTTCCCCGATTCTCCGGCATGATTAACACAGTTTAAAACATTATACATACAGACATAGTCGCCACACCGGTTCACTCTGGGTTGATTAGAAAAAACCCCCGTGTTGAAATTGTCTTTTTCCTTTGCAATAATAACCTCTTTCAAATTTATTCCCGCAGATATTTTTACCGCTGCATCTTGTATCATTCCCGAAACAGGTTTGTCCGGATTTCCAAAAGCAGTCTGTTGCAACTGGCTTTTGATCTGCGCTAGTGGATCATCAATCTTTATCGAAAATATGGCGGGGTTTCGGGTGTTCATGCTTAGCCAAACATCACTTTTATCATCGACAATGAGATTTGAAAACGGGATGGTAAACTTTCCGCTGCTATCCGTACTAAAGGAATTGATGTTGGTTTTGGCAATTGTATGTAATTCCATCGGCGATTTAATCGCACTTTTCCCTTTTGACACCCAACCTTTAACTTCACTACTTGAAAAAACAATTGAGTCGTTGTTTGATGTCTGTTGCCATTGATAGCCACGCCATCCCTTTATTAAAAAAACCTTATTTAGATAGGCTTTATCTTTGATTTTTACAGAAGAAAAATCATAAGGCAATGTAACTAACTCTTTTTCCAGAAACACATAATCGACAATATTTTTATTATTTACGCTGGAAAAGCGATTGGATTGTGCACATGATATGGATACAAAGCCATTTATACTATCTAATCCTTTCCTATGATAGTCGAGCGTTAGTTTTACGCTATCTCTTTTTTTATAAAAATCCTTATCTGTTTTCAAATTTAGATTAACCAATTGATCATGATGCGCAAAAAAGAGACGCTCAGCCAAGGGCTTAAATTCGGCGTCTAAAATCGTAATTTTGTTTAAGCCAGGTTTCACAGAATCAAGATTAAATCGTAGTTTCTGACTAAGTCCACCGCCAAGCCCGAGCTCACTTTGCAGAGATATTTCATTACCGTTATGGATTACGGCGTAAATTTTGGTGTCGTGAGTTGCAAGTAAGCTTATTCTGAGATCATGGTCTACTACCGCATCAGCGGCTGTCATTACCAAACCTCTTTTAAGAATATCGGGAAGTTCATACTGATTTTGGCCATTTGAAGAAATCAATCTTAGGGCGTATTTATTTCCAACCCTTGGCAATATTTTAAATATACCCAATCCGGTTAAATCTGTAGAAAAGCTGTCAATGGCCAGGTTATTTTCGAATAAATAAGCCTTAAGCTGGACAGGAGAATTTTTTAAATCCCGAACTTCGAACCCTACCCTGCTAGGCAATCCGTTAACAAGATACCCGCCCTCAGGGTAAAAGTTAACCTTATAAATGCTAATTTCCGGAGAAGGTAAATCATATTTAATATGCCTTTTATCTTTATTTTTTTTGATAGCTACAGATAATATATTATTTGTGCTATCTATCTTTGCAGTTGGATAAGGAATAACTGCTTCCCCTATGTTATTGGTTTTTGTATGGCCATGTGATATCACTTTCGACTTTCCAAACGCGTAAGCAATATCTGCATTTTCAACAAAATGATGGTCACTGGTCAACACTTTAAGCAGTACACCTTCAGCAGATGCATGAATGCCCTTCTTTATTAAACTAAAATGCGGAACCATCGTATTTATTGTATTAGATATAATGGAGACAGGCTGTATAAACATAGCTTCAATCTTTCCATTAGCTTGAATATTTGTATTAACGACAAAGTGGTAGGCTCCGCTTAAAAGTGAATCAGGCAAATTAAAGTTCCCAAATGAAAATCCATCCTGTATCAGAAACCTTTCCTGTAATACAACAGTACTGTCTATGCTATTTACTAGAGAAATGTAAAGTGTATGATGATTATCGAGAGGTAGCACTGATTTTAACAAATAACCCGTAAACCAAACCTGTTCACTATTGGTATAAATGTTTTTATCAAAATGCACAAATAGGCTAGATCGGAGATTATTCGAACCATAACTATTCAGGTTTGTAGCTACACTATCGAGTTGATGATTTTGTGCCCTTGCTGACACACCAAACAACACTGATAAAAAAATAATTAGCCAAGGTTTTAAACGCATAATATTGGTATGCTTAAAAATCAGCTTTTTATTTTAATTATTCAAATAAATCCAAATCGGTAAACTTGATTGCTATTTTTGGTGAAGCTAATTAGCACACAAATATTTAAATCGTTTTTTTTTACTATGCAACGTGTCAATCTTTCTAAATTTTAACTATCCCATGCTTTACCGCATACAAAGCCAAGCCGGTACGGCTTTTAAGCTGCAACTTTTCACACAGCGAATTCCTATACCCATCAATGGTGCGCGGACTCACAAACATCTCAGCTGCAATTTCATTATAAGTTTTTTCGGTACAAGTATATTTCAAAAACTCCATTTCCCGTTCTGTCAATTTTACAAAATCAGCTATCTTTGAACCGGATGACAAAGCACTTAATGACTGCATCACCTTTCTGGTAACCAGATCATTATAAAAATATCCTTTGCTGATTACTTCATCGAAAGCTCTTTTAAGTTCCTCAGGTTCTGCGTCTTTTAGCACATAACCTTTGGCTCCGTTTGTGATCATCTTAATAATGGCGGTTTCTGCATCCATGGTACTCAAAGCAAGTATATTTACTTCGGGATGATTGGTGTGTAGCCACGAAGCCGTGCTATATCCATCCATTTCTGGCATGTTGATATCAAGCAATACGATATCAGGTAAATCATATATTTTTAACTGCCTGATAAAATCCTTTCCGTTAGCAGCTTCAAATAATATGTTGTAGGATGGAAAATAGCTAATCAACGCGGCCAATCCTTTTCTAAATAACACGTGATCATCAACCAATGCTATGTTCTTAATTTGGTCAGACATAGGGAATAGTTAAGGTAATTTTTGTTCCGTTATTAATCACACTGTTGATTGTGGCTTCTCCCATAATCAATTTAGCGCGTTTTACAATATTCATAAGTCCCAATCCGGTTTCAATTTTTTCTTTTTCACCCGTAATAAAACCTACACCATTATCTTCAATCGTGATATTTAGCTTTTCCGCAAAATCAAATACAACATTTATTGTGGTGGCTTGGGCATGCTTTAATATATTTTGCAAACTTTCCTGCACAATCCTAAAAATGATTATTTTCTTTTGTTCCGCAATTTGATGTTCATTACCACTTACCTCAACTTTGCAAACAATTGCCTCTGCCCTATTTATGCGCTGTAGCTCATGTTCAACTGCCTGCAACAAACTCAACTCCTGAATACGGCTTGTACTCAAACTTTTTGCAATATCACGCAAATCGTTAAGGGCATTGCCTACATTTACTTTAATCTCGGTAATCAACACTTTATCGCCTGCTTCTTTTTTTTCTAATAGACTCAATTGCAGTTTAGCCAAACTAAGCAATTGCCCAACATTGTCGTGTATTTCCTGGCTGATGGTATCAAATGTCTGCTCCTGCATTTCCAAGCGGGATTGAAGCAATTGTTCACCATACTGTTTTTCTAGTTCTCCCCGTTCTTTTGCATACTGGAATTTCTTTCTCTGAAAATAGAGCATAAAGAAAACGATCGCACTACTCAATGCGAAAAAAATAATAATACTGGGAATAATTACAAAGAGGACTTCTCTATCTTGATCATTTTGCATAAAAAAGCATAAGCAAACAATAAATACATGATAATATTGGTTATTAGATTTAATTTTTTAAGCTTAACTGCTAACTGCTCATAATTTGCAGTCAAATAATGAAACATGCCCATGTATGGTACAACGCAGGTATAATAAACAATTAAAGCGATAGCAACCCAGAATTCACCTTCGTTTATCAGTGATGTCGCTTCGTTTGAGGTTAATTTTTCATAACAATAAATAAGCGCAAAAAAAATAATGATTGTTCCGCCAAATACAAAAGCATAGCTACTCCACTGTAATATATTAAAGCAATAAAAACTAAATACATACCAGAGCACTGGAAAAATAAGTAAGAATAAATTTACTGCTTTTAGCAAATAGATGTTCTTAACAATCTGCTTGAAGAAATAAGCATAAAACATAAATTCTACCAGAATAAAAAAATTATACTGGGGTAATATGTTTCCCTCATAACCAACATTTTGCCTGAATAAAAAAACACTCAATTCTAACAGAAAAGTATAAGTGCATAACAAAGCAACTGTTTTGAGTTGCTTTGTTATTTTTTTTATTTGGTAAATACCCGTGATAGAAGAAACACCCAGCGAGATAAGATATAAATATTTGAGATACATAAAATTTAAATATATATCTAAAATAAGTATTTACTATTTATCTGAAACATCAAGTGTTGCCATATTATCGGTCGATGGAGGTGGAGTCGGATCTCCGGTATCAAAGGTATCGCCAATAAATCTATTTACAGTTAACTCATACCTATAACTAAACTCTTCACTATCAATATCTTCAATACCAATATCCCTGTTCTTGTTCATAAATGTAAAGCCGATGGTTAAACGCTGTTTTCTATCTTCAGCTCCAGATACCGGTTTAGGAAACGAATAGGCCAAGTTAGTATAGGATACAAAACGGATACCGAAGCCAGTTACCATACTTCCGGCCTTTCCTTTTTGGTATATCATTTCATCACGAGTTTGTGTCATCTGCTCCGCACTAAACCACACATGCTTTGTTTCATGAATAAAGTTAGTTCGGTCATTGTCTGATAGGGTTTCAAAAAGAATGCTACGTTTTATATTTTGATAATTGTGCACCCAAAGTCTGGCTTGATCCTCCTCAATTTTATCGAAGGTTTTACCATTGAAAGCATAATAATTTCCATCATCAATGTTATTTACGCCAGTAGTTTTCACAAAAATGAGTGTAAGTATACCACATTTATCTTTATACACATTTCCATCTATTGATGGAGAGGCAAAATAAACTCTGACGCCATCATCCTTTTTAAGCCCATCGGATAACTTGGTAAAAAAATCAATTGCTGCATCAATATTTGCAAAATCTATTTTTCTGGTTTCCTGTTCATTTTCCTGCAAGGATGTGATGACATTAAGTATTGGATACTTGTAATTATTGAACCATAGTTCTCGATAATTACTTTCTTGTTTGGTAACAAATGTTTTTGGTAATGGTTCCATAGCTTTTAATTTAGTTTGAGGTTTATTAAGTAATTTATACCTAAATATACACGATGTAAATTTGAAATTAAAAATTCTCAAACCATGCATCAGCTAGAAAGTCAAGACTTTACCTGCATAAAAAACAAGCCATAACGCATTTAATCACCTTTTTTCGTTCTGTCCTTTTCATTTGTTTATTTTAAAATACGGTGATTTCACGGTAGGGTGTTGCGCTTTTCACTCGTATAAATTCCAATGTTTTCACGCTTGATTTAAGTCGAGTTTCGAGAGTAGTTTTGGGTTAGAAAATGGTAGGATAAAAATTCTTTCTAATAAATATTCAAAATTCTCTTAACCAAACAATTCAAATTTACGATTGACATTATGAAAAAGGTAATTCTTTTAACAATAGTACTTTCTATTGCACTCTTACAAAAGATGTATGCCCAAATAGATACCAGTTTTAAAAAGGCTGATAAAATTATCGGCAAAGCTGACACATCAATTGGACAGAAATCGAAACAGCTCGATAAAGCTAAAGAAACCATCAACAGTATTCAGAGCAATATTTCAAACTTGATTGCGCAAAAAGATATCAATGCAAAAAATATCGATTCTTTAGATAGAGCAATAAAGAGTTTGAATAAGATTAAAATAAGAACACAAAAGCAAAATGAAAACCTTCTTAGCCAAAACAGTAAATTAGAACAGGCTAAAAATTTACAAGAAAGTATACTAGCCAAATTAAATAAGCAAATAGAAATAGCAAGGAAGCAGATTGACACATTAACAAAAGTCGCTGATACATTAAAGTCGAGCAATAAATTGAAAGATAGTCTATTAATGATAAAAGAAAATTCCTTAAAAAAAGCAGACAAAACTTTAGAATTAACAAGTGCATCAATAGCTAATCAATTAGACAGCTCTGAAACTGTAGCAATCATAGAAATGTTGGATAACACAAGTATCCACACATCAAAAGGAATTATAAGCGCTAAAATTAAAAAGGTGCATATCAATACTATTCAAGGCGTAATATTAGAAATTATTGTAACAACTGATAAAGGTGTTTTTAGAAATAAGGGGAATATCGGGAAAACAAATGATAAAAATGGAATAGTTATTACAGATCTTCTGCACTTTGAAAAATCCACACAAAAAAAATTGTATAAAGAAATGTTTACGACTACAGATCCTTTAGAAGAAGGAGGCGAAACGTCGTATTTACTACTTAAAGATGTAATTCGCTATACACCAATCAGCTCATATACTGATGCCGTTTACGGAGAATTTGAAATCACTTTGCCATCCGTGAAAGGCGACAAAATTTATCTAATAAAGGAATCGTCCTCTATAAATACGTATTTTAATATCGCTGCCTTCACTGACATAAAAGGAATTGGTGGCGAACCAAATGGAATAGCCCAGTTTACTGCCGATGCAAAGTTTATGCTAAATACACACCCCTTTAATAGAACCTCAATCGTTTATGCAAATTATATATCTTTTCAAGGTGGCTTATCAAAATTCGACAGTGAATTTAAAGGAACAGAAATCAGTAATCAAGACATTATAAATCGAAAGGATCTTCTACAACGCGCAAATTACAAAGTCGGAGTAAAACTTAATTTAATCAAAGGATATTTACCACCTGTACCCATTTTATTATATAATACTATGGAACTAAATATAGGCTATAATGTAATAGGTTCGCAAATTTTCAAAACAGGTTTTAAAGATTTGGCCCAAACTGTAATTGACACCGCATTCCGCACAATTACGCAAAACCAATGGTATACTGAACCAACAATTACATTTAGTCGTCGTAAAAACTTTTCCATGTGCCTCGCATTGCCTTATTATTTGAACAACGTTAAAAAAAGTTCATCAATACAAAATAGCCATACAGAGCATTGGGTTGTTCCAGGTATTAGCTTAATGTATTTTGGAAAAAGAGATGTTGGAAGTAAACTATTCTTCCGCTACAATCATTACATTAATATTAACGATAAGTCCCAGGCTTTTTCGCAGATGCAGCTAGGTTATTCATTAAATCTTACTCAAGTAATAAATAATAAATAAACTGAATTCATTATATGAAGCCATAGAGCGCCCCACCCTCTTTCCTCATTTCATCAATCTTAGCCTCAACCACTGCATCTTTAATCAACTCAGGTGCGTGGTGGGGCTTTTTTCGCGCATCAATAATCATCGGTCCCTTACATCCCCAGTGTTTATTGATGGTAAAGTCGTTGATGCCATAAATATCTGCTGCCGGGTTACTTCTTGTAAAAGTTACCCAAACCAGATTATCAATATTTGTAGCGGCAAACTCGGCATCATCAGCTAGTACAATAAGGGGTAGGCCCGAAAGATCTTGATCAATTAAAGCTATATTTAACTTAGCAATTTCCGCAGCTGTCTTTTCCGCACTAAGGTACTTATCACACTCAATTACTAAAACTCCAGGAATAGCGAGCTGTGATTGATAACAACCATCGCCAAGCTTTATTCCTTCTGGAAGCGCACTCCATAACGTTCGTTTTTTTTCTCCTGCCGCTGCAATAACCACCTTTGATCCACTATTTAGTCCATCACCACTATAATCCAGCGTATCAATGGTGGTATTGGTATAAAAATGAATATCCCTGGTTAAATCTACCCGTTCCAATACATGTTTTAAGAAATCTTCTATATGATGCGTACTCAAATGCTGATCATCTTCTTTAGCGGCTATAAAAAGATATTTGGCCAAACTTAACTGATTTTTACCTAAAATATGATTGGCTATGGTTAAAATCTCTTGTGGCCTTCTTTCCTTTAAGTAAGGTGTATAACGCTCGCTACCTATGGCAAAAAGTAAAGGATGAACGCCTGCTGCATCTACCGCATGAACCTCTTTTAAACCATGGATTTCCTGCGGAATGGCCGAACCTGTAATCTCATGAATCAATGCTCCAAAACTGGTATCCTCTTGTGGTGGTCTACCAACTACAGTAAATGACCAAATTGCATCCTTTTTATGGTAAACATTGTGCACTTTCATTAAAGGAAATGGATGCGTTAAGCTATAATAGCCTAAATGATCACCAAAAGGTCCCTCTGGTTTATTTTCATTTGGATAAACGGTTCCTGTTATAATGAAATCAGCATCTGCAGAAATACAGAAACCTTCATCATCATAAAAATAGCGGAAGCGCCTGTCGCCCAATGCACCGGCAAAAGTCATTTCAGACAAACCCTCTGGTAAAGGCATTACAGCAGCCAGCGGATGTGATGGTGGGCCACCTACAAAAATACTCACCTTTAAAGGCTGTCCCAGCGCATTGGCTTTCGATTGATGCACACCTATGCCCCTATGAATCTGATAATGCAAGCCAATCTCTTTATCCTGAATATAATCGTTTCCACCCAATTGAATGCGGTACATCCCAAGGTTTGCATGCAAAACACCAGGCTTTTCAATATCTTCAGTATATACCTGTGGCATCGTAACAAAGGGTCCACCATCCATTGGCCAGTTTACAATCTGCGGTAACTGACTAATGGTTGTTTTCAGAAACTTACTTTTAGCGGAAGGTGTTTTTAGTGGCAGCGCAGACAAAGCCGACATTGCCGAACCCGCATATTTGAATGGATTTTTTAATGCTTTTATAGGATCGTTCCTCAACGAAACCAATTGCTGCACTTTGGGTAAGGTATCCCTGAAAATGAACTTTGATCTTTCTAAAGTTCCAAATAAATTAGAAACTGCAGGAAAAGGACTTCCTTTTACCTTTTCAAATAGAATCGCCGGACCTTTGTTTTCATAAACCCGTAAATGGATGGCCGCCATTTCTAAATAAGGATCTACTTCTTCTTTTATCCTGATCAAATGACCATGCTTTTCAAGATCGGAAACACATGCTGCTAAACTTTTGTATGCCATGTCCAAAGATAAATAATTAGACTTTCTATGAAACAAAAAAGCCTCATATAGGCAGATTTTATAATTAATCTACTTACATAAGGCCAATAACCTACCAATAGTAATATTATTTCTTACCAGCGAAAGAACGTAACATCCAGGTATTTTTCTCTTTAAACTGCATAAACTTATTTACCATATCGTTTGTTCCGTCATCACCAGCCTGCTCAGATGCTTCCATCACTTCACGTTCCAACTCGATCAAGGTGGCCATATCATCTAAGATAGCTTCAACCATATCTAAATCGTTCATGCCAATGGTATCCACTTCCTTAATTTTCGATTCTTTAATATAATCAGCAAAACGACTGTGTGGCGGTTTACCTAAAGTTAACACCCGCTCCGCAATTTCATCAATAGTTAACTGTGCATTGGTATATAATTCTTCAAACTTAACGTGAAGGGTAAAAAAATTCTGCCCTTTGATGTTCCAGTGGCAACCTCTTAATTTTTGATAATGGATATGGTAATTCGCCAGGTAATCGTTTAACAGATCTACAACTGGTTTAACTTCTTTTTCATTCAAGCTTATTTCTTTCGCGTCCATTTTGTTATGATTTTTAATGTTTTTGATGTGAACCTAACAAACCAGCTTTATAAAAGTTTGCTCAATTTCGTCTTTTGAACAATACGTTATTTATTAAACCGTTTAATAGCTAACAAATAACAATATAAGGATATTGCAAAGCTTTGTAAATGAATAATATACTAATATAATAAAATTAAAATCATTCTACTTTTACTGACAAGCCAATAGTTCAACATAAGATGTTTAGCAATATTATTCGTATAATTGCGCTCCTTGATTTAGAAATTTATATCAAAATAAATGCATAAAATATATTTATCTGCTGCTGTATTATTTGCCTTGAACATTGCAAATGCGAAAGCCAATACAGCAAGAGACTCTATCGGTGTAGAAAATAATAATGGCAAAAAACTTATCGTCCACCAAACTGTAGCAAAAGACACTTATTACTCTATCGGGAGAAGATACAATGTATCTCCAAAGGATATTATGTCCTTTAACAACAACAAATATTTACAGGTTGGGGTGATCATCAAAGTGCCAACAGATATTCCTTTTGCAGCTAACGGATCATCGAATACGGCAACAACTTCTGCAACGGTGAATAATGTAATTGAGCATACCATTAAGCCAAAAGAAAACCTAAACATGCTGGCCGAAAAATATGGCACCAGCATTAATGAAATTAAGGCGTTAAATCAGCTAAAAAGCAATAATTTAAGCATAGGGCAGGTTTTAAAAATACCTGTAAAAAACGGACTACAAGGTGTAACAGCTGAACAACCTGTCACCCAACCTGCAAAAACCAATGCAGAACCAATTGTAAGTAATACTTCTCCTTCAGATCAAACCGTGATCGAACATACCGTCGCGCCAAAAGAGTTTTTAGGAAAAATTGCAGAGAAATATGGTACTACAGTTGAAGAAGTAAAAAAGGCAAACAATCTTTCAGGCAATAACCTTCGGATTGGGCAGAAGCTCAAAATCCCAGCCACAAAAAATATTGATGAAAACAAGGTGGTAGCGGCTGCCGATGAAAAACCGGCGCAGGAAAACAGACCTACCGATGTAGCAGGCACGCATACCGTTTTAAGAAACGAAACCATCTTTACCATTGCCAAGCAATATGGTGTTACGGCTTACCAGATTAGAAAAATGAACAACCTGCCTGATAATGCCATTACTATCGGCCAGGTCTTAAAAGTACCTGGAGGAATTATTACTGATGTGCAGGTACCTAAGGAAAAACAGACCGAAACAACAACAATAACGAAAGAAGCTCCTGTAGCCACTAAAGACGAAAGTTTTATCCATACCGTAGCTACCGGGGAAAACATTTTTTCGATTGCTAAAAAATACAATCTAACCGCTTACCAAATCAGAACGGCAAATAAACTGGATGATAACAATATTAAGGTTGATCAGAAATTGATTATTCCTAAGCCACCACAACCCAGATCGGTGAATGATCTATCAAAAGAAGAGCAGGAAAATGAGCCAGATAGTACCATGGTAAAGGACCCTAAACTCCGTCGCGATCCAAGCGTATACGGCTTGAGCCAGATCGAAGAAAAAGGAACCGCAGTATGGATTGCAGACCAGGATTTAGACGGAACTAAAATGTTGGTTTTACACCGCACAGCACCTGTAGGCAGGGTAATCAAGATTACCAACCCGATGACTAACCGCACTACCTTTGCAAAAGTTGTTGGTAAATTTACAGAAAACGAATCTACAAAAGATGTTATCATTGTAATGACTAAAGCAGTAGCCGATTCATTAGGTGCTTTAGACAAACGTTTTTTCTGCAATTTAACATATAGTGCTCAATGAGTGTGAACAAGAAACCATTTATAATTGGTATTGCCGGTGGTAGTGGATCGGGTAAAACATTTTTTTTAAACTGCTTTCTTCATCATTTTAAACAGGATGAAGTCACACTCGTATCGCAGGATGATTACTATATTCCGGCTGGAGATATGACGCAGGAAGAAAATAAATTATACAATTTTGACCTCCCCTCAACCATTGATAGCGAACAGTTTCTGCGAGATATTAAACAGCTTATTAACGGTGAAGTGGTTTATAAAAAGGAGTACAACTTTAACAATCCACTGGCAGTTGTAAAAATCCTAGAAATTAAATCAGCTCCAATTATTATTGTTGAAGGACTTTTCATTCTTCACTTCAAGGAAATTGCTGCATTATTAGATCATACCATTTTTGTTGATGCGGATGAGCAGATTGCTTTAGACCGCCGTATTAAACGCGATGGTTTGGAACGTGGTTATCCGGAAGACGATGTGCTTTACAAATGGCATAATCATGTAGTGCCGGCTTATAAAGAATATCTGCTTCCCTACCGCAATCAATGCAATAAGGTAGTGATGAATAATACTAATGAGCCTGATGAAATTATCGCCATCACAGAAGATATTTCGAGTGGTTTAAGAAATAGTGTTCTGGTTGATATACAGTAAACTTCAAAGAAGTCAAGTTTTTAAAACCTGACTTCTTTTTCTAAGGAATCGTCATTCCCAACTTGATCGTAATGCCATGATAGGCTTACAAATGTATTAAGATCCCGCCTGCGCGAGAATGACGATCATTCCATAGAGTCAATCGCCGTGATTTATGGCTACACAAACCACTAATCAATCCAATCTCATTTCAGGAATTTCTCCCTCAACAATTAACCTCCCAGCGGTGGATTGTTTTATAAATTCGATACTCGCACCCTGAGCTCTTTCTAAAAGTTTGAAACCACCTTCAGGTAAAATATCCAGCACTGCCAGTTCAGTTACAATTTTTTTGATACATTTAACCCCCGTTAGCGGCAAGGTACATTTTGGCAACAACTTACTTTCTCCTGCTTTATTGATATGCTGCATGGCTACAATAATATTTTTAGCTGATGCAACCAAATCCATTGCTCCGCCCATTCCCTTTACCATTTTACCCGGAATTTTCCAGTTGGCAATATCTCCATTTTCTGACACCTCCATGGCACCCAAAATGGTTAAATCTACTTTTTGTGCGCGGATCATCCCAAAACTCATGGCTGAATCGAAAGTAGATGATCCTGGTAAAGTGGTAATGGTTTGTTTCCCTGCATTTATTAAATCGGCATCTTCCTCCCCTTCAATGGGAAACGGCCCCATGCCCAATAAGCCATTTTCTGATTGCAATACTACATTAATTCCTTTTGGTATATAATTGGCCACCAGCGTAGGTATACCAATGCCAAGATTTACGTAATATCCGTCTTTTATTTCTTTAGCGATACGCTGCGCAATCTCTTCTTTTGAAAACATAGTTTTATTGATTGAATGTTAAGTGATAGAATGAGTTAATAATCGGCATCTATTAACCGACTTAGGACTCCGACTTTTTACCTCCTTACCGTACGCTGTTCAATTCTTTTTTCATAATTGTTGCCTTGAAAAATGCGATGAACATAGATACCTGGGGTATGAATCTGATCCGGATCTAATTCACCAGCTTCAACCAGTTCTTCTACCTCCGCAATCGTAATTTTACCTGCCATGGCCATTACAGGATTAAAATTCCGGCTGGTGGATCGAAAGATCAAATTCCCTGCGGTATCTCCTTTCCAGGCTTTAACAATAGCAAAATCAGCATCAAATGCATATTCCATCAAATAATCTTTACCATCAAAATTACGCACTTCTTTTCCTTCTGCCACTTCAGTACCTACACCTGCGGGTGTAAAAATTGCGGGCATACCGTATCCTGCAGCAAGACAGCGGGTAGCCAAAGTTCCCTGGGGAATCAGCTCTACTTCAAGCTCGCCGCTTAGTAATTGCCTTTCAAATTCGGCGTTTTCGCCTACATAAGAAGAAATCATTTTTTTAACCTGACGTTGTTTCAGCATTAAGCCGATGCCAAAATCATCAACACCTGCATTGTTTGATATACAGGTTAGTTCTTTAATTTCCTTCGCTACCAAGGCATTTATGCAATTTTCCGGAATCCCACAAAGCCCGAAACCACCAAGCATAAGGGTTGCACCATTTGATATATCTTTGATAGCTTCTTCAGCTCCAGATACCACTTTATTTATCATTTTATGAATTTTTGGTTAGTTCGCTAAATTACAAATTGCCTTTAAAATTGTCATATCTAAAATTTTAAATCTATCAGGAATGTAAATTGATTGGAATTAATCTAAATAACTCTTAACTTTGTACTGCAATGATTTACGAGAGAGAAGAAAATACATTCATATTGCCCACCGACCCTGAATTTCAAAAAGGTATGGGTTTTATTTTCAGTTGTACTGCTGAATACAAAAAATGTTGCGAGAAATTTAAAAAAGGTAAACGCTGCAAAAAGTGTCCCGGGCGCAAAAAGTAACCGCTTATTTTGCTATCTCCACAATTTTATCATCGTTTCCATTACTGGTGCAGATGTAAATTTTCCCTTCCGGCGATTGGCAAACAGCTCTCACCCTACCATAAGTATTAACATAAAAATCTTTTGTACTTGTTATTTTAGTTTGTGCATCATCAAATTTCAATTGCATCAATTTTGTACCCTTCAATACCGCTAATAGTAAAGAATTTTTAAACTGCGGGATATAGTTGTTATTGTAATAGGTTAAACCACTGGGTGCGATAGTTGGTGTCCAATTGATGAGCGGTTCTGCTACATTGTTTAAGCTACAAAAAGATTGCTCTCCGCTTTCATTACAAAAACCTTTGATATTTGGCCATCCATAATTTCTGCCTTTTTCAATGATATTAACTTCATCATCAGAATCAGGTCCATGCTCTGAAGAGAAAATTTTGTTGCCCACCAAGGTCAATCCCTGGGGATTGCGATGTCCTAAAGACCATACCGGGTTGTTAGGATAAGGATTATCAGCAGGGATAGAGCCATCTAAGTTTATTCTTAAAATTTTCCCGGCTAAAGAATTAATATTTTGAGGAAGATTAGTATCAGCAGCATCACCAGTACTAATAAATAATTTACCTCCGCTGATTAACAAGCGTGAACCATTATGAATAGAGGCAGCCGGAATCTGATCCAATAAAATGAATGGGCTGGTTAAATTTCCCCCTGCATAAGTATAACGTACCACCTTAGCTTGATAGGTACTTCCATAATCATATACTACATAAACATAAGGGTTGCTGGTAAAGTCGGGATGTAATGTCATGCCAAGTAAACCTCCTTCACCGTTAGTGCGTACCTCAGTTATGGTTAACAATGCTGTTACCTGACCTGTAGCAGGGTTTAACCGACTGATTTTGCCCGCTTTTTCAGTAAACCAGATGAAATTATCCGGACCATATACCATTTCCCAAGGCAGATTTAGTCCTGATATAATTACTTTTGATTTTAATTCTACATCAGGCAAGTTACCTGGATCTTCATTACCATTGTCGGTTTTTTTGCAGTTTGTGGCAAACAGTACCACAAAAAGGCAGAGTAATATCTTTTTCATAAGCGTAACGTTTTAAAAATAACACGGTTACGTTTATAAAGTTTTATGTGCTGTCTGATGTTTCCATCTAACAGGATAAATGCTGTGCTTGCGCTCGTTTTTAACGAGTGCATAAATAGAGCTGCGATTTTATCGCAAAAATATTATTTAAAGTGTCGAATGGTAACATCCAACACCACTACCAAATCTAACTTATCAATTCAAATACACATACGTGATGCCATCGCCTCCCCTATCCGCATGTTCATCTTCCATTCTGTTTACCTGACTATATTTGCGTAAATATTCCCTGATCATCTTCCTCAAAATCCCATCACCTTTACCGTGAATCAGTTTAATAGATGGAAAACCCAGCATAATGGCTTTGTCTAAATATTTCTCTACTTCGAACAGGGCATCTTCAGTTCGTTTTCCACGAAGATCGAGTTCAGCCCTGAAGCCAGAAACCGCGTCATTCATGCGTCCATTGAAAGAATTGGCGCTGCTTTGAATTACTTTTTTAGCTTCGCGGTTGCTCACCTTTTGTACGCGGTTCTTTTTAACTGTTGATCGTAAATCACCAATAGCCAACACCAGTTCATTTCTGTTAATTTCTAAAACCTGACCGATCGTTTCGCTATCATTAAATTTCACCAAATCGCCAATTTCGATTTCGCCGCCAATTACCACCTGAACAGGTTTAGGGCGCTCCTTCGGTATGGTATTTTTAACCAGTTCCTTTTGTAAATTTTGACGGAGTGCCTTTGTTGCTTCTTTATCAGCTTGCTTTTCTTTTATCTCGGCAATTGTATTTTCGACCAGCTTATTGGCATTTTTTATAATGTTCTGTGCCTCTTGTTTCGCTTCTCTAATCAGTACCTTTCTATTCTCTTCTAAAAAGCTTTTTAATTTTTCATTTTCAGCAACCAGGTTTTTGGCTTTATTCTGCTGATTGGCTAAACTTACCTTGGCATCGTAAACAGTTTTCTTTTCCCGTTCCAGATCAACAAGCATTGTATCTATCCTATTCTGATTCGAACCTGTTTTTTCTTTTGCAAGCTGAATAACCTCCTTAGGCAAACCAATGTTCTGTGCAATTTCAAAGGCATAGGAACTACCTGGCTTACCCATTTCCAGGATATACAATGGTTTCATTTTGGCATTATCGAAAAGCATGGATGCATTTTCTAAACCCTCCGTATTGCCGGCAAATAGTTTTAAATTAGAATAGTGTGTGGTAATTACCCCCCTAACCTTTTTATTATTTAATACTTCTAAAACAGCTTCGGCCATTGGCCCGCCAAACTGTGGATCGGTACCCGTACCAAATTCATCAATCAGCACCATTGTTTTAGGTGAAGCATGTTCTACGAAATAGCGCATCTTCTTTAAATGTGCACTATAAGTACTTAAATCACTTTCTATCGACTGATCATCGCCGATATCGGCGAAAATATTTTCGAAAATCCCTACCTCACTATTGGCATCAACCGGAATTAACAGGCCAGTTTGCAACATAATCTGCAAAAGACCAACTGTTTTCATACAAACCGATTTACCACCCGCATTGGGTCCAGATACCAGCACCACACGTGTTTCGGAATCTATATGAATATTTAAGGGGGTAACACTCCTCTTTTCAGCAGCAAATGAGATTGATAACAAAGGATGCCTTGCATTAATCAACTTCGTTTTAGCCTCCTTTAAGAGACCCGGCATTTCAGCATCAATATCCATCGAAAATAAGGCCTTTGCCCTCACAAAATCCAGTTTGGTTAAGAAACCATGATAAGAAAGCAATAATGGTGAATACGGCCGCAGATCATCCGTTAAGGCAATTAAGATTTTGATAATTTCTCGGCGTTTGTCAAACTCTAAATCGCGTAGCTTATTATTTAAAGTAAAAACTTCTTCTGGCTCAATATAAACGGTTTGCCCTGTCGCCGATTCATCATGCACAAAGCCTTTTAGTTTACGTTTATTCTCGGCCAAAACCGGAATACACATTCTCCCATCCCGAATGGTCAAACTACCATCAGCAACCCAATTATTGGCTATGGCTTGCTTATAAATAGCATCCATGCGCTTACGTACATCCTGCTCGGCTTTCGAAATGGCTGAAGTAATTTCCTGCAATTCTTTTGATGCATTGGGCTTAATCTTGCCTTTGGCATCAATTACGGTTTCTATCTTTCGGAGAATATTTTTCTCAATTGGGAGATGTTCAAATAATGCTTCAAGTGTAGGGTATACTTCTGCGCGTTCTTCAAAAAAACGAAGGACAGAAAAAACAGTCTGCAATGAAGTGTAAACCTGAAACCACTCCTCTTCTAAAAGGTATGTACCTTCAACCCTGATTTTTTCAACCAGAGATTTAATATCAAAAAAGGTATTAATCTGTAAAGGCTCCTGATTTTGCAGGATGCTCTTAAACTCGTTGGTTTGACGTAAGAATTTATCAATTTGATCAAAACGGTTCATCACCTGCATCTTCTCCACCATCGCCTGGCCCATTGGGCTCAAACAATGTTTGCTGATCAGTTGCCTGATTTCTACAAAACCTAAACGTTCTAAACAATTATCGGGATATAACATACTATTGTACTGCAACTGGCGTGGGCGATGTGCTCACCATTCCAGCTTTCTTTATATTAATGAGTGAATCGGCCTCTTTTTTCTTTTTGGCAATCGCTGCCACAGCTTTAACCTTTGATAAAGAATCGGGTTTCATTTTTTTTGTAATCGCAAGAGAATCGGCCTTAAATTTCTTTGCTATTGCCAAGGAATCAGTTTTAAATTGTTTTTTCTTAATTAACAGATCCGCTAATTCCATTCCTTTTTTTTGTTTAGCCAGCATTTTCTGTACGTTTTTGTACACGGCGTCCAGTTCCACAGGATTTGTGTTGTACCAAAGTAAACTTTTGTTATACTGGGCAGAATCTGTCCCAAACTTTTTATAAATTCCATTATAATATGCGGCAGCAACCCTCTTTGCCGAGTCTACCATGTAAATGCTGGTAAGGTATCCGTCTACAATGTGCATATCGTATAAAATCTTTTCCATTTGATCAGGTTTAATAATGTCATCAGGTATGCCAGGCTTACAGCCCAACCATAATATAGCTGTCATTAAAACCCATATTAATCGCTTCATGCTTAATTTAAATATTATTTTTTGCCCAAATTGCGGCAAGGTTATTAATTTTACCAAAAATAGTTATAAATGAGCATAGCTGATAATCTTAAACAATATAAAAGCGAAGTTGAATCGGATGGGGTTAAACTCATTGCAGTTTCAAAAACACAGTCAATAGACTCAATTTTAGAAGCATACCATGCTGGACAACGTATTTTTGGGGAAAACCATGTACAGGAAATGGTTGAAAAAGAGGCGCAACTTCCAAAAGATATCGAATGGCATTTAGTTGGTCATTTACAAAGCAACAAGGTAAAATACATTGCCCCTTTTGTTAAACTCATTCATGGAGTTGATAGCCTTAAGTTGCTGCAGGAGATCAATAAACAGGCTACCAAAAACGATCGCATAATTGATTGCTTATTACAGGTTTATATCGCTGATGAAGACACCAAATTTGGACTTGGTTTTGATGAAGTAATCGAACTGTTAAGGGCTGAAGAGTTTGCAGAATTGAAAAATATCCGTATTGTAGGTTTAATGGGAATTGCGACCAATACCAAGAACGAAAAACAGATTGCGACGGAGTTTAACGAACTAAAGGTATTTTTTGACGGCATTAAAGTTAGCTTTTTCCGTAAAGATGATACGTTTAAAGAGATATCAACCGGAATGAGTGCCGATTATAAAATTGCAATTGAGCAAGGAAGTACAATGGTGCGCATTGGAAGCAGTATTTTTGGAAAAAGGATCATCAAACATTTCAAAAACGATATTTCGGCAAACTAATATGGAATTTAATATCAGATTTGCAACAGCAGAAGATTGTCCAAGAATATTGGAACTAATTAATGAACTGGCTGTTTATGAGCGGGCTCCTGATGAAGTTACCGTCACTTTAGATCAATTCATTGATGCTGGTTTCGGTAAAAACCCCGTATGGAAAGCTTACGTAGCAGAAGTAGATCATACCATTGTGGGCTTCGCGTTGTATTATACACGCTATTCTACCTGGAAAGGATGTAGGTTATACCTGGAAGATTTTATCGTAACAGAAGAATTTAGAGGAAAGGGTTTAGGCAAAATATTATTTGAAAAAGTAATAGAAGAGGCAAAAACCGGCAACTATAGCGGCATGGTTTGGCAAGTGTTAGACTGGAATGAACCAGCAATTAACTTCTATCATAAATATAAAGCACAGTTAGAAAGCGGATGGATAAATGCATCGCTATCTACAGAACAGATCAAGGCATTTTAATATGGATATTTTTAAATTTGGAGGTGCCTCGGTAAAAGATGCGGCAGGTGTAAAAAATCTGGCCAATATTGTACGCGATTACAAAAAAGGAAATCTGTTGGTTGTTATTTCTGCTATGGGAAAGATTACCAATAGACTGGAAGACCTAACCCACGCTTTCCTCTCACAGAATGATGATGCACATGCAATTTTTGAAGAGATTAAACATTTCCATTTCAGTATTATAGATGAACTCTTTGAGGAAAAACAACATCCTGTCTATGATGATGTAGCCAATACCTTTGTTGAGATAGAATGGCTGATTGAAGATGAACCAGATCAAAATTCTGATTATATCTACGATCAGATCGTATCTATAGGTGAAATCGTTTCCACTAAAATTGTATCAGCATGGTTGAATGAAACGGGAAGTAAAGCCCTATGGGCAGATGCACGCAACTATATCCAGACTGATAATACATATAAAGAAGGTAAAGTAGATTGGGTTAAGACGCATCAGATTATACAGAAAGATTTAGCACCACTTTTAACTGATAACATCATTGTAACACAAGGATTTATTGGTGGAACAAGCGAAAATTATACCACAACGCTGGGTCGGGAAGGTTCAGATTATTCGGCGGCTATATTTGCGTCTTGCTTAGATGCTGCTGCGCTAACCATATGGAAAGACGTACCTGGGGTATTAAATGCAGATCCGAAGTGGTTTGATGAAACAGAATTGATTGCCCAACTTTCTTATCATGATGCGATTGAGCTTACGTACTATGGCGCAACAGTCATCCACCCAAAAACCATAAAACCCCTTCAAAACAAAAGTATTCCACTTTTTGTGAGGTCCTTCATCCAGCCAGAAGGCTTGGGAACGGCAATCACCAAAGAAAATAACCCATTACCTGTCCCATCTTTCATTTTTAAGGTAAACCAGGCCCTAATTTCTATTTTTCCAAAAGACTACTCATTTATTATTGAAGAAAACCTAAGCAATATTTTTGAGCTTTTCCATACTCATAAGATCAAAATCAATACCATGCTTAATTCAGCAATTAGCTTTTCGGTTAGTATTGATGATCATCCCGTTCAGATTGAAAAACTGATCAAAGATTTATCGGAAGAGTTTACCGTAAAATATAACAGAGGACTTGAACTGGTAACCATCCGTTATTACAATCAGCAAACCATTGATCGGGTAACCATCGATAAAGATATTTTATTAGAAGTGAAGAGCCGGCACACCTGCCAGATGGTGATGAAAAATAAAAGTAGTAGCAAGTAAACAGTATCAAGAACCAAGATTGGATACCAGCCTTGATACTTGCTACTCGATACTCGATACTTGATACTTGATACTTGATACTTGATACTTGATACTTGATACTCTATACTAAAATATGAACAATAAACTTTTAGCTAAAGCCGTACAAGATTACATTAATGCAAATTTAAATGCCGATGTAAATCAGATTGCTTTAGCAAAAAGTATGTTTGAAGGGATTAGTCCTGCAGAGCTAGCTACACAAATCGCAGCAAAAAAGAAATCGGCGAAGAAACTACCTACCTGGTTTCATACAGAAAATATCTATTACCCCCCAATATTATCCATAGAACAAACCTCGTCAGAGCTTACTGCAGAATACAAATCAAAACTTGCTAAAGGAGACACATTGATTGATATTACCGGAGGTTTGGGAATCGACAGTTATTACTTTTCGCGAAAGGTCAAGACAGTAACACATTGCGAAATTAATCCAGAATTAGCTGCAATAGCACAGCATAATGCGCAGGTTTTAAAAGCAATTAATATAGCGTTTAAAGCGGAAGATGGCATTGCTTATATCAAAAAAAATGATACATTTTTTGATACCATCTATGTTGACCCTGCAAGAAGGGCCGAAAAAGGCAAAGTTTTTATGCTTAAAGATTGTACACCCGATGTGACAAGCAATCTGGATATATTATTGGAAAAATCGTCAAGGATAATTATCAAAACTGCCCCATTACTGGATATCTCTGCTGGCTTAGCAGAACTGAAACAGGTGAGCGAAATCCATATTGTGAGTGTAAAAAATGAATGTAAAGAACTGCTATGGATAATCGATAAAGGTTACGAAAACGATACAAAAGTTAGGGCAGTAACCTTAAACAGAGGAAATGAAAAGGATTTTTCTTTTTATAAATCATCATCAAATGCCTCAGTACAATTTACAGACAATTTGAATATTGGTGAGTACCTATATGAACCTGATGCCGCATTACTAAAATCTGGTGCCTTTAATTTAATCGGCACAACTTACGGTATCATAAAATTACATCCGCAAACGCAGCTGTTTATTGCCGATCAAGTAAAAACAGATTTTCCTGGCCGTATTTTCAAAATTGAGTCGATACTGAACACTGGAGACCTGAAGAAAGATACTAAATTAAAAGGTAATGTAATCGTACGCAACTATCCTGCAAAACCAGAAGATTTAGTGAAGAAATATAAAATTATAGCCGATCAGGATCAGTTTTTGATTTTTACCAAAATTGCAAATGGAGCAAATGTAATTTTGAAAGCATCGATTATACAGTATTATTAGTTGTATTGCAGGTTCCAGGACCAATCAATTCATCTTGGCCAATAAACAAGGCCAAAAACGGCCTTCATTAAACTTGATTATCAATGTGATAATTCTTTCCAGGCAATCCTATTTTTTCAAAATGTGTAAACCTCATTAAGATCAACGCCACTGAAGTAATAGACTCCAGTACTGAGTTATCGATTTTGCTCACCAAAAAAAGCAGAAATAATGCCGTAACAGTACAAGCAACAAGTGCCTGATAATTAAATCTAACCTGTTTAACGTATTTAAATATCGAAAGTGTTGCGCGTCCGCAATTGACAGAATTTTAGTTGTTCTTAAAAGTGCGGCTACCATATCCTAAGATCAAATAAGCAAAAGGCGGAAATTTAAAATAAACCACCGCCGCCTAAAACAGCATCTATAAATTCCGCACTAAAAGACATAAAACACAGTAAGTCAACTTATTTACCACCCTATCCTGTAAATACCTAAACATACTACATCTTCCATTTTAGCTTCTTCCTTTTACATTTACATTCTTTCGGGAGAAGTAATACCCAGAATCAGCATGCCAGCATAAATAATATCGGCAGTTTTTTTGCAAAGGTTTAAGCGGAATTGTTTCACTTCACCTTCTTCAGTTTTTACGATTGGCGGTACCTCATGGTAAAACTTATTGAACAGCTTGGCCAGTTCATATAAATAGTTGGCTAAACTTGCCGGGCTGAAAGCTTTCGCCGCAATTTCTATTTCTGCAGGGTATTTAGCCAATTGAAGAATCATTTCCAATTCTACATCACTGATCCCGCCAAACTCCAAACTCCCAACGCCAAACTTGTAATCAGATTTATTTAACAATGATTTGATCCTGGCGTGGGTATACTGAATAAATGGTCCGGTATTGCCTTGAAAATCGATACTTTCTGCCGGATTAAACAATAAACGCTTTTTAGGCTCTACCTTTAACAAGAAATATTTTAAGGCCCCCAAACCAATGTTTTTGTAAAGTTCTTCTTTATCTTCCTGAGGAAAATCGTTGGTTTTACCCAACTCCTCCGTTTTCTCACGAGCGGTATTGATCATGCTTTCAATCAGTTCATCGGCATCTACCACGGTTCCTTCACGACTTTTCATTTTTCCGTTAGGTAAATCTACCATGCCGTACGACAGGTGATATAATCCTTTCGCCCAGCTTTTACCCAGTTTCTCTAAAATGAGGAACAACACTTTAAAATGGTAATCCTGTTCGTTACCTACCACGTAAATCGATTCATCCATATTGAAATCGTCGTGTTTCATTTCGGCAGTACCCAAATCCTGAGTAATGTAAACCGAAGTACCATCGGCACGCAATACCAGTTTCTGGTCTAAACCATCTTCAGTTAAATCAATCCATACCGAACCGTCTTCTTTTTTAAAGAAAACACCTTTGGACAAACCTTCATCAACGGTACCTTTCCCTAAAAGATAGGTATTGCTTTCGTAATAAAACTTATCAAAATCTACACCCAGGTTTTTATAGGTAATATTGAAACCCGCATATACCCATTCATTCATCGTTTTCCAGAGCGAAACCACTTCGTCATCGCCCTGCTCCCACTTTAAAAGCATTTGCTGCGCTTCTTTAATCAACGGAGCATTTTTCTTGGCTTCATCTTCCGTTTGCCCTGCCACCTTTAAAGCTTCAATCTCTTTTTTATATTCTTGATCAAATATGACGTAGTATTTGCCTACCAAATGGTCGCCTTTTTCGCCCGTACTTTCAGGGGTTTCACCATTGCCCCATTTTTGCCAGGCCAGCATTGATTTGCAGATGTGAATACCGCGGTCGTTAACCAGGTTCACTTTTACTACATCATAACCATAAGCTTTAAGCAATTCGGAAACCGAATAACCCAATAAGTTATTGCGTACGTGCCCCAAATGTAGTGGTTTATTGGTATTTGGCGATGAGTATTCTACCATGACCTTTTTCCCGTTTGAGGGATATACACCAAAATCAGGCGCCAAAATTTCTTCATTAAACTGATTCAAAAAGTAACTTTCGGCAATGCTTAGGTTCAAAAAGCCTTTAACTACATTAAATTTGGTAATATTCCCTACATGGGCCACTAGATATTCGCCTATTTCGGTAGCCGTTTGCTCAGGCGATTTTTTAGAGATCTTAGTTATTGGAAAAACCACAATGGTGGCCTGACCTTCAAATTCTTTACGTGTTTCCTGTATATTGATTACACTTTCAGCTATTTCTTCTTTGTAAAGCTCCAAAATGGCTTTTTGTGTCTCGGTAATAATAAAATTCATGGACCAAAAATATGTAAAAAAGGTGGAAGGTGAAAGGTTTATGGCCTAAGGTTTTGAGCTTCTAGAGGTTTTGGAAAGCTACTGTAGTGCCGGTAGGGCCCGGATATTCCTTCTTTACGCTGTAGTCCCGATTGAAAAATCGGGAGCCGCCGCAGCAATAAGGTTTAAAGATGCTGGTGCTGTGCAATAAAGAAGTCGGGAGACCAAGATCCGGGGCTAAAAGACAGGATGCCTGTAATGATAACAACCATTAGGCTTTTCGATTTCCGGCGCCTATTTATGCCTATATCTTCGGACTTTCGGCCCCCCGGACTTTCGGACTGTCAAAAATTCTAATAGATTTGCAATAACTAACTTTTTTATGAGCGAGCAGAATCTAAACTTTAAAGTGAATGTAAACACCGAAATCGGCAGGTTGCGTAAATTGTTAATTCATAGCCCGGATAGTGGTTTGGGCAAAGTGGTACCATCTAAAGCGCAAGATTGGCTGTTTGAAGATATTGTACATTTAGATACCATTCGTAGGGGTGAATACGATTATTACATCAAATTATTGATGTATTTTTTAGATCCGGATAAAATCAAAGGGAAACTGGCTGAAATTGATTCAGAGAAGGCTAACCGAAATTTCTATAAGCCCAATCACCCCGAGTTTCACAATTCAACTGCGGTAATAGAAATACAGAATTTGTTGAGTGAAATGCTGGAGGATGAATCTATCCGGAAAAAACTAGTGGCTGCAGTTTGTGCAATAGAGGGTTGTACTTATAAAGTTCAGATCGAACTGACCCAAACTCCCGCTAAAGAGCTGGCGGAGATTTTTATTTCAGGTACCCTTGCCAACGATACGATGATCTTTGCCCCAATTCCCAACCTGATTTTCACTCGCGATGTAGGCACCACGATCAACAACCATATCTTATTAAATAAACCGGCAAAAAAGGCGCGCGTACGCGAAACGCTTTTGATGCGCTATATTTTCTTTAACCATTCGTTATTTAAGAGTTACCGCAATAACATCCTCGAAATTCCGGATGTTACCATGCACTTTTTACGTCCTGGCGATGAACCTGCTTTTAGCACCACATTGGAAGGTGGCGATGTGATGATGGTTAGCCCTAACCACGTACTAATTGGCTGTAGCGAACGTACATCAGAACATGGCGCTAACGAAGCCATTAAACTTTTGTTTGAGCAGAACGTGGTCGAAAAAGTAACAGTGGTAAAAATACCGAGCAAACGCGATTACATGCACCTGGATACTGTTTTCACACAGGTAAAACGAAATACCTGGGTGATTTTAAACTCAATCGCCCATTCGCCAAAATACAATCCTTATGAGCCGATCAACTTCTTAAAAGAGCCAGAAAAACTCGAAGCCACTACTGCTATTCAGTTTACAAAAGCCAATCCACAGGAACCGAAGCATTTCGAACATGTAGAAGCCTTATTGAACGATATTAGTCAGAATGATTTAAAGAGTACCGAACCAACGAAGATTATTTATAGCGGAAACAATACTTTCCCTTACGATTCAAGAGAACAATGGACCGATTCGTGTAACTTGTTAGCCATTAAAGAGGGGGTAGTTTTGGGTTACGACCGGAATGATAAAACCGTTGAAGCATTTAAAGCAGCTGGTTTTGATGTAGTTGATGTAAAAGATTTAATCCAGGATCTGGAAAGTGGTAAGGTAAATACTGAAACCATAACTGATACTTTGATTTTAATGCCATCAGCAGAACTTTCGCGTGCCCGTGGGGGTTTCCATTGTATGAGCCTACCGATTTTAAGAGACAATTTATAAATATAACGTCATACTGAATTTATTTCTGCATCTAATCAAAAAGATCCTGAAATGAATTCAGGATGACGAATAGAGAAAGAAAAATGCAAACTACCAGCCATATCCTTATGATCCGCCCGGTCGACTTTAAATTTAACGAGCAAACCGCGGCGAATAATAAATTTCAGGTAGCATCCGAAACACAGGATGTACAGGAGCAAGCCTTAAAAGAGTTTGACGGTTTTGTTGAACTGTTAAGGCAAAATGATGTTGATGTTACGGTAGTTGATGATACCCTGCAACCAGAAACGCCCGACTCCATTTTCCCAAACAACTGGGTTTCTTTTCATGAAGATGGCTCAGTTTACCTCTACCCTATGTTTTCTGAAAACCGCCGTTTAGAGCGCAGAAAAGAAATACTGGAAGATCTGAAAACGAGATTTGAACTGAAGCATTTAAGCGACCTAAGCTTTTACGAAATGCAATATGCTTTTTTAGAAGGCACTGGCAGTATGGTGTTAGACCGCACCAATAAAATTGCCTATGCTTGTTTAAGCGTACGTACAGATGAAGAAGTTTTAAATAACTTTTGCATGCTTAGCGGATACGAACCGGTTATTTTTCAAGCAGTAGATAGCGACAATTTCCCGATTTACCACACCAACGTAATGATGTGTATTGGCGATCGTTTTGCAGTGGTTTGTCTTGATTCTATCCGCAATGCTGACGAACGTATTCAGGTGAACATCAGTTTAAAAGGGAGCGATAAAGAAATTATCGAAATCAGTTTAGCACAGATGAATAAATTTGCGGGGAATATGCTACAGGTTTCCAATGCGGCAGGTGAAAGTTTGCTGGTGATGTCTGAACAGGCATATCTATCTTTAAATCCCGAGCAGGTTAAAACATTAGAACAATACAGTCGCATCATTTATGCGCCGCTTTACACCATCGAAAAAAATGGTGGTGGTAGTGCAAGGTGTATGCTGGCAGAAATACATTTGCCGGTTAAATAAATGATTAGTTGTAAAATCTTGCTGTAGTTCGCAAAGATACGAACCACTTTTATTTCGGCCACGGAAGCACGAAATACAAGGAAAATCCAATAAAAAATACACTTTGGATCTCCTCTCCGTGGTTCGTGTTTGCGCGAACTACTTTATTTTTTGCCACGGAAACTCGAAACACACGGAAAATCCATGGAATAGTAGGCACCCGGCTATTCGCAGCAAATAGTGGCACCGGCCCAAATCAATAAACCTGATCGAAACGAACACGAGTGCAACGAGTAAAGTGGAGAGCAGGGCTAACCCAAACCTATAAAAAACAGGAACCTGCTTTCCAAATAATTATCAAATATTATTGTCTATAAACCATAGTCTTTAAATTATAAGCTTGAGATCTGGCAATATTGCCTGCATCACAATACCTGCTTATTCCAATTAGTTTATTATTTTCGCGAAAATTTAAACATCCATGTCATTACTACAAGAATTGCAAACCCGTTCAGGAAATAAATGTGAATTATGCACCGCTGAAAACAGCCTATCTGTTTATGAAGTACCCCCGACCAGCAATGCCAATAGCGATAACAGCATTTTAGTTTGTAAAACCTGTTTGGACCAGATTGAAAAAAGTGAACAGCTTGATGCCAATCACTGGAAAATTTTAACAGAAACCATGTGGTCGGAATTTGCGCCTGTTCAGATAGTGGCCTGGAGGATGTTAAGCCGATTGAGAAATGAAGGTTGGGCTGCAGACAGTCTGGACATTTTATACCTTGACGATGAAACTTTGGAATGGGCTAAAAAAACCGGCGACCATGAACAGGAAGGTACAGTGGAATTTCATCAGGACTGCAATGGAACCCGTTTATTTGAAGGCGATACTGTGGTTTTGGTTAAAACACTTGACGTTAAGGGTTCTACATTGAGTGCTAAGCTGGGTACAGTAGTAAAAAACATCCGTTTGGTACATGATAATACCGAACAGATTGAAGGCAAAGTAGAGGGCCAAACCATTGTGATTTTAACAAAATACCTAAGAAAAGGATAGTTTTGACGTTAATTTGCGTTCTGGTGACGGCACACGTTTAAGCTTGAGCGCGTTTAAAACGCGCGCTTGAATAGCCTAACGATTGCATCGTTACAAATGATAATCATGGTGTTTTGCCACGGAAGCTCAGAACACACGGAAAATTTTTCACATTAGGCGCCTCGCTGTAAAACCCTAAATAGTACTAACACCCTTGCCACCTAAAACCTGATCGGAACGGACACGAGTGAAACGAGTAAAGGGAAGAGCAGGGCCAACCCAAACCTATAAAAAACAGGAACCTGCTTTCCTGATTATGTTTAGATATTTATCTTCTTCAGCCTTTTAAAAATTTACATAGAGCCTTAGCGAGACGCTTAGATCAGATAGGGCTTCTTAAATAGGTCCATAAATAGCAGAACGATTATACTGTTCAACTTATGTTTTTTTCATTAATATTGGAATATTAATTTGCACCATCTGCTTGAACAAAATAATATGGTTTATAAGAGACTGAAATAAATTCAGCCTGACGACCCATTTTAGTGCTGGCGCGCGTTTGAAACGGGCGCTTAAATAGCCTAACGATTGCATCGTTACAAATGATATTCGGCGCTTTGTTCGCATCTTGAATCATGGTGTTTTGCCGCGGAAGTTTAAAACACACGGAAAATTTTCACATTAAAACGCCTCGCTGTAAAACCCTAAATAGTACTACCACCCTTGCCACCTAAACCTGATCGGAACGGACACGAGTGAAACGAGTAAAGTGAAGAGCAGGGCCAACCCAAACCTTTGAAAAACAGGAACCTGCTTTCCCAAATATCAAGCAGAAACAAATCTACTATAATACTGAATTACAGGCAGGTAAGCAAAAAGAATTTACGCATCGTTTTAAAAAACATTTGATATTGAAATTTTGTATTTGATCCAAGCGTTTATTCACCGTAAAAATATTCTGAATACCGTTTAATTCTCAATTTAAAATTACATTTTTGCAAAAATTATTTAAAAGTAAATGCAGAGTTACTCAGAATTTCTCGATCTAAGCGTTGGCTTTCCACAGGAAGGCTTTGACGTAATAGATGATGAATTATATTTTCAGGATTTAAACCTGATGGAAATGATCGAAACTTACGGTACTCCCCTACGTTTCACATACTTACCAATGGTAAGTAAGAAAATTCAGCAGGCGAAGATTCTTTTCCAGACTGCCATTTTAAAGAACAACTATCGCGGCGATTACAAATACTGTTATTGTACAAAAAGCTCGCATTTCAGGCACATTGTTGAAGAAGCCTTAAAGAACAATATTCACCTCGAAACATCTTCTGCTTTTGACATGCCTATGGTTGATGCATTGGAGAAAAAAGGTGCTTTAACTAAAGATACAACCATTATCTGCAACGGATTTAAGACATACCAATACAAACAGTATATCATTGATATGCTGCATGATGGTTACACCAATATTATTCCGGTTTTAGATAATAAAGAGGAATTTAATCTCTTTGATGACGAGGTAGATATTGATACCCCTTGTAACCTGGGGATCCGTATTGCTGCTGAGGAGCAACCAGATTCGCAGTTTTATACTTCGCGTTTAGGCGTACGTATGGAAGATGTAATCGATTTTTATAACAATAAAATTGTACATAACCCTAATTTCAGGGTAAAGCTATTACACTTCTTTATCAATTCGGGTATTACCGATTCGCCTTATTACTGGAACGAATTGGAAAAATACGTGACCCTTTACTGCAAATTCAAAAAAATCAATCCTGATTTAGATACGCTTGATATTGGTGGCGGTATGCCGTTCAAAGATTCGTTGGTTTTCGATTTCGATTACGAGTATATGGTGAACGAAATTGTCAAAAGGATCAAAGAAATCTGCGCCATCCATGAAGTAATGGAACCAGATATTATTACTGAATTTGGTAAATATACCGTTGCCGAGGCTTCTGGTATTTTATATAAGGTCTTAGGCCGTAAACAACAAAACGACCGCGAACGCTGGTTAATGCTGGATGGTTCTTTCATAACCAACCTACCCGATGTTTGGGCTTTAAACCAAAAATATATCTTGCTACCGATTAACAACTGGGATGCAGAATACGAACGTGTTAACTTAGGTGGCATTACCTGCGATGGACAGGATTATTACAACCAGGAAGCGCACATGAACAGTGTATTTATGCCTAAAACCCGTAAAGTACAGTATTTAGGATTCTTCCATACTGGTGCGTACCAGGAGGTGTTGAGCGGTTATGGCGGTATACACCATTGTTTATTACCAAGTCCGAAACATGTGTTAATCCGCAGAAACCGTGACGAGAGTTTCAATTTTGAAGTTTTTGGTGAAGAGCAGAACAGTAAGCAAGTGTTGAAGATCCTGGGTTACTAGGTAAGTTTCCAATTAGCAATTTTCAGTTTTCAGTTTGAGATACGGAAATTATAAACTTTCCACAATAAACTAAAGCAAAGCACAAGTTTCTTATTTTTACAATATATAAATACCTTAGTTGAATGAGCTAAGGTATTTTTTTGGCCTTAGACGTTACACCTAAAACCTTTAAAAATGCAATTCGGGAAAGTAGACGATCCTTCAGTAATAGATTATACCCTTCCGGCAGATGCTCCGGAAACGGTGGCAATTTTAGCCGCAAATAAACCTAAACAATCTTTTAAGGCTTACGTAGGTTGTGCAAAATGGAACAAGGCTGATTTAAAGGGTTTTTACCCAAAAGGAACAAAAGATGAGCTTACTTATTATGCTACTCAATTTAATTCTATTGAGCTTAACGCTACCTTTTATGGGATGCCATCCAGTGAACAGGTGATTACATGGACCCAAAAAACACCTGCAGATTTTAAATTTTTCCCGAAACTGACCAATACCATTAGTCACTTTAAAAGATTAATCAACGTTAAAGAACCTGTGGCCCAGTATTGCGATGCCATTAGTAATTTCGAAGATAAACTGGGCATGGCATTTCTTCAATTGCATGACAATTTCAAACCCAAAGATTTTGAAAGGTTAAAAATTGTGATCAACGAATTTCCAAAGGTAATTCCTCTTGGAGTTGAGGTTAGAAACACAGAATGGTTTAGCAACCCGGCAATTTTGAACGAATTTGCCAAACTGTTTGAAAGTAACGGGATAACGAACATCATTGTTGATACTTCCGGACGCCGAGACATGCTGCATATGCGCCTAACTACACCAACGGCATTTATACGTTTTGTAGGTGCCAATGACGATGAAATCGATAAAAAACGTTTAGATGACTGGATTGAAAGAATTGTGGAATGGAAAGAACAAGGCTTAGAAAACCTATATTTTTTCGTACATCAGAATGTCGAACTCTCCTCTCCGTTATTCTCCGCTTATTTTATTGATAAACTAAACAAAGCGATAGGGACAGATTTAAAAATTCCGGTAATGGCTAACCAAGCGCCACCTAGTTTTCCTAGCTTGTTTTAACAGTATAATTTTAATTACCAGCATATGCTTGCCATAAAAGAGTTTGCAGATGATGTTAGGTATTGGTGGATCTTAAAATGCGATTCTGTCGATCGTATTGCAAAACTATTAAAGCAATTGCTGTGGTTGCTCTAAATTATATTATCCAGAACCGCGCTCTGGTTTTCTTCGATAATAAAAGCAATAAATATCATAGATTTTAGTTTATGGCTAAACAACTACACATAACCATAATGTTGCTTTTAAATTCGGTATTGCTCTGGTCTGGAATAAGATCGATCTGTGGAAATGCGATTTAAAGGCCGAGCTGATAACAAAAGTCTCGAAACGACCGTGCTATTAAAAATCTTGCAATGAAAATTGAGCCGACTTGTGGATTGCTTGCATTTTATTTTTAATTTCGTGCCATTATGAAAGAAACAGTGGTGAGCGGTATCCGCTCAACAGGAAAATTACATTTAGGTAATTATTATGGTGCAGTTAAAAACTTTGTTCAAATGCAGACGACTATAACTGTTACTTTTTTATCGCCGATTTACATTCCTTAACTACACACCCTACGCCAGCCGATTTGCACGGAAACATTAAACATGTTTTAGTTGAATATCTGGCCAGTGGAATTGATCCAGAAAATAGCACCATTTATATACAAAGTGATGTACCTGAAGTTGCAGAGCTATATCTGTACCTGAACATGAACGCTTATATGGGTGAACTGGAACGCAGCACTTCATTTAAAGATAAGGTACGCGCCAATCCCGACAATGTAAACGCGGGTTTATTAACTTACCCTGTACTAATGGCTGCCGATATTTTAATTCACAAAGCGACCAAAGTACCTGTTGGAAAAGATCAGGAACAACATTTAGAAATGGCCCGTACTTTTGGCAATCGTTTCAACAGGTTGTATCATACCGAATATTTCCCTGAACCTTACGCTTTTAGCTACACCGATAAATTGGTTAAAGTACCTGGCTTAGATGGAAAAGGTAAAATGGGAAAATCAGAAGGCGAAGCGAATGCTGTTTACCTTTCTGATGATCCTGAAACGATCCGCAAAAAAGTAATGCGTGCGGTTAGTGATGGTGGCCCAACGGAAGAAAACCAGCCAAAACCCGAACCGATCCAGAATCTCTTTGATTTAATGAAGGTGGTATCAAGTGTAGATACGCATCAACATTTTGACAATCTGTATAATAAAATGCAGATCCGTTACGGCGATTTCAAAAAACAACTGGCGGAAGATATGATTATAGCTACTGCACCGATGCGCGAGCGTATCCAGGACATTGCAAAAGACGATGCTTATTTAAGGCAAGTAGCCAAACATGGTGCACTAAAAGCCCGTGAGAGTGCACAAAAAACCATTAGAGAAATTCGTAGTTTAATCGGGTTTAAAAGTTTTTAATTAATATTGCGATAAGCGTTTGGAGAAACAATGCCTTACGCAAAACGCATAACGAAGGAACATATGCACATAGCAATTGTAGGAAATATTGGTGCCGGTAAAACTACCTTAACAGGTTTGTTGGCCAAGAATTATGGATGGGAAGCTTTATATGAGGCTGTGGACAATAACCCTTATTTGGAAGATTTTTATAGCGACATGAAACGCTGGAGCTTTAATCTTCAGATCTATTTCCTAAACAGCCGTTTTCAGCAGATTACTGATATTGAAGTTAACAAACGCAATGTAATTCAGGACAGAACCATTTATGAGGACGCGCATATTTTTGCAGAAAACCTTCATGACATGGCTTTGATGACTACCCGCGATCATGATAATTACAGGGCTATTTTCGATAATATTACTTCTTTTATTAAACCGCCTGATTTATTGGTTTACCTTCGTGCGTCGGTACCTACCCTGGTTAATAATATCCAACGCCGTGGCCGTGAATATGAAGCTGGGATCCGCATCGATTACCTTTCTAAACTGAATGAAAAATACGAAGCATGGATTAGGGGATATAAACTGGGTAAATTATTGATTTTAGATAAGGACAAGCTAGATTTTACCAATAATCCTGAAGATTTAGGTACGGTAATCCAATCTATAGAGGCAGAAATTAACGGTTTATTTTAAGAATCTATTTTCTTTATTTGGAGTTGAATGAAGAATGCATTGTTTAATTTATTACCAGATAATATGGAAAAAGATTTTCAACATGAAAATCCAGAAAACTGGAAATGGGGTATTTTTTATTTCAACAAAAACGACCATAGGTTAATCGTTCCCAAACGCATCAAAATACTGGGTTGGACACTTAATTTTGCCCATCCCCTTTCCTATATCATTATTGCATTGATGTTTACTTTTGTTTTTTACCAGTTCTATCAGCATAGTATATGAAAGACAAAAATCTAAAAGCGATCGGGATTATTCCTGCGCGCTATGCCTCTACCCGTTTTCCTGGAAAACCCTTGGTTGATATTGCCGGAAAAACGATGATTCAGCGGGTGTATGAACAGGCTTTGAAAGCCAAAAGTTTATCGAAAGTGGTGGTTGCAACCGATGATGAGCGTATTGCACATGAAGTAAAAAGATTTGGTGGCGAATTTGCTTTTACCGCTTCCCATCACCAAAGCGGAACCGATAGATGCGCTGAAGTAATTGAGCAATTGCCTGGTTTTGATATCGTTATTAACATCCAGGGGGATGAGCCTTTTATAGAACCTGCACAAATCGATTTGCTTGCCAGTTGCTTTTCTGAAGAAAAAGTACAATTGGCAACGTTAATCAAATCCATCCAAAGCCAGGAAAGCATCTACAACCCCAATAGCCCAAAAGTGGTTATTGATGTAAATGGCCGTGCCATGTATTTTAGCCGTAGCCCAATTCCTTTCGTCAGAAATGGCGAACCGGGTGTATGGGCAGAAAAGCATCAGTTTTACAAACACATTGGCATTTATGGTTATCGTACAGCAGCTTTAAAAGCCATAACCCAACTACCACCCTCTTCATTAGAAACTGCCGAAAGCCTGGAGCAGCTTCGGTGGATTGAAAATGGATTTTATATCCAGACAAAAATAACTGATTTAGAAACAGTTGCCATAGACACACCAGAGGACTTATTGAAATTGAATAAGCTATTGAAAGCTTTGAAAGCGGAATGAGTTTATCAATTCCGTCATGCTGAATTTATTTCATCATCTTTCCTGCAAAATAGACCCCTGAAATGAATCCGATAACTATCGAATCATGGGTGACGTATTGAGTGCAACTAACTTAAGGAAAGTTCCATCTGAATATTACATCTCGCGTAGGGTGTAGGCTTACCTGCTACTTTTTGGAAGCCCAGTTTATGGTAAAGGTTGATGGCTGGCTTTAAAATGGTATTGCTTTCTAAATAGATTTTAGATGCACCTAATGATCTTGCTTTATCAATAATTGCATTTGCAAGTATAAAGCCTATATTTTTTCCCTGCGCTTTTGGCGATACCGCCATTTTAGCCAGCTCAAAATCATATTCGCCATCATTTATCTTAATAAGCGCACAAACGCCAAGCGGTTCGCCATCATATTGTGCCACTAATATAAAACCTCCTTTATCTAAAATATAACCTTGCGGATCATCCAATGCTTTATAGTCAGATTCTTCCATTTTAAAATATCTCGAAATCCATTCTACATTTAATGATCTGAATACTTCCTGGTATTCCGGTTTGTAAGCTACAATTTCAACTTTTGCACCATCGCGTTGTTTTTTCTTTTCCATAACCCTTCTCAACAAACTTTTTTGTTCCAATAAAAATTCCCACTCTCCTATTGCTTCCCAAAGTTTATGCTGCGCTTGCGCCGAAATCTCTTCAATGGCGGCGTTTACATCGATAAGCTGGTCTTTTAATTCTGCTGAAATTTTCATTCCTTTTTTAGAAAGGCTTATTACATTTCTGCGTCCATCGGCTTTGTCTTTACTTTCCTTAACATAGCCTTTTTTCAGCATCTCGCTAATGATTTTACTAACTGAAGGGTGAGAATGGCCAATAGCTTTAGCTATTTCGGTAATCGTTTTTTCCCGCTCTTGCGTAAGTGTATAAAATACCGGAAACCATTTGGGCTGCATATCGATATGATACAATTTATAAATCTGTGCAGCATCTTCGGTTACTTTATCAGTCAACATTCTCAGCCTGCTTCCTATCGCTACTTTACCAATCTCTTCAAAAAATTCCATAAAATAATAAGTTACGTAATCAGTTACGCAAATATAATCATATTATTAATTCAATCAAACCGCATTAACTCATGTGGTGTATTTGTAAATACATGAAAAATAAAATGCGATCATTTTAATATATATTGCTTCTCATAGGGTGATCCATGCCTTTGACTAAGGCTAGTATCCTAAATTGGCAGCCTTGGATTTGAACTGGTGTAAACGCTTTGTGTTATAGGGGTTATAATGGCGTTCAAAATAAGGTTACAAATAGGCCACCCGGTGATTACTTCGCTTTGCAACTATGGTTACTGTAGGTCATTCATTCTAAATACAAGAATGATTAAATTAGAAATGTGAACTAAACTTAAAATTTGTAGTTTTGGATATGAGAAATACCCCGCTCTTGATTCCCATCTGTTTATTAGTGTTAGTAGCCTGCAATTCGAAAGGTAAAAAGGATAGCAATGCGATCGAGTTTAAAAATGTCAACCAAAGTGTAGCCAAATCATTTTCTGATTTAAAAACACTAGACACTTTTAAAATAGAACTTACCGGTAGAAAGCCAGAGGAAATGGTATTAAATTTCACGATCAAAAACGCTGGTGGAAAAGAAATTTACCACATGAAAATCAAAGGAACTGAATTGTTGGATAGCACAGATCCAAATATTGATCTTTCAAAAAAGAAAGACCAGATTATTTTCTTAAAAACCATTGCCGACGATTTTTTTAGCGATGAAAATTTTCTTGAACCGGCCGTAATGCCGGAAGATAAAGCCGATAGCTATGTTCCTGATAAGACACTTTATGAGGAATTGAAAAAAACAGGTTTAAACGGCTTCAAATATCGCCTGGGTAAAGAAAACAACATTTATATTGCGTGGAGCGAAAAGGAGAAAAAGGTAAAGGTTTACTATAATTGTTGCTAGCTTATAAAGCTAAGAAATGAAAAGATCTTTATTTATTGCAAATCGATCAAGAGAAAGTTCATTAAATTTCGATAAAAAGTGTTTGGCCGTAAATTTATCGAAAAAAAAATATCAAACAGTCCAACATTGTTTTTTTATAAAAATCCATTTATGGTTAAAAATGTGGAGGCAAAAGCAAGTACGAGTTGGGTTGGAAAATAAAAAAACTATCACCCTCTGTCATTGCCTATCCTAAAATAGTCAACTATATCAAAGGATAATTACTGCCTTAAAAGTTCTTTTATAATTGAAACCAATTCATTAAACCTCTGTTCTAGTAACCACTAATTGTCGGGAAATTGTTCCATATACCATCAAATACTGAGCGATCATATACGTTGCAATAATGATAGCCCCGCTTTGTGGAATAGGTTGAGCAAACTTGTTAACAGCCAAAATGCTATCGGAAAGCAAAAAAAAACAATGCCCCATAAAAAATGAGTTTAAAGCTGAAAATATTCACTTTACCATATCGATTAAAGGCCATTATAACCATAACCGTAACAATAATAGCATACATTAAAACGGGGAATTGCATAGGCCCCAGTTTAGGCTGTAGGTAGAAAAACAATCCTGAACAAAAAATGGCGAAGGCTCCTACAACCCATAAAAAATAGGGCGTTTTGTGATTAGGATTTGATTTATGATCAAGTGTAAAGGCCCTGATATAAAAAATATGGCAAACTACAAATGCGATTAATCCATAGATAAAAAAAAACATTTTATCGTTTTGAAAAATCAGCAGAATATCCCCAATCCATGCAAAAATTAATCCTGTAAAAATTCGTTTGTGAAAACGTCCCTTCAAATTTGTGCCAACATAAAGCCATACCAGAAGTACCACTACGATTAATGGCTTCGCAAAATTTCGTAGTTGGATATTATTAACATATTCAGCATACAACTGAATTATAAATACGAGAAAAAATATTAAAGAAAATAATTTAGTCTTCATTAGTGCCAAGATTTGCCTTTTAATTAAAGCCAAATTACGGATATTAACTGAATAGCTACAAAAATTACTGGGCACCCAATCGGGCAATGTCGAAAACAGCGATAATAAATTACCGCAAAGCGACATAAAGTACTGAATCAATTTAGATACTTTCTGTTCTAACCGAGTTCCACAGGTGGTTAACACCATCTCTGTAAGGCTAACAAGTATGGCATATTTCCACTAAAAAAAAGGTATGGAATGCTATACATTTCACTTCCCCATCATACTTACAGCCAAATGCAGGATCAAATCGGGAGATACACAAAGTAAGCGCCCAGAAACTACCGCTATCAAGATTTCCGTAGGCTTTCATATGGCATTGCCCAGCAATCTTTTATGGGTACCTAAAAAAACAACATTATAATCTACCTTACGCTTTAAATAACCCTGCAAAAATTTCATTCGAACGCAATTTTGCCTCATGGTCGTAAATATGAGAGGTACTCATTATCTCGTTTACGCCAAATTTTGCAACAAAAGCTACTAAATTTTCTTTAATGGTTTTGGCGCTGCCAATAAACGAGTAGTACAACATCTGTTCGACTGCTTCTTTTTCCATACGGTCCCAGTACTTATTGATATTATCAACAGCTGGCTTGAGCATTTCTCTTTTACCCGTTATAACCCCTAGGAACATTCGTTTTACAGAACTTGATAAATGTTCCGCCTCTTCATCAGTATCTGCAGCAACTACATTTACACAAGCCATTACATAAGGCTCGCGCAAAAATTCAGACGGTTTAAAGTTATTTCTATAAATCGAAATTGCCTGTTCGAAATAAGTTGGGGCAAAATGACTGGCAAACGCATACGGAAGTCCTTTTTCTGCGGCTAAACGTGCACTATCGGTACTCGAACCCAAGATCCAGATCGGTATGTTCAACCCCTCCCCCGGAATGGCCCTCACGCTTGCCTTGGCATTATTGGCAGAAAAAAATTGCTGTAATTTTTCAATATCTCTGGGAAAACTGTGAACGGCATTAAAATTCTCGCCGCGGATGGACATTGCAGTAACCTGATCAGTTCCAGGTGCTCTGCCCAAACCCAGATCAATGCGGTTAGGATAAAGCGAAGCTAATGTCCCAAATTGTTCTGCTACAATTAAGGGAGCGTGGTTTGGCAGCATGATACCTCCAGAACCTATGCGTATTTTACTGGTGTTACCAGCTATATAACCAATAAGCACAACTGGTGCCGAACTGGCCACACCGGCCATATTATGGTGTTCGGCAAACCAGTAACGTGTATAGCCCAAATTTTCAGACTGTATAGCCAAATCTAAGCTTGCTTTAAAGGTATCTAAAGCAGTGGAACCATCTAAAACGGTTGCCAGATCGAGAACGGAATAAGGTATATTTTTCAATAAGTGATCAGCCATAAATTAAGGGGATAAACTGTAGTGCAAAAATATCTTTAATAAAACCAAGTACGACTCAAACTCAACACATATGACGTTCAGCCAACATACTCTATCAACTGTACAACAAAGTTGCTAACAAAACTGAAAAAACTTAATCAGACAGCATTAAATACAGCAATGTATGAGTTTGTCTATTCCGGTAACAAAAAAGATGCGCATACGCTCTTAATTTGATTAAACTTGTTATATTGATTAGCAAATCAATTAATGGCTGTGAATGCCTTATGGCAGAATATTTGGAATATTTATGGATTGTAACCGATGGCCGCATCAAGTAAATTTAATTGATACAGATTTACGTTAAATTAATAAATAGCGAAAAGAGTTTAAATTATTGCGTACAGATGGTACTTTTTTCGTTACAAAAAGGCGTAATTTCGTTATAAGAGAACCAGATATTTTGAAGATGATTAAGTGCATAGCCATAGACGACCAGTACAGTTCCTTAGCAGGGCTCCAAAAATACATAGAAGATACTCCAAATATGCGGCTAGTGCAGCAATTTACCGATCCCATTACTGCCTTAAGGGAGCTGGCCAGTTCAGAAACGGTGGATGTAATTTTTATGGATGTAGAAATGCCCCAAATTTCCGGGCTCGAACTAGCCAAAGCTATCCGCTATAGAACCAGGAAACTCATCTTTACCACATCTCACCAGCAATATGCTTTTGATGCTTTTGAGGCTGCTGGTGATGCTTATTTGCTTAAACCATATAGCTATGCTAAATTTGCAACTACTATAACCCGACTTTTTGGGCATGAGATGGCGGGCGGAGCCAATGAAGATTATTTTCTGGTTAAAAACAAGGAAGAGGAGCACCGTGCGGTAATGGTTAAATATGAGGATATTATTGCTTTTGAAAGTTTTCATAATTACATTAAATTACATACGGTAAGTAAAGTAATTATTGCTTACTTAAGCTTAAAAGATGTTCGGGAACAGCTTAGTATAAAAAAAGGTTTTATCCAGTTACACCGTGGTTACATTGTGGCCATAGATAAAATTTTGCATATAGATGGCAATAGGATTACCATGAATAACCACATTAGTTTTACCGTTGGAGACATTTATCACCATGAATTTAAAAGTTTTATTTCCGAAAGGTTAATCATCAGTAGCCGTAAAAAATAACGGCTACCGATGGAAAGATTTAATAACTTATACCTGAAACTGTAGTAAATGTTGTCGTAGTGGGTTCAGTAAGAGTTGTTGGTTTATTGATCTTTCTAACCTGTTTTTTTTTAAATACAAATAGTGCTCTTTTAGCTAGTTTTTGAGTTTTCATAATTGTTTTTTTTCGAAAACTAGCGGCAATGGCACCCTATAACTTTAGTTGTTACACAAATAGTAAACATGTCTTTATGAATAGGTTTAAATGGGGCAACAGCATGTTGCAAAACTGGCTGTACACTTACCGTATACACATTATTGCTTGGACAGCATTCATCTTTTGGGAAACCGTGATGGTGATTTACTTTCTTGGCCTAGTAGGCACATTCGGTAACTACGCTATTCATTATAGTATTAATATCACCTTGTTTTATACCTATGCTTTACTCCTGGAAAAAGCAACAGCATTCCCTAATGGTACGGTATGGAAAATTCCTTTGGTTGTGATATCAACTATCTTAACTTATTTAGGCATAGTTACCGGTGTAGACATTCTATTAAATGCCTATACCAATATTTTACCGGGAGAATTACCAAGTCTTCAGGTTAGAATAAGTAAAGTACTATATAGAGGTTCGTTTTTCCTTCTTTTTTCTACAGGCTATTATTTTTTAAAACGGTTTATTAGAGAAAAAGCAGAGAAATCCCGTATTGAAAAACAACGTTTCCAGGTGCTTCTTGAGAAAGAGAAAATGGAAAAGGAATTAGCGATGTCTAAAAATGCTTTTATGAAAGCACAGATTAATCCGCATTTGCTTTTTAATACATTTGAATTTGTACACCAAAAGCTAAGAACTTACTCTCCTGAAGATGCCAAAGTAATGCTCTATCTTTCGGATATGATGCGCTTTGCTGCCAGTACACAGCACAATGAGGGATTTGTACATCTAAGTGAGGAAATTTCGCAATGTGAAAACCTGATTGCTTTGCATCACATTACACAAGGTGCAATTTACATTGAACTAGCCAGCGGACCAGATCTGGATGAAATTAAACTCATTCCACTGGTTTTGCTCACTATTCTGGAAAATATGTTTAAACATGGAAACCTTAATGATGTAAAAAATAAGGCTACTATAGCTATTTACACTTTTGATGGCAGGCTACATATCGAAAGCCGCAATTTACCGAGGTTAATTAAAAGCAAGGTGGGCTTTGGCTCAGGAATGGATAACATCAGAAACAGGTTAAATTATGCCTACCAGCAAAATGCTCAGATGACTGCCGGAATTGATGAAGAAGGTTTTTATACGTTAAACATCAGCATTTCTTTGGCAGCACTAAGCACAGCGCCGGTAATAAAAAAAGCGGAACAGACGATCCATGCATAACGATATTTTTAAATTAAATATCATTAACAGCATCTGGCTGTTTAAGCTGTATGTACATGATATGGCCATCCGGACAGGCAAAAGAAAATGTCTAGTTCAATCTTCCTTCTGTTTATTTTCAGCATATACTGCTGCAATCTGGGCTGAAAGATATTTAAAAGCAAGTGGCATTTCAGCAGTTGCATTTTGAATGCTGCCTTCCATAAAAATAAAACCTTGATAATCGATTTGGTGCAAAGCGCGCAAATACGGTTTAAAATCATCGCCCATTACGCCCGGCAATGATCTTTTTTCTTTTTCGGCCACTTCTACAAATCCAATCCATTTACGAGCCTTAATAATTTCATTAGGCAATTCTCCTTCACGCATCATATGAAATATATCGGCATTGAGTCTGAAATTAGGGTGATTTACCCTGCCCACTATCTCTGCTGCCGACCTTAATGAGGTGATGAAGTTTGTTTCGGTAGTTTCGAGGTTTTCTAATAAAATCGTAACCTTATGCTTACCTGCAATTTGGGCTAGCTTTGTGCATAAAGCAACAAAGTCTGCTTTCGCTTTAATGATATTATAATCTGCAGGGATGCTCCTTGCACCCGAGCTACCTAAAACAATAAACTTAACGCCTGCCCTCCCGGCTCTTGAAAGAACGGTTTCCGTATAAGCTAAAACTCTTGCTTCGTCTACATCAGGTCCGGCTATTTTGATACTCGATGGAAAGAAAAGATTACAGCTCAAAACTTTACACTTTGCTGCTTTGATCTTGTTTAAATTGGCGTTAAACTGTTCGTCTGTTAAAGCAGGTGAAAGCAAATTTGGAACCGATTCGCCAATCAGCCTAAAACCCGAAGCATAAGCCAAACTATCCTGCTTCAAACTGGATACAATGCCTATATGCGGATAACTTTTTTGATCTGAAATAAAACCAGAAAACAGGGTATAAACCAGGCAAGTAAAAAAGGCTAAACAGGTGGATTTCGTAACACTCATATTATTCAAATCATTTGGTCAAGAAAATTAGGTCTCAAAATTGTAATTCCCGTATTTAAGTAAATAGCCAGAGAAATATTTTGAGAACTCTTATCTAAGATAAGATAAAATCTAACTGTTTGCTAGATCTGTACAACGAAAGAAAGTTAAACTTTCAAAAACTTTCATCAATCAATTCGAAAATTAGCCCAATATGTCTTTAATCTTTTCCGTTGGCCTGGCGATTACCGCTTTGTTACCAAAAATAACAATCGGTCTTTCAATTAAAATGGGGTGTGCAATCATGGCATCAATCCATTCTCCATCATTCAGGCTCTTTCCTTTATAGTTTTCAATAAAAACCTTCTCGCCTTTTCGGATTAAATTCAATGGCTTAATATCTAGTTTACTGATGATTTCTTCCAGTTCACGTTTACTGGGTGGTGTTTCCAGATAATTAATTACTTTAAAAGCCCTTCCACTGCTTTCTAATTCAGTTAAAGCACACCGGCTTTTACTACACCGGCTATTATGATATATCGTAATCATTTAAAAAGTATTTAAAGTCCACTTACTCCACCGCTAACCACCAGTTTCATTGCATCAGCTGCCGTCATTTTCAAATCGGTAACCTTATCACGTTGTACAATACATAACTGACCGGCAAATGAATAGGAAAGCGGAAAATAAACGGCAACTTCATTAGGCAAATCCAGTTTGTGTAAATTGTTCTGTGTTAAAAAACCAATCTTTTTTAAACCACCTTCTACCTCAACCAGTACGGGATGGTTGAATTTCTTCTCATCGCCCACAAAGGCTTCTGTTAAATCTTTAATGGAAGAATAGATGAAATTAAACAAGGGCAGGCGCTGCATTATCCGCTGAAACCAGTTGTACATCGGTTCGGTAACCAAATTAGTTACAAAAATACCTGCCAGCAAAATAATAGTCACAACGGTAAGCAAACCCAATCCCGGAATATTCCTACTTTCGCCAGTAAGTGGATTTACACCAAATACATTCTTTACATTTAGCCAGCTATCAACTGTTGTAACCGCCCAAACGACAATAAAAATACTCACCGCAATGGGTACCACAATTAATAAACCTTTAATCAGATAGTTTAAAATGGCTTTCCCAACTCTATTCATGGTGTAAAAATAACATATTTTAGTTATAAGTATTCAATCGTTTATTGGTCATTAATTCATTTGTGCAAGGTGCGTACCATTGCAATTGGCCATTAGCGCAGGCTATGAACCATCAAGTGATTAGCCAGCATACAAATAGGCAATCCGCTATACTAATGACCAATTAACCAATAACCATTGAACTTACTCATAGAAATAAACACGTTTAACCCGCTGTGAAATATTGGTGAGGATTTCATACGGAATGGTACCGATATCTTTGGCTAACTGCATAATGGTATGCTCTTTATTAAAAACGATTGCTTCATCACCAGCTTTTACCTCAACGCCGGTAACATCCAGCATGGTCATATCCATACAGATCGACCCAATTGTTGGCACCAAATGGCCATTAATGATCATTTTGCCAACGCCATTGCCAAAATATCGGGCGTATCCATCTGCATAGCCAATTTTTACGGTTGCTATTTTTCCACCATTTGGCATGAGTCCTTTCCTGCTATATCCTACGGTTTCGCCCGAAGCTAAAGTTTTCACCTGTGTAACGGTCGTTTTAAGTACCATAACTGTCTGCAATCCCCGGTTGTTGGTTAAAGCAGAATCAAAACCATACAAACCTATGCCCAAACGTACCATATCCATTTGCGCATCAGGCCAACGCGATATACCAGAAGTATTGGAGATATGCAACAATGGTTTGTAGCCTAACATGTTAATTAATTGATGGGCTACGGTTTTAAATGTATCAATCTGCTGCTGGGTAAATCCGTCATGCTCTGCAGCATCGCTAGCTACTAAATGCGAAAAAATGCTCTGCACTTTTAGCCTTGCTGAATCTTTTAACAGTAGAAATAAGGTATCCATTTCGGCTTGATCGAAGCCTAAGCGGTGCATGCCACTATCTATTTTAATGTGGATGGGATAATCGAAATCATAATCTGACAGTGCATTTAAGAAGCTGTTCAGGATTTCCACACTATAAATTTCAGGTTCGAGCCTATGTTTGATAATGGCATCGAAAGCCGATTCTTCGGGACTCATCACCATGATTGGCAAAGTAATGCCGGCTTTCCTCAACGCGATTCCCTCATCGGCATAAGCTACCGCCAGATAATCCACTTTGTGAAACTGCAATAAATTAGCGATTTCGAAACTTCCGCTTCCATAAGAAAAGGCCTTGACCATCGCCATTATTTTAACGCGTGGCTTAATTTTAGAGCGATAAAACTGCAAGTTGCCAACCATGGCATTCAGATCGATCTCTAAAACTGTATCGTGTATTTTTTGGGTAAGCAATTTGCTGATGCGCCCAAATTCAAAGCGCCTGGCCCCTTTTACCAATATTGTTTCGTGATTAAAATGCAAACCTGGAAAAGCTTCTACAAAAGCATTGGTATCCTCAAAAAACTGCGTTTCTAACTTAAACATATCGGCATAATGGGCTATGTTTGTACCAATGCCGATCAATCGGTTTACCTTTTTTTGCGAGAGCAACTCGGCTATTTCCCTATACAAATCAAAATCGTCTCTACCGGTTTCGAATAATTCGGAAAGGATAACGGTTTTCTTTGGGTGTTGGTTCTGTTGATTTAAAAAATCGAGTGCGATGGCTAAAGAAGATATATCAGCGCTGTACGAATCGTCAATAATAGAACATTGATTAATACCGTTTTTAAGTTCCAGGCGCATACTTACGTGACTTAGTTTCTCCAGACGCAGATCGGCCTGCTCCGGGCTATAACCTAGCGCCAATAAAGTTGCCCAGCAGATCATGCCATTTTCAATGGAAGCTTTATCTTTAAAAGGCAGCATGCATTCAATTTCCCTATTTTGATAAATGGCCCTTAAATAACATCTTCCTTCAATAGGTTCAACAGTGGTGATATACAGATCTGCTGGCTGTTTACTGCTCCAGCTGAAGTGCTTTTTGCCAGGCAGGTTTTTTATACCTATTTCACTTACATATTCTGGTGAATAAATTAATAACTCAGATGCAGCAAAGAGTATCAGTTTTTCGGCAAGTTTTTCTTGTTTGGAACCAAATCCTTCAGCATGTGCCTCACCGATATTGGTTAAAATTCCGATTTCGGGACGGATAATTTTGGCTAAATGCTCCATTTCATCAACCGAAGAGATACCAGCTTCAAAAATGCCGAGGGTATGCTCAGCCTCAATCTGCCATACAGAAAGTGGCACCCCTATTTGTGAATTATAACTTTTTGGACTCTTCACAATATTGAAATCAGCTGCCAAAAGCTGATACAACCATTCTTTAACAATGGTTTTCCCGTTACTGCCAGTGATACCGATTGTTTTTAAATCAAATTGATTCCGGTGATAAGCGCTTAACTTTTGTAGCGCCGTCAAAACATCATTTACCAATAAAAAATTACAATCTGGATATTCATGAACATATTTTGCTTCCGTAACTACAAAATTCCTGATTTCCTTTGCATAGGCATCTTTAATAAATTCGTGCCCGTTACGGTGCGAAGAAAGGGCAAAGAACAGCGAACTTTCCGGCACCAAAACCGAGCGACTATCAATTACCAGGTAATGGATAATGAGCTCTCCATCAACTAATTTAGTATTTGCATTTAAAATTTCGGCTATTTTGACAACGGTATATATTTGATTTTGCATTGCTATTATATTCAGAAAAATACGGTAATCGCTTTTATTTTTACGAATTTCAGTAATTAATTATGAAAAGCGGTAAACAAGAAGCAGTATTATTGGATAAAAAGCAAGCATTGGCCAAAGCCGAAAGCTTTTGCGTTTACCAGGAACGATCACAAAAAGAAGTTCGATATAAATTGGTTGAATGGGGCGTACGTGGCGATGAACTGGAGGAAATTATCACCGAGCTGATCATCAACAATTTTTTAAATGAAGAAAGATTTGCCAAACATTATGCATCGGGAAAATTTAACATCAAACATTGGGGCCGGATTAAAATAAAACAGGGGTTGAAATTGAAAGGTGTTCCTGATAAAATCTTACAAAAAGCAATTTATAGTATTGATGAGGAAGATTATTTAAAGACGATAGAAAAATTAGCGGAAAAAAAAGTGCAAAGTCTGAATGAAAATGATCCTTTCAAAAGGAAAAACAAGCTGATGAGTTACCTTCAGGCGAAAGGATTTGAAACCGATTTAATTTTACTGGTACTGAAAGCCAGCAATTTAAATTAAATATTAAATTTTTAATAAAAAATCTCTTGACAGATATATAAATCTGCCTATATTTGCATCACCAAAACGAAACAATAACATCAGTTTTGTAAATGCGAAAGTAGCTCAGTTGGTAGAGCACGACCTTGCCAAGGTCGGGGGTCGCGAGTTCGAATCTCGTCTTTCGCTCCAAAATGCCTTCCTACCAGAAGGCATTTATTTTAAAGTTAACCAAGTCGATGGAGGTCGGCAGCGGCTAATGCTCGGGTGGTGGAACTGGTAGACACGCAGGACTTAAAATCCTGTGCTTTCAAAGGCGTGCGGGTTCGATTCCCGCCCCGAGTACATAACAAAGAGAGGTCCGGTCAAAACGATCGGACTTTTTTTATTTTTGACTTATACTTTAGCACCTACCCTATCGATCTCGTATAGTTTTCACATTTGCTCAATATTTCTTAACTGTGGCGCCTCCGCTAATGCCGCTATTTAGTTTTGTATATTGCTTTCTAAACTGTAGATACAAGATCGTTGTGACCAATGGATAAAGTATCACAAAGATCCAAAGTTTGGTCATCACATTAGCACTATAATGATACCCGTCCAAACATAAACTTGTAATGAACATAGCAATTAGCAAAATCGGGGCTCCGGAAAAGCTAAGCCATGAAAATAAAGGAGTATCCCTGATTTCCCGGATAAAATTTGAAAGAACGGTAAAAGCACAGATAACGGCTGCCACAAGGTACAATAATGAAAAACCGATGTTTAAAACAAGATCTGCAATATACAGAATAGTAGCTTCAAAGCCACTACCGGAAGCCGATGAATTCATAATAGTCATCACATAGGCTATATATAAAAAGAAACCTATTAGCAAATCGATGATCCAGTATTTTAGGATAGTTTTGTTCATTTTAATGCGAACTCGTTTGATGGGTAAGTTTAATCAAATGCAACCAATTTATCCTCCGGAAGGTCATGCTCGTAAATCCGGCCATTTTCTTCTCCAATATAAAGCCATTGAACAATATTACTGCCGTTTGGCCCTATCGGGGCAATACCAATTACCCTGTAGTGCTGACCATTCCTTTCTGCAGATTCGATAGAGTAAGTCAGCTCCTCTCGTTTTTTTATAGCCAACTGCAGTAATGGATTTTTAGTTTGAGTAAGATAATATTCTGTCAACTGATAAACCTTATTCAAATATGATGTGGTAAATTCCTCATCGGTAGACCAGGTATATCTTAATTTTTTGCCATAGGTAGTTCTGAAGGACGTTACTGGACCGTCGGCTGTTTTCTTTATGGAAAATAATAACCTGGCCGGCATCTCTGCATCATTATCTCCAGGAACGGCAACCTGCCCGTCTTTCCAGGCAACCTCTATCTGGTCTCCACGATTTAGGTTTTTGGTAGTATCGGTTTCATTTATAAAAACGAAGGTACTATCAGCCTTCTTTGCTAAAATCTGGAAATAGTCACCATCATCCAGATACGATACAAAAGTCATTTGGTCAATGTGTTCATGATAATTATTTTGTTTTCTTACGACAACAGGCTTTTGCGGAGGAGGGCTTAGCTTCACTGGGCCCTGCTCCTGTGCTGTTTTGCAATGACAGGCCAAAAGCCCGCATACGCCTGTTATGGTGATTGCAATTATTCGTTTTTTCATCCGGTAAATTGTTTTATCTGATGGGCGTAAATAAAATTAAACCGTATTTCCATTCTAAACTGCGTTTACTAACCTAGTCATTTAAATAGCTTCGAGCAAGTTACAAAAAGTTGCTATGATAAAAATAACAATTATCGTATGTATTGGTAACAGGGTAGATATTTCTTCGTTTTTTTTATACCTGGTTAAATCCCTTGAGCTGAGCTAAGAAACCTGATTCTAACTCCCTGATAATCTTCAAATTTCATGCATATAATAAAAAAAACAATCAACCAGTATGCACCCAAAAAGCTGCCTTAAACACAATTCAAAGCAAAAAAAATAAAATTATTTTTGATAGTGATATTTATATTTCTATATTTGCAACCCCAAAGGAACACAATACATGTGTTAATTTTGCGAAAGTAGCTCAGTTGGTAGAGCACGACCTTGCCAAGGTCGGGGTCGCGAGTTCGAATCTCGTCTTTCGCTCTAAATGCCTTCCTACCAGAAGGCATTTGTTTTTAAGTTAACCAAGTCGATGGAGATCGGCAGCGGCTAATGCTCGGGTGGTGGAACTGGTAGACACGCAGGACTTAAAATCCTGTGCTTTCAAAGGCGTGCGGGTTCGATTCCCGCCCCGAGTACAACAAAAAAATCGAGCGAAAACCTTTCAGAAATGGAAGGTTTTTTAGTTTGATATATATATCCTATTCGAAAAATTAACGTTAATCTCGTTCAGTTACTGGACATAGACCGTATCCGGCTTGCTTCCTTTAACAATTAAGTAAAAAGGACAGCCTTATGTTGAAGGCATCGATACTGAAAGTAACAAGTATCATGCACTGGAACTATCTTGTATTTGTGATGAGCTATTAAATTCGGACGGCTATGCCAAGAAAGTATTTTTTCATCGCATTTTTCTGTATTCCATAATTCAAACCGCCATCAATTTTTAAATCATGTGCGATTTCCAACTGGACCGCAGCATTAACAAAGTTTGAATACTGGTGTTCTTTAAAATCATAAGTAAAGTAAGTTTCAGCGATACCGGTAATATTTTTCCTGATTTCGTGGCTGACCGTTAGTGACTGCAGGTATTCCATGTGCATTTGGTCGCCAGCCTTATCTTTTAAATGGTCCAGTTCTACCTGCGTGCCTACTTTCCATTCCGACGGTAATTTAACCTGCATGGGTACGATAAGTCCCTCCTCAAATTTACTGTCAACAGATGTTGCCGTCGGCAGCGTAACATAGGGCAGTAATGCCAATGCAAAATTACCTTTATCGTTACCAAGCAGATTTTGTTTGAGTCGCAGATTGATATCTCCAAATCCTTTGCTATTTTCAACATCTCCTGTTTCAATATTTTTTTCTTTTTCCCAGGCGTAGGTTTCAATGCCGACCTGCAAAGATGTGCTGCCGGTGAGTCCCATTTTGAGGTTCGCCCCGTTTACGATTATCGTTTTCTGCAAAGAGGATTCGGATCGCTCGCGCTCAAAAGCAAACAGGTCACTTTCGTATTGAAAATGACCAGCATCAACCGTGATGGCAGATTCGGTAACGTCTGGCCGGTCAGTTTCCATTTCCCGGAGTCTTTCTTTCGGTGTGGGCGAAAATATAGAGTAAGACTTTTGAGTAGTCTGTGCCAGAACGAACTTCGGCAACAGAAAAATCACAGTAGCAGCAAAGAGATACTTAAATGTCATATTTCAGTTTTTCCCGGGGTAAATTCAAATTTTCGTTTCCTGACAAAGTTTGTCTGATCGCATAAACAACAAGATAACGGCAGGTAACTATTCACCTAAACAGCATTAGATGAGATATTGTTTTGCGTGTAACATAAGCGGCGAAGCCAATACCAGGCCCTACTTCTCACTGTTCTCCTGCCCTGGTCTCAATTAATGACCTCTCCTTTGTTGGCAGCCAATTTTTCACGCCATTGCTGTAGCTGTTCAGGCGTTTGCCTTAACCATTCACTTACTTCACCAATAATTTTCAGTGGTTCCTTAGTGCGATAAGAACGGGTTGGGTTGCCCGGAAACCTCTTGTTGGTAACATTGGGGTCATCCTCAAAATCGCTGGTGGGTTCAACGATATAAACGCGTTCCGGGCCATCACCTTTGGCCAAAGCTGCTGCTAAACCTGCACCGTTTACCAGAGCGGTAAAGTAAATATGGTTCATCACGAGTCCTGACTGATAGTTAGATGTATATCCGGCAGTCAACAGGTCACCAACCTCCAGGTTTGCTCTTGTACCGTGATAAAAAGGGCCACCATCAGCAGGTAGCACTACAAAAGCCAATGATAGGGAATGTTGTTGTTTTGCCTTTTCAACGTTGCCAAGTGCTTCGTAACATTTGGCGATGTTCAGGTACAGCGACGGAAGAGCAGCCTTTACTGCTTCATCCTGAATACTTAAAGCTAATTGCAATGCGTTTTCATACCACTTTAATCTTTCAGCAATGCTCACCTGCCGCCTGGCTACAAACCACGCGGCGATAAACTTTTCATGGTCATTTGCCGCTTCGTTCCAGGCCTGATAAAATAGCTGCTCCGCCGCTTCAAAATTACCGGCTTCTTCGTTCTGCATGCCTTGCATACAGCGCTGTACAATGTGATGATGCGAATTAAATTCCATACTTATGCTCTCCGAAAAATGTTGATTTTTCTCCAAAAATAGCAGCAGGACCCGCAAAAAGATCAGCATTTTAAGTATAATTTTTCTAATGTACTATCGCTTTGATTTCAGCGTTATCATTACAAAGTATCTCCAGAATAATTGGGAAATAAGTAACTGGAAATACCATTTAATAGCTTCATATGTACCTACGTCGAGATTACTTAAACTTACTGGTTTCAGACATTGTATTTTGACTTTTTACTCCCGTACTTTAGAAAAAATGATCACCGCCTAGATTGTAGTTTTGCTACATAAACTTTCGCGAAGAATACGTTTAATACATCGAAGAATTTTAATGCAAGCACCTTAAGATTCCCGCATGCGCGAGATCCGATTGTTATCGGATGACGACCGAAATAGTAGAAAACTGCTTTAAACGATGTATTTATTGATTATTGCTCCAGGCCACAAACGAAGCTTGTAATTCCTCTTCGGTTTCAGGTAGCTGAACTTTGAGTGAAGCATCAACCCTCGCCTGAACGCTTTCTACAAATGATCTGAATCCCTGGTTATATTTTCCGAAAGCAATCTGGTGATCCTGATGGTGAGATAATTCTTTTGCCAACATGGTTGCACCCTGCATGGCCAGACTGGTACCCATCCCTGTAAAAAAACTTGGGGCATAAGCCGCATCACCGATTAGCCCTACCCTGCCTTTTGTCCATGAAGGCATTTTGATCTGACAGGCCTCATCGAAATAAAGATCGTCGGCAGCCTGCATGGCTTCCAGAATTTCCGGAATTTTCCAGTTCTTATTCCCACCGAAGTAATCTTTCAGGATTTGCTTAGGCCATTCCCGATCACGGTAGTCCCAATTTAATTTCGGTGCCCTGAATACTAAAATAGCGTTTGCAGCATTTTTAAACTGGAAGATGACAGCCTGTTTTCCCAGTTCGCGATATACCATGCCGGTAGATTTTGGCCTGCCAGTTTGGATATGATCTGCCGCCGCAAAGGCAAAGTAAACCCCCAAAAACTTTTTGTAGTTGTCTTCCGGACCAAAAACGAGTTTTCGCACCATAGAATGTGTGCCGTCAGCACCAAACACCAAATCGTAAATTTGATCATCTCCTTTCTCAAAAGATACTTTTACGTAACCATCATGCTGAATCAATGCAGTAATACTATTGCCAAACATGACGTGAACTTCATCTTTAGGAATGGCATCGTAGATAATCTCTACCAGATCACCACGATGAATCTCTATGTCGCCCAGATATTCTGGCAAGGTATTAATTGCAAAGTGTACCAATGTTTTCCCTTTAGCATCAACGATCTCGTCTGTATGAACAAATTCGTTGGCTTTAATCTGATCGTAAATACCCATTTCCCTTGCTATATCCAGAGCTACACCACGCACGTCGATTGGCGAACCGCCTATTCTGAGATCATTCCCTAATTCAACTACCGTAACTTCATAACCAAATTTATTTAGCCAATAAGCCAACGTTAGTCCCGCAAAGCTTGCACCTGATATCAATACTTGTTTTTTCATCGCTTTTACATTTTATTTTTTAGATATGCATTTTATTTATCACAAAGCTAATTGTATCTTTACGATTAAAATATTCGATAAACTAGCATTTTTAGTCGAAAAAAATGAAAGATGAAAGAAATGAATATGTTGATAGCGATATGCAGCAGTTCACCAACAAACTCGGACTGGTCTTGGAAAATGTGCTGGAGAATTTTGAGGTCACTTTCTTTAAAGGATTAACATTTTTACCTGACATGGCCATGCATTTCGGATCATTTGCCGTAAAAGAAGATTTTACCCGTGTAACCGGCCAATCTGATCTCGTTGATGGTATCGGAATTATATTTCATAATATATTTGAACACTATGGAAACAAAGAACCGGAAAACCGAAAAGCACGACATACCATGGAAGCACCTTATGTGCGCATCTTTCCATATACAATAAGCCAAACTTTGCAATTTAAAAAAAACACACAGGTATCTCATGTTTCCATTAGCATCAGTGCGCAATATCTGAAGGATTTTTTAAAGGAAGAGGCTGAACACTTTGACTATTTGTTTGATCGTGCCAACAGCTTTTGGATAGAAGAGTTAATGACGGATGATATTTTAAGAACTGTAAATGAAATTGCGAAAAAACAAGAGCCAGGTAACTTAAAAAGCTTTTATTATAAAGTGAAGGCCATGGAATTACTATTTTACCTGTTTGAAAGTTTAAAGAAACGGGAAAATGCTGAAAATTTGAAATTGAACGCAAAAGAAATTCAGGCGGTGTACAATGTAAGAGACAAGATCGTATCCTCATTAAGCAATTTCAATACGATAGCAGAATTAAAGCAGATTGCCGGAATGAATGAATTTAAACTGCGCAAAATATTTAAACAGGTGTTCGGCATGGGCGTGTACGACTATTATCAACATTTACGGATGAAGGAAGCGGCACGTCTTCTGCGAGAGGAAAAACTCTCGGTTTCGGAAGCTGGATATGAAATGGGGTTCGAGAACCTTGGCCACTTTACCAGGGTATTTGAAAAGCATATCGGAAAGAAGCCTAAAAAATACATGCAGAATCTTCAACAAAATTAGTATCAAGACCAATCCTTAAAGCAATGTATATCCCAAAATATGCATGCTTCTACAATATCAAATTTCACCTTAAACTTATCTTCACCTCCCAGCAAACATAAAAAGGCCGATAGCTGTTGGTATATTAAAACTACGCATTGAATATACTACTCACCGGTGCAACCGGATATATTGCCCAGCGATTGCTTCCAGTTCTGTTGGAACAAGGCCATTCTGTTTTTTGCCTGGTTAGAAATGCCGCACGTTTCGACCAGAACAAATTTGGCCATGATGCTAAGGTCAACGTTATAGAAGCTGACCTCATGAAACCTGAAAGTTTACATTCACTACCCAAAGATATTGACGCGGCATACTATCTTGTCCATTCGATGAGTGGTGATAAAAACTTTAGTGACAATGAAGCAAAGTCTGCCAGTAACTTTTCAAAAGCAATTGGCGAGACCTCAGCAAAGCAGATTATATTTTTAAGCGGGATCGTCAACAGCACTGAACTTTCTAAACACCTGGCCTCCCGTAAAAAAGTAGAGCAGTTGTTGGGTGAAGGCAAAGTACCACTAACCACATTGAGGGCTGGAATCATTGTGGGATCTGGCAGTGCCTCATTTGAGATTATCCGCGATCTGGTGGAAAAGTTACCGGTAATGGTTGCACCCAAATGGTTACATACCAAATGCCAACCGATTGCAATCCGCAATGTGATCGAATTCCTATTTAAAGTACTGTTAAAGGAGTTTACTTTCAACAAACATTACGACATTTATGGCCCGGATATATTAAGCTACAAGAAAATGCTGCTGCAATTTGCGGAGGTTAGGAAACTGAAAAGACGCATCTTCATCGTGCCTGTTATGACGCCCAAGCTTTCCTCCTACTGGTTATATTTTGTAACTTCAACCTCATACAGCCTCGCCCGGAACCTGGTTGACAGCATGCATGTGGATGTAGTGGCCGAACCAAATGATTTAGCAGGTCAACTTGATATTAAATTAATCCCATACAAACAAGCTATTAACCTCGCTTTTCAAAAGATTGAACAAAATATGGTGCTTTCTAGCTGGTATGATGCGATGGGAAAAACGTATTCGAAGGAGATGATCAAAAAGCTGCTCACTGTGCCAAAAAATGGTGTGTTTGTAGATCGAAAATCAGCTCATACCAAAAACAGGAAACTGGCAGCAGCAAGAATATTTGCCATTGGCGGGCGCTCGGGATGGTACTATGCAAATTGGCTATGGAACTTTCGGGGTTTCCTGGATAAATTGTTTGGTGGCGTCGGTCTCAATCGCGGAAGAAAAAATCCAACATCCATCAGTACAGGCGATCAGCTTGATTTTTGGCGGGTAATTTATTCAAATCCTGAAGAAAGTCGTTTGCTTTTATATGCTGAAATGAAGTTACCAGGTGAAGCCTGGTTAGAGTTTAAAATAGTAGACAGTTGTGTTTATCAAACGGCCACTTTCAGGCCGCTTGGATTAGCCGGTCGATTGTATTGGTACGCTGTGCTGCCCTTCCATTATTTTATTTTTAATGGCATGATCAAAAAAATTGTCTCTTGATATTTTTATGAAAGATGTAAAAAAGCAGCATCTACCAATGAAAACCTGTCCGGTTTGCAACCGCCCTTTTATGTGGCGTACCAAATGGGCAAAAAACTGGGATGAAGTGATCTATTGCAGTCAAAAATGCAGGCGTAAAAAAAGCTTGGCGAAAACGGTATAAATTAATGCTCACTTCAAGCATTCAAACATTTGCCCTTCACCTTTGTTGAAATTATTTAAGATTAAAACCGTGAAAAAAATATACAGTAATACACTTCTACTTGCTACATTAGCTGTTGTGGCGGTAACCTATACAAGTTGTAAGGTTTCAATCCCTGGTGGAGCAACAGCAGTTAAGCCATTTAACAAAGATAAATACCTGGGTACCTGGCACGAAATTGCCAGAATGGATTTCAAGTTTGAAAAAAACCTGAAGAATGTAACTGCTACCTATTCACTGAATGATGATGGATCTATCCGGGTAGACAACAAAGGCTACGATATGGTGAAAAACAAATGGAAACAGAGTATCGGAAAAGCCAAATTTGTAAAGGGCAATGATGAAGCCAGGCTAAAAGTTTCATTTTTTGGTCCTTTTTACGCAGGGTACAATGTAATTGAAATCGATAAAGACTACCAATACGCCCTGATAGCCGGAAATAACCTGGACTACCTTTGGATACTATCACGTACAAAACAAATTCCCGATGCGATAAAGGCAACTTACCTTAAAAAAGCAGAGAATCTTGGCTACCAAACCAAAGATCTGGTGTGGACCATTCAAGATTAAGGCTGGATACGAAGCTATCATAGTAAAGATTGTGATGGAAACTGCCCCAAATCATTTTTTTGCATAAACCTCGCGGATGATTTTGGCCAATTCTTCAATTTCAAGATCTTTAAGTAAATAGGCAGAAGCTCCGGCATTAAAAGCCTGAATCCGGTACTCATCTTTACTATGCATAGTTAAAATAATAATTTTAATATCTGGCATTTGCGATTTCACCCGTTTTGTTAATTCTAAGCCTGATATACCTGGCATATTCCAATCGATCAACATCACATCAACTAATATACCTAACTCCAACTTTTTCATTACGCTAGCGCCGTTTTCAGCAGTGGCAACAATCGTAATTCCTGCCTCTTTAGCAAGCAGCAGTGAAAGGCCCTCGCGAACAATATCATTATCTTCTATTATTACTAACCGGATCATCACCTACTTGGCTTTTGGATTAATCCTTGATGAGGAATAATTACTTCAACATGGGTTCCCTTACCAGGCACTGAAGAAATGGTGAGCCGCCCATCTAACAATTCAATCTTACTGCGAATGGATGCGAGGCCTATGCCATTAAGCTTTTCCAATTTTTCTGGCATTCCCTGTCCGTCGTCATTAACCGCTATTTTTACCTGATCAGTCCCAACGATGATCGTTACCTCGCAGGTAGTTGCCTTTGCATGTTTAACCACATTAGTCATCAGTTCTTGAGTGGTGCGGTAAACAGCCAGTTCCATATATTTTTCTAACCTGTTATGCTGAACGGAGATGTGACAGTTGAATTCAATTTTTCCCGACAATTGCCTGCAAATATCATCAATAGCGCTTTTTAATCCAAACTGTTCTAGTGTGGTGGGCATCAGTTCATGTGAAACCCGTCTGGTTTCTGCGATAGCCTGGGTTAACAGTTCATTGATGTAGGCTTTGTTATGCCTGAATTCATCTTCTGATCCTCCAGCGCGCAAGCTAGACATATTGATTTTTATCCCATAAAGAAGTTGACCAATCCCATTATGCAAACTTTCAGATATTCTATGGCGTTCTTCTTCCAAAGTACTCAGCGATGTCCGGAATATTTCCAATTGTTGTTCCTGCTCCATTTTTTTTATTTTATCTTCCGCTTCGCGCATTGCTGAAATATCCTGATCAACCCCTAATACGTGCTCGATATCACCCTGACCGTTCCGTACCGGAGTTCCTTTAATACGCAGCACTTTGATCTTACCTGAAATGTTCATTTCCAATATTTCCTCAAAATCCGAGTCACTGTTCTGTATGCATTGAACAACCTTTCTGGCTTTGGTTAGGCTATTTTCAATTGCATATTCCAAATAAACAGCTGGTGTGATCTGCGATCCAGTTTTCAGGTTAAACAATCGGTACATCCCGTCTGACCAGATTAAATGACCATTAAGACGATTGAATTCCCAACTGCCTAATGATGCTGTTTCCTCTGATTTTTGTAGCAATAGGTAGGCTTTAAGACGATCTTCTTCTGCTTTAATTCGTTCATCGAAAATAGACTGCAGACGGTCCCGGCTTTCCTGTAGTTCTTTGGTACGCTTTTGTACATCATCCTCTAGCTGAAGGCGGTATTTTAATTCGGCGTCGCGTAGAGCCTGTTCTGCCCGTGTGCGTTCCAAGGCATCCCAGGTGCGTTCTGCAACATCATTCAGGGTTTGAAGGTCTATCTTGTTCCACGTCCTGGGCTTGCTTGAATTTATGCCTATCCAAGCCACCAGCTTTCCATGCTTTAAGAGCGGAACAGCTGCCCAGGCCGCCACACCAATACTGGCATAAGTCTCTGGCGATTTTACCCATTCACCTTTTATACTGGTATCGGTAACGGCAATCGTGCGTCCGGATTGAAAAGCTGCCGCCAGGGACAAGGAGAAATCTGATAAACGCATACGCTCAGGCAAGACCATGCCCTCATCTTCAAAGTGCCCCGCAACATAAAAGGAATCTCCATCCTCGTCCATCTCAAAATAACTGGCATACATCACATTTAACCTTTTAGCCAGTAATTCCATAGCGATGTTTTGCACGCTAAGCGGGTTAGTTAGTGGACGCAAGGCATCGCTTAGTTTCAAGAGAAAAGCCTGCCTCTTTTCAGTATGTTTACGCTCTGTAATGTCTTTAAACAATACGGCAAGCTTCAATTCCTGTGGCTGATCAATAGGAAATGCGTAAACATCGTACAACCTGCCCAAGGCATCGGCCTGGTGCTGGAAACGGGCTGGTGCGCCAGTCAAGGCAATTTCGCCATATTTATCATACCAAAACTGTTCATGTGCAGGTGCCAGATCGCGCATCCTTTTCCCTATAGCCCCTGTAAGTCCGGTCAATTCGTACAAAGCTGGATTAGCTTCAAGGACAAGATAGTCTACTGGCTTCCCATGTTCATCGAATACCATTTGAATGATACAAAAACATTCATCGATAGAGTTAAAAAGCGTGCGGTACTTTTTTTCACTTTCAGCCAAAGCCGCTAAAGCACGGGCATTTTCAATGGCGCTATACATGCGTTCTGCAGCTTCTTCGAGCAACATCATTTCTACAGTAGTCCAGTTTCTCGGCCCCGATTGGACGGCAACGAGCGACCATACCGGATGTTTTTTACCGCGGCGTATGGTGCAGGCCGCTACCGCTCGAAATGAAATTGCGGCAAAGTTTGCACGATCGTTGGCGCTTAACCTATCGTCTAAAACAGCATCATTAATGAAGAGTGAACACTCAATCGACCGAAGAAGCAATTCAGGAAAGTTTGCCGACGAAAGTGTATCGGGAGTGGGTGGAATTAACGAATTACCACTTTGATACATCACCTTTGCCATATCTTTAGTGAGCTCGATCATTGCACAATAACATCGGTCAAGCTTTAATTCTTTAGCCAGCATTTTTACTGCAGCTTTACCTATGTCATCCTGATTAGTATAGGCCCTTAGGGTATCGCTAAACCGGAGCAAAAATGCCTGTCGCTCTTTCCAAGCGCTTTGCCCGGGTCTTTCATATTCTTTTTTATCGGACATAAATTCAACAATATTCATTCAAAATATTGATATAGATCTGCACTATTACTTTAACGTTACAAACAAAAAACAAAATTGAATTAAGATTGTTTAGCCACATCAACTCACAATGATGTTACATGTTCATCTGGTTAATCAATCACGTTGAAAAGTTTCCTCCCATTCAAATTATCCACCATAACAAACAGGTATAAATTCGGCTCTTTAACAGTGCGGTGTCATCAAAATAAAAAACGTTGACGCTATACGTTAAACCGCGGCCTATGCCTGAACTTAAGCAAGTATTCCACCCAATCGCATACAGGTGTTTTCCTGCACTAAATCAGGTATTTGTACAACGAACAATAGGCAGTGAAGTGCAGTTATTTAAGCAGCGTTTAGGGAAACGATTCTTTTTCAGTCCATAAAAGCTATTAGATAACTCAATATGCAAGACTTTAACAGGCCAAAAATTTTTACTTGGCACATCCACGGAAGCTATCTTTTTTACCTCTCGCAGGGAGACTATGATATTTATATACCGGTAAACGAAACCAAAAGCGAGGGCTACGTAGGCCGTGGAAACACTTTCCCCTTCGGAGATAATGTGGTAGAAATTCCTGCGGCACAAGTGCGTGAGATGGATTTCGATGTCATCTTATTTCAAACTGATGAGAATTATCTACGAGACCAGTACGATGTACTTTCTGAACGGCAGCGCACCTTGCCGAAAATCTACCTGGAGCATGATCCGCCCTGGGATCATCCGACCGATACACTTCACCCTGTTACAGATCCATCGGTTATCCTGGTACATGTAACGCATTTTAACAGTTTGATGTGGAACAGCCCTAATGTGCAGACGCTTGTGATTGAACATGGTGTAACCGCTAGCCCACATCCTTATAAAGGCATTTTGAAAAGGGGCATCGTGATAATTAACAACTTGCCTACCCGCGGAAGGCTTTTAGGATTTGATATTTTTGAAGAATTGAGCAAAACCATACCGCTTGATCTGGTAGGCATGGGTGCAGAAGCATATGGAATTGGTGAAGTACTCCATCCGCAGCTACCAGCCTTTATCTCAAATTACCGTTTCTTCTTTAACCCGATCCGCTATACCAGTCTCGGCCTTGCCGTTTGCGAGGCGATGATGCAAGGTATGCCCATTATTGGTCTGGCCACCACAGAAATGTCAGTTACCATTAAAAATGGCCATTCTGGTTTTGTAAGAACCGATATTAATATGTTAAAGCGGGATATGGAACTTCTGCTTGAAAATCCTGTATTAGCCATGGAATTGGGTAACCATGCACGAAAAACCGCTGAAGAGCGCTTCGGTATAAAAAGGTTTACGAGCGAATGGCAAAAGCTTTTTGAAAAAGTAAGGGCTAAAGAGCTAACAACCAAAACCAATTACATCTAAAATCACAACTATGACGAACAAAATCGCATTTATTAGTGAACATGCATCACCCCTTGCCTTACTTGGAGGAAAAGACAATGGCGGCCAGAATGTTTACGTTGCCGAAGTTGCAAGGCAACTGGGCGAACAGGGCTACCAGGTCGACATTTTTACACGTCGCGAAGATATCATTTCAAAAAAGGTAAATACTTTTTGCCAAAATGTACGCGTGATTTTGGTAGATGCAGGCCCCAAAGATAAGATAGACAAGGAAACACTACTTCCGTATATGAAAGATTTCAGAAGAGAAATGGAATATTTTATCAAACGTAATAAAATTTCTTACCAGCTTATTCATGCCAATTTTTGGATGTCGGGCCTGGTGGCGATGGAACTGAAGGAAAGGCTCGATATTCCCTTTGTGATTACTTTCCATGCCCTTGGCCATATCAGGAAAATGCATCAGAAAGAAATGGACAGGTTCCCGCCTGAACGCGTAGATATAGAACGCAGCATTGTACAACAGGCAGATAAGATCATTGCCGAATGTCCTCAGGATGAAGTTGATCTCCGTACTTATTACCGTGCTGATCCTGATAAAATGGTGATGATACCATGCGGGTTTAGCCCTGATGACTTTTACCCTATAGCCAAATCTACTGCAAAAAAACTACTGGAAATAGCCGATAACGATAAGATTGTGCTCCAGTTGGGGCGAATGGTAGAACGTAAGGGTATCGACAATGTGATTCAGGCCTTCGCCAAGGTTAAAACTGACCATCAATTAAGACTGATTATCGTTGGTGGAGAACATGATTCATCAGAAAATGATCCTGAACTGGAAAGACTGAAAACACTGACCAGGAAATATGGAATTGAAAATTCAGTAGATTTTGTTGGTCAGAAAAATAGAGGACTTTTGAGGTATTACTACAGTGCGGCCGATATTTTTATTACAACACCATGGTATGAACCGTTTGGCATTACCCCAATTGAAGCCATGGCCTGCGGCACTCCGGTTATCGGCTCGGCAGTAGGCGGTATTAAATTTACAGTGAAGGATGGTCACACCGGCTATCTGGTCCCACCAAAACAGCCCGAGGTTTTAGCAGAAAAGATAGCACATTTATTATCTGAACCATCGTTGCTTAAGAAAATGTCGGACAATGCCGTCCAGCATGTGCATGAAAATTTTACCTGGAAAAAAATTGCCTTACAACTGCATAATTGCTACCAGGGTATTCATGCCAATCAGCACAAATTGCGAGAGCAGGAGTTTACCATGATACAGCAAGCATTTGAAGAAGGCGCAAGGACTTTCGAGCGCACATCAAGGATATTAGGCACCAAGATTGCCTTGGCCGGCGAGATGATCAGTAGGGCATTAAAAGCCGGGAATAAAATATTGGTTTGTGGAAATGGCGGAAGTGCTGCAGAAAGCCAGCATTTTGTTGCGGAGCTGGTGGGCCGTTTCGAAGTACCGCACCGCAAGGGACTTCCGGCGATGTCACTGAACGCAGATATGGCTATTATCACTGCGTGGGCAAATGATTTTGGATACGACGATGTTTTTGCCAGGCAGGTACAGGCTTACGGAAACCAGGGCGATATATTATTGTGCATGAGTACAAGTGGTAATTCGGACAACATCATTAAGGCGATGCAGATGGCCAAGAAAAAAGGAATCTGCTGCATAAATATGTTAGGCAAAGATGGTGGACGCGCAGTAGATTATGGCGAACTTAATCTGATAGTACCATCTAACAGTACACAACGGATACAGGAAATGCATCTTCATTTGGTACACCTGCTATGTACGATCATCGAAAACCGCATGTTCAATGTTGCCTTTACAAACAAAACGGCTGCCAAAGAGCAATCGCTGCCAGCACTATACAGGCCTGAAAAAATTTTTAATCATTATGGCAGCTAAATGTGCCATTTTTCTGGATAAGGATGGCACACTTATTCCCGATATCCCATATAATGCAGACCCTGATCTTATAAATCTTGAAGAAAATGTGGGTCGAACACTGGCCATGCTTACCCCATATTTTGAATTGATTGTGATATCCAATCAAAGTGGGCTTGCATTTGGCTATTTTAATGAAAACGACCTAAAAACGGTTGAAGCTCGTATAAAGACACTTTTGCACAAATATAAGGTGAGTTTAAGTGGCTTTTATTTCTGTCCACATCACCCCAATGGCAATACAGCACCTTATGCCAGACGATGCGACTGCAGAAAACCAGCCCCTGGTTTGATTAACAGGGCAGCGCGCGAACACCATATTTCTTTAACCGGCTCATGGATGATCGGTGATATACTCAACGATGTGCAAGCAGGTAAAGCGGCAGGCTGTAAAGCCATATTGATTAATAACGGCAACGAAACCGAGTGGGATATGGCAGATCATCCGCAACGCATTCCCGATTTTATCGCCAGTGATTTTGCGGCAGCAGGCGAATTTATCTTAAATAGTTTAAATCATGAAAAACACAACACCGCCATATCAGCAATTTCTGGAAAACTTTAAGGACAAAAAAATTCTGGTCATCGGCGACCTGATACTCGACCGCTATATTCAAGGTGAATGTACCCGTGTGGCACCTGAGGCCAGTGTTCCGGTAATCGATATCAATGCGAAAAAGAATTGTCCTGGAGGCGCGGCAAATGTTGCAGCCAACCTTAAAGCACTTGGCGCTGAAGTCATGCTATGTTCCGTTACCGGTGCTGATGGGTATGGCCATATCCTTAACGGGCTGCTAAAAAAGCAGGATATCAGCACAGATTTGATTATTAACGAGCCGGAACGGTCCACCCTTTGTAAAACAAGGGTAAGTTCTCCTTCCCAGCTCATTGTACGGTATGACGAAGGCAGTTCCACCCCGGTATCAAAGGTTATTACCAAAAAACTGGTGGAGCACATCAGCACCGTTTTTGAACATGTAGATGCCGTATTAATTTCTGATTACGAAAAAGGTGTAGTAACTGATGAGCTGATTCTTGAATTAAAATTATTAAAAAACAGGAGTAAAAAGATATTCGCCGTAGATGCCCGGAATTTTGCCCGTTGTGCTAGGCTTGAGCCAACACTGATTAAGCCAAATTTTACAGAAGCTTTGGCGCTTTGCCAATTTAAATCTGTTAACCTGAATCGGCTGGAACAGGCAAAAAACTGGGGCGAATGTTTGTACAAGCATAGCAATGCTAAAAATATCCTGCTCAGTATGGATGAAGATGGTGTATGCGGCTTTGAAAAAGGCCGATTCAGTTTTCATCAGCATGTGCCAAAAGTGACCAACCCAAAGGTAAGCGGTGCTGGTGATACCTTCCTGGCCACCGCTTTAATGGCATTGCTTAGTGGAACGGATCTTTTCACTGCTACTGCGCTGGCCGTAAGTGCAGCTTCAGTAGTGATTAAAGAACCACATACGGCAGTGTGCAATATCGCACGCCTAAAGGATGATTTTGGCATAAAGCAAAAATATTTGAACAATGTAAGTGAAATCAGCATCCTGATGAAGCATTACCAGGCGCAGGGAAAACGGATTGTGTTTACCAATGGTTGTTTTGATATTCTGCACAGTGGCCACGTGAGCTATTTAAAAGGATCAAAGGCACAAGGCGACATCCTTATTGTAGGATTAAACAATGATGAAAGTATAAAAAGACTGAAAGGTCGCCAAAGGCCTATCAATGCAATGAATGATCGTATAGAAGTGTTATCTGAGCTGTCATGCATCGACCATATTATTTCTTTTGGTAAAAAAGGCGATGATACGCCTATTCCCCTTTTAAAAAGGATACGGCCACATGTGTTTGTTAAGGGGGGAGATTATCGCAATAAGTTTTTGCCCGAAGAAAAAATACTGAATGAAATAGGCTGTAAAATAGTTTTTTTACCAACGGTAGCGAACAGGTCTACAACCAAAATAATTGGCAAGATTCAGCAGAATATCACCCTATTAAACAGCAACGCCATAAATTAATGGAATGGAAATCATGTAAGAAGATATTGGTAATGCGGCCTGATCATATGGGCGATTTACTGATGTCGGCTCCGGCGATCAGGGCCTTAAGCGAAAGTTTTAAATGCGAAATAACCTTGCTCACCTCTAACATGGCATTGGAAGCTTCAGCACTTCTGCCATGGATAAAAAAGGTAATCTGTTGTGATTTTCCCTGGATGAAAACAAATGATGCGATAACTCCCGATGCGTTGGCAGATGTGGTATCTGCTATCCGGGCGCAGGCTTTTGATGGCTGTATATTATTTAATGTTTCCAGTCAGAACCCCGCCCCTTCTCTAATGATTGCCTTTATGGCAGGTATTCCCCTGCGCGCGGCCTATTGCAGGGAAAACCTTTACGGCCTGCTCACCCATTGGTTGCCAGATCCGGAGCCTTATTTCGAAATCAGACATCAGGTAGCACGCGACCTCAAACTTTGCACTTTTATTGGGGCACATACTACAGATCAACGCATCAGGATTTCAGTACAGAAAGATGCCGCAAACGATAAATTGAAAGTTCTGGGTTTAAAAAAGAATGGTTTCTTTATTTTTCATATGGGTGTTTCTGAAGAAAAGCGGCAGTTTCCGAACACAGAATGGGTAAAACTGTCCAAACTGGTAGCAGCAAAATATGGTCTTCCTATCTTATTAAGCGGAAATAGTAAGGAAAGCGACATCATTGAAACCTTTGCGAAAGAAATAGGTAAAGCGGTTATTCCTGCAGCCGGTCTGTTTAACCTGAAGGAATTTGCGGCCTGCATATTAAAGGCAAGGGCTATGATAAGCGTAAATACGGGTCCCATGCATCTAGCTGCCGCCGTGGGTACACCCGTACTGGCCTTGTATGCACGAACGAACCCCCAGCACACCCCCTGGATGGTTCCCAACAGCGTAATTGAATATGACGTACTTTCATCCCAACTCAGCAATAACCAGGTTTTGCGTTTTCAGTCTGAAAAAGTCTATCCATTGCCCACAACATTTCCATCTACCCAAACGATATTTGCTGCATTTGATGATCTTCTTCAGGAAACAGCATCTCTTTAACCACCTGTTCTACCAGAGCATAATTTGGTGTTTTTGTCCAGTCGATGGTTTTATGCCGGGTCGTATCAATCGGTCCCCATCGTTCAGGCTCTCCATCCATACTGATCACCACACTTTTTACCCGGAGAGCAGCGGCGATATGCGATATGCCTGTGCAGTTAGAAATTAGTCCTTTTGAGCGTTTGAGCAATGCCCCAACCATACCCAAATCAGTTTTACCAGCCAAAATTAGTGGTTTTTCTTTCATCAAAGCGGCTACCTGATTAGTAATTTCCAACTCTTCTGAAGTTCCGGTAAGTACGATCCGGAAAGCGTGCCTGGCGCAATAATCTGCAAGTTTGGCAAAAAAATCAGGTGGCCACTGGCGCCAGGTACCCCTTGAGCCACAATGGATACAGATATAATGCTCACCAACGCCTAATGTATCCAACCTTTCAAAATCATTTTGATATAATGGATAAAACACTGCCCTCGTAGCAATTGCAATTCCCAGGTGTTTCATCAAAGCAATATGCCTTAGGCTTTCGTGGCCCCAATTTGGATAAGGCATTAACAAAGGATTTTCTGCCAATTCATTCGAGCTAAGGGCAAAACCTGCGATCCTGCTTCCACCCGAGCAAGCCTTTAGCATTTCATTAACAATTGTGCCGTTTCCATGCATCTGCAGTATCACATCAAATGCTTCGTCGGTAAGATTTTTGCAAAATCTGCTGAAAGTCTTTTCATCAAAAGGCATTTCAGGTAAGCCAGGATAACCAGAAAAATCGATAAAACGATCGAAAAGTTCAGAATAACGTTCGATTAGCTTCCTGGTAGAGGGCAATCCGATAAATACAATTTCTGCCTTAGGGTAAGCCAAACGAAGGTTTTGGATGGCTGGCATGGCGCACAGCAAATCCCCTAACTGCAAAGCCCTGAAAATACCAATTTTTTTTAACTGCAATATGTTCCCCTCCATATTAAAAGAGAAGTTTTCTATAGCGGATTACGCCACGGATCCGAAAATAGATGCTTAGAAAAGGGATTATTGCCGAAGTGACCAGCATTTCGGTGATATGTTTAGCCGATCGGCTGGTTTTCTGCAGTCGTTTAAGCGCAAAACAGGTCATCAAAAGCAACATAGCAGATACACTCCATTTTGAAGTCCTATGATAACCCAGCAATAAAGCGTAAAGGCTAAGTAAAGCCAATAATACGATCAGATAATAATTCCATATCGGATAACGCTGTATTTTTTGACGATAAAGTTCAGGGTATTTTTTAAATAGCAATACGTCATAAATTCCTTTACACTGCTCTTTTAAACTTACACCCCAAGCAGCCTCTCGCACCGGATGAACAACCACCGCAGCTTCATTCCTGAATATGGGGATGTTTGCCTGCATCAATTTAAATTCAAGATCCGAATCTTCGCGCCAGGCCATGGCAAAGCGTTCATCAAAACCTCCTGTTTTAAAGAGCGCAGCCTTGGTACAGGCGCAGTTTGCGGTTATAAAATCAGCTTTAGAAAGCCTGGAGGTATTCAAGGCAAAGTCGGTTGGTTGAGGATAAAGGGGAACAATTGTTTTACCACTGTATGCTGCCAATTCCCGGCTATGGTGATGATCAAGAAATCCTTTAAGCCAACCGGCATGCGGCAGGCAATCGTCATCGGTAAAAGCCACAAGTTGTGCGCTGGCCGTTAACCAGCCCAGGTTGCGGGCAGCAGCAGGCCCTTTTTTTTCTGCTGTACAGCGTGGAAACAACTGAAAATTATAATAATCTTTTTGATAGTTAATCGTTTCGATCATTTCCTTATCGGGGCCATCGTTCACCACAATAACTTCAAAATCACTGCCTGGCAAGGTTTGTTTATTCAATGCATCCAGACAGTTAAACAAGAGGTTCAACCTGTTGTAAGTTGGAATGACTACCGATATTTTTATGTGCATCTGTTTTGGTAATTAAATAGGATCCTATAATAAGCGCATCAAAAGGTGATGTCCAGAAACATTCTACAGCATCCCTGGGTGAGCATACAATAGGCTTGCCCAATGTATTAAAAGAGGTATTGATCAGCACAGGAATGCCTGTAACTTCCTTAAAGGCACGCAACAAGCGATAATATTCTGGGTGTTGCTGTTCATTGATGGTTTGTACCCGGGCCGTACCGTCGGTATGCCTCACCGCAGGGATCTGGTCTTCTTTCTCCTTAAGCACATCGTAAATAAACAGCATAAAAGGCGAAAACTTTGCATCTTTAAACCAGAGATGCGCATCTTCTTCCAATACCACTGGGGCAACCGGACGAAAATCTTCACGGTCTTTCACTTCATTCAGCATCGCCTGCATACGGGGATCTATCGGCGAGGCCAGTATTGATCTGCTGCCCAATGCCCTGGGGCCAAATTCCATCCTACCCTGGTACCACCCGATAATCTGATTATCGGCCAGCAAAGCTGCTGTTTCTGTTGCGATATCCTCCATTTTTGTAAAGGGTACTTTTGCCCAGTTTAAAAACCGTTCAATTTCTATATCGCTATATTCAGGGCCCCAATACACGTGGTCCATTACAAATTCGCGCTTTTGCGTTTTACGTTCGTTAATATCCACATATAGCGCGGCGCCAAGTGCGGTGCCCGAATCGCCTGCCGCTGGCTGTACCCATACATTTTCGAATGGTCCCAGGTCTCTTATCCTCGCATTTAAAACGCAGTTTAAAGCTACGCCGCCAGCCATCACTAAATTGGGCACTTGTGTAACCTGGTGAAGGTAGCTCACCAGTTTTAAAACCGTTTCTTCCAATACCAGTTGCAGGGAGCGTGCAAGATCAAAATGGAACGCGGTAAAAGGTTCATCTTTTAATCTCTTCGCACCAAATCTTGCTTCTAAATTTTCATCGCTTATGGTATACTGCCCGTTTCGGCCCACGTTGATAATCTCCCTGAACTGGTCAGCAAAACGCGGCTGCCCATAAGAGGCCAGTGCCATCACCTTGTATTCATCAGAAGAGTGCAGAAAACCCAGATGGGTAGTGAGACGTTCATAAAGCAGGCCGAGCGAATGAGGAAGGTTTACCTGATTGATCCTCGTCATTTCTGTCCCCCTGCCAACACCATAGGTTGTAGAAGCCACCTCCCCCCGTCCATCAAGTGTAAGTATAGCGGCCTCCTGGTATGGTGATGGAAAAAACGCACTTGCCGCATGCGCCGCATGATGATCTACATAATGCCACTCCCAATCGCTGGTTTTTGAACCATAAAAACGTTTCTGCAAATGGTGCGGATAACCATCTACCAACTGGTTTGGTGCATGCAAAATCGAAGAAAGAAATAAGTTATCCCAGGGATTGCCTGCAGTTCCATCAGTAGCATTATTCGGATAAAACGGGATTTCGCATATCGGTTGGTTTTTTAAGTTTTGATCAATAAGCAGGCCCGGATCAAAAGAATAGGCAATATGGTCAACATCCCTTAGATGGATACCTGCTACCTTTAAGCAATAATCTATGGCATGAAAAGGAAGTTCGTAGGTATTAAAGGGAATAGGCCGTTTGCCATGTTTAATATGAGTAAAGCGTTCATCTTCTGCAGCAGCTAAAAGTATTCCATCTTCGAGAATGCAGGCCGCAGAATCATGAAAAACTGCATTTATACCAAGTGTAATCATACCATAATTGTTTAAGTAAAGGAAGTATTCGATCTAGTAACCATAGCTAAGAGAGAAGGGATTTGGATTTTTGATAAATGGGTATATTTCGCATCGATCATCGTAGAAATACGCAAGGCCTTTGTGTTTTAAACATACGTTAAGATACTGCCCTTAAGACGATAACACTTTTTTCCTCTACGCATAGTGCCTCACCTGCTAAGAATTCTTCTTTTTCTAATTCCTTTGTTGCAGTAAAAATCGCAATTTCCCATTTTTGGGAAAATCTGATGTCGGGAAGTCTGAAACAGGTTTCGTATTCACCCCCATTAAAGATTAATAAAAAATGGCTATCAACAATATCCCTACCATTTGCATCCTTTCCGCTAATACCCTCGCCATGGAGAAAAACCCTCAAGGTATTTTCATGATCTAATTCCCATTCTTGATCGTTGATTAACTCACCCGTAGCTGAAAGCCAGGCAATATGCGGCAGGCCATCTTCAGCAATCTGGTTATCCTTAATCCATTCCCTTCTCGACAGACTGGGGTGACGCTGACGGAGCAAGAGCAGCTTTTGTGTAAATGATAACATTTCAGTGTCAACATCGCCCCAGTTCAGCCAGGAAATTTCGTTGTCCTGGCAATATGCGTTGTTGTTACCCTTTTGGGTTTTCGAAATTTCATCACCAGCTGTTATCATCGGTACGCCCTGAGATAAAAGCAGTGTAGCCATATAATTCCTTTTCTGCTTTTTGCGCAGCGTGTTAATAGCTATATTACGGCTTTCACCTTCTTCCCCACAGTTCCAGGAGTCGTTATTAGATTCGCCATCATGGTTATCCTCACCGTTGGCCTCGTTGTGCTTTTCGTTATAACTAACCAGATCGTGGAGCGTAAAACCATCATGAGCCGTAACAAAATTGATGCTGGCGGATGGTCGCCGGTTACGCTGCCTGTATAGGTCAGGGCTTCCCAGAAACCGCTGGGCAAAACAGCCCAACATCCCCTTTTCGCCTTTCCAAAATCTGCGCACACTATCTCTATATACGCCGTTCCACTCTGCCCAGCCCGCCGGGAATTGGCCAACCTGGTAACCATCTTCATTAATATCCCAAGGTTCGGCAATGAGTTTTACCCGTGATATTACCGGATCCTGATGAATAATATTTAAAAAATTACCCAATGTATCTACCTCATCCGATCCCCTGGTCAGTGCCGAAGCCAGGTCAAATCGAAAGCCGTCTACATGCATTTCTTCCACCCAAAAACGCAAGCTATCCATAATTAAACGCAGTACGGCAGGAAAGCGTGTATCTAATGTATTTCCGGTCCCGGTATAATCGGTATAGTATCGTTTTTGGTTTTCTTCCAAACGGTAATAGGTTTCATTATCTATTCCTCTAAAACAGATCGTTGGTCCTTTTTCGTTGCCCTCTGCCGTATGATTATACACCACATCCAGAATAACTTCTATCCCGTTGCGGTGCATGGCCTTAACCATATCCCGAAATTCACGAATCTGCTCACCATTTGTTCCGGAGGAAGAATATTTTCCTTCAGGTGCGAAAAAACCGATGGTATTATAACCCCAGTAATTACTTAGACCTTTTTCCTGCAGATGTCCATCTGAAATAAACTGATGCACAGGCATTAGCTCTACAGCAGTTATACCGAGAGACTTGAGATAGTTAATACTTGCAGGATGTGATAGCCCCGCATAGGTTCCCCTGAGGTTTTCGGGAACTTTAGGATTGAGCTTGCTAAACCCCTTAACATGCAATTCGTAAATCACCGACTGTCCATAGGGAATTTTCGGTAGCGTATCGCCTTGCCAATCGTATTTTAAATCTACTACGAGCGATTTAGGCACGAATGGACCACTGTCGAGCAGGGAAAAACTTAAATCCTCGTCTGCTTCACCTATATGATAGCCAAATACCGCATCATCCCATACCATTTCTCCGGATATCGCTTTGGCGTAAGGGTCTAGAAGCAATTTGTTTGGATTAAAACGTTTACCGCACTCGGGTTCATAAGGGCCATACACCCGGTAACCATAAAGCTGTCCGGGATGAATTCCTTCGATATAACAATGAAAAATATGGTGGTCACGATTAACAAGCTCAATCCGGACATTTTCCTCCAGATCATTATCATATAAACAAAGTTCTACCCTATCGGCATTTTCTGCCAATAGTGCAAAATTGGTTCCCTTTCCATCCCATTCCGCGCCAAGCGGAAAAGAACGTCCGGGAATAGGAGCATATTTTTCTTGCATAAGAATCCTGTTTTTGGGTGGCAACAAGGAAAAAGGATCAACAGTTTTGTCATCACGGGTATTTACCTACCTAAACACGTTAATCGGGTATTTTATCCGTGGATATACGGTTGATAAGGGCTGCCTGACCTAATACCTAATTGCGCCAGCTCCAACCGCATGTTACACTAAACCTGGCATTGGTGCTTTGCTTAACACGCTTAAGCCATTGTTAAGGCAACGAACACTGCGCCAGTATCTTTTTTGTTCTGAGCAGTTTGGAAAGCCTCATTAATTTTATCAAGGGGAAACGAATGGGTGATCATTTTCCTGGCGTTGATTTTACCTTTAGCTAAAAGATCCAGACAGATTTCCATTTCGGAATAAATATCCCAAAAGGCATAACTTGCACTTGGGATTAATTTGATTTCTGCCATTTGCAGATGTTGCCAGTCCATTTCAATATTGGTCATCCCTGCCTCGAAACCGCCAACAATGACCACTTTGCCTCCAATGCGTGTAAGAGAAACTGCCTGGGGAAGGGTATGCGGCATAGATGGCCCGCCAGCACACTCAAAGGTAATATCGGTTCCTCGTCCGAGACTAAATTCCATTACACAACTTAGGGCATCTTCTGTCTCCACATTTACCGTTCGGTCTGCGCCGAGGGCCTTCGCGAGCGCCAATGACGATGGTACTACATCGAAAATAATGACGTCGGCTCCAGATGCCTTTGCCAGCTGTAACTGTGCCAGCCCAATCGGACCTGCACCGATTACGGCTACCTTATCATTAATATGCAGACCGCTGAGCTGCTGGGCATGCAAACTCACAGAAAAAGTATCCAGTAAGGTAGCCTCCTCATCACTTACATGGTCAGGAAGTAAATGAAACCTGGAAGCCGGGCCCGTAATATACTCTGCAAAAGACCGGGAGACCGTTTCCATCCTCACCTTATAAAGGTTGGGACAAAGGTTGTATTGCTGTACCCTACACCAGTCGCAAATTCCATCTCCCAACACAGTTTCCACCACCACCCGATCTCCGGGATTCACGTTTTTAACTGCGGGTCCAATTTCTACAACCTCTGCAGCCAGCTCATGCCCCATAATCCTACATTCAAGGTCAGGATCATGCTTTTTCCAGTGGCGAAGGTCAGTGCCACAGATTCCTGAAACCGTTATACGGGCCAAAACCCAGTCGTCAGCTGGTATTTTCACACGGTCAACTTCCTGAACGTCGAAGGTACCAGCTGCGTTTTTCAAAGCAGCTTTCATTTTATTGCTCATATGCTGTTAATTTTTATGATTTGGCAGCAGCTAGATGGCCCGCCATTTTCGGAAATACCAGTGATCTGCTTTCCGGATCAGTTGCATTAAAATCTTTTAAATCAGTTGCAGGTGTGGACGGATCTGCAGGTTCACCACATCAGATGCAGGCGGTTGAGCAATACAAAACGCAATGGCCCAGGCTATATCTGCAGCTTGTAACATCTCCTGTTTATTTACCTGTTGAATTTTATCCTCACTGCTTCCAGCTTGCATATCGGTATCAACTGCTCCGGGTTCTATCAGCGAAACTTTGATACCCAGTGGATTGACTTCCTTTCTCAAGGCGGCCGAAAATCCCTGGATGCCAGCTTTGGTAGCCACATATACTGCACTACCACCCTCTCTTACTTCAGCGCTCATTGAACCGATGTTAATGATTTGTCCCGTACCCAAAGGCCTGAACCTGTTAATGGCCTCCCTGCTGCAGGCCATATATGCGAGCAGATTGGTATTCAGAATATACTGCCAATCCTCATATTCACCATCCGTTATACTCCCAAAACCTAGTGCGGCATTATTGATCAGGATATCTAATCCGCCAAGTTGTTCATCGGCATGCGAAAAAAGGGTCCTGATACCTTCCGGGGAGGAAAGATCAACCGTTATACCGGTGCCGCCAAGGGCATTTTTTGCTGCAATAGCATCAAGTGTTTCATCTAACTGATGTTGATTACGCCCGCATACAAGACATTGCGCACCAAGCGAGGTTAACAAAATAGCCGCCGCCCTGCCAATACCGGTAGTTCCGCCCGTGATGATAATTTTCTTGCCCGAAAAGGCACTGCTGAAATAAGAATTGAAATCTTCCATAGGTTATAGCTGTTTAAATCACAATCTCCTGTTTCTATTTATAACCCTGCCAGAATTTATTTTGTTGAATGCAAAAATACCTGTTTAAACAAAGTGAAATACGCGTAATGGTTTCAAGCCCCTGCTTTACTCAAAGTAAGCGTTAACAGGATTAAATACCTGTACCACTTGTATTTGTACGCCTTCTATCTGTTCATAAAACCTGCAGCATTACCGGAGTGTTCACCAATCAGGAATGCCCTCATGGCAAAGCTGCTTTTTATTCTAAAGTCTACAGAGATGAAAATCATTAACCTTTTTGCCCTTACTGTAATGATCAGCTGTATGCTCGTTTCAGCCTGTGGCCATAAATACATCGATAAAGAGATCAAAGCTGATCTGGTAAGCAAGGCAAAGGAAGATGTCAATTTTGCCGGACTGATGTTTACAGTATTTAACGGCAACGTTGCCATTTGGGGCAAATGCGCCTCTGAACGGTCAAAACAGTTGGTAAAAACCAAAATTAAAACCATCCATATGATCAACCATATCAATGAGCAGATTATTGTTGGCAACGTGAAATTAGATGCAGATTATAACCAAAAATTAAAAATAGATGGCGTACTCGTAAACTACCCCGGCGTTGCTGCCTCGGTAAGCAGACAGGTTATTAGCCTGATTGGCTATGTTGAGCCAGACCGATACCACGAATTGCTTAAGGACATGCGACGGTTCAGTTCAGACATCGATTCCCGAAAACTTCAATCAAATTTAAGGAGATGAAAAAAGAAGAAATTCATTGGGGCGACTGGCACCGGGTATTATTCGGTAATACGCCAGCCGAATTTTTGGTAGAGGTGCTGATCAGAACGGTAATTATCTACCTGTTTCTGCTCGTCACACTTCGGCTAATGGGCAAACGCATGGGCGGACAACTCACCATTTCCGAATTAGCCGTGATGCTTACTTTAGGCGCAATTGTTTCAGTACCTATGCAAATCCCCGATAAGGGCATACTACAAGGCGTACTGGTGCTCTTTTGTGCTTTTGTTTTCCAGCGGGGGATTACCTACCTGTCTATAAAAAAACACAGTATTGAACTACTCACCAACGGCAAAGAATCGCTATTGGTAAAAAATGGCGTAATCATAACAGACCAGCTGATTAAAACAAAGATATCCAGAGAGCAGATGTTAGCCATATTAAGAAATAATGGAATATATAATCTTGGAGAAGTACAAAGGGTATACCTAGAGGCTTGTGGTATTTTTTCGATTTTCAAATATAAAAAAGCGAAACCAGGGCTTCGACTAACTCCGCTGTCCGATGAAGTAACCAGCATGGTATTTGATGAGCAAAAGGAAATAAGAGTTTGTAAACAATGCGGCCAAACCGCTGAACCTGGAAAAGATGTTAGAAAAGCATGCAACAACTGCGGTGCACAGGATTGGGGAAACGCCGTTTTACTATTATCATGATGAAAGAATACGAAATTAAACTTAACGACCTGCGTCGCATTTTGATAGGCGAAATTCCCTTAACTTTTTATGCAGAAGTAATTTTAAGGACAGCAGTAATTTACCTGATCCTGATGATATCCATGCGTTTGATGGGTAAACGCATGTCATCTCAGCTCAGCCGAAATGAAATGGCTGCAGTAGCCTCCCTGGCCGCTGCCGTAGGTGTACCACTCATGAATCCCGATCGGGGACTTCTACCTGCAGTGGTGATTGCTATAGTGCTAATAGGCTTTCAGCTACTGATTGCCAAAATTGCCTCAAAAAACAAGAAATTCGAATCCATTACTCAAGATAAGTACAACATGATTGTAAAAGACGGCGTATTAAACATTAAAGCCATGCTTTTAACAAGGGTGAGCCGGGATCGCGCGCTGGCACAATTACGCAAGGAAGGGATAACCCATCTGGGAAGCGTAAAACGTTTATACTTTGAAGCCGGTGGAACTTTTAGTCTCTTAAAAACGGCAAAGCCCCTTCCGGGGCTGTCGATTATTCCAGCATGGGACGATGAATTTTCTGACGAAATCCATCGGCGGGATACCGCAGTGCTACTATGTAGCAACTGCGGAAATTCGAAACCGGATGCTACCGTAGTAAATTGTCAGAACTGTGGTGAAAATAACTGGATACCAGCAGTAAATAACCTAAATGACCTGAAAAAATGATTGCTTAACGGCCTCATCTAGAGCGAACTTATCATGCGGTTTTTCTGCTCCTGGTAAGTAAATTCTTCATTCATCAGAATTTTAAAATCCTGCTCGCGGTTATCTGCAGCCAGCTTTAACGTTTTCAAAAGTTTCGCACCATTCATCTTCAAGCGGTTTAAACTTCCCTTTAAGCCGTTAGCACGCGGTAAAGCCTTCAAAGAATCTATACTGATCTTTTCCTCGGCAAGCAGCACTGAAGGTAGTATTACCCGCTTCTTCGCCGCATAGTCCTCAATCCGCTTAAAACTGATGCGGTTTATTTTCATTAGCTGCTCCAGCGCGGGTGAAGTTTTACCTTCTTTGTTGTCTTTATGCAGAACCAAAAGGTGATATTCCATGAGCAATAGTTGTGTAATTTGCTTGAGGTAATCAGCCGCCGCTTCATCAAGCTTGGTTTCATAGGTTTCTGAACCGCCAACCCGGTTAGGCACGGCCATGTCGCCACCCACACTATCTTTTTCCAGACTAGACTTCTTATCAGCAGTGTTACACGACATCAAGCATACCAATAGCAGCCAAGCACCAGATTTTATCCCTAACTCTTTTCTTAAATTTTTCATTCCGATTCTTATTTTTTAGATAAGCCATGTTCACTGGACTAAAGTTTCCAAAATTCAAAAAAAATGTACTATGTAGCTTGCCTTAGGCAATATACCCGGCTAAGCCAGGCGTTTAATGGATATAGACATGTTATTAATTCGAGTATTAATACATCAAAAACACGTAATTAACACTTAAACTTTTATAAAAGCGCTTAGGTTTTATAAAAAGTAAGGAGCAAAACATTATGGATGGAAAGTAAGCAATTGTAATAATTACCAACTTGCCCCATCATATAAAACACTGAAATTCAATATAAAAGCATCTTAATCTATTTCAGCATTAATAATAAAGACATGGAAAAAAAACATAGCAATAACGGTCCGGAGATCGTAAATGCAGGTAAAACACCTGTAAGAAAACCTGCTGAAAATATTATAAGCGGAGCAGGCAATCAGGATCAGCTGGATGGGCTTAAAAAAAACGCTGCCCGGCAACCTGTGGAACACAACAAAATTGGCGTATCGCCTGATGCCGGTCGCGAACCGAAAAAAGGCGAGACGAAGAAATAAACTTTTTGGATACGTGCGCCAGCAATGCTAAGTAAACTTATAATATCATTTATACAAAACCAGAAAATATGCTAGCAATGAACTACCGAGGCCCTTACAGGGTCAGAACTGAACAGCGCCCGATGCCTGAAATTCTGCATCCGGAAGACGCGATTGTAAGGGTAACCCGTACCTGCATTTGCGGATCCGACCTACACCTTTACCACGGAATGGTACCTGATACCCGTGTGGGTTCGACCTTTGGACACGAATTTATCGGTGTTGTTGAAGAAATCGGCCCACTGGTTACGAATGTAAAAATCGGAGACCAGGTACTGGTTCCATTTAATATTGCCTGTGGAAGATGTAATTTCTGTAAACAGGGACTTTATGGAAATTGTCATGAATCAAACCCGATGGCTACTGCCGTTGGTGGTATTTTTGGGTACTCGCACACAGCAGGAGGCTTTAATGGCGGACAAGCGGAGTATGTGCGGGTGCCATATGCAAACATAGGCCCTACCGTAATCCCGCCGGATATGGATCCGGATGATGCTGTATTGCTGACCGATGTTGTACCTACCGGGTACCAGGCGGCAGAAATGGGCGGAATTAAAGAGGGAGATACCGTGGTTGTTTTTGGAGCCGGACCAATCGGGATTATGGCAGCGAGATGTGCCTGGTTTTTCGGTGCAGCCCGTGTGATTATTATCGATCACATCGACTATCGACTGGAATTTGCCAGAAACTATGCGAAATGTGAAGCCTATAACTTTAAATCCATGGAAGATCCGGTAGTGTTTCTAAAAAAGATCACTGACTGGTATGGCGCTGATGTTTGCATCGACTGCGTAGGCTGTGAAGCGGTAGGCAATTCCCTCCAAACTTTTACCGGTAAAGTAACACTGATGCAGGCTGGCACCGCCACTGCGCTGCAGTGGGCAATCAATTCGGTAAAAAAAGGCGGAATTGTTTCGGTAGTAGGTGTTTATGGTCCGCCATTCAATTATGTACCTATTGGCAATGTACTGAACAAAGGGATTACCTTAAGGGCCAACCAGGCATCGGTAAAACGGCTGCTACCTAAACTTATTGAACATGTACAGGCCGGAAGGCTTGATCCTAAAGGACTTATTACCCATAAGGTGCCACTGGAAGAAATATCAGACGCCTACCACATTTTTTCAGCCAAGCTTGATGAATGTATCAAGGTGGTACTTATCCCATCAACTAAATCTTAAAACATGGAAAATAACAATTTTGATTATAAAAATATTCCCGGCTGGGGCATGGATATCGATGAGCAGAATGAACCCACCTATCCGATGAAAAATTATACCGGTGATGACCACAAACGTTCGGAATATGAAAAGCCTCCCAAACAACCTGTTGATGTAGAGATACTTAAATCTACTGAACGCCATGCAATAAGTGCCGTATTTGGTAACGCGTCGCCTCCTTCAGGCCTAAGTGGTATGATACGCCGTTATGCCTTTAAACATAGCGAAGACCGCTACCGGCACTGGATTCCCTTGATTCTTGCCGACCGTATAAATGCCTGGGAAGGAATTATAGATGATTTTAGAAGCGGCAATATACCTAACATACCTGCCGAACGAGGATGGAAGTCGGAAATGAAATACAATCGTGCAGCATTGACTAAAAAGATCCTGGTAACAGGTGTAGTTAGTTTAGTATTATTAAGTTACCTCACACGAAGAAAAAGATAAGATATTTGGCAGCCAGGTGTGCGATACTTTATCTGCATCTGGCTTGCCAAAACCAATAAGCCTCTGTAAAAAATAATCGGTTTGATTTGGCATTTATAAGTTACCCATGCCGCTAAGCAAATCGTTATAGCATTGCTAGTGGGTATGCCACAATGTTTGACTGGCGTCAAGCCGTTTGGTCAGCATGGGGAGTTTTTCTGCAGTCCACTGCCGTAATATCACATCCTTTAACCCCGCTGGTCCTGAAGCTTTAACATGAAGGCCAATCAAATCCTCATCAGCCTGCATCACCAACTGCAAAAGCAATTTAGGGTACCCAGGTCCCTGGTTGTTTTGCAGATTTAACAGATTCGCTTTCGCCTCCGCAGTAAGATCAGCTTCAGGAAGAGGATATATAGCTTGTAGTTCAGCAATATACCTTGCCATACTGTCGCTTCTCTGTGCAAGATAAGGTGCAAATTCCGAATGATCCTGAACTTTTGTTATTTCCAAATCCAGGGCATGCTGATATTCTATTATAGCAGCTAACGGATACAAAAAATCATTTCGTTCCAACCTGTAATCTCCTGTTTGCTTTTCACAGCTGGTAAACATCACCAGCAGCAATATCATAGAAGGGCAATAGTGATAAAATTTCATAGCGGTGATTTAATATGTCAATTAACTGTTCGAGAAATCATATTAAATAAAGACGCACGCAGATGAAATTATATTCACCTGCATGCGCCGTTGCAGAAATGTACAGTTAACTATTGGGGAGTTGTGGATCCAGATGAAGTGCTATCAGTTGTTGTAGAATCTCTCGTTGTACTATCCTCCTGCCCAACTGTTTCCTGCTGGGAGCCACTGTTGCTCACAGAGGTATCACTGCTGGTCGAGTCTGCACCTTCCGATCTGGCGCCTGAATTACATGAAATTAAAACTGCTGTAGCCACTACAGCGATAAATAGGTACTTTTTCATATGATATTGAATTAAAGGGTTACCCAATATTAAGCTGTTTAAAGCGACGAAAGTTCCGTTTTTATTCAAAAGGGGTAGTTTGCACCATGCTGAACGTATTTACCCCCTAAGTTTAAAAAGAGGCAATATTTTTATTTTCCGTCTAGCTTAAACGCAATGGTTTTCCTTTTCGGTGAGCAGAATCATAGCAATAATAGTTAACCCCATTGATGAGTTTAGGTATTCCCGCCAGCATTACCTGCCAGATCGCCGCTTACATCTTCCTCATCATCAATTTCGCCGGTTAGGCCGCGTTGTACATCGTTATCATCTGCTTTTTCCTCATCATTCGGACTAACGTCTGATTGATGTTCATTTTTTTGGTTTTCATCCTCGTTCGGATCTACGTTTGTTGTCATCATAAATTTTTACTTAAAGAACAACATGAAAATAAATATAGTTTTGCTTCTATCAAACGAAAACGGGCTCAAGTGCCGGAATTTCCCATACTGCACCGTCTTTTAAAATGCTGACATTCAGATCTGCAATACTGATGCATTGTCCACTATCATATTCCGTCACGTTTGAAGATTTTGTATGAAAACCATCGATGATGATGACCACACCACTTCCAATTACCTTGATATCCTTTCCATGCTCAACAATCAAAGCCGTATCTTCTTCAATGCCGATGCCGATACAACCTGGATTCGTGGCAATCACCTGGCTCATCCTCACAAAACGGGACCGGTCTACAAAATGGGTATCAACGCAGATATTTTTTAGCAAACTAAATCCAGTTGTTATTCTCACCGCTCCAACCAGTTGTTGATTGTCTTTATTTCCTGATATGATCATCGGAGTGGATAAAGCCATTGCACCAGCGCTGGTACCTGCAATTACAACAGGCCCTTTTACGTAGCGCTCTTTGATCTGATAGAGGAAGGATGTACCACCGTAAATTGAGGTAAGTTTTAGCTGATCGCCGCCGGTAAAAAAAAGCAAATCGGCGCGTTCAATACGTTCTTTCAGGTCGTCGCATAAAACTTCACCTCTGTTATGGTGAAAGATGTGCCCCACCTCTGCTGCCCCTAAGCGGTTAAAAATCTTCAGATAATCACTAAAGCTCTCCTCATGTTCCCCACTAGCGGTAGTAATTACTTCAATTACCGGAGAAGATTTACCACTTAGTGATATCACCGCTTCCAGCACTTCTAAAGGATCATTTCCTTCCTTCTGCATTGCTGTTTCGGGCCTGCCATTCTTATTTTCATGACCACCAATAACCACTAGTTTGCCAGCCGGAACAAGCTTGCCACTTAATTCATTTTTTTTCATAAAACATAAGCCTAATTAGCTACAAGACAAGCCCTTCTTCGTTTTGTTTACTGCGAATAAAATACACGTATTTACATCTCCCAATACGTATTTATACCCACTTCATTATAATGAAAAAAGCTTTGCATATCGTAATACTGATATAAACAGTATACTTCAATAAAAAAATAATCTTCAGCGCAATCGGTATATTTATCCGGTAAGTAGTTGCAACGATTTTTAATGGTTAAACCCCCGAAATTTGCTTGTAAATTAAATCTTATATAAAATAACAGTAAATTAGATTGTAATTAAATCTAAAACCTATGCCTAAAATTCTTGTAGTGGATGATGATCTCAGTAATGCTGAAGTAATCCAATTGGTATTGGAAAATGAAGGTTTTGAGGTTGAACGGATTTGCCATTCTATACAGCTTGAACCTTCAATAGCTCAATTCTGTCCTGACTTGGTTTTAATGGATATCCTTTTGGATGCGCACGACGGAAGGGATATTTGCAATGATCTCAAAGCAGATCAAAGCACGAGTCATATTCCAGTGATGTTGATTACGGCCATGTTAGAATCGCAGGTAGGAACGATCGTCTGCGATGCGGATGCCATTATGTTTAAGCCCTTTGAGTATACGGTTCTGGTTAATAAAGTAAGGAAAGTATTGCGTAGTGCGACAAAAATTAGGAATTAGAATGAGACATAGGCGGTCACCGATTATATCAGGGTCATTTTAATAACTTGCAGTCATAAAACCACACTTATAAATTTTTTCCATCAACATTTATAATATAAAAAGAACGAAGAAAGTCGGCAGTCTCATTCGCATCCGATAAATGGCTAGTCAAAGAGATATCGTCATTAAGATGAAAAAAATTAGCGATGTTATGATGCTGATCTGCATTTAGCGGACTGAAGCCCATAGACCATGCCGGAAAACTTCTTTTATGCCAAAAACCCGATCCGAGCAGAAGTATACTTTTGTTACGTTCATCAGCACATATGCTGTTGTACATGGTGGATACTTTCTCTTTTTCCCCTTCCAGGAACTGAATAAATCGGCCTTCGGTTTTGGTGATGAATCTTCCTTCCATATAAAGCAACATCCCCGTCAACCCGAGCGACGTATTGTTACGCCGTGATTGCGCTAAAAGAAATAAAAGATCCCCATCGCTCATAAGGCGCGAGGCTATGCTCGTGTAGACTAAATAATAAATTCCTGTAGGCATAGGGATAGAGTTAGCTTACAAGTTAACAAAATAATGATAGAATTTCCTGTTTTACAAGCTGGAGTTGTAGGAAAATCAAATTTCATAGGTATCATTTTACTAAGCCATCCGACTCACCTTATTAAGCAATTCTGTGATATCCAAACTCAATGTTTAAAAGCCCAGATCATGTTCTTGGTATGCCTTCTTATTTTTGCCTAAGTTAAAATTAAGGCGTTAATCCATGAACCTACCAGCCGGCATTTTTCTATATTTGATTAATTCGTAACATAAAAAAGGTTAAGCATTAATGTGTGCTTAACCTTCATAGCTTTCAATTTTTGCCATCAGCTAGTCAATCATTCTTTTCAGTGTCATTATTTGAAGTGGAATTGGGCATGTTTCCTGCTTCTCCAGGATTACCCTTTTCCGGATCTGCCCTTGCCTCTTCAGCACCGTAATCTCCTTCGCCCATTTCGCGGCCAAGCATACCTGCTCCGTCTTTCACTTTTTCTAATTCACTGCTATCATTGCTTTGATGGCGGGGAACCTGATTATCGGGCATATTTGAATTTTCTGCCGTATGATCTGCTTTTGGATCAGCAAGATTATTGTTTTTATCATCTTCTTTCATAATGACTACATATTTATTATACAACAGGTAAATAGTCTGTGATGTTTTCACGAATAATTAAAACTGTTTTTATATCCATCATATGACATCTAAAACCAACAAGTTACCCCGCTCCAATCATCAATCAAAACTTTTAAGCAGAACGGGCAGTTCTATAATATATCCAAAAGGTGATAACGAAGGAAAATGGATTGATTAAGAAAAAACCTGATCAATAATTACCGGAAAGGTAGCCGAGCGAAACAGTGGTGCATACCAATTAAATAGCAGCGCCTAAGTAAAACCATTTACTATTGCCAATAGCGGATTAATATTTCACATACGGTCATAATCAATTTAAGTTATATCAACTGTAATATATATGAACAAATTAAAAATAATCCTTGCGGAGGATCATAACCTGGTAAGAAACGGGATTAAAATGTTACTTGAATCGCAGGCTGATATTGAAGTGATTGCTGAAGCTGATGATGGTAACCGGGTATTGGAACACATTGCATCTGGATTGATTCCCGACATTGTACTTGCCGACATCAATATGCCAGAAATGGACGGTATCAGTTTGATAAAAGCCATTAAATCATCACATCCCGATATTAAAGTAGTGATCCTTTCTATGCTGGATCATGAAAAATATGTGAAGCAGGCATTTATGGAAGGAAGCTATGGCTATATTTTAAAAAATGTAAATGAAAGCGAGATGCTCTTTGCGCTTAAAACTGTTGCCGGCGGAGCGAAGTATCTTTGCGTAGAGTTGACCGAAACAATGCTTAACCGTTTTATCCATGAAACGTCTGCCCAATCAGAACAAGAGGAAACCCAGGTGGATCTTTCCATGAGGGAAATTGAAGTTTTACACCTGGTTGCAGAAGGTTACACCAATCAGGAAATGGCTGATAAATTATTCTTAAGTAAACGCACAATCGAGGGGCACCGCCAGATGCTAATTGATAAAACAGGGTCTAAAAACACCGCATCACTAATCCGTTTTGCTGTGGTCAATGGTTATTTAAATTGATTGGATGCGTCGCATTTTATTAGGCATCTTAGTCCTATAAAAATATTATCCATTTTGAAGCTAAACCGGCTTACTTCAAGGTATCGTCACCCTGAACCGAGCCTTAGCGAGCTCACCGAAGGTAATTTATTTCAGGGTCTTCCTTTTAAGATCATGAAATTAACGTATTGAATATTAAATCACAATAATGACATGGTCTAATCAATCTTTCATCAAAGCGCTTTTTATTAAGTCGCTATCGACTATAAGTTCAGATCTTATTTTTCCAATCATCTAAAAAATAACTGGCCTTAAAACATTACTCCCAAAACCTATAGAACAAATGAAGTGATTTTATCTATGAAACTGCCTGAATGTTTTAATACCTCCAAAGTTATCGGAATTTGCTTTACGCGCTTCACAGATCAGGATTTATTTAATTGTATTATGACCATTGTTTGCCCAACATTTTTTGTATAACATATCACCGCTTAATTTCGGATAAATGATTGGCCACAGCTATGTATCAATAGCTACGTTAATGGCGACAACAATGGCTATGAAAGCCATTTTTTCCGCCATTTGGATAACTCTCTATATTTCCATATCATTTATACGGTTTAGTAGTACGGATAATACGCGCACTTAATGTTGTTAATACCCATTATTAAAACAGCCAGCTAATGTGCAAAACCAAAAAAAAATAAGGTGGTTCTTTTAAGGTAATAAACGTTCACTGGCTGAACACTTGTCAAACCGGTTATTAAAAGAAAAAGATCATGGAACAAGAGAATTTCTGCGTGGCAGCAGAATATCACAAACAGTCATTACTGGCACAAGCCCTTAAACTTACAGCTGATGAAGATGATGCAAAAGATCTGGTACAGGATACCCTGATCAAAGCGGTTGGATCTTGTAGTAGCTTCGCCGAGGGTACCAACATCAGGGGCTGGTTGTACGTCATCATGAAAAACACCTTTTACAACAACTGTTGCAAGCAAAAAAGACGCACCGCCATTTGGGAAAGTGACGATTGCCTTTACGATCAGAAACTGACAAACAGTCCTGTTAAAAACCTTTCAGAAACCAAAATGGTACTGGAGGACATACAAAAGGCAATGAATACACTCCGGGCAGATTACAGAGCAGCATTTCAGCGATATTTCGAAGGGTACAGTTACGATGAGATTGCACTTGAACTCAACATCCCGTTGGGAACAGTGAAAACCCATATTTATCAGGCACGCCAAAGTTTAAAAAAATACTTGCGCATTTACCGTTAAGGTATTAGATCATAGCTAACTATAGCTAAAAATGTAAGCTAAACCTGGTATTATAGCGATACGCACATTGCTTTAAGTGGGCAAAAATGGATACCATAGTTACGATACCTAGCTTAAAACAGGAATTAATATCATGGAAAGAAAAAATGGTACATCAGATATAAAAAGTTCAAAAGCTGATCAGACTGATGATCAGGAGGACTGGCAGATTGATCCTTTAGCAGGTTATAAAAAAACCAGCAAAAAGGATGCAGAGGATAAAAAAAATAAAGATGACGATAAAAAGGGTTTAATGGGATTTGATGAGTGGTCTGTTTCCTGGCCGTAACTGATGTGGAAATATAGATATCTACAATAAGCTGGTACGATTATTAAAACACGTATTTAACATAAAGCCAAGTATAAATACCTGTTTTGATCAAATGGAGTTAAAAATCTGATTATTCACCTATTTAGTCAAACTTTACTAAAGCTGGTATTGCTTTTTAATAAAAAATCTATCATTATGAAAAACATCATTTTATTATTGTTGCTATCAGTGTTCAGTTTTGGCACTTTTGCACAAACCCGCCAAGACACCACAAAAAAGAGAACTGAGAAAAAGTCTAAACAAAAGCAGGAACCCAAGAAACGCGATACGATGAAAAGGGATACCCTAAAAAGGGATACCATCAAGCGTAATGTACCTATGTAGTTAAAAAGGGAGTGCTAAAAAGCACTCCCTTTTTCAATAAACCAGGCTTTTAGCTTAAAACAATCTGGTAATTCACATTTACTCTTTTTGGATAATTACTTTGCTCGCTGTTTAACGAAACAAATGCGGCATTGCCATGAACTTCATTTTTCAATGCATGTTCATAATGCGATTGGATTGTTGCCTGGTCATCGTTTTGCACCCCCTTTGTAGTTTCTGCTAAAAGATTTCTATCATTCAGGTTCTCAGGCAATAATGTAATATCGCAATTTCCTTCACTGATTTCTTTGACTAAGTATTTCATTTTGGTTTTAAATCTTCGTTTCCTGTTTTGTAAATAAGATTTCAAGAAAGACCAAAAATAGAGTAACTCTTTAGTTTGTATGTAATCTAAAAGTTAATTTTTGGGTGTAGGATGTGTCAATTTAAATCCAACAGATATGATTAAAACTATACAAGAAACCTTAAAATTGGAATATTTATGATAAAATATTGCCGGATCAAAAAGAAAGAAAAAACTAATCAGCCATTTGCCAACGGCATACTTAAGGCTTTTGATTAAAATAATTACTTAAAAAAACACTTTGAAATTTAATGGCGTTTGCCCAGTAATCCCAGTTATGTACACCAGGCCTGGTTGTAAAATCGTGCTGAATATTGTGGTACGAAAGTTCATCATGAAGGCGCACGTTCATTTTATAAAAAAAATCGTCAACACCACATTCAATGGCAATGGCCAATGATCCAGGTTTAATCAAGTAAATCATATCAATCACACTATTTTGTTTCCAGCGTTCCGGAAATTTATCCTGCTTACCCAATCTTTTCGAAATATCCCATCCGTTCGGAAAAGGTTTAATATCTACACCTCCACTCATGCTGCCAACAGCACCATAAACATCCTGATGTTTAATAGCCAGATACAATGCGCCATGTCCGCCCATACTCAAACCCGTAATTGCCCGCCCCCTTTTTTCGGCAATGGTTTTATAATGAGCATCAATATAGCTTACCAATTCGTAGGCGACATAGGTTTCATATTTCCATGCCGGATCCACCGGACTATCAAAATACCAACTGGTTACATTACCGTCAGGACACACTATAATGAATTGATATTGGTCAACCAGACTTTTTATTCCTGGCACTTTTTTAGCCCATTCTGCATAGCTTCCCCCTGCTCCATGAAGCAGGTAAACTACCGGAAAAGCTTTTCCTGATTTATAGCTTTCAGGTTTAATCACTACTGCCTTGATATTTTTTTTCATCGAATTGCTGTAGGTCAACGCAGTATCTACTTCCGCAGCATTTATAACGTGGCTACACAAAAACAAACAGGCAATGATAAGGAGAGTTTTTTTCATGAATGATTTTTAATAATAATTATAATAGCATGTTAAATTTATGAAATTACTGGTTATGGTTATTGAGCTCCTTAAAAAATTGCGATAAACTATTATTTATTTTTTTGAAAATGATCGTTCAGTAGCTTTTCGGAGCCAATAGTCCCGTTATCCGCTTTATCCCGATAGACCTTTGAAACAAGATTAACAGCAGCTAAATCGGGATGCCCGCTCCTACCGGGTTTATTAAACAAAGGTTACTGCACAAACTATTAATCCTGGATAAATATTTAAATTTTGATTAAACAGCCAAGCCTATAATTTCCTTGCTGATTGTGCCATCCAGCCCCGATCCGATAACAATCGGATAAGTAAACACGATTTTAAACGGAAAGTGGGAAGAAATAACAATAGCTGCAACAAATTGCACTCCATGAAAAAATTGCTACCATAAGTTAACGACAATAGTTCCTAAAAGTTTTGCTGGAAATAAATTACAATCTTGCGCTTAGTGTCAAAGTGCATTATCTGCTTTTTACTCACAAAATGATTATTAGAGTACTTAATCGTTTTAGTTTAGTCAGTTTCGATCAAACAATATTAAATCTTATTTGCTTATACAAACAAAACAGCTCATGAAAAACATCAGATTAATTATCCCCGCACTTGTGGTCTTATTTTCGGCCTGTAGCGAAGCCACCAGAAATACGGCGACCACGAAAAGTGAAAGTATCAGTCAGACTGCTGCCCAGAAAAGCGATTCACTGGAAGTCAAACTAAAAATAAATGGCAATGTAATTAACGGCGAACCGTTATTATTGAGATTTGTAGTGCTTAACAATACCAATATTGCTAAAAAATTCTGTATCTGGCACACGCCATTCGAACCTTTAATAAGCAGTTATTTAAGTATTACCAATGAAAAAGGAGAAGAAGCTCAATATAAAGGCGCAATGGCTAAAAGAGTGATGCCCCCTCCTGCCTCTAGTTACACGCAAGTAAAGCCAGGTGACAGCCTAGTGGCTAATGCCGATTTGCTTAAAGCGTATGACCTGAAAAAAGGATCGAGTTATAAAGCGGTTTATACAGGTGGAAACGTGAGCGGTTTAATGTCTAAAGATACGGTTACCTTTGTTTATTATGACATCCATTAATTGAATTTTTCTTTGCCGCAAACGCCCATTTTAGAAATTATTGTTGACAGAAAGACCTTTATGAATAGCCATTAACTAGATGTATGAAGCCATATCAACTTAAATGGACTTATACATCGTAAATGATTGGAATTTAACAAGCTCTCTTAACGACGAAAAAAGCTCTGTTTTGGAGAAGTATTCTGGCCCCTTACTTTATCGCCTTTGTACTTTACAAAATGCGAAAGTTCCTTTAACTTTATTTTATAGATTTAAACCGCTAAAAATGGAAAATAGTACATCAATCACCGTACAAACTATAGTAAATGCACCAATAGAAAAAGTTTGGGAGTTTTGGAACAACCCGGATCACATTACCAGATGGAGCTTCGCTTCTCCCGATTGGCATACCCCTTATGCTGAAAATGATTTAAAAGTTGATGGCAAATTTAAGAATACCATGGCAGCAAAAGATGGAAGCGCAAGCTTTGATTTTGTTGGAACTTATACTACGGTTGATGAGCATCAAAAAATCGACTATCGTATTGAAGATAACAGAACAGTAAGTATTGTTTTTGATGCATTGGGCGAAAAAACCAGGATTACGGAAACTTTTGATACTGAATCTACACACCCTGTAGAAATGCAACGTGACGGCTGGCAGGCCATTTTGGATAACTTTAAAAAATATGCGGAGGCGTCGTAAATATAGTTTTTAGTAACATCTTGCGAAATAACGGATCACAAACGGCCTATCGTTCACAGATTCCAATAGATAAATCATCCTCGACCGAAGCAAAGCGAAGTGCCTGCCTGTCCGGATTGACCAGTCCTTACAGGCGAGGAGATGTCTTTATACTATATTAAAAGATTTCTCCATTATGATCCAAAGGACGGATACGCGGCATAAACAAATCTACCGAAAATCGTCACCCAGTACTTCCGCCCGGCCAGTCGGACGGGTGTTTCAGGGTTTTGTTTAGGATCATTTCTATATAGATGCTGAAACAGGTTCAGCAGGACGAATCTTCGAATCAGAATCCCTCCCTAATCAATCACCCTTAGGTTATCGCTTCTATTTTCATCCAATATATATCCATAAGGATCAATTGCTACCGTTTTTGGTTTGTAGTTAACTATAATCGAAAGCCTGGTTATATTTTTAGTGATGTGAACTTTTTGAAAATAAACTGGTTTTGTATTTGATTTCCAATCCATTTCCAAGGCATCAAAGCAGGCCAGGTCTATCTTCAGATCAGGTAATTGCCTACTGCCTTTACTTAACCTTTCAGCATCTAACAACAGATCAACCTGATATTTTCCATTTTTCAGAACTTTACAGTTAATTACTTTTACACCAAGATCGTAAGTCACTACCTCATTAAAACAATCGTTGATAAATTTTTTATCTTTAGGTTGAGCCTGCTTCAAAAGTGTATTTACAAGATCGGCAGCTGTTGCTTTAGGTTTAGGGTATTGATGTTCCAAAATTAATTGATGCAGAACTGCATTAAATTGCTGCTCACCCATCGTCTCTTTTATTGCATACATCGTTAAGCCACCCTTTTGGTAATGCACATATGATTGATCTAAAGTTTTGGCCAGAGGCAATTCTTCTTGATCAATATTCCGATTCAAAAAGTAGAGGTCCTTATCATAAGTGAGATACTTTCGCAAATACATTTTACCAAAAGTTTTTTCAATTAATACATTTTCGGTGTATTTAGCCAGCGATTCGGTGAGCATGGCATAACCTGCACCATCTGCAGGAGCGAGTATATTGCCCCACCACTGGTGTGACGTTTCATGCGCAGCAATGGCATAACTTTGATTAATAGCACCGCTCTGACTATAATTGCCCAGAAAATTTATATTCTCTGCACTGAAAATCAGGCCTGGATATGCCGTAGCAGCTCCTTTATATTGTGGTATTTCTGCAATGGTTAATTGTTTAAACTGATATTTTGCAAAATTTGAGTTGCTGTAATCTAAAGCATCTCTAAGCGCTTTATACATACTTTTTAGGTTATATTCCTGCCCAGGCTGATAATAAATACTTAAATCAATCCCCTTATAGTTTTGTTTTTTCAAAGCGTATTTTGCACTACTTAGTGCAAACATAAAGTTAATTGGTGCAGCTGTTTTGTATTTGAAGTATTGCCGGTTATTGGCATGCCAACTGCGCTGCAACTCCCCCACAGTAACCACGTACTGATCAATATTGGTAGAAATAGTTGTTTCATAATCGACCAGATAGTACCTATTGTTCAATAGTGGCTTCGTGGGAATTTCAGGAAGGGCTGCTTTTTTCCGTTCCTGTTTATCATCACTTTCAAAGTGATAACAGTAGCCCAATTGTGGTATAAATTTCTCTAATTCGACATAAGTACCATTGTTCACAACCGAATTCTCCGTATCGAATGGGATAAATCCGTTTCTGATAACCTCCATAGAAAAATTCATCAAAATTTCCTGACCAGGCTGCAATGGTGTTGTTAGCATCAAAAACTGTTGATTAAAAAACTTATCCCTTTCGCTTCTTTTAATCCCGGCAGTGCTTACGAAAAATGAGTGAACAGCGGGATCAACAGAAGTCCATATTTTGGAAATTGGCTTATTTGTGTCATTTTTAAGCAAATACGTTCCCCGAACGGTATATTTTCCTTCGTCTGGATATAAATCCACATTGGTTTTAACGGTTTTGATCACAGGTTGAGGGAGGTTAGCCCAGGATTTATATTTCAGTTCATAAGCCAGGCGCCAGTTTAATCGGGCTTGTTTATTTTTATATTTTCCAATAAGATTGGTTTGGTCATAAATAAAAGCAGCACAGAAAATCCAGATTAATAATGCCAGGACGGCAATCCATTTATGTTGCTTCAAAGCCAATCCCATTGATCTGAATCTTGCTGTAATCTTCATTTCAACTAAACGCTGCCATAATCCAATGGTTAACACAGCAATAACAGTTGTAAAGGCCAACCAGTAGAGCATATACCAATTAAATGCAACAGCATAATATCCAAAACCATTAAAATAAGAATGCTGGAGATCTGGAACGGTAGCAAAGCGAAAAAGATAATGTTCCAGCCCAAAGCGTTCGGCATAAATGATCAGGAATACAATAATCATGTTGAGTAACATGCCTAAATATTTATTTGTACTTAAAGTTTGAATAAAAACAATGAGCACCACAAAAAGCAACAAAGGAAAGGCGCTATAATAGTATAAAGATAAATAGGAAGGCAATTCGACCTGGAAATAACCATGGGTAAGCTGCAAAAAAATACCAATTCCAATATTTAAGGTTACGAGGACCAAAACAAGGCCAAAAAGGCTCAGGGTTTTTGCCATCCATAATGCCGAATTTGGAACGGGACTGCTGTAAATGAGTGAATAAATATTGACCGATTTTTCCCTGCAAATACTTTCTGCAGCATAAAAAATAATTAAAATTAGTCCAAATTTCATGGAGCGTATTTCTTCGATAATAATGCCTGTTGCCGGATAAGTATGAATGCCATAAATACCGCTAAATAGCCTATCTTTTAACTCTATGCCGAACAAAAATACCCACAGCAACAGCATGACCATGATGGGTATATTTTTAAACAGGAAGACCATTTCTAATCTGAACTGGGCTTTAAAGGTCCTGAAATAATAAGAGATACCAACTGGTAAAACTATTAAAGGCTGATAAGGAATCAAAGCAGCGTATGCCATTTTATCTGCCTTTACCTTTAACTGTTGCTGTTGTGTTAGCCTAAAACTGAATAAGTGATAGCTCAGTACAATTAGCAGACTTGTAACACAAGTCCAAAGGATTCTGTTGAATAAAAATGCACCTTCAAGAGGAAATAACTGGTGATTTCGTTGCAGAATAGTCCATGTTCTCGTTTCGCCGAAAAACGAAGCCAAAGCAAAAGGATCTAAAAGTAAGGGCAAAATATCAGCACTCCCTGCCTTCATTGTCGAAGTGGCCAATAATGGTGAATTGCCTAATATCGAAGCCAGCAGGTATAAAATGTAAATCAATACGCCAACTACATAAATTGCCCTTACACTTTTGGTTAATATGGCGGTACAAAATAAAATTCCTGCTGAAAATAGCACATTTGGCAAAGCAAAAACTAAAAGCGGCTGTAAATAGTAACTCGTGTTAAAGATACCCAGGCGATCTTCATTAATAGATAAAGAACCTACATAAATCCCAAGCGCTACCAGCACCAATAAGCTAAAAACTGCGATGATCAGGCCCAATAACCTGATGCCAAAATAAGGTCGTTTTTTAATTGAGGTGGTAAAAACAACTGCTTCCATTTTATACATACTATCTCGAAGCACCACGTTCGCACTAAATAATGTAGCTGAAAAAATTGAGAAGAGTGAGAGCAGAGCAATGATGTTGGTGATGACAAATGGTGAATTTTTATGAACTTCTTCTGAGCCAAATCCGCCCTTTACTACACAAAAGTAGCCCAGTATAAAAAACAAAAGTGCTGCAGCTCTAAAGGATATCTGCCCGAAATGATACTTCAGCTCAAATTTTAGTAAATCTGTTATCATCTCCTTGCCTCCATCTTTGAATTGACCTCACTAAATAATGAAGAAAAATAAACCTCTTCCAAACCTGGATAAACAGATGCGAAACCGATTGCGGGTAATTGATCTGCCAGCACAAATAAATGCAACTTACCCGAAATAACCTTGGTAGAAATGACATTAAAAATGGATGAATATTGAGCCAGATCAATCTTATCAATTGCCTTCCGCCAGATTTTTCCATCTAATTTTTCGGTCAGTTCTGAAGGTTTACCCTGTAAAATCAACTTTCCATTAGCCATCACTGCCATTTCAGCACATAGGTCATTCACATCTTCCACAATATGCGTAGACAGGATGACCACCCGATTGGTACCAATTTCACTTAACAGATCGTGGAACCTATTCCTTTCCTGTGGATCAAGCCCTGCAGTGGGTTCATCAACAATAATCAACTGCGGGTTACCCAATAAAGCCTGTGCAATTCCGAAACGCTGCCGCATACCTCCAGAAAAAGTACTTACAGCTCTCTTCCTAACCTCAAACAAATTGGTCTGTTGCAGTAGTGAAGTCACCTGTTCCCGTCGTTCACTCTTATTTTGCAGTCCTTTTAAAATCGCAAGATGATTTAATAAATCTATAGCTGAAATATTAGGATATACCCCAAAATCCTGTGGCAGATATCCCAATCTGTTACGCATCTCCTGGGGATTCTGCAACACATCATTTCCATCAAAATGAACCCAACCAGCATCTGGCAGTTGTAAGGTGGCAAGCGTACGCATCAGTGAAGATTTACCTGCTCCATTAGGGCCCAACAAGCCAAACATACCATTTGCAATATTTAGCGTAACATCATCGAGGGCCTTCACCCCATTTTGATAAGATTTTGTAAGTTGCTGTATTTTAAGCCGTACCATATTAAATAATTAAGATGGCCGCAAATTAGGCTGATGAAACCGGTCTGTTAAATTTAAGTGACAAAGGAAGCAGAAATGATGACGAAAGAAAAAAATAACCTGATATTCCTTTCATCATGAAAAACATGCCTTTAAACACCTAGATTTTAGCAAGCTGCTATCGCCCCGGTTCGTGTCACCACGAAACGGAATTTTCCTTCATCATCGAAAACATACCGTTCATCATCTAAATTTCAGGCATCCTGGAAAGTTTTTTAATTTTAAAGAAGTAAGATAAAGGTGGTCTGTGAGGACACAGACCACGGCAATGGAAAGATTAAAAACAAAAAATATTATCGCCCCGGTTCGTGTCTCCACGAACAAATAGTATGTAAACTCACGGATACATTAATACAAAATGCTCAATACAAAGAATTTAAACTTCAGTTATAAATACCAGGATTTTTTCCTAAATATCGGTCTATTGTTATGGATAGCCATATTGAATACTTACAATTTAACCAGCAAAATTTGGCTTAACTATTCAAGCTGCATTTTGGCCTTGGGTTTTTGTTTGCTTCCTGTACTTGTTTTTTCTTTTTTTAAAATCAGACTAAAAAACGCCCTAACCCAAAAACAATACGTTGCCTGCTGGTGTACTTGCTTCTTTATCCTGCTTCCGCTTTTTACGGATCTTGCATTTTACCTGCAAATCGCGAGGCTTAACCATACTGTATTTATTTCAACAGCTTTGGCAGCAACTTCCCTCGAAATGATGTTAATTGCCAATCAGTATTACCAGAAAAAAGTGAAGTACATTAAATGGATCAAAAAAATTGGCCTGGAAAATGCAGTACTCATCACCATTATTTTACTTGCTGCAACCATTTCCATAATGGCCGTTTCAAGTTTAGACAACCCCATTTACCAGCGAGATGGTTTCCATTTAGTAGGTTTCGAGTTCAACTTAAAAGCACTTTGGTTTAATATTGGAACATTTTTAAGCTTCTTTTCACAATTTCTGATCATGTACTTATGCGGATACCTGCTTTTTTTGGTCAATAGCCGTTTACTGGTATCTAAAATCCTCAAAGAAAAAGGGCTTTTAATTTATTTGTTAGCACTTTCTACAACCATTGCATTGCTGTATCCCCTATTGGCTCAATTGTTAATTTCACTACCCATTAATACGTTTTTCGGGCGGAGCATTTTCGAAACTAATCCATTTGAACTTGAAAATGCATTCGGCGCCCTTGCCATCATGCTCATCAGTTTACCAGTAGTTTTGGCCCTGCAATGGGGCAAACAGAATAACAAAATCCTTTCTTTAGAGAAGGAAAAATCGCAACATGAACTTGACTTGTTAAAACAACAACTTAATCCTCATTTTTTCTTTAATACGCTGAACAACCTTTATGCTTTAAGTTTGCAAAAATCAGCTAAAACGCCCGAAAGTATTTTACAATTATCAGAACTGATGCGCTATACAATTTATAAAGGGCAGGAAAAATCAGTTAAGCTTTCGCAGGAAATTGACTATATTAATGATTACATTCAATTGCAAAAAATCCGTTTGCAAAAAAACTTAAATTTTGAATTTGATAAACAGGTTACCGATGATCAGATAGAGGTTGTTCCTCTTTTGCTGATTGTATTTGTAGAGAATGCATTTAAACATGGTATTGAACCTGCTGAAAACGAAGCTTCTCTAAAACTAACACTAACTGCTAACCATACCGTTCTCTTTTTCTCCTGTGAAAATTCGTTTGATCCTGAAGAAAAGACCGATCATAAAGGGATTGGGATTGATAATTTGAGAAAGAGACTCGAATTACTTTATCCTAACCATTATACCTTGCATATCACCTCCATGGATCATATCTTTAAGGCAGAACTTAAACTTCAGCTAACATGAGCTTACGTTGTTTGATAGTAGATGATGAACCGCTTGCTCATGGTGTAATTATGGAGTATGCAAAAGATATTCCTTTTATTAACATCGTTGGCAGTTGTTATCGTGCTACAGCAGCATTAGATTTTTTAAGTAAACAACCAGTAGATCTCATTTTTCTGGATATTCGGATGCCAAAGCTAAATGGTTTGGATTTTTTAAAGACTTTAGCGCATAAACCTTTAGTGGTCATCACCTCTGCGTACGAAGAATATGCTTTAGCAGGTTTTGATCTGGCCGTTTGCGATTATCTTTTAAAACCCTTTAGGCTCGATCGTTTTATCAAAGCAGTAAACCGTGCGCTTGAATTACACAACCTTCAAAGGCAAAAAGCTAAACCTGCTTCGATTGAAAAACCAGCACAAAAAAACAAAGGACAAATCGCTATCAAGGTTGACAAAAAGCACATCCTGATTAAACTAGACGAAATACAATACCTGGAAAGCCTGGGTAATTATGTAAAAGTTTGGAAAAACGGTGATTTTCTGCTAACGCCCAGGACGTTAGCCAGTTTTGAAGATCAGGTATCAGCAGATTTCGTCCGCATCCATAAATCCTTTATACTGAATAAAAAGTATGTCGACTATTTGGAAGGCGGTACCATTGTACTTAAGAATGGCCAGGAAGTTCCTGTCGGTAAAAATTATAAGCGTACGATTAAGCAATTACTTGATATAGCGGATTAACAGCATTTAGTTTTAATCTGATTGAACAAGCTGGGATAGGATTTCGATTTAAAAATTTATATTTAGCGCCCCAATAACTTTATTTCCATGCAAAATTTCTTTCCCGCGCAATATTCTACTTTATCAGCAGCTGTATTAAAAGATTATTTAATTGAAGCTTATCGGCTAGATTCATCTACAACCTGCCGGTTACTCATCAGAAATGTAAGCGACACCTATATCCTGGAAAATCAGAACCAGAAATATATCTTCAAAATTTACCGCGATGCACACCGTAAGCGCAACGAAATTGAAGCTGAAGTAGAATTATTAAACATTTTAAGCGCAAATGGAAATTCAGTTTCTTATCCAATCAGGGATGTGGAAGGAAAACAGATTCAACAGTTTAATGCTATTGAGGGTTTAAGAAATGGTATCCTATTTTCTTTTGCAGAAGGGAAAGTGGTTTTAGACCTCGAGGACCAGCACCTCATTCAATTGGGGCATGATATGGCTAAATTACATCAAAGTACTTCATCAATAAAACTAAGCAATCCGCGGCCGATATTCAATTTCGAAACTACCCTGTTTGAGCCTTTAAAAGATCTCGAACCCCATTTTTCGGAAATGAAGGAAGAATATGAGTACTTAAGAAACGTTTCAGAAAAAGTAGTTCAAAAGTTTAAAGAATTCGATACTTCAACATTCAGTTATGGTTATTGTCATTATGATTTCTTCCCGAAAAATTTCCACTTTGATGAAAAGGGGAAAATCACCTTTTTTGATTTCGATTTCGCAGGACAAGGTTATTTGATTAACGACTTGATGTCGTTCCTTAACCATTATTTCTTCCATCAGCTGAATAACCTAATTTCCAAAGAACAGGCAGAGAAGGATTTCAATACATTTTTAAATGCCTACCAAAAAGTCAGACCGTTAACAAATGATGAATTAAAAGCAATTACTTATCTGGGTATTACCTTCCATATTTTCTTTTTAAAGTTCTTTTATGACAATTACGATGATTGGTCAAATGTTTTTTTAACCCCCCGATACACAAAACACCGCGTAGCGTTGATCAAAAAATGGGAAGACACGTATTGTAACTTTTAGGCAATGCGGCCTTAATCTCGACATGCTTTTTTATCTTGTATAGCAATTTCAAAAATCAATAAGATGGATCAGAAAATAATTAACCTTTACGATGAGTATACCCACAGCAATTTAAGCCGAAAAGATTTTATGAAAAAGCTGGCCCTCCTGGCTGGCAGCACAGCATTAGCCATGACTATCCTGCCAATGCTGGAGAATAATTATGCCGCTGCTGCAGATTTTAACCGTGATGATATCGAAGTGGAGAATATTACCTATATGGGTGTTGAAGGTGAAATGAAAGCAGTTTTAGCTAAGCTAAAAGGTAAAAAGAATTTGGGCTCCGTATTGGTTATCCATGAAAACAGGGGTTTAAATCCACATATTATTGACGTAACCAAACGTGTTGCTACTGAAGGTTTCTTGGCGTTAGGCGTTGATGCCCTTTCGCCGCTTGGTGGAACGCCGGCAGACGAAGATAAAGGACGTGAGCTGATCGGTAAATTAGATCCTGAAAAAAACCTGCAGAACTATTTAAGGGGACTGGATTACTTACGTAAGCGGAAAGATGGTAATGGTAAAGTAGGTTGTGTTGGCTTTTGCTGGGGCGGTGGAATGGCCAATAAATTAGCGGTTAACGATCCTAAACTGCAAGCCGCAGTAGCATATTACGGTGCGCAGGCCAATGCTGCCGATGTTCCTAAAATTAAAGCGAGTTTAATGTTACACTACGCTGGTTTAGATGAGAGAATTAATGCCGGAATTCCAGCTTACGAGCAGGCTTTAAAAGACAATAAAATTAATTACAAAATTTATATCTATGATGGTGTAAATCATGCGTTTAATAACAATACTTCAGCCACCAGATATAACGAGGCCGCAGCAAAACTGGCCTGGAGCAGAACCATTGATTTATTTAAACACAAATTGGCGGTATTGACTCGGTAAATCATTCATTTTGCGACACAGTTACCTCTAATTAGTTCCGTCTTTTCGACTGGAGCGCAGCGAAACGGAGAAATCTTTTAAGGTTGCTAGAGCTAACTTAAGTCCAAAGATTTCTCCACTACGGTCGAAATGACGATTTTTTCTAGTAATTATTAGACTAGAACGGAGTACCTCCGATTCCGTCTCTTCGACTGGAGCGCAGCGAAACGGAGAAATCTTTTAAAGATGCGTATAAAACTAAGTCGAAAGATTTCTCCCGCCTGCACGGGCAGGCCTGTCCGCACAGGTAGACATTACGCAGCCAATGAAAATTGGTAAGCTTCAGTCTAAATGACGAATCTTTAAAGAAATAATGAATTTTTCTTTATCTTCATTTATATGGAGCGTGGAGGATGTATCTATTTCATGACCAATTATCAAAGAACAACTTTATATATTGGCGTAACTTCTGATTTAAGGGGCCGTATTTACGAGCATCAAAATAAAATTCACCCCAAATCCTTTACTGCAAGATATAACCTAACTCTCTGTGTATACTATGAAGTTTATACATCAGTAGAAGAGGCGATTGATCGGGAAAAGCAACTAAAAAAGTGGAATAGAGTGAAAAAAAATACGCTAATTGATAACTTCAACAAAGGTTGGCATGACTTAACAAAGATTATAGACGAATGGGATGATTAAGATCTTCTAAAACATATCTTTTTGAAAGGTAAGCAATCAATAGTTCCGTCATTTCAAGCGTAGCCGAGAAATCTTTTAAAGATGCAGCTAACCTGGTTCAAAGATTTCTTCCCGCCTGTACGGGCAGGCGTTCCGCTACCAATGAAAAATTGGTAAGCTTCAGTCCAAGGGACGGTTTGTCTAATAATTAATTAACTAGAATGACCTGCCTTTAGTTCCGTCATTTCGAGCGAAGCGCAGCGTAGTCGAGAAATCTTTTTAAAGTTGCCAAAAACATAGCTTAAAGATTTCTCCACTGCGGTCGAAATGACGATTCTTTCTAGTAATTATTCGACTAGAACGGAGTAACTATAGTTCCGTCATTTCGAGCGGAGCGCAGCGTAGCCGAGAAATCTTTTAAAGATGCAACTAACCTGGTTCATAGATTTCTTCCCGCCTGTACGGACAGGCGTTACGCTACCAATGAAAAATTGGTAAGCTCCAGTCGAAATGACGCCTCTCGCATACCCATCATTTAGAGCGGAACGCAGTGCAGTCGATCTGGCTAAATAGATTTCCAGTAGTAAAAACCAAAACCTTAAAACAAATCCGTTTTCAGCATAGTCTTTAAAATATTTGATTGAACATCAAAATTATTGAGGTGATTGAGAAAATTAATATCCGATATTTTAACATAACTCTCTTCCAATAATTGAATAACCTCATTTGGAATTGCTGTTTTTAAAACCGCGGCATTACTTTTCAACTTATCATTTTTATACTGCAATTCATGTACAATCCGGCTCCTTTCGGAAAGATTGTTTGTCATATCCAGGTCTTTCAAAATGGCTAGATCGCAGAACAGGAACAGGTTTCTACTTGGAAAAAACAGATAATAATAATCTTCATCCAAAAATTTATAAACTTCAATCACCAGTTCTCCGGACTTTAAACCAATATAAAATTCGGTCCGGAAATCATTCTTACAAAGCTTACCCATCAATTTTTTCTCAATGGTTGCATACACATTCGTGTATACCTGTTTGCTTTGAAAATCAATCAGTTTTGAAAATTGATCTGTAGTAAGATCAAAATAAAAATCGTTGGCGTATTTGGAACTGAAAACGTTGATGTTTTTTGAAAAGGGAAAATCTGAACTCAGGTCAGACAATACGCTGAACAGCTTACGCAGTGATAAGTTAATTTTAAGAGACTGCTTCTGCCTATCCAGCTGAAAATTTTTCTGATCCACGAGCGAGCCCGCCATCCGATCGATCAATTCTTCATTCAGGTCAATTTCATCATAGATGAGCGATACGTTTTTCTCATTGCTCTTTTTAATCTTTCTAAGCAGTTCGATTACACTCTCAGTAAATTGAAGATGGAAAAGATCTAATTTTTCAATTTCCAGTTCTTCGTTATTGGCAAAAAGTTGATGAATAACCTGGCTCCGCAGGTAAATTTTATAAATTATCTCATTATCAAAAAACACAGAGAGCAACTGTAAACGGTTGATCTCTGCGCTTGATTTTTTGAGCATATTTAAACGGTATTCATCCATATTTTGATTAATTCACCCTCGTAACGTTCTTTTTCAACTCTGCTTCCAAAGTTTTAAGTTCGCCATCCAACACTCTCCTGCTTTGTGCTCCCGCTTCATGGATCTGTTTCACCTCATTAAGGGTTTCAATCAGCGATGAAGTAGTTCGTTTCAAGGTTTCTAAAGATACTACTGTTTTTTCATTCTCTTTGGCTACATCAATACTGTTTTGTTTTAGCATCTCTGCATTTTTCTGCAAAATGGTATTGGTGGTATCCGAAATTTTCTTCTGCATCTCTACATTGGCCTTTTGCCTTTGTAAAGCAACCGCAATAGTCAATTGGTTTTTCCAAACCGGAATAGTTGTAGAAACAATTGACTGTGCTTTTTCTGCAATGGAAGTATTGTTGTTCTGCACCACACGGATCTGGGCTAAAGATTGTAACATGATAAAACGCACAATTTTCATATCGGCCAGTCTTTTATCAAGTCGGCTGATGAAATCCCTTAAATCGGCAATTTCATAATCCTGATAATCGGCCGGGCGACCTTCCATTTCGGCTAGTTTGATACTTAGTTCGTTGTATTTTAACTGTCCGGCAATAATCAGTTCTTCCATCTGGTGGATATAACCCACATTGCTGTCGAACATGGTTTGCAGCGAACTGTTATCTTTGATTGAATTTAACCTTCCAGCCTTGATTTTGTTGGTAATTTTGTCAATATTATTAACTACCACATCATATTTCTGGAAAAGCTTTTTTACATCAACCACTAAATTTTTTAAGAACGGAATCTTCGAGATAAAACTTTTAAAACCGCTCTGTTCCAATTCAGATACATCGATGTAATTCAGTTCGGTTAGCAGTTCGTTAATTAAACCACCAACTTCGCCACTATTATAGGTACGTACAGAGGATAAAAAATCGTTACTGTATTTTTCCATGGAGTTTTGGGCATCGCTTCCATAATTCAGGATCGAATTTACATCCGATGGTTCTAACGATTTTCCAATTTCCTTATATTTGGTTGTTTCCTCGGCTGTTATTTTTTCAAGGTCAACATTTCCGTCCTTATCCAGTTTAACCGGAGTAAGAGCTTGAGTAACGTTTGGGTTGGTTTCCATAGTTTGATCAATTACCAGATTTACAGCTTACAAATAGTTTTGAGTTACGGTTTTAACGGTATCTTCCAGTTTTCTATCTCTGGTTGGTTCGCCAATGGCATTAAATTTCCATTCGCCGTTTTTCTTATAAAAAACACCCATTACCATTGATACGTGACCTGCAAAATTGGCTCCGTTGGCAATGTCGAATTTGGCAAAAACCTCGTTCACACGTTTAGTTGTGCCTTCATAAATACGTATGGAAGCAAAGGGAATAGTACCAAAATCATGGCCTCTAAAGCTATTTAATACAAAAGCGACATAACTTACGCTAGCATCCAATTGTGAAAAATCAATGGTGATAATTTCATTATCCAAACCATCATCACCACCCATATCGCCGGTTAAATCATCACCGCTGTGTTTTACCGAACCATTTTTAGATTTAAGGTTCCCAAAATACACCACCTCTAAAAGCTGTTTATTTTCATTGTACAAGGCACAACTCGCATCTAAATCTACCGCCTCTTTTGATGATCCGAAGCCGAATAGACCCTTTTTTTCAATTGCGCCCCAGTTTATCCCGACACAGGCTTGTTGAAGTGTGCTGCCATTGCTTTTTTCCAGACTAATGCGCTGTCCTTTTTGAAGATTGATTGCCATAATATTATTGATATTTATTTAAATAATCCTGTAAACCACCTTTCATGCCTACGCCAACCGCTTCAAACTTCCACTTGCCTTCACGTTTGTAAATCCTTCCGAATTCTACAGCGGTTTCAATAGAGAAATCTTCTTCCAATTCATATTTTAAGATCACCTCATTGCTTACCGCATCAAAAATGCGAATGAAAGAATTTCTAACCTGACCAAAATTCTGTCTTCTGGTTTCTGCTTCATGAATGGTTACCACAATGCAAATCTCATTTACTTTTCCATCAATTTTGGTCAAATCAATTTTGATCTGCTCATCATCGCCGTCGCCATCACCGGTTAAATTGTCGCCAGTATGTTCTACCGCTCCATCTGGAGAAACCAAATTGTTGTAAAACACGAAATTTTCGTCAGAAATTAATTTTTTCTGATCGTTTAATATAAAAATTGAAGCATCTAAATCGAATGCAGAACCTGTTGAAGAGCTGTTGGTATCCCAACCTAAACCTATTGTAAATTTAGGCGCATCGATATTTTCACGCTGCCCCTTTTGCAAATTAATAGCCATATTTAAATTAATTTATAATTATTGTTTTTGATATAGTCTTTTATAAGATGTAAATTCTTTGAATATGCCTCTATCGTATGGTAATTATTTCCCAGTGAGAGATCGTAAAGCGCATTGATAAAATCAGTACTCCGGCGTTCTAAAAAGATGGTAAAACTGCTCGAAGTCGTATTTAAAATGTATTTTACAATCCGGGTATTGAATTTGAAATTGCCACTATCAATAATATCTTCCAGATCGAAAATAGATTTGATCTGATGGTAATTGAGCAAATTTTCTACGTTGGGATGGATATTTTTATTCACCAGTTCGGCAAAATAAAGCATATGTATTTCATTTTTTAATCCATACTCCTTTGCCATTTTTAAAATCATCCGCTCATGGCTCCCGGTAATCCTGATATCATCCAGAAATAAAAGTGTTTTGCCGGTAAGAAAATCTTTATCGATATGGAATGAATCATTACCAATTAGCGACAGCCTCTCTTCTGCACTTAATTCGCCATAATCTTCTTTATAAGTAATGGTTCTGTGCACTTTTGTTTCCTGTACGGCTAAACCACCGTTTTCAACCAGCCAACGGTTAAGCTGGCACACGAAATAGTTTTTCATGGCGAAAGTTGCCGTAGGGATAAAACTATAGGGACTGGATATGACCACAATCTGGTCGGTAATTATATTATCGGCCAGGTAATACCTGATAAATCCATCGGCGAGGTCTTTCCCAAAAGATCGGGCCACCAGATCGTCGCCAAATTTAAAGCGGCTGTAATCGTCGGCACTAAAACCGAAATCGACTGTATTGTCTATTTTGTGAAGAGAGAAGTTATACGGTATCATAGAATAGGTTCAAGATAGATAATTTGTTGGAATTGATGAGCATACTATTTATCCCTACGGCTTCTGCGCCCCGGATATCTGCATGAGGGTTATCTCCAACATGGATAACGTCTGATAACATTAATTCAGGGTGTTTGGCTCTGTCGATACGATCCAACATCAGCTGAAAAAAGCCTGCATTCGGCTTTGACATGCGTACTTCATCAGAATAAAGCTGAAAATCAATATACTGGCCAATGCCTAAATGTTCGATTACTTTTTTTAGGGTTTTACCTTTGATAAAACCGGTGTTACTCAATATATTAGTAGAACTGTTGCCCCATTCTTTAATTTTTGCCAAGGTAGCTAAACAATCATCGCAGTAAAGTTGGGGCATATAATTAAATACGATCTGTTCCATATCCTGATCGAGCATTTTAAGGTCTACATCACCGAAGTTGAAGTCATAATCATTGATCATACTGATGATCATTAAATACATTTCATCGGCATCAACATTTTTACCGGCTCTTTCATTGATGGCATTTACCATCAAATCCACCTGACGGAAAATGATTGCAATTTCTTCAATGCTTTTATGTTTACCGTTAAAATTCCTGAAAAAATACTGTACCCGTTCCTGCTTGTAAGCTGGATTAGACTTAATCAACGTTAACCAAAGATCGAATGAGTAGTGTTTGTAAAAAGCCATTGTACCCTGTTTGCTAATCTGTTTAATAAGTTCTAATATTACAAATTTGATGGTGTAATCAGAAGCCGTTGATTGTAAGATTTATGACAGATAAGCCATAAAAGTTACGACTTATCCAATACTTCTTCAGCTTCTTTTGAAATCACGATATCACTTTTGTGCTTTTTAGGATAGTTGAACAAAAGAGAAGTTAATACGGGTATGATGAAAATGGCTACCGTAAAAATAGATACGAAAAGATCTGTTTTTTCTCCTTCAATGGCATGAGAAACCGGCGATTCAGGATAAAAATGTGTAAATATCGAAGAGGTAAGCTTAATACCCAAAACACCAATTACAATAAAGGCTACGGTTTCCAGGAAGGTAAATTTTTCCATTAGTTTTACAAAAGCCTGTGCTACAAAACGCATAGCCAGAATCCCGATAAAAACACCGATATAAATTAACCAGATGTGATCGGTAAAAGCTACGGCAGCAAAAACATTATCAATAGAGAAGGCTAAATCCATTACCTCTACCAAAGCAACCGTAGCCCAAAAATTACCCACCAGGCCAACGGTAGATTTATAGATCCAGCTTTTGCTTTTATCTACTTCCTCTTCTTCCTCATTCTTTTTACTGTTCTTTTTCCTAAAATAATCGAAAGCCAGATATAATAAGTATAAACCGCCAAGTGGTTTCAACCACCAGATTTTAACCAGCCATGCTGCCAGAAATAAACAGATACCCCTGAAAACATAAGCACCGATAATACCATATTTTAGTGCTTTTTCCCTTTGCGATTTTGGCAAATCCATTACCATGGTTGCCAAAACAGCAGCATTATCAACCGATAATAAACTCTCGATTACAATTAAATTTAAAATAATTAACAATCCAGCCTGTATATCATCGCCTAAAATTGTGTGCAAAAAATCCATTGAGCGTATGTGTATGTTTAAATTAAAGTTTTAGTTGACAGCAAAGAAACAAAATTTTATCATTTCTGCTAGTTACATCGTTATTTTATTGTTAGAATGGTACTTATTTGAATTGTTACATACCGGGGAGCGAAATATTATTTGTCCATATACAGTTGATAGATAACGCCATTATTCCCGGCTAAAAAAACCGTTCTGCCCTTTTTAGCTCTTTGAACAGCATTAAAACTTTTATCGGAAATGTGTTTCCAATGCTGACCGCCATTGGTAGAAATATCTGTTCCAGAAGTACCTGTAGCAACTAAAGTTTTAGCATCAATATAGGTTACTCCAGACCGGAAGCCTAAAACAGGACTGGCTGGCTTTTGCCAGGTTTTACCCCCATCTTTTGTTAAAAGCACATTATTAGAACTTTCTTTATCCTTTAGGTAGTTACCACCAACGACTATACCTGTTTTTTCGTTAAAAAAATCAATAGAGAAAGGGCCTGTACTTCCCTCACCCTGTAAAATTGGGCATTTGAATACTTCCCAGTTTTGACCATAATCAGAAGAATAATAGATATTAGATACTGTTCCTCCCGTGGCAATCCAGGTTTTGCCCCCAGGTAATGTTTTAATGGTTGTACCGCTGGCTGCAAAACTGGCTTCGCCTTTAGTCAGGTTAATCTGCAGATTTTTAGAAATATCCTGCCAGCTTTTACCTGCATCAACAGTTTTAAGTAATTGCATCTTGTCGTTTATGGGGTCGCCGAAAATGATGCCTTTATTTTTATCCCAAAAACTTAAACCATCCAAAAATATGGCTGAATCTACATTTTTGTAGTTTTCCGTCCAGGTTTCGCCTCCATCAATGGTCTTCAGGATATAGGCTGGAGAAGCAATACCCACAATAATGGCCTGTTTATCATCGAAAGCTTCAATATCCCTGAAATCGATTTTTTCGTAACCTTTCGGGTTCATCCATTTCCAGGTTATTCCTCCATCAGTGGTTTTACCAACTGCCCCATTACTTCCACTTACCCAGGTAACCCGATCGGAAACCACACTTAAGCCGCGCAAGCTGGTTTTGGTATGCTCATTTAAGGGCTTCAAAGAATACGATTGCGCTGCGCAAAAAAAAGGTGCCCATAAAAGGCACCATAATAATTTCTTCATCTGTAAATTATTTTACCCTTCTAAACGTTTCTGATCTGCCTAAAAGTGAAATACCCACATATCCGCGAATGTTTAGCACATCAGCACTTTTCAAAGTCATGTTACAGCTATACGTTTTACCGCTTTTAGGATCATAAATTGTTCCATTCGTCCACTTGCCATCATCATAAACAAAGTCCTTTAATATTTCCAGGTTTAACAAAGCACGTTTCTGCAGGCTCTCATTGGGATTTTTGGCATCCAACTTTGGCTTGCCATTTAGGTTTGGCTCTTTCATCCAGGCCAGTTTACCATAGAATTTATCGCCTTTTTTATAAATTTCGATTTGTCCTTCGCCTGATGGATTAAGCCATTTGCCAACAATCGCATCTTTATTTTGTGCAAAAGCTGAAAATGATACGGCCACAAAGAGCAGCATTAAAAATGGAAACTTTCTCATATTTTTTATTTCTAGTTAGTTTTTAAAGATAATCATTACACCTTATATCGAAACACTAAATAAAGAGAAAAAGTATGAGAATTTAAAAAACTTTAAAAATTACTTTGAAACAATGGGCAGATACTTTGCGCGATAGGCATAAAAAAGAAATAAATTAAATATAAGCATCACGCCAACCATTGGTAATTCTTTCGGACTTAAAAAGGCGTGGTAAAGAAAAATATTTAGCGTAACCGGAAAAATAATCAGTGCAGCTAAAGGGGCAGTACGGTTAATCAGCAAAAGCACCCCACCTATCAGCTCCGTAACTTTAATTAGGGGCATTAAATAAACAGAGGCCATAACACCCGACATAAATGTGGTTTGAGCAGCTGTCATTTCCGGCGCTTTAGGCATTATGTGTAGAAAAAAGCTTACAGAAGCAAAAAGATACATGGCGGCAAGAAGCACGCGTACAACAATTACTGCAATTTTCATAATAATTAAGTTCCAGTGTATTTAAATAAACAAATTTATTGGTTAAATTGGTCATTGGTAGATTGATAGTTGATAATTGGTCATGTTCTATTGTCAATCTTGGACTAAAGACTCGCGACTACGGACTTTGGACCCCTACTTACTTATAATCATAGTTCACCATCCATTGAATGCCAAATTTATCAGTAGTCATACCAAAAAGTGCATTCCAGAAGGTTTTTTCTAAAGACATAGTTACCAGCCCCCCCGCTGACAGGCTATCAAACAAGCGTTTCGCCTCTTCTTCGCTAGTAGCGTCAACCGAAAGCGAAATACCCGTACCAAACGTTGCTGGCGGCATCGGGTCGGTGATATCGGTACCCATTAAAATATTCCCGCCAATGGGTAAGGCAATGTGCATCAATTTTTCCTGATCGCTCATTGACATGCCTTCGCACCCCGGAGCATCTTTAAAACGTTGCACAACTAAAAATTCACCACCAAAAACTGATTTGTAAAAGTTAAATGCTTCTTCAGTGTTTCCGTTAAAATTTAAATACGTGTTTAGTGTTGCCATTGTTTTAATCCTTTTAAGGTTGGTTATTATTGTTTGGTTTCTATATATTTTTGTTAAGAAAGGTCGTCATCCTTTGCTTCGGGCGGAAGTTAGGCAAGACGTCACAAGGAAATCTTCGTCAACTTTACATCCATCCACTGTACCCAGTTTCTACCATCAAATTGCTCCCATTTGCCTTCAATCGTATGGGTTTTAAAATTTCCGTTAAATCTTTTCGCATCAGCAAATATTAAAATGATATCATCATAAATTCTAAGGGTAGCTATTGAAATACAGCCCTCATTACCGAAAGATTGCGACCGGAACACATCTTCCATATCATCATAGTGCGTAATTTCTAATGATCGGATAGTTTTGTTGCCAAACTTCACATCAACCTGATGCTTTAAGAAAAAGCCACCATCAACCCATTCGTAGGTATCTGTTCCGACAATTACATCACCCGATTTTGTTAAACCTTCAGTTTTCCATTTGCCGATATATGGATTTAATAGGTCAAGCTTGTTGTTTCTCATAAATTTATCAAAATGCCACCATATTTCGTTGGCTTTTATTCTATTTCTTTCTAATAAACTATATGTAATTCATATCTCGTAATCTGTAGGTCAATCCGCCACATATCGCAGGCTTTCTGTTGTTGCAAAAACCGATCATTTAGAATGATATTGTTCCATCCGGCCCTAACATATTTTATACTATTATATTATATATATGATGTGACCATATTATAGCATCCTGTAAGCGTTATAAATTAAATAATAACCTGCAATAAAGTTAATGGTAAATTCAAATGAACCTCATTGCTGTAGAAGTCAATATTAAGGGGCATTTCAGACAAATTTTATATATTTACGATACCTAAATTTTTAACCAAATGATGCAGGCAGGTGTTTTATTGCCCCAAAACTTTAGATTATTAAGCATAGCGGCTATTTTAGATGTGTTTGATACCGTGAATGGTTTTTACAGAAAAGATGGGCATCAAGCTCCATTTAATATAAGTTTAATTACCTATTGCGATGCTGATAATAATTTCAGTGGCCACCCTAGCGTGCCGTTACAAGAAACGGGGCAGTTGGGATTAATTTTGATTCCATCTTTTGCCAGCACTGATATAAAAGATTGCATCAATGCCAATAGCGGATACATCCCATGGTTAAATAAACAATATTCAGGAGGAGCAGAAATTGCTACCTTTTGCACCGGTGCATTTTTACTTGCCGCATCGGGACTGCTGAATGGTAAAACTGCTACCACACATGTTGATGCCTGTTCTGCTTTTTCTGCTGCTTTTCCTTTGGTTCATTTAAAGCCTGATAAAACGGTAACGCAAGACGGCAGATTATTTACAAGCGGTGGCGCAACTTCTACCTTTCATTTATTATTACACCTTTTACAGCTTCATTGTGGAAAAGATATGGCCATTAAGGTGGCCAAGATTTTCGCAATTGACATGGACCGTGTAACCCAGTCATATTTTAGCACTTTCCAACCCATCCGCCATCATAACGATGATATAGTTGCTTCTGCGCAGGAAAAAATTGAAAATAATTATCAGGATTTGGCCACCATTGAAGAGATGATTAAAGATATTCCCTCCAGCAGAAGAAACATTGTACGCCGCTTTAAGCAGGTAATCGGAATGACCCCTATTGAGTATCTTCAGCAAACCCGAATTGAAGCCGCTAAGAAACTATTGGAACAAACTGCACAGCAAATGACAGAAGTTATCTACAACTCGGGTTACAATGATCCAAAAGCATTCAGAAAAGTATTTCGAAAATCGGTAGGGATGACACCAACACAATACCGGGATAAATTTCAACCCAAATAAATCGATTGGAAATGTTATTCAACCCCATACGAAAACTAAATAAATAGTTTTCAACACTGCAAATCAACAATGTTGATAATTAATAGAAAATAAATGTGGGTATTACCATTATTAAGAATAACTTAACATTATAATTACACTAACCAAATAATAAATATCATGAGCACATTCCTTTTAATTACTGCGGTATTTTATATTATCTCTTTTGGATTAATGCTATACTGCTATTTCTCCGCTGAGCAGATTCCTAGTGATGATGAAAGATTTTAATCAATTATTTTCCCCATCGCCAGAATTAACCTCTCACATTTCGAACTATAAAATATTAGTGTCAGAAGCCTATGAAGTATAACTTGCAATGACCTATATATCAACCAAATGCAGCAACATTTTTAATTATCATTAAGCAATATGATTTGCTGAGTGTTGAAAATACTTTATTTTTTCCAGATAGGGTTTGTAATTTAAAAATTAAGCTTTATTAAAGGGATTATTGCTTAGAAAAAGCCTGCTGATATTTTAATGGGGTCTTACCCGTTATTTCCCTAAAATACTTATGGAAACTGGTGAAATTATAAAATCCACAATCATAGCAGATTTCTTTGACGGTTAAGTTATTTTCGATCAATAATTTACAGGCCTGGCCTACTCGGATCTCATTCAGAAATTGGGTATAGGTTTTTCTGCTTTTAGTTTTGAAGAATTTACAGAAGGAATTGGGGCTAATTTTAGCAACTGCAGCAATCTCCCTTAGTTCTATCTTATTTTTGTAATTACTAATGGTATAATTATAAATCGATTGGATCCGGTCCTTTTCGTTCTCTAAAAAATTGGGTTTAAAACCTAGCGAAACTAAGGTGTTTTTTTCTTCGCAATTGGCTATTTCTATTAATACTTCAAGCATTTTGATAATCCGCATGGTACCTTTTTCCTCAATAACCTGTGGCATTAAACCTGCAATTTTTTCTTTAGAAACGCCTTGTAGCCGAATACCCTGCGCCGATTGTAACAAAACTTTTTTAATCTCCTGATTTTCGGGGAGATCCAAAAAATCTCTCCCTAAAAAATCTTCCTTGAAATGAATTACATAAACATCAACTGGTTCACAAACTTTATCATCGAAAAATTCCGGATCGAAACGCCAGTAATGTGGCAGGTTGCTCCCTAATAAAACTACATCACCCTCCTTAAAATTTTTGATGCTATCGCCGATAAACTGCGTACCCCTTCCTTTTTTAATATATATCAACTCTAGCGCAGAATGATAGTGCCAACGGTTGTTTACGTCGGGCATAACATCTCTTCTGGCGCTAAAAGAATCTACAGAATTGGTAGATACGTTAAGTAAATGCGGTTTCATAAAATCTAAAAAATCAATCTAATATGCAAAATTAATTTACAATGCAAAAAATCAAGCTAATATCATTTAATAATTAGATGATAAAGTTAAATTTTTATTAATGTTGAACGGCTTAATTTGTATAGCTGCAAATAACCAGAAAACATCTTATGAAAATTGAATATTTTTCTCTTGTTCTTTAAACCAATTGCATCCGCTACTTCATATCGGTTGGAAAGGCCCGACTTAGTTCACCCTATCTAGTAAAGATTGGGGTTGATGATCAAAGTTTTCAGAGGTTTAACCTATTTTTATTTTAATTTAGCCGCAACCTGCTTAAACCATTTATAACCAAATAAACATGAGCCAAATCACATCCGCAAACTTTAAAGTAACCGATCAACCAAAAAACGGCAAGGGATATCTATTCCCCCTGATTTTAGTTACCAGCCTATTTTTCTTCTGGGGCTTTGTCCATAATCTTGATCCAATATTGATTCCACATTTACGTAAAGCTTTTCAATTGAATGTGTTCGAATCAACCCTGGTCGATTCTTCTGTTTTTATCGCTTATTTTTTATTGGCGCTACCTGCAGGCTACATTATGCGCAAATATGGCTATAAAAGCGGTATCATATTAGGGCTTGTTTTATTCGCCATCGGTTGTTTATTATTTATACCCGCTGCCAATACCGCACAATATGTATTTTTCTTAGGTGCGCTTTTTATTATTGCCTGCGGTTTAACCTTTCTGGAAACAGCTGCAAATCCCTATGTCACTGTTCTTGGGCCGCCAGAAACTGCTACGCAACGCTTAAATTTCTCTCAATCTTTTAACGGTTTTGCCGCCTTTTTAGCCCCGGTACTGGGAGGTAAATTTATTTTTACCGAAGTAAAATATACCGATGCCCAATTGGCGAACATGCTGCCTTTGGAAAAACAGGCTTATATGCTTGAGGAAGCATCAACCGTGAAAGCACCATATTTAATTTTAGGCATACTCATTATCGTAGTAGCTATTTTATTCATTTTCACCAAACTGCCTGATATCAAGGAAGAAGAAAATGTTCAGAAAAAAAGCAGTTTTCGCCATGTATTAGGCCATAGCCATTTGCGCTGGGGAATTATTGGTCAGTTTTTTTATGTAGGCGCCCAGGTCTGCGTATTAAGTTTATTCATCAGTTTCGTAACCTCATCGGCGGGCATTAGTCAGGATGAAGCCAAATGGTACGCTGGTGCAGCAGGCCTGGCTTTTATGATCGGCAGGTTTGTCGGCACCGTGTTTATGAAATTTGTAGCACCACATAAACTATTGACGCTGTACGCCTTACTTTGTGCTACGCTTACCCTTATCTCTATTTTTGAAAGCGGAATGATCACTGTTTATGCTTTAATTGGTGTTGCCTTTTTTATGTCGATCATGTTTCCAACCATATTCTCATTAAGCATAGCAGGCTTGGGTAAAGATACAAAATTAGGTTCGTCTTTAATTGTAATGTCTATTGTAGGCGGTGCATTTTTACCACCGCTTTTAGGCCTTATATCAGACGCTACCCATAACATCCAGTATGGCTATCTGGTACCTTTTGCTTGCTTTCTAGTGGTTTTCTACTTTGGCTGGAAAGGGTGGAAACCTAATCATATCGAAAAAGAAATAAATTTAGAAGTATAAATTAACAATGAAAAAATTAATCATTAAGATTAATCATGCGGATAACGTTTTAGTTGCGTTACAAAATTTGCCAGCAGACACTTCAATACTGCATGAAGGAATTACTTATGTTACTGTTGATGAAATCCCAGCCAAACATAAATTTTTTATGCAGGATATGAAAGCTGGAGATGAAGTAATGATGTATGGCGTTTTGGTTGGAAAAGTGCAGTTTGATGTAAAAGCGGGCATGCGGATGAATGTAGAGAATACCAAACACGCCGCAGAGCCATTTGCCTATCGCAGTTTTAATTACAAATGGGAAGCTCCCGATGTGCGTAAATACGCCAACCGGAGCTTTAATGGTTATCACCGTAAAAATGGCGCGGTAGGTACAGCAAACTACTGGTTGTTTATCCCCACTGTCTTTTGGGAAAATGGGAATTTGGATATTATTAAAGAATCGCTTTATAATGAATTGGGATACGCTGTAGGTGATAAATATAAATCTTACACCCACAAACTGGTTCAGGCTTTTGAAAAAGGAGAAGATATAAACAACATTAGTTTTGAGCCTAAAGTAAATCAGGCCAATCGTACTTTTAAAAATGTAGATGGCATTAAATTCCTCACGCATAATGGTGGATGTGGCGGAACACGTCAGGATGCTGATACGCTAAGCAAATTATTAGCGGCTTATGCCCATCACCCAAATGTGGCCGGCATAACAGTTTTAAGTTTGGGCTGCCAGCATCTGCAGGTAGCAGATTTTAAGCGCGATCTTCTTGCATTGGATCCTGATTTTGACAAACCACTTTTAATTTTTGAGCAACAAAAAGCACAAAGCGAAGAGCAGTTGATTCAAAATGCAATTCGCAGTACGTTTGAAGGATTGATCTTTATTAATAAACAAGAACGTACAGCAGCGCCACTCAGCAAAATGTGTGTAGGGGTTAAGTGCGGCGGTAGCGACGGTTTCAGCGGTATTTCGGCCAATCCAGCGGTTGGTTATTGTGCGGATTTATTGGTTGCATTGGGTGCGAAGGTTTTGTTGGCAGAGTTCCCCGAACTTTGTGGTGTAGAGCAGGAAATGATCGATAGGTCTGTTGATCAGTCAACTGCTGAAAAGTTTATTCGCTTAATGACGGAGTATGATGATCTGGCGCATAAAGTTGGATCTGGTTTTTATATGAATCCTTCTCCAGGAAATATTAAAGATGGTTTAATTACCGATGCCATCAAATCAGCGGGTGCTGCGCGTAAAGCGGGTTCCTCGCCCATTGTAGATGTTTTAGATTATACCGAACCCGCAACCAAACCCGGTTTAAGCTTAGTATGTACCCCAGGAAATGATGTTGAAGCCACTACGGGTAAAGCCGCTGCCGGAGCAACCTTAATTTTATTTACCACAGGCTTAGGCACGCCGACAGGAAACCCGATTTGCCCGACCATTAAAGTCGCTACCAATTCTGTTCTGGCCAACCGAATGAGTGATATCATTGACATCGATACCGGACCTGTAATTAATGGAGAAAAAACCATTAACGAAATGGGTGAAGATATATTGGAATATTGTATTAAAGTAGCCAGTGGCGAAGAAATACCAAAAGCAGTACAGCTTAACCAAGATGATTTTATTCCATGGAAAAGAGGAGTTAGCTTATAATGAGAGGTGAGATGTCAGATGGAAGATGTGAGATGGAAGGCTTAATAATAAAACCATCATTAACTTCCTAATCTATCGAATAGAGTAAAACGAAGGGGGAAATCTAAAACAACTAAGTCCACCACTGTTCCCCTATGCAAAAAGCGCTATGCTTAAAGATTAAATATTAAAAGAAAAACATAACCGAATATGAATTTAAATTTAAACGACAAGATAATCCTGGTAAGTGGTGGAGCCAAAGGCATCGGCGCAGCGATTGTTAAAGCCCTGGCTATTGAAAATGCTTTCCCGATTATTATTGGCCGCAATGAAACCGATAATGTAAAGATGCTTCAGGAAATAACAGATTTAGGTTTAAAAGCTGATTATTTCACTGCAGAACTTACCCTGCCGGAACATTGTAAAAACATTATTGATGCCATACTAGCCAAGTACGGCAAAATTGATGGTTTAGTGAACAATGCAGGCGTTAATGACGGAGTAGGTCTGGAGAATGGTACATACGAGGATTTTATAGAATCGCTTCATAAAAATGTAGTACATTATTATCTTTTAGCCAAATACGCCCTGCCCGCTCTAAAGCAAAGTAAAGGTTCAATTTTAAATATCGGGAGCAAAACAGCTGAAACCGGACAAGGCGGAACCTCTGGTTATGCAGCATCAAATGGTGCCAGAAATGCATTAACACGCGAGTGGGCGGTAGAATTATTGCCCTTTAGTATCCGCGTTAATGCCATTATTGTTGCCGAAGCCTGGACACCGCTTTACGAGAAATGGATAAACTCTTTTGAAGACCGCGATGCAAAGCTTAAAAACATCACAGATAAAATTCCTCTTGAAAACCGAATGACCACTGTAGAAGAAATTGCCAACACCGCTATATTCTTATTATCAGATAAATCCAGTCATACCACTGGACAACTGATTCATGTAGATGGCGGTTATGTACACTTAGATAGGGCTTTGTTGTAAATATTTTGATGTCGGCTTCATTATTGATGTCATTCTAAACGCGGTGAAGAATCTTTAGATCAAAACATCCTTCGTACCTACCATTGATAGACTACCAAAAAAAAATCGTCATTGCTGAGGAGGAACAATGAAGCCTTTTCACAATGACGAATTAACCCGCGGGGAGCAAGACAAAAAAAAGCACCAAGAACATCGCGTCCTTAGTGCCCAAATTTATACACAAACCTATAAAGCCCTTTACAAACCTTATAGGTTTAGATATTGCAATTAATTCCAGCCACCACCTAAAGAGCGATACAAACCAACAACTGCATTAAGCTGCTCGGTTTTAATGGTGGTTAACTCCAGCTCGCTTTGCAATAAATTACCTTGCGCTGTAATTACCTCCAGGTAGTTCGCCATACCACTTTTAAACAACAAATTGGCGTTACGTGAGGCCTGTTGTAAAGTTTGTGTACGTTTTTCAGCGATGCTGTATTGTGTTTTTAATTTTTCTACTCTTGTTAACTCGTCAGATACTTCGCCAACGGCATTTAATACCGACTGGCGGAACTGGATCACTGACTTCTCCCGATCTATTTTAGCCAGCTCTAAATTGCTTTTTAACTGCCCGCGCTGAAAAATAGGTTGGGTAATACCGGCTCCAACCAATCCGAACAATGATGCCGGTACATTAAACCAATTACTGGCTTTAAACGAGTTGATGCCTCCACTTGCGGTAATCACTAGCGAGGGGTACAAACTGGCTTTCGCTACCCCCACCCTTGCATTGGCAACGGTTAACGCCAGTTCGGCACTTTTAATATCCGGTCTGCGGCTTAACATCGCCGAGGGGAAACCGGCGTTCAGGTTTTGCGGAATATTCATTTTATCCAAACGGCTATCGCGGTTGATGGCTTTAGGTAAAGTACCAATCAATACACTCAAAGCATTCTCCTGTATAGTTACATTTTGCTCTAAACGTGGAACCAACTGCGCGGCAACCAATTGTTGTGCCTGGGCCTGTTGTATCGCTAAAGAGGTAACCTGACCCGCATCAAATTGTAAATTGATAATCCTGAGGGTGCTATCGTTCAGTTTCAAGTTCTTTTTGGCGATTTCCAGTTGTGCATCAAGCATCAACAAATTATAATAACCTTGTGCTACATTGGCCACCAATCGGGTTTGAACGGCTTTACGGGCTTCCTCGGTCTGCAAAAAACTGGCTAAAGCGCCAGCTTTTTGATTGCGGATTTTACCCCAGATATCGGCCTCCCAAACCACACCGAGGTTTGCATTATAATCTTCAATGTGTGTTGAACCTGTAAACTGGTTCAGGCTTAATCCGTTTAAACTGTTATCGCTCGGGCGGCTCGAATTTGCCGACACCTGCAGCTTCAGTTCAGGTAAATAACCCAGTTTCGATTGTTTAAACAATACTTCTGCTGCATCGATATTTTTCAATGCAATTTGCATATCGTAATTTTTAGCCAAAGCTGTATCAATTAAATTCTGAACAGTAAGGTCGTTGATAAAACTTTTCAGCGGCATGGTGCCAATGCTTGAAGAGTCTGTTGATGAGCCGTTTCTGAATAAGCCAGGCGCAATATTGGGCAGCGCTGTATTTTTCGAAACCGAACATCCGCTCCAGATTAAAGCCAGGAGCAGGATGGTGATGATATTAAACCGTTTCATAAACTACGTGATTATTATTTACAGGTTCTCCATGGTGGTGAACAACCTCATTTCTTGATTTTTTTGATATTTTTTCTTGTAAAGCCTGGAAGATGACAAAAAGTACCGGGATGATGAATAAACCTAACACCACGCCTGATACCATCCCCCCCGCAGCACCGATACTGATGGAGTGGTTACCCTGTGCCGATGGACCGGTGGCAATACTCATCGGGAATAAACCGAACACAAAAGCCAGCGAGGTCATGATAATTGGCCTGATCCTTAATCGTGCGGCTTCAATAGCGGCATCAACCAAACTCAATCCGGCCTTTCGTCGCTGCACGGCAAACTCTACAATCAGGATGGCGTTTTTAGCCAACAGCCCGATCAGCATGATCAGTGCTACCTGTACATAAATGTTGTTTTCGATACCAGTTAAGCCCAATACCACAAACACACCGAATACACCTGTAGGGATAGAAAGGATTACCGCCAATGGCAGGATATAACTTTCATACTGTGCAGATAATAAGAAGTAAACAAACACTAAACAAAGCAGGAAGATCACGGTCGATTGTCCGCCCGAAGAAATCTCCTCACGGGTTTGTCCGGAGAATTCGTAGGCATAACCGGTTGGCAGTTGTTCTCTGGCCGTTTCTTCTATCGCTTTAATCGCATCACCAGAACTGAAACCTGGTTTTGGGATGGCATTTACTTCAATAGAGTTAAACAGGTTATAACGCGATGCCGTTTCAGAACCATATACACGGGTTAATTTCACCAGGGTACTAATCGGCACACTTTCGCCGTTTTTATTTTTCACAAACACGCGATCGATACTCGCCGGATCGGTTCTGTCGGCAACATCTGCCTGTACCACCACACGGTAGTATTTACCAAAACGGTTAAAATCTGAAGCCTGCGCTGTACCGAAATAAGTCTGCATGGTTTGCAAAATATCTTTTTTGCTTACACCCAGCTGATCGGCCTTTTCGTCGTTCACATCCAACTGCAATTGCGGATAATCTGTTTTATAAGAAGTAAAAGCATAGGCTATGGCCGGTTTCGCCATTAATTTTCCGATAAAGTTATTTGCGACACCACTAAATTTATCCAGCCTGCCATTCGTTTTATCCTGTAGCATCACGTTCATGGCCTCTACGTTACTAAAGCCTGGCACCGTTGGGAAACTGAATACGAAGAAGGTACCGGCAGATATGGCTGCCATTTTAGCCCTAACGATATTCTGGATCTCGTCGATATTTTTTACGTCGCCCCTCTCCTCATTTGGTTTTAACAATAAGAAAATCTGTCCGGCTGAAGGACTGTTCGATGCGGTTAAAAAGTTATAACCCGCCAGCGACATCACAAATCTTGCTGATGGCATTGCCCTCAACTCTGCTTCAGCCTGTTTTAATATTTTATTGGTATTGGCTAATGATGTTCCCGATGGACTGGCAACCGCAATGGCCACAAAACCCTGATCTTCTGTTGGGATAAAACCTGTTTTGGTTCTGCCGACAAGAAAAACAGTAATCAGCACCACTAAAGCCAAACCAGCCATGCTCAGCCATTTATGACGAATCAACACTTTTAAGCCGCCAACATATCGGTTGGTCATGTAATTAAAACCACCGTTAAAGCCAGCATAAAACTTTTCTACAAAACCTTTTTTAGGTGCCTTATGAGCGCCCTCGGCATGTTTGTTCTTTAAAAATAAAGCTGCCAGCGCCGGACTCAAAGTTAAGGCATTAACCGCCGAGATAATGATGGCGATAGCCATGGTTAAAGCAAACTGTTTGTAAAATATACCTGTTGAGCCGGTCATAAAACCTACCGGTAAAAATACGGCCGCCATTACGAGCGTAATAGATATAATAGCCCCGGTAATTTCGTTCATCGCCTCGGTTGTGGCTGCTTTTGGGCTAAGTGAAGGGTTTTCTTCCATCTTGGCATGCACCGCTTCAACCACCACAATCGCATCGTCCACCACAATACCAATGGCCAGTACAAGCGCGAAAAGCGTTAATAGGTTCACCGAGAAGCCAAACAGCTGCATGAAAAAGAAGGTACCAATAATCGCCACTGGAACCGCAATAGCCGGAATCAATGTCGACCTGAAATCCTGAAGGAAGATAAATACCACGATGAATACCAGTAAAAAGGCTTCGATCAAAGTATGCTCTACCTGGTTGATCGATTCATCAAGATCGGTTTTGGTGCGGTAAAACTGGTTGTATTTAATACCTGCCGGGAAATCTTTTGAAAGTTTTGCCAACAGTTTATCAATGGCAATCTGAATTTCGTTGGCATTAGAGCCTGATAACTGGATTACCCCAATCGTAATTCCGTCGTGTCCGTTTAAGCGGTTAACGCTGCCATAACTGTAAGCACCCAGTTCTACACGGGCTACATCTTTTAAGCGTAATATCGAACCATCAGAATTTGAGCGGATCGCAATGTTTTGATACTCCTCTGGTTTGGTGAGTTTACCTTTATATTTAACGATATATTCAAAAGCTTCATTACTTCGCTCTCCAAACCTACCCGGTGCTGCTCCCAGGTTTTTATCCTGGATGGCGGTGATCACTTCATTGGGTGTAATTTTATAAGTAGCCAGCTGACTTGGGTTTAACCAGATCCGCATCGAATAATCTTTAATACCACCAAATACACTGGCAGAACCTACACCCGGGATCCGTTTCAGCTCCGGAATAATATTAATCTGTGCATAGTTATTCACGAAAACAGCATCGTATTTTTTAGGATCCTCAGAGTAAACCCCGATGGCCCCAATAAAGCTATTTTGTTGCTTGGTGGTGGTAATACCATATTGTACTACCTCTGCCGGCAATTGACTGGTAGCCTGTGAAACCCTGTTCTGTACGTTAACAGCGGCCTGATCGGGGTTAGTACCTTGCTGGAAGTAAACCGTAATGGCCAAAGTACCATCGTTACTGGCGCTTGAGGTCATGTAGGTCATATTCTCCACACCATTAATGGCTTCCTCCAGTGAAGGTGTTACCGAACGTAAAATGGTTTCGGCATTAGCCCCGGGGTAAACCGCAGTTACCAATACCGACGGAGGGGCGATATTTGGAAAGCGCTCTAAGGGCAATTTGGTTAAGCCCAGTATCCCCACTATCACCAATAAGATGGAAATAACGGTCGAAAGTACAGGCCTGTCTATAAATTTCTGAAACATGATTGCTTTAACTTTAATTTTTTATTATTTCTTTGTTTGTGCCACCGCTACTTTATCGGCTGCTTTTTGAGGCTGGATCACCATACCCTCCTGCAATTTATCCACACCGCTTAACACAATCTGGTCGCCAACTTTTACCCCGTCTTTCACCAGGTAATTTTCGCCGGCTTTACCCACAATGGTAATGACTTGTTTTTTAACCTTACTGCTATCACCAACGGTAAATACGAATACTTTATCCTGCATTTCTACGGTTGATGACTGCGGTACCAGAATGGCATTGTCATGTTGCAGGCCTAAACGGATCTTGCCGGTATTACCTGAGCGAAGCGTTCCGCTGGCATTTGGGAAACTGGCTCTAAGTGTAATTGCACCGGTGTTTTTATCAAACTGACCGTCGATCATATCGATCTTACCTTTAATCGGGTAAGCAGAATTATCGGCCAATAAAAGTTCTACAGCAGGTAGATGTTTAATCCTGTCGGCAGGGGTTTTACCCGGATAGTTTGCATTGAAACTGTTGAAGTCGTTTTCCGCCAGTGAGAAGTAAACATGCACTTCGTGGATATCAGATAATTGCGTTAAAGCCACCTGATCAGTCGGTGAAACCAAACTTCCCTGTTTCTTCGGAATACGACCGATGTAACCGCTCACCGTTGCCTTAACATTGGTATAACCTAAGTTAATTTGTGCTGCTGCAACATTGGCCTTAGCTTGTTCGGCATTGGCCTGGGCAATTTTATAAGCCGTTTTAGCACTCTTTAACTGAATATCAGAAACTACTTTATTCTGAACCAGTGGGGTTAATTTATCCACCTCCAATTGTGCATTTAAAATCGCCGCTTCTGCTGCGTGTAAACTGGCTTTAGCATTGTTTAGTGCCTCGCGATAAGGGTTTTCGTTAATTTTAAATAAGGTTTGTCCGGCAGTAACATAAGCACCTTCGTTAACCAGCACACTTTGTAGGTAACCACTCACCTGCGGACGCACATCGATATCCACCGCACCCTGAATAGATGCCGGGTATTCAATATAGGTGGTTTCTGTGCTGGCATTAATGGCACTTACCGGCAAAGCTGGCGGCGGCGGTGCGGCTGCCGATTGATCTGGAGCCGACTTACAACTAATCAAAATTATAGAGAGTAGTGAAACTGTTAACAGTGACTTAACACTACTAAACCGTTTAACAGTGTTAAGTAAGGGATACAAGCGATGTAGAGATTTCATGTGGATTAAATTTAATTGGAATTATAGTGTATAAATAATCTAACAGTGTTAAGTCACTGTTTAAAAAAAATGCTAACTGTTAATAGATAATGTAATGCCTTTGATGGCATCTTTTAAAATTTGATGGTTTAATTCATCAGTTGTTCTGCCATAAGGGCGCACCAGGTTAATGGAAATTAAACCATGGATGATCGACCAATACGTATAATACTTCATACAGATATCATCTTCGGACACCGGCTTTTTCTCGAATAAAGATTCGATCACATCGGCCAGCATACCGCCCACCGTTTCAGCTTCGGGCATTGAACTTTTAACGTTGCAGCAAACCATGTCTACCCCATACATCAACTGATAAAATTCTTTGTGGGCAAAAGCAAAGTTCCAGTAGGCAATCCACATGGCTTCCATTTTATCTTCTGGAGATTCATGTTTATCCCTGGCTTCACGGATATCTTTAGCCAACATTAAATATCCTCTTCTGGTCAGTTCCAGTAAGATTCCTTCTTTGTTGGAAAAGTACTCGTAAATAATCGGCGCCGTATATTCGATCTGGTCGGCAATTTTACGCATACTCAATGCTTGCCAGCCCTCTGTTTGAACAATGTTCAAGGCGGCATCCAGAATTTTTGTTCTGGTTTCATCTTTTAAACGTAGAATTCTCTCTTTACTTCCCATCACTTCGAATATAAGGTGTAAATCATTTAACACCGTTAAGCAAATGTAGAACCAATTCCACAATTCACAATCATGCAATTGTCATATAGAATTTTATGAAAACAAAAAGTGTTCTGACTGCATTTAAACATCGTTTTCAATTAATGCCAATATTTTGAGAAAATTAAGATGACAATATTTTTATAGCTGACAATGCTGACATTTTTTGATTTTGAAAAATAATTTCAGCAGCCTTTTTGGCAGTGCAGACTGTTAAAGAGAATGAAGCTATGAGTGAGAACCTTTGTGTATAGCCCCGATTGAATGGATGCCCTCGATTCTTCATCGTGGCAGGAAGGAATGCGGGAATGATGAAACCGATAAGCACTTCAATTGCGCTACAAAACCATTGAATTAATATATTAACCTGAAATGCTTAACAAATTTAAGGGAAATACCTGGCGACGCAGCTCACAAGAGATTAACTACCAATATACAAAGAGATAGAAATCTGCGAAAGCCCGAACCATATAAGGAATATAAATTACATATAAGCACTATATCTAATATGCAATTATATTCCTTATATGTTAAAAAGAAACTGTAAAAACTTTAACCGCTAAGACCCTGAAACACCCCTCCGACCGGCCGGGCGGAAGTTCTGGGTGACGAACCGAAAAAGTCTAGTATTCTAATGGAACTATAGGTTCCTTCTTGGTAGTAGACATGATCATCATCGTTTGGAAGGTTTTCACTACAGAGATCTTACTAATCTTATCCATGATTAAACGTTCATATGATTTAATATCCTTTACATAAACCTTTAGCAAAAAATCGGCCTGACCCGTAACATGATGACACTCTGTGATTTCTTCGATTTGATTTACTTCATCCAAAAAGATCTGGATGGTGTTGTTTTTATGAAAATCGAGTTGAATCTGAATAAAGGTTTTAATACCTAAACCCAATTTTTCTTCATCTACCAATGCATGATAACTTTTGATATATCCTGCCATTTCAAGCTTGCGTACACGCTCCAATGTTGGTGCAGGCGATAAACCAATCTCCTGCGATAAAAGCAGATTGGTAATTCTTCCGTTTTCTTGAAGTATTCTTAAGATTTTAAAATCAATTTTATCTAATTCAGATGCCATATGGTGTTAAAAGTATTTTGGATTACAAATAACCAAATTAAATTCTAAATTTTAACATCATTTATCATATATATTTTAACAAATAATTTTTAGATTTACCTAAAAATAAAATTAGATAAATATAAATGCAGAGTTACACTGAAGAAAACTATTTGAAGACTATTTATCATCTGGCAGAGAAAACCGTAAACGTTCAAACCAATGCTATCGCAGAGCAAATGCAAACCAAACCCGCATCGGTTACTGATATGATCAAAAAATTAGCAGAGAAAGGACTGATTGATTATGTTAAATATCAAGGTGTCACTTTAACCGAAACTGGAAAAAACACAGCGATAGATATCGTACGCAAGCATAGATTATGGGAAGTTTTTTTGGTTGACAAATTAAATTTTAAATGGGATGAAGTACATGATGTAGCTGAAGAATTGGAACACATTAAATCAGTTGAGCTGATTGAAAGACTGGATGAATTTTTAGGCTTCCCAAAAGCAGACCCTCATGGCGATCCCATTCCCGATAAAAACGGACGATTTGCTAAAACCCAGTTTATCAAACTTATTGAATTAAAAGTAGGCGATGCTGGCACCATTACCGGCGTGAGTCAACATAGCTCTGCTTTTTTAAAACATTTAGAAAAATTAGGGCTTACACTTGGCAAACAAATTCAGGTTAGCGATGTTACCGATTTCGACGGTTCGGTTGAGATCCAGTTATCCGATAAACAAATTAATATTAGTAGAGAAGTTGCAAAACATATTTTAATCAGCAGTAATGGCAAAAACTGAATCGCTAAGTGAAGTACATCAAAGTGTAAATACCGATAAAAGAAAAGGCTGGCGCAGAATTCTGGCTTTCATTGGTCCGGCTTATTTAATCAGTGTGGGCTACATGGATCCGGGAAACTGGGCAACAGATTTGGCAGGCGGAAGTAAATTCGGTTATCAATTGATCTGGGTTCTATTGATGTCGAACCTCATTGCGCTACTTTTACAATCGCTAAGCGCCCGCTTAGGTATAGTGAGGGGATTAGATTTGGCACAGGCTTCTAAACAAGCTTATCCACGTTGGGCCAACATTCCATTGTTCGCTTTGGCACAAACCGCAATTATAGCATGCGATCTTGCCGAAATTATCGGGATGGCCATTGGTTTACAGTTACTGTTTGGCTTACCACTCATCTGGGGCATTACCATCACTATTTTTGATACCATTTTATTGCTTTTTTTACTCAACAAAGGCATGAGGGCCATGGAAGGATTTATTGTTTCAATGGTTTTTATTGTCGGGATTTCCTTTTTGGTCGAGATGTTTATTGTGGAACCCTCACTTAAAGAAGTAGCCAAAGGTTTTGAGCCCTCTATACTTAATGGCGATGCGCTTTATATTGCCATTGGGATTATTGGTGCAACGGTGATGCCGCACAACCTCTACCTTCATTCCTCTTTGGTCCAAACCAGGAAAATTGAGCGTAGCAATAGGGGAATTAAGGAAGCCTTAAAATTTAACCTTATTGATACCACAGTGGCGTTAAACCTGGCCTTTTTTGTTAACGCAGCCATATTGATTCTTGCTGCCGCAGCTTTTTATAAAAATGGATTACACGAGGTGGCGGAAATTCAGGATGCACATAAATTACTTTCCAATATTTTTGGCAATGTAGCCCCAACCCTATTTGCCATCGCACTAATTGCTGCAGGACAAAGCTCTACCGTTACCGGAACCTTAGCCGGACAGATTATTATGGAAGGGCACATCAATTTAAGGATTCAACCATGGCTACGGAGACTGATTACCCGTTTATTGGCCATCATACCTGCATTTTTTACCATTTTGCACTATGGCGACGATGCCCTTGGTGGTTTATTGGTGCTAAGCCAGGTGGTGTTAAGTTTGCAGCTGGGTTTCGCGATCATCCCCTTGATCCATTTTACATCAGATAAAAAACTGATGAAAGACTTTGCCATTAAAACATGGGTAAAGGTGTTAGCCTGGGCAAGTGCCGTTGTGATCATCGCGCTCAATGTAAAACTGGTAATGGAAGAAGTAAGCGGTTGGGCCAAAGAGGCTAATAACTGGTGGATTTACGCGATTGTAATACCTGCTTTAATCCTCATTGTGCTACTTTTGCTCTATGTTTTCTTTCACCCCTTATTGGAGCAGAAAAAAAATGCAGCCAGAAAAATTGTGCCACATGGGGATGCTTTGGATATTGGCAAAATTGATAAGATCACCTATAAAAAAATTGGAATTGCGGTGGATTTCTCTAAAAACGATAGAAATACCATCAGGCATGCTTTAATTCAAGGCGGCAAAGATGCGCATTATTACTTGATCCATATTGTGGAAACAGCTGCTGCCCGTTATCTGGGCAAGGAAGTAATGGACCATGAAACGCAAAGCGACGCTGCTAACCTGGAGCGGTACAGAGCTAATCTGGAAGACCTAGGATATGAAGCGACACCGTTTATCGGTTTTGGAAGCACAGGTAAGGCCATAGCAGAGATCAGCAACCGCAACGAAATGGAACTTTTGGTAATGGGTGCACACGGACATAAAGGTTTAAAAGACCTTGTTTTTGGCACTACAGTAGATTCTGTGCGGCACAAAGTGAACATTCCGGTACTGATTATCAGGTAAACTATAATTAATCACAAATTTTTTGCAGATAAACACTTCATGATTGGGTTTATCCGGAGAATCAGAGATTATTTGCTCACTACCGTCATCATTTTTTTGATACCACCATCACCAGATTGGTACATTAATAACTTACCGGCAGGTGAATATAAATACATTGCCGGGTATTGTTTTGGTAAAAACGTTGGAATAAAGATTCGCTTTTTATCCTGTAATACCAATACATTAGGCTTTGCATTTAAGCCTTTGGCATACGAATTAAAAAACTGCGGAATGATATAAGCTTCATCCATAGTAATCATATAAATATTCACATCCTTAAACTTGGCGTAATTTGCATTCAGGTTTTTGCTTTCCCGCTGGCAGTGCTCACAGGTACAATCAAACAATATAAAGAGATTTTTTTTCCCTTGTTTAATATCGCCATTTGAAAAGGGTTTTCCATCCAGTTTATAAAAGGTAAACTGCGGCAATAATGTAGGTTGCTGTGCATTTACCTGAAAAGTTACGGCTAAGAATAAGATTAAAAGTATGTTTCTGAATTTCATTTCCGACATTTTAACTTCAAACTTAAACGAATAAATACGAACATAACAATATATCCCATAGCTTTTACAAACGGATGAATATTTTATCCAGGAGATTCAGGTTAAATATGCGCGTTATTATGAAACTTGACTTCTCTTTTATGAAAGCATCATCGTCAGAAAATGAATGTCAGTTTTTTCATCGGTTCTGCAGTCCTACCATCCGCTTTACTCCGTTGCACGTCGTGTTCGCTCCTGTCAGGTTTAAGAAGAAGGGGCTTGTAAGCTGATGAAAGGCTTGTTCTTTTGCAACAGCCAATGTTAAATAAACAGATTGATGCCGCAACCAAAGTCGTTTTCCACTTTTGTTCAGAGCAAGCTGGACTAAGACCTGCGAAAGGGAAATATCGATAATTTCCAAAAATCAAAGAAGTCAGGTTTGAATACCCGCTCTCTCCTAAAAAAACTTGACTTCTTTATCTATACAATTAAATTAAAACTAAATTATCACACCAATTTTTAAGATATTTGCAAGCTGTGGACCGCAAATTGCATAAACGACCTTTCATGATTGGTAGACTACCAAATTCATTTAAGAATCTTTACAGAGGATCCTGAAACGGTTTCAGCATGACGGATTGCTTTTGTAGTCCAAACATTTTGTTTTACACACCGTTATACATTACAGTAATACACTTATTAAAATTTTGAAAAACGACATCAACATCAAGAATAAAAGAGCATATTTTGACTACAATCTTTTAGATAAATACGTAGCTGGGATTGCACTTTTAGGAACAGAAATAAAAGCAATTAGACAAGGTAAAGCCAACATGACGGATGCATTTTGCATGTTTATTGGTGGCAATCTTTTTGTGCGCAACCTCCATATCTCTGAATATAGCCACAGTTCTTTTTATCACCATGATATTAAACGCGACAGGGCCCTATTACTTCAGAAAAAAGAAATTAGAAAACTAAAGCTGAAAGGAGAAGAAAAAGGTTATACTATTGTTCCTTTACGCATCTTTATTAATGAAAGGGGTTTTGCCAAAATGGAAATTGCACTGGCCCAAGGTAAAAAAGAATTCGACAAACGCGATAGTATTAAAGATAGAGATACCAAGCGGGAATTGGATAGAGCAATGAAAAGATAATCCAATTGGCAGTTAATAGTTTTCAGTTCGAAAAGCCGACTATTAACTGTCAACTGAAAACTGAACTACCATGCCTGGTCACCAACCAAGGGCACAAACCTAAAGGTATCTAGTACAATTTTGTCATAATCTGTTTCACTTACACGGATTACCGTAACCATTTTCTGGGTTTTCTCATCCCCTACCGGAATCACCAGAATGCCACCAATTTTTAATTGTTTTAATAAAATTTCCGGAACCATTGGTGCACCAGCGGTAACAATTATTTTGTCGTATGGCGCATGGGCAGCAATTCCTTTAGAGCCATCACCACAATAAAAAGTGGGCCTATAACCCATCCCAGGCAAAACCTGAATGGTTCTGTTGTAAATATTCTCCTGTCTTTCTATCGTGAAAACGGTAGCACCCAATTCCATTAAAATGCAGGTTTGATAACCCGATCCGGTTCCGATTTCGAGCACTTTATCTCCTTTTTTAATATGCAGCAGTTCACTTTGGTAAGCAACCGTATAAGGCTGAGAGATGGTTTGTCCATCGCCTATGGGGAAAGCAATATCTTTGTAGGCCTGGCTCCAAAAAGTTTCATCAAAAAAGAAATGACGTGGAACTTTACCTATGGCCGCTAATACATTTTCATCTTCAATTCCACGGGATTTTAACAACTCAACCAGTTTTTTTCTCGCTCCACGTTCTCGGTAATTATCAACAAATTTATACGCCATGAGCTTCAAAATTAGCTTTTTTTAACGGTGATACAAGGAGAAAATGAGAGAATAATTGCACTAGCGAATGGATGACCTGAATTAGAGAATGATACATTCTCCACACTGAAGAATGATTGAAGGAGTGAAGGGTTGAATGAGTGAATGTGAAAAGGAAAAAACATTTACTCATTTAAAACTCCGTTATTCAATCATTTCTAATACGGATCTACGTCTATTTGTGTAAAAATGCCTTTAAATTCTTTAGTGGCATTAAACTCGGTAAGGGTTTCTCTTAATGCATCTTTAACTTTTTGAATGGCGGTATGTTTATCGGCCTTAATAATAATTTGTTTGATATAGAGGTTACGTACACGGCTTACCAGTGGCTGTTCGGGACCTAGAACGCGTTTACCAAATTTTCCTTTCAGAATATTTGCCAAGGTAAATGCAGCATGATCTAAAATATGCGAATCTTTATGTTTGATGTACAAAAATATCATCCTGGAAAACGGCGGATAAAGAAATTTCTCCCGCTCTATAATCTCGTCATGATACATTCCCGCATAATCGTTGTTCACCACCTGTTTGATGATCCGGTTTTCAGCATCGTAAGTCTGAATACAAACATTGCCCTGATCAGCCCTTCTACCTGCCCTACCCGCAACCTGTGCCAGCAGTTGAAAGCTTCTTTCGTATGCGCGGAAATCGGGATAACCTAAAAGTGTATCAGCATTAATTACGCCAATCAGGTTCAGGTTGTCGAAATCCAATCCTTTGGCCACCATCTGCGTACCGATTAAAATATCAGTTTTCTTATCTTGAAAATCATTTAAGATCTGCTGCAAGCCATTTTTTGTTCTCGTACTATCCATGTCTAACCTGGCAATGTTCACTTCTGGATAAAGTAGCCTGAGTTCTTCTTCAATCCGCTCGGTACCAAAACCTTTTTGCTCTACATGCACTGAACCACAGGCCGGACAAATATTAATACTACTTTGCTGGTAACCACAATAATGGCAATGCAATTTACCACTGCTTTTATGATAGGTTAAACTTACATCGCAGTTTACACATTTTGGCGTATAGCCACAGGTTGCACAAATGAGAATGGTGGCGTAACCCCTCCTGTTTTGAAACAATACAACCTGTTCTTTTTTAGAAAGCGCCAGATCGATATCTTTGATCATCACGCTGGAGAAATACGAACTCATCGTTTTTTTCTTCGTTTCTTCAGCAATACTCACCACCTGCTGATTCGGAAGCTGAACGCCTCCAAAACGCTCTTTCATTTCCACAAGTCCATATTTACCCTGTAAAGCGTTATAATAGCTCTCCAAAGATGGTGTAGCTGAGCCTAAAACAACCTTAGCCTGGTGCAAGTATCCCAAATAAATGGCAGCATCCCTGGCCTGATAGCGGGGAGCCGGATCATATTGTTTGTAAGAAGGTTCGTGTTCTTCATCAACTACAATCAGCTTCAAATCTTCAAAAGGAAGAAAAACCGCTGAACGCGCACCAAGGATTACTTTATAGGCGCCTGTTCTTACCTTGTTCCAGATCTCTACCCGCTCACTATTGTTGAATTTAGAATGGTATACCCCAATCGAATTGCCGAAATAACGTTTAATCCGCTCTACAATTTGTGTAGTTAAGGCAATTTCCGGCAACAGGAACAGTACCTGTCCATCTGTATGCCGGATTATTTTTTCAATCAGTTTAATATAAACCTGCGTTTTTCCTGATGCAGTTACGCCATGCAGTAAAACCACCTCTTTCTCTTCAAAATGCTGGTCAATCTGGTTCAACGCTTTCTGCTGACCATCATTCAATTCGAAATTAACGCTAAATTCTTCATCATGGGCAGCTAAACGGCTAACCGGCCTTTTCATCACCACAAAAATATCTTTGTCTGTTAAAGCTCTTAATGCCGCGGGTCCACAATTGCTTTCTGCTAAAAGCTGTTCTTTGGCAATCGGTAGATTTGATTTTTGTAATTTCAGGTAAGCCAACAGCGCATCTAACTGTTTAGGTGCTTTATCTAAAATATTAAAAAGCTGTTTCAGATTTTCCTCATCGCTGTAAAAATCATTTAAAACAACGAATGATTTAAGCAAAGGTTTATATTTCTGCACCACTTCTTCTGCTACTAATATAAGTTCCTTTTCCAGAAGATGATTGATAATAGGATACACTGTTTTTTGCCCAAGTAGTTTAGAAACATCATTGACGGTGAGTTTCTGTTGCTGTTTCAGTGCATTGATAATAATTTCTTCCTTATCGGTAAGCGTAGCATCGTCATTATAATCGTCGCGAAGAATCAGAATAGTTTCGCTGGCCAATTTTAAACTGGCAGGCAGGGCCGCCGCCATGACATCGCCTTCGTTACACATATAATAATTGGTCATCCATGTCCAGAATTTAAGCTGCATGGGTGTAATTACAGGCTCGGCATCAACCACATCAATAATGTATTTTGCCTCATAAACCGATGGTGGCACCTTGCTGATTGCGCTAATTAAAGCCGTATAAATCCGATGCTTTCCAAATTGTACCACTACCCGTTTTCCAACAGCGATCTGATCGTTTAAATCAAAAGGTACCCGATAAGTATAGTTCTTCGCCAAAGATAAAGGCAAAATAACTTCCACAAAAAGTGTTTCTCTTTCTGAAAAAATATCGTTTTCGAAAGTGTTCATTATTTATCTTTAAATGCAGCAAAAAATAGCATTATCCATCCTAATGCAAATAGTAACCCGCCAATTGGTGTCACCGGACCGATATATTCGGTAAACCCTAGATGTGATATGCTTCGGGTAGCCAATAAATATAATGATCCTGAAAAAAGAATAATCCCAAATGTAAAGCAAAAATAGGCGATATTAATAAGCTTATTCCGGTAACGGGCAAAGGTAGAAAGGTATAATAAAGCAAATGTATGATAGAACTGGTAATCAACACCTTTTTGCCAAATTTCTAATGATGGTCCATCAATTAAAGCCTTTAGTCCGTGAGCACCAAATGCACCCAACAAAACGGCAACAGCACCGAAAAAAGAAGCAGTAAGGATTATTCGTTTATTCATAATTAATTGCAAGTAGCAGTCGCTAAATTAATAATTTGACAAAGAACTTCTCACTAATGAATGTAATAAATTAAATTTGTTGCATAGCAGATGAAAAAAATCATAATTCTAACAAGTGCATTATTTTTAGGTGTAGCCTCTATGGCCTACCTCTATTTTTCAAAATTGGGAATTGAAAATGATGCGAAAGACCTCGCGCTGCAATCGGCAACCAATAATGCAGCCTTGGTATTTTCTTTCCGAAACGATAAAGGTTTTTACGACATTATTGAAGGGCAACAACTGATCCAGCAGGTTTTGGGTAAAGATAAAATGAGCCTCTTGAAACAGCTAAAAACAAATATCATCGATGACAATTTGCTCAACAGGTATCTGAAAGATCAGCAGGTTTATATCAGCGTATTACCTGATTCAAATAAAACCCTTAATTTCCTGGTCACTTTACAAATTCAGCCCGATAACGACATCAAAAAATTCTATGATCAACTAAAGCTTAAACGAGTAATTACCGAAAATTCGAAGTCGCTTTATACGGTGAAGATAAATGACAGCTTACAGGTTTATTTGGGTATCCAAAACCAGGTACTAACGGTTTCGACATCCTTAAAATTGATAAATGATGCCAATATCCGTTTAACTGAAAATCCTTTTACGGAATACATTAAAGAGAATAACCACCAGATTAAAAATGTACTGGCTAACATTTACATTAATTTTAACCAGGCTCCCTTATTACTTAAAAATATTATTGCGGGCAATATTAATGGAGAAATTACCCTTTTTAACCAACAGAACAGTTATGCTGTACTCAATTACAATTTTAGCAAAGAGAAAATTCTATTTAACGGAAGTACAGAAGTCAAAGATCAGCACAATTACATTAAGCTATTTGAAAACACCGCTGCACAAAATACATCGATCCAAAATATTTTGCCCGATAACACGGCAAATTACGCACTTTATGCTTATGATGATTATGGAAAATGGTTCAAGAAACTAAATACCTGGCAGGAACGGATTAAAGTACTTTCAAAAATCAATGCCGTAATAAAGAGGGTAAGGGATGATTACAGAACTGATTTAAACTCGATATTTACTACTTATACAAAGAATCAGTTTGTTCTTTTTCAGTTAAATACCAGCGAAAAATTGGGTGCAATTTCTTTATCCAATGGCGAAAAGACAAAACAGTTATTACTCGACGTGAGTACAGACTATAACGAGGACGTTAAACTCTTTAAATCGGCTGATATCTTATATAGTTATTTTGGTGAACCCTTTAAAAAATTTACACGGCCTTATTATACCATTATTGACAATAATCTGGTTGTAGCCAATAATGCGAGTACGATAGAATCATTTTTAAATCATTATAAAAACAACAAGCTTTTAATACAAACGCCACAGTATATAGATGCAATAAATGAAATTTCGACCACTTCCAATATAAGCTATTACATTAACACGAAAAATTCGGCAGATATTTTCAGGCACAATATCCAACTGAATTTCTACAGACATTTACGAGCTGACAGTGGCTTAAAAAGTTTCGATACTTTCTGTTACCAGATGAGTGCGGATAAAAACAAATTCATTACTAACTTGCTTTTAAACAAATACGTACAACCCAAAATACCAGATTCATTGAGTAACCGTTAATAAGGAAACACATCCAATAAACTATTTTACATGAAGAAACTTTTACTTGCGTTACTGGCAATGGCCAGCTTTGGGGTTACACATGCTCAACAATATGCGCTTTTGGTACCAAAACCATGTTCGATGCATTTGAAAATCCTTCTCAAAAATCTTTCACCTTAGATTCATCAAGAAAATTTTCTTCTAATTTTTTCCTACCTTATTTTGGAACAAATGCTATTAATAAGGGTGATTCTGAATTTGCAATAAGAAAACTCACACAGGAAGGCATTTTTGATACAAGAAGTTTATACATTGGCACCGGAGAGGTCAATCATTTTTTGAAAACAGCAATATCTACGTAGCAACATTTAGGCTTTTTAAGTCTTATAAGTATCAGAAAGAAATGGGCTTTTCATGGCAGATCAGGTCTGATGCCCATATCGATTACACCAACGAAACTTTGGCCATTTTTGATTCGTTCGAGCGGTTTAATAGCAACCAGCTCTATGCAGGAATTTTCAACACCAAAGGTTATCAGCAGAGTTACCATCAGCTTAGCTTTACCTACCGCGAAAACTGGAACAAAAGGCTTGCATTTGGTTTAAAAGCCAGTGTATTAAGCGGGATTCTTTACAATAAATTAAATGTTTATGATTCCCAATTATACATCGATCCCGAGTCGGATGCATTGTTAATTAATTTGAACGGAACTTATTCAGCCAATTTCTCTGATTTTTGATGAGATCAATAAGAAAAACTTCTTTCCAAATTTCAAAAACCCTGGTTTGTCATTTGGTTTTGGCACCAACTACACTACAAAAAAAGGCTTATTTTTAATGGCTAACGTTAAAGATTTAGGATTTATCTGGTGGCGTAGCAATACCCAACGTACAACTATCGATCAATCAAAAATTATAGAAAATATCGAAAACAATCAATCGAATACCAATCGAAAAATACAAGATATTTTCTTGCAGGCGGAGCAACCCAAAAAGTTCCTGGCTCCAACCAATGCCAAAATTGATTTTTACATGTCTAAACATTATGGCTTTTACAAACCTGCTTTGGCTGTTTCAAAAAACCTGTTTTACAAAGGTGGAGATATTGCTTTCGTAAATACTTTTATTATTAACGATTTTTCGGGCAGTGTAACACCTTTGTACAATTTAAATGGTGTTTTCATGGTTGGACTGCAGGGCAAATATCAAACACCTAATTTTGAGTTGTTTATGGGTACTGATAATTTTCTGGCTACCGGTTACCAAAGTTATGGGCTAATTAAAAAAAATGCGTATACAGGCAGGGGGGCCAATGGAGCCTCTTTTTATATGGGTGTAGGCATCAAATTTGGAAATATAGTCAATCACCCCCAATTTGCTGATGTAATACCAGGTATTAATGATAAAAGCGATGGCGACAGCTTCTTTAAAAACTTGTTTTCGATTTTTAAAAGAAGATAGGCTTAACCTTGCGCTTGTTGCTTTTTAGACTGGGTAACCACAAAATCTTTCAGGTAAAAAGGCTCAAAGTAGGCTACATCTTCAAAATTATGGTTAGCAAAAGCCTCCTTAGCTAAGCGAGACATATATGTAGCAGAATTGAAATTAGCAGCGTCAAACTTTGCATTTTGATGTGTTAAAACTTCAGTACATTTGGCTGCCCCATCGCCTAAAAAGGTAATGATTTGATTGGAAAAAAAGTTATTAAAACTTGTTCCGTCGATAATTTTAGCTTCAGTTGGCAATAATATATTTAGTGAAGGATCAAAAACTGCAGTATATACTTCCATCCTTCTGGCATCAATCATCGGACAAATTAATCCGGAATAACCTGGATTTTGCGACAAAAAACCAGCAGCCATCATTTTCAATGTTTCGATGGCAATTAAAGGTTTATCCAAGGCATAGCAAAGTCCTTTAGCTGTTGAAACGCCAATACGCAAACCTGTGTAAGATCCTGGCCCTTTACTGACAGCAATGGCATCCAATTCCTGATAACTTAAGCCAGCGGCTTTAATTACATCATCAATGAACAGGGTTAAATTAGCTGCATGCAGATTCTGTCCTTGCTCCTCTTTAAATGAAATTGTCTCGCCATTAACAGATAGTGCCACAGAGCAGATTGCCGTAGCAGTTTCTATTTGAAGTATTTTAGCCATGGGGCAAAGATAAATAAAAATGGAAGATGTAAGAGGGACTATGAAAAGATGGGCTTGCTAGTCTGAAGTTTTTAGTTGCAAGTCCCTAGTCAATCCTTTCAACCCATGTCATCCCGGGGGATAATTTATTTTATAAAAATCAATGTGATTGACAGTTGTAAAAAAGAAGTTTGAATGGCCTAGAGGTACCGGCATTTCGCTTCGCTACAGTCGAGATGACGCCGATAACAAATAACCGACCGATTAACCGACTTGGATAATAAAATAATGACTAATCAACAAATGACAATTGAACCTTATTACGGAACCGGATCATGTCCGTGGTTACCCCAGGGATGACAACGACCAATACGTTTCAGTGCCAGCCAACCGCCTTTAAACGGGCCATGTTTTTTAATGGCTTCTATTCCGTATTGTGAACAGGTTGGGGTAAAGCGGCAATTTGCACCCAGCATAGGTGAAATGGCGTATTGATAAATTTTAATCAATCCTAAAAAAGCCAACCCAAAAATTTTATTGATGAATTTCATTGGACTGGATTAAATTTTGGAAACGTTTGAAGGAAGCGTTCAGTTTTTTCTCAATAAAAGCAAACTCATACTTACTCTTACCTACAAACTGTATGGAAAACAAAAGCAATCCCCTATCCGTAGGTAAAGGCAGGTATAGTTTATCTTGTTTATTTACACGATAAGCTTCGCGGATGCGGCGCTTGAGCAGGTTACGGTCTACCGCCCGCTTATATCTTCTTTTAGGTACATTGATCACTACTTGTGCCTGCACATTAGTGGTAACATCAACAAAAAGATAGGAAATCCGAAAGGGATATAATAAAAAAGAAGAACCGTTTTTAAACAACAGGTCTAAATGTTTCCTGCTGCATAACCGTTCTTCTTTCCTGAATGTGTACATATATTTTTGATTGATCATTGCAGATTTTTGATCTGCCGATCCCGAATTAACGGAAAAGCAATCAAAAATTATGCTTTATGCTTGCGTTCGTCAGAAACTGTTAATCTTTTTCTTCCTTTAGCACGACGTGATGCTAATACTCGTCTGCCGTTAGCTGTTGCCATTCTTTCGCGGAAGCCGTGTTTGTTTCTTCTCTTTCTTTGCGAAGGTTGGTATGTTCTTTTCATGACTGTATATTATCTATTGTAAAATTAAGAGGTGCAAATATAAAGCGATTTCTCTACAAATGCAAGCGTGATTAATTATTATTTTTTCTATTTAATGCAAATGTAAAAAATCTCCTCAAAAACTGGACTAATGTGATCATTTTAATCATTGTCTTAGGCGTTATCTATTTTATTACGAATAATCTCAATTCAAGCGTTAGAAGATTCCCGCATGCGCGAGATCTGATAGCTATTGAATGACGACGATTCTATTGGATTTTGTCAATTGTAGCGTAGTCGAAGAAAATGGTAACGGAAAGTAGGGCTAAAAGTAGCTTTAACGGCTAATTTTTTACCAAAAAAAATCAGTCTAAAGCCCCAATGCTGCCTTCAATTTTACATAGCCCGTTTTACTCACCGGCAACCAGATATCAGACTTCAACAGCACTACATAGCTATCTTTCTCTTTAAGCTCTATTTTGGTTACCTGGGCCAGGTTAATGATGTATGATCGATGTATGCGGATAAACTGACTGGCATCTAGTGTTTGTTCGAAATAAGCCATGGTTTTGTTCTTATAGAAAGCACCATCAACAGTACTTAATTTCACATAATCATCATCAGCTTCCAGATAGTTGATATCGGCAACAGGAATAATCTTAATGACACCATCTTTTTTAACCACTACCCGATTGTTTTGGGCTGGGCTTAAAGCTGCAGCATCCAAAACAGCCTCTGTATTTTCTGCCTGGTTTAACTTGCCCGGTATTTTTTTAATGGCGGCATCAAAACGCGATTTATCAATCGGCTTAAGCAGATAATCTACTGCATTAACTTCAAACGCTTTGATGGCATATTCATCAAAAGCAGTGGTAAAAATCACCGCAGGTTTATCCTCCACCAGTTCAAGCATTTCGAAGCCACTAATTTTAGGCATCTGTATATCAAGAAAAATTAAATCAGGCTTATGTAAGGTAATGGCTTTCAAACCCTCAAATCCATCGCTACATTCGGCTACAATCTCTATTTCTGCATGATCTGAAAGGTAATACTTTACAATATCTCTCGCTAAAGGCTCATCATCAATTAGTATTGTCCGGATCATTTTTCTGTGGAATTTTTAGGGTGGTAATATATAAATTATTTGCCTCAATATCGGTTTGTAACAAATGAGTATTTGCAAATAACAGATACAACCTGCGTTTAATGGCACTTAAACCAAATCCTGTTCCTCCGGCCGCTTTCATTTCAGGATCGAAAGGATTTTGAACGCGCAATTGTAAAATATTATACTCAACAGTAACATCAATTTTGATGGTAATGCCAGCAGATGTGTTATAAAGGCCAAACTTTATGGCATTTTCTACAATAGGCTGTAACAACGTACCTGGGAGGCAGAGGTTTAAGGTATCTTCGGCAACATTTACTTCAATATTCAACCTATGGCTAAACCTTACTTTTTCAATATCAAGGTATAGTTGAATATATTCCATTTCTTCTTCAACCGAAACCCATAATTCGTCATCTCGTTTTAGCGTACCACGGAGAAAAGAAGCTAATTTAGTGATCATTACGCCTGCTTCTTTTGGATTAACCATGGTAAGTGCAAATACCGAATTTAAACTATTAAACAGAAAATGCGGTTGCAATTGGTGCCTTAACTTATTTAACTCAGCTTCTTTAGCCAGACTTTTTGCCGTAGATAGTCTTTCGTGAGTTTCTGACTGTTCTTCTAACCTATACCAAAGTATATTTGCTAATGCACACCAGCCCAGACACATAAAAGAAATTAGGCCTCTGAAAGCAAAAGAAAAGTTATAAAAATCTTTATATTCTTTATAATCGGCAAAAATGTAAAACATGCTATATTTAGCAGCATAAATAATCACGAATGTGAGCGCCAGTGTAATAATCAGCACATACATAATCCGCTCGTTTTTTGGCTGATAATAACCTAACATATTGCTTACTCCTATACAGGCCAATGCCAACAAAAAATTACTGGTTAAGCTATCGGTTATGGCTATCCACCAGGAAAAATTAACTACATAATGTAATCCAGCGGCACAGATTGCTGTCCATAGGATTGCTATGGACAATGATATTTTCTGTATCTGCGGAACGGATAAAGGTCTAGTTGTCAAAATGAGTTTGATTAGTTAATGATTTATTGCGATGCGCCAGCTTTTCCAGGTATAGTTTCACCGATCTGGGCTCAACAATTCTGGAACTTACTTCCACACCATCTTTAAGTTCAGCCACTTCAGCTATTCCACCCACACCTAAAAACTTCCATACTATTTTATCTCCCCGACAATCGTTGAGGGAAGGGTTGAAATGTACTGCATTCAAATTAGCTTTGCTTAAGACTTTCCCGATACATTCCGCCTGGATTAAACGTATTTGTTCGTTAAACTGGGGGCTATGTTTTCCATCACCGCAAATTACCTGATAAATACAATTTACTGCAAACCATTTCATAAGGCGTTATTTATCATAAATATTTAGAAACTTTTTATTTCAATCCCACCAAATAAAGCCGTTCCATCCAAAATCAATGTCTTTTTTAGCTCTGCTACCGGCATCACATGCGACCTTTTATCTTCAACGCTACCAAACAATGCCGTCACGTTAGATTTTATCGCCCAATTTTGCGGCACAATCAATTTAATTCCACCAAAAACAGCTGTTACATCAAGTGATACGGTCTCCGGAAAATCAGCCTGGGTCATGACAATATCGGCACCGCCAAAAACAGCCGTAATATCACCGCCCTGAAAGTTTTTAGTGTAAACCGTTTGATGACTACCTCCAAAAACTGCCATTACATCAATCACATCGTTATTATTTACGGTTTCTTTATCCGCAGCACCATCAAAATCGAAATTGGCCTTCTTTTTATCTTTTTTCTTAGAAAAGGACACACTCTTTGGTCTGAAGATCAAAAAACTACCTATGATCACCAAACCAAAGCCTAAAGCATATTTCGATAAGTCGAGGTCCAGACCAGGTATACGAATTAACGTATTATAGGCACCGACCAAAATTAAGATGAGCCAGCCTATCCCCTTAAAGTTACGGCGAACGCCTAGAAATACGCCCAGTAAAATTAAAAAATTAGACCAGCTAAATATCCATCCTGGAATAGCTAATCCAATATTGTTCAACAGGAATGCAAACCCTATGATGATGATGATGAAACCGCTCCAAACCCTTCCTGAATTTTTAACCTGGTTATGATGATGATTAATGTTTTCCATTTGTGCTCGTATTTAATAATCCAAAAGTATTGATCCGTAAAGGATCATTATATAGGCCACATGTAAGAACCAGGTAAAAGGCGGTAAGTGACCTTATTTTATCGGTGAAAATTATTTTGTTATTTTGAAGGCATGAAATTTATCCTATTTGTATTTGTTTTTGCGATTTCAATTGGCTCATATGCCCAGGAAATAGACAGACACTATAAAATTTACGATGTTAAAAAACAAAAGCCGATATCAATAAACGATATTGTTGACGACATGGAGCATGCTGATGTTTTATTTTTTGGCGAAGATCATAACGATTCAGTAGGTCACTACCTGGAAGCAGAACTTCTTAAAAAACTCCATTTAAAATATCCGTTAAAAATGGCGTTATCTTTAGAAATGTTTCCTACCGATGTACAACCTGAAATAGATGAATACCTGGCAGGATTAATTTCTGAAAAGAATTTCATTAAAGAAAGCCGGGCCTGGGGAAATTATAAAGATTACAGACCTTTAATTGAATATGCCAAAAAGAACGGGCTAAAAGTTATCGCTGCAAATGCGGCAACACGTTATAGTAATGCTGTTACAATTGGCGGGCTGAAGGTTTTGGAAAATTTCCCAAAAACATCATTCAATTTTTTACCTCCTATTCCTATTGATACCGCTCAGGGCAGGTATTATGAAAAATTCACAGAAACTCTGGGTGGACACAGCATGGGAACCATGAAAATTTACCAAACCCAAAATTTATGGGATGCGACCATGGCCTGGTCTATGAATAAGTTTATAAAAGCAAACAAAGGCATTAAGATTTTACAGCTCAACGGTCGGTTCCATAGCGATGAAAAGCTTGGGACTCTGGCCAAACTCAACAAACTCAATCCAAAATTAAAAATTCTGAACATTGCCTCGTTTTCTGATGAAAGTTTTAGCAATCCCAAATGGGAAAAATTTGG
>NZ_JAQIIV010000007.1:0-219429 GCF_036946585.1 Pedobacter terrae | reverse complement strand
TCTTTACACTGTCCGGAAAAAATCCTGAAGATTATTTTAAATACGTTAAATTAAAAGAAATATGCCGTTACTTTTATGAAGATGGCTTAAGGTTAAACGCCACTGCTGACCTTGATCAGTTTGCAAAGAATATAGCCGAAAAAACCCATTCTACTGCAGCAGAAGTACAGCATTATTTTAAAAAAAGCAAGACGATTTACGAGGTTACGCATCGTGTTTTTTTAGAGAGAAGTCTGCATAAACTTAAAAGCTACCTACATTGGGATACGTTAAAATCAATATTCCGATTCGGTCAGATTGATGCTTTCAGAACACAGGCTAAGGCAAACCAAGCGTTTTTTAAAGATGAGCGCATTACGCAGCTTTTTAACCGATACGCTACTTACAATGGTTCAGATCCATATCAGGCACCAGCTACGTTGAATGTAATTCCACATTTCGAATATCATTTCGGCGCTTTTATACCAAAAGACGGCATGTATGGTATTGTTAATGCTTTAGTGAAATTAGCTGAAGAACTGGGAATTAGGCTTCATTATAGCCAAAAAGTTGAAGAAATTTTGTATAGCACGGCAGGCAAACCTGAAATTCAAGGGTATTAAAGTTAACAATAAAACCCTCAAGGCAGACTTAGTGATCTCCAACCTCGATATCTGGTTCACATATAAAAATCTACTTAAAGGTATAACTGAACCGAAAAAACTATTGAACCAGGAAAGAAGCAGTTCAGCGTTAATTTTTTACTGGGGCATGGATGGCAATTATAGCGACTTAGGTCTGCATAATATTTTCTTTGCTGAAGATTACCAAAAAGAATTTAATGCCATCTGGAAAGACAAAACCCTCAGCGACGACCCTACTGTTTACATTAATATCAGCGCTAAACACATCAGATCAGATGCACCAGCTAATGCTGAAAATTGGTTTGTAATGATTAATGTGCCAGCCAATAACGGCCAAAACTGGGATCAGCTGATTAAGGAAGCAAGAACCAATATTATAAAAAAAATCAGCCGGATCTTAAACCGGAACATTGAAAACGATATCATTTGCGAGCAGATTCTTGATCCGAGAGGCATAGAAAGCAAAACAGGATCTTATCAGGGCGCTTTGTATGGCAATAGCTCTAACAATCAATTCTCCGCATTTTTAAGACACGCTAACTTCAGTTCGAAAGTGAAGAATCTTTACTTCTGTGGTGGAAGTGTACATCCAGGTGGAGGAATCCCATTGGCATTGTTATCGGCCAAGATTATTGATGACGATATTAGTTCAGTTCAATAGTTCATTAGCCATTTGTTTATTGTTCATTTGTCATTGGTTATTGGTCAATAGTTTAATGGTTGATAGCTTATAAACTATAGCAGTATTGTTTAAAGCGATAACCGACTATTGACTGAAGACTCCGGACTAAGGACTAACGACTTCCCTTAATCGCTTCCTCCAGCTTCTCCCCATCGAGGTCAAACGCATCTACAATTATTTTCGCCTGGGTATAAAAAGGATCCCGTTCCTGGAGTTTTTCCTTAATAAAAACAAGGAGTTGTTCATCATCCAAATCTTTAATTAGAGGACGTTTTTGACGATTATGCAAACGCGATACCAAAGCAGCGGGTTCCATCTGTAGGTAAACTGTTGTACCGTGTGCATTCATCCATTCCATATTATCGAAGAAACAAGGTAATCCACCTCCAGTAGCCACCACACAGGTTTCCGGATAATCGAAGGTTTTAAGCATCTCACTTTCGTAATCCCTGAAACCACTTTCTCCAAATTCAGCAAAATAATCGGCAATGCTTTTGCCTGTTTTCGTAACAATTTCGGCATCCAGATCAATCACCGGACATGTTAAGCGGTGTGCCAGTTGTTTTGCTTTAGTGCTTTTGCCGCAGCCCATATATCCAATCAGGAAAATTTTCATGTGATTTCTTATTGCCGGACCTAAAATAACTGGTCGCGTTTTAATATAATGTAATCAGTTACAGGCGGAGTAAAACCAGCCTTTTTTAATAATGTTACTACCTGCCCTCGATGATAAGTAGAATGATTAAACAAATGAAATAAAATTTCATCTACACGGTTTTCATATTGATCCCCTCTCGAATTTGAGTATAAAATCCTTTGATCTAAAGAATGATTTTTCAATGCCTCCTTAATCAGTTCAAAATTTTCTAAAGAAAGACTTTCAAATTTTTCTTTTGGGTGAATATCCCATACGCCATATTGTGGTTTTTGTCCTGAAATGCGATATGCCCAGATATGCTGTGCATTAAGCACATGGCTGAACAAACGCTCAGCATCAGGCATTTCAATCTTCGCACGCTTAAAGATTTCGATAATGCGCTGGTCTGTAAGCTCAGTATACTTTATTATTTCTTCTTCGCTCATCACTTAGTTTAATTCAACCCTTGGATCAACATAGGCATATAAAATGTCGACCAAAATATTAATGACCACAAAAACAAAGGCAATAAAAAGAATAGATCCCATTACCACTGGAAAGTCAGACATTTCCAAAGCAGTTACCGTTGTTCTCCCTAAACCATTGTAACCGAAAATGTATTCTACAAAAAAAGATCCTGCCAATAAAGATGCAAACCACCCGGAAATAGCTGTAATGACAGGATTCATGGCATTTCTTAAGGCATGTTTATAAATAATCGCATTTCTGCTCAAACCTTTCGCCTTTGCTGTTCTGATGTAATCTTGTGCTAAAACATCAAGCATGGCGCTACGGGTCAATTGCACAATAATAGCCAATGGCCTTAAACCCAGCGTAATCATCGGTAGCCATAAATTCCGTAAAGTTAATACCTCTCCATTAAAAGGATCATAGGAATACAAGCTCCCGCTCATTTTTAAACCTGTAAAATTACTCAGCACAAAGCCGAATAGCCAGGCAATGATAATCCCAGCGAAAAAAGAAGGTGCAGATATCCCCAAGATGGCAAATGCATTGGCTGATTTATCAATCCACGAATCTCTATAAACGGCAGACAGCACGCCTAAAAACACGCCGATTATAGTGGCAAAAATCATTGCGGTTAATGCCAGGATAAAAGTATTGGGCACTGTTTCAGAAAGAATGGCAGTAACATCGCGTTTAGTTTGATATGAACTGCGCAGATATGGCCATTTAAGTGCCAGTACTTTTTGATCAAAAGTCATTAGTTTGGCGTAATGGTATTTCTGCTGGCTGATACTGTCATTATCGAGAATACTGATTGGAGATAAGTCGTTGAGATATAAAACAAACTGAACCGGCTTGGAGCGGTCTAAACCAAATTCTTTACGAACAGCCTCAAGTGATTGCACATCGGCCCGCTGCCCCATTGTCATCCTCGCAGGATCGCCGGGCAAAATATTAAACAGCACAAAAACAACCAATATAACACCGCCCATTACCAGCAGTCCATACAATAGTTTCTTTAGTGCATATCCGATCATGTTTATTTATCGAAATATTTTCGGCTGAGCTGGTCGAAAGTGGGTACATTATGGTAATGCCACTTATTGATCACCACTCCGTTTTTCATCAATAAAACACCGGGATTTGCCCTTACCATACTTTTTAACGGAACGGCATCTGCGAAAAACACTTCTGAAAACAAGTTGTTTTTTTTGATAAAGGCCTGTGCATCCTGTGCCGAGTTAGCAGTAAGCAATACTGTGCGGATATTAAACTGTTGTGTGGCATTTAAGGCCAATGCATTTAATTTAGCAATTGCGACTTCATTAGTTGCATGCAGATCGTAAGCCACAAAAATTAAATTATAGTATGGGTTTTCGATCAGTTCTCTGGTATAATCAGTTCCGGAAGCATCAGTGATGTTCAAATCCTTGATCTTAGGCTCAAACCCTTTTTTAACCAGCCTTTTAGACGGTTCGCCAATAATTTCCCAATTTTCATCCTTCCATATCTCAGTTTTAAGATAGGCCTTATCGCTCATGTCTTTTTCCTCTTTGGTTTTCTTGTTCCTAAGGTGATACATAATTTCATATTCATCAGGCTTTTCTCCTGAAGGAATCACCATTAACGATGGAATATGTGCGCCAACCTTATAAGGTAGGAAATCAATAATTGGCAAAACATTATAAGTATATAAGCCAAAGCCTAAAGATACAAGTGTTACGGCAATGGCAATATTTCTTTGCGTGGCTTCTTTTCTAAACAGTGGATGAATGAGGTTTTTATTTAGGAAAATCACGATAATCAGCGCCAAGAGGATCAGATCCTTGGTAAATGACTCCCATGGTGTAAGCGGAATGGCATCGCCGAAACAACCACAACTGGTCACCACTTTAAATGCTGCAGAAATAAACGTGAGTAGGGTAAAAAAGATGATAAGCAACAATAAGCCCCAGGCTACCTTTTTACTCCAGAAACCCAATACCAACAATGCACCGAGAACAATTTCTAAAGTACAAAGTAAAATGGCGATACCAGTGGCCATTCCGCTCAGGAAATTCAGGTGAAAAACTTCAAAATATTCCTGTAGTTTATAACCAAAGCCAAGTGGATCGTTTGCTTTGATTAATCCTGAAAATATGAATAAAGTGCCGACAAAAATCCTGGAGAATCTTAAAAGTATATTTCGCATCTATGTGTCTATTTTTAAGGCTATTTTGTTATTACTTAACGCCAAGTTTGATCAGTGCAAAAACAGAATAGTTCAACATATCCTGATAATTCGCCTTCACGCCTTCAGAAGCCAGCGTCTGCCCTTCATTATCTTCTATCTGTTTAACCCTAAAGATTTTCATCAAAATCAGGTCGGTTAACGAGCTAATGCGCATATCACGCCAGGCTTCACCATAATCGTGGTTTTTGGCAAACATCAAATCTTTGGTTTCTGTTACCTTTTCATTAAACCTTTTTTCAACCTCCGCATAAGGCATTTCGTTAGGATTGCTTTCCGTTAATTCGAGTTGCATCATGGCAATCACGCAATAGTTTACAATCCCAATGTATTCAGATATCACACCCTCTCCCACCTTACTTACTTTTTTTTCTTCAAGGGTGCGGATGCGTTGTGCTTTGATAAAAATCTGATCAGTTATAGAACTTGGCCTTAAAATCCGCCAGGCAGTACCGTAATCTTTAGTTTTTTTTAAAAATAATGATCTGCAAACCGCAATCACTTCATCAAATTCTGTAGAGGTATTTGTTTGTGCCAAAGCCAATAATTATTTAGTTTTTAGTGTATTTTTGTCCTGAAAAAACAAAAGCTAAAGATACATTTTTAAAGCGAAACCCAAATCCCGAAAGGGTTTATTATGGCAGAAAAAAACTTTTTTGAGCCCAAGCAAAGCTTAAACATAAAAGGCAGACTTATCGATTTAAGCACGCCAAAAGTGATGGGAATCTTAAATATCACGCCCGATTCTTTTTATAACAACAGCCGTACAAAAACGATAGATGAAGCCTTAAACAAAGCAGCTCAGTTTTTAAATGAGGGAGCTACATTTATTGATGTTGGCGGTTATTCATCAAGGCCAGGTGCCAAAGATATTTCCACCAATGAAGAAACAGACCGTTTGATACCCGTGGTAGAAAGTTTGGTAAAAACATTTCCAGAAGCCATTATTTCCATTGATACCTTTAGGGCAAAGGTTGCCCAGGAAACCATTGCAGCTGGTGCCCATATCGTTAACGATATTGCCGCTGGCGATATGGACGAGCAGATGTTCGAAACAGTAGCGAAGCTACAGGTCCCCTATATTATCATGCACATGCAGGGTACTCCGCAAAACATGCAACAAAATCCCACATATAACAATGTATTGCTCGAAGTAATCGATTATCTGGCAAAAAAAGTTGCCGCACTCAAGGCATTGCATATACATGATGTCATCATCGACCCAGGTTTTGGTTTCGGAAAAACCACTGAACATAATTATGAACTGTTAAGGCAAATGGAAGCTTTTAAAATTTTCAAACTTCCGGTTTTAGTCGGTTTCTCACGTAAGGGAATGATTTATAAAACGCTTGGTACTACTGCAGGGGAAGCTCTGAACGGAACCTCCGTTCTCAATACTATTGCGCTACAAAGAGGTGCTGGTATTTTAAGGGTACATGATGTAAAGGAAGCGGTAGAATGTGTGAGATTGGTAGAGAAGTTAGCGCATAGCGGTTAGCGCATAGCGTCTTTTATACATCTATAATATGCTATCAACAATAACCTTGCTTGTAAACTGGAATCCGTTTTGCTATCTTGCCACTAATGAAAGGTTTTGATTTTGACTTCCTCAAAGTATCGCCAACTGATATCGTTGATATTATTTTGGTGGCTTTATTAATTTACTACGTTTATACCCTAATCCGCAATACACTGGCTGTTAACCTGTTGGTTGGGATGTTTATTATTACAGTTTTTTACTGGATAGTAAAAGCCCTGCATATGGAATTATTGACTGCCATTATAGACAAGTTCATGAGTGTGGGGATTATTGCCTTGATTGTAATTTTCCATCCGGAGATTAGGCGCTTTCTTTTGCTGATTGGCAAAAATGCCTTTTTACAAAAGAATAAAGCCTGGTGGGGTTATTTATTTGGCCGAAAAGAAATTGAAAGGAATAACCTAACCCGTATAAAACCGATCATAGATGCTTGTAAAAGCATGAAAAAAACGCGTACAGGAGCCTTAATCGTATTTGTTAAATTTTACGATGAACAGTTTTTTGCCAATAGCTGCGAACTGGTCGATTCCAAAATATCGAAACGTTTGCTTGAAAGCATTTTCCAGAAAAACAGCCCGCTGCATGATGGTGCTGTAGTAATCTCTGAAAACAGGATAAAAAGTGCCAGTTGCATTTTACCGTTAACAGATAACGATCAATTACCCCCGCAATTTGGATTAAGACACCGTGCAGGTATCGGCGTTTCGGAAACGACTGATGCTGTCGCCGTAATTATATCCGAAGAAACCGGAGAAATATCTTATGCTAAACAAGGCCGTGTAAGAATGAATGTATCTTTCGGAGAACTGGAGAAATTGCTCAATAAGGATTTTTAAAGCACTGATTGAAGATTTTTTTTCAAGCCGTCACCCTGAATTTATTTCAGGGTCTTAATGGTAAAAGATGCTGACCACGAAGTAGCTTCTCTAGTTTAGCGTCTCGCTAAGACTAGAGAAGCTACCTCAATAGATCTCTCGAATACGTTATACTTCGCTCTAGATGACGAAAAGTAACAAACGCAAAAAGGCGAATGTTTCCATTCGCCTTTTTAATATAATTTTAAGATCACCAATCGGTGTATCCCCAAATCTTCGCAATCATTAATTAGCAATACTGTTCAAAAGCACCGATCAGGTTATCAGCGATCATTTGCGCCGGTCTGCCTTCAATCTGGTGGCGCTCAATCATGTGTACCAACTTGCCATCTTTGAATAAAGCCATAGCTGGAGAAGATGGAGGAAAAGGCATCATATAATTTCTAGCCTGATCTACGGCTTCTTTTTCCATGCCTGCAAAAACAGTAACCAATTTATCAGGGTGTTTTTCGTGCGCTGCCGCTGCTCGAGCAGCCGGACGTGCGTTTGCTGCTGCACAACCACAAACTGAATTCACAACAACTAGCACTGTTCCCTCGCCTTTAATTGCTTGATCTACGTCTGCTGCATTTTTTAACTCTTGAAAACCAACGTTGGTCAATTCCTTACGCATTGGCTCTACTAAATATTCTGGATACATTATCTTAGTTTTTTATTTACAATATCAATAGTACAAAAATAAGAAAATCGAATGGCATGCACCATCCGATTTATATTTTTAAGGTAAAATTAACGACCTATTTCATCCCTTTGATAAAGTTATCAAACATCTGAGGATTAGAGATGGCTCCAGCTATAATTAATATAACCATCACGATTAATAGTGCGCTTAAAATGGTCGCGATCATTCCACAAATTTTGCCTGCTTTTGCATTTTTATAGGATGACTCTGTATACAAGCCCGGATTAAGCTGATATTTTTTCATATCGCCGGCACCTAATATCCAGGCGATTACACCAAATATTAATCCAAATATGCCGTAAAAACAGCATGCTGGAATTGCCAAAATACCTAACACAAGCGCGGCTGTAGCGTTTGGCAAATTTTGCTGACCAAAACCTCCTCCAAACTGACCAAATGGCGGCGGTTGCTGAAAGGGTGGCGGCTGCTGAAATGGTGGTGGAGTTGCAGGCCCCTGATCAAGCGGCTGAAAAGGTACGGGTTCTGGATTTTGATTCTTTGAAAGATCAATAGGTTTATTTTCCTGAGGGTTTTCCTGTTCTTCTGACATAGATATTAGATCAATTGGTGAGTGTATATTTTGTAAATGTAGTTGATTAAAATAATTACTGCAACTCCTGCAAAGACGATTTTAATCAGCTGTGCGCCATACTTAAAATCTAATTTTAGATGAATAAGAGTGAATATCAACACAAAAATAAGGGGAATTGTTGCAGGGTAAAACTTAAAGGATGCAGTCAAATCGCCCCGAAATAACGCCAAAATTGAACGCTGCAGTCCACACCCCGGACAATCGATTCCGAAATAGGCTTTAAAAGGACAACTAAAAAGATGTTCGCCCAACCATTCTAAAAAACTTTTATGCGGTTGAGCCATTTATATCGATTACTTTTCCCTGGGCATCTTTCCAGGCTTTATAATTTTCCAGATCTTTAAGCACTTGCCTGTACACCAGGTTTAGAATGTATATGTCATCAATGAAACCCAAAACAGGTACAAAATCAGGAATTACATCAATTGGAGATAGGAAATAAATCAATCCTCCTAAAATGGCAATGATCGATCTCTTAGGGATTTCGGTATAATCGCCATTTACATAGTCTTTAGATACCGCAAAAAGTAGGACCAGTTTCGACCAAATGCCTTCCAAATCGCTTTTATTTGTTACAGCCTTCCCCAAAGCATCTTTAATCGTATTACTGGCTTTAGTTTTATCACTCAAGATTATTGAAGCTTTACTTTGCGATTTCTTAAAAAAGCCAAGTATTTTGTCCTTGTTAAATTTCATAGTTTGGATATATCACAAATTAACGGCCAAAAGCATAATAATTCTCTTCTGCATATCCGGTACAACGGCCTGATGCTTTCATCTACCTTGATTAAAGCGCTTCAACAACTTTTTGTCGAAAGTGATGTCGATTAGTTTGTTGTTTAGCACATCTTCCTCGTAAAGTTGTTGTTTTTTTGGATCAAATACAAACCGAGCTAGAATAGGCATCCGATCGGAATAACTTTCGTGAAGATTAAAATTATAGTTTTTTGAATACGACTGAGAAAGATCCGTTTTAGGATTTGGACTACTTTCGAGCATAATGCCATAAGAGGTACCACCATTTTTTACAACCCTTTCGTAAAGTCCTTTGGTAAGCTGTTTGCAGCGCGGAGAAGTTTCTACAATTTTATAAGCAATCTGTGCCTTATAACTTTCTTTGATCTGGGCTTTTGATTGGTAAATAGACAATCCCAAAACAAAGAAAAAAAATAAGATATTTTTCATGATGGAGTGAAGTTATTTATAGCAGGCACACTAAGGAATAATTTATCTTATAAAAACCAATATTATTGAGAGCAACATCTAATTGAAATAAACCTCTCCGAGGATCGTCATTGCGAGAAGGCTTTTTCAGCCGACGAAGCAATCTTATAGTAAGGATCATCAGCATGAAAGATTGCTTCGTCGTTCCTCCTCGCAATGACGACTTTTTTAGGGCGTCTGTCAATAATAGTATGCTGCAGCACCGCTAAATGGTTTTCTACAGTTTCAGACTGACATGTTTAAATCGAAGTTAAGCTGATTTCATCATCTCCAAAATATCATCTACGTACTTACGCTCATTTGCTAACCGGGGTACCTTATGCTGTCCACCCAACTTATCTTTCGCCTTTAACCAATTGTAAAAAGTATGGGCAGGAGCATTATGTACTTTCGGACGGGCAAGCGCCATATCTTTAAATCTTTTGGCGTCGTAATCAGAATTCACCTCGCGCAAGGTTTGGTCCATCACATCAACAAACTTTTCAAAATCATCGGGCTGCTTATCAAACTCAATAATCCATTCGTGTCCGCCGGCCTTTTCATCTTTGAAGTAAATCGGCCCGGCAGTATAATCTTTTATTTCAGCACCTGTTTGCTGGCAGGCTTTAGTTAGGGCCTGTTCTGCATTATCAATAATCACTTCTTCGCCAAAAGCGTTGATAAAATGTTTGGTACGTCCGGTAATTTTTATCCGGTAAGGAGAAAGTGAAGTAAACTGAACCGTATCACCGATCATGTATCGCCATAAACCACCGTTTGTAGAAATAACAATAGCATAGTTTTTATGCAGTTCAACCTCGCCCAACAGCAGTGCCTTGGGATTTTCTTCTCCAATATTTTCCATCGGCACAAATTCATAGAAAATACCGTAATCGAGCATCAACAACATTTCTTCGGAGTGATCCTGATCCTGGATGCCGAAAAAGCCTTCAGATGCATTATAAGTTTCCAAATAATACATTTCAGTGGATGGGATCAGCTGTTTAAACTGCTCACGATAAGGCGTGAAGTTTACTGCTCCATGAATATATAATTCGAGGTTTGGCCAAACCTCCAATAAGTTTTGCTTTCCGGTTAGCTCGAGTACTTTTTTAGCCAACACGATGGTCCAGGTGGGTACGCCCGAAATACTGGTTACATTTTCATTAATGGTGGCTTCTGCCATTCGATCCATTTTAATTTCGTAATTGTCCATCAAAGCGATAGACATGTCGGGTGTGCGGTAATATTCTGCCCAGATAGGTAGATTTTTAATCAGCACAGCCGATAAATCACCATAAAAACAATCTTCGTTTAACTGATTAACCTGATGGCTACCGCCTAAAACCAAACCTTTGCCGGTAAACATCTGGTTATCGGGCCGGTTATTACAATAAATGGAAAGCATATCTTTCCCACCCTTAAAGTGGCATTCTTCTAAAGATTCTTCAGAAACCGGGATAAACTTACTTCTATCGCTAGTAGTACCTGAAGATTTTGCAAACCATTTGATATCAGAAGGCCATAAAATGTTCTGTTCGCCATTAAGCATACGCTCAATGTAAGGCTTTAAGCTATCGTAGTTTTGAATCGGAACACGCTCCTGGTATTGCTGCTGTGTTAAAATTGATTTATAATCGTACAACTTGCCCCATTCGGTATTTTCTGCACTATCAATCAAACTATGAAACCACTCCTCCTGAACATCGTGTGGATATTTCATAAAAAGCTCGATCTGGTGGATCCGCTTTTTCATTAACCAGGTAAAAATTGAATTTACAAATGCCATTTTAAATGTCAAAATTAACGGGCATCCTATTGCCACAGATTTTTACACCTGCCCCTTGGTTAAATGGACATATGCAGAAATTTTTATACACAGTAAACTTTATAATTTTTGGTTTGACGTCGCGATTATGCAACATGATAATTCAAATTTTGTTTGCTGAATCTTATTAAATATCAAATTTCTTGCGTTTCAACACAAAATTTGATCCCAAATATACTTTTCTAACCATTTCATTTTCAGCAAGCACTTCCGGAACGCCCTGCTCCAGTATTTTTCCTTCAAAAAGTAAATAAGCCCTATCGGTAATGGAAAGTGTTTCCTGTACGTTGTGATCGGTAATCAAAATCCCTATATTTTTGTGTTTTAGTTTAGCCACAATACTTTGGATTTCCTCTACCGCAATAGGGTCAACCCCGGCAAAAGGTTCATCTAATAAGATAAAATTAGGATTTGCGGCTAAAGCACGGGCAATTTCGGTACGGCGGCGTTCACCTCCTGACAATAGATCGCCCCGGTTTTTACGTACTTTGTGCAAACTAAATTCACTGATCAGTTCTTCAAGTTTATCACGCTGCTCCTCCTTGGTTAACTTGCTCATTTCCAAAATGGCCAGGATATTATCTTCTACTGTAAGTTTTCTAAAAACTGATGCTTCCTGTGCTAGATAGCCGATTCCTTTTTGCGCCCTGCGGTACATCGGATCTTCAGTAATATCTTCTTCCTCCAAAAAGATACGGCCTTCATTCGGTTTGATCAAACCTACGATCATGTAAAATGAAGTTGTTTTCCCCGCACCGTTCGGACCTAAAAGACCAACAATTTCTCCCTGACTTACGTTGAAGGAAACATTGTTCACAACAGTGCGCTGTTTATATTTTTTAACGAGATTTTCGGCCCTTAATATCATAAATCTATCTATCCGTCATACTGAACCTGATTCAGCATCTTAATTAAAAGACCCTGATCCCGATATGAATCGGGACAGGATGACGATTTTAATTATTTAACTTTTATTCCTTTAATATTTAATTGCAAACGTTTTTTATCTTTCCAAACGTTCTCTTCTAAAGTATAACAAACAGAAAACGGCACCCGAGGTTGTAAAAGATTTTGAAATTCAGCCAGTCCGAATGCAATGCCCTCAAAAATAGGCGAATTTTGTTGTTTAATGCTAATTTTTAAATGATTTTGACCAACCGCCATGGCATGCTGCGCAAGATATACGTTATGAGTAACAAATATTGGCGCCATATTTTCTGGTCCAAATGGCCCCATTTGCGATAAAACGCGGTAAAATTTACCATCAATCTGCGACAGTTCAATTTCGGCGTCAATCCTGATCATTGGCGTGAGCAGTTCATCGGTAATACTTGCCGATACAATTTCTTCAAATTTATCGGCAAAGGCATTTACATTTTGTTCCTGCATAGTTAAACCAGCAGCAAATTTATGTCCACCGTATTGATCCAATAAATGTGCACAACCGCTTAAAGCCTCATATAAATCAAAACCGACTACCGAGCGGCACGAACCGGCTACATGTCCGTTAGATTTAGTGAGTACAATGGTTGGACGGTAATATTTTTCCGTTAGACGCGAAGCCACTATGCCAATTACTCCTTTATGCCAGTTTTCGTTAAATACTACAGTGGTTTTTCTATTGATGAGGATTTCACTTTCGCCAATTAAAGCCAAAGCTTCACGGGTAATGTCCTGATCGTAGGTTTTGCGTTCGGTATTTTTGAGGTTAATCAGTTCGCTTTGCTCCAGCGAATTACCGTCTACCCGGCAAAGCAGCATGGCCACGGCATGTTTTGCATGGTCTATCCTGCCGGCAGCATTAATCCGCGGACCTAATGTAAAAACTACATCGGTGATGGTATAATTTTCAGTTTTGCCAGAAACTTCCATCAAAGCACGTAAGCCTTCGCATGGATTGGAGTTTAGTTTTTTCAGCCCATAATACGCTAAAATTCTGTTCTCGCCTACTACAGGTACGATATCTGCAGCAATACTTACCATCACCAAATCTAAATACTGCAGGTAACTCTCTTTTGGGAGCTGATGTTTTTGGGCGTAAGCCTGCGCCAGTTTAAAACCGATCCCGCAGCCCGCCAATTCTTTAAAGGGATATTCGCAATCAGTTCGTTTAGGATCCAAAACTGCAATAGCCTGTGGAAGTTCATCTCCCGGCAAATGGTGATCGCAAATAATGAAATCGATCCCAAATTTATTGGCATAATCAATTTTATCGATCGATTTTATTCCACAATCTAACGCGATAATTAAGGAGAATCCATTTTCATTGGCATAATCAATCCCGGCAGTAGAAATGCCATAGCCTTCCAGATAACGATCTGGAATGTAATACTCTATATTTTTAGTGAGCTGAGAAAAGAAACTGAAGGCTAGTGCAACCGAGGTGGTACCATCGACATCATAATCGCCATAAATCAATATTTTTTCATGGCCGGCCAGTGCCGTTTCAATACGGGCAATAGCAACATCCATATCCTTCATTAAAAAAGGATCATGAAGGTGATTAAGGTCTGGTCTAAAGAAATTTTTTGCCTGATCAAAATCACAGATATTCCGCTGCACGAGGATCTGTGCCAATGAGCGGTCTATGTTAAGTTGTTCTGCTACTTTTGCTACTGTATCATCATTACAATCTGATGCCAGCACCCATCTTTTTTCCATTTATTCTGTCTCCGAACAGTAAATATACATTTTAATTGGATAACAACGAGTGATGAATGACAGGGATAACAAACAAGCACCTCGAAAACAAAAGCTTAGGTTTTTCTATGAATTTCTAACCAATCGGGTGCTCAGTTTGATCTAATTGTAAATTGTAGCATTAGGCAAATCTTTAATTATGGATAGATTGTTACCTTTGTAAAAACATTAAAATATTCATATTTTGCAAGTTCACACCCTATTCGAAGGAACCTACTCTGTTGACGCCTCAAAGAAGTTTGTACCTTTCGATTCCGCTATACACAGTTATAAAGACAGACCTGCTTCATTATTTATCAATGTTCAGCCTTTTTTGGTTGAGCTGAAAAACGACCTCATCCTTTTTGATACTGGCTTAGGTTTTAGTGATGACCATGGGGAACTGATTTTACATAAAAACATCCGTAATGCAGGTTTCGATCCCACTGATGTGACCAAAGTTTTAATGTCGCACTTACACTATGACCATTCTGGTGGTATGATCCACAAACAAAGCAATGATAAAGTAGAATTAAGTTTCCCAGATGCTGAATATGTAATAAACCGGGGCGAATGGGAAACGGCTTTTAGCAGCACTTCATCATCTTACCATACCGATATTTTCGATTTCGTCCAGCGTAATGCACAATTGAAATTTGTTGAGGGTGATGGTGCTTTAGATGAAACCATCGCTTACGAATTTACCGGAGCGCACTGCCCAAACCACCAGGTTTTCCTTTTGACAGAAAGTAATCAAAAAGTATTTTTTGGTGGCGATGTTTTACCTGAACCTGAAGAACTGGTTAAGAATTTTATCGCAAAATACGATTTCGATGGCCGCAAGGCAATGGAATTACGAAAAGAGTTTGGAAAAAGAGCCGCAGAAGAAAACTGGGAATGTTTGTTCTACCATGGAAAAAGTGCAGCTAGTGGTTTTGTGGATACTGTTGAAGGTGGATTTAAGATTAGGTAGTTTAGGGTTTAGGGTTTAGGGTTTAGGGTTTAGGGTTTAGGGTTTAGGGTTTAGGGTTTAGGGTTTAGGGTTTAGGGTTTAGGGTTTAGGGTTTAGGGTTTAGGGTTTAGGGTTTAGGGTTTAGGGTTTAGGGTTTAGGGTGAAACAGATACTAAAGTGATTTAGTATGATTTGAGTTTAAAAAATCAATATATTTTTATTTCTGTGTGCACTTACGGCGTTCCGCCATCTCGACCGCAGCGCCTGCCCGTACAGGCGGGGAGAGATCTTTGAACTTTGCTGCAACTCTGTTTCTTACATATGCCAAAGTTTTTAAACCCTTCTATTTTTTTACCGCAAAGCACGCAAAGCAAGAACGCAAAGCACACAGCTTTTTTTAACACAGAGCTAACAGAGAAAGCACAAAGTAAACAGAGTTGAACGCTTAACAGAATCACTAAAACCTGGTGTCCCTCTGTGTAAAACTCAATGCTCTCTCTGGTTTGTCTTCTGCTCCATTCAAACTTACATCACTTAGCGCTCCTTCGCGTAAAACTTTGTGACCATCGCGGTTAAACAAAAACGGCATCCTTTTTACCGCAAAGTACGCAAAGAAAAGAACGCAAAGCATACAGCTTTTTTTAACACAGCGCTAACAGAGAAAGCACAAAGTAAACAGAGTTGAACGCTTAACAGAATCACTAAAACCTGGTGTCCCTCTGTGTAAATTCAATGTTCTCCGTGGTTATTTTTCTGCTCCATTCAAACTTACATCACTTAGCGCTCCTTCGCGTAAAACTTTGTGACCTTCGCGGTTAAACAAAAACGGCATCCTTTTTACCGCAAAGTACGCAAAGAAAAGAACGCAAAGCACACAGCTTTTTTTAACACAGCGCTAACAGAGAAAGCACAAAGTAAACAGAGTTGAACGCTTAACAGAATCACTAAAACCTGGTGTCCCTCTGTGTAAATTCAATGTTCTCCGTGGTTATTTTTCTGCTCCATTCAAACTTACATCACTTAGCGCTCCTTCGCGTAAAACTTTGTGACCATCGCGGTTAAACAAAAACGGCATCCTTTTTACCGCAAAGCACGCAAAGAAAAGAACGCAAAGCACACAGCTTTTTTTAACACAGAGCTAACAGAGAAAGCACAAAGTAAACAGAGTTGAACGCTTAACAGAATCACTAAAACCTGGTGTCCCTCTGTGTAAACTCAATGCGCTCGGTGGTAAAAAACTTAACGCTCTTCGCAATTAAACAAAAAAGCCCCGAAAAATATCGAGGCTTTCCTTTTTTCCGAGACTGGAAAAATTATTTTTTAGCTACCAATTTAACAGACAATTCGAAGTTATCATCAATTGCTTTGTCGCCAATGCTATCGAAGAATGATTTTGAACCGTATTTGATGTCGTATTTAGTTCTATCAACAACAATTTTACCAGCTAAAGCTGAAGCTGTACCATCTGCATTAACAGATACAGTTGCAGGGAAGCTTAATGGTTTAGTAATCCCTTTGATGGTTAAATTACCTGTTACGGTTACGTTAGCACCTGAACCTGCAACTTTAGTGATTACGAAAGTTGAAGTTGGGAATTTAGCTGTACCAAAGAAATCATCTGCTTTTAAGTGACCTTCTAATTTAGCGCTACCATCAGCATCTTTGATAGAAGTCATATCGATTACAAAAGTACCGCCAGTTACGCTTTTACCGTTAACAGCTAAGGTACCTGATTGTAAAGCCACGGTTCCGTTGTGAGAACCGGTTACTTTTTTACCAATCCAGGTAATAGTCGATTTTGCTACATCTACAGTATAGTTTACTGGTTTAATAGTTGTAAAAGCTGATAAAGAAACAACTGCAACTAATAAAAAAATTGAAGAGATTTTTAATTTCATTTTCTGGTTTTTTAAAATTTGATACAAATATAGATGAACTATCTATCTCTTGTTGTTGACCTATGTTAAGTTTTTTGAAAAAGATTGATTTATTTTAAATCATGCTATTGACTGTGGGATTATCTTAAGGTTTAATTTGCCTACTTTTTTATGAGAATTTTAAAGCAGAGAGCAGGGGCTTAAAGCGAAGGAGCCTATACTAAGGCAAAGAGTGGGGTTAATATTTGGGGTTTCTGTGCTAACTCCTGAAAAGACAAATAGTGTAAGGTAGAAAACTATTCTAATTACTAAGGATACCGCTTTCTCTAGCTAAGATCAAATGCAGATATGTTATTCTTTTACACCCAGCTAATCGATTTTTTTAATGCCAGCTATCTACAAGTACAAAAGAGTTAAACGGCTTATGCATTTTGGTTTTACCTACAGCCCCTCCTTCCTAAACCTGACAGCAGCGGAAATCCTTTTTGTTGGCACTTACAGTAAAAGATTGCTTCGTCGTTCCTCCTCGCAATGACGATATAACGAGAGAAGAACCACAAAAAGATTAAAGCGCCCGCCTGCGTTACGGGCAGGAATGGCAGGGCTGTAACCCCCGATGAAAAACTGACATTCGTTTTCAAAAAAACTGCAAGCTTTATGAAACGATTCCATAAAACCTGCAGATGAATATGTCTCGTGGAGACACGAACCTAGGCATTTGATATTATCTCAATAGACTGCCACGTCGTTCCTCCTCGCAATGACGATCGGGAGTAATTAGGGCGATGGAAAGTGAACCATTATCCATCTTACCTCTTCCCTTTTACATCCTAAGGAACTATCTCTTCTAAGTAGCTCTCTACCGGAGGACAAGCACAGATCAATGATCTATCGCCATGACTATCATTCACACGACCAACTGAAGGCCAGAACTTGCGCTCTAACACATAAGGAAGCGGGGAAAGCAGCTGTTTGACGACTGTAAGCATGCTCCCATTCATTTGCAGTAATTACTGAAACTGTGTGAGGTGCATTTTTTAGTGGATTATCCGTTTTATCAAAAGTTAAATTCTCTACCTGATCTATTTCTTTTTTAATGGCGATTAAAGCATCACAGAAACGGTCTAACTCATGTTTAGGTTCAGATTCTGTAGGCTCAACCATTAAAGTACCTGCAACCGGGAACGAAACCGTTGGTGCATGGAAACCATAATCCATTAAACGTTTTGCGATGTCAGTTACTTCAATTCCAAAAGCTTTGAATGAACGGCAATCTAAAATCATCTCGTGTGCGCAACGACCTTGAGCACCAGAGTAAAGCACCGGATAATGCTGCTCTAAACGCGCTTTCATATAGTTCGCGTTTAAAATGGCATATTTCGTAGCGTTAGTTAAACCTTCAGCACCCATCATTGCAATATAAGCGTGAGAAATGATCAGGATAGAAGCCGAACCCCATGGTGCAGATGAAACTGCAGAAATAGATTTTCCTTTATCAATATCAACCACGGCATGACCTGGAAGATAAGGAACCAGGTGTTTAGCCACACCGATTGGCCCCATACCCGGACCACCACCGCCGTGAGGGATACAGAAAGTTTTGTGTAAATTTAAGTGACAAACATCGGCACCGATATTGGCCGGACTTGTTAAACCAACCTGTGCATTCATATTTGCACCATCCATATAAACCTGTCCGCCATTAGCGTGAATGGTTTCGCAGATTTCGACAATGCTTTCTTCAAATACTCCGTGTGTAGATGGATAAGTTACCATCAAACACGATAAGTTGTCTTTATGTAATTCTGCCTTCGCTTTTAAATCTTCAACGTCAATGTTACCGTTTTCTAAAGATTTAACCACCACAATTTTCATATCGGCCATTGCAGCAGAAGCAGGATTGGTTCCGTGTGCCGAAGCAGGAATCAACGCTACGTTACGGTGGAAATCTCCCCTATCGTGGTGATAAGCACGGATCACCATTAAACCAGCGTATTCTCCCTGGGCACCAGCATTTGGTTGTAAGCTCATTGCCGCGAAACCGGTAATTTCGCTTAACCATTTGTCCAGTTCGTTAAAAACTGAATAGTAACCCAATACCTGATCGGCTGGGGCAAAAGGATGGATGCGACCGAAGTGAGACCAGGTAACCGGGATCATTTCTGCCGTGGCATTTAATTTCATGGTACAGCTACCCAAAGCAATCATTGAATGGCAAAGTGATAAATCTTTCGCTTCCAACGATTTGATATAACGCAACATTTCGTGTTCCGAATGATGCGAATTAAAAATTGGGTGTGTCAAATAAGCAGAAGTACGTTGTAAAGATTCAGGAATAACGGTTTCGACATTTTCTACAACTTCTACCTGATCGCCCGCAAAGCCTTTTGCTCTTGCAAAGATTTTAGCGATCAAAGTAATGTCTTCGAAAGTGCTTGTCTCATCAACAGATATAGTAACGGTATTACCTATATAATTTAAGTTGATTTCGTTATCTAAGCAATAAGCATGAATGCCACCTTTTAAATCACCCAAATCAAAACGGATGGTATCGAAATAAGCTGAATTTAACTGCTCGTAACCTAAATTATTTAGGGTAGATGCCAAACTGATGGCCAAACCGTGTGTACGCTCGGCTATGGCTTTTAATCCTTTCGGACCGTGGTAAGCGGCATAAAAACCGGCCATAATTGCCAATAATGCCTGTGCAGTACAGATGTTTGATGTTGCTTTATCTCTACGGATGTGCTGCTCGCGCGTTTGCAAAGCCATACGTAAAGCATAATCACCGTGGCTATCGATGGTTACACCAATAATGCGACCAGGGATGTTACGTTTATATTCTTCCTTAGTGGCAAAAAATGCAGCATGTGGTCCGCCAAAACCCATTGGGATCCCTAAACGCTGAGTGGTACCCACAACTACGTCAGCGCCCCACTCGCCCGGAGGCGTTAATAAGGTTAAACTTAAGATATCGGCTACTACGGTTAATTTAATATTTTGACTGTGCAAAGCTGATGCAAATGCAGCATAATCTAAAACTTCACCGTTTCCTGCCGGATATTGAACAATTGCACCGAAAAATTCTTCCGTAGCAGCAAAATCTAAATGGTTTCCGATTACCAACTCGATACCATAAGGATTAGCACGTGTTTTTAAAATATCGATGGTTTGAGGAAAAAGTAATTCAGAAACGAAAAACTTTTTAGCTGCCTGGTTTTTGCGTAAGCTGTATTGCATGAACATGGCCTCAGCCGCAGCTGTACCTTCATCCAATAAAGATGCATTGGCAATTTCCATTCCGGTTAAATCGATAACCATGGTTTGAAAATTTAATAAAGCCTGTAAACGGCCTTGTGCAATTTCTGCCTGATATGGCGTATATTGTGTGTACCATCCCGGATTTTCAAATACGTTACGTAAAATAACACCGGGGGTAATGGTATCGTAATAACCTTGACCGATAAAGCTTTTGAAAACTTTATTCAACAATGAAGTTTGTTTTAAAGCACCAAGATATTCAGTTTCTGATTTCGCTGCCGGCAAATTTAAAGGTTGTTTTAACCTGATTGCCGTCGGAACAGTCTGTTCAATCAGCTCGTCAATAGAATTTACGCCAACAGTTTGCAACATTTCGGCTATATCAGCCTCATTAGGAGCAATATGACGATTTTGAAAATCTTCCTTGTAGTGGATATTTAAGCTCATGCGGTATGAATAATAAATTTGCGTGCAAAGGTAGCAAAAATGCAGCTGTATTTCACTATCAATCAGTGTAAAAAAGGCGTCTTATTTAAGCTGAAACGCGACAAAATAGATAGATTTTATGAGTGTGTAACCGAGGTTAATGTTTATTCAGTTTTGAAAGATAGTTAATTATTTGGAAAGCAACTGCTGTGCTAAAATTTAAGCTTGTTCCCGCCATTCCTAACGATCTTTCTGCTACTTTATGGTGATGCTTAATACGAAACATATATTTCATAGCTAGCAGGATGATTCATATCTACCATTGACAAAATCCAGTGGCACTGGTCGTCATCCGATAGCAATCGGATCTCGCGCATGCGGGAATCTTAACGCCCATACGGGAATCTTAAAACGTTTGAAGTAAGATTCACAATCAAGTTGGGAATGACGATCTCTAGAAGGATGTGATCAACTTAAATTTATCTTTCGTACATAGTGATTTTTTTTACAGCAAATTACCCCTCAGCTTGAAAGCGTATCCAAGTTATTGCGGCGAATGGATTTCCACTGCTGTCGGCTTTAATAACAACAGAAAGTCACAAGGATATAAGATTCAGCAATTAAATTTTAAAAAATCCGACTCAACAAAACACATTACACTCAATTTCAATAACTTAAATGAAAAAATCAAATTCATTAACATATACATTGTTATACTATGTATTTTGTTATACCTTTACCCTATGAACGAAGACTTTATTAATAGATGGATATCGCAGGTTAAAAAGGGAACCTTATCCTTTATTGTGCTCAATGTTTTAAAAAGCGGAAAGGCCTATTATGGTTATGATTTGATTAATGAAATAAAAAAGATTACGGAAATAGAAATTGCCGAAGGAACCTTATACCCGCTTATGAACCGGCTTAAAGATGAAAAACTGATTATATCAGAATGGGTTGAGCAAGAATCGGGCATTCCCAGAAAATATTACAGCATCACACCAGAAGGAAAAAATACGGTGACCAAAATGGAAGAATACTGGCACAACCTGAACAACTCTGTTTTAAAAATTACGAAATGAAATTAAAAGAAATACAATTTAACGATCAATCGGCTGAGCGGATTTACAAAGATTACCTGTACCGAATAAGAAAAGAAGTAAAGGGTCTCAATCAGCCAAACCAGGACGAAATATTGATGGAGCTGAATAGCCACATTTATGAGAACCTGCAGGAAAATCAAACGGGAAATGAAGTAGAAAAATTACTGAATATCTTAGAGAAATTAGGAAGACCTGAGGAAATACTCAAACCACTTGTTGCTGATAAAAAATTGGCAGAAGCGACTAGAACATTTAACCCGATACATGTTTTAAAAGCTTTATTGCTCAATTTAACCAATGGCGTATCTTACATCATATTTTTTATACTGTACCTGTTTCTGTTTGGTTTTGTGTTTTTAATCGGTGCTAAAATATGGAACCCTTCACAGGTAGGCTTTTTTTATAAACCAGATGAAGTTTTCATAATCGGCCTTTCAAAAGGCTTGGTAAACCCTGCCGATGAGCTTCTCGGCAACTGGTTTATTCCTGCAATGGCTATCTCGGCAATCACACTTTACCTTATTATTACTTTACTCCTTAAATTAAAAAGAACATTCAACAAATAATATCATGATCAAAAAATTAATACTCTTTACCATGCTGATAATCCTCGCCCATTTCAGCTTTTCACAATCCTTTGATAAAAACAAGCTGGACGCTTATTTTGACACGCTTTCTAAATACAACAAGTTTATGGGAAGTGTAGCCATAGCTCAAAATGGCCATTTGATTTATAACCGAACACTAGGGTTCGCAGACATAAATGAACAGCAAAAAGCAAACGAAAACACGAAATATCGTATCGGATCTATTTCCAAAACCTTCACAGCCACTTTAATATTTAAAGCAATTGAAGAAAAGAAAATCGGCCTCGATCAAACTATCCAGAAATTTTTCCCGGACATCAAAAACGCTGTTAAGATCACCATTTCGAATTTGCTTTACCACAGAAGTGGCATACCTGATTTTACAGATGACAAAGAGGAATTCCTGAAATGGCACACACAACCCAAAACTGAAAAAGAAATGCTTACCATGATCAGTAAGGGCGGGATTGATTTTGAGCCAGATACTCAATCTGATTACAGCAATTCGAACTATTTACTGCTATCATACATTCTCGAAAAAACGTTCAAAATGCCTTATGCCCAAATATTGGACAAATACATTGCTAAACCTCTTGCCCTGAAAAACACTTTTCTTGGTAAAAAAATAAATTCAAAAAATAATGAAGCCAACTCATACCGTTTTGAAAGAGATTGGAAGTTAGAGGACGAAACTGATATCTCCATTCCAATAGGCTCTGGGGGAATTGTTTCGACCCCGATCGATCTGGTTAAATTTAGCACGGCATTATTCGGAGGCAAAGTGATTTCTTTAAAGAGTTTAGCTCAAATGAAAACCCTTAACGGCAAATATGGCATGGGTATTTCGGCTATTCCATTTTACGATAAGGCGGGTTTTGGTCATTCGGGCAGTATAGATGGCTTCAGTGCTACACTTTCTTATTTTAACGATGGAAATATAGCTTATGCTTTAACCAGTAATGGTACAAATTTCAACAATAATTCCATTTCATTAGCCGTATTAAGTGCTGTCTTTAATAAGGATTATAGTATTCCAGATTTTAAAACAGTTGAGCAAAGTACTACAGGCTTAAATAAATATCTAGGCACCTATGCATCAACTTCAATACCGATCACAATTACCATTACCAAAGACAATACAACCTTAATTGCGCAAGCTACAGGCCAACCGGCAATAAGGTTGAGCTCCAAAGGGAACCATGAGTTTATATTCGAAGATGCAGGCATCATATTAGCCTTCAACCCCGCCGAAAACCAAATGACCCTTAAACAGGGTGGCAAAGAATTTAAGTTTACCAAAGAATAATATAAATTAACTCTTGATTGCAGGTTAGTTTAATACAGACTAATCTGCTATTTCTGTACTTTCCATCCCTCATCTTTACTCAACTTTAATTTATAGGTTTTGGTGATAAAGTTGCTGTTTTTATTGGCTTCTTTATCAAAAGGTTCGAAATCGGTGGTATTCATTTTAAGCGAAACAGTTACTTTGGCCGTACTGGAATTTACCTGCGCAAAATCGACTGGTTTTTCGTCTGACAAAACATATTCAACCACTTTTACCGTAGCCCTGTCGCCATCCTGTTTCAATACCAGAGGACTTGCTTTATCGGTTAAGGTAATCTGATAAACAAAACTACTGTCTTTTGAAAGAAATTTCTTTTTGGCTTCTTTTAAACTCAGGGTAACCAAACCTTTACTGGCCAAAGATTTATATTTTCCCAGTTCGAACATATCGTTTGTACTATTAAATTTCATCTCGCCAAACTTAAACCTGGTGGTCTTATATTCGGGATTGGCTTTTAAATAGTTGGTAATTACTTCAGCTGCCTCATCCTGGTTGATGGTGGTTTTGGTTTTACATCCCGCTAAGCCGATAATGATTAGGGATAAAATATAAATGGTAATTTTTTTCATGAGTAATTGCTTTATGCTTTTTAAAGGTATTTATTTTTTCAATAAGTCTGGTGTCCGAGGTCCGAAAGTCAGAAGATTATTTATTGCTTAATTCAACCTTACACCTTCAACCCTCCTGCCCTCTACCTTTTCTCAAATACTTCAGGTTTGGTAAAACCATTGCCGATAAAATGACCACAACCCCAACCCATCTTAAAAACGAGACCTGTTCCTGCAATACAAAACCAGCCATCATTACGGCTACAGGCAGTTCTGCTGCGCTTAATATCGAACTTATGGCTGTACCAATTCTTGGCACACCTTCAGCATAAAACAAGGGAGGGATTACGGTACCGAATACAGAAATAATCAATCCCCATTTCAATAAACTTCCACCCAAAGCCCCATTAAATAAAAATGCAGGAGGAAAGATCATGAAGATCAGTATACAGGCTCCGGTAATCATAAGCGCACTTTTCTTTAATGGTGCATACTCATTCCCTATTCTGCCGCTCAACAACAAAAAGCCGGCATAACATAGTGCCGCCAGCAAACCAAAACCAATTCCTTTTAAATCCATGCTTCCCAAACTGGTTTCTGCCATTCCACTGGCTAAAACTGTACCACCTAAAACCAATAAAATAGCCACGAACTGCAAACCGGTAGGTTTCTTTTTAAAAATGAGGTATTCCATTAAAATACTTATCCAGATAAACTGCATCAATAAAATAATGGCCACCGAATTAGGCACCAATTTTACACATTGATAGTAAAAAATACTCACCAGACCTGTGCAGGTACCCGCAATTACCATTTGCCACCATGGTGTTTTAGCAGGCAAAGCTTTAGCCTTATAAGTTGAAGTTCTGCTTTGGAAAAAGAATAATACCCACAAAATTACAGCGCCGAAAAAAGCCTGAGCACCGGTAACATCACCCAAAGTGTAACCTTCGTGATAGGCGAGTTTAACAAAAGTAGATAGGATGCCGAAACTGCAGGCACCAAAAAAAACAAGGAGAATTCCTTTTAACATAAATTTTAATATTCAACCGCAAAGGACACAGAGCCTTTCGCAAAGCAGCACAGAGATAATCTAAAATTTATAGCTCTTACTTCGTGTTCTTTGCGCCCTTTTCTTTGCAGTCTTTGCGGTTAAAAACTAAGCCAATTGCTGTAAATATTTTTGAATGGTGGTTTCCAAACCTAAATAAAGTGCATCACTAATTAAAGCATGACCTATTGAAACTTCCAATAAACCCGGGATGCTCTTTGCAAAATAATGCAGGTTGTGCAGATCCAGATCGTGACCAGCATTAATGCCCAAGCCTAATTTATTGGCATGATGTGCCGCAGCAATATAACTCACTACAGCCTTTTCGCGATCGGCAAAATAATTGTGTGCATATGCTTCAGTATATAGTTCAATCCGATCTGTTCCGGTTGCAGCTGCTCCTTCAACCATTTCCACTACCGGATCAACAAAAATAGAAACGCGGATGCCTTCTTTCTGAAAAACCGAAACCATTTCTTTCAGGTAATCTTTATGTTTGATCGTATCCCAACCATGGTTAGAAGTGATCTGTCCTTCAGCATCGGGCACCAAAGTAACCTGTGCAGGTTTGTTGGTCAAAACCAGATCAACAAATTTATCTTCCTTGCAATTTCCTTCAATATTAAATTCTGTAGCAATGGCAGCCTTTAAATCGTAAACATCCTGGTAACGGATGTGGCGTTCATCAGGGCGTGGATGTACTGTGATTCCCTGCGCACCGAAACGTTCACAGTCTAATGCAACCTTAACCAAATCAGGATTATTGCCTCCACGACTGTTGCGGAGTGTAGCAATTTTATTGATGTTAACCGATAACTTTGTCATAAAGCAAAGATAAGGCTTTGCTCCTGTTTATCTTAAACCTTAAAAAAAATTGACTTTTTTTTGCTCATATTTGCTTCCTGTAAATGAAATGAAAGACACCTCTCTATATAAAACTTTAATCGCCCTGATCGCTTTTGTGAGTATATTGGCTCTTTTTGGTGGGGTAATGGAACCCGATTCGGCACTTTATGCATCCATAGCCAAAAACATGGTGCTTCGCAATGATTGGATCAATATTTATGTTCGCGGTGCAGATTGGTTAGATAAACCGCATTTAACATTTTGGCTGACGGCTGCCTCATTTAAAATTTTCGGGATTACGGCTTTTGCCTATAAACTGCCCTCTTTTTTATTTGGATTATTGGGTGCGTGGTACCTTTATAAACTGGCAAAAGATATTTACAACGAAAAAACAGGATTGATTAGTACATTGATTTTTTTGAGCTCGCTGCACATCCTCGTTTCGACCTTTGATGTTCGTGCTGAGGTTTACATTACCACATTTACCTTAGCAGCCATTTATCATTATTATAAAGCGCATCAGGTTTCCTTCTGGCATATTGTTGCAGGTTCTTTTTTCGCTGCATGTGCCATCATGATTAAAGGCATATTTGTACTAATCCCCGTTTTTGGTGGCTTTATCATTTATTGGTTACTAACCAAACAGTTCAAACAATTGTTAAAACCCAAATGGTGGCTAGCCATTATACTAATTTTCATTTTTATCATTCCGGAATTATATACTTTATATATACAGTTCGACTTGCATCCTGAAAAGGTCGTATTTGGGAGAACCGGCGTTTCAGGCTTAAAGTTCTTCTTTTGGGACAGCCAGTTTGGTCGTTTTTTTAACAATGGACCAATAAAGGGCAAAGGTGATATTTCATTCTTTTTACATACTACGCTATGGGCATTTCTACCCTGGTCAATACTGTTTTACACCGCTGTGGTCAGTCTTTTCAAAAAGAAAAACAGGGTAAATTTACCTGCAGAAAGCATCATGATCTGGACGAGTGCAGCCATTACCTTTTTATTGTTTTCACTTTCGAAATTCCAGTTGCCGCATTATATTTTGATCATCTTGCCACAGTTCGCCATCATTACGGCTTTGTATATACAGAAACTGGAGGGCAAAAGTTTAAAAGTGTTTTTTACCATCCAAAATGTACTGGCCGTGTTAATTGTTTTGATTTTATCTGCTGTTGCTGTCTTTTTTGGGTTTAAAAACCATTATGTGGCAATTACCGTTTTAGTTATTTTATTAGCAGTTTCCTTTTTAATTTTCAAAGGATTAAAAACTGAAAATTTACTGGGCAGAAGTGCGATGATTTCAGTTGGCTTAATGATATTTCTATCGGTATTTTTCTATCCATCGGTGTTGAAATATGAATCAGGCATGGAAGCGGGAAATTGGTTAAAAGAGCATTACCCTGGGGTCAAAACTTCGGTATTAATGTACGCGGATGCATATTCATTCGATTTTTATGCCAATGGCGACCCAAAATACTTTTGGAGCTACGAGGAGCTGAATAAATCGAAAGATGAAAAGAACCTGGTGATTTACACTCCAGAATCTGAACTGGCGAAATTGAAAAAAGAATATGGCGCTGAAGTGCTAAAATCTTTCGAATACTATCACATCACTAAGCTTACCCCAAAATTTATCAACGCCAAAACTCGTCCTCAACTGTTAGAACATTTTTATCTGGTTAAATTGCATTAAAATGGATTTATTCTTCCGCATTATAAAATTTGGATTGACGGGACTGCTCGGAATGGCGATTGATTTTGGCGCAACCTGGTTGTGCAAAGAGAAAATCAAAATCAATAAATACATTGCTAATGCCATTGGTTTTACTTTGGCCGTAACCAACAATTACCTCATCAATAGAATATGGACATTCCAGAGTACCAATAGCCATTGGGGGACTGAATTCAGTAAGTTTTTGGTAGTGAGTTTGATCGGATTAGGCTTAAATACCTTTATTATTTACTTATTCCACCAAAGGAAAAACGGAACCAACTTTTATGTGGCTAAATTTTTTGCCATTGTAATCGTATTTGTATGGAATTTTTTAGCGAATATGCTGTTTACATTTAAGTAGTTACCAGAAAGACCCTGAAACAAATCCGATAGCTAGCTATCGGATCAGTATGACGGTCAGCTAAAGATTTTACGCAACTGGCATGGACTAACGAACGAATGGCAAATGAACAAATAAACTAATTACGAAACATTTTTGCCAATAAAGTAGAACACAACAAGCCATATTAATCCTTTAATCAGGAAGAATAAAAACCCCACTAGCCCTACCCGCTTAAACCATAATTTTAATTTTTCTTTGTTCATGGCGATGTTTGTAAAGATAATGGATTTGGCTTAAATTAGAAAGATTTTAAATAAGGAAATATGAGGTTATCTAAATCCATGCTACTCAGCATTTTTTGTATCTGCTTTCTCTGTGCTGAAATTTTTGCGCAAAACTTTGAAGATATAAAACGCTATAAAGTAAGTTTTGGCCTTACTACGCGTAACAATGAACAATTGATTGCCCTTAGAAGCTTTTCTGCCAATAATCAAAAATATTTATTGCTGGTAAACCCTGAAACCTTAGATACCAAAATAGATCTGGCAAGTAATTATAACACAAGAAGCCTACAATATTCCAATGTACTCGCCATTTTTAAAAACACAGCTTATATCAAGTCTTTGGAAGCAGCGGCAGCTAAAGATTTGCAACTTCAAAATGCCGGGATTGATCACGCCATTCCTGGTGAGAAAGGCATTACCTTAACCATTGATCTTTGTCCTTCGCATAAGGCTTTAGACCGCATTATTTTCCAATCGGTTTTTGATGAATTTAAAAAGACGGAACAGCAAGCACCACTTGCGGTATCTGTTTCGGGTAAATGGATGTTAAAACACCAAGATGACCTGAACTGGTTAAAAAGTTTAGTTAAGAATAAGGAACTGAACATTACCTGGGTAAACCATACTTACAATCATGAGGTAAATAAACTGCCATTGGCTGAAAATTTCCTATTGGCACCTGGAACCATTTTGGATGTAGAAGTATTGGAAAATGAAAAACTGATGTTAAAAAATGGCTTAACGCCTTCGGTATTTTTCCGTTTCCCGGGATTGGTGTCGGATAAAAAAATTGTTGAAAGAATTGAAGCCTACGGATTAATTCCAATCGGAAGCGATGCCTGGTTAGCCAAAGGACAGCAACCCAATTCGGGCAGCATTGTACTGATCCACGGCAATGGAAATGAAGAAATAGGCGTGAAAGATTTTATACAGTTATTAAAAATGAAACAGGCTGACGTTAAGAATAAGCAATGGTTGCTTTTTGATTTAAGGCGGGGTTTGGAGAAAGAATTTGAATAATCTATCTTTTAACCGCAAAGGACGCAGTGGGATGGCGCAGAGCACGCAAAGCCAATTATTTTCGTCATTGCGAGGAGGAACGACGAAGCAATCCTACAACGATCGCTACCCTGGAATAGATTGCCTGCCTGCAGCAAGGTAGGCTTCCCCGTAAAGTCGGGGCAGGCTGTCTGCTGAAAAAGCCTTCTCGCAATGACGTATTTTATCTAAACTATTTTCTAACCGGCAATAACTTTATCTCTTTCGCTTTAAAGCGGTTATTTACGATTTCGCCGGTGACTTCTGCTTTACTTACCGCATTGCAAAAACCATGTTCACCATGTGCATCGCCAAAATCATCGATGCCTTTGCCATCTATAAAATAAGGTTTGCCATCTATTTTAACAGCCAGTTCACAATCTTTACCTTTCATTTTAAACTGGCATTCGCCGCAGGCAATATCTACCACCTGTTTGTTAATTACTTTTGCAGTTGCATTTTTTTGAGGACTGGTTTGCGCATTTACAACAACTGAAAATACACCAAGTAAAAGGGTAAATATTAACTTTTTCATCATTTTATTTTTTCAAAGGTAACGAAACCTCGCAGGTTTTAAAACGGTGGGTTTTGCGTTAGGGATTGGAAGGGGTCAGTACCGATCCTACATCGGTACCGAAGCAAAGCGCAGCCCCTGAAAAGCCCGCCCCTTGCGTAGCTTGGGGGACGCCCAAATCGCTATAAATTTGAATTGCTCCTTAATAGATCCTGAAATAAATTCAGGATGACGTTATGCACTAAAAAAACCTCACGGGTTTATATATAAAAAAGGGACATGCAAATTGCACATCCCTTTTATTATTTGTTTTTATGTTAACTGCTAACTAGAAACTGTAAACTGAACTAGTACCTGTAAGTATCTGCTTTGAATGGACCTTCAACCGGTACGCCGATATAATCAGCCTGGTGTTGATCCAAAACATCTAATTCTACACCGATTTTTTCTAAGTGTAAACGGGCAACTTTTTCATCTAAATGTTTAGGCAAAGTATATACTTTGTTTTCGTAAGCTGCAGTGTTGGTCCAAAGCTCTAGTTGAGCTAACGTTTGGTTGGTAAATGAATTACTCATTACAAAACTTGGGTGACCAGTCGCACAACCTAAGTTAACCAAACGACCTTCAGCAAGAACGATTACATCTTTACCATCGATGGTATATTTATCAACCTGAGGTTTAATTTCCACTTTGGTATCGCCATAAGCGCCATTTAACCAAGCCATATCAATTTCGTTATCGAAGTGACCAATGTTACAAACAATCGCTTTATCTTTTAATGCCCTGAAGTGTTGCTCACGAACGATGTCGCAGTTACCAGTTGTAGTAACTACAATATCTGCTTCTTTAATGGCATTAGCTAATTTTTTTACTTCATAACCTTCCATTGCAGCCTGCAAAGCACAAATCGGGTCAATTTCAGTTACAATAACGCGTACACCTTGTGAGCTTAACGACTCTGCAGAACCTTTACCCACATCGCCATAACCGCAAACAACAGCTACTTTACCAGCCATCATGACATCGGTAGCACGACGGATCGCATCAACCAATGATTCGCGGCAACCGTATTTGTTATCGAATTTAGATTTGGTAACCGAATCGTTCACGTTAATTGCAGGTAAGTGCAAGGTTCCGTTTTTCATTCTTTCGTACAAACGATGAACACCAGTCGTCGTTTCTTCTGATAAACCTTTAATACCTGCAATTAACTCAGGATATTTGTCAAAAACCATATTGGTTAAATCACCACCATCATCTAAAATCATGTTTAATGGCTGTTGCTCCGGACCGAAGTGTAAAGTTTGCTCAATACACCAGTCGAATTCTTCTTCGTTTAAACCTTTCCAGGCATAAACCTGAATACCCGCAGCAGCAATTGCAGCAGCAGCGTGATCTTGTGTAGAAAAAATATTGCAAGATGACCAGGTAACTTCAGCACCAAGGGCCACCAATGTTTCGATTAATACAGCCGTTTGGATGGTCATGTGCAGACAACCTGCAATACGCGCACCTTTTAACGGTTGTGATGGACCGAATTCTTTACGTAAGCTCATTAAACCTGGCATTTCTGCTTCGGCTAATTCGATTTCTTTACGGCCCCATTCTGCCAGTGAAATGTCCTTAACTTTATAAGGGATATAGGTTGTCTCTACTGATGACATAATTATTTGTTTTTAAATGTGATGCAAAGTTACGGCATCCCTTTGTGAAAGTCAAATAATTAAAGGGTAACAGGGTAGGATGATTGTAAAATATTGATGCATTTGTTTATACTTAAGTTCAAAATTTCGCGTCTTTTTTTTGGAAAGCAGGTCCAGTGGTTCTTCGTTCAGGTTCGGTCCTGCCATACACTGTAGCTCCGATGATGAATCGGAGGCTGCCGTTCCTGTCAGGTTTAGATTACTCAGGTCTGTAGCATATATTCCCAAAGAAGTCAAGTTAACCTTGTACGGTGCGAATAAAAAACTTGACTTTTTTAAATAGTAGAAACAGAATTTAGTATGGTTGTATCACTCCCAACCTCACAATATAACTCTATAATCCCTTAATCAGTGTAATCAATCGCAAAGCGAAAAAGCAATAAATCAAACCGCAGGTTACTTCCACCGCCATTCACCGGCAATGGTTAAAGGTTCTTTTAAGTTCTGAGATTCTAAAAATGCCCTCAACTCTTCTTCGCCCTGCACACCTACTGGGATTTTCGGTGTATTGGCTAATGCATAAGTCAACATCGCACTATAACGTACCGTATTTTTAAGCTCCTGTTCATCAACCAGTTTAAAGCTATCGCCATCTGAATGATAAAACGGTCCGGAATTGTTTGGAAGTTTACCGCCGAAGCCACCGCCTGTAGGGATCCCTTCCAACATAAAAGGTTGATGATCGCTATGCAAACCTGCACCGGCATTAAACATATTTTTAAATCCAGTGTCTATTTTCACGATATCAGCTCCCCAGGCCATAAATAGATCTTTCATTTCAGCTCTCGAGGTAGAAAAACCTTTCGGGTCGTTGGTCATGTCGTAGTTCAACATAAATTTCACCTGGTTTAAGGTTTTATCCTTTTTAGCCTGATCGATGTATGCTTTAGATCCTAACAAACCTTGCTCCTCACCCATAAACAATACAAACTCCACCGTACGTTTGGTTTTTAGATTCAGCTTTTTAAAAGTCCGGGCCATATCCATAATAGCGAATGAACCAATTCCATTGTCGATGGCACCAGTTGCTAAATCCCAGCTATCCAAATGTCCGCCGACAACAATTTTTTCTTTAGGCATTTCTGTTCCTTTAAAGGTGGCCACTACGTTTCTGGCCTTGATTAAACCAGAAAAATTCGTCATGGCGATATGCGCCATTTGTGACTGCGATTTAATCTGCTCTTTCAAAGCCATTCCATCTTCTAAACCGATACAAACTGCTGGTATTGGGATCAATTTACCTGTTACTGAAGCCGTTCCGGTTAAAAGCACACCATCTTTTACCGTGTTGATGATAATGACACCAATGGCACCATATTTTGTAGCAATAGCGGTTTTTTCTGAACGATGTAAAGACTTTGTGCCTGCAGAAGAGCCAGGCAGTACACCCAGATAAATTAAAGCGATTTTATCTTTAAACTTTTCAGGACTGGCCTGATAATCTGCTTCTAATCCGTTGCCAGCATCCACAATTTCGCCAGTAACATCAGCACTCACTGGGGAATGCGCCAACGTAACGGCTTTTATTTTAGTTAGGCTGTTTCTATCATTACCAATTTCTACATTGATGGTTTTTCTTGCCCAGCTTTCTACTGCAAAAGGCTCGAATTTCACCTCGCAACCATAAGATTTTAATAAATCGAATGCATATTGCTCTGCTTTTGCGCCATTTGCAGAACCTGTTAAACGGTGACCGATGGTTTCGGTTTCATATTTTAGGGTTTGGTAAGCTCTTGAGTTCTGCTGTACATCAGCGTTGATTTTGGCAAAAACATCTCCGAATTTATCTTGCGCGTTGGCAAAAAAAATGGCACAAAGAAGAGCGGTAGTAAAAAGGTATTTCATTAGGTTTAGCTATAGGCGTTGAAAGTACAAATTTTCGGTAGAGATTACCAGCTGTAACGTTTATTTTGCTCAATCGAGTCGTCATACTGAACTTCCGCCCGGCCGGTCGGACGGGGGTTTCAGTATCTAATTTGATGTTCTTAAGACCCTGAAATAAATTCAGGGTGACGACCATTATAAAAGAATCCCATTAAGATTATAACTCTTTTACATGCACCTTTTTCTTTGGAAAAACCAACGAAGCCACAATGCTAATTACCAAAATGCTTAAAATTACAATCAGCGAATGCTCGGTAGTAAAACCCCATTTTTCCAGATAGGTGTGCGCCAACATTTTCACACCAATAAAGGCCAGTAAAAAAGCTAAACCAGTTTTAAGATAATGGAATTTATGAATAATATTTACGAGTAAGAAAAACATAGACCGCAAGCCCATGATGGCAAAAATATTGGAGAAAAATACGATATAAGGATCTTTGGTTACGGCAAAAATAGCCGGAATAGAATCCACCGCAAATAAAAGATCGGTAAATTCCACAATCAGCAACACCAAAAACAATGGTGTAACCATTCTTTTATGGTTTATTTTAACAAAGAAATTTTTACCCTCGTATTTTGGATGAATGGAAAATATTTTTGAGGCCCATTTTACCACAGGGTGGTTTTCGGGATCAATTTTATCATCTTCCTCTTTGCTGAAAAACATCTTCACGCCAGTAAATACTAAGAAAGCGCCAAAAACATATAGGATCCACGCAAATTTGGTAATCAGCGCCGCCCCCACAAAAATGAAAATGAAACGCATAATAATCGCGCCCAATATTCCCCAGAACAATACGCGGTGATAATATTTTTCCTCAACCGCAAATGCCGAAAAAATGAGTACAATTACAAAGATGTTGTCTACCGAAAGTGCATATTCAATAACATAGCCCGTTAAAAATTCGAGCCCCAGATTTTGCTTATAAATTGCTAAACTGCCTTCAAAATCATTTGGAATTAATTTAATATGGTGCTGATGCAGCGTTACAATTTCTTGAAGGTGGGCAAAATCCCTTATTCCGTGCAACTGATGTCCCTCAACCAGCAGGATAAAATAAAATCCTATGGCCAGGGCCACCATAATGACGCTCATGATCCCAGCTTGTTTTAAGCTCACCACATGCTCTTTCCTGCTAAAAAGACCAAGGTCTAAAGCCAGGACAAGTACAATAAAAAGCAAAAAGCCTAAGCTGAAAAGTAATTCGTTACCCATTATTTTTTACGTTCAGTGGTATACAGTACAAGTTGTTCTAAACCTGTTCTGGCTTCGCCTGCATCAAAGCTATGCAGAATCTCAAAGGCTTCATTTTGGTAATCCAACATTTTCTGATTTGCATAATAAACACCTTCATGCGCATTTACAAAATCAATAATCTGCTGTATTTTAACCGGATCGTCCTGGTGATTTTTGACCAGGTTGATCATTTTTTTACGTTCTGTTTTCTCTGCTTTATTTAAGGCATAAATTAAAGGCAGGGTTACTTTCTTTTCTTTAATATCAATGCCCAAAGGCTTACCTACGTCATCTGTCCCAAAATCGAAGGTGTCGTCTTTAATCTGAAAAGCAATGCCAACTTTTTCACCAAACAGGCGCATTTTTTCTATCGTTACATCATCAGCACCTGCCGAAGCTGCACCCGCAGCACAGCAGGAAGCAATTAATGAAGCTGTTTTCTGGCGGATCACCTCAAAATATAAATCTTCCGAAATGTCCATTCTCCTTACTTTTTCCACCTGTAATAGTTCACCCTCACTCATCTGTTTTACCGCTTCTGATACAATCTGTAACAAACGGTGTTCGTTATTGTTTACCGAAAGTAGTAATCCCTTGGCCAGCAGGTAATCGCCAACCAAAACGGCAATTTTATTTTTCCATAAAGCGTTGATAGAGAAAAAGCCGCGTCGCTCATAAGCATTATCTACCACATCATCATGTACCAAAGTGGCCGTATGCAAAAGTTCTACCAAAGCCGCCCCACGGTGGGTCGATTCTGTAATTCCGCCGCACAGTTTAGCTGCAAAAAACACGAACATCGGCCGCATCTGTTTGCCTTTTTGCTTTACAATATAATGGGTTATCCTATCCAGCAACGGTGCGTCGCTGTGCATAGATTCCTTAAAGGTTTTTTCAAACGCTTTAATATCAGCAGCTATAGGTGTTTTTATCTGTTCGATTCCCGGCATTAAGTCGAAAAATTTTGATTGCAAACTTAAGTTAATTTCCCATAAAAAGGTAATCTGCCATCTTATTATTAAGGATTTGGAAAACCACGGGCAGTGAGCTTTAATCTCTTTAGTCCTGCTATTGCCCATAGTCCTCGCCCTCATGCTTCAGGCTCTGGGCTATTTGGCGCTATCAGGTTTAGCGCGATGGAGAACGTGCAGGTAAAAAGGCCGACTCAAAGTGACAATTAATTCACACAAAAATTAGCTTTATTTAAATTCAAATTTTACATTTAAACCAACATTTAAGGTATGAAAAAACGCTACAAAGTAATTGTAGGTCTTTCGGTATTTATTATCGCAGGCTATTTTTTAGGCCCAAAGCCCAAAAAACCTTTGTTTAGCAAAGAGTTGACGAAAGTGCCCGATCTTGCTGATCTGGACAGCTATGTAACCAGCATCGAATCCATGCACAAAATAAAACCAGGTAACGAAGCTGAAATTGTTTGGGCCGATACAACCCGCCAACAAACCGAATACGCCGTGGTGTATTTGCATGGCTTTTCAGCCTCAAAAACGGAAGGTAACCCGGTACATTTAAATTTAGCTAAAGCGCTGCATGCCAACCTATATCTTGCCCGCCTGGCCGATCATGGTATCGACACATTGGCACCCATGCAATATTTTACGGCCGACCGCCTTTGGGAAACCAGCAAACAGGCTTACGCCATCGGTAAAAAACTAGGCAAAAAAGTAATTTTAGTCGGTACATCTACTGGGAGCACGGTGGCTTTAAAATTGGCGGCAACTTATCCTGAAATTAACAGTTTGATTTTAATGTCGCCAAATGTGGCTATTAACGACAAAAATGCCTGGCTTTTAAATAATCCTTGGGGCTTACAGATTGCCAGAAGGGTTGTTGGAGGCGATGAACGTAAGGTAGACGACCGTACTGACGAATATAAAAAATACTGGTACACCAATTACAGGCTTGAATCGTTGGTAGAACTTGAGGAATTTATTGAGCGCAGTATGATAAAAAAAACTTTCCAAAAGGTAAAGCAACCGGTGTTAATGCTCTATTATTATAAAAACGAACTGGAACAGGATCCTGTGGTAAGAGTAGATGCCATGCTGAAAATGTTCGATGAACTGGGTACGCCGGGTAGCTTAAAAAGAAAAATAGCTCTACCAAATGTTGGAAACCATGTAATGGGCTCGTATATTACTTCGAAAGATTTGCCGGGTGTGGAAAAGGCTATTAAAAGTTTTGTGGGGAGTACGCTGAAGGTAAGCATTAAATAACCAGAACAATCATCTCGACTGAAAGGTAGTAAAATGCCTACCTGTGCGGCCAGGCCTGTACGGGCAGGCGGAGAGAGATCTACTAGAGAGATTTCTCGACTGCGTTGCACTTCGCTCGAAATGACGACCCATAGCCAGGCAACTTAATCTCAGCTTAAAGGAAATCCTCTCTAACCCACAATATTCTTCACAATCATTTCGGCATGTACCCTCGAGTTTTCGATAAAAAGCTTGTGCGTATCTAAACCACCGCAAACTACACCAGCCAGGTATAAACCTTTTACATTGGTTTCCATGGTCTCTGCGTTGTAGGCCGGGCAAAGGCTTTCTGGTAATTCAATACCGAATTTCCTCAACATCGAAAAATCGGGTTGGTAGCCGGTCATCGCGATTACAAAATCGTTCGGAATGGTTCTTATTCCTTCAGGTGTTTTAATGTCCACTTCACTTTCCCTTATTTCAAGCAATTCTGAGTTGAAAAAAGCAGTAATTTCGCCCTCTTTAATTCTATTTTGTATATCCGGGCGAACCCAGTATTTAACATGCGGACCAAGTTCACCACTACGAACTACCATTGTTACATTTGCTCCTTTGCGATAAGTTTCCAGGGCGGCATCTACACCAGAGTTATTGGCACCAACTACAACCACATTCTGGAAGGCATACAAATGCGGATCTTTATAATAATGTGTTACTTTTGGCAAATCCTCACCCCGAACGTTCATCAATAAAGGCACGTCATAAAACCCTGTAGCTACAATTACATTAGCAGCCGTATAATTGGTTTTACTGGTAGTAATTTCGAAAACATCATGATTGTTTTTGACAACCTGCTGTACCCTTTCGAAAAGATGGATATTTAAATCGAATTTTTCCGCCACACGGCGATAATATTCTACAGCTTCATTACGGTTCGGCTTCGGGCTGATGGTTACAAAAGGCACCCCCCCCTATTTCCAATTTCTGTGAAGTAGAAAAGAAGGTCATAAAGACAGGATAATTAAATAAACTGTTTACTAAAGCACCTTTTTCTATAACTAAATAACTTAGGTTGGCTTTTTCGGCTTCAATTGCACAGGCCATTCCAATCGGTCCGGCACCAATAATTAATACGTCGTAGTGTTTTTGATTGTCAAGCATGTGATTATTTTGAAAGTTTGCCCATTTCTTGATACTGTACATTTATGAAAAGCTATTATTCAATTTAAAATAGCATTAGAAAACATAAATTGGCAGAAGCTTAATAGTGTGTCAAGGTTTGTGCCTAAAGATGAATTCTCCATTTTTTATTTGAGGCTAAGTCCAAATAGCACATCTCCAAACATTAAGAACCAGGATTAAAGAATATAAACGTAGATTCATAATTACAAAAATAGACAATAACAGGGAAATTACCATTGCATTTTACTTGGATTGATGCCAACTATGAACCATTCAAAATAAGCTATAGGACTGCTATGATTTCGATTATAAGTATATTTGAAATACAAAACCAAATATCATGAAATTTCATTACGCCCTGTTATTGATTATCACACTAAGTACGTCGGCATTTGCCCAAAAGAGTCTTTTTAATGGCAAAGATTTAAAAGGCTGGCACGTAGACGTACCTGCGATGGACAGCAACCCCAACGCCATTAATCCGTTTATTATTCGGCATGGAATGTTGGTTAGTTTAGGCACACCTGGTGGACATTTGATAACTGATAAAACGTATAAAAACTATCAGTTAACCGTACAGTATCGCTTTGCCGCCAAACCAGGCAACTGTGGTGTTCTCGTGCATGCTTCAACTCCACGTATATTGTATGGGATGTTTCCAAAATCGATGGAAGTGCAGATGCAACACAAAGATGCAGGTGATTTTTGGTGTATTGAGGAAGATATTAACGTACCAGATATGGTAACCAGGCGTGGCCCGAAAGAAAACTGGGGTATAAATGGCGATAAATTACGCCGTATAAAAAACTTAACGGATGATAGTGAAAAACCAGTTGGCGAGTGGAATACTATGGTTATCCAATGTTTAGACAATGAAATAAAAGTATGGGTAAACGGCACTCTGGTAAACCATGGCACCAATTGTACTGCAAGTAGTGGACAAATCGCTTTACAGGCGGAAGGTAGCGAAGTAGAGTTTAAACAATTGGATCTGAAACCAATTAAAGTTTTTTCTAAATCTTAAATAGAGTCGTTATTTGAACCGAAGTATTCCAAACGAATTACTTCAGAGATAAAGCTTTGGCTTAAGGCTATTGGAAACTCACATGCTGTTTGCTCAATTCAAGATGACGAAAAGGATATATGCTTCTTACTTTAATCGTTAAAACATAAACAGATCAGATAGCCAACGAAGTAAGCAAGCAGATCATAAACAGAGAAATAAGTCCCTAAAACAATACTCCAGAACTTATTATCCTGCAGGCCCAACCAGTCTACATAATGAACGGCTTGTAAGAACTCGATTACAAAAGAGAAAATCAATACACCTAAAGCAAGCCTTTTATTATTGGTAATTAAAAATATTCTGAAGAATGCATATATTAATATCACCACCAACACATCACCACCAAAAGGCCTGATAAATGAGTCGTGAACGTATCTAGCGATTAAAACTTCTATAACAAATATCGCTAGAAAAATGAAAAGAAATTTTAAGTTGAACGTTAATTTCATTTTTTGATTATAAAAAAGAAGTCAAGTTTGATAGCTTACTGACTATTAAACTTGACTTCTTATATCAAATCAGATTAATCTGGGTTTTGGATTAAATGCCTAGTAACAATCTGGCTGGATCTTCTAATAATTGTTTCACACGAACCAGGAAACCAACCGACTCACGTCCGTCGATAATTCTATGGTCGTAAGATAAGGCAACGTACATCATTGGTCGGATGACCACTTCACCTTTTTCAGCTACCGGACGCTCCACAATATTGTGCATACCTAAAATAGCCGATTGTGGTGCATTAATAATTGGTGTCGACATCATTGAACCAAATACACCGCCATTGGTGATGGTAAATGTCCCACCAGTCATTTCTTCAATGGTTAATTTGCTATCGCGTGCTTTTAAAGCCAATTCTAACACCGATTTTTCAATCTGAGCTAAAGTCATGCTTTCTGCGTTACGGATTACCGGAACCACTAAACCTTTTGGTGCAGAAACAGCGATAGAAATATCAGCAAAATCATTGTACACCAATTCTTCACCTTCAATACGACCATTTACAGCAGGAAAATCTTTCAAAGCTTCAGTAACAGCTTTAGTGAAAAAGCTCATGAAACCTAAACCAACGCCAAATTTCTCTTTAAACTGGTCTTTATATTTTCCGCGTAAATCCATAATTGGTTTCATGTTAACCTCGTTGAAAGTGGTTAGCATTGCAGTTTCATTCTTAACAGCAACTAAACGTTTTGCAACGGTTCTACGCAGTGGAGACATTTTTTCACGGCGTTCGCCACGGCTACCCGCAGGAGCAGCAGCTGCAACTGGCACACTGGTTTTTGGTGCGTCAGCTTTTTTACCGGCTTCAGCCTTTACCGCATCATCTTTAGTAATACGGCCATCAACACCAGTACCTTTTACAGCAGAAGCATCAATGCCTTTTTCGGCAAGGATTTTACCTGCAGCAGGTGAAGGCGTACCTGTAGCATAACTTTCGCCTGATTTTTCAGCAACTGGAGCCGCAGTTTTTTCTTCAGCAACAACTGCCTTTTCTTCAACTTTCGGAGCTTCAGCTTTTGCAGGGGCTGCCCCACCATCTTCAATTTTACAAACTACTGCACCGATGGCTAAAGTATCACCTTCGGCTGCTATGGTTTTTAAAGTTCCAGCTTGTTCTGCGGTTAATTCGAATGTTGCTTTATCCGATTCCAATTCGGCTATAACTTCATCCATTTCAACAACGTCGCCATCATTTTTTATCCATCTTGATAAAACAACTTCGGTTATCGACTCACCAACTGGTGGAACTTTTATCTCTAAACTCATATTTTTAAAATTGGTAATTTTTGTTGTTATATGTTTAAGATTCAAAAGTTACAGTATTCCCGGCTGTTAACCGGTACCTTTACTCCCGAATCTTTAATTAAATTAATCCGCTTCAGCTAATTTCTTGTTGGCCTTTTTAGCTTTATCTTTAACTTCTTCTTCCTTGATCGAAACCTCTAGAGCGTTAGCTAAAATATAGGCTTGTTGATTGGCATGTTGTTTAGCAAAACCTGTCGCAGTACTGCTACTTTCTTTTCTCGATATCACATCAATGCCTTTCAAGCCTGTTTTGTATAATTTGCGGAAAAGGTATGGCCATGCACCCATGTTTTCTGGTTCTTCCTGTACCCAGAAAATTTCATCTGCATTTTTATATTTTGCCTTAATGCCTTCCATCTGATCAACAGGTGTTGGGTATAATTGTTCAATACGAACAACAGCAACATGTTTTACCTGATCTGCCTGCTGCTTTTCTAATAGTTCATAGTAAATTTTACCGCTACAGAAAACGATACGGGTGACCTCTTCTACTTTAACATTTACATCATCAATTACTTCCTTAAAACCACCTTCGGTAAACTCTTCTAATGTAGAAACACAGGCTGGGTGACGTAATAAACTTTTTGGCGTGAATACAACCAAAGGTTTACGGAAATCGCGTTTAAACTGGCGACGTAAAACATGGAAAAAGTTCGCAGGAGTAGTACAATTAGTTACCTGCATGTTGTAATCGGCACAAAGCTCCATAAAACGCTCAATACGTGCTGATGAGTGTTCTGGTCCCTGTCCTTCGTAACCATGAGGCAATAACATCACCAAACCATTTTCACGTTGCCATTTGGTTTCAGCACTTGCAATGTACTGATCGACAACAATTTGTGCCCCATTAAAGAAATCACCAAACTGTGCTTCCCAGATGGTTAATGCATTCGGATTCGCCATGGCGTATCCATATTCAAAACCTAAAACACCGTACTCTGATAAGTGCGAATTGTAAATATCAAATGAGGCTTGTTGATCTGAAATATTTGCCAATGGTACATATTCTTCCTCACTATCTTCAAGCGTTAATACCGCATGACGGTGAGAGAAAGTACCGCGCTCCACATCCTGACCACTTAAACGAACGCGCTTACCCTCTGATAACAGAGTACCATAAGCCAGCTGCTCGCCCATTGCCCAATCGAAAACAAATGTTTCATTCACCATTTTGGTACGCTCGGCAAATAATTTTTCGATTTTTTTGAAGAACTTTTTATTTGATGGTAAAGAGGTAATGCGTTTACCAATTTCCAGTAATGTACTTTTTTTAACTGCGGTAACCGGCGAGGCTTCAAAATCTTTAGGTGTAGCCATCCGCAAATCTGCCCACGCACCACCAAATTTAACTTCGCTATTGCTGGCTACATATTCTTTTGCTTCATTTAAGCGTTCCTGCAAAATACCACGGAAATCTTTTTCCATCTCTTTTGCTAAACCAGCTTCCAGCTTGCCTTCTTTGGTTAACTGATCGATATAAATTTCCCTTGGGTTAGGGTGTTTTTCAATCGTTTTGTATAATAACGGCTGTGTAAATTTAGGCTCATCAGACTCATTGTGCCCAAAGCGACGGTAGCAAAGGATATCAATAAAAACATCGTTTTTATATTTCTGACGGTATTCCATCGCCAGGTTAATCGCATAAACCAAAGCTTCAGGGTCATCACCATTCACGTGGAAAACCGGAGATAAAGTTACTTTGGCAATATCAGTACAATAGGTACTGGTACGGGCATCTTTGTAGTTGGTGGTAAAACCGATCTGGTTATTAATTACCAGGTGAATGGTTCCTCCTGTCTTGTAACCTTCCAAACCAGCCATTTGGATAACTTCATAAACAATTCCCTGTCCGGCAACTGATGCATCACCGTGAATCAAAATCGGTGCTAAACGGCTATTGTCACCGCCATATTTGAAATCTATTTTAGAACGGCTCATGCCTTCTACCACACCATCAACAGTTTCTAAATGTGATGGGTTAGGACATAAACTTAAGTGAACGCTTTTACCTGAACCAGTGGCAACATCTGTAGAATAACCTAGGTGGTATTTTACATCACCACCATATGGGGTATCAGGGCTGTAGCTTTTACCTTCAAACTCGGCAAAAATATCTTTGTATGTTTTTTGCATGATGTTGGCCAACACATTCAAACGACCACGGTGTGCCATACCAATAACAAATTCTTCAATTCCCAGTTCAGCCCCTTTTTCAATCACCGAATCTAAAGCAGGGATCAAAGCTTCTGCACCTTCTAACGAAAAACGTTTTTGTCCCAGGAATTTTGTTCCCAGGAAATTTTCGAAACTTACCGCCTCATTTAATTTCCGAAGAATACGTTTTTTCTCATCAATGGAGAAATTAGGGGTATTACGTACACTTTCCATTTTTTGCTGAATCCAGTTCAACACTTCTGGTGTACGTAAAAATTTATATTCGGCTCCGATAGAACCTGCATATGTTTGTTTTAAAAAGGCTACAATGTCCTTTAATTTTGCTGCACCAATACCAATCTCCACACCCGAATTGAAAACAGTTTCCAGATCGGCATCTGATAATCCAAAATTTGCCAGATCTAGAGTTGGCAAATGTTTACGACGTTCGCGAACGGGATTGGTGTGCGTAAATAAGTGCCCACGGCTACGGTAGCCATCAATCAGATTTAAAACATTAACCTCTTTTAAAAAGTGTTCAGGTGTTTCTGCTGTTGCTGCAGGAGCTTCGGATCCCCTTCCAAAATCAAAACCTTCGAAAAATTTCTGCCACCCAAACTCAACAGATGCTGGATCTTGTTGATAGGATTGATATAAAGACTCTATATATTCGGCGTTTGCGCCATTAAGATAAGATAATTTATCCATTATTAACTGTTTACTATAAGCATTACAAAATTAGAATTTTACCTTATATAAATGGCAAAAATCTCGATTAAATTAAATGAGCGGGCTTTAAATTTGCGAGTGGGTAAATGAGTTGGCCTTATATACAAAAAATGGGCAAAATCTGTTAAAATTCAATTACCCAAATGCGCTCATTCAACACGCAATGATTTTACAATTCAATCCTTACAACTATGATGCCCAAGTTATGGAGTAATTGCCTTTTGGGTCGAGATTTTTGATGTTTTTATCAAGATCGAAAACACTTTTTGATTTTTGATCGTTACCAACCCCGGCTACGTTGGCCCAATTGCCCCAATTACTGGCAGGATTGTAATCAATTAGTTTTTCTTCAAAATAGGCTGCTCCCAAAACCCAGCTTACCTCTAAATTATTGATCAGATAGAGGGCTGCTGTTTGGCGGGCAATATTCGAAATAAAACCGGTTTGGTTTAATTCAGTCATCACCGCATCTACTACGGCAAAACCAGTTTGCGCACTGCGCCATTTATCAAAATTCTCCTGTTCATTTGCTACATCAACCAGTCCCTGGCTACCGAATCCATCCGGATTGAAGAAGGTGTTGCCATACTTTTTAAACATAAAACGGAAATAATCTCTCCACAGAAGGCCTAATAAGACATGATTGAACATGGCTTTGGTGTTGGGTACACTTTCCATCTTTTTAATTTCCCAATATACCTTGCGTGGCGATAAACTTCCAATGGCCAACCAGGCAGAAAGCTTGGAAGCAAGAATTAAGTTTTTGGTGGTTGCAGCTTGTTGCATAGCCAAAATCACCTTTTGGAGATGAGCCAGACCTTCGGCTTCTCCACCGGTAAACTCAAAATCAGCACGCTGGTCTTTTTGCTGGGGAAAAAGATTAAGATCTTCTAAAGAAGGTAAGGTACCCCAGTCAATTACTTCTGCTACGTTTATCCGATCTGGCGCTGCAAAACAAGGCTTGATCATCGAATCGCGTTCAATTTTCTTTTTAAACTGGTTAAAAGCATCAGGAATATCCTTAATGGGAAAAGGCAGATCTTCCTTATTATATAAGGTGTGGCCGATAAAATGTTTCAGGTTGACACGTAGTTTCCAAAGTGCATTTTCCACCAGTGTGGAAATATGTGTTTCTTCGCGTGCTACTTCGCGGTGATGGTAAACTTCGGTAATCTCATATTCCTGTACAAGCTGAGGAATAATATCTTCGGGATTACCCTCTGCAATTAGCAAATTTCCACCAATCTGTTTTAAAGCATTGCGTAAGCCTAAAACGCTTTCTAAAATAAATTGCGCTCTGATATTACCTGTTTTTAAACTACCGTATTTGGTTTCACCAAAAGAACGGTGATCAAGTATATAAACAGGTAAAATCGCATCAGATTTAGCAATCGCTTCCACCAGCATTTCATTATCATGCAAGCGAAGATCATTTCTAAACCAGACTAAAATTTTTTTGGACATCTTTTATCGAAAAGGGTATAAGAACGCTTTACAAATTTATCTTATTTTTGTTCTTCATCCAACCGCTAAGCAATTCTTTACAAATAGGAAACAAAAGAATTAGAACTGAATCAATACCGTTTTAAAGGTACTATAAAAACCCTTTTGCCTCTTTGGTGTTTAAAAAAGATGGCAAAAAAGATTCTGATTACCGGCGCTACAGGACTTGTGGGTACTCAACTGAAAAAGCACTTGCTGACCAAGGGTTATGAGGTGAATACACTTTCGAGGAAGAAAGATAACGATGCAAATAATTTTGTATGGGATGTTTATAAGGGAACGATTGAGACTGACTGTTTAAATGATGTGGATGCCGTCATTCATTTAGCGGGCGAGCCGGTTGCTGATAAAAAATGGACGAACGAACGCAAAAAGCAGATTATTGATAGCCGTGTGAAATCAACTGAATTACTTTTTAAAACGATAAGATCAAAGCCCGGACTTCAACTTAAATCGTTTATTTCTGCTTCGGCAGTCGGTTTTTATGGCGATTGCGGTGATGAGATTTTAACAGAGGAAAGTCCAAAAGGTTATGGTTTTTTAGCAGATTGCTGCAAACTTTGGGAAGATGCCGTAGATGAAGGAAAAAAACTAAGCCTTCGAATTGTAAAACTTCGCACCGGGATTGTGTTGAGCAATGATGGAGGTGCATTGCCGCAACTGGACAAACCGGTAAAATTGTTTGTCGGAGCCGGCTTAGGAACGGGAAAACAGTGGATACCCTGGCTGCACATCGACGACATGGTTGAAATGTACATTGAAGCCATCGAAAACCTTAGGATGGAAGGCTGCTACAATGCATGCGCACCTTTTCCGATGACTAATGTAGCCTTAACCAAAGCCATTGCCAAACAGCTTCATCGCCCATTCTGGCCCATTAAAGTACCTAAAAAAGCATTGGAATTATTATTGGGAGAACGTGCAGAGGCAGTTTTAATGAGCAATAATACCTCGGCACAAAAGATTTTAGATACAGGGTTCAAATTTAAATTTACACATTTGGATGATGCCTTGAACGCATTGTATAATTAGGTTAGTTGACTATGATTGTTCAAATTGATTAATTGTTTTATTGTTAACTGTAAATCGCCAATTGAAAACTATAATATTGGTTAATCCGTTAATATGCCAAGCGCCCATCTCTAAACGCTTAGACATCCAGATTCTAATAATAACCTATAATAAATGACTCCAATATCCATTTTTTGGTTCCGCCGCGATTTACGTTTAGCAGATAATGCCGCTTTATATCATGCCCTAAAAAGCGACTATCCGGTTTTGCCACTTTTTATTTTTGATAAAAATATACTGAAAAAACTACCAAAGGATGATGCACGCGTAACATTCATTTATGAAACCATTGAAGGGTTAAAAGAAGAACTTCAGCAGCAAGGATCGGATTTACTGGTAAAATATGGTACACCAGAGAAAGTATGGCCCGAGATTTTAAATGAATACCCTGTTAAAGAAGTATACACCAATCACGATTATGAACCCTATGCCCGCGAACGTGATGATAATATGGCCGAGTTTTTAACCAGTGAAGAAATTGTGTTTAAAACTTATAAAGACCAGGTTATTTTCGAAAAAAACGAAATTTTAAAGGCAGATAAAACACCCTACACCGTTTTTACCCCCTTTTATAAACAGTGGCATGCCAAACTGAGCGATTTTTATATAAAGGCTTATCCTACTAAAAAGTATTTCAAAAATCTGCTACAAACCAGGCATCTGCCAATTCCAGGTTTAAAAGAAATGGGCTTTGAAAAGAGTAAGCTGGATTTTCCTAAAATAAATTACAAAAACAAGCTGGACAATTATGCAAAAGAACGCGATTTCCCCGCACTTGATGGCACCACACATATTGGTCTGCATTTGCGTTTTGGAACCTTAAGCATAAGGAAAGCTGTTAAAGATGCATTGGAAGCAAAATCGAATGTCTGGCTTTCGGAACTGGCCTGGCGGGAATTTTACATGACTATAATTTGGCATTTCCCTTACTCTGCTTTCGATTCGTTTAAAAAGCAATACGATAAAATTAAATGGCGCAACAACGAAGATGAGTTTAAGGCCTGGCGTGAGGGCAATACCGGCTATCCGATTGTTGATGCAGGGATGCGCCAGCTGAACCAAACCGGATGGATGCACAACCGCGTACGAATGATTGTAGGTAGTTTTCTAAGCAAACATTTATTGATTGACTGGCGCTGGGGAGAAGCCTACTTTGCCGAGAAGTTATTGGATTATGAAATGGCAAGTAATCTTGGCGGCTGGCAATGGGCTGCAGGATCAGGAAACGATGCAGCACCTTATTTTAGAGTATTTAACCCCGAACTGCAGACCAAAAGATTTGACCCTAAACTGGAATATATTAAAAAATGGGTACCAGAATTTGGCACAAAAAAATATGCCCAACCAATAGTTGAGCATAGTTTTGCAAGGGAAAGGGTTTTAAAAGTTTTTAAAGAGGCTTTAGCTAATTCGTAACACCCACTATTTCAATGTCAAAATCTAATACTGCATTAGCAGGAATTGTACCACTGCCTGAAGTTCCATAGGCAAGATCAGAAGGAATAAACATTCTAAATTTGGTTCCAACTTTAAATTTTGGGATCATGATTTGCCAAGCACGGATTAGTCCAGTGAGCGTCGATGAATAACCGGTAGCATTTGAATCGAAAGATGTGCCATCTAAAGTGCGCCCAGTATATTTAATATTTACAGTACTCTCAATCCCATTAACTGGATCGCCAGTACCTACTGTATTAACTATATAATAAATCCTACTTGGGTCCTTGGTTGCAGTTAAAGCCTTAGCGGTTAAATAACTTTGAATCTTCGCATCATCCAATAACGACTGCTTATGGTAAGGATATGTTTTAATTATAAAATCAAGATTTTCATTCGAAGGGATTGGGCCTACACCATTTCTCCCAAAGGCCAAATATGATGGCAACAAAATCCTAGCGGTACCTCCTGGCTTCAATTTAAGTACAGCTGTTCTTAATGCAGGTATGTTATAAGTAGTACTTGTTGATAAAGAGGATTGAAAGAAGCTATTTAAATAGCCAACGTAAGTACCTAAATTACCATTTGAGGGAGATTGTAGATAAGTTGTTCCGCTCGACAAAGATTTAACAGTTACATCATACAATACTGAATCAGAATTCAAGAAAAGCGCACCATCAGTTGGGTTTGTAACTTGATAATAAAATCCTGTTTTAGCAGAATCAGGTATCATTTGTGTTAAATTATTCTTTGATATATATGTCTTTATAGCTGCATCATCTACAGTTTGCGCAGTATCATATTCCTTTTTACACGAGCTAAAAATAATTGTAGCCAGTAAAATTGCGAATAGGCCAAGTTTAGTAAATTTGTTCATTTATTATTGTACGTCTGTAAGTGTTATCGTAAAATCGAGTACTGAATTAGCAGGAACCGAAGATGATGGCGATCGTGTTCCATAAGCATAATATGATGGGATAATTAACCGGATCTTTCCTCCCATTTGTATTTTTTGAATCCCAAACTGCCATCCTAAAATAACATTTCCGAGTTTAAAGGTGGATGGGTTTCCTTTGGTACTATCGAAAATAGTACCATTTAATAGTCTTCCCTCATAGTCAGCAGAAATCACTGTAGCTGTTAAATAACTTACGCTTCCTGATCCTGGAGCAATAATCTGATAAAAAATACCGCTGGCGTCTTTTGTGGCCGGGATGTTATTGGTTTTCACAAACGCAGCAATAGCAGTCGTATCTGCTTTAAATTGTGGCGTGGGATCGTAAGCATCATCAACTGGCACATTTTTCTTACAGGCCGCTAGGCAACCCGCAAAGAAGACTATGATTATAAAATATTTAAACTTTACCATTATCCGCAAAAATAAGCTTTTAATGTGGTTGCAACAATTTTTAACCTATTTTAACAATTTTAGTACTGAAGGTACAAGCAAAAGAGCCAGTCACATTAAATTAATATCATCTATTGGTAGCTTAAACTAGGATCTTAATTTAAAGAATCCGTCACCCTGAATTTATTTCAGGGTCTCTTTACTAAAGATGCTGACCAAGGAGTAGCTACAAGGCCATTAAAAATACTACTCCTTGGTTGTAAAATGAATTCAGCATGACGAATTTATCCGATAAAGGCATTTATTAAACAACTTGTAATTAAATAATTATTAAGTTAAATTAATATGTTAAGATAATGAAATACCAATGAAGATATCTGTTTATCGCATTCCGCTTATTGTACGTTTGATAGCTGGATGTTAAAATCCAGTACAGAATTCCCGGGGATGGGACCTACAGAACTACTGCCATAGCCTAAACCCGGTGGAACAATTAATCTGATTTCACCACCTTTCTGGATTTTAGGAATACCGATACGCCAGCCTTGAATCAGTTCTGCCAGATTAAAGGTTTGTTCTTTGCCACCGCCATTATCAAATACGTTTCCATTTAACAACCTGCCCTCATATTTAATGGTGATTTTGGTGTTGCCCGGATAAGTGAACGAACCCGAACCAGGTTTAATGATCTGATAATATAAACCGGAATCGTCTTTAACGGCATTAATATTATTTTTTTTGATAAAATCTGTAATCTGTTTTTCGGGATCTTCGTCTTTTTTACAAGATGAAATTACAGCTACACTTAAAAATAATAGGGTGAGTAATCTAAATTTAATCATACGCGAAAATATGATTTTAATCCCGTAAAGATATCTTTATGTTTTTTAAATCTCTGTCATGCTGAGGCACGAAGCATCTTTTATATGATTAGCAGATTCTTTGTAAACTCTATTAACGGCGAAGTGATTTCTAAAAATACTAATTCTTATCATAAAAGATTGCTTCGTCGTACCTCCTCGCAATGACGGTTTTTTTTTTAGACTATGTCTAAAATAGTGAGATAGAGTATTTGCAAACTAACAGGATACATATCTCTTGCCATAGGCTGCAAATAAAAAAAGGTTTAAGGTTCAGGTTATGTACCCAAGCCTTAAACCCTACGCCTTTCAGCCTTCTACCTTAGAAGATATATTTATTTGCTTCTATTAGCTGCTGTGCAACTCTTTGACGGGCGTCTTTAACATTAAACGGTTCCACTTTTGTAAAGCGGCGTAAGCCTACCTGCATCATACGAAGTTCATCGCCTTCTGCAAAAGCCCAAAGTGCTTCTTTGCCTGCTTTGGCTATGCCATCTACAGCCTCTACCAAATAAATCCGCAATAAATCCAGTTGGCCTGCACATGCTTCTTCACCGCGTGTATGTACTAGTTTTTCTGTTCTCAGTAAAGCCGATTCAAGTACATAAACGTAACTGGCCATATCGGCAATGTTCATTAAAATTTCCTGTTCTTTGCTCAAGGTCATCATCAATTTTTGAACCGCAGCACCAGCCACCATTAATGTTGCTTTTTTCAAATTAGAAAGCACTTTTTTCTCTGCAGCAAATAAGGTGGTATCTTCTTCACCAAAATCAGGGATGCTCATCAGCTCGGCGGCAACTGCTGTAGCAGGAGTCATTAAGTCAAGCTCACCTTTCATGGCGCGTTTTAGCATCATATCAACCGTCAACAAGCGGTTAATTTCGTTTGTACCTTCAAAAATCCGGTTGATACGGGCATCACGGTAGGCCCTATCCATTGGTGCATCGGCACTAAAACCCATACCACCATAAATCTGCACACCTTCATCTACCGTATAATCTAAGGCTTCAGAACCCCATACTTTTAAAATGGCACATTCCACCGCAAATTGTTCAACAGACTTTAACCTTGCTTTGCCAGATTCCATTCCAGCTGCAACCAATTGATCATAGGTATCATCAATATTTTGCCCTGCGCGATAGTTTGCGGCATCAACAGCATAAAGCTTGGATGCGATTTCGGCAATTTTAAAACGGATGGCACCATATTTCGAAATCGGGCGGCCAAACTGAATCCGCTCGTTCGAATAATTAATGGCTGTATTTAAAGTTGCTTTTGATGCTCCTATAGCCGCAGCAGACAATTTGATACGGCCAATGTTTAGAATATTTACCGCGATTTTAAAACCGTTTTCACGTTCACTTAACATATTCTCAACAGGCACCGGGCAATCGTTGAAGAAAACCTGGCGGGTTGAAGAACCTTTGATACCCATTTTATGTTCTTCCGGATTCATGGTAATACCACCGAAATCTTTCTCTACAATAAATGCAGTTAAGTTTTTATCATCGTCTATTTTAGCAAAAACGATAAAAATATCGGCAAAACCACCATTGGTGATCCACATTTTCTGGCCATTGATGATGTAGTGTTTACCATCATCACTCAATTTAGCCTTTGTTTTACCTGAGTTTGCATCCGAACCGGAATTTGGTTCAGTTAAACAATAAGCCGCCTTCCACTCACCCGAACCCAGTTTAGGAATATATTTTGCTTTTTGCTCCTCGTTACCATAGTACAAAATGGGTAATGTACCAATTCCGGTATGAGCAGAAAGTGCAACGGCAAAAGAGTGGCCTGCACCTACCACATCTGCAACCAACATCGAAGTATTAAAATTTTTGCCAAAACCACCATATTCTTCAGGTACCGAAACACCAAGGATGCCCAGTTCACCAGCTTTGGTTAACAATGTTGGCATCAGTTCAGGATCTTCCTGCTTATCGATTTTATCTAAATTGGGATAAACCTCGGCCGCTAGAAAATCGCGACAGGTTTGTGCAATCATCTGCTGCTCTTCGTCAAATTCCTCAGGGATAAATACTTCCTGATAAGTGGTATCTTTAATTAAGAACTCACCACCTTTAATTGTCTTTTTTTCAGTTGTTTCCATTGCTTTAGTATCTAATAGCGAGTATTAAGTATCAAGTTAATCCTTGAAACTGAATATCACTAAGTTTTACAATTAGATTGCGATTACCAGGTATAATGACAAAGCTCAAACCTGACATCGCTTTAATATTTTATTTTATTAATTTCATTATTCAATCTTAACACCTAAACCTTGAGACTTCTGTCCAGAGAATACAGCATTTTTTGAATTTCAGTCGTTTTTTCTATTAGACTGGCTGATAATTCATCATTTAGCAATTCCAGTCGATTCGAAATAATTAGCTGTGTTTCCAATTCAAATGCTGAGCCCTGGCTTATAGTCAAAAAATATTTGAATTGAGCTCCGCTACCTCTCCCAGAGCCTTCTGCAATATTCGAAGGAATTGAAACTGAACACCTCTTCATTTGTGAGATCAACCCAAATTTTTCGTCACTTGGCAAAAACGAGGTCGCTTTGTAAACTTCAACTGCCAGGTCAATTGATTTTCGCCATACTTTTAGTTCTTTAAAATTATGCATGATGCTTTGGTATTAAGTTATAAATACAAATATGCTTGGGATGATTTTATAATTTAAAAACCTATTATTCAATCTCGATACTTGATACTTATATCTTGATACTATTTCCTACAATAATTCAAAAATTCCTGCCGCACCTTGCCCTGTTCCTACGCACATGGTTACCATTCCGTATTTTTTGTTCTGTCTTTTCAGTTCGTTCATGATCTGCACAGACAGTTTTGCCCCAGTACAACCCAGTGGATGTCCTAATGCAATTGCGCCTCCGTTTACGTTAATCACATCGGGGTTTAAATCTAATGTTCTGATTACCGCCAGCGATTGCGAAGCAAAAGCTTCATTCAGTTCAATCAAATCGATGTCTTCCTTTTTTAAACCGGCTTGTTTCAATGCTTTTGGAATCGCCTCAATAGGACCAATTCCCATAATGCGTGGTGGAACACCAGCAATGCCGTAACTGACCAACCTGGCAATCGGCTCGGCATTTAATTCTTTCATTTTTTTTTCAGACACCACCAACACAAAAGCAGCTCCATCTGATGTTTGTGATGAGTTACCGGCAGTTACACTACCAACCGCATCGAATACAGGTTTCAGTTTAGCCAACTTTTCCAGCGTTGTATCTGCACGTGGTCCCTCGTCGGTATCAACCACATAAGAACGGGTTTTCTTTTTAAGGTTGTCATCCAGATAGTTTTCATTTACCGTTATCGGCAGGATCCCATCTTTTAAATGACCGTTTTTTATAGCGTGAATAGCTTTTTCATGAGATTTTAAAGAAAAGGCATCCTGATCTTCACGGCTCACATTATATTCTTTTGCAACGGCTTCGGCAGTTAAGCCCATGCCCCAATACCAGTCGGGATTGTTTTTTGCCACCTCTGCATTTGGCACCAGTTTCCAGCCGCCAAAAGGCATTCCACTCATGACCTCTACCCCGCCTGCGATGATACAATCGGCCATGCCAGCTTTAATTTTAGCAACTGCAGTAGCAATGGTATCTAAACCCGATGCACAGTAACGGTTTACGGTAACACCCGGCACTTTATCAGTGTCCAGACCCATTAGCGAAATCATACGACCAATGTTTAGGCCTTGCTCTGCTTCTGGCGTAGCATTACCCACAATTACATCATCAATCTGTTCTTTATCTAAATTCGGAACTGATGCTACCAAAGCCCTGATTACTTCTGCGGCTAAATCATCGGCTCTTGTAAAACGGAATACGCCACGGGGCGCTTTACCCACTGCTGTACGATATCCGGCTATAATATATGCTTCCATTATTTAAGTATCTAGTAGCTAGAATCAAGTATTAAGACTTAATTCGTTCATGATTATTTAATTTGTTACTTATGATGAGTAATTTCTTTCGACAGTAGCATCTTGATACTTGATACTCCTATCTAAAAACTCACTTTTAATTCCTCAATGGTTTACCTTTTGTAATGATGCTCTGAATCCGCTCTAACGACTTCCGCTCTCCCGCAAGTGATAAAAACGCCTCTCTTTCCAGATCCAATAAATATTGTTCCGTTACTTCTGTTGGTGCAGATAAATCACCACCACACATGACGTAGCCTAATTTTTCAGAGATTTTTTTATCATGTTCAGAGATGAAATGCCCTGCGTACATACTATTTGCACCGGCATAAACAATTCCCAATCCTTGCTTTCCTAATACTTTAATATCGTTCCGTTGTACGGGTTTCGTATAACCAGCATTGGCAAGTTCAATCGCTTTAGCTTTTGCATCAGCCAATAAACGGTTGCGGTTCATTGAGATCGAGAATTTATCTTTTTGCAGATAACCCAGTTCGTAAGCTTCGTAACCTGAAGTGGAGACTTTGGCCATACCAATGGTTAAGAAACGGTCTTTCAGCGCATTCTGCACAATCTGGTCGTCTTTAAATTCATCAGAAGCACGCAAAGCAAACTCTTTAGTACCACCACCACCAGGAATTACCCCTACCCCAAATTCAACCAGCCCCATATAGGTTTCGGCAGAAAGCTGAACATGATCGGCATGTAAACTGAATTCGCAACCACCACCCAAGGTTAAATTATGTGGGGCTACCACAACCGGAATGGAAGAATAACGGATCCGCATTGAGGTATTTTGAAACATTTTGATCGCCATGTTTAATTCATCCCACTCCTGCTCTACCGCCATCATAAAAATCATCCCTACGTTAGCACCGGCAGAAAAATTTGCACCGTCATTACCAATTACCAAACCACGATAATCTTTCTCCGCCATATCGATAGCTTTATTGATTCCCGAAATTACATCACCGCCAATGGTATTCATTTTGGTATGGAATTCTACATTCAGAATGCCATCGCCCAGATCAATAATAGAGACACCTGAGTTTTTCCAAACGGTTTTATTTTCGCGAAGGTTATCCAGAATGATAAACTCATCTGTTCCAGGTAAAGCTTTATAACTTTTAGAAGGGATATCATAATATTTTTTAACACCGTTCTCAACTTTATAAAATGAAGTATTTCCGGCATCCAGCATTTCCTGCACCCAGGCTGCAGCTTTATGGCCATATTGCTCCATTCCTTCTAAGCCTTCTTTTACGCCAACAGCATCCCATAATTCGAATGGACCAAGTTCCCAGCCAAAACCTGCCCGCATGGCATCGTCAATACGATACAGTTCATCAGAAATTTCGGGAATCCTGTCTGATACATATTCAAATAAACCAAAAGAAGAATGGCGGAACAATTCCCCTGCCTTATCTTTTCCTTTGACAAAAATCTTCATCCGCTCACGAAGGTTTTCTACGGGCTTGGTCATTTCCAAAGTCGTTGACTTTACCTTTTGCTGAGGCTTATATTCCAGGGTTTTTAAATCAAGTGCAAGAATTTCAGTTTTGCCGTCAGCAGTTTTGGTCTTTTTATAGAAGCCCTGTTTGGTTTTATCCCCAAGCCACTTATTTTCTTCCATTTTTTGCACATATGCGGGAAGTTTAAACAAATCGTGTGCTTTATCATCAGGGCAGTTATCATATAGTCCTTTAGCCACTTTGATCATGGTATCCAAACCTACCACGTCAGAAGTACGGAAAGTGGCCGATTTAGGCCTGCCCAATGCCGGCCCTGTAAACTTATCGACCTCTTCTACCGTTAAATCCAGTTTCTCAACCAAATGCAGGAGCGCCATAATCGAATAAACGCCTACCCTATTGGCAATAAATGCTGGGGTATCTTTACACAGAACGGTTGTTTTTCCTAAAAATTTGTCACCATACTGCATTAGAAAATCAACAATTTCTGGCTGCGTATGTGGTGTAGGAATAATTTCCAGTAATTTTAAATAACGCGGTGGATTGAAAAAGTGTGTTCCACAGAAATGTGATTTAAAATCTTCACTTCTTCCTTCAGCCATCAAATGGATAGGAATACCAGAAGTATTTGATGTAATTAAAGTGCCTGGTTTACGGAATTGCTCTACCTGTTCAAAAACCTTTTTCTTGATATCAAGATTTTCAACAACCACTTCAATCACCCAGTCGTAACCGGCAATTTTCGGCATATCATCGTCGAAGTTTCCGGTCTTGATCTTATTTAACGCTTTTTTAGTGTAAATTGGCGATGGATTTGTTTTTACAGCCGTTTGCAAAGCTGTATTTACAATCCGGTTTTTTACAGCCGGGTTATCCAACGCTAATCCTTTTGACTGTTCCTCGGGGCTGAGTTCTTTCGGGGCGATATCCAGTAACAATACCTCAACCCCTATATTGGCGAAGTGACATGCAATACGCGACCCCATAATACCTGACCCTAAAACTGCAACTTTATTAATGCTTCGTTTCATTATTTATTTGCTTTTCATTAGTCTGACAGTAATGCTTTGTGAAAATTACTATCAAACAGGTTTGATTACTATATTGATTAATCTACAGTATAGGCTACTGTAATATCATTTAATTTAATAAGCAGGTTAATAAAAGTCTCTTTTTCTTTTTTTGAGAAATGCTCATCGAGATATTCGTTAAATTTCCGAACCACCCCCTTAGCCAACTGTTTTTTCGCTTTACCAAAATCAGTCAGAAAAACTTTTACTGAACGTTTATCGCCTACTGATGTTTCCCGGAAAATGAGGTTAGCCTCTTCCATGTTATTCAACATACGCGATAAACTGGTTGCTTTAACGCCAAGCAAGCCTGCTAAATTTGAGACTGCAGTTCCCTCAACATCATCTATATTAATAAGCATGTAACCAATGGCCTGGGTAATTCCGAAACTGGACGCCATCTGATTATACTTATTAAACATATTTTGCCAGGCAAACTTTACATGGTAATCTATGGTTTGTTGTTGTTTCATTTTCACAAATTTATTATGCTTGCATAACAAAGCTAATGAATGTATTTTGTTAATGCAATAGAAAAATTCAAAATATTTGTCAAATTTTCCTTATCATAGTCATACACAAAATGAAAACGCGTATTATGTTTAAAGTAAAACAAATAATCTTGTTTAGTTTCTTTATTTTATGGGCTGCCATTTGCCAAAGCCAGGTTTCCTATTTCGGAGAATCCCTGTTAAACAGTCAAAAACTAGAGGTTTTCAAAAAAACAACTACCTTATTTACTTTCCAGTATGCTGACTATGGCGAACTGAAAAAATTTGATCAGGCCATCAAACAAAACTGGACCATTACACCGTATAAAATTATTAAACCCGAAGAGCTGGCCCGTTATGATACGCTTGCCAATTATTCTGTTTTTTATTTTGACACTTATACCGAGAAAACAGATAGCACAACCAACGTAAATATTATTTATGCACTGAAATTGTTAACCCCATCGAAAAAACCCAAGATAAAGCAAGAAAGCATATTGGCAACGATTGCCATTTTTACTGATCCGAATACCAATCTGCTAGTTAAAATGCAGGATCAACTATATGGTACCAAAAGAAGCATAAAAAATAATATTTTATCCCATTTATATAACAAGTCTATTTTCTTTAATTGGTCGCCCGGCTTTTTAACGGGTTATCTGAAACAGATTAATGATGGATTGCTTGCAAATCAAAATTGTAATATAGATTATCAATTTTACAATAAGATACGCTTACCAGAACTGACAAAGGAAATACTTTATGTACCTGAATATATTAAGGAAGTTTTTTCTTCAAGATTAACACTTTTACCTCCTTCAGGTATAATTGCTGAGCCTTATAATTACAAACTCAAATTCGTATCGTATCAAACGCTGGATAGTTTAATCCTGAATAAAGCTGTTCCCGTTAAATATGTAGTTTATACGCAACGGTCTAACGATAAAATAATAAGCGTATATGATAGCAAGGATGATAAACTTATTTATCAACGCTTTTATCCGCAATCGCCGAATTTTGAAATGAATGATTTAAGCGAGATTAAGAAAGTGATTGTATCGCTTAAATAAGTTTAGTTCAATGATCTAAGGTCGATTAACACTTATACGTTTTGATCCATTTAACCTTTTTTCCACCGTAATCGTCATGCTGAACTTCCGCCCGGCCGGTCGGACGGGTGTTTCAGCATCCTTTTTATTAGAAAGACCCTGAAATAAATTCAAGGTGACGACTTTGTTTAGGGATCTTCATTTCGTTCAGAATCCTTTTGCACTAAGTTAGCTTAAGAAAAATCCTTCACTGTATTCAGGACAATAATTCGCATTTATAACCATTAACCAAATCATTTAGCGACCATATATAAAACCCCTATAAAACTAAAAAAGTCCCGATTTTCATCAGGACTTTTTATTAATATAATTAAAACAGACTAATAAAGCGTAAACTCTACACGACGGTTTTGTTGACGACCAGCTGCTGTTTTATTAGAGGCAATTGGTTGACCCATGCCGTAACCTGTAGCTTCAATACGTGAAGCATTTGCACCTTGCGAAACCAAATAGGCCTTAACAGATTCTGCTCTTTCTTTTGATAAACGTAAGTTTAGTTCTTTTGAACCTGTATTATCTGTATGACCAGCTAATTTTAAGCTAAAATTTTTCTGGATCAATAATGCTGCAACTCTATTTAGTGAGGCGTAAGATTTAGAACGGATGGTTGCTTTACCTAAATCGAACTCTAAGTTTTTAATTGCTTCATTAACTACTTTACGGTCTTCTTCTGTTATGATTACTTTTTCTACAACCTTTTCTGGTGTTTTTAATGGACAACCGGCACCATCAACAACAGTACCCGCTGGTGTATCCGGACATTTATCCAATTTATCTGCAACACCGTCACCATCTGTATCTTTCAACACATCATTTAGTTCTGAACGTAGCTTTGCATTATCAGCTTTTTGAGCATTCAATTCAGATCTCAAACCTTCTGCAGTTTGTTTTGCTTTTAGCGCTTCATCATAAGTTAAGGCTACCGGATTGTGGAAAGCCAATTGTTTTCCGCTACCTAAAGCAAATTCTAAACCGGCATAAGCATAGTTATATTTATCGTTTCCGCCCTTATAATAACCATCCAAGTTATCGCCATCAACAAAGTTGATGGTCCAACCTAAATCGAAATTAACCGCATCAGAAATTTTAAACTTAGCACCTAAACCTACTGGAATGATCAATTCATGGATGTTATCGCCGCTACCAAATGTTGATGTTCCCGCTGCTGTTGTGATGGTTGGTTTATAAGCTGCAATACCCGCTCCGGCAGAAGCGTAAAGCTGCAAAGCATTTTCTTTTTTAAACATATCAATATTGAACATGTTTACCACCGCATTTAAACTTCCAGAATAAGATAAGTCTGTCTCAAAAGATCTTACCGGAGAGTTGTTTACCAAACCACTTTCATAGGGCTCGCTATTATCGCCCTTTAATTTACCTCGAACTCCATCTAAACGAAGGGAGAAGTAAGGTGTAAATTGTTTTTTAATGTAAAGGCCATAACCTAAACTTGATTTGTTGTTACTGAAATCATTTTTTCCCCCTAGTGGTGATAGTGGCGTTAGCACACCAGCGTTAACACCAATAGACCATGTTCTTAATGTAGTTGAGGCTGCCGGATTTTCCTGAGCTGAAGCAACTGACCCGATTAATAGACCAGCAAGGGCAATTGGTAGGGTTTTTGATAATTGTAGTTTCATAATTTTCTGTTTAACGTTGAATAGCGTCTCACAATCTTTACAATTGCCATACCAAAAACGCAGGCAGATAAAATAATTTTATCAACTTATTAACAGTGGTTATTTCTACAACAGATGTCTAAACAAAAACCTTTTAGCCCATTACTGGTATAACATCAAACTATTTGCAACTATCAATTTATTGTGAAAACGTTCCAGTTCAAGCGTTAATACGCTCAAGAAAGCAATTATGAAAACGCAATTGATCATTTGGTGTTTAACAACATAATAACTTAATCATGAGATACTTAACGCGGACCCGATTTAACGCAATGATCAATCAAGCATAGTGTAGAAATGGCTACCAGCCAATGGCTTTATCATCACCCCTTGGGTCGGCACCTCCCTGATAATTCCCCCATTTTGTTCTTAAAATCGCATCAACTCGACCGATTGGGCCTCTTTGTAATATTTGATAGCCTTTTGCCTTTAACTTTTCCGTTGATGAGCTATCAATCGCATCTTTTTCTACATACACTTCATCTGGCAACCATTGGTGATGAAACTTTTTAGCGGCTACAGCTGATTGCATAGACATATCAAAATCAATCACATTAATGATGGTTTGGAATACAGAAGTGATAATGGTTGAGCCACCCGGTGTACCTACCACCATAAATAATTTTCCATCTTTTTCTACAATGCTAGGTGTCATAGAACTTAACATTCGTTTATTTGGGGCTATGGCATTGGCTTCGCCACCAACTAAACCGTACATATTTGGTGCACCTGGTTTAACCGAAAAGTCGTCCATTTCATTGTTTAGCAAAAAACCAGCACCTTTTACGGCCACCAACGATCCGTAAGAACCATTTAAAGTAGTGGTAATGGAAACAGCATTTCCATCGCGGTCTACAATAGAGAAATGTGTGGTTTCTTCATGTTCGGTCCCTTTTATTTCACCAGCCAAAACAGCACTGCTTGGAGTTGCGGCGGCCCAGCTGAAGTTTGCCATCCGTTTTTTATTGTAGGCCGCATTTAATAATTGCTGTTGCGGAACAGTGTAAAAATCAGGATCTCCTAAATGTGTTGCACGATCAGCATACACTCTTCTTTCAGCTTCTACCATCACCTGCACAGTTGAATCGGCATTATGCCCCCATTTTTTTAGTGGATAAGGTTCTACTGACTGAAGCAATTGGATCAAGGCAATACCTCCGCTGGAAGTTGGCGGCATGGTAATAACTTTATAACCTCTATAATTACCTGTTATAGGTTTACGCCAAATGGCATGATAATTTTTTAAATCTGCTTTTGTAATCAGCCCATTCCCGCGTTGCATTTCGGCTACAATCGAATCAGCTACAGCTCCTTCGTAAAAACCTGATCTGCCTTTCTCCTGGATCAGTTTTAAGGTGCTTGCCAATTCCTTTTGAACCAACACATCATTTTCCTGCCAGGTGCTTTCCAAATTCACGAAAGCCGTCCCGTTTGGATTAAACTCCATAAATTTTCTATGCAAACCGTTCAATTCACCAGCTTGCCTTTTGGTCATTTTGAAACCAAGTTCTGCCAGATCAATTGCAGGCTGCAGTACCTGTGCCCAGGAAAGCTTACCATATTTTTTATGTGCCTCTACCATACCATCTACTGATCCGGGTACACCTGCAGCTAAATGACCATAAAGGCTTTTATCCACGATTGGATTACCGGCAACATCCAGATACATATCTCTATTGGCCGCAGCTGCCGCTTTTTCTCTGAAATCCAAGGCATTTATTTCGCCTTTTGCACTGCGGTAAACCATAAAACCGCCTCCACCAATATTGCCGGCATTAGGATAAACCACTGCCAGGGCAAACTGAACTGCAACAGCTGCGTCAACCGCATTTCCTCCTTTTTTCAAAATATCTATGCCTACCTGCGATGCTTCTGGGTGGGCGGAAACCACCATGCCGTTTTTATACTCACCACTGTTATTTTTACCCAACTGCCCGGTTACACAACCAACCAATGGTAGCACAACAATTAGGCATATTATTGATTTTTTGATATTATTGATGGGCTTTATAGTTTTCTGCATCCCGATAGATTTTTTCGATTATTTCATTGTTTTTTTCGGTGATCACTTTTCTTTTCAAACTTAATTTTGGCGTAAGCTCGCCACCATCTATGCTCCACTCTTTAGGTAACAGCGCAAATCTCTTTACCTGCTCCCATTTCCCAAAACCTACATTTGCCGTTTCGATAACTTCGTTATATTTAGTAAGTACCTGCTCATTGTCAATCATCTCTTCATTTGAGTTGAAAGTAAGCCCTTTTCTACCTGCCCAGTTTCTTAAGGTTTCGAAATTTGGAACAATCAGTGCAGAAGGGAATTTTCTATTTTCGCCCAAAACCATAATCTGTTCAATAAAAATCGATTCTTTATATTTATTCTCCAGCATTTGTGGAGCAACATATTTACCACCTGCTGTTTTAAACATCTCTTTTTTACGATCAGTGATTTTTAAAAAGCGGCCGTCAACCAATTCACCGATATCTCCGGTATGAAACCATCCTTCCTGATCTACTGCTTCCTGGGTTAAGTCGGGCCGTTTATAGTAACCCTTCATTACCTGATGCCCCCGGGTTAATACCTCGCCATCAGGTGCAATTTTAACTTCAACGCCTTTAATTACTTCACCAACGGTGCCGAACATGGTTCCACCGAAATGATTAACTGTAATTACAGGTGAGGTTTCGGTTAGGCCATATCCCTCAAAGACAGGCATGCCAGCTGCCCAGAAAATTCTCGACAATCGCGGATTTAGCGCAGCTCCGCCTGATACGATCACTACAATTTCACCACCTAATGCTTCCTGCCATTTTTTGAAAACCAGTTTACGGGCAATCCCCAGTTTGAAGTTGTACCAGGCACCGGCGTTGATGGTGTATTTCTCCGCTAAGGCCACCGACCAAAAGAAAATTCCTTTCTTAATCCCCGTTAATGCTTTGCCTTTTTCCATGATCTTATCGTACACTTTTTCAAGAAGCCGTGGAACAGTAGAAAATGCATTAGGTTTTACCTGTTGAATATCGGCAACAATAGTTTCCATACTTTCCGCATAATAAACTCCAGTATAATTAAACAGGTATAAATAAATGATCATCCGCTCGAAAATGTGCGATAAAGGCAGAAAACTTAAGCTTTTGTTAACACCTTCGGGCATAACCACAGCCGAGTTTACAAAATTCGATACTAAGTTATTATGCGTTAACATGACTCCTTTAGGCGTTCCTGTTGTACCAGAGGTATAAATTAAAGTTAACACATCTTCAGGCGCAACATTTGACCGATAGGTTTCCAAATCAATATCAGTACTTGCTTTACCGAGTTCAATTAAGGTATTCCAATTTTCGGTTGCTGTAATTTCGTTAAAACTGTAGATCTTAATAGCCGGATTTATGACATCAGCGCAAGGTTTAATTTTTTTATACAATTCCTCGTCAGCTACAAAAACTATAGTGATTTCCGCATCTTTTAAGATGAATTCGATATCGTGTTCGGCCAAGGTTGGATATAATGGAATCTGATAAGCGCCGATCTGGTTGGCAGCAAAGTCAGCAATATTCCATTCAGGCCGGTTGTGCGACATCACGGCAACTCTACCACCTTTACCAATACCTTGTTTAATTAATCCACGGCTTAAGTGATCTACAATGTTACAAAAGTCTACTGTACTATAATTTATCCATTTTCCGTTGACTTTCCCACTGATGAATTCCTGCTTAGGATTTTCGAGGCTGTATTTTAAAAGATCAAAAACCCGTTTAATTTCTGCCGCCATATGAATCGTATATTATTTGGTTAAATTAAAAAATCAAACATAAAGGATTGGTACCTTATGTGTATTTATTTAATGAAAATAATACTTCGTAATAAGTAAAACGCTGTAGTTACTTTCCATTAAAATATTTTTAATAAACTTAGCGATTACAAAATTACTATGCAAGCATTGTTTTTATTCGGTTAAAATTTTTACCAAAAAAACATAAACGGCATTAAAGTTGTTAGGCTGATTATTATTTACAAAACATTTAAATTATGAAAAAGTTATTTACAATTTTAGGATGCATTGCATTATTTGCCCTTAGTACAACAAACGTTAAAGCCCAAAACTACAAAACCGGATTAGGCTTAGGTATTGACTTCGGAGATGGCGCTACATTAGTTGGTCCTTCAATCAGACACCATTTCAGCCCTAAAGCAGCTCTTCAGGGAGATGTATTATTTGGCGGAAACTCAACAATTATTCAAGGTTTCATCCAATACAATTCATCTATCCGTGGTGCAAAAGGTTTAGACTGGTATTTAGGTGGTGGCCCTTCTGTTCAATTGTATGATGGTGGTTCTAACTTTTATCTTGTTCCAATGGTTGGTTTAGATTACAAATTCTCTGGTGCACCATTGGCATTAGCTTTAGATTGGAGACCAAGACTTTACATTGGCGATAACAATAGCGATTTCAATGCTGGAAGATTTGGCTTAGGATTTAGATATATTTTCTAGCAGATCGTTTAGCGCCGGGCGCATGGCAAAAGGCGTTAATACAGCAGGCATTTAACAAAAAAAAACCCGTAAGAAGAATTTCTTACGGTTTTTTTTTTGCCTGAATTACTGGAAACTCAAGACTGATGAGTTAAGACTAGCGACTTAAACGCCAGTCCATTTTTTCAATACTGCTTTTTGAGCTGGTGTTGCGTTTTCGTTAACAGTTGCATTTAAGCGCACATTTGGATTTTCTTTCAAGGTTAAAGAAATTTCTTTTTCTAATCCATCACGTTTCACTTTAAGTTTCAAAACATCACCAATGTTCTTTTTGGCTACCAACGGGATTGCATCCAATGAAATCATCGGGCTTTTTAACCTTACCGTTGATAATGCTTCACTTAAAGTGGTATCATCTAAAGCAAGTACTACATCGTTTACATTTAATCCGCTAACCCAGGCAGCAGAGTTTCTCACAGTAGAGGTAATCATTAAACCTTCATTGGTCAACTGTCCGGCAGCACCGGTAACCGGCTTACCAGGAGTTGCATTTTCTGTAGCAACATTTACACCGGCATAACCGAAGTATTTTACATATTCTACATCATCTACTCCGTTTACATATTTTGCCCAGAAATTGGTAAAACTGATTCCTGATATTTTCTCTACCATGGCTTTAAACTCGGCATCGGTATAACCGCGCTTTAAGGTTTTGCATTGCAGGTACATGGCTTTCATTACATCATCAAGGCTTTTGGCGCCTTTGGTAGCATTTATAATTTCGAGATCCATTAAAATACCAATCACTTCGCCTTTATTATAATAGGAGATTGAATTATTTTTTGAGTTCTCATTTGGGCGATAGCCAATAATCCATGCGTCGTAACTAGATGAAGCTGCAGACTGGTATTTGGCACCCGGAGTGTTCAAAACCGTACCTACACCACCTACCAAATCTTTCAAAAATTCGTTCAAATCAGTAAAACCCGCACGGTGCAAATATTTGTTCTCGTAATAAGAGGTAAAACCTTCTGCAACCCAAAGATTGGTCGTGTAATTTTCATTATCATAATCAAATGGACCTAAAGCAATAGGGCGCAAACGTTTCACATTCCACAGGTGATGATACTCATGTGCTACTAAACTTAAAAAGCCTTTATACCCTTCGGCTGTATTGTAAGCATTTCTTGTAGCACCCAAAGTAGTGGAGTTTAAGTGCTCTAAACCTCCGCCACCTTTTAAGAAATTATGAACAATAAAAAGGTAATATTTATTTGGGTTTTCGCCATAAACTGCCGTTTCCTTTTCTACAATTTTGGCCATATCTACTTTTAGCTTTTCTTTATCATAATTACCGCCACCGTACATCGCCACTTCATGGCGAACACCCGCCGCAGTAAATTCAAAAGTATCCTGATTACCCACTTCAATAGGGCTATCATAAAGAATATCGAAATCGGAAGCTTTGTAAGTAAACTGCTCGCCGGCAACAGGAGTTAAACCAGTAGAAACCTTACTCCAGGTATTAAAAGGAATAATTTTTACCGTACTTGGCGATTTGATCATACCATCAGGATGCATAAAAATCCCTGTTGGTGATAAAAAAGCATGAGATTCGTCGATAAAAGGTGTACGCACGGAGATTTCAAATGCATAAACGCGGTAGTTGACCTGGATATTAGGCGCCTTGGCCGAGAAAATCCTCCAGGTATTTTTCCTTACTTTTTCAATTTTTACGGCTTTACCCGCTGCTGTAGCCTTAAATTCTTCTACACTTTTTTCAAATTCACGAACCAAATACGAACCTGGTGTCCAAACTGGCATTTTTACATCTATATAATCTTTTGTCAGTCCAGATATATTCATCTGTACTTCTGCATAATGTGCCTGCGGTTCTTTAAAAGACACCTCAAAGCCTATTTTTACCTGCGCTTTCGCTGCCATAATACACGTTAGTAGTAAAACTAAACTAAAAATTGATTTTTTATTAAACATATCCACTGTGTTTTGCTGCAAATTTAGATTTATTGATGAGGTTTCAATATAAAATAGCTAAATGTGGTGTAAAATAGTTGTTTCTGTTCGACTTGCGTCTGGCGTTTGGCGATTTGCGAAAAAATCCGAGCGCTTTAGCAGCAAGTGGCATCCATCATTAATAGGTTGATTTCTGAAGGGATAACAATTTACTATGAACTATTATTTTGCACCCAAACTGCGGACTTCCGACTACAGACCTCGGACTGAGATGGTAACATCCTTAATACAACAAAATTAGGACTAAACTATTTGAATATTTTTACCCTCTAATGCTGAAACATTAATTTCATTTTAATGTTGAAATACGCACTATACAAATCATAAAATGAAGAAAAGGTATATTTTCTATGCTGTTTTAGCTATAGGCCTGGCTTATCTGGTATATTACAGAATCAACGCAAATAAAAAACTTGAAGGAAAGGGTGGTGCATCTGCCGGGGCTGGAAAAGGTAAAGAGGGCGGTAAGGGAGGCACTTCCGCTCCATTGGTAGTTGATGGAATTGTAGTAAAGCCGGTATCGTTCGATAATGACCTGGAGATAACCGGCGCTATTGATGCAAATGAATCTGTTGTATTAAAAAGCGAAGTATCTGGATTGGTTACCGGAATTTATTTCAAGGAAGGCGCCATGGTATCAAAAGGAAGTGTACTGGTTAAAGTAAATGACAGAGATATACAAGCGCAATTACAGGATGCACTGACGAAACAAAAACTTTCGGGAACAAACGAGAACCGTGCAAAACAATTACTGGCAAAAGGGGCAATCAGCCAGGAAGAATATGATACTTCCCTTGCAGATTTAAAATCATTACAGGCACAGGCGCAATTGGTTAGGGCGCAATTGGCCAAAACCACTATCCGCGCACCTTTCACTGGGCGGGTAGGTTTGCGTAACATCTCTATCGGCACTTATTTAACGCCCACCACAGTAATCGCCAATTTGGTGAGTACGAATCCGGTTAAAGTTACATTCTCTGTTCCAGAGAAATATGCAGGACAGATTAAAGTGAATTCTGAAATCATATTTACTACTGATGGCTCTCCAAAAGAAAATAAAGGAAAGGTTTATGCGATAGAACCTGGGATTAATGCCGCTACCAGAACCCTGCAAATCAGGGCTTTAGCTCCTAATGCTGATAATGCTTTGTTACCAGGCTCCTTTGCGAAAATTAAACTGGCTTTAAATACCCTTCAAAATGCTATCCTGATCCCCAACGAGGCCGTTATCCCGGTTTTAAAAGGTAAAATTGTTTACATTCAAAAGGATGGCAAGGCACATGAAGTTAAAGTGGAAGCAGGTACGCGTACCGATGAAAACATTGTGATCACATCTGGATTAAAAGTTGGAGACACGGTATTAACCACCGGATCAATGGCTTTAAAGAAAGATGCACCGGTTAAAGTTCATTTGGTTAAAGAATAATTATGAGTATCTCCACTACGAGTATAAAGAGGCCCGTTCTGGCCATTGTGATGAACCTATTAATTGTTCTTTTTGGGATTATAGGTTATACTTTCTTGGGCGTGCGCGAGTACCCTTCAATCGATCCGACTGTAGTTTCGGTAAGAACCTCTTACCCTGGAGCCAATGCTGATATTATTGAATCACAAATTACCGAACCTTTAGAAAAATCGATCAATTCTATTGATGGGATCAGAAATATCTCCTCATCCAGTAACCAGGGTGCAAGTAATATTACCATAGAGTTTAACCTTGATAAAAATATAGAAGAGGCCGCAAATGATGTCCGTGATAAAGTATCGCAAGCGGCCAGAACTTTACCGAAAGATATTGACGGTTTACCAGTAGTAAGTAAAGCAGATGCGAACTCTGATCCAATTTTATCGATGACGATACAGAGTGATAAACGCAATACACTTGAATTAAGTGATTTTGCCGAAAACGTAATTGCCGACCGGATCCAAACCATTCCGGGGGTAAGTAGTGTTCAAATCCAGGGACAAAGAAAATATGCCATGCGCATCTGGATGGATCCGAACAAGCTAAGTGCTTACGGCTTAACCTCGCAAGATATTGTAACTGCACTGGATAATGAAAACGTAGAACTTCCATCAGGAAAAATTACCGGGGCCACCACCGAACTAACAGTTAAAACCTTAGGCAAACTTACCAACGAAAGTGAGTTCAACAACTTGATTTTAAAAGCGGATAGCAACCAGGTAGTTAAGCTCAAAGATGTAGGTTTTGCAGTTTTAGGGCCGGAAAACGAAGAAACCATTTTACGCGAATCAGGCAAACCGATGGTGGCTATTGCCATTATCCCCCAGCCTGGCGCCAATTACCTTGATATCAGTAAAGAATTTTACAAACGTTTTGATAAGTTAAAAGCCGATATTCCCCAAGACATTAAACTGAAAGTGGCGTTAGATAATACCCTTTTCATTAAACGTTCGGTGACCGAAGTGGCCGAGACTATTGGCCTATCGCTGGTATTGGTAATTCTAATCATCTACCTCTTTTTTAGGGATTGGGCCATCGCCTTTAGGCCATTGATCGATATTCCTGTATCATTGGTTTTCACCTTCTTTATCATGTATGCCTTTGGCTTTTCCATAAACGTGTTGAGTTTATTGGCCATTGTACTGGCTACCGGTTTGGTAGTGGATGATGGTATTGTGGTTACCGAAAATATCTTTAAAAAGGTGGAGGAAGGCATGTCGCCTTTTGAAGCAGCCATTAAAGGATCCAATGAAATCTTTTTCGCCGTAATTTCGATTTCCATTACCCTTGCAGCGGTATTTTTACCCGTAATTTTCTTACAGGGTTTTGTTGGGCGCCTGTTTAGAGAGTTCGGTGTAGTAATCGGTGCTGCTGTACTGGTATCTGCTTTTGTATCACTTACCCTAACACCGATGTTAAACGCCTACCTGATGAAAAAAGGCGGACATAAGCCGTCCAGATTTTACAACTGGACAGAACCCTATTTTGTAAAATTGAATGATGCCTACGGTTCGAACCTGAATAAATTTTTAGCTAAAAGATGGCTTTCGGTACCGATTATCCTGGTTTGTATGGGGCTTATTTTCCTTTTCTGGAAAATATTACCGAAAGAAACTGCCCCATATGATGACAGAAGTGCCATCAACATCAACGTATCTACACCAGAAGGCGCTTCATTTGCTTATACGGATAAGTTTATTATGAAATTGAATCAGTTGGTGATAGATTCTGTATCAGAAAAAAATGTGAACATTACCATCACTTCACCAAGTTTTGGTGGCTCCGGCGCAGTGAACTCTGGTATAGTACGGCTGGGTTTAACCGATCCGGAAACACGTGAGCGTTCGCAAAAGGAGATTGCAGATATGCTTACCCGGGTAACTAAAAAATATACCGAAGGTAAAACCATTGTGAACCAGCAGCCTACCATTTCGGTCGGTCGACGCGGTGGCCTACCCATTAGTTACATCATTCAGGCACAGAATTTTGAAAAGCTACGAGAGAAAATCCCATTGTTTATGGATGCAGTAGCTAAAGACCCAACATTTACTGTTTCGGATGTGAACCTGAAATTCAATAAACCTGAAATTAACCTGACCATTGACAGGGACAAAGCCAAAAACCTGGGTGTTTCTATTTCTGCCATTGCCCAAACCCTGAATTTAGGATTGAGCGGACAAAGGTTCTCGTACTTTTTTATGAACGGGAAACAGTATCAGGTAATTGGTCAGTTTGACCGGGGAGATAGAAAAGATCCCTTAGATTTAAGCTCAGTTTATGTACGTAATGATAAAGGAGAATTGGTACAGCTTGATAATCTGGTGGCCGCTAAAGAAGAAAGTAGTCCACCACAATTATACCGTAACAACCGCTTTATCGCGGCTACAGTTTCGGCTGGTCTAGCACCGGGCAAAAGTATTGGCGAAGGTATAGATGCCATGGATGCGATTTCAAAAAAAGTATTGGACGAAACTTTCTCTACGGATTTAAGTGGCGAATCGCGCGATTTCAAGGAAAGTTCTTCTAATACCTTTTTCGCGTTTGGCTTGGCCCTCCTTTTGGTTTATTTAATTCTTTCAGCACAATTTGAGAGTTTTAAAGATCCCGTTATTATTATTTTAACCGTACCAATGGCAGTTGCAGGGGCATTTTTATCACTTTGGTTATGTGGCCAAAGCTGGAATATCTTTAGCCAGATCGGCACCATCATGTTGATTGGATTAGTAACTAAAAACGGAATCTTAATTGTAGAGTTTGCCAACCAGCTTAAAGAAAAAGGCATTCCTATTCCAGAAGCCATCAGAGAAGCCGCAGTTTCGCGTTTACGCCCAATTTTAATGACCAGTTTGGCCATTGCCATTGGCGCCTTACCTATCGCGCTCGCATTGGGCGCTGCTGCAAAAAGCAGAATGAGTATGGGAACGGTGATTGTAGGCGGAACCTTGTTCTCTTTGGTATTAACCTTATTTGTAATACCGGCTATTTACTCTTATTGGGCCAAACCTTACCAACCAAATCAAGAATTAAAGGATGCACATCGTTTTGAACAGGAAGCTTTAAACACAGAAGAATAAGATGAGCAAGAAATTAAAAATATTTATCCTGCTGATAAGCTTATCGCTTTCGGGTTTTGCCCAAGAAAAATTAAGCCTGAAAGAAGCCATCACTATTGCTTTACAGCACAATTACGACATCAAAATCAGCAAAAACCAGATTGATATCGCAAAGAACAATGCCAATATTGGCAATGCCGGCATGTTACCGAATTTAACCGGAAATTACACCAATGGTGGAAGTATCCAAAATACCCGGCAAAGCCCGGTAACAGGCCCAGATCGGGTAATAACCGGGGCGAAGAGTACCAATAACAGTTATGGTGCTGAATTAAACTGGACTGTTTTTGATGGCTTTCGCATGTTTGCTAATTACGATCGTTTAAAAGAATTGCAAAAACAAGGTGAATTAAATTCGCGCTTAACCATTTTAACTACGGTGGCAGATGTAATTGCCGCCTATTACGATATTGTGAGGCAACAACAATTGGTTAAGGCGGCGGATAGTGCGATGGATGTTTCGGTATTGCGCACCAATATTGCCAAAACAAAATTACAGCTTGGACGTGGTTCCAAATTGGATGTATTGACCGCACAGGTTGATTATAATACGGATACATCAAATTACCTGCAAACCAAAAATGCTTTACAGATCGCCAAGGTTCGTTTAAACCAATTAATGGTTAGGGATATTGGAACCTCTTTTTCCGTTACAGATAGCATTGATGTGGATAAAGGCATCCTATTTAGCAAGATGGCCGAGATGGCCGAAAAGCAGAACCCCGATGTACAGAATGCGTTCATCAATCAACGCATCGCTTCCTTAAATTTAAAATCTATACGTGGCGCGCGTTATCCGGCAATTAGCCTAAACTCCGGTTACAGCAGAGCGAACAGCACGAGCCCAACAGGCTTTAACCAGAAATTTGCAGCCAATGGATTTACTTATGGTGTTACAGCGAGTATAAATTTGTTTAATGGCTTTTTACAGCGCCAGCAAGAACGCAATGCCAAAATAGAAATTGATAATTCGATTCTTAACCTGAACAAAACCAAGTTGGATGTGAATGCACAGTTACTTACTGCTTACGAAAACTACAGCACCTATCTGGATCTGATCAAATTAGAGCAGCGGAACGTAGATATTGCAAAAGAAAACTTAGATATCACCCTGGCAAAATATCGTTTGGGCAGCATAGCTCCATTAGAATTGAGAGAAGCACAGCGTAATGCCATTGATGCACAAAACCGTTTCATCGAAATGCAATATCAAGCCAAAATAGCCGAAAACAACTTAAAAACCATTAGTGGAAGTATTGATTTAGTTAACTAAACGAATTGATACCTGGCGAAAAGTAATTGTACAATAGACATATTAAGTTAAAAGCTTTAATAACAAACATTCATTTTAAAATGGTGCCAATAAGCGTTCAAACAAGTAACGAAATTATTTCAAGTGCAAAATGCTATAATTAATTTTTATATTTAGGGCCATGATACTTGTTGCAGATAGTGGCTCATCAAAAACGGATTGGATGGGTTATCACAATGGCGAAACCATTAAATTTAATACTCCTGGAATAAACCCTTATTTCTTAAATGAACAAGAAATTACCAAGCTGATTTCTAAAAATGAGTCTTTATTACAATATGCTGACGAGGTAAAAGAAATTTATTTTTTTGGCGCGGGCTGTTCTTCTCCAGACAAACATGAGGTGGTTTCAAATGGTTTATCGGCGGTTTTTGGCCATGCTTTTATCTCTGTAGATCATGATCTTTTGGGTTCAGTTTATGCTACCTGTGGAAATGCTGAAGGTTTAAACTGCATTTTAGGTACAGGTTCTAACATCTGTTACTTTGATGGCAAAAAAATCCATGATGGCCATCATGGTCTGGGTTATGTTTTAGGCGATGAAGGTTCTGGTACCTTCTTTGGGAAAAAGGTGCTACTGAGCTATCTGTATGGTAAAATGCCATCATCGTTAGCATCAGAATTTAAAAAGTCCTTCCCAGCGGAAAAAGAACAGATTATTACCAACATTTATCAGAAACCTTTCCCCAACATCTACCTGGCAGGTTTTAGCCGCTTCATGGCCAGCCATAAAGACCACCCTTTTATTCAGGAAATATTGAGAAAAGGCTTTCAGGAATTCGTGGATACGAATGTTAAGGACTATCCCAAATACAAAAACGTACCTTGCCATTTTGTAGGCTCTATTGCCTATTACTATCAGGATGCACTCATTTCGGTATTAAGAGAAAATGGTATCGAGCCCGGTAAAATTTTACAAAAACCTATAGATGAATTGTTTAATTTCATTTTACACAAAGAAGGCATTGTACAGCAGGCAAGCTAAGTCAAAATATACTTTTACTTCATAATTTGTTAAAATATCGTTAAGATTGTAAACATATCCGCGCAAACTTTTGTTATACTTTTAACAGCATATAATTGCACACACATATGAAGAGAATATTGGTAGTTGATGATGATATTGAGGTTTTAGAAACCATACAATTGATCCTGGAAATTGGAGGGTTTAAAGTTTCGGCACTAAATGATGGTGAGGAAATTTTTAACAGAATTGAAAAATTTAGTCCTGATTTAATCTTACTTGATATTTCTCTTGGGCATATAGATGGTCGTGTATTGTGCGAGCAGTTAAAATCTATTGAAAGCACTTCTAAAATTCCAATTCTCCTTATTTCAGGCTTGTACGATCAAAAAGATTTTACAACCTTAAATTACGGTCAGGATGATTTCTTATCAAAACCTTTCCAAATGGATGTATTGCTTAAAAAGATTACTAAAATTCTGTCGCTTGAAGAGGATAAACCAAGCTTTCTTTTAAATTAAATTTAATCCGATATTAAAATACTCAGCCAAGAAGACTCAAATTTTCTTGGCTTCTTTATTTGGGAGAACAAATTCATTTATCAAACGAACCTATCTAGTTATAACGATGCCAAGCAATGAATGGTTAAAAACCTGGAACGAGAAACGTGCATTACTCACTTGCCCGAACAACCTGAACGATTATTTTGAAGAAACAGTTGTTGCCGGTAAAAACATCGATCACCTGGAATTGGGGAGCGTCTCTATCCCAACCGGAGAAATCCTGGTTAGAGACCCATTGGTATATATTCAAAAAGATGCCGAACCTTATCTTATTAAAGTTCCTATAGGTGAATTTCCGGTAACTGCCGCTGTAGTCGTCCCCAATGGTGATGATTGTGCACGTTATGCAGCCATTAAAGTACAGTTTACAGCCTACGATGCCGTACGCTTTGAAGAAGCATTAATTGGAACGGAAGATCTTATTAATTTTAGTGAAGGAGAATTTTTTGGTTTTAATGTAGATGCAGGCTTGGCTTGCGTGCTGGATAAAGAAACTTTAAAACATTTTTGTGCATTTCAAGAAGCATTTCATCAAGAGCATCCCGGAAAAAACTTATATGATGATTATTTCGCTGCACTTTTTGCTGACAATTATGCCAAAAACCCTATTTACCAGCGTAAAGATGGCGACTGGATTAATTGGAAAATACCAGGAACTGATTATCATATACCATTTTTTCAAAGTGGCTTTGGCGATGGTGGATATCCGGTTTATTATGGTTTTGATATAGCAGGCGATGTATGTTCATTGATTATACAGTTTATAGATATTGAATTAGCTTACGCCGAAGAGGAATAGATATTTATATTGTAGTCTGCGGACACACCATGGAATCAGGGATCAAAATATATATCTTCCTTCCCACCTCTTCCATACTACATCCTCTTTATTAACTGCACCTGTCATTTTGGCAAACAATTTCTTTTGGAACAACCCTTGATATGCAGGATGTAGATTAAACAATTTATTTACATATGAGCATACAGGAAAAAGGAAATATTTCTATACACACAGAAAATATTTTCCCGATAATTAAGAAGTTTTTATACTCCGACAACGAAATTTTCCTTCGTGAGTTGGTTTCTAACGCAGTAGACGCTGTTCAGAAAATTAAAAGACTAGCTTCATTAGGTCAATTTAACGGCGAAGTTGGCGCACCATTGGTACAAGTTGCGGTTGATAAAGACGCCAAAACCATTACCATTAGCGATAATGGTTTGGGTATGACGGCTGAAGAGATAAAAAAGTACATTAACCAGGTTGCTTTTTCTGGCGCAAGTGAGTTTGTAGAGAAATTTAAAGATGCGAAAGATGCCAACGAAATCATCGGTAAATTTGGTTTAGGTTTCTATTCGGCATTTATGGTTGCTGATTTAGTGGAAATTCAGACTTTATCTTACCAGGATGGCGCTGAGCCTGCCCGTTGGGTATGCGATGGAAGTACAGAATTTGAAATTACAGCAGGTACTAAAACTACTCGTGGTACTGATATTATTCTCCATGTAAACAAAGATTCAGAAGAGTTTTTAGCAGAAAGCAAACTACAGGAAATCCTTAATAAATATGCCAAATTTTTACCTGTTCCAATTAAATTCGGCACTAAAACCGAATCGGTAGAAGATGGTACAGATGAAGAAGGTAAAACTAAGTATAAGGATTTAGAAGTTGATAACATCATTAACACCACTAACCCGATCTGGACAAAAGCCCCTGCAGATTTGTCAGACGAGGATTACTTAAACTTTTACCGTGAGTTATATCCATTTAGTGAAGAACCATTATTTTGGATTCACCTAAATGTTGATTATCCATTTAACTTAACGGGTGTACTGTATTTCCCTAAATTGAAAAACGATTTTGAAATGCAGCGCAACAAAATCAAATTATACTCTCGCCAGGTATTTATTACTGACGAGGTTAAAGATATTGTTCCTGAATTTTTAATGTTATTGCATGGGGTAATCGACTCTCCTGATATTCCTTTAAATGTTTCCCGTAGTTTCCTGCAGGCCGACAGCAACGTTAAAAAAATCAACAACTACATTACTAAAAAGGTTGCCGATAAATTGAGTGAGTTATTTGCTAAAGACCGCAAAGCCTACGAAGATAAATGGAAAGACATTGGTCTTTTTGTTAAATACGGAATGATTAGCGAAGAGAAGTTTTACGATAAAGCTAAAGATTTTGCTTTGGTTGGCAATACTAAAAATGAACTTTATACACTTCCTGAATATAAAGACAAGGTAACAGCGTTACAAACGGATAAAAATGGCAATGTAGTGTATTTGTATACTAACGATGCTGCAAAGCAAGATGCATTTATCCAATCTGCCAATAAAAAAGATTACGATGTTCTGGTGTTGGATTCACCAATCGACAATCACTTCATTAATCAACTGGAGCAAAAATTAGAAAAAACATCAATTAAACGCGTTGACTCAAGCGTTGTAGATAAACTCATTGAAAAAGATGAGCAGAACGAGCATGTTTTAAGTGAAGATCAGGTAAAAGAAGTAACTGCTATTTTTGAAAAAGCCATTACCAAACCTGGCCTGCATGTAGAAGTTGTAGCTTTGCATCCAGATGAGTTACCTGTTACAATTACTATGGATGAATTTATGCGCCGAATGAAAGATATGGCTGCAATGGGTGGCGGAATGAATTTTTACGGCCAAATGCCCGACAATTATAAAGTTGCCATTAATGGAAACCATAAGTTGGTAGGCAAAATTTTAAATGCCGAAGGTGAAGAGCAGCAAAACCTGGCAAAACAAGCGGTTGACCTTGCGCTTTTGGCGCAAGGCATGTTAACCGGAGCAGATTTGACCGCCTTTGTAAGCCGAAGCGTAGAGTTAATTTAGTTTAATCAGACAACCATTTTTACGGAAGAAATCGGATCGGTTTCTCCCTTTTTTATTTAGGGACATAAAAAAAGTCCTGATCGGATCAGGACTTTTATAAATTTTTTGATGGAATTCTTAAATCAATTACAATTGAGTTAGCTAACTGTTGCTACATTAACTTTTTGATCTACGTTAAAATAATCTTTATGGTCCTCAATCATTTTTGCAATGATAGCCGCTTTGGTATCAGTTATTTTAAACTCGAACAAAGGCTCTTGATTTTTCTTCGATCTTACCATCTTTTCAGTATAAAAACGGTATACTAAACCGTTGGTTAATAAACCATATTTAGCTTTTGTTTTACGGAAATATTTAGATAAGCGCGAATCGTGAATATCCAAATTATCATTGTGGTGTTTACATTCAACGAGAATCGTCGGCTCGCCATCTTTCATAATGGTGTAGTCAACTTTTTTACTTTTTTTAACTCCGAAGTCTAGAACAGCCTCAGATTGAACCTCTGAAGGATCAAATCCCAAGATTTGGATAAAAGGCATAACCAATGCATTTCTTGTTAAATCTTCAGATTGAACTTGCGGAAGCATTTTTTTAATTCTTACTGCAAATTGCCCGATTTCGTCTTTCAATTCCATATTGTTATCTATTATAGGTAGTTAGTTTTTTAAATGATATTGATTAAATACCGAATTTGCAATAGCTATAATCTGATCTAAGCTTTGTTTATCAAAAAAGTTTCTGTTCAGCATATCAACCATATAAGTTAATTTATTGATATCATTTGCCTGCATGGTAAACTGAAAACTTTTCATACCATCTTTTATTGCCTGTTGAACGTAACTACGGACAACCAAAAAAGATTTTCTAAATGAATATTCGCCAACTAACTGGCTATTAACGAGCTGTCCGTTAAGATTACTATATTCATTTTGCATTCTCTGGTACATATCTAAGTTGATTCCTTGATTTGTCAGAATCCCCTTATAATAGACTTTATTAAGTAAATATTCGTATTCGCTGTTTTTCATGTGGACGACTGGTGGATGTAGGGAATATTTCTTTGTTTTTCGGTATTTCTTTTTAAGTTTTCAATAAGCTACCCCAGTAATGTATGGCCTGTTTTTAATATTATTATCTACAGGCTACACAAGATTGGGTAGGCAGATGTTTTGTAATTAGTAATTTATAACTACCAATTATTTTGTTTTTGGCAAACAGTATAAAGATTATAAAAAGAAGGAGTGCCGGTAATTTTTTTACATCAACCACCGAGAATATTACACGAAACCCAGGTTTTTTATAGACAAAACCGGCAGATAAGTTTTTTTGAGGTGCAATTGCTAATTCAATTCATTTTTATTTAACTTGCATTCAAATCAAATAAACCAATAAATTTACTCATGAATCTAAAATGCGTTGTTATAGACGACGAGCAACATGCAATTGAGGTCTTGACTGACCACATTGCAGAAATGCCTGGTTTAACAATTTTTAAAACTTTCACCAGTCCTGTCCAGGCACTTACGGAAATAAGTGTAGAAGACGAAATTGATTTATTATTTATGGATATTGATATGCCAGGGATAAATGGATTAGAACTGGCTAAAAATATCAGGGAAAAAGCTAAATACTTGGTTTTTACCACTGCACATCCTGATTATGCCCTACAAGCATTTGATGTACAATCAGATCAGTACCTGTTAAAACCAATCTCTTTTGCAAAATTTGCTTTAGGTATCGATAGGATCTTAAAAAAAGAATCAATCAATAACAGCAAAAGCATAACGAAAGAGCCTGAACAGGTTGCGGCCCTTTATATTAAAGGAGATCACAAATATGCCTTCTCTAATATTGCTATTGATGAAATACTTTACATTAAAGCATTGCAAAATTATATACAGATTATTACCAAATCTGAGATCCACACTACATACCTTACACTTAAGGAAATTGAAAAGGCTTTAGAAAGCCACCCATTTATCCGTGTTAATAAATCTAACATCGTTGCTAAATCGGCAATTAAAAAAGTAGATGGCAATATAATCCGCCTCGTAAATAATGAGATGATACAAATTGGCGAAGGTTATAAAGAAACTTTCTTCGCCTATGTACAGAGCAGCTTATTAAAATCGAACCGGAATCAGTAGAATATTAAAGTTAGAATATCCAGGTACCGTTTGTTACGATAGTTTGACTTTGATCACCGGTTGGATGGGTTGAAAAATTATTTTGATTTTTAGTGCTTTTATAAACAAAAATAGTTTTTTTAGCAAGTTTAGTTGTATGTTGAGCTTTCATAATATAATTATTTAATATGTGATTATTTATTGTTCTTATTAATTTCTGTAAAGGTGCAACTCAAATCACAACTCAACTATTTTTTTACACAAAACCCCATTTTTAGGAGATCAAAACTCTAATTTAATAGTTTAAAAAGCAATAAAATGATCTTTTTCAACCTAAAGAAATTCCTTATAAATTATAAACTTCATCTTTTTATTTGGGGCATTTATATCATTTATGAGGTATTTATACTCGGCCTGGTAGCGAAATCTTTTAGGCCAACGGGTGCCTACGTAATCATCTATGCAAGCAACATCACTGTATTTTACGCACATGCCTTCTTTCTTAAAAAACTCTTAAGTAATACAAATTCAAAGCTAAAACCGATACAGATTGCGCTACTCATCATCCTTATTATTTTCGGTTATACGCTATTTAATTATTATGCTGGATTAGCATTTATCAAATTAGGTTTTATCAAGATAAACGGGCCAGTTCCGTTCGCCCGCGAATTTATTCTTACTTGTACTTACCGGTCTTTATACTATATCGGTTTTGCTACAGGTTACGTTTATCTTGTTAAATCATTCCAGGATCAGAAAAAAGTAGAAGCACTGGAGCGGCAGAATTTGGTTACCAAAATAGAAAAACAGGCTTTAGAAAACGACCTGGTCCAATCACAGAATAACTATCTTCGTAGTCAGATCAATCCACACTTTCTATTTAATACCTTAAACTTCATTTATAATGATGCGCGCAAAAAAGCGCCAATGGCGGCTGATGCAATTATGAACTTGGCAGAAATGATGCGTTATGCACTAAAACGCCCCACAGCATCGGAGATGGTTCCATTAAGTGAGGAAATTGAACAGATTGAACACCTGATTAATCTCCATAAACTTCGAACAGCCAATACAATCAATCTGGAACTCAAAGTAAGTGGAGATATGTTAGGATTAAGATTTCCACCACTTATCTTACTAACGCTAGTTGAAAATATATTTAAGCACGGAAATGTCACGCATTCTACCCAGCCTGCGATTATCAAAATTGCTTATGAAAATAACAAGCTAAACATCAGCACTATAAACATGATCAATGATAATAATGGCAAACAAACGGAAAGCCATCATGTAGGCATTGACAATGTCAGCAAACGTTTGAGTAGTTTTTATGGTGATGAATATATATTTAAGTATTACCGAGATCCCCTTAACCGCTATATTACTGAAATAGAAGTAAAAGTAGTTAATCCGTTGGCCAAGCTAAACCGTTAAATTTTAGTCGCATTCTGACGCTGGATATCTTTTAATAGAAAATAATACATCACCATTTCATTTGTCCGCTGGTCTTTGCTAAAAAGCCGGTTAACATGCATATGTATCAAATCGGTCAATAGCTTTGGTGCATTTTCCGGAGCACATTGTTTAAGAGTTTTGATAAATGAATCAGAAAATGCACTAAACCGCCGCTCCTGTTCTGAAGTTAATGCTGCCCTTTCTGTTTTTCGAAATTCCTGATAATGCATATTTAATTGTTTAAAATCGCTTGCATCCAACCTATGCTCCTCATTAAAGTTATCAGACATTAGTCTCACAATCTTATTGATGGTCAACTTATCTAAAATATTGGCTTCAATAATTTTGGAAACCAAAAGGCTGCACCACTTGTATTTGTTGAAATCATCGGTCTGCGTTTCTAAAAGCGATAATACAAAGTCACTGTCTGTAGCAAAGTGCTGTTCAACATCTTCGATCATATTGATACCGTAACGTTCCAACTCACGCTTATAGGTTTTGACCTGAACATCAGATACCAAACCGGAGCTTAAAAATATTTCCAGATCATCCATCAACTTTGACATCATTAACTGCCCATCTTTTGGGTTGTTGAGTTGAACCCTTAACCTAATATGGTTTCCATTTTCATTGTAGCGGATAAAAAACCATGTCTTTACCTGATCTGCGTAAGTAATGAGGAAGGGCGATATTACTTCTGTTAAAATCTGATCACTCCGCTGCTGGTGGCAATAAATTTCGAGATACAGCCATTCTTTACCTGGCAGAAAAAAACGAGTGACTTCTTTATCTGGAAATGTTTGAGCTAAATTGTGATAAATTTGCTCATTATGGCCTATGCTTAAAACAAACTGAGCCAAATAGGGTTTACCCACTTCATCAACCACAATACTATTTTGAGGCAATACCATTTCTTCAACATAGGTGTTACCATGCTTCAATACATACTGAAGGAAAGCATTTATATCATCGTCTTTCTTGAGGGCAAAACACAAAGTCTGATCGGACACCCCGGCTTTAAAATACTCACTAACACCTAAATTTTTCAGGTATGATCTGCATTCGGCGATGGAAAGCAATTTTTGACCGGAACCTAACAGTGCGTCTTTTTTAATTTTCCATTTGTTACGGCTTAAAACTATATTCTGATATTGCAACCTTGGATAATAATCCAGATCAGGAATAATGGCATCGAGCGGAAAAGAGAGATTTGATTGCAAAGCATGATGTTGCAGGTCGCACAATAACCTAAATACAGAAAGATCTGAACGGATATAATTATAGGCCGAGGCCATTCTGGGTACTAATCGTTTATTTAACTGCTTAGAGCGAAGGATTATCTCTTTGCCCTTAACTGAAATCTGTATATCATTTAATGCAAGTGGGGCTGCTGAGGTATCAAAATTTAAAATTGACAATTGATGCCCATAAATCAATTTCCGTCGGTTTACATTATCTACATTGGCTTCTACCATATAGGCCACATCAAAAAACAAAACGTCGGGATTAGCATCTTGTTCTGCGGTTGCAATGGCTTTTGCATAATTTGCCACGCCTTCATCAGCCATAGTAAATCTTCCGCTCAATGCATTAGCAGTTACCCCACCAATCTGCTCTACAAAAATCAGATCATCTTGAACTGACATAACCATACTGAATGAGTTAGGCAAAGATGCCAGTTTCTGATTGGTTGCCAAAGCGAGTTTATTCAGATAAATCGTCTTATCTTTTTCGAATCTCTGCTGAATAAGACAACCTTTTAATGCCGTTTTAATATTTTCTGTTTCGTCTCTTTTAGACGGCTTGTTAGTGAAACGTGTAATGAAATCGCTGTTCTGTCCAGATTGTTCCAACTCATCATAGCCTACCCCCATTTCTGGGTCTAATGCTAATAATAACGGCACTTCCTGATCTTCGAATTTCTTCTTAAACCTAACTTGAAACTTCTCCATAGCATCATGGCCTTTTACAGGCATGATGCTTTGGAGCATATTGATCAAACCCGGAATGGCCTGAAGCGAGCGTTCATTAATACATCCAGATAAGACTTTACGCTGCGCAATAAGATACTTTGGCTTGTCAGGCGTAGCGGTTAGACCTAAACGTTCAAAATAATCATCTCCGATGATATTGGGATCATAGTTGGTAAAAATAAGCTGTAACTCGTGCATATCCTCAAGTAACCCAAACAGATTCTGGGTTTCTGCATCATCTAAGCTTAGTTGTTTTACAAGATCGTTAAATCGAATCGGCTTTAAGCAGGCAGCCAATATCTGTTGTACAAATTCGTTTTGATCTAACTCCGCCAGTTCAAAAACACCCTCATTGCATGCAATATAACGGATACTATTGGTTGTTAAATAATAACTACTGTTACTAAATAGAAGACAATTCTCTTGCAATAGCTCTAATAATGGCAATTGAATATCATTCTTGTAAGGCCAATCAATTAGTTCGCGTACTTTTTGAACCTCATCAATCACTATTCTGCTTTCAAATGGCCTAATGGCATCTTTTAACAAACTGAAACCTGCAAATGTGCCATAAGGAGTAGATCGGAATTTTGCACGGTTAAAATATTTCCAAATGGTAAAATAAACCTTGGGAGGAAGATTTTGGATTTCGTTTGCATTTACTTCTTTTATGGTTTCATAAAAAGCTGTTGAAGATATTGAAATAGCCGACTTTAATTCCTCCCAGCAATCAACCAGTTCGGATTGATATGAAAATTTAGGCGTTCGAAAAATAACGGTTGATTGAATATTTAATTTCATTGCGTTCAAAAAGATAAGCCGAAAATTACAAAGATTAATTCAATTATTAGTTTTCAGTTCGCAATTGATGGTTATCAGTTTATGATTAATCTCAAAATACAAAATATGCAGAAATAAAAAGCGCAAAGGGCCACCCGTTAGTTTTTCGGTCCGTGAGGGCACAACACAGTGATAAAAATGGTTAATCAAGAACTTAACTACCTTTTAACTAAGAATTTTTAATCCTTTACTGGTGTATTAAAAAATATGAAAAAGGGTGTATTACAGATACCAACCAAAAAGGCCATCTCCTTTTCAGCAAGATGGCCTAAACGGGATGATAGTATGTCTTATTTTTTGGTTACTTTAAATTCTGTTCTTCTGTTTTTTGCTCTTCCTTCTGGATTATCTTTTTTCTTACCCTTCACAACAATCTCATTTGGCGCGATAGGCATTGATTCTCCGTACCCCTTAGAAGTCATTCTGGCCGCCGCAATTCCTTTGCTTTCCAGGTAATCGGTGCAAGATTTTGCCCTTCTATTTGATAAATCCATGTTGTACTCATCAGTTCCGATATTATCAGTATGAGATCCCAGTTCGATTTCCATTTCAGGATTGTCTTCCATAATCGGGATGAGGAAGTCTAATACTTTTTTAGAGCCTTCGGTGAGTTCAGCACTGTTAAATTCGTAATAAATATTTTCCAATCTAATTGGTATACCCAATTTAAAAGGGCTCAAGCAATAATCTTTATCAATCAGGGTATCTGCTTTTGCGAGTTCTTCGTAAGGATAGTTTTTAGTAATAGCGAAATAATTATCTTTTGCAAAAAGCAGTTTAATTGGTCTTTTCGAATCCACTTTAAATTTATAAATACCATCTGTGCCTGTAGTTATTTTCTGCGTTCCTTCAGCATTGGTTAATGTTACATTGGCGCCTGCCAAAGGCAATTTTGTTTTACAATCGGTTAGGAGTCCAGCTATAGAAAGATATTCCTTTCTCACTTCAAATATTTCCAAACAACAAGATGATTCGCGATCGGAACTGATATAGCCCTTTGTACCTTTATCATCAGTTGCGGTAAAATAAAGATCATCTTTTGATGAATTGAATGGATAACCCAGGTTTTTAGGCTTAGACCAATTTACCAGATCCCCTTCTGACTCAAAAAAATCAAGGCCACCAAAACCAACGCGTCCATCGGTACTGAACAATAGCTTTTTGGTTAATAAATTGTAATAGGGCGCACGTTCGTCGTCTTCAGTATTAATGGTTGGACCAAAATTTACAGCCTGGCCCAATGAGCCATCTTCGCGAATGGCACAATACCAAAGATCGAATTTGCCATAACCACCACTTCTGTCGGATGAAAAAAGCAGGAATTTACCATCGCCGGTAACAAAAGGCTGTGAAGCGTTAAAATCTTTGCTGTTAACCTGTAAACCAACAGGTTGAGGATCTGCCCATTTATCGCCTGTTTTTTTCGAGGAATAAATAGCATATTTTTCTTTATCCTTCCATGCAGTAAAATACATCGTATTTCCATCGGGCATAAAAGTAGCTGTAGCAATTTCCACGTTTTTAGGGAAATTGAAATCAACTTTTTTTACGGCGATATCAGTAGAAGTTAATTCTCCTTTACTCGCATAAATGTTATTAATAAACGGATTGGCTTTAGTTGAGACCTGAACTTCGCCGGTAGCTGTTTTAACCATGTCTTTTTTACTCCCTACGGCAACCGGACGGGATGAGGTAAAATACAACTCATTATTGATTTGAACAGGCGCATAATTAGATCCTAAACCATTCACATTGGCTGGTACTTTTTTGATTTGGACTATGCGTGGAAAACGCATTTCTTCAATCGCAAACTTACACGATTCTATTTCTTTTTGAGCATCTTTAACTAAAACATCACCTGGGTTTTTCTGGATAAACTGTTGAAAAGCATCTATGGCCTGATTAAATTTTTTATTTGCCCTTAAGCTTTCAGCATAATAAAATAAGGCCTTTCTGAAACGTGTATTGGTAAAGGTTACGGCAATAGCATAATACTTTTCAGCCTCATTAAATTCGCGGTAAAGCCTGCTGGATTCTGCAAGCTTGTATATCGATCCTTCGTAATCTTCTATCACCTTCTCATCAGTTGCCGTTTTTCTTTCTTTGCCATACGGCAAAACAAGTTGACTGCTATCTCCAGTAATTTTCAAGGCTTTTTTATAAAAGGTAGCCGCAGCATAATAATCCTTATTCTCGAAATAAGTATCTGCAACCTTCTTATAATTTACGACATACTGTGCGTTTGCAAAACCACCAAATGCCACTAAGAAAAGGAGTAATATTTTTTTCATCTTTCTAAACTTATTTTCGATAGCGATAAAACGATTGCGGTTTAAAAATCATAATCATTTTATCTGAACAATTATAAACGTGGACAAAAGAAGTTTGGACCAATTATACCATTCCGGCCGATAAGCGATATGGAGAGCTCTAAACCTCCGTTACTGTTTGACGCCCGATTGAAGGCGGAAGTATTCACATCGTAACTTAATCCAAAAACCATATTCTTTAACTGTAAACCCACAAAAGCGATTGCTGCATCTTTAATACGGTAGTTACCCCCAAAAAGAATGTTGGCAGATGGATTAACATTAAGTTGTGCATAAGCACCTAACGAAACTTCATTTGTATTACCCTGGTACATGAACAAGGCATTAGGTACAATATCCAATAGTTCTGAAGCCCTGATCCGCGCACCACCATGTCCGGTAAAACGCACTGGAACGCGTGCATTTGTACCAGAGAACCGATCCATAGGCCGTGTTAAATGCGCCGCACTAGCACCTAAGAAAACGTTGATGTTCTTGTTTGGATCGCCATCAAAAAACATAATGCCTGCATTTACATCAGGAACTAAGGATGATTGAGATGAAAGTGTTTCTCCACTCATCATGCCCCCGTCATAACCCGAAATCGGATTAAACTGATTACCAAACCTGGCCTGCGAGAAATCGAAACTACGGTTAATGATACCTGCCTGTAAACCAAAGCTAAACATCTGTAATCCTTCTGCACCAAACCTTAAGCGATATGAGCCTGATACCAAAGCAGATAGATAGTTAAAATCCAGCTCTCCTGCTCTTTGGTTTAAAATAGTTGCACCAAAGGCGAAGTTCTTTTTTGGAGCCATATCAAACGATGCACCGCCGGTTAAAAAAGAACTGTTTAGTGCACTCCATTGTTGTTTAAAATTTACAGTTGCGCGGTAGTCGCCATCTATTACTCCGGTTAATGCCGGGTTAAGGTATAATGGGTTTGCATAATATTGTGAAAAATGTGGATCAGTCTGTGCAAATGACTTCGCTGTAAACAGCAGCGATATCAGCACTGCAACATATATTTTTAAAGCCGATAGTATTTTCATGGTCTTTGATTTTATCTGTTTATTATTAATCCTCTTTTTATCTGATCAGCGTTACAGTACCTTTTCTCATCGATGTTGTTCCATTGCTGAAGGTAATATCAACCATGTAGACATAAACTCCGTTCTGTTGATTTACGCCTTTGAAAGTTCCATCCCATCCGTTTGCAACGTTATCTGACTGGAATATCAACTGACCCCATTGTGTGTAAATACTCATTTTCGCACTTGATATGGTATTACCGTAGACTAAGAATACATCGTTTTTACCATCGTTATTTGGTGTAAATGCATTTGGAATATAAACCTGATCTCCAAAAGGATTAGCTGCTTTACCGGTTGCTGAGCCATTTTGACTGGTTTGACATTCAGTTTGACCTTTAGCCCTCACCAGGATGCTTACGCTTTGATCTGGTTTCAATCCTGCTATGAGGTAAGTTGTTCCAGTTGATCCGCCGGTTGGGTTAACCCAGGTTAAACCATTATCTAATGAAACCTCGTATGCCGTTGCACCTGCTACTGCGGCCCATGCAAACGTTACACTATTAGGTGTAGTAGTTTGTACAACTACTGTTGGTTTCCCTAATACAGGTAGTACAGTTACCGTAACAGCTGTTCTTGTTGCACTTGCGCAACCACCTGCTGCAATCGCTTCTACATAATAAATGGTGGTCGCATTTAAGTTTGGTGTGGTGAAGTTGATACCTTCTGCCAGCACTGTTCCGCCTGAACTTGCAGCATACCATCTGTATACTAATCCTGCTACCGGATTATTTACCGTTAATATGGTGGAGCTACCTGCGCAAAGTGTTCCATTGGCTGCGGTTACCGATGCTGGTGCAACTGGTACCGGCAGCGCAATTACATTCACCGACGTTCTGGATGATGACACACAAGTTCCGTTTGCACCTTCAACATAGTAGGTGGTGTTTGCATTGACCACTGGTGTTGTAAAGTTTACACCTGTTCCAACCAGCGTTCCACCTGCTGATGCTGAATACCAATTGTACGTAACACCACTTTGAGGATTTGCAACGGTTAATATTGCTGAACTTCCCGTACAAACGTTTACCGATGTAGCAGCCACCGTTGGTACTGTTGGTTTTGTATTAACAGTAACTGTTACTTTAACGCGGCCCCCATTGTTGTTACAACCTCCAGTTCCAATTGCCAAAACATAGTAATCTGTTGTTGCGGTTAAACTTGTTACATTGAATGTTGTACCAGTGAATAATAAATTACCACCTACCGCTGCGTTATACCACTCGTAAGTAACACCTGTTTGAGCATTGGTTACTAAAAGTGTGGCGCCATCACCAGCACATATACCTCCATTTGGAGCCGATACTACCGGGTTATTTGGCGATGCATTCACAGTAATGGCTAAAGCTCTTGCTGTTGCAGCAGTATTTTCACATTTGTTATCGCCTTTAACAGTTACGTAGTATGTAGCGCCTGCTGTTAATACCGGCGTTGTAAATACCGACCCGGTAAATACTACCGTATTTAAAGCAGCATCACTATACCAGGTAAATATCGGGTTAGTAATGGTTGTACTTGTTGCAGTTAACGTTGCTGCTGTATTGGCGCAAATTGATGTTGATCCATTTACGGTAATATCTGCGGCTACAGCGCTTGGGTTAACCGTAACCGTTACTGGTTTTGCATTGGCTGCTGTATTTTCACACTTATTGGTTCCTTTAACCGTTACATAATAAGTGGTAGTAGCGGTTAATACTGGGGTAGTAAATGTTGGTCCGGTAAAGGCTACACTGGTTAATGAGGCATCATTATACCAGGTAAATACTGGATTGGTTACTGTAGTATAACTTGCATTGATTACCGTAGTACCAGAACCACACACCTTAGCAGGTGTAGATAAAGTAATATCTGCAGCTGTTGCACCCTGGTTAACATTTACGGTTACCACTTTAGCTGTGATTGCTGAGTTTTCACATCTGTTATCACCTTTAACCGTTACATAGTATTTAGTTGTTGCAGTTAATACTGGTGTAACGAATGATACACCTACATAAGCTACTGAAGTTAAAGCCGCATCATTATACCAGGTAAATGTAGGGTTGGTTACTGTTGCTGTACTTGCTACCAAAGTAGTACCTGATCCAGCGCATATTGACGCATCGGCAGCAGTAATATCAGCAGCAGTAGCCATTGGGCTAACGGTAATGGTAACTACTCTGGCTGTACCAGGCGCATTCTCACATTTATTATCGCCTTTAACCGTTACATAATAAGTAGTGGTCGTATTTAATGGTGGTGTAGTAAATGTTGCGCCAATGAAACTTACGTTGGTTAAGGCCGCATCACTATACCAGGTAAATACTGGATTGGTTACTGTTGGTGATGTTGCGCTCAACACCGCTGATGATCCTGTGCAAGCAACAGTACTTCCGTTGAGGATAATATCGGTAGTGGTGGCCAATGGATTAACTGTTACAGTTACCGCTTTAGCATCGGCAGCACTATTTTCACATTTATTAGTCCCCTTAACACTTACATAATAAGTAGTCGTGGCAGTTAAACCCGTTACTGTAAAAGTTGGTCCGGTAAATACTGCATTTGTTAATGAGGCATCGCTATACCAGGTAAATACCGGTTGAGTAACCGTAGTACTCGAAGCCATTAACATTACGGTAGCGCCTGAACAGATTTGTGAATTACTTACTGCAATATCAGCAGTGGTAGCAAATTCTTTAACGGTTACCGTAACAACTTTGGTGCTTGCAGCTAAATTCTCACATTTATTATCCCCTTTTACGGTTACATAATAAGTGGTAATGGCATTAAGTGCAGGTGTTGTAAAGCTAGCACCTACATAAGCTACCGTTGTTAAATTAGCGTCACTATACCAAGTAAATACCGGGTTGATAACCGATGTTGTTGAAGCAGATAGTGCAGCTGTGGATCCTTTACAGATCGAGGTGATTCCGCTAATGGCAATATCTGAATCAGTGGCTGCAGGGTTAACCGTAATGGTGATTGATTTTGCATTAGCTGCTGTATTTTCGCATTTATTATCCCCTTTAACCGTTACATAATAAGTTGTTGTTGCAGTAAGTACCGGAGTAATGAAATTAGCTCCAGTAAATGCCACTGTGGTTAAAGCTGCATCACTATACCAGGTAAATACCGGATTGGTCACCGTTGTACTGGTTGCATTTAAGGTAACTGAAGCACCACCACAAACAGTACCTGTTCCAGCCAAATTAATATCAGCCTGGGTAGCGGCGGGGTTTACTGTTACCGTCACCTCTTTTGTATTACCTGCTGTATTTGCACATTTGTTTGTCCCGCTAACCGCAACATAATATTTGGTAGTTGTGGTAATGGCTGGAGTATTAAACACTGCTCCTACATAAGCAACCTGTGTTAATGCCGCATCAGTATACCAGGTGAATACCGGATTGGTTACAGTTGTACTGCTAGCCGTAAGCACTGTTGTACCAGCAGCACAAAGTGAGGTAGTTCCGGTTACCGTTACATCAGTAGGTAATGCTGATGGATTAACAGTTACAGAAACTTTTGTACGTGTTACATTTGAACAACCTGTTCCACTCACCGCTTCAACATAATAATCATATGTTCCTGCTGCTAGTGATGCAGATGTATTAAAGCTACTGCTATTGGTTACCAACATATTTCCAGCTACCGCAGCATCATACCAGTTATAAGTTACTCCTGCAACAGCCTGTACGCTTAAAGTAGCAGATGAGCCGACACAAATTGTGGTAGGATTGCTAGTTGATGGAACTGGCTGTGCCGGTGGCGTTAAAATGGTTAGGGTTACTTTGGTTCCAGGAGTCTCACAGCCATTAGCCGTTGCAGTTACCGAATAAGTATAATTTCCAGCGGCCAAAGCAGGGTCTGTTGTGAAAGTTTGCCCATCTTTTCCCGCCTGATAAGTGCTGCCCAGGTACCATTTGTAAACCACACCTGCCTGTGGATTTTGCACACTTAAGGTTGCTGATGAGCCTTGACAAGCACTCGCGGTAGATGCTGTAACCGTTGGCGTAGTGATTACCCTTTGAGCATAATCTAAATTAACAGATGTTAAAGCCCCAAGTAAACCTGAGTTTAATCTTAATTCTGCTCCATCAAATTTACTTGTTGGCACAAAAGTTAATATGGCTGATGTTCCGCCTGTTAATAACTTGAGACTGATTAGGGGGCTAGATACAGAAACCGCATCGTTATTGCTGGTTGTACCTTGGAAAGTGGTCACCGTTAAATTAGATAATACACCTGCTGAAAGCAATGTACCAGGAGTGGTAATTTTCACCCTTAACGTATCGCCAACATTCGATAATCCTGTAAAACCAACCTGTTGATAAACTGATGAACCAAGCAATCCCACTGGGATAACCAAACTAGATCCGGTATTGACATCGTTATCAACCGCAAAAGTTGGGTTGAAAACTCCTGCCGATAAGGCTACACCGGTTACACCTGTTGCCACTGTTGTTGTAGCTGCTCCACAAGGAGTAGTTACCGGGTTACCATTTGGAATTACTGTAACCGTTACGGTTGCCCTACTGGTTGCAGTACAGCCGCCCGGAATAGTTGCTTCTACATAATAAGTAGTGGTTGCGCTTAACTGCGGTGTTACAAAAGTTTCGCCAGTAAATACCGGAACCACACCATTTGCAGTAGTGTACCAGTTAATGGTTGCACCTGCCGTACTAGAAGTTGCCTTTAATACCGCTACAGCACCTTCAGTAATTGTGATGGATGGTGGTGTAATTACCGGAACATCAATAGTTCCCAGTATTATTTTGGCTTCAGTTCTTGTTGATGAACTACCACAGCTGTTTACTGCCGCTACAAAATAACTTTTATCAGCTGTAATTAATGGCGTGGTAAAATTGTCGCCAGTAAATAAGACCGTTGTAGCGTTTGCGGTATCGTACCAGTTATAGGTTGTACCTGCAATTGGGTTTTTAACCTGGAGCGTAACCGATGTATTCGGACAAGTATTAACAGATGCCGAAAGTAGTTCTGGCGCTACTGGTGCCGGATTCGTAGTTACATTAACAACTGTCTTGTAACTCACGCAGCCAGTTGCAGAAACTGCAGCCACATAAAATTTAGTATCGCCTGTTAACACTGGTGTAGTGAAGATGATTCCATCTTTACCAGTTAAATAGGTACCTGTAGCATCGTACCATCTGTAAGTTAAATTTGCCGATGGGTTGCTTACTTCAAGCTGTGCAGTTTGGCCGACGCAAGCTATAACATTAGCTGATGATACAGTAGGCGCAACTAAAATTCGCTGCGCGTAATTTAAGTTAATAGATGTTAAGGCACCCAATACACCTGAGTTTAACCTCACTTCTACTCCATCGAAAACATTCGTTGGAACAAAGGTGATTAAGGCCTGAGTATTACCACTTAACAATTGAATGTTGAGTAGGTTATCATTTAACAATCTCGAATCACCGTTGCTGTTGGCTCCAACATAAGATGTAATTGAAGCGTTGCCTAATAATGAAAGTGATAATAGTTTTCCTGGTGATGATACTAAAACATGTACGGTATCTCCAACTTTAGATAATGATCCAAAACCAACTCTTTGATAAACTGATGCACCTAGTGCTCCAACCGGCATAACCAATGAAGATGCGGTTTGTGTATCATTATCAATAGCTAATGTTGGGTTAAACACACCTGATAGTAAAGCTACGCCTGTAACACCACCAACCTGTGTGGTTGCGGCCTCACAAGGTACAGGGTTAGGAGACCCATTTCCATCAACGGTAATGGTAATCTGAACACGGCTTGCCGAAGTACATCCGTTAGTAGAAACCGACTCTATATAATAAGTTGTAGTGGACAACAAAGGCGGTGTAACATAGGTAGCACCTACATAAACAGGTGTAGTTGAAGTATTTGAAGAATACCAGTTAAAAGTATGGGTAGGATCTGCAGAACTGGCTGTTAAAATTGCAGTTTGTCCTGCGCTCACTGTTGATGAACTCGCCGTTACAATTGGTAAAGCCGGACGAGGGTTTACCGATACAGCGGCGGCTGCACGTGTAGCGCTTGTACAGTTTCCTTGAGTGGCCTCTATATAGTAGGTAGTAGCCGCTGTTAATGCTGGTGTTGAAAATACTGCACCAGTGAAAACCAGGTTTCCACCTACCGCGGCGTCATACCACCTGTAGGTTACCGCCGCATCTGGATTAGCAACAGACAAAGTTGCTGAAGATCCCTCACAAACATTAGCAATAGTTGCCAATACCGGTGTTGGTAAAGCTGGTGTAACAGTTACCGCTACCGGAATTCTGGTTGCATTCGGACAACCGGCTTTGCTTACCTGGATATAATAAGTTGTAGTAGCTGTTAAAGCTGGCGTGGTAAATGTTTCGCCAGTGCCCAATTGTGTACCACCAGTTGCTGCGTCGTACCAGGCCAATGTTGTGCCACCGTTTGCTGTTGCGGTTAATGTAGCCGTGCTTCCCGAGCAAATAGTTCGGGCACCGGCAGTTATGGTTGGACCAGGATATATTACGGTCGCACCGTAAACATCCAAACTGGTTAAAACGGTAGCTAATGCGCCGAAACTCACCTGTACGCGATCATAGGTACCTCCAGCTAATATCGTTGCCGCAAAACGGTTACCTGATAAAAGTCTGAGACTTAACAATCCACCATTTAATTGTGCTGTTTTTACAACCGTGTTACCATTTAATACGGTAACGGTTACGTTGTTTAATAAGCCCACATCTGCCAAACCAGTAGGTAAGGCTAAATCTAAACGGATACTATCTGTGGCTGTTCCAGCATTCTGGAAAATCAATTGCTGATAACCCGATCCGCCTACACCTACTGCTAGAGATATCCTGGTAAAATTACCAGGATCTGCATCAGTAGAATTTCCTGCGCCTGTTATACCGCATAATACACAAATTCCGTTAATTCCGGAGTTTTGCGCATTGGCCGCATTACATGCAGTACCCCCGCCATTATTTAACACGGTAACCGTTACCGGTACCCGGCTTGCACTTTTACAACCGCTTGCATTTGTAGTTTCTACATAATAAGTAGTAGTGGCAGACAGTGTTGGCGTGGTAAATGAAGTACCTGCACCCACTTGTGTTCCTCCCGTGGCAGCATCGTACCATTGAATGGTATTCCCAGCATCAGCTGTTGCCAATAAAGTGGTAGACTGCCCGGCATTAATTACCTGGCTATTGGTGGTTACCGTAGCTGCGGTTGCTGGTGGGTTAACAGAAACATTAACGGCAGTTCTTGAACTTACCGCAGTTCCGGATACGGCCTCAACATAAAATACCGTTGGAGCGTTCACCGCAGGAGTTACGAAAACACCTGTATTATTGGTAACCAATGCTGTGCTTCCTGTAGAAGCATACCAGTTGTAAGTTACGCCAGCCTGTAAATTACTAACGCTTAAAGTAGCCGAATTTCCGGCACATACCGTTGCTGAGGCAACAACAGGCGCATCAACCGTTACGGTTAAGCTATAAGCAGTTGTTGCTTTGTTTCCATTGGCATCTGTTGCAGTTAAAGAGATGGTAAAAGTTCCACCTAAACTTGGCGTTCCTGTAATTTCTCTTGTTGCAGTATTAAAACTTAATCCCGGAGGAAGGTTTGTGGCCAGATAAGTATATGGCGCTGTTCCACCTGTTACTGCAGGCAATGTTTGTATTGCGTAAGGAGTACCTACAATACCGTTTGGTAAAGTTGCACCTGGTAATGATAATACACCTATTACTTTAATTGAATAATTATTACTTGCAGTTCTGCCTTCACTATCTGTTGCAGTTACACCGATCGAATAATTTCCGGCCTGTGTAGGTGTTCCGGAAACTTCTCTTGTCGTTGCATTAAAAGATAATCCAGCAGGGAGATTAGTACCAACATAAGTATAAGGACCAACGCCACCAATTGCAGATGGTAAGGTTTGCGTAGCATAAACTGTTCCCTCTGTTCCATCAGGCAAAGTTGCTGCTGGTAACAATAGCGGATCAACTACTACAATTGTATAGTTATTAGTTACCGTTTTTCCATCGGCATCGGTTACTGTTACCGGTACGGTAAAAGTTCCGGATTGTGTAGGTGTCCCGGTAATTTCCCTTGTAGTAGGGTTAAAAGCCAATCCTGGAGGAAGGCCGGTCGCCGCGTAAGTATAAGGACCTGTTCCACCAGTGGCAGATGGAATCGTTTGAGTAGGATAAGCCGTGCCCGTAGTTCCATTGGCTAAAGTTGCCGATGGTAACACCAAAGGGTCAGTTATTTTAAGAGCATAACTGGCCGTAATTGTATTGCCATTCGCATCAGTTACGGTAACCGGAATGGTAAAGGCTCCAATCTGATTAGGCGTGCCTGTAATCTCTCTTGTTGAAGGATTAAAGGTTAACCCTGGAGGAATACCTGTAGCGGAATAAGTATAAGGACCCGTTCCACCAGTTGCAGATGGAATTCCATTGGTTGTGTAAGCTGTACCTGTTACGCCATTAGGCAATGTGCCCGGAGCCAAGGCCAATGCCGGCGTTACAGTTAAAGTGAATGTTGCTGTTGTGTTACAACCTTTCGTATCGGTTACTATAACATCGAATGTTGGGTTACCGGTTGCTGTTGGTGTGCCACTTAACAGGCCACTTGCGGATAGCGTTAAACCTGATGGTAAGGAACTTCCTGTAGCTAAGGCATAGGTATAACCTGGCGTTCCACCGGTAGCTACCGGAAGTTGCTTACTATACGGCGAGGCAATTGTTGCATTGGTTAAAGCGATGCCTGTAAATACAATTGCTGGGTTAACGGTAATAACTACTGGAACCCTTGTGGCATTCGAACAATTTCCTTTACTTACCTGAACATAATAAGTTGTTGTAGTGGTTAACGCAGGTGTAGTAAAGTTTGCACCTGTTCCCACTTGGTTGCCACCTGTAGGGGCATCAAACCAGGCTAAAGTAGTACCACCATTTGCAGTTGCACTAAGTGTTGCTGTGCCACCTGCACAGATAGATTGCGCACCGGCTATAAATGTTGGATTAGGATAAACTACCCTTGCACCGTAAATATCTAAGCTGGTTAAAACAGAAGCTAGTGCACCAAAGCTCACCTGAACCCTATCGTAAGCCCCACCTGCTAACACAGTTGCCGCAAAACGGTTGCCTGATAAAAGTTGAAGACTCAACAATGCACCGTTTAATTGAACTGTTTTTACAACTGTAGTTCCATTTAATATGGTAACGGTTACGTTGTTTAAAACACCAACATCAGCTAAACCTGTTGGTAAAGCCAGGTCTAAACGGATACTATCTGTGGCAAGCCCGGTAGATGGGAAAATTAATTGTTGATAACCTGTTGCTGCAACACCAACGGCAAGAGAAATCCTGGTAAAGTTACTTGCATCAGCATCAGTAGAGTTACCTGCACCATTTACAGAACATAATAAACAGATACCATTAATACCTGTATTTTGACTATTTGCTGCATTACAAGCTGTAGCGCCACCACCATTAATTACCGTTACAGTAACTGGAACACGACTAGCACTTTTACAGCCATTGCTACTTGTAGTTTCTATGTAATAGGTTTTTGTTGCCGTTAACGCTGGAGTTGTAAACGAAGTTCCTGTTCCAACCTGCGTACCTGCAGATGGAGCATCGAACCAAGCAATGGTATTTCCAGCATCTGCGGTTGCGGTTAACGTGGTAGTTTGTCCGGAGTTGATTACCTGATTGTTAGTGGTAACAGTTGCTAACGTTGCAGGTGGATTAACGGAAACTGTAACCGATGTCCTGGAGCTGGTTGCTGTTCCAGAAACGGCTTCTACATAAAATACAGTGGCTGAATTGACGGCCTGTGTTACATAAGTACCGTTATTTCCGGTTACTAATGGTGTACTTCCTGTTGATGCATACCAGTTATAAGTTACACCTGCCTGTAGGTTACTTACTGTTAAAGTAGCCGAGCTTCCTGTACACACTGTAGCCGAGGCCACAACCGGTTCATTTACGGTTATGGTTAGCGGATAAGTAGTGGTAGCCTTATTGTTGTTTGCATCCGTAGCCGTTAACGAAATATTATAGGTACCACCTTGTGTTGGTGTTCCGGTAATCTCTCTTGTAGTTGGATTAAACGATAATCCTGGTGGAAGGTTTATTGCCGCATAGGTATATGGAGACGTTCCTCCGGTTACGGCAGGCAAAGTTTGTGGTAAATAAGAAGTACCCACAATACCGTTAGGTAAAGTTCTTGTTGGTAAAGTTAAAGTACCATTTACTCTAATCGGATAAGTGTTACTGGCTGTTTTACCTTGGCTATCGGTTACGGTAACAGCAATTACATAGTTACCTGCCTGTGTTGGTGTACCGGTAACTTCTCTTGTAGTGGCATTAAAAGATAATCCAGCAGGAAGATTAGTACCACCATAAGTATAAGGACCAACACCGCCAGTGGCCGCAGGCAAAGTTTGCGTAGCATAAACTGCTCCTTCTGTTCCATCTGGCAGGGTTGCAGATGGCAATAATAAAGGATTGTTAATATTTATGCTATAATTGGTGGTCACTGTTTTTCCATCAGCATCAGTCACCGTAACAGGTACACTATAAGAACCAGTAGTTGTTGGCGTACCGGTAATGGCCCTGGTTGATGGATTAAAAGTCAAACCCGGGGGGAGACCAGTTGCCGAATAAGTGTAAGGCGTAGTTCCACCTGTTGCACTGGGTATAATCTGTGTCGTATAAACTGTTCCCGTAGTTCCATCAGCTAAACTTGCTGCGGGTAACAATAGAGGATCAGTAATCTTTACGGTATAATTTGAAATTAGCGTATTACCGTTTGCATCAACAACCGTAACAGGTATCGTATAGGTTCCAGGCTGGGTTGGTGTTCCTGTGATTTCCCTTGTGGTTGGATTAAAAGCTAAACCCGGCGGAACACCTGTTGCGGTATAGGTATACGGTCCCGTTCCACCAATTGCTGCCGGAATGATCTGTGTTGGATAGACAGTTCCTGTTACACCTTCAGGCAACGCACCTGGTGCAAGAACCAATGCGGCCGTAACCGTTAAACTATAAGTTGCAGTTGCTTTACAGCCTTTGGCATCAGTTGCAATTACAGAAAAATTATAGGTATTGGCTGCCGTTGGTGTTCCCGTAATTGCACCGCCCGATGATAAACTTAAACCTGACGGCAATGTACTGCCTGCAGCCAAAGCGTAAGTATAACCTGCCGTTCCACCTGTGGCTGCATCCAATTGTTTTGCATAGGCAAAACCCGGTGTGGCATTGGTCAACGTGGCGCCATTGAAAATAATTTGTGGATTCACGGTAACGGCTACAGGTATCCTTGCCGATTCGGCCGTACAACCCACCCGTCTGGCAGCAACATAGTAGGTTTTATTAGCAGTTAGCGCTGGTGTAGTAAAAGTACCATTAAAAGCAACCGTTTGTAATGCGGTTCCACCTTCTATTGCTTCGTACCACCTTAATTCGTTGGTAGTGGCCGTAGTAGCGTTTAGTGCCACATTACTATTATAACACGCAGCAATTGCTGTGCTTGCTGGAGTTGGCCGGCCTGCAGAGCGAATTACACCGTATACATTGATGGTTTGCGTAAGGTTTAAGGCAACTACAGAGCCGAGCGTAACCTTCACCCTATCGTACACAACATTGGCACCTGGAGAAAAAGGTATTGATACCGGTTGCCCACTATTAAGTAAGCCTAATAAATCCAGATTTAACAAACTTGCGGCTGAAGCCGTATATACCTGAGTACCGCCATTGTAAGCCGTTATAGAAATGTTCTGTAAGAGCCCCGCTGTTAGTAATGCAGGCGTAGCGCTGAGCCTAAGGTTAATATCGTCACCAGGATTTGACGGTGTCGCGAAATAAAAATTTTGGCTGATGGATGAACCTACGCCAAGTATCCCTAAGCTCAATTGAGAAAAATTAGTAGGATCTGAATCTATAGCCCTTTCGCTATTGGTTACACCAGAACTGCCCAGCTGTAAGGCATCGAGTGTAATTCCTGTACCTTCGAATCCTGTAGCAAATGCCTGCGCACAAGGATCAGTGCCTGAAGTATAAAAAGCATAGTAAACCTTTGTATTATTGGCTACAGAAACCAGGAGTGCATTGGTTACATCTTTAATAAAAACCCTATCATACGCCTGGGTAGGGGTTATTGCCAGGTAAAAGAAACCATTTGCATCTTTTACCAACCGCAGATTATCTGAAGAAAATCCATCAACACTGTTACCACCTATTGGGGGCACTGCCGAAGCACCGTTTCTGGCCCCTACCTGAAATGAATGGTTTCCTAGCACTACGGTTCCACCTACATTAGCCAGTAAAGTACCTAAACTACCACCTAACAACCTGTTCAGTACATCTCCATCAAAATCTATCCTGATATAAGATGTTATTCCCGCAGCAACAGCAGCCGGATATTTTAATTCCAGCTCACCACTATAGGCCCCTAATCCAACAGCAATTCCGCCGTAAGAATTAACCGTAGCGAAAGTGTTATTGTCTAAAGTTGCATTGTTTGCATTATCTACCCTGCTTTGAGCAGATACTGTATTTGCAAAAATTTTTGTTTGCGCATACGATTTGTTAGAGAAGAGCGTTAATAAAATGATGACTGCAATACAGGTATTGCGGATTATCCCGAAACGGGATGAGAAAGTAAAGGTTTTCATCATATCATGCGTTATTTAGGAGACTACTATATGCTAATGCTCACGTAAATGGCGAAAGCCATTTTAGGTGTATTAGATAATCATGACAAATCTAAATTTAGAATAGCTACCTATTTTATCCATTGCTATTCATTTTAATCATAACCCTTTTATTCATTTTATTCATACAAGGCTTTCTTAGTGAATAGATTTCTTCAATTGTTAAATTTTGATGACATTAGTGATAGTCATCCTATAAGTTTATTCATGAATGCTAGCGATCTCCTTACTGAACTCCGGAAGTTTGTACTTATAAAATCAGGTCTGAGAAATATAGACCCGGCTCATTGCAAGATTATTTCCGAATATGTATATCAGGAAACTAAAAACTATGTAAGCGAAACTACAATCAAGCGTTTTTTTGGCTTTGCAAACACCTTACATAAATTTTCTTTATTCACTTTAAATAGCCTGTCACAATATGTTGGCTATAACGATTGGGACTCGTTTTGTAAGGACAAGGAAAACCAGACAAGCTCTGCTCAAAGTATCTGGCAGGATTTAAAGTTAAAGGCACATGCCATTACAGAAGTATCGTTAATTGCAAAAAAAAACAACTCCGGTGTTCCATTTAATACTACTGCGAACAGAAGTTTTTTCTATCCGGACTTTGACTATTTCTTAAAAAACAATTACCAGTTTACAACGGTAAGTGCCCAGCCTGGACAAGGAAAATCGATACTAATTGCACATATGGTAGAGTATTTTTTCTTTTCAGAAAATGCCCTTTATAAAAACGATATTGTTTTACTGATTAATTCTACCAGTCTCAATACGATTATCCAAAATAGCGATACTTTAAAAGAATGGTTTTTGAAAGAATTTAAATTTGGAAGCCTTAGCGAGCTGATCAGTTTTTTTAAGAAGAATCCTGAAAAACGAGAAGGCCGTTTCATTATTATTGTAGATGGTATTGATGAGCATTTGGCTAAAAGCAATTACTTTAAAATATTTATTGACTTTTTATACAGTATAGAGGAAAACAGTTTTGTTAAACTCATATTTGGCCTGCGAACAGATACCTGGATTAACCTTCAGCCCGCTATTTATAGTTCTGCCGCTCTAACTAAAACTTGGTATATGGGCCTGTTTTATGACGAAGAAACCCTAAGTAATGTGCCATCCTTAAACGTAGAGGAGATACTCTATACCTTAAGCCATATAGAAAATAAAATTATCAATCGGGCAGATGTTAGTTTGCCCCTTTTAACCCAATTTAAAACACCATTTTGGCTACAGGTTTATTTCAAGCTCAAAGATGAAAATCAACAACTTGAACTGAATGATCCCCTATTATGTTATGAGTTGATTAGTTATTTTTTGGAAAAGCGTGTATTCCTGGCAAAAAAAAGCACCGAAAAAATATTTCTCCTCAAGCAAATAAGCGATTGTATTTCAGAAGGGAATAAAAAACTAAGGGTTGCCAAAGAAAAAATCCTCAGCTACATTAATTGCTATCCAGATGCCTACGAAGAACTTTTGAATGCCGGTATTATCATTGAAGAAAAAAGATTAAGTACAAGTATTCCAACAGAGATTGTCCGCTTTTTAAACGACGATATTTATACCTATTTCGTATTTATACAGATTACAGACAAATTTCAATATAAACCTGATAAACCATTTTTTGAGCATATATTAAAAAGTTTTCCATGTCAAAATTCGCAAAGAGACCATATCCTTAACTGGTCTATCAGATTTTGTATTAACCGCAACGAAATAGCTGCTTTAAAAAATATTTTCAGGCTGCCATTTTCTAATCGTGAAAAAAATAATGCTTTCGATTTTATTTGTTATGTATCGAAATATGAGCTTAGCAAACCTAATGGAAACTTCAATAAGCTAAGCATAGGTATAGATTTTATTGACATTATGGCCACAGGGCGAACCATGGGCAACCTTTACAGGGAAACCATCAGAACCATATCAAAAAATGTGTTTAATGAAGACATTCAGATCATGTTCCATGTAATTGAATGCAACGTTAATATTATTGATGTGGACAAAGTGGCTTTAGCGAATTCTATGCAGCTGTTAAAGAGAAATTATAAAAGATTAAACGAACTATTCCCAATTAACCCTTACGATTTAATACTTTATTTTTATAATAATCTAATTAATAAACCCAACGAAAGCAAAAGTCTCGAAGATAAAATTATAAGGCTTTGCCAGGAAATAGATCAGAGTACACCAAAGAAAAATGAGGAAATCACTACCGCCGAAATACTCTCTTACCGATTGGTATTAGTGGTCTTGTTTTTTCAAAAAAGTTATGCAGAGAGCCATCGGTTTATTATGGCCATACTACATAAGTACCCGAATATTTTTTACGTCAGGCATTCGGTGTTTTCTCCGTTTTTATTGCTTCATTTAGGGCAAACTTATATTAAACTCAACTATTTTAAGAAAGCGCAGCGTATTATGCAGTTTGTAGATAAAATCATCAGCAGCGATTACACCTATTATACCAATTTTATACTGGCCAACTTTAATGTTTTTAAAGCAAATTTTTACAATGCTACACATCATTACGAAAAAGCACTTACCGCAGTTAATTTTGGTTTGGATATTACTAAAAAGAATAACTTTAAGATGTTCGAAATAACCTTATTATTAAATAAAATCGATACCCTAAAACATATTGAAGAATCGGAAGAAGTATCAAATGTAATTAAGGAATTGCTTAACTTTTTAACGGCTCATAAAATCTCTATGCCCGATTATGCTAACCTTAGCAGCCCCGAATTTGAGCACACCTTTAAGATTTTAAAATCTTACCGCCGGCATCAAAGTCTATGATAGCGGCTCTATTTTAAATCAGGTTCGTATATTTTCATGAAGCGCAAAGCCTGTGCAAAACACAAAGTTCCCTCCCGTTTTTCGCTTTTACGCTTCGCTGCCTCGTACCTCGTTGCTGCAGGGTAACCGCTGCAACCAGGGCTAAGTAGCTGCTGCAATATTCCAATTTTAGGACTCCTGGAGTACACAAACCCTGGTTTTTAAACCCGATTGAAGCGAACATGGAGTGCAACGGAGTAAAGCGCAAAGCGGGACCAAAGGCCGCCAAGAACCACAGCCCTTCATTTCCTAATCCTAAAAATAGTTCTGTAAACCTAGTTTGCAACCTATACAAAAAATTGATCCATATCCCCATTGCTCAAGTATGGCTATTTTATTAGATTATAAAGTTCATCCAGTTTAGGCGAAAGTACAATCTCTATCCGTCTGTTTTTGCTTCTTCCATCTGCACCTGCGTTAGAACCCAAAGGCTGAAACTCGCCTTTACCTGTAGCCGTCATCCGTACACTTTCTACCTTCTCGTTTTCTGTTAAATAGCGCACTACAGAAGTAGCCCTTAATACACTTAAATCCCAGTTATCTTTAATCTGCCCCAGGTTATTTATTTTCTGGTTATCGGTATGACCTTCAACAGCTATGTTAATTTCTGGCTGCTGTTTTAATACATTTGCCAATTGTGTTAAAGCCTGTTTACCTTTTTCATCAATAATGATACTTCCGGATGGGAATAAGAGTTTATCGGTTAGCGAAACATATACCTTACCATTTTTAATTTCTACAGTTAAACCGCTTTTGGTAAAGCCTAACAGGGCCTGCTGAAGTTTTTCTTTGAGCGAGTTGGTGGCTTCATCACGTTTGCGCAATACCTCTTCCACTTCTTTCAAACGTTTTTCGCGTGCAGCCAAATCGCCCGATAACTTGGTAATTTCACTGGAGGAATTACTTTTAAGCTTTTTGTAATTGGCATCAACAGCATTATAGTTATTTTGCAGGTCGCGAAGCTCTTCAGCCATTAATGTGGTATCCTTTTTCAGTTTTGCCACTTCTTTTTCAAGATTTTCGATTTTAATCAAACCTTCATTAAATGCGGTATAAAGTGAATCTTTGGTTCCCAATAAAGCTTTATATTTTTTTGGAGACAGTACTACGCAAGAAGTTAGCGAAGAAAAAAATAGGAAAAGGGCAAAGGAAAAAAAGGTATTTTTCATGTTTGAAGTTTCAGGGGTTAGTATTTAATAGCAAGTAGCGAGTATCAAGTTTTGATAATTTGTTTGGTTATTGAAAACTGACAACTATTAATTGGTTACTGATCAATAGCATTCCGTAAAAATGCAACTAATGGCTGTACCGTTTTAAAAGAACTTATCAACTTATTAACGAGGTTCGGTTTTAAAAATTCTTCATCATCGATTTTTTGGATGGCTTCGAAGCTTTTCAGCTTTAAAAATTCAATGTTTGGATCTGCAGGATCATAACCTTTCGGCGCATTTTTCAGGGCATTATCAAATCCGAGTTTAAAGTTTTTCTTAAAATCCTTTTCGTTTATAATTTCTTTAAAATCGCCTATATTATAATCAATTTCTTGTCTGATCAATTTTAAATGCGGTGCTTCGGGCATCCAGTAACCTCCGGCAATAAAGCTTTTTCCTGGCTGTATATGCAGATAATAACCAGGCTCGTTGCCCCCTTTACTTTTTGCCGAAAACCAGATACCGAAGTTATTTTTATAGGGATCTTTATTTTTACTGAAACGCACATCACGGTAAATGCGCAGGAGGTTTTTTTTAGGATCTGCTTCTGCAGAAAGCAGCGGGTCTACCTTGGCCAGTTCTGGAATAAGCGCACCTACCAATGCCAAAACATCAGCTTTAGCCGCTTCGTAGACATCCTTGTTAGCAGCAAACCATTCACGGTTGTTATTTTCCGCAACATCCTTTATAAAGTTCAGTGTTTCTTTTTTAAGCATCATTTAGGTTTAATTGGTCATCAGCTATGTAGCCATTTGTATTGTATATTTTCAACTTGTTTAACCGTCGCCAAACGCTGACCGCTAACCGCTAAACGATTTAGACAATTAACCCATACTATTTATCGTAATACGGCTTATATTTAATATTTGGCGATAAAACATGAAGTAATATTATTCTCGAATAACGATAATTGAAAGGGTACAGTACAAAACAACCTGTAAAAATCACAATCAGGTAAGGCCAGAAAGTTTCGTCAGTAAGGGCACCAAAAATTAAATAGGTTAGAAAACTGGCTACCAGCATTTCAATCACATTCATGGCATAGCTTACATACATGGCTGCATAAAAGTAACCCGGCTCAATTTCTATCCGCTGTGCACAATGTCCGCAGATCTCTTTGGTGTGCTGAATGTTCCAGCCGTACATACTACCTGTAAAAATATCTCCTCTACGGCAATGCGGACATTTACAATGCACAATGGCATAAAGTTTTGAGGTCGTTTGTTCAGACATGCTTTTAATTTAAATTAAAAGGTTCTTTTTTCATGTTGAGCTGGATATTCTTTTTACGGTATTTTTTGTACCACACCACACCCACAATAACAGCCATTAAATAAGGAAGAGATAAAAGATACAATACACCTGTATTTAAGCCGGCAGTTTGTGTATTGCCATTTTTTACACCCTGCTCGGCATTAATAGTACACATGGAACATTGCGCATTAACATTTGGACTTACAGCAAAGGTAAATACCAATACAAACAGGATAAAAATTGCTTTCTTCTTCATGGTTTACAAATATAGGAATAAACGCATGGAGGGGTTTAAAAATTATGTCATAAAAAACCCCGCACCAATGGTGCGGGGTTTAAATGTAGTTTTTAATTAATCGATTGCTTTGGTTCTTTACATAATTGTTTTTCCCACCAGATAAAAGCAATTAATAAAATAATATTAATCATCATAAAAATATATGAACCTGCAGAAATCCACATCAATATATTTAAGGAGATTAATAAGCTTGGTGAAATATTAAACTTCCTTGCTTTTTTATAATTAAACTGATAATCGACCGCTCCTATAATCAAAACAATAACGCCTAAAATAATGCTGATAAGCTTAGCCTGTGGAGAATATACTTTTTGATCAAACAACATAAAAAGAAGGTGGTTTAAAATAAAAACCAGATAGCCTAACATTTGTCTGTAAAGCATAGGAAATATTATTAAAGTATATGCCCCCGAAATGTTCGGGGGCATATTTAAAGATACTACTTTACTATAAAATAACCAATTTCAAACTTTCATCAGCATTGGCATAATAACCATTTGGGTAAGTCGTTGTTGCCGCTTTAAAGGTTAATTGCTTAAATGTGATGCCATCGACAGTATATTCCTTGAAACCGTCGATTCCAGTATCTGTTGGCCTGAACGAATAGTTATTGCTTCCTGCCAGTAAACCGTTAAATACCCCCCAAGTTACCGCAGTTGTTTTACTTGCCGTTACAAAACTGAAAGAATTTGCATTGTAAAAGCGATTAAATGAAGCTCTGTAACTAGCCATTAAAGCAGGTACGCTTGCTGCATTTCCAGTTACTGGTACCATAACCAGGGTGGTGTTTCTTTTTCTGCCTTTTAAGATAACTGAATCGGCATTGGCTTTTACTACCAAAAACTCTATATCACCACCTAATCCAATATCAGAAGCACCCCAGTTACTAAGTACGCCTGGCAATGCAAAGTAATCCAAAACAGAATTGTAGGTATCAAAGGTTAATATTGGCCCGGCACCAGGATATACTTTATAAGAACTGGTCACGTTCCCCGTTGTATAATCAGCCTGAATGTTTACATCTGTAGCAGAGGTAAAATTCACAAATAAATTAACCCCTCCGTATGGCGCATTAGCCCCAGGAAAATATTGAAAAATCCATCCGTTGGGTTTACTTCTTAAAATATTCTGCGCATTAGCCACCGACTGATTTAATCGTACGGTTGGGCTTTCGTCAAAAACTCTGTCTTTTTTCTTATCGCATGCCGCTAAAAACACAAAACAGATGATAGTTAACAGATAATAATTTCTTTTCATAATATATAGATTATAATGAAGTTTGATTAAAATTAGGCAGATTGGCTATACGAGCCTGGATATTTGCCCTTAATACATCCATGTCAATTTTCCATACCGTTAACATGTAATTTTTCACCAATATTAACTTATTGTTAATGATTGTTCTGCCGGCAGCAGTACTACCTGTGGCATTTAACCTGGCATCCCATTGAGCAGCCGACAAGGTTACATAAAACGAATACAGCTCTGCAAAATCTTCTTTATCAGAACTACTTGCATACGGTGAAATGAATCCGGCCGCAATTGCTGCACCATCATTAGCCCAGGCACTAACCCAAAGATCATCTACATAAGAAGTTCCGGAAATTGTTCTGAAACTACTTGGAAAATCGGTAGTTTGATTTAAGATATGCTGAAACTCATGGTGAATGGTATGGAAATAACTATCGGTTAAAAAATTTGCATTAACTCCGGTAGTAGCATTTAATCTGTTCACCTCGTAAAGTGTAATCTTTCTGGCACCTTCGGCCGTACCTAATATTCTGGTACCATTATTTCTATAGGCAGCTTCACCGATATAGTTGATCAGTTTAGGGAAATAACCTTTGATAAAAGATTTTCCACCTGTTATATCGTCATATGGTTCAAAACCCAGATATTTTAATAACTTGGTCATTCTGATCGAGCTTGCATAACTTGCCGGAACCAGGTTATAATCCAGGTCAGATTCTTTATCTACATATTTATATAAAACATCAATATTGTAGTCTAATACTAAATTACCGTAAATATAATTGTCCAATGCATTTTTTTCGATCGTCGAATCAACAAAAACACTATTTGGATCCAACTTTTCCTTTTTGCAACCATTAGTTACTAAGGTTCCTGCTAAAAGAAATAAATAAATTTTATTAAATTTCATGTCTATCTTGGATTAGAGGTTAAACCAGAGGTGATTACATCTTGTGGCAATTGTATTGCTCTTCTATTATCTCTTACTACTAATTTATTGTTGCTTATTGGGCCTGGTTTACCAGCTACAATTGTGCGTCTTGTAACTTCGATGCCGTAACGTTTAACATCAAACCAGCGCAAGCCAGTAAGTAAGGTTTCTATTCTCCTATAATACAATACCGCCTGAAGCATATTTTCTTGAGTACCTGCTTCTATAGTAAATTCAGCATTGAACTTTTTTCTTGGTGTTGAAGTTTCGGGCGTTGAATAAGCAAATGATGTTGCCCATGAATCAATACTTGCCTGTGTTACAGTCAAAGACGAAGTAAAAGTATTGCCTACGAATAGGTTAATATCAGCTAAGGCGGCAGTATAATTTTTCAATTGAATATTTGCTTCAGCTCGGGTAAGTAAAGCTTCTTCTAAGGTAAATGGCGTAAAAACACTGTGGATATAGCCAATACCTGCAACCGGATCGGTATATTCAAATTGATAAGAAACATGTGGCAATAACACTTTATCCAAATTTGCACCTGAATAAGTATAGCTTCTAACACGGTAACCTGGAGTACCAGCATAATTACCGTGAGGTGTATTTTTTATCAAAATTGATTCGTTACCCGCAATATAAGCACCATGAGAGTATCTGCTACCTGTATAATAGTTACCAAAATTTAATGCGGCAGATGAAGCAGGTGTACTGATCAGAAAATTTGCCTTTATACTACTCGAGTTGTATTCTCTTGTTGTATTGGCAAAGTTGGCACTAAAAGTTGAAATGTAAGTATAATCCCTTAAGTAAGTAGAAGGAGAATTGTTGAATGAAGCTGTGGCATAACTTACAGCTTTAGCCCAATCGCCTTTGTAAAGAAATAACCTTGCTGCAAAAGCATTTGCTGCTGATTTGTTAAAGTGATACTTGGCAACGTTTGAGTTTGAATAAGAAGCGTCATTGATCAACGGAATACCCTCTTCCAAATCTTTAACCATGAAGTCATAAACTTCTGCAACAGTATTGCGTTCATATTTAGGATCAAGGGTAGATTCTGGCTTAGTCATGTAAGTTATACCTAAATCTGTTGCTGATTTTGACGGCGAATAATGTTGTGCAAACATATTTACCAATATAAAATGTCCATATGCCCTGGCAACTAATGCTTCTCCCCTTTGCGGAGCTAAATTTGCAGGGTTACCTTGCTCGTTAATGGCATCAAGGGCAGCATTGGCGCTGGCTATTGCACCGTAGCACCCACTCCATAACCTGTCAATACCGTCATTATTTGTTTCAGTGATATCTTGCCAATTAAATGCCTGAGTAGAAAACCGATCATAGTTTGGATTTGATTCACCGTAATCATCAACATTATCTGAAGATAACTCAGAAACCAATACATATGAATTTGCCGGGTAGGCTGACACCAACATTTTGGCTATTTTTTCGGTATTATTAAGCTCAGCCCTGTTATCTGGCAATTCATCCAGATATTTCTTACAAGAAGAAAAACCGGAGATAATAATTGCACTAAATGCGAGAAATAAATATTTATTTTTCATTATAAGTTTCATTTATTAAAATCCAACCCTTAAAGTTAAAGTATATTGTTTTGCTAAAGGCAATGCCACGCCACCTGCATTTACGAATTCAGGATCTTGGCCATTCAGGTTCTTATCTGCATAGATCAACCATAAATTGGTAGCATTTAAACGTAAAGAAGCAGCATTAAGACCAATCCTAGATAACATTTTCTTGTTGAAATCGTAAGAAAGTGAAATATCTTTTAAGCGAACGAAATCTCCCTTTGCAATATTAGCTGATGAATAATTATAGGAGTTGTAAGCAATGCTATAATTACTGTTGTTTCTAAGATATCTCTTATCTAAGATCACAGGAATATTTGTTCTTAACTCATCGCCAGGAACAGTCCATGCATCGTAAAATTCTCTTGTACTGGCATCAAGATCGGTATAACCCGTTTTGAAAGCCGGATTTAAACGCACTACGTTACCGAAAGAGTATGTTACAAAAACATTTAACTTAAAGGCTTTATAGCCAAAGATGTTGCCTAAACTTCCTAAGTGAGTAGGTTCAGTAGTTCCTTCGTATTTTAGAAAACCTACATTATCTCTATTTTGAAGGTATACTCCTGTAACAGTTTCGCTACCATCACTATTGGTAAAAATTGGTAATCCATCATTTTGTAACCTCACAAAAGGTATAGAGAATAAAGAGCGGGCCGGATAGCCTTGTAAACCATAACCCGTACCCGTAATCAAATCAATTACACGCGCATTGTTTTCAGAGTTAGTTACTTTATTCTGGTTGTGTGTATAGATAAAATTCGCGGTCCAAGAGAAATCGTTCTTTTTAAGTATTGTACCGGCTACACTTACCTCAACACCACTTGATTTCATATCAGCTACGTTACCATATTTTGTAATCTCACCACCCAATCCTTGAGTATTAATGATACCTATCAAGTCAAAATTGTTCCTTTTGTACCAGTCTACATCAACTGCTAATCTATTTCTAAACAGGCTAAAGCTGGTACCAAGGTTTAACTCATGTTTTTTCTCAAAGGTGAGTTCAGAGTTTTCTAGAGTATTAATTTCTAAACCTGTTTCCCTATCGGCGTTCGTTGGCCTCCAAGGATTGTAACTACTGTATATTGCTTTTGAATTCGTTACATAACTCGGACCTCTATCGGCTGATAAGCCGTATGAACCTTTAAATGATAAGCTCGAAAACGGCGTGTTTAACCCCTGAAAGAATTTTTCTTCCATAACGTTCCAGAGTCCAGATACACTCCAGGTTGGCAACCATCTGGCTGATGTAGATCTACCTAACCGATTACTTCCTTCGTATCTTCCGGTTGCCTTAACTGTATACTTTCTATCGTAAGTATACGCTGCCTCACCGAAGAAAGCAACTTCCTTACTCCTGGTATTACCAACCGTATAATAATTTGTATTTTCTTCTGAAGCACGTTTAAATACACGATAATCTGTAAAAGGAATTTCACCTAAATCATATTGTAATCCCCAACCTCTAAAGAAATTATTATTTCTATAAATTTCACTTAAAGTAGATCCACCAACAATATCGATATTATGTCTATCGGCGAAAGTTTCATTATATTGAGTAATAAAACGGAAATCATTACTGGTCAGTTTATTATCTACTCGGTTATAAATACCTCCTGACGGAAGGATTGAAACGGGCACAGCATACAAGATACTAGGATCAGTGTACAGATATGGGTTGTTATCTCTGATGATCGTAGTACCCATTGCCCGGTATGCCGATGCCTGGTTTGAACTATCTTTAATATAATGTTGTTGTGAGGTTTGATTGTATCTTGTTGAGGCCAGAAAACTGAAGTTTAAAGTTTTTAGTGCTTTCCAGCTCAATTCTCCCTGAAACTTAACATCAGCCACATTAACATCCATATAATTGTTTTCTAATTCATGTAAGATGTTAAATGGCGCATAGTTTCTGGTATAAAAAGTATTTGGATCTAACGTTCTTGACGTATTTAAAGCATAAGAATATGGGTTAATATCGAACTGACGACCTACTGTTCCAAAAACCACATCGGTAGATTGTCCTAAGGTTCCGGGAGCTCTCTGATCGCGATATGATCCATTTGATAAGAGTGTTAATTTCAAATTATTACGTAGATTATAGGTAGCATTAAAATTTGCGGTATATCTTTTCACTCTGCTTTGCTTAGTCCAGCCAGGGTCATAAACTGCACTTAAAGATGAATAGTACTGTGCCTTTTCTGTTCCTGATGACATACTAATAGAGTGATTTTGCATAATGCTATTGTTAAATAGCAAATCAAACCAATCCGTATTTCTATATTCTGCCTCTCGTAAATAAGCGTTTTTAGCGGCTTCGGTATTTTGCAGCTGACCAGAGTTGATCAGTTGATACATTTTACCATACACACCACTGTTTGAAGCATTGGATACACTTGAATTATTTAACCAACCTCTTTGCTCCAGCATTTGATAAACCCCCATTTGCTCCTGAGAGTTCATGATGTTAAAATTGTCATAAGAGAATTTAGAGCGGGTGGTAAGTTCAGATACATAATTAAAGCTATTTACGCCTGCCCTACCTCTTTTAGTAGTAATTACAATTACACCACCTTTTCCTTTAGCACCATAAATTGATGTTGCCGCACCATCTTTTAAGATCTGAAAACTTTCAATATCATTTGAGTTTAAGCCTCCAACAGCCGAACTGATCAGTGTTAGCGCATCTCCAGATGATAAATCATCAGAACTGATATCAGCAACATCTTCCAGAATTACGCCATCTACAACCCAAAGTGGTTTTGAGCTTCCGTAAATAGAACTTGCACCACGAATTCTAATTTTTGGAGCCGTACCAAATGTACCTGTTGTATTTTGAACGGTTACACCGGCAACACGACCATCAAGCATCCTGCTCGGATCAGGCAAACCACCTATTTCAGCATCCGATACTTTAACATTCGAAGTAGCACCTGTAAACGTTCTTTTATCAACAGTAGTTCCCATACCGGTTACTACAACTTCGTTTAACTGAGCTGCATCTTCCTCCAAAGTAACATTAATATTGGTTCTGCCATTTAGTGCTACCTCAATGGTTTGGTAGCCAATGTAGCTAAAAACCAAAGTTGCACGGTCGGCCACATTGATGCTATATTCGCCTGCCGAATTTGTTGAAACACCATTAGTTGCACCTTTCTCTTTTACACTTACACCAGGTAGTTCATTACCATTTTTATCCTTCACTTTACCCGTTACCCTTACCTGCGTGAAATAATCAACAACCTTACTAAATAACGTTTTTTGAACAGGTGTAATCAGGATGGTCTTGTCTTCTATTGTATAAGTAAGATCCATTCCTGAAATAATTTTACCCATTACTTCTTCAATGGTTGCATTACTGAAGTTGGCATTAATTGTTGTAGTACTTTTTATCTTATTTGTAGATAATAATACATCGTAACCAGATTGCTGTCTGATTTCCCTGAACATTTTTTCTAATGTTACATTTTTTTCTTTCAATGTAACCAGCTGGCCAAATGAAGCTGCACTTACCTGCATTAAAGAGGCAAGCAATATGACTGTAACTAACTTCATAATTAATAGGAATTTAGGTATGTAGCGTTGATGCGTACATAAAATTCTGGTATAAATTTTGTACATTTAATAGTCTGTTTTGGGCGAAGCGCAATGAAGTTTGGACGCTAAAGCGCGTTTCGCGGTTATCCAAGAAATAATTTAATTTTTAATCAGTTCCGATTTACGGAATAGCTAAACAGATATAAAAGGGGTGTTGGAAGCACTCCTTTTTTTATTTAGCCCAGCATGTCAGGAGTTTTGTCGAAGTTTATTCATTAGTTGTTGGGTTAGGTTGATAATTTATTAGTTAATTTATTTTTTGAGATTAAGGTTAGTTATGCCTTAATCTTCTTACCATCATTCTTTATATACAATTAATTTATTGCCTTTAATATCAAATCGTACTTCTCCTGTTTGTTCGAACTTGGTCAACATCTTTGATATTTTTTCGAAACGGTTTACTGTCCCGTAATACATTACATCTTTAGCTTCCGGATCAACATATTCTACCTCTACATTATACCAACGGGCAACTTTACGTAAAATGCTCGCCTGCTTCTCGTTATTAAATTTGAAATAACCTTCTTTCCAAGCAACAGCTTCATCTACATCAGCCTCTTTGATATTAATTCCAGAAGCTGTTACAAGCGATTGTTCACCTGGCTTAAGCACTTCGCTTTCATTCGTATTTTTATGAGACACCCGCACACTGCCTTCCAATAGAGTAGTTCTGGTTACGTTTTCATCTTTATAGCTATTGATGTTAAAGTGAGTGCCCAATACCTCAACTGTCTGTTTATCGGTTTCTACAGTAAAAGGATGTGCTGCATTTTTAGTCACTTCGAAATAGGCTTCACCATCCAACTTTACCATACGATGTTTTGCAGTGCCAATGTTTAATGCATATTGAATTGAAGAAGCAGCATTTAACCAAACCGTAGATCCATCTGGCAACTTGATTTGCCACTCGCCACCATTTGGGGTCGAAATGGTATTTAACCTGTCATCGTTTACATTTTCTGATCCGGCAATATTGTACACTAACTGGCCGTCGTCAGTTTTGGTGATGGAGAAACCAGCTTCTTTTGCAACATCGCCTTTCATGGCATCCGAAAGGGAAATTTTTCTCCCATCAGCCAAGGTCAGAATAGCTTTGTTTTTTCCAGGGGCTATATCGGTAGCAAAAACATGTTCTTTCTTCTTCTGCAGAGAAAGGTAGGCCGTTAAAGAAAACACAACAAACACCACAGCAGCGGCAGCCCATTTTAAGCTATTCATTAAAATCCGTCTTGGCGACCGGGTCGGTTTATCAACTGTTAGAATTTTATTAAGAACCGGATTCCATTTTTCCTCATTAACATTAGCGGCATGTTCTTCTTCTGAAATAATCATTTTCACGATTTCATCAGAAAGTAACGATGTGCTGTTTTCTACCAAAACTAAAAGTTCCTCCTTTTCAGGCTGACTTAAGGTTTTAGCGGTAAACTGTTTTAATAGATAATGTATACGTTCTTCCATAAAGATTCTGACACTAAGAAGCCGCAAAAGAAAATTAGGACTATTAGAATATCATTTTTTTCTATTTTATTTTTAAAAAGAAAAAAACAATTGGAAAAAGGAATACAATACCGTGCTGATCGAGATGTATACGAATCGATTTTAAGGCAATTACCAGAGCATTTTTAACGGTATTAGGAGAAATATTAAGTATTTCTGCAATTTCGGGGATAGTTTTACCATCGCGTCTGCTTAATTGATATATATTTCTCCTTTGTTCGGGTAATTTATCTATAGCAACTGCAACAATTCTTGTAACTTCATTTAAGTTAATAGTCTCTACAGTATTGTTATGACTATCGCGCTGTTTGGCTGTAAACGCATCAACAATCCGATCTTCTTTTAATTTTTTACGCAGGTAGCTTAAACATTCGTTAGAAACATATTTGTACAGATAGGCCTTCACATTCTCTACTTCTGTAAGTTTATCGCGATTTAGCCAGACCCTTAAAAAGGCATCTTGAATAATTTCTTCAGCCGCGTCATCAGATTTTGTAAATTTTGAAGCAAAAATGTGAAGCACAGGAAGGTATTTGAAGAACAAAACAGAAAATGCTTGTTCGTCTCCTTCCACGATTTTATCAATCAGGGCGCGCTCTTTATCCACATTACTTACCGACATAAAATAGTTCGTTAACTGCCTTGTAATTATTCTCCAAGACTTAACAGATAGATTAATAGATATGGTGAACTAAATAGATTTAGTTGAACCATAATACAACTTTATAACCAAATATACAGATTAGTAAATTTTGTACACCAAAAAAATGTATTAAAATAGATAAAGCCTTACTTTTTAAGGTAAGGCTTTATCTATTTCTTCAAAAGGTATTTTATTTAGTTAGTATTGATAATATGGCGAAATCATCAAATAAACCACCACACCAGTTATAGCAACATAAAGCCATAAGGGAAATGTGATCCGTGCAATTTTTCTGTGGCGATCGAAACGTTCGGCTAAAGCCCTTACATACGTAACCAAAACCAAAGGAATAATGGCAATTGATAATAAGATATGTGTTAATAAAATAAAAAAGTAAACATATTTTATCGTTCCATCTCCTCCAAACTTAGTAGAGGGTGTAGTCATATGGTAGGCAATATACATCACCAAAAATAATAATGAGCAACCTATAGCTGTTTTCATTAAATTTTGGTGCAACTGTATCTTTCCGTTTTTTATTGCCCAGACCGCAACAACCAACAATAAGGCCGTAATGCCATTGATGGTAGCATATATAGGCGGTAAAAAAGGTAGTGCAGGCACATCAATACCCAGGTCTTTGAGCTTTACCACAAACAAAAAAGCTACGGCGACTGGAATGAAAATGGAAAGAATAATGATCCACTTACTATATTTTTTCTCGATCGGACTATTTTCCATGAGTATTAAATCTTTTATAATTATCATTTTGCTTTGGGTAAAGCGTACTCCAAACGCTAACCGCTGAACACTTAACTGCTAACCTTACTATCTACCATCTTTAACGTTCCTTAAATATTCGGCAATAAGCACTTTTATTTCATCCTCCAACTTGGCATTTGCTCCTGCATCGTCGGCATCATAAATACCCCGTATACGATGAAAATTATCGATTAGCACTATTTTATTACTAAATATGAAGTTGCGCTTTCCGCTGGTATCATTTGCGACTACGTCAAGCAGTAAACCCTGCCTGATCAACGGATAAGTTTGTGCAGTATCTCCTGCTAAAAAATTCCATTTACCCTCCTTGGCCTTAAAATCAGCGGCAAATTCTCTGAGCTTACTTAAGTCGGCCGGATCAACAGATAGGCTTACAAATTTAACCAGGGGCTTTTGTTCATAGCCATCAGATAGTTGTTTGATGTATTTATTTGCCTGTTGGTTTCTGGCCCCGATATAGAATAAATTGAGTACTACAATCTTATTTTCATATGATTTCCAACTTAGCGTATCATTGTGCTGATTAATGAGTTTAAAATCAGGAACCAAATGATAAATAGTATCCGGAATCTTCTTTCCCTTTACACTATGAAAGGTAGTGGCCACCGTCTTTTTGCCGAAGATGGGTAAACTCTTATACCTGTTTTTGGCAAATTGTGGCAATAAGTAAAAAAACAAAAATCCCGGTATAGCTAAAATGCTTACCAGGATTAATACCTTTTTTATCGGATTTCTTTTCATTAATGATTCATCATGTGGATGTTTAAAAACCCACCTTCAATCAGCATTAAAACAATAAAGTAAATAATGAAAATGAATGACACTGTTAAGGCTAACTGCAGGCCTAGTTTCTCATACTTTAAGTGCATAAAGTAAGCCACAATATAAAATGCTTTTAATAATGTTAAAACAATATAAACATAATTACCGATGTGCTGGGTCATATATCCTTTCGGGATTAGAACCAATGCAATGATAAACTCAATTACAGTAATTAATAAAAGGACTCCAAAAACCTTCCAGATTTTACCTTTCGATAAACCTGCATGATCATCGTGTCCGTGTTCGTCTGTTGTATGTGTGTGCTCTGACATAAAAATATTTTTATATATGATAAATTAAACCAAATAGAAGAATGTAAATACAAACACCCAAACTAAATCTACGAAGTGCCAGTATAAACCAACTTTTTCCACCATTAAATAATGTCCTCTTCTTTCAAAAGTTCCATTGATTGTCATAATCAAGATAATGATGTTGATTACAACCCCACTAAATACGTGGAAACCGTGGAAACCGGTAATGGTGAAAAACAAGTTTGCAAACTGTTGTGCAGCAACTAAAGAAACGTCTTCAGGCTTAAGGAAAAAGTTTTTTAATTCTTCAGCAGAAGGAATATGTCCCCACCAGAAACCATCGTGGTGTAAGTGAGTCCATTCAATAGCCTGACAGCCCAAGAACATAAAACCACCAACAATGGTTGCGATCATCCAGCCGATAACTTCTTTCTTAGCACGTCTGTGACCTGCCTCTACAGCTAAAACCATGGTTACCGAACTCATGATTAAGATAAAAGTCATGATACCTACAAAAACCAATGGTGCACCGTGCTCTGCAATACCTGGAATAGATTGGAAAACTTTATCTGGAGCTGGCCATGTTAATTTAGAAAAACGCTGAGCGCCGTAGTAGATCAATAATGACGAAAAGGTAAAAGCATCTGATAATAGGAAAAACCACATCATGATTTTGCCATATTCTACCGACCACGGAGAACGACCACCATTCCATGGTCCGGTTTTAACTTGATCTAATTGTGATACTGCATTCATTTGGAAATAGTATAATAGTTTGTTAACAAATTTAACGGTTCAAAAGTAAAAAAACATACAGATATATCCATAATATATCTATAAAATGCCAAAAAATAGAAGCGATTTCCATTCTGTATTGAACTTTGGCAATAGGTAAGCTTTTATAGCTACCGGCTAAAGCACTAATAATTAGGCCAACGCCCGCAATAATATGCAAAAGGTGCATGCCAGATACCACGTATATAAATGATATTGCGGCATTGTTTCCCACTAAAGTAGCTCCGGTTCTTACCATACTTCCCCAGGCATTGAACTGCATTATACCAAAGGCGACAGCCAATATAACCGTAATCCAAAGCATGTTGCGCTGTAAGCTAAAATTCAGTTTTTTTAAAGCCTTCGATGCTAACACCAAAGTGATGCTGCTGGCCAAAATAACCAAACTAGAGTAAATAAAAGCATCAGGTAACACCAAACCGTGTCCTTTTCCTTTTGAGGCGGCAAATACCAGGTAATAACTGGTAAAACCTCCAAACATAATTGTTGATGATACGACAAATAACCAAACGATAAATTTTCGTGGTTTTGGGTCAAACGTATCCTGCATCTTTTCCATTGTTAGCACCATAAATTATTTTGCTATAAAATTTAATAATAAACCCAACTGTACAGCCGGGATGTAAAAAAATGAACAGAACATCACTTTCCTGGCATCTGCCAGTTCTCTGCTCATTAAAAGTTTAAAAGCCAGCCAGCTAAAAATAACTCCGGCGATTAAAGATAAACCTGCAATATAATAACCGCCAAAACCATAAATGGTTGGCAATAAACTCACCGGGATCAAAATCAGCGTACTTAAAAAAGTCAAGAGTGCCGATGTTTTATCTCTTTTTTTCGTAGGCAATAATCTAAAACCTGCTTTCTTGTAATCATCATCCAAAACCCAGGCAATTGCCCAGAAGTGAGGAAACTGCCATACAAACTGGATTAAAAATAAGATAACAGCAATGTAATAATCAATTTCATGAAACATTTCGGCTTTTAAGCTACCGAAAGCGGCCAGATAACCAATAAGTGGTGGCAAAGCCCCCGGAATTGCGCCAACAAAAACTGCAATCGGCGATTTTCTTTTTAAAGGTGTATAGGCGAAAGCATATAACAAAATTGAAAATACCGATAATAAACCCGTTTCAAGATTTAAGTGTCCTAATAACCACGTACCTAAAAATGCCATAAAAACACCCAAAATCAACCCCTGCCCTGTAGTCATTCTACCAGCAGGCATTGGACGATCTTTGGTTCTCGACATTAATTTATCCAGGTCTTTCTCTATAATTTCGTTAAAGCAGTTTGCAGCTGCAGTAACTAAAAAACCACCAGCAATTAATATCAACCAGTTATTCCAATTAATAGTCGGAATAAGATTTCTACCAACCTGCATTTTCTGTCCGATCAAAAAGGAGATCGATGCCGAAAACACTACCGTAAACGATAGCCTGAATTTGATAAGTTTAGAAAAATCTGAAAGATATTGTTTCAATTTTCTTAAATATTATTGTTTATATGTACTTGTTCTGTAAACCAGTAAGTACAGGTAAAACTGTAAACTAAACAACAGCGTAGAGAACAAAATGTGCAGTGCCTGCGCTGCTGGTGGAAATGCAATATATGCTAAAGCTAAACCACTTAACAACTGAACAAAGAGCGTAACTAAAATAAACTTGGCCGTTAGTAATGGAGCAGCCTTACCGCTAAAACGGTCGATAACCATTTTATAAACTACACCGTTGGTAATAATTACCAAAATTGCTAAATCACGGTGATAAGAAAAAACACTGCCTACCCTCGAAATCCATGTTGCTTTTCCACTATAAGCCAAAGATTTTGCAATCACATCTATAGCTTCCCTTACTTCGGTACCCAAAATAATCTGAGCAATACTCACCACTAGTGTAAAGAACAAAAAGCCTTTTAGCCACAATATTTTGTACATGATTACCGATGGTACTTTATTAAGCTGTTTTGCATAATTGTACGTATATATAGAGATAGCCAAAATAACCAGTGCTAAAAGCATGTGTACGGTTACCACCCACTGTGCCAGATTAGTTGATACGACTATGGATCCCAACCAGGCTTGATAGCCCACAACGAAGATATTAAGTATGCTTAATACAATAATTCGTTTAGCCGTTTTCCGATAGGTGAAAGAATAAATGGCAGTTAGCAATAAAAAGATACCGGCAGCTACTCCGGCCAAGCGGTTCAGGTATTCGGTCCAGGTTTTGCCCGGATTGAATTCTTCTGGTATAGTAATGCTTTTATCATGCCTGATACTATCGGCAAGGGCTACTTTACCCATACTTTCCAGATACCTGGCAAACTTTTCATTCTTTTTTAACCTTCCAGCTACATACTTTTCTTTATAATTGGCTGGAAGTTGAGATACATCAGTTGGCGGAATATAACGGTCGAAACATTTTGGCCAATCCGGACAGCCCATGCCAGATCCGGTACTGCGAACAATACCTCCTGCAAGTACAACCAATAGCGTAACTATAATGGTTATAAGATTAATTCTAATGAAACGTTGTTCTGATCTGCTGACCATATATCTATTAAGATGAAAAGGGTATCCGGATAAGCAGAAACTTAATCAGATACCCCTTTAAAATTTTATGCTAAGCTTAAACTAGCCCTTGTTTTCTGTAACAGGATTAGCCAATTCCCAATCTTGCTGAATTTTCTCTGCTTCCTCATTTCCTTCAAAATCGTGAGGTAAGTTAGAACTCATGGTTTGAGAGAAAGGAACAGTTTGAGGAATAAAATCCGCATCATGTCCTGGCTTGCTGTAATCATACGGCCATCTGTAAACTGTTGGGATTTCACCAGGCCAGTTACCGTGTAAATGTTCAACAGGCGCAGTCCATTCTAAAGTATTAGATTCCCATGGATTTTGGGGAGCTACTTTCCCTTTAAAGATGGAATAAAAGAAGTTGAACAAGAACGCTACCTGAGCAAGAGCTGCCATAATAGCTGCCCATGTTACAAATACGTTAACGGTTAACCATTTCTTCATAAATTCGAACTCGGTAAATGCATAGTAACGACGAGGTACACCATCCAAACCTAAGAAGTGAAGTGGGAAGAATACCAGGTAAGCTGCAATAAAAGTTAACCAGAAGTGTAAATATCCCAATTTAGCATTCATCATTCTACCGAACATTCTAGGAAACCAGTGATACACCCCTGCAAGCATACCAAAAATTGCTGCAGATCCCATTACCAGGTGGAAGTGGGCAACAACAAAGTAAGTATCGTGTAAGTTAATATCCAAAGAAGCATTTCCTAAGAAGATACCGGTTAAACCACCAGAAATAAAGAATGAAACTAAACCGATAGCAAATAACATCGCTGGAGTGAAACGGATATTTCCTCTCCATAGTGTAGCCAAATAGTTAAATGTTTTTACTGCAGATGGTACCGCGATAATCAACGTGGTAATCATAAATACACCACCCAATAACGGATTCATACCTGTTACAAACATGTGGTGTCCCCAAACGATGAATGATAATACAGTAATACCAATTAAAGAGTAAACCATCGCATGGTAACCAAAGATTGGCTTACGTGCGTTTACCGAAATAACTTCAGAAGAGATACCTAATGCAGGCATAATTACGATATAAACCTCAGGGTGACCTAAGAACCAGAATAAGTGTTGCCATAAGATTGGCGAACCACCTTCATTTGGTAAAATATCAGTGCCCATTACAATATCAGATAAATAGAAACTGGTACCAAAACTACGGTCAAATACCATTAACACCACACCAGCTACAAGAACCGGAAAAGATAAGATACCTAAAATTGCAGTTAAGAAGAAAGCCCAAATGGTTAATGGCATTTTCCAAAGATCCATCCCTTTGGTACGCATATTTAATATTGTGCTGACATAGTTAATACCACCCATTAAAGATGACGCTACGAAAAGTACCATACTAATTAACCATAAAGTCATACCTAAACCAGAACCTGGCATAGCCTTAGCTACCACAGATAGTGGTGGATAAACCGTCCAACCTCCTGATGCCGGTCCTGTTTGAATAAAGAATGACGACATCATGATCACACAAGCCATAAAGAAGAACCAGTATGAAAGCATGTTTAAAAATGGCGAAGCCATATCCCTTGCACCTACCTGGAGTGGAATTAATAAATTACTAAAAGTACCACTCAATCCAGCGGTTAGTACAAAAAATACCATGATGGTACCGTGAATGGTTACCAAAGCCAGGTAAAAGTCAGGCTTAATACGACCGCCTTCAGCCCATTTACCTAAAAATGTTTCTAAGAAAGGGAAGTTCTGATCTGGCCATGCCAATTGAATACGGAATAAGATGGATAAGCCCATTGCAATTACCGCCATAATAATACCGGTAATCAAAAATTGCTTGGCAATCATTTTATGATCCATACTAAAGATGTACTTTGAAATCAAAGTCTCTTTATGATGCCCATGATCAGCGTGATCGTGATTGTGTTCGTCGTGTAATGCTATTGTTGACATAATTCGTTCGCTCCTGCTTAATATTATTTATTTAAAGCCATTTGGTTAGTTTTTACAGCTGATGAATCTTTAGCTGCTGAATCTGCTTCTGATTTTTCAGGCGCAGGTGCCACTGGCAAATTAAATTGTTTTCTTAAATCGTCATTTAAGTATGTTTTTTGTTCTGCAATCCAGGTTTTGTATTCAGCCTCTGATACTACACGAACAACTTTTTGCATGTTATAATGACCTGACCCGCAGATTTTAGCACATAAGAAAAGGTAATTAAAATTAGGATCGTTAGTTTCTTGCTGCATTTCTGCAGTAGTTTTTGTAGGCGTAAATTCAAATATAGTTCTCATACCTGGTACGGTGTTTAACTGCACCCTAAAGTGTGGCATATAAAAACTGTGAATTACATCTTTACTGGTGAGAATAAGTTTAACTGGTTTGCCTACAGGAAGCACCATCTCATCAGCCATTTCATCATCACGAGAATTAACATCTTTAAAATCAATACCTAATGTATTGGTTGCTGTAGTTAATTTGTAATTCTTGTTACCTACAATTCCATCAGCCCCCGGATAACGGATAGACCATTTAAATTGCTCAGAAGTAACCTCAATTTGTAATGGCTTGTTATTTGGATCTTCAACTTTGAAGAAGATAGATCTCCAGGTTAAGAAACCCATTAAAACCAACACGGTCAATACTAAGGCCGGAACAATTGTCCAGATTTTTTCGATGGTATTATTGTGTGGATAGTAGTAAGCCTTTCTCTTTGCAGAATATTTATAGATATAAGAAAATCCGAATAACAGGATGTGAGTCACTACAAATACGATAGTGGTAATGATTAATGTTAAATTAAACATTCTATCAATTTTCTTTCCGTGCTCAGATGCAGCATCAGGAAGTAACATTGATCCATGTACTGTATATTCCCAATATACTCCATACAAACCGATTACTAGAAACAATGCAAACAAACTTGCATGTACCCTGTTCCAGTTGATACCAACAGGTTTACCCTGTGCTTCGCGGCTTAACTCATATACTTTTATTGCTTTACCAATAATGGCAATGAATAAGCATACCGCAAGGAAAACCAGAATATAAAATATTACAGATTTATAAACCTCGCCCATATCAACTTTCGGTGCCGCGGCAGCACCTGCTGCTGCATCTTGCGCAAATACGCTAGTGTTTGCAAAAGCAGTAATCAATACTGCTAAAGCTGCGGTCGTTTTATTCGTTATAAACTTTCTTAAACTCATTTTCTTAAAAGTAGTACGCTGTACTGCTAATTATAATAATAATTAAATATTTGCTCTATCTTATCACCACTATAGTTGATGATGCAAACTTTCTTGTAATAATGGGTGATTCTTTGCAATTAAAGGCTTTTTGCTTAGTGATGATAAAACTGTAAAGGTAAACAATCCTACGAAACCTAATGCAATACCGATTTCTACAATTCCAAAACCATTATGACCATCTTCTACTGCACCTGGCATAATCATTTGATAATAATCTACCCAATGACCTAATAATACAACGATAGAAACGAATAATAATTTGGCATCGGTTCTTTTGTTATCTCTGTCCATTAATAATAATACTGGCGCTAAGAAATTCATGGCTAGGTTTAAGAAAAACCAGAACTTATAATATTCAAAACGTTTGTAGAAATATACGGTCTCCTCAGGCATATTTGCGTAGTAGATCAATAAGAATTGAGCAAACCACACATAAGTCCAAAAGATAGAGAAACCGAAAATAAACTGGCCCAAATTATGTAAGTGGCTATTGTTAACCCATTGCATATAACCTGCTCTTCTTAATAAGATCAGGATAACAGCGATAGTTGCTAAACTGCTTACCCACATTGCGGCGAAGTTATACCAACCGAACATAGTAGAGAACCAGTGTGCCTCTAAAGACATGATGGTATCAAAAGCAAATACCGGTGTAGTGAAACCATAAATCACCAGGAAGATACAAGCATTTTTAAAGCTCTTTCTATATGAATTTAAACCACCTGCCAAATCTTCATTATAAGAAAACTTAACAAACATGATTGAAAATATACTGTAAACACCTAAGAATACTACTTGGCGACCTAAGAAAAAAGGTACATTTAAGAATACCGATTTACCTGCGATAATAGCATCATAATTAGGACTGTTTTGATCTGTTAACCCTTCAGCATGCCAGTGATGATATAAGTTGTGTGAATATAATCCTGCCGAAATAACCACTATAAGAATTACAGCTGCTATAGGCAAAGTTTTCGCCATAGCTTGTGGTACACGTAAAATTGATGCAGACCATCCTGCCTGCGCTACATATTGAACAGCCAGAAAAAATGTACCAGACATACAAACGCATGCAAAGTAATATGCCATAAGCAACAGGTTAGCAAAAGTACGCTCATGCATTACTTTATCGCCAGCCAAAAAACCGAACAATACAGCTGCAATACCGATAACGATACCAACAATGCTTAACGTTTTTACTTTACCTGTAAACTCAAACTGTTCACTAAAATTAATATTGTGAGTTCCCATTTATATTTGCTTTACTATTGTCCTTTTTGTAATTGTTGAACATACATCACCACTTTCCAACGATCTGTTGGTGAGATTTGCGAAGCATGCGAGCCCATGTTATTTACACCGTATGTAATGGTATGATAGATTTTACCTGCGGTAAGGTCAACCATGTTACCACCTCTGGATGATGCACCGGTTTGATAAGCAGGCACACCACTAAACTTCTCGATTTTAACCAGGTGTCCCTGTCCATCGCCTTTATCTCCGTGACAAGGGCTACAGAAAACGGTAAATAAGTGTTTACCCTGGGCCAAATTAACAGTATCAACCGGTAAAGGATTTACCATACTCACTCCTGCTGCCTCATATCCTTCCTTAGTATTAGGATACTCGTCATACTCGGTGAAACCTACCGGCTTGGTATGTGCAGGTGGTAACTGAGCTGTTTTACCATCTTTAAAATTTTTGTTTGGTTGATCCGGATTGTAAGCAATCGGATCATACATGTTTCTGGCATATTCCAAGCCAGTACTGCGTTTATCTTTACAAGCAGAAAAGGTAGCTGCAAAAGCGATAGCTAAAAACGCCGTGTAAACAAATTTATTCTTATTCATAGCTAATGTACTTCCTTTCATTATACTTTATTTCTAAAGCACCTGCTTCTTTTAATAATCCATCAATTACAGTATGTGCTGCATTGTCTTTCGCATCTACTGCAATCACAAAGCGATCATCAGTAGCACGTAGATCCATCACTCTTGGTGCTCTTCCTGGAAATAAGTGAGTAGATGCATAATAAGTTAACACCATACCGAAAGCACAGAATAATACGGTAAGCTCGAACATTATTGGAATAAAATCCGGCAATGCGAATGATGGTTTACCACCTATGTTTACCCTCCAATCAATTACTGCGCAGAAATAAATCAAAGCGAATGCACAGCAAGTACCAGTAATACCAAAGCAAAATGCTGCGATATCGATTCTAGATCTTTTAATTCCTAATTTGGCTTCTATTCCGTGTATAGGCATCGGTGTATATACATCATAAATACTGATGTTATTTTCCTGAAGCTTTTCGATGCCATGCATCATTTCGTCAGGATCGCCAAAGCTGCCTAAAATATATTTGATATCACTCATTGTTATATTTTTGCGTAATCTTCTTGTTTAACACTATCAAATTTTTCTAAAGACTCTATGTATTCAGCAACATATTCTTTATTCTCATGCCCTTCTTTAATCTGTTTCATTTTAGCTTGCTCACTTGCAGTTTTTAATAATAATTTAACCTCTGCGATAGCGATTGATGGCAATACCCTTAAGAACAATAAGAATAAGGTGAAGAATAATCCAATCGAACCTACGAATACACTGATATCAACCCAGGTTGGATAGAACATGGCCCAACTTGATGGAATATAATCGCGGTGTAATGAAGTAACAATAATTACGAAACGCTCGAACCACATACCTACGTTTACCACGATTGATAAAATCCAGGTAGCTTTAATACTTAAACGGATCTTTTTGAACCATAATAACTGTGGAGAGATTACGTTACAAGTCATCATCATCCAGTAAGACCACCAGTAAGGACCTGTAGACCTATTGATAAATGCATACTGCTCGTATTCTGAACCTGAATACCATGCGATAAAGAACTCAGTTAAATAAGCTACACCTACTATCGATCCGGTTAAGATGATGATTTTATTCATCGACTCGATGTGGAACATGGTGATGTAGTTTTCTAAGCCTAATACTTTACGTGCAACCAATAATAAGGTTAATACCATCGCAAATCCTGAGAAAATCGCCCCTGCCACGAAATATGGCGGGAAGATAGTGGTGTGCCATCCTGGGATTACCGACGTTGCAAAGTCCATTGATACAATGGTGTGTACCGAAAGTACAAGTGGCGTAGAAATACCGGCTAAGATTAACGACACCGCTTCGAAACGTTGCCAGGTTTTAACACTTCCACTCCATCCAAAAGAAAAGATAGAATAAATTTTTCTGCGGGTACCTACTGCACGGTCGCGGATGGTAGCAATATCTGGTAATAAACCTGTGTACCAAAATAATAATGATACAGAGAAATAAGTAGAAATTGCAAACATATCCCATACCAATGGTGAGTTAAAGTTTACCCAAAGTGATCCGAACTGATTTGGTAAAGGTAAAACCCAATAAGCTAACCAAGGACGGCCCATGTGAGATACCACATAAGTTGCAGCACAGATAACGGCGAAAATGGTCATCGCCTCTGCCGAACGGTTGATGGAGTTACGCCAGTTCTGACGGAAGAGTAATAGTACTGCTGAAATTAGTGTTCCAGCGTGACCGATACCTACCCACCATACGAAACCGGTGATATCCCAAGCCCAACCAACTGTTTTATTTAAACCCCAAGCACCGATACCATTCCAGAAAGTGTAGCTTACTGCCACTACCCAAAGTAAAGCACCTAATGAGGCAACGATGAAACCAATCCACCAAGCCTTGTTTGGCTTATTTTCTACCGGCATCAAAATATCATCCGTAATTTTTGCGTACGTGATATTATCGCCGGTAATTAATGGTTCTCTAAGTATTGATTCGTTATGTCCTGACATAATTTGTATTTTCTTTATACTAAAGCTTACGCTTGTACTGTTGTATCTGTATTTCTAATTTTTGTCATGTAGCCGATACCCGGTTTCACATTGATCTCTTCTAATACGTAGTAGATACGCTCAGAACGTAACGCTTTTGAAACCTCTGAATTTGGATCGTTTGCATCACCAAATACAATCGCATTTGCTGAACAAGCTTCCTGACAAGCCATTTTAATATCGCCATCTTTTAATGGACGTTTTTCCAGTTTAGCTTGTAATTTGCCACCTTGTATACGTTGAATACACATTGAGCATTTTTCCATTACCCCTCTTGAACGTGTAGTTACATCAGGGTTTAAAACCAATTGGGTAAACTCGTTATTTAAATAGTTATCGAAACGTGAATCGTTCCAGTAGTTAAACCAGTTGAAACGACGTACTTTGTACGGACAGTTATTTGCACAGTAACGGGTACCTACGCAACGGTTGTAAGCCATGTGGTTTAAACCATCACTTGAGTGTACCGTTGCCAATACCGGACAAACGGTTTCGCATGGTGCATGGTCACAGTGTTGGCACAACATTGGCTGGTGAACCACAGAAACGTGATCTAAGTCTTCCAACTTAGCAATTTCTTTTTCTTTCGTTACATCACCATCCTTAGTTTCGTAGCTGTAATAGCGATCGATACGGATCCAGTGCATTTCACGACGACGGCGAACCTCATCACGGCCTACAACAGGAATGTTGTTTTCTACGTTACAGGCAACAATACAAGAACCACAACCTGTACAAGCATTCAAATCGATTGCCATTACCCAGTTGTTACCTGGTTTTTCATATTGATCCCACAGATCGTAATTTTTATGCTCGCCTTTTTCGTTACCGGCACCGGCATTTTTTAAGTATGCTGCAAATGTAGCTTCTTTAATTACCGCACGGCCTTCGAAAGAGTGGTGAGTTTGTGTTTGTGCAAGCTCATAGTAACCGCCTGTTGGAGTAATGGTTACATTCGTAGCATATTGCATGGTTCCATTTGCAAAAGAAACAAATGGGAAAGCATTTTTACCTACATCATTACCAGCCTTACCCGCTTTGGTACGGCCGTAACCTAATGCAATAGATGCAGTTCCCTGAGCTTGTCCTGGCTGGATTAATACCGGAAGGTCTACTGAATATCCATTGCTTCCTTTAACAGAAACCACATCAAACTCTTTAACCTTTAATTTTTCTGCTGTTTTAGGAGCAAGCGCAACAAAGTTATCCCAGGTTACTTTCGATACCGGATCAGGCAACTCTTGCAAGAATGCGTTGTTGGCATTTTTACCGTCACGCATTGGTACGTTTTCGTAAACCTGTAACTCAATCTGATCACCACCTTTAAAAGCTTTGCTGCTATTTGCAATTGAGGTAGCAACCTGAGCCAAAGATTGTGTGAATGAATAAGCTCCAGCAGGTTTAGCAGTCGAAGTAACCACACCTTTTTCTAAAACCTCTTCCCATTTCAAACCAACAGCTGGTAACATTTTAGCTTCCCAGTTGCTACGAACAAACTGATAATAGTCTTTAACAGGTGCATCAGCCCATGTCAATAAACTCTCTTCAGCCTGACGACTGTTGAAAACAGGATTAATGGTTGGCTGAACGATAGAATAATAACCTTCATAAGCGTTTGCATCACCCCATGACTCTAAATAGTTATGGTTAATGGCAATAGCATCACAAGCGGTAGCGGTTTCATCTGCACGATCTGCGAATGAAATTTTAGCAGGAACCTTCGCTAAAGCATCAGTAAATGCTTTTGTATTCGGAGCATCATAAACCGGGTTAGTGTTTAAGAATAAAACAACACCAACTTCGCCACGGTTCATTTCAGCAACTAAACCGTTAAATTCGGCATCATTACCAGCATATAAATAACAAGGATTATCTAAATCTATAGTAGTACCATAACTTCCAATAGCGGCATTAATGGCATTTACTAAAATTTGAGTAGAAACATCATTCGAACCACAAACTACAAGGCCTTTACCTTTAGCTTGTACCAGTTCTTTAGCCACTAATTTAATTACTTTATCAGCAGTGGCATTGCTACCCAATGTTCCACCAGGTAAGGCATTACCAGTAATGGCATTATACAAAGCAATTAAAGCAGGTCCCTCCTCCGATAATTTAACCGGTACACGGGTATCTGCATTGGTGCCTGTTAAGCTCATTCCACTTTCAAACTGAATGTGGCGGCTCATTTTTTTATTCTCTAACGATTTATAGTTACGATTAGCCGTATATTGAGCAGTAAACTCTTCTCCACTAATCCAGGTACCTAAGAAATCGGCACCGAAACTTACAATTAGATCAGCCTTATCAAAGTTGTATTTTGGTAAAACTGCCTTACCGAAACTGTTTTGATTGGCCTGGATCATACCAGTATAAGATACGGCATCATACTGTACCAATTTAGCTGCAGGGTATTTCGCAATAAATTGTGCAATAACAGCATTGGTTGACGGACTGTTTACCGTTGATGATACCAACCGGATTTTCTTGCCACCTGCCTGCGCTCTTGCCAACTCGCCTTTAACAAAGGTGTCTATTTTTGCCCAGGTAGTTTCCTCCACTTTTCCGTCTTTTACTAAAGCCGGTGCTTTTAGTTTGGATACATCATACAAATCTAAAACCGAAGCCTGCGCTCTCGCATCCGTACCACGGAAAAATTGACCCGCATTTGGATTTGGTTCAATTTTAATGGGGCGGCCTTCTCTCGTTTTAACTAAAATACTCTGGCCATTAAAGCTCGAAGTATAATAGTTAGGAATACCTGGAGTAACCTCTTCAGGTTTTACCAGGTAAGGAATAGATTTATGAACAGGAGCAGTTTGACAGGCTGCTAAAGTTACTGCACCTAAACCAAAACCTAACGCCTTTAAAAAGTCGCGGCGTGGGGTAACGGTACTTAACCCTGCTTCATTTAAAACATCTTCTATTGGAAGTGGCTCGGCGAATTCGTTTTTGTTATTTTTAACAAAATCGGGTGTATTATTATACTCCTCTAAGCCTTTCCAGTATTTTTTGTTGCTTTCCATTTAAGCTATATTACTGTTTATTCGAACGTTCTTACTAAACTCTAATCTATTAATAGTGGCATTTACCACACTCTAAACCACCCAATAACGCTGGTGTAATCTTCTCGCCTTTTTTAATTTTTTCGTGCGCTTCAATTACCTTAGCGTAGAAAGCATTATTTTTCTGACCAGAAATATCTGTTTCTTTATGGCAGTTAATACACCATTTCATGGTTAACGGAGAATATTGGTAAATTTCTTCCATGGTATTAACCGGACCGTGACAGGCGAAACACACAGGTTCTGTTGGCTGTAATCCTTTTGCTTTGCGGATGGCATCTTCTGCAACAACTACGTGTTGAGAGTGGTTGAAGTAAGCAAAATCAGGAAGATTGTGTACACGTACCCACTCCATTGGTTTAGCTTTACTCTCGTCATATTTCTGTGTTTCTGGATCGTAACCTAAAGCATTGTAGATTTTTTTGATCTCAGGAGAAACCTCGCCATCATATTTATCTCTTGCCTGTACTGCTTTATGACAGTTCATACAAACATTTAATGATGGGATAGATGCATTTTTAGATTTAAACGCACCAGAGTGGCAATACTGGCAATCGATCTGATTGATACCTGCATGCAGCTCGTGAGAGAATTTAATTGGCTGAACTGGTTGGTAACCGGTATGAACACCTGTATTCCACATGCCCATCCAACCGAATGAACCTAAACAGATGATTAAACACAAGATAAAGAACATTACAAATTTCTTGTTTTTGAACATCTTGCGCACACCAACTTTTAATGGCACATCTTCCTCGATCTCAATACCTTGTTTCTGAAGAATCAAACGCTCCAATAATTTAGAGGCACGTCCTAAGATTACTAAAATAACAATGGCTAAAACTACGATAGCTACGATACCTGCGATTGATAAACCTGAAGTACCTTGATCTTTAGCTAAGGTAGAAGAAGCGACACTTGGATCACCTGCTGGCTTAGGCTCGCCTTCTTTAATATAAGCTAAGATATCTTTTACCTTGGTTTCATCCAACTCAGGGAAAGAGGTCATTGGTACTTTTCCATTTTCGTTAAAAAGTTTAACAGCTTCAGGATTACCAGAAGCTACCAGGCCTTGCGAATTTGGAATCCATTTTAACAGGAACTCTTCCGAGTGGCGATCGCTTACACCTTTTAAGGCCGGACCAACTAATTTAGCATCTAATGCATGGCACGAAGAACATTTTGCTTTGAAAAGCGTTCTTCCTTCTTTAGCATCCTGCGCATTTACGGTAGAAACCGCTATTACGGAAATTGCTGAAAATACGAATAACGACTTCCAAACGCTTTTTAAAATCATCGAGATATCTCTCATAATGAACACTTTATACTTATTTAATTTACTTTTTGTTGTGAAATTGATGCTGAACTAGGGGTAGCCCCACCAAAACTTGAACAAAAGTATAACTTATTAATAAATCCCATGACATAATAGTGACTTGAAATACAATTTATAATCATTCTAAACAAATGCCATTTCAAGCCATTCTAGCCATAAAAATGCCCATTTTTGAGATGTTATCTCAAATGGGCATACTAGAAACTAATTTGGTATATTTATTTTTCTGATTATTGTTTTAATATCCAGGCAAACATTAATGGTGCTACAATTGTCGCATCACTTTCTACGATAAATTTAGGCGTGTGGATATCCAGTTTGCCCCAGGTAATCTTTTCGTTTGGTACAGCTCCGGAATAAGAACCATATGACGTGGTTGAATCAGAAATCTGGCAGAAATAACTCCAGAAAGGAATATTTTCCATTTCCATATCCTGGTAAAGCATTGGTACCACACAGATCGGAAAATCGCCGGCGATACCGCCACCAATCTGAAAGAAGCCAATTCCTTTGCCCCCACTATTTGCAATATACCAATCGGCCAACCAACCCATGTATTCAATACCGCTTTTCATGGTACTGGCTTTCAGTTCACTTTTCATCACATAGGAGGCAAAAATATTACCCATAGTGGAATCTTCCCATCCTGGTACTACAATTGGTAAATTCTTTTCTGCCGCAGCCAGCATCCATGAATTTTTTGGGTCGATCTCATAATATTGCTCCAAATCGCCACTTAAAAGCATTTTATACATAAACTCATGTGGGAAATATCTTTCGCCCGCATCATCTGCATCTTTCCAGATTTTGTGGATGTGTTTTTGTAAACGGCGAAAAGCTTCTTCCTCCGGAATACAGGTATCAGTAACACGGTTGTAATGGTTCTCTAAAAGATCCCATTCATCCTGGGGACTTAAATCGCGATAGTTTGGAACACGTTTATAATGAGAATGTGCTACCAGGTTCATAATATCTTCTTCAAGGTTCGCACCTGTACAAGAAATAATGGCCACTTTATCCTGGCGGATCATTTCTGCAAGTGAAATTCCCAATTCTGCAGTACTCATTGCACCAGCAAGTGTGATCATCATTTTACCACCTTCATCTAAATGCGTTTCGTATCCTTTAGCAGCATCCATCATTGCTGCAGCATTAAAATGGAGGTAATTACGCTCCATAAACTGAGATATCGGTCCTCTTGTATTGCTCATTTCGTTTTGTATTGTTTGTCGCAAAAATAGGTATTTAGGCCGAAAGCTGAAAACTTAAAAGCGTATAGTGTCTGGGGTGTGGCGTTTGGCGCTTAAGAGATGGCGCCAATTAACCAATGTAGATTAACATATCATGCCTTCACGATTCGTCATCCTGAACTTCCGCCAGGCCAGTCGGACGGGTGTTTCAGGATCTTTCACGCAGATAAGCGATCTCATCTATTTTGTTATTAGAAAAGCAATGACAGTAGCTATTTTTAAAGTCAGCCCGGCTTTCTGGTCAAGTCCGCGGCTCGTGCCTCGCCTGTGGGCTTTCCCCTCCAATCCGGTTTAGGTGGCGGCCGCCATTGCTTTAAAACCTCGCGATCGTCATCCTGAACAGAGTCGAAAGATTTTTTTTATTAAAAAAGCAATGGCAGCATACAAATGCAACAATCCTCTCGCAATCGTCATCCTGAACTTCCGCCCGGCCGGTCGGACGGGTGTTTCAGGATCTTTCATGCAGACAAGTGATCACATCTTTTTTTGGAAGCAATAACAGTAGCTATTCACTTAATACCTACGTATTTCTTTATCCTCATTTAATACTGGATTAACATGCTCCATCTAATTTCGCGCATCCAATCCAATAAAATGAATAAAAAATTACTTTTTATAACCGCATTATATGCGGTTGCTGCCATTTCCTGTAAAAAAAACAAAGGAGAGGAAATTTCCGCTACAGTTAATTATCCTAACATGGCAGAAGTCAATTCGCCGGCTATACTTTTTACTACAGCCAGTGGCGTAAATGTATAGAACGGAGGATTTGGTTCGGCCTTAGCTGCTGATCCCACAGATCCAAATGTATTTTATATGCTTACTGATCGCGGTGCCAACGTAGCTGGACAGGCATCAAACTCCATTATTATCGGCAAACCAGATTTTGCGCCGCAGATTGGCAGGTTCAGACTCAAGGACGGCAAACTATATCTCGAACAAACCATAGAACTGAAAAATGCATCAGGAACCAAATTAAATGGAATACCCAATCCTACTGGCATGGGTGCTACCGGAGAAACCCCTTTTGATTTAAATGGCAATGCCATTAGTCCGAGTGCCGATGGAATTGATTCGGAAGGATTAGTTAGAGCGGCAGACGGTTCTTACTGGGTAAGTGATGAATATGGCCCTCACCTGGTACACTTTGATGCCAACGGAAAAACCCTCGAAAGAATCAATCCCTTCGGAAGCGGTACTGGCGGCCGTAAAATCCCAACCGTTTTTGCTAAAAGACGAGCCAACCGGGGCATGGAAGGCTTAACCATTACGCCCGATGGCAAAACCCTAGTAGGCATTATGCAATCGCCAATGTATAATCCTTCAAAATCTGCGGTTTCCGGTTCAACGGTGATCAGAATCCTAACTTTTGATATTGCTACCGGGGATACCAAACAATTTGCCTACCTCATGGAAAGTGCTTCCTTAACCGGCGTAAGCGAAATTGTAGCCATAAACAGCACTACCTTTTTAACCCTTGAGCGCGATGGCAACTATGGTATAGATCCCGGTAACACCACTACCCCCTTTAAAAAAGTATTCAAAATTGACATTAGCAAAGCCACAGATATTTCAGATGTGGCAAATGGCGAAAACGGAAAACTTTACGGAGGAAAAACCGTTGAGCAATTATTAAACGCACAAGGTTTGAGTGATGCCGGAATTGTGCCGGTAAGCAAATCGCAGGCATTGGATCTGATTAAAGATTTACCAGGCTCCTATCCTCACGATAAAGCAGAAGGGCTGGCATTACTGACAGGAAACATCCTGGTAATTTCCAATGATGATGATTTTGGCGTAGTAGATAATGGCACCAGTGGATTTGCGCAGAAGATTTTACCTGCTACAAAATCTGTAGACCGGAACAGGCTTTATTTTATTAAAGTAAACCTGTAAATACAATAAATTAAGAAGTAAAGGAGCGGAACGGAAAACCGCTCCTTTTTTTTATAGCCAGGGTATTGGTTTTCTACATTCAGGAACAAAATCAGCCTATCAAGTGAATAAAATGAGTAATTTGCGCCGATGAAAAAATATTATCTGGTTATCTTACTTGCGCTTGTTTCAGGCAATTCCTTTGCACAAATGAAACTGATCAGGAAGATGCTCTCCAACGAAAAAGATACTACACGCAAAGCCAGCTTTTTACCTTTACCGGCTTTTGGATATAGTCAGGAAACCGGGTTCGAATTTGGCGTTGGCGCTATTTATTCCTTTTATATTGACCGTAAGGATACATTGAACCGCAGTTCCAATTTCGCACTGAACACCACCTACTCTACTAAAAAAACAGCAAACTTTATGCTAAAGGGCGATATGTGGACAAAAGGGAACAAATACCATTTTATTGGAGATATCCGCTTCAAAAACCAGCCTTTCAATTTTTATGGTATCGGCAACTACACTACAAAATCAGATGAAAACAAATTAGATCAAAGGATTTTTAAAACCCTTTTCGATGCTGAAATGAATACTTTGCCAAAGACTTATACAGGTGTTTCCTTAGGTTTTGAGAGTTATCATTTTATAGACAGGCAGCCGGGCGGTATTTATTCCACTAACCCGCAAATTTTAGATAGAGATGGCGGTTCTGTGGCCTGGATCGGGGCATCGCAAAGTTATGATACCCGCAACAGCAATAACTATCCTACCAAAGGTTTTTTCGGAAGGGCGACCTATCAATATGCACCAGATCTTTTTGGTGGGGATAATTTCAACGGCTCACAAGTCAAAATCGATCTTCGCGGTTTCTTTAGCATAGCCCCAAAATTGGTTTTGGGTGTTCAGGGCATTTATTATACCGTACAAAGTAAAAGCACGCCATTTTATTTGTTGCAACAATTAGGAAACGACCAAATGATGCGGGGTTATTATAGCGGCCGCTACCGCGATGAGAATTTAATGGCAGCCCAGGCTGAAATCCGCTACCGTTTTATGAATCGTTTTGGTATAGTAGCTTTTGCAGGCACGGGTAAGGTATTTAGCAATGGTCAGTTTAATGCCGATGGACTAAAGCCTAATTACGGTCTTGGTGGTCGTTACTTTTTCGATCCTGCAAAAGGTTTAAGTGTACGCCTTGATTATGGTATTGGCGAAAAATTACCAATCGAGAAACGCCAGGCGGGATTTTACATCAGTTTAGCGGAAGCGTTTTAGCGGATAGATGATGTAAATGGAAAAGGGATGTTGGATTGCATGCGATCATTCACTCGTTTTATCAACCTGAACGGAGTCGAAGGATCTTTTAAACAAAATTTAATGCTGATAATCTGTTGCCGCGGAAACACCCGACAGTAAGGAAAAACTTATAATTAACACGACTTAAAGTTTCATCCCAAACTTACGAAACTGAAGCCTCCAAAAGAGTTGAACTGATCATTTTCTAACGTTCAATTTGTTTTTTATTTGAAAATGAACGGCTTCTGGTCCTTGGCGCTTTCTTTTCAAATGCGTTATCTATTTGATCAATATGTAAATCATTATATTTTTCCCAAGAACCGTCGTCAATTACTTCGAGTAACCAGGATTTTATCATTATATTTTTTTCATTCATATTTGAGGCAATATGTATCAATAATAAAAACCAGGATTATTTAATCCCGCAGTTATGGGGCGAAGCATTATCGTAAGCTCCGTCAATAGATCCACATTATCCTCACTAGCTAATTACCGGATCGTAAAACCTTGCAGGGTAACCGAAGCATAGCTGAGTTCATGAGCACAGCTTCCAAATTAACATACTGGCGAATAATCATACTGTTCCAGACCATCCTGAACTTCCTATCATTATACAGGTGTTATTATATAAAAAACAGTTCCGATATTATTCGGAATCGATTTCCGTAACCCGACCGCATATATTAATAATCCGTAGTCACATTACGCCCAATCCTCAGGCTCAAGACTACGGACAGATGGGTTACGGACAGATCAAACAAATGCGGTTAAAATAGAAGTTCAAGATTTGCTTAAGCTAAGATATAGAACAATAATTTATAAAATCAGTTCAGAATAAGGAAGCTTCACAATTTTTTTTCTTCTTATTTTGTTCTATGATTTCTAAAAACAGATCTCTTTCTTTAATCACATCCTGTAGGCTTTGAAGCCATTTATTAAAGTCGACGCCACAAGCTTCAAAGTGATTTATATCCCAATTTATCCCTTTTATTTTTTTTAATATACTTTCTGCTTCTTGAGTGCTAACATATAGTGCTATTTTTAATCTCATCTCATAGAGGCTTGCCTGAAGATAAGATTTTGGCGCCGCAATCAGTGGAGGCTGTTTGGAATACTTATCGAAAACCAGTAACAAACTGTTCAATGAATTATTATTACTGAATGATAAAGGTGTCTGGTTATAGGCACTTTCGATCATATCTTTAAACAATACGGTATGTTTTTCGAACGAGACATCATACTGACCACCTTTTTTATTTAAATAAGGCTCTAATAAAATCGGCCCAGATAAACAAGCTCTTATATCTTTACCCATGCTATTTCCGAATAAAGCGTAGATAACAAAATATGGTCTGTAATCCGCCATTCTTGGTAACTTTATTAGTTCTATACCTATGACTAAGGGACCTAACACTTTATAAAATTTATCTTTTGCAAATAAGGCTAATTGAGGGAAGGCCTTCTTCCAATCTTCGGTCACTTTATTTTTTAAATTATTATCTATTATCATTTTATTTTTTTGGCCTTACTATTTCTATTGAATATCCTGGAAAGTTATTTGAATATTTTTGATATTGACTGTTACTCATATTCGCATTACCAAATTTAAAGTCGTACATAGTCCTTTGTCTTTTGATTAATTATGTCTAAGAAACCTCTATTTCCATTTCATAACGTGAAATTATTATTGAAGTATTGATTAAAATTAAGACCCCTATCTCCATAAATTCTTTGATAACGATTCAGTAGGTTGTTAGCATAAGTATGTTTCGCCGTCCCTGCAAATCTGCCAGTACCTCCAATGGCAGCTTCAGCTTTATCTGCAGCCTTACCCACAAGTTCTAAATCACTTGTCCCTCTCTTCGTAAATTTAAATAAGTTAGCAAGAGACATCCTAGTATTTTCCCAGGGGTTTATATATTGCCCATTCGAAAATTTCATTCCGATTTCACGATGGGTATTACCAATGCTTACGTTTATGTATCCGTTTATTCCTTCCTCGTCATAAGCATCAAGTGCTCTACCAGCTCCCATGACAGCTTGGCCTGCAAATAGTCTAAAAAAACAAATACGATCTAATACTTGCTTAGTGGCATCTACGCCACTCATCGGCTTTTTCTTCTTTGGCGGATCATCCTGCTCTTCCTGCGTCTATTGGCAGATAATAAACGGTTGAGTTTATCGTAACTATAATATAAGTAAATACATTAGCCCAGTTATTCGCTGCACCCCATTGTTGATTCACAATATTTCCATTCCATTGCGGAATCGTACCGTCCTGATATTTCAGCTGCATGTTGAACTTATCCCTATAGATTAAGCAATTCGAAATCATCATGGCATTATTATTCGCCATTAACCAACTCGAAGCCCTAGCCGAAAAAGGTAACCAGGTTTTGGCCTGGAGTGAAGAAGAAGATAACCTGCTGACAGAACGCTTTGGCAATGGCTCAAGATTACAGAACTTGCCAGACTCCACTCCAGGACTTATGACGCTATTAAAGCCAGGCTCATTAAACTCGAACTCCTGCAGAAATAACAAAGCCTAACATTTTTTAAAGTGTTGGGCTTGTTATGCAACTACATTTTGGTCTTAGCGAGACTTTAAGAATAAAGATGAGCACTACGATCATTATGGATTTTGATCATATTAAGTACAATACTCTCCTAATCTCTCTATCCCTTTCATCAAAAAGTTGGTAATAATACCAATTTCCCAAAATTTTATTACAATTCATAAAGTCTTCTAGCTTTGTGCCTTTCTTTTTGATTTCTTCCAAATTTGCCCATTCGTCATGAAAAACATATAAAGATGGAGGGCTACTATCAAATTCTCTCTTTAAAGATTCAATATCTTTTATAATGTAGTTTTTTACTATCTTCTTTGATTTCAAAGAAAAAGCCAATTCTATCGTGTAAGGAAGCTCAAGTTCTTTAATTATGAAGACAGCATATTCATAACATTTTAATCCACCTTCAAACCAATGAGCTTTCTTTTCAAATGCATTATCTATTTGATCAATATGTAAATCATTATATTTTTCCCAAGAACCGTCGTCAATTACTTTGAGTAACCAGGATTTTATCATTATATTTTTTTCATTCATATTTAAGGCAATATGTATCAATATTAAAAACTAGGATTATTTAATCCTGTAGTTATGGGGCGAAGCATTATCGTAAGCTCCGTCAATGGATCCACATTATTCTCACTAGCTAATCACCGGATCATAAAACCTTGCACGGTAACCGAAGCGTAGCTGAGTTCATGAACACCACTTAAAAATTAACAGACAGGTGAATAATCATACTGTTCCATACCATCCTGCAACTCTTTTCCATTATAAATGGTATATATTTAAAGCAGTGACATACTGGCATTTCCATTAATTTAAACGCTACTTTCAACAATATTGATTAAACAACGATCTCTCCCAATTTTGAAAAACATACACCATACGTTATCCATCCCATCAATTAACGTTGGGCTATCATTATCCAGCTGTTTTCTAAATATATTTCTTAAATCGTCAGTCATTCCAAAAACTTCATCAGCTTTAAGAGAATTAAACCATTCAATTTTTGCATTTTGTATATCAGAAGAAACTACTTGTTTGACATAAGTGCCTTTTTTATATTCAAAAATAAATGTATATTTTTTCATTATCGATTTCCTTTTGCATTTCTACTATGATTTTCTCCCGCAAATTCTGCCTTCTGTCGCTCCCTTTCCTTGTTTTTCTTCAACTTTTCAAGATCTTTTTTATCTTCTGGAGTTTTATTTGGCTTTGATTTCATCGCTTCATATTCTGCTTTCGCTTTTTCATATTTTGCTTTTGCTGCTTCTTTAGCCTTTTAATTTGCATGCTGGCTATTTTTTGAACCTTTTGCAAACTGATTAACTGATTCTATCGCGAATCCAATAATATTAGCGGCCATTATTACATTTCTAGTGCCTGGAATTAATTTTTCTGGCAAAACAAGACCAAGACCTGGCCCTAATGTTGGTGCTACTATTGGAATCGAGGCGCTATTAGGATCATAAGGACTAGGTCTCTGGAATTTTTTGCCGTTTATGGTCATTGAAGAAGCCCATTGTTCCTCTGCCATCTGGATCGATATTAAAAATAGGATTATTCAATCCGTAGTTGTACGGAGAAACATCATCGTAGCCCTCCGCCAACGGATCAACAACATTCCATCTCCCTATCACCGGATCGTAAAACCTTGCATCGTAACCGAAGTGTAGCCGAGTTCATGAGCACCACTTAAAAATTAACAGACGGGCGAATAATCATACTGTTCTAAACCATCCTGCAATCCCTTTCCATTATAAAGATATTTATTCTGTAAAGAAACAGCTCCGCTATTATTAAGAGCCGATTCGTATAACCCGAAAGCAGATAATAGTCCGTAGTATCGTTACGCTCAATTCTCAAGGCTCAATACTATTGAAAGATTGGGATCGTATTTTTCTACTAGCAGGTCTGCCACATTCATCCTCTCAAAGACCTAGTTTTTGAAAAAGATTTTACATCATATCACTTTCATCGACTATCGCATCATAATCTAAATCATTTGAATAAACAGTCTTTGAATACCCTATTTCTGAAAAAATCAATTCAAAAAAAACCGTCAGCTATAATTTTTTCTACAGATCTTTTAATAGTTATTTTTTTTAAATCCTTAACAATAAACATATCAGTCAACCAAAAGTAAACATCTTGCTCTTTTTCAATAAGGTACTGAACATTTATAATCGTAAAAGCTGTTGCAAAAAAAATTCTATTATCTGGTAAAATTACATGTAGATCAATATTGTCATTGAAAAAATCTGCGATCTCATAACCACTAGGAAATTTTATTTTAAATTGCTTCATCTAAATCAGTAAATCTTAAGAATTTGATTAATTACTTGTTGCTGATTGCCTTTATGTAAATAAGCATTCAATTATGCTTCGCGTAGAGCTAGTTCTCTTTTTTTCTTTTTGCTCAGGAATTTTTCTTTTTGGAGGGCCATCCTACTATTTCTGTGTTTCCTTTCCAGCCATTCTTTTCAACCGGTCGTCACCATCTTGCATCGCTACCCGCATCCGAGCCCAGGCAATCAGTTCTGTTGCACCTGCAATCGGTTACATTCCATCTGGATCGACAAATCTAATTGGATTATTAAAGCCATAATTATAAGGTGAATGCTTCCGCATTTTTTCTGATAGTAGGACGATCGAGTTCCCTCTTCACAGATTAATCCGTAGTCTTCTTCCGCTCAATTCTCAGGCTCAAGACTACGGACAGACGGGGATATTAGATTTGCATTAAAATGAGCAAGGCACTATTCCTAAGGAATCAATGCATTGACACAGTTTATTTTACATACTCAAAGCCATCACTAAATATCCAATTTGATAACTCAAGCCAGCTAACACTAGCTGCTTAATCCGAATTCACGTTAGATTAATTAATCCGTAGTCTCTTTACGCCTAATCCTCATTCTCAAGACTACGGATATATGGTCAAAATATTTAAAAAAAACCTAAGCCCAATTAAATTGGGCTTAGGTTTTGTAATTTTTGTATAGCAGTTTTTATTACTTCTTCCAATCTATCATCGCCATAATAACTTAGGCTTTCTTTTCGCCATTCTTCATTAGACTCATAAAAATCTAAATCATAAGCAAGTTCTGATAATATTTCATTTAAAGTTTCATCCTGAATACTTTCATCATTCCAAACTTCTTCTTGAAACTTCTTAATAAGCATCTGCTTAACTCGGTGTTCTCCTTCTAAAACGGTTTGAAGCAACTGTATCAATTCAATATTCGATTTCATGACAATTATTTTATTGGTATAAACCTTTTGTTGATTAAATTCTTACTACTTCTTATTACAGTAGTAACTTCTCCTGTAAATGGATTCGTTCCAACCAATAGACTTTTACCACTTGCATAACCTTTAGGTAAAACATAATTGATAGACTTATTGAGTGGGTCATAAAATTTCTGTCCCTTTCTTATAGCCATTTCAGCCATATCCTTAGTAACACCTCTTTCAGCTAATCTCTGCAAAGAATGTTTACTCCACTGTGTACCTGTCTTTACTAACGAAGTGCTCGTCTTAGCGGCATTCAACTTTCCACTAGCAACATAACTTTGCATCATCAATGAGGCCGTTACTGCATCTTCTGTATTTTCTGACGTTACATCCCTCAAAAAGGAAGTAAACTTCCCTATAGGAGTATAATCAAGAAAGCCCAACCAATAATTCAACATTTGAACTGTCTCAATACTTCCTGGTTGTAATGGAGTTACAGAATCTTTCCGAATTATAACTCCAGGATTATTAACAATAGTACGACCTTTTTTTATTGTTGGATCATCCTGCTCTTCCTGTGTCTCCTACCCTGACATTCTTTTCAACCGATCTTCACCATCCTGCATCGCTACCCGCATCCTCGCCCATGCAATCAGCTCTGTTGCACCTGCAATAGGCTCCATTCCATCCGGATCAACAAATCTGATCGGGTTATTAAAGCCATAATTATAGGGAGAATGCCTCCGCATTTTTTCTGAAAGTGGATCGATTGAATTCCATCTCCCTATCACCGGATCATAGAACCTTAACACGTAACCGAAGCGTAGCTGAGTTCATGAACACAGCTTCCAAATTAACATACTGGCGAATAATCATACTATTCCAGACATCCTGAACTTCCTTATCATTATACAGGTGTTATTATATAAAAGAACAGTTCCGATATTATTCGGAACCGATTTCATTAGCCTGAAAGCATATATCCATAATCCGTAGTCTCGCTATACCCAATCCTCAGGCTCAAGCCTAAAGACAGATGGGATCGTTAACTATATAACAATAAGGTATTATTTCAGGATAGTATTCAGCTGCTGGATCCACACTGCTCCACCTACCAATAACCGGATCGTAGAACCTGGCTCCGTAATCATACTGTTCTAAACCATCCTGTAATTCCTTACCATTATACAGGTATTTATTGTTTAAAGAAATTGCTCCGCTATTATTCGGAATCGATTTCCTTAACCCGAAAGCATATATTAATAATCCGTAGTCTCTTTATGCCCTCTGACTCAAGACTACGGAGATATGGGCCAGTTTAAACAACGCAACAAAAAAATAAACAAATGATGAATAATTATCGATCATTACCAGTCAATAGCCTAATTATAGGACTCAAGACCACAGATAAATGGATTTCGCAATATCTACATCATTCATCTTTAGAGAAAGTAGAGATTAATCTATTCCATGGTATAATTGAAAGCAAAAGAAAAGCAGATGAAAATAAAACTCTATATTTGTTACGCTTAAGTCCATCAGGCTTGTAAAGATAATCAAATGTATTATCATAAATTAGTGAGATTGTTGTTCCAATTGGATATTTTAAACATTCTTCGTTTGCTAATCTAATATAATAAACTTTCTTATTAAACATAACATGAACAGAGGAACTACCTTGAGAACTTCTACACCCTTGTTTAATTATTTTTAATGTAATAAGATTCTTAGTTTCTTCCAATTTCATATCTTGAATATAGAAAAAACAGTTGTACAAACATATTAGAATTGATATTAAAATCAATATTTTCTGATTCTTACTCCAAATTTTCATATAGCTTATTTAATTATTTCCCCAGCATCAACTTGTCCAACTTCAATAGTAGCCCTTTTCCTAGAGGGAGTGATTTTGTAAAGGTCTATAGATTGTAGGACTTCTGCCCCTAAGGACTTATAGGCATCATTTACAGTCTTAACTCCTATAAAGGCTTTAGTATAATTCTCATTATTAGCTTTATTTTTATCAAATAGCCTTCTATTCCTTGATTGGGTACTTCGACTTCTATTTCCATCTGTAATCATACGGCTCTTATATCTATTCATTCTAGTCGCACTTATTTTCATTTTTTTAGCTAATTTCTTCTCAAGCTTATCTACATATTTAAGAGGCAAAACACCAGAAATAGTTGCTTCTAATAAGCCGCCGGTAAATGATTTCCAAATGTCAAATTCACCTGTTTCGGCCTTATTTGTAACAGCGCTTTCTAGTGTACTCACTAAGACATCGACGCCAATATCAATTGTTTTAGTTAAAGCCTTTTTCCCAATGCTACTTGAGACCATTTTGTTAATGAGCTTATACCACCTGAAACGAAGCCTGATGCACCAGCAACTCCTAAAGACCAATAGCTGATGTCTGTTAGAGAAGTCTTAAAATCTTTATTATCAATAAAATAATTTGCTCCAACTTGTGTTATGTAATCTGAAAATATTCCAATTATCGCTCCCACTGGCCCAGGCATTTCACCATCATTATCATTAAATCCTATCGGATCATTTAAAGCATATGAATAAGGTGTTATTTCGGGATAATAATCTGACGCGGGATCTACACTATTCCACCTACCTATCACCGGATCATAAAATCTCGCACCATAACCGAAGCGTAGCGGAGTTCATGAGCAACACTTAAAAATTAACAGACGGGCGAATAATCATACTGTTCCAATCCATACTGCAGTTCCTTTCCATTATACAGGTATTTATTCTATGGAGAAATCGCTACGCTTTTATGTAGAATTGATTTCCGTATCCCGAACGCACATATTAATAACCCGTAGTCTCCTTCGCCAATTCCACATTCTCAAGACTACGGACAGATAGATGTAACTTAAAAATAATAAGCTTTGAATAATCATCCCCCCCTGCACATGATCTTTAAATTAATCAATCCGTAGTCTCCGCGTGACCAATAATTCGGCTCAAGACTATGGAAAGATGATACTTTTTTATCGGGCTAAGCAATATATGTCAAACTCAATATCTATTTTATAGATATTGAGCCTTCTAATTAATTCCTTATCTAACTTAAAATAAGGATTAGGATCATAAAAATATGCATAGCAAAGAATGTGATGTTTAGGGTATTTAGATAGTAAACCAACTAAAAGGTCTTTTTGGCTATCCATAATGTCTAGCATTTTCTCAAGAGCATTATTTAGATAAATACCTGTACCTGAATACTCTTTTTCTATTTTATATATCCAAAGGTTAGCCTCATTGTATTTTCCCTCAACTACTCTTTTTGTTATTGGACTCAACCAATTACTTCCTTTAAGGATGATTTCCGTAGCTTTCAGTCCTAATTTATCTGTAATTATTTGAGGATTATCCTCAAGTGTATCTACAAAAAATGTACACCCGTACTCATCTTTTTTATTTATTGAACTCATATTTTATTTTAATATCTGATGAATATTTTCATACAACGGTTCATAATTTGATCCTTTTTCTGCCCTGAAGAACAAATTACCTATACTATCTTTCCAAAGATCAATTTTTTCTCCTGGCCCCCCTTGTTTCGGTTTCTCTGAATGAGGATCAAAACCTTTATCTTTTAACTTTTTTATTTCCCCTGCAGACACTCTACTAACTTTCCCGATAGGTGTTTCGAACTTTAAGGGTTTATTAGTTATTTCAAGTAAACTATTCACAAGTGCGATAGCTCTTCCTAATGGTGTAAATCTACTTAGGACGCCTTCAAAATCACTCCTAAAAGCTTGCCGTACTTCTGGAGTCATAGTTTGTAGCGTCATTGGTGGCAAGACTGACATGTTATTGTTAGATTTAGTGGAAATCGTAACGGTCCCCAAATTCGTGCCCAGCTCAGCACTCTTAATTCCATACTGAATTTTCATATTAGTAGTTAGCTGATTATATTGCAACTCGTCAAGTCCACCACTACCATTCATTTGATAGAATCTATCTGGCAAATCATTAATTATAACCATTTGTAATTTACCGTTACGGTCAAATTGGTAATCATTGAAGAAGCCCGTTGTTCCCCTGCCATCTGGATCAATATTAAAAATAGGATTATTCAATCCGTAGTTATACGGAGAAACATCAGCGTAGTCCTCCGCCAACGGATCAACAACATTCCATCTCCCTATCACAGGATCATAAAACCTGGCTCCGTAATCATACTGCTCCAAACCATCCTGCAACTCCTTACCATTATACAGGTATTTATTGTTTAAAGAAATTGCTCCGCTATTATTCGGAATTGATTTCCTTAACCCGAAAGCATAATAGTCATCACGCTGCAGCATCCGCAAAACGCCGTTATAAATATCAAAAGTATAACGCACATTTCCTAAATGATCTGATAAATTATAATGATAGCTATAGGTACCACCATTGTTCTGCGCCACGCCCTCTTCGGTATGGATCAAATCTATAGTGGCATCCGGATTATATTCAATGCCATCAATATAATTTCTGATGGTTCCGTTGTCGTTTTTAGACAACTTGTTGCCTTCTGCATCATAAGTATAAGCCAGATTAACGGTCGTACCTTTGATAGCTGTTTTGGGCAAATTGAGGTAATTATAAGTGAGCTGAATACCTTTATTGCCGTCTATAGTCGCATTGCCATTAGCATCATACTCATAGTTTTGTACCGTAAGGCCACTCACACTTTGTAGCCGGTTGCTGGCATTAACGTTAAGATAAGTATAATTTTTTTGCCCACTATTATCACGGTTTAAACTCTTGATATTGCCCATTACGTCATAAGTCAGGCTTTCGCTCATGGAGGTTCCTGCAGTTTTCACTGCGCTAACCAGACGGTTCAAGGGATCATAACCGTAATTGAAGGTATTGGCTATGGGATTTAAATTATTCGACCAGTCCCAATATTGCTTGGTGATATTTCCGTTAAAGCCCTGGTCTGTACCATTCTCATAATCCAGTTTTATACTAAACTGATCGGAATAGCTATTTTTTAACCAGCCCCGCTCGTTATAGGCAAAACTGGTGGTTTGCAGCTCATTATGTAGTTTTTTACTACTCAATTGCCCCAACTCGTTATATTCCAGGTGACTAAGGATGATCTCTCCTCTATCATTGATGTTTTCGAAAGTAGCGAGTTTACGTCCTACATGGTCATATTCATGCCGGGTGGCAATGGTGGTATTTAAAGGATTGGCCGTTGGTGTCGCCTTCACGATGTTGGTCCGGGTACTGGCTTGCAGGCTGCCATCAAAATTCCACACATTATCAATCACATCTTTACCATTCAGGTGGTTCTCACTTTTGCTTTGTACTATGCGACCTTCTGCATCGTAATAATTAACGGTGAGCAACATTTGTGATGTACCCAACACCTTGACTTTAGATCCTGTAGCAAAACCTCGGGTTCGTGTTTTGGGCATCTGGCCATTACCCGGCTGCCCAAAGGTATTGCCCGGGAAGTCATAATCATCATAATAATTTAAGGTATAAAACTCCCCGATGCTACCCTGTGGGATGGCATCATTGGTATAACCGGTTGTGGCATTGTCATTGTCTCTTCTTTCATAAGGGGTAATGGCATCTGCAAGCCCCTGAAAGTATTGCTGGTAATTGGTATTGGCTTCACCATTGTGCTGATCATCCACATAACGCCCGGTGATGACTACCCTCCCGAAGCGATCGTATTTGGTAAATGTCCATTCCTGCGGGCTTTTTCCCCTTTGCACCGCATCCTGCACCATCACAGGTTGATCCAGCTTATTATACACGGTTAGTTCCCATCCCTTACCTGGTACCTTTTTCTCTTTCAGCCGGTTAAGGGCATCATAATGATAGGCGTAAATAAACTCCTTAAAAACATCCTGGCTTTCATCAAAATAATTGATGGCAGCCGGTAATTTATCAGTGTGTTCATTCACCGCAGGTGGCAGTACGTAACGGGTATTGCCCAGATCATCATATACATAATAAGTAGATAGGCTTTTGGTATTGCTTTCCCAAATGCGCTTCAAAACGATATGCCCGTCAAAATCCTTGAACTCTTCCACCGTACCTGTTTTATCGCTGAGATTGGTGTTGTTCTCATCACGAATGATGGTCTTTTGCAATTTACCAGCTGGGTAGTAGCTGGCCTGTGCTCCGTAGGTGATGACCCTCCAAAGCAACACCTCATTGGCAACGTTGGCGGCATAATCGGTACGGACGGTATGCCCTGCCCCCTGCAAATTGGCGGCGGCAGGCTGCCAGGGTACTCCCGGGAAACCCTGTTCAATGGTTCGGTTAAGCGGACTGGCTTCGAAAATGGTTTTGCTGAAAGGTGCTTCGTTGCTTTTTACACCTGCGACATTACCATTATAAAAATTCAGCTGTTCTGTCAGCGGATCTGTACGAAAGCTACCCTGACCGCCTTCAACAGTATAAGGATCATACTTGGTAGATTCACGTCCGAAAGCATCATATTCTGTAGGTTGGACAATATCCTTTAATGCCGGACTCCCTTGCACCTGGATGTTTTGTACCATCCGGCCTAATCCGTCAAAATACTGGATATTTTGGTTTTCGATGCAAACATCGCGGGTATTCCCTAAATTCTGGTCATTCACACCCGGTTTTCTAAAAATAGAGGTACGGATAAAATTCTGACCGATACTGGGATTAACACTAAGCGGCTGGCAATTGACAAAGCTGGCTCCCGTGGTAAAAACGCGCAAAGTACAACCTGTGGCATGGAAGCCATCTTTTAAGATTACACTCAAAGGCGCACTGATTTCACTTTCGCAGTTATAAACGGATACTTCTTTATGCACCTGTGCAAAGGCGTTATGAATAAAGAAGACCAGGGCGAAAACCAGGTAATATTGATATATTGATTTCATATTACGTTAATTCTTATTGGCGTTAATAGTTATCTGATTTATCGGATGCAATTAGTCGTTAAATAAAATAACGGTATGTTCACTGCCTGGTTGTAGTGTAATTACATCACCACTTTTAATCACCTGGCTATCCAGCATCAGCCTTGATAAACTGCCATTATAGTTCTGAGCAAAACGGATACCCACCTTATATTGCCCGGGAGCTATATACAGATCTTCCAGATTAGAAGTTGGGGTATTATACGGAATGCGTTTACTCACGACAATCGAATTATCCTGAATCAGATCCAGGTAAACCGTTCCAGGTACCTGGGCATTGGAGGGCCAGGTATTCATACGGATTTTCACACTAGCTTCCGGACCGGGATTATCGGCGACTAATAGGTTATTACTCCAATTGGAATTAAGATTTGATTCCGCAAAATTATTGGCACCTAGTGAAGACGAAGGGTTAAAGTAAATTCCTGCAGTCAAATAAGCATTCGCCATTCTGCGAAGATTATCTCCATTGTGCACATAATTGTAGGTCAGCATCATCGGATTATTCACCGTGAAAAGAGAGCCGGCGATGCTGGATGTGGGTGCCAGTGCATAATCATGCTTTTTCAGAATATTACCCTGATCATCCTTTACTGTAAATAAACGTCCATAATCATCATAACGGAAAAATTTTGAATTACCGTCGGCACTGGTCATGCGGGTTACACCAATCATGGGCGAATAGGCAAAAGTGCTCACCATACTGTTCGGTAAAGCATTACTGATCGTATTTCCTGTGGATTTGATTTGCGCATCATTATTATAATCAACGGAGTTGTAAGCGAATGCTGCTGTAACATCATAATAGTTGGCACCCTTTACCTCAATTACTGGATATAAATCGTTGTATCCCCATAAATAGGTTTTAAATAACCAGCCTTTCTCTGTTAATTGCCATACATTTTCATGGTCCCCATACAGATCAAAAGTGATTTCTGTTTTCAGGGCTGTGCCGTTAACCGATTTTAATACTGCAGCGGGCAGGATATGAAAATTAGCATGCCATAGGGCATATTCAGTTCTGGACCGGCTGCTTTCACTCTCCTCGTCGTTATCGGAAACTGTGGCATTAATCTCTTCAATTACCTGGCTGGTCATGTTCCGGTTTTTCATGGCATCATATACGGCCACTCCCGGATAATCATAAGCATATTTAAAAGTTTTACTGGTTCTCTTCCCGTTTACACCAGCGGTAATAATTTTACTTACTTGCGGATAGAGATCATTCTGATAGGCATAACTGGTATATTTTTCAGAGATGTCGTTATCTTTGAACCATTTTTCTGTCTCTGAAGTCAATAATAACTTGCCTACCTGTATGCCATATTCACCGGCATAAAACGGGCTACCCAACTCTCCGGAAGAAAATGTGGAGTTCTGGTCATATAAGGCATCATCTGAAAGGCTCGTCGGACGATCTAAGAAAGCGTACTCTATAGCAGGATAAACAAAAATGACGCGAATCTGGTCTTGCTTACTATATTTACTATAAGTAAATTCTTTACTATGCACCAGTTTAAAGTTTCCGTTTACACGGTTAAAAGCATAGTCTTCTATTGAACGTTCTACCCCCATTAAGCCATCACTGTGTAATATGGAAACATTTGTACCTTCTATGTACCCCTGATTACTGGAGAAACTATAAGGTTGAAAGGCATCAGGAGCATAATAATTATAAACTTTTTTGCCGGTAAGTTGCCCCAGGTCACTATTGTATTCTGTAACCTTCGTGTAATAAATAGGCGCACCATTAGGATAACTGTAATCTACACTGGATGCAGGTACATAACTGGTTCTGGTTTCTACAAAGGGAATACTCAGGCACTGTTTACTACTGCAATTACTAGGTATAGGATTTCCGGCAATTCCCATATTTGTGGTACCGGGCCCCCTGATGTAAGCGATTTTCTGACTATATTTATAAGGTTTGAAGGTTCTGTTAATTACATCATATTCCCGGTAAGGGGTATTCATGAGCAAGCCGGTTCCATCTTCGGTTTCTCCATAACGATAATACTTATAACTTTTGGGTTCCCAGCTTTTACCATCCCCGTAACTAATGGTTTTGATCCGTAATCCACCCGTCATCGCATATAAATCTGTTTGTCCACCAACAGATTGACGCGCTGCATTGGATTCAAATTCAAAATCCACATAACCTCCTGTGGGATAGATCAATCTTCGGAGCATCCCTGCATTAAGGGGTACTTCATCAACCATTTCACTATTCATGTGAAGACTATTAGCTGTGCCAAAGGTAAATGTGGCGTTGGTACCATAACCATGGCAGGCATCATCTGCTGTACGAAAGTACATTTGGCTGATTTTAGTTTCGGGTATTGCTGTAAATCCGTTGCTGTTAGAGATCGCCTGCGTCAGTATATTAGGATAACCCCAGGCATACTTACCTTGTAACTGCGTGCCAAAAGCATATTTGTTTCCGTATACAAATTTATAGGTTTCTACAGCAGCGTTAGTTATCCCTGAACATTTTACAGAATCGAGGTAATTTGTAGAAAAAAGGTTGATGTTATTGCTATTGTAATCTGCAGAATTCCCATTGGTTACCACCGACTGGAAAAAATCGAACCCTTTAATTTGCTGGTTATTATGATCTTTTATCTTAATAGAATTTAATTGCTCAGCGCCATTAAATTCGACCGCACCTGTACGAAAATCAATTCTGGAAAGTGCTACCCCATAAACCACTGTGGTTTTAAAATTGGGCATTTGCAGGGGATAGGTTTTTTCCAACACCTGGTTAGAGGAGTTGAGGTATGGAAAATGAAAAACAGACTGCCCGTTAGACATATTTTCGATGTACTTGGGTGAAGACAGCCTAAACATGGGATAGGCTGATGTCAGGCTTTCAAAGGAGCTATATGTTGATGTAATTTGATCGGCTCTATAAAAAGGATTAAGATTGCACAAATTATCTGTGGTAAGGTATTGTATAGACTGGTTACTAATGTTGAATACTAATGGACTTTTGGTCTCGTAAGTAAAATTGATCGTTTCTGTTTTATTGGCATTTTCTATTTTAACGCATTTAAATGTTGTTTTAACATTGTTCGTAAATTCTATTCCTTTAGCAGCCCTGTCATCTACATGCATTGCACCTTTACTGCCGAAATAATAACTTGTACCATCATTATCCACAATGGTAAATTCTCCGTCCGAAAAAATAACTCTAATATTATCAAACGGAACGGGAACGATCGTATAACCTTCGCCAGATCCATCTTTACGAAAATAAAAAGAACCAGATTTGTTCAGTAACTTATAGTTAAACTTATCTGGCATGCCATCCAGTTCACCTATAGCAATTTTATGACAGTCCAGGCCATTCCCTATATTAATGGGATAACGGTAATATTCCTCACCCACCCTATATACTTTTATTTTGCTGTTATGGATATAGCCAAACTGATCCAGATCATCCATACCATTTACACTTCTTGTAATTTGTATATCAGAACTGAGCGACCAGCCCATGCCAGAGCGGGTGGCGCGTTCGTGGATTTTGAAACCACCTGCATGGTAGCTTAGCTTAATGGGCAAACTGAGATTACCTGCCTGAACATTGTATAAGGGGACAGAAATATCTGGTATCCCCGTATTAAAATTAACCGGGTAGTTGACCATCTTCGTGAGGGCGGCCGCCTCTGGCGATACCGGTACTTTAGCTTGTGACTGTGCATTTGCAAAATGGTGCACCAATAAAAGTACAACTAAAAGAAATAGTTGTTTGATTTTCATGAGCATTCAGATTTTTAGTTTAACTTATTTTTTCTTCTGTTTAATACTATTTTTTGTAGATTTCAGGTGATCCATTTCCTGTCTTAAATCCTGGATGGTACGATTTTGACTCTGGAGCTGGTCCTGTTGTTGCTTAATGGATTTATGCTGGTCAATCAGATGTAAAGTCAACTCCTCAATCTTCTTCAGTAACACCTTATTCATTTCACCTAAAGAAATACCTTCTTTTTCAACAATTGCAGCTGCAGGTACACCTGGCAGATGTTTATGTGTATTGATATAATTTTCAGTTTCATCCAAATTGGGAAAATGATAACCTGCTTTAAAAACGTAATCTGGCCAGTTGGTGGTTTCTACTTTAATTTCCTTTGCCCTGATGTTGCCATTTACCGAAAATTTATAGCCATTGGAATTTGTTGTTCCGATCATTACATCGCCATTTGAAGCAATCCGCATTTGTTCATTGGGGATAGCATTAAATGGGTTCCACTCATTACTGGTGTAAAATGCCAGGTGGGCCTGTCCATATTCGGTCGGGCCTCCCGCGTGTAAAAGTTTGATGGCTGCGGCATAAGCTATCCCATAATGCTTATAAAAATTTATACTGCCAATCACTTCATTATCGGCCATGATTTCGGTGTATTTACCAGATGAAATACTCAGTGCCGGAATCCATTCTTTCACTTCCAGGCGGGAGCGGGGTGATACCGTTCCAATCCCTACCTTTCCGGTATCCGGAAAAACATTTTGAGCATAGGAGATATAGCTTCCAAACAGCAGTAAAGAGATTAATACAAGGTGTTTCTGTTTACGCTTTAAAAAGTTGTAGAGCGATTTCATCATTTTATTTTTTGTTTTAGTTTTCTGGCTTTTTTATTAGCGTCTTGCAATTGTTTAAGCTGCTTATATTGCTGTGCAACTATTTGCGCTTAATTATATAGCGGGTAAGTTCTTCGATTTTATAGTATTACATTTACTATTTCGCGGAAGGTAACTTCTTATAATGGATGTAAAGGATTTTGATATATGGCCTGCAAACACCGAAGACTACTCATGTATACCCAGCAAATGCAGATACCATAAAGTGCTGATCATATTTTAGCATCCAAAAAGGTTTCACCCTACCTTCTTATAAGTTCAAAAGAATAGAGATTGATTTTTTTAATGCTACGCTAATAAATTCTGGTCATTACCTGGTAAAGAGTAGGGTAATTACTTACCCCCCAACTTATATGAATTGCTTTGAATATTCATATAGTCAGAGTTTTTAGAGAAATTCTTGGGTAAGAATAATGCTGAAAAGCCACTTAAGGGCTTATAATTGTCATTTAGCATGAGATCGTTTATTAAGTTTCGACTAATATATTATATCGAAGTGAAAAAGTAAAATCTTTTTGACGAACGTGCAATTTCGAGTGATATTCTGGCCTTTTGAGTGACGAAATTTTCGTAGTATATAAAAACAGATCATTTAAAATGGATGATGAACCTAAAATCCTAGCGATTGCCCGGATGAAAATCGATCGAAGATTACCATTTTAAATATAGCCTGCTTCCGGCATGTACCCAGAGGCCATTAACCGCTCTAACTAAGCCGATGCCTGCTGCAGGCGGGCGATCGAAATGGTTCCATTTTTCACCGGAAGTAACGAAGAGCGTGACTAAAGACCGCCAAAGGAACCGAACCCTTCATTTCCAAAAAACTGCTATCTACTAAAGAATCTGCCAAGACCAAATCAAACTCCGTAAGTCCTTCAAAAAGAATTATTTGCTTAAACCCGCCAGCGCATTAATCGTCAGTGCTACAATTACGGTATTGAATATAAAAGCAATCAGACTATGTAAAAGGGAAAGTCGCCTGATTTCTCTATCTGAGATTTCGACATCAGAAACCTGAAAAGTCATGCCCAACACAAAAGAAAAGTAGGCAAAATCGATAAAATCAGGTTCATCATTTCCTGGGAACTCCAATCCCGAACCGCCCTTTTCAGATGCTCCTTTATTGTTATCGCCATAATACAAATGGGCATAACGCATCGTAAAAGTAGTATGCACCAAAAACCAGGATAAAAACATACCCAGTATAGCGATAACGAGATCAAGCGGCTCGATATCTTTATTAATAAGCAGTAAAACTACAGCAAGTAAACCGGCAAAGGTAGAAACCACAACAATGGCAAAAATTTCGCCACGGGTTTCATCCTGCATTTTGGCTTTTAAATGCGTTTCGGCAGCAGAGGTATGAAAAAACATGTACCAATGCAGAGAATTGAGCACGAGGCAAAAAATATCCCACCCGAACATGATATGGGTAAGGGTATCCATTTTACAGAGCAACGAAAGCAGGTAGGCTGCAATGCCAGAGAAAAGGCTGATCAGCAAAACAAATAACGCTGATCGTTTTTGAATACCTGCCAGTTTTGGTTCTCGCATGGATGATTAAAACTTAAGTTTAAAATGCTCTTTGGCCTGCCCCTTTTTAAAGTAAACCAAACCTATCCAAAACAAATCGATGGTCACGGTAACATCAGGGTGGTTTTTAATTTCGGTCCAGGCCTCTTTCATGCCTTCGCTCCAATAAATATCGTCAAAAATCAGCAGTGAATTTTCGGTTACTTTTGGTAGGCACCATTTAAAATAATTCAGGGTAGCGTCTTTACGGTGGTTTCCGTCAATGTAAACAAAATCAAGGCTTGGCTGTCGGGCAATAATATCAGGTAAAATTAAATCAAAATTACCCACATGTAGTTCGATATTTTCCAAATCCAGGTCCTGGAAGTTTTTCTTGGCCACCGCTGCCGTTTGTGGACAGCCTTCTATCGTAATCACCTTGGTTTTGGCATCTGTTTTTGCTAAATAAGCAGTTGTGATGCCTAAACAAGTACCTAATTCGATCGCACTTTTAGCTCTGGTATTTCTAGCAAGCCGATAGATAAGCTTGGCTAATCTTGGGCTTTTTAAAGCGTTCTTGGCAATTTGACTGACTTTCTTGGTTCTGTTTTTATTCAGATGTGAGCCCGCACCCAGGTCGGTAACAGTGATGATAGAATCGTCATTAAAAAGTTTTTTTCGCTGCTCCTCTATATTTTTATATTCAGATTTCTCGTTAAAATCGTAAATTACCTCATCAGCGAGCTTATACACAAATGGCGAATGCGTTCCGTGCCGGCTCTTAGCTGTTAAACGGTGTTTAAGATAATCTGTAATAAATTGAAATAGCATAATATTGCAAAAGTAATTAAACACCGCAAACGTATGTATGTTTTATGGAAAATATCGCAGAGATAAGTGCTTTAGTTAAATTATTGGACGATCCTGACCAGGAAGTGTACCAGCATGTGGAGAAAAAACTGCTTGAATATGGTGGTGAGGTTATCCATTACCTGGAAAATGCCTGGGAACAATCTTTCGATGGACTCCTGCAGGAACGCATTGAAAACATTGTCCATCAAATCCAGTTCAAAACTGTTAAAGAAGATCTAAATCTTTGGTATTTAAGCGGCGCTTTTGATTTACTGCAGGGCGCTTTGATCATCAACCGCTATCAATATCCTGATTTAGACGAACAAAAGGTAATTAACCAAATTGAAGAGATCAAAAGAGATATCTGGCTTGGCCTGCAGTACGAAATGAGTTCGGTTGAGAAAGTAAAACTGATTAACCACGTTTTATATCAGCAATATGGCTTTAGTGGCAATACTAAAAACCACCACGACCCGCAAAACTCCTACTTAAATCAGGTATTAGAAAGCAAAAAAGGCAATCAGATTTCTTTAGCCATCATTTATTCTACCTTGGCTCAAAAGTTAGATCTGCCGGTATATGGGATCAATTTACCGCAGCACTTTATTTTAGGTTATATTGACGATAGTAGGCAGGAGGGTACCGAGTATGGGGTGCTATTTTATATCAATGCTTTTAACAGGGGTAACATTTTTGGCAAACACGATGTAGATCAATTTTTGCGTCAGCTTAACTTAGAGGCTTTGCCGGAGTATTATAAACCTTGCAGCAATACCGATATTATCCGCCGGGTAATCAGAAACCTCATTTCGGCTTATGAAAATGCCGGAGCAACCGAAAAAGTAGCCGAATTAAACGAACTGCAAAATATTTTAGCAGAAAATAGCCAATAAATACCTCACCCTGTGTTTAGAAATATCGGTAATCTACCTAGAATTAGTCTTTTAATGGTCTTAGTATTTTTCGCGGGCAGTTTGCAGGCACAAAAAAAAGTTAAACCAAATGTTATTGCCTACTACACAGGTCAAGGTTCGGTTATTGATAGTTTTCCGATTGACAAGATCAGTCATCTGATCTATAGTTTCGGGCACTTAAAGGGCGACAGTTTAAATATCACATCAGCCAAAGATTCGGCACTGATTTCGAAAATGGTAGAGTTGAAGAAACGAAACCCCGATTTAAAAGTAATGATTGCTATGGGGGGCTGGAGCGCCTGTGCAACTTGTTCGGAAGTATTTAGCAGAAATGAAGGACGAAAAACATTTGCCAAAACAACAAAAGCACTTTTAGATTTCTTTAAGGCCGATGGGATAGATATCGATTGGGAATACCCGGCTGTTATGGGTTATCCCGGACACCGGTATACACCAGCTGACAAACATAACTTTACTTTATTGATTAAAGAACTGAGAAATAAACTCGGTAAAAAAGCCGAGATCAGTTTTGCGGCAGGCGGCACAAAAAACTGTATTGACTCTTGCTTTGAATGGGATAAGGTAATGCCACTGGTAAACCGCGTAAACGTAATGAGTTACGACCTGGTAAGTGGATATGCAACACAAAGTGGCCACCATGCTCCCTTGTATTCTACCCCACAACAAACCTTATCAGCAGATTATGCGGCAAAAGCTTTAATCGGTTTAGGCGTACCTGCCCAGAAAATTGCTTTAGGTGCAGCATTTTATGCCCGTATTTTTGAAAACACTACCGAAACAAATCAAGGATTATACCAGCCAACAAAATTTTTAAGAGGCGTTTCTTATAAAGATTTCGACAAACAATTTTCGCTCGAAAATGGCTATACCTACTATTGGGATAAAACTGCCGAAGCGCCCTATTATTACAATCCACAAACAAGGTATTTTGTTACTTTTGATGATCCCAAATCAATTTCCTTAAAAACCAAATATGTAATTAATCAAAAATTAAATGGCATCATGTTTTGGGAATTAACTGATGATAAATATAGCGATGGCCTTTTAGATATAATTGATCGGACGATAAAAGGTTATAAAGCATTACCGAATAATTGATCAAGTTCGTTTAAATTACAATCAGGCTTTTATTAATTTTTAAATCTGTTTGCAGTTATAGGTTAAAAGGAATTTTCCTGTGTAATTTTCCGTTTCATCAGGCCTACCCGATGGATAAAATGTAGAGGTATTGACATAGTTTAAAGAAGTAGCATTTCCTTTAGCATCATATTGATAAGTATAAGTCATGGTCTCATCGCTAAAAGGGTCGCCATCCTGGTCTACAGTTTTCGACACACTTTTCATCATTACATTTTTAGATTGCCTGCCAAAATATCTTCCGGGAAAATAATCAACAGATCCGAAAGTGGATCAGAGATTTCATATACATTCATTCCAATTTCGCTCGAGTAGCTGTAAGTTGTTGTTTTTTTTGTAACATCCATGCGTTGCAAATGAAATTGCGCTTATCAAATAACCGTTTGCATAGGTCAAGTTATCGGTTGTGCTTAATTCGTTATTCAAATAATTCTTCACCAGAATTAAATATCCTTCAGCACTATAAGTATATTTTCGTGTATAAGCATAACTAACACTTCCAACTGTAGTGTTGCCGTTAGCACCGCTAGAAATTGCCTTGCCGTTCTGCAGTATGATTTCCGCTACGTGACCAGTTTCATCAGTAGCAATAATTTTATTTGCTGCATAAACATAAGTATTGGTCTCTGCTCCACTATTTAGCTTTGAAACACGACCTTGAGCGTCGTACTTAAATTGGATAACTTCCCCGATAAACCTATATCACTATTCAAACTCATCAACTGGCAGCCATTTCCCTTAGAATTAAGCCCTGTATTCCAATTAACCTCATTTTTGCAGCCCTAATTGCAATGATTGCAACCAGGGCTACCATTACATACCTAATTGTTTTTTGCATTAAAATTTCCGGTTAAGAGGTTAAAATATCTGACGAAGACATTAAAATTTCTCCTTTTTTAACCAGTTAGCCAACAAGTTAAACCAATCCACATCAGAAGTTCTGTTGATCAGGCCAAATCCATGTCCGCCGTTTTCGTATAAATAAATATCGGTATCAATATGATGTTGCTTTAATGCCTCATTCATTAATATACTATTTTCGTAAGGAACAGTTTTATCGTCTTTAGCATGGACAAAAAAAGCAGGAGGTGTTTTTTTATTTACATTTTCATTGGCAGAGAAATAATGTTTAAAACTATCGGCAGGATTTGGTCCCAGTAAATTCTTCATAGTACCTGTATGTACCGATTCTTCGAAACTGATTACAGGATAAATTAATGCAGCAAAAGCTGGTCTCAAATTTATTTTTTCAGGGTTAGAAATTTTAAGATCATTATAATGGGCCACTAAAGTTGAAGCAAAATGTCCACCAGCAGAAAAACCCATAATCCCAATCTTCCTGGTATTAATTCCATATTTTTTGGCATTTTTTTTAACCAGGTAAATGGCCTGCTGTGCATCTTGCAGTGGTCCATAGGTTTTATCTACCATAATTTCATCGCTCGGCAAACGGTATTTCAACACGAAAGCGGTCACACCAATGGCATTAAAGCGCTTAGCCACATCAGTTCCTTCATGGCTAAAGGCTAAACCACTATAACCACCGCCAGGGCAAATAATTACCGCTGTTCCGGTGGCTATTTCCTTTGGCGCAGCAAAAACCATCATAGTGGGTACCGATACCTTGGTGATGTTCAAAGTACCGTTGCTGCGCACTTCTGTACGCTCAACATAAGTAGCCGGGGTAGGTTTTGCACCTGGAATATTACCGTCGTACAATGGGATTATTTTTTGTGCTTTCAGATCAATCACTAATATAGCGAGGATAACCAGGGTTAAACCGAATTTCATATCTATTTAATTTCTTTTTTTGTCGACTTAAGATAAAACAATAGTGACTTATAGACTTCATCACTCATTAAATGTGTCGGAATAAAAAATGGTGCAGAACTTAATAAATTATTGATACTAAGGTGTCTATCATAAACTTTAAAATGGGTAACGATTTCCCATTTAACGAACGAACTGTAATATTCTGTTATACTCTCCACTCCCTCATCTGTAATCAGAATTTTTCTAACACTTGAGTCATTAAAAACTAGATTTACACCACGCTTTAACCTGGTAAAGAAAGTATGTTTAGCTCTAAAAAACCTAATTAAAAAGAAAAGGCATAACAGAAAGCAGATAAATAGTACTTCCCGGTCTATTTCCCTATCCATTGATTGATTAGTTGGCGTATTTTTAATCAAATTATTTAAATAACAATAAAAAATAACACCCATAACAAAAAACGTTAACGAAATAATTAAAAGCTTTCTTCCGTGCTCACGCCAAATTAATTGACTCGCTTCAAGCATGTTTTGCTTAACATTATTGTCTTCAACGATGATGTTCATGATAAATAAATTAGCTTAGAAAACAACCTTTTTATATTTATCAGCTTAAAACTCCATTAAATATGCCTTTAAAAAATCATTGATATCGCCGTTTAACACTGCATCAGGGTTAGAGGTCTGGAAATTGGTTCGATGGTCTTTCACCCGTCGGTCGTCCAAAACATAACTTCTGATCTGCGAGCCCCACTCTATCTTTTTCTTCGATCCTTCTACCGCAGCAATGGCTTCGTTGCGCTTTCTTTCTTCTATTTCGAATAACTGAGATTTAAGCAAACGGATGGCGTTTTCTTTATTCTGCAACTGCGACCGTGATTCCTGATTTTTGATGATAATGCCAGATGGTTTGTGGTATAAACGCACTGCAGTTTCAACTTTGTTTACATTTTGCCCGCCGGCACCACCAGCCCTGAATGTTTCAAATTCAATATCGGCTGGATTAATATCAATCTGAATGGTATCGTCAACCAAAGGGTAAACATATACGGAGGCAAAAGAAGTATGTCTGCGGGCATTCGAATCAAAAGGCGATATCCTAACCAAACGATGGACCCCGTTTTCGCCTTTGAGATAGCCGTAAGAGAAATCACCATCAAACTGAAGTGTTACCGATTTAATCCCTGCAATCTCCCCTTCCTGACTGTCCTGTTCGGTAATTTTATAGCCATTCTTTTCGCCCCACATCAGGTACATACGCATCAGCATATAAGCCCAATCGCAACTTTCGGTGCCACCGGCTCCAGCAGTAATCTGCATAACAGCAGAAAGCTGATCTTCTTTGCTACGGAGCATATTTTTAAGCTCTAGATCTTCTACAGCTTGTTTACCAGTTTCGAACTGCTCTTTCATTTCAGCTTCCGAAGCATCTCCGGATTGAAAAAAATCAAACATCACGGCAGCATCCTCAACCGCATTATGGGTTTGGTTAAAGCCTTCAGTCCATTTTTTCTTTGAACTAATTTCTGCCAGAATTTTTTCTGCTTTTTTTGGATCGTCCCAGAAATCGGGCGCCATGGTCAATTTTTCTTCTTCGCGAATGGCGTAAAGTAGCTCATCAACGTCAAAGATACCTCCTTAGAGACGTTACCCTGTCTCTTAAATCCTGAATCTGTTCTTTCGTCATGGAAACAAATATAGGAAATCGCTTTGAGCATCGCGCATGGCGAGAAGCGATTTCAATTTAAACTAGACCTATACTGCTCATTAATCAAATATATTCCTCTTAATCAATTAACATGATACGAACCAATGGCTATTGAAATGATAAATCAGCTCCTATTTCTTCATTGCCATATAATCCAGCGTAAGGTTAGAAAGTAATTTAACACCCAATACGAAACCACTTTCATCAAGGTAAAAATCAGGGGTATGGTGCGAGGGTGCCTTTAAAGGATCTTTACCTTTTTGCATACCGCCTAAAAAAACAAACAAACCTGGCACTTTTTCCTGAAAGAAAGAGAAATCTTCGGCACCGGTAACAGGTGGTTTTAATTTTACATGATCAGCTCCAGCAGTTGCCTGCATGCTTGGTAGCATTTTTTCGGTGAGTGCAATATTATTAAAGGTAACGGGATAATGGTTACTGTAAGGGATTTTTACTTCGGCTATTGCACCACCTGCCTCGGCTGTTTTGGTAGCAATGGTTTTAATCCGTTCGATAAACATGGCCTCATCTTCTTTGCTGAAATTGCGAACGGTACCCAGCATTTCTACTTTTTCGGGTATAATATTCGATCGCACACCACCATTTATGGCACCAATGGTAACCACACCCGGATTTTCGGTTATGTTTAAATTACGGCTAACAATGGTTTGCAGGTTATTGATAATCTGAGCTGAAACCACCACAGGATCAATACTGCTCCAGGGATAAGCACCGTGTGCCTGCCGACCGGTTACCGTAATCTTCATATCGTTTACAGCGGCCATGGTACCACCGGGACGGTAGGTTACATCGCCAACTTCAGTTTGTGAATTGATATGCAGCCCAAAAATGACATCGACTTTAGGATTTTCAAGTGCGCCTTCTTTGATCATTAATGCTGCTCCACCTTCATCTCCTTCAGGCACCCCTTCTTCAGCGGGTTGAAAAATAAATTTAACTGTGCCTGGTATTTCTTTTTGTATAGCGGCCAACACTTCTGCCACGCCCATCAAAATAGCCACGTGACTATCGTGTCCACAGGCATGCATTACGCCAACCTCCTGACCATTATATTGCGTTTTCACTTTAGAGGCAAATGGAACATCAACACGCTCGGTAACAGGCAAACCATCCATATCAGCCCGCAGTGCTACAACAGGTCCGGGCTTCCCTCCTTTTAATATACCAACTACTCCGGTTTTGGCTACGCCCGTTTTTACCTGTATACCTAAAGATTCTAAATGTTTTGCAATAATACCAGCTGTTCTTACTTCCGTATTTCCCAGTTCAGGATGTTCGTGAAAATCACGTCTCCAGGTAATTACTTTTTGTTCTATGCCATCTGCTTTCTTCGAGACTAATGGCCTTAAATTTGATTTTTGAGCAAAAGCATTTAATGCCAGGAGCGAAAAACCAATCAGGTAGATTTTTTTCATAAACAGGTGGTTTAGTTTAGGTGTTCTAAGCTAAGCATTTTTATGGAGAGATGGAATTGAAACAAAAAACAGGTGTTTTAAACATCTTAGGTGGCAAAAATCAAAATATTGAATTGCAATCATGAGTCTTTTATAATATCTACCATAAATTAAAATTTCTTATTGATTTAACACATTAAAAAGACCATTTTAAAATTTTGCTTTATTACTTTTACAAAAAAACAAAGATTATGTTACCTAAAATAAATTTCACAGAAACTGAGGCCTACAAGTACTTAGCCGATCATTTTATAGATATTAATCAAAAAAGCATTAAGGATCTTTTTACTGAAGATGCAGATCGTTTTAATAAGTTTTCTGTTTTTTTTGAGGATATCCTACTTGATTATAGCAAGAACCGCATCAGCGATGAAACATTAGCACTATTAATTCAATTGGCGCGCGAGTGTAAATTAGATGAAGCCATAAAATCAATGTACAATGGTGATAAGATTAATGAAACTGAAGGCCGTTCAGTGCTTCACATCGCCTTACGCAATTTAAGTAATACACCGATTTTAGTTGACGGCAAAGATGTGATGCCAGAAGTAAATGCAGTACTGGCTAAAATGGAGAAATTTAGCAACAGCATCATCAGCGGCGAGTGGAAAGGTTATACCGGTAAAGCGATCACTGATGTAGTGAACATTGGTATCGGTGGATCGGACTTAGGACCGGTAATGGTTACCGAAGCTTTAAAACACTACAAAAACCATTTAAATATTCACTTCGTTTCGAATATAGACGGCACGCACATTGCTGAAACTTTAGCCAACCTAAATGCTGAAACCACCTTATTCCTGGTGGCATCAAAAACGTTTACCACACAGGAAACCATGACGAACGCGCACTCTGCCCGTACCTGGTTTTTAGAAAAAGGTGGCAAAGAAAGCGATATCGCCAAACATTTTGCAGCATTATCTACCAATGCGAAGGATGTTTCTGCTTTTGGTATCGATACCGAAAACATGTTTGAGTTTTGGGATTGGGTTGGCGGTCGTTACTCTTTATGGAGCGCTATCGGCTTGTCTATCTCGTTAAGTATAGGCTTCGACAATTTTAAACAGCTATTGGCCGGTGCACATGCAACTGATAACCACTTCAAAACTGCTGAATTTGAAAGCAATTTGCCTGTAATATTAGGCTTATTGGGCGTTTGGTACATTAATTTCTATAATGCAGAAACACAGGTTATTTTACCTTACGACCAATACATGCACCGTTTTGCCGCCTATTTCCAACAGGGAGACATGGAAAGCAACGGTAAACATGTGGATAGAAACGGTAATGAGGTTGATTATGAAACCGGACCGATTATCTGGGGCGAGCCAGGTACTAACGGCCAGCATGCCTTTTATCAATTAATTCATCAAGGAACCCGGATTATTCCTGCTGATTTTATTGCACCAGCACAGAGTTTAAATCCGTTGGGGGATCATCATCCGATCTTATTATCGAATTTCTTTGCACAAACTGAAGCTTTAATGAACGGTAAAACCGAAGAAGAAGTAACAGCCGAATTAAAAAAAGAAGGTAAATCTGATTCGGAAATCGAAAAAATTGCACCATTTAAAGTTTTTGAAGGCAATCGACCAACAAACTCTATTTTATTGAAGAAAGTAACGCCCTATACATTAGGAAGCTTAGTAGCCATTTACGAACATAAAATATTTGTTCAGGGGATTATCTGGAACATCTTTAGTTTCGATCAATGGGGAGTGGAACTTGGTAAACAGCTAGCCAAAAAAATTCTGCCCGAACTCGCAGGCAACGAAAAAGTATCGAGCCACGATAGCTCTACCAACGGCTTAATTAACCAATATAAAGCCTGGAGATAAGCTTTCAATAGCAAAACTGAAGCTATGCTGCCGTTAAGTTGGAAAATCTAAATTAGATTAAACGCTTAATTTATTTCGAAAGCCGTTCCGATGTGAAAATCGGAACGGCTTTTTTTATTTTTTTTCAGGCAACCATTCCTAATTAAATTACGTAACGGTTAAGATTTCACTAGAAATTACATGACCGTAATGAATACAAAAACGGTTATGTTTTTAAATAAACAGAACATAAATTAAAAACTGGCCACGCCGCAAATTTCAATTGCACTGCAATCGAACATGAGGATATAAAAATGAATCCGTCATTAATTTTAATTAAATAGCTATGAAAAAACAAAATTTAAGCTTCTCGTTAGCCGCAATTACCATCCTACTTTTTGCCTGTTCTAAAAGGCAAGCGGAGGAATTGAAACCAACAACACCTGCGGGCCCAAGCGCAGTAACTGCTGCCAATGTAACCTATAGCAATTTTGCAGGCGCACTTTTCCAAACCAAATGTAACAGTTGCCATGGTCCGGACGGAGCACTTAAATCAGTTTGGGCATTTAATGGCATAGCATCTATTAAAAATGATAGCCGTGTAGCCAATAGCGTGTTGGTTACGAAAACGATGCCAAAAGGAGGCTCCCTAACGGCAAGTGAAAGAGAACTGTTGCAGGCATGGTTTGATAAAGGCATGCCGGAATAGCCCATTTATATTAACGCCAGTTTTATTTAGCACTTAAACACATTTACAGATGCAAAAATTATTTTTCACATTAGTAGCCTTGGTATTATATACAGGTGTAAAGGGACAGATTTTGGTAAGTAAAAGCGTTAATTCTTCCTTTTTTTCTTCAACACCAGTAGAAGATATTGATGCCCAAAGCAAAACAGGTGCCTCGGCACTCAATACCCAAACCAACGATATCATTTTCAAAATCAACAATACCTCTTTTCAGTTTAAGAAAAAACTGATGCAGGAGCATTTTAACGAAAATTATATAGAAAGTGATAAGTATCCTACTTCTGATTTTAAAGGGAAAATTGTAGAGCAGATCGATTTTTCAAAACCAGGTACTTATCCGGTAACTGTTAAGGGTAACCTGCAGATCCATGGCATAACCAGAGCATATACCACCAAAGGATCAATCATCATCACCGCCGATGAGGTGAAAGCTACTTCTACATTTAATGTAAAACTGGCTGATCACGACATCAAAGTCCCAACGATCGTTTTCAAGCAGATTGCAGAAACCATCCAGGTTAAAGTAACCGCTATTTATCAACCCAAAAAATAAATTTATGAAATTTCGTCTAAAATCTCTTTTATATCTATCAGTTACCCTTCTGCCTACTTTGGCATTTGCACAGGATTCGCTTGAAAACGCCTTACAGATGCCAACGGAAAAAAGGAATGTGAAGGCTACGTTTAAAGCCCCCAAACTGATCAACATCCAAACCAACGAAACCATTTATAAAAATGAACTGGATTTTAGGGTAGATCATCGTTTTGGTGATATTGCAGGCAGTGCAGGTGGTACCAAAAACTTTTTTGGACTAGATCAGTCGACGGATATTCGCATTGGTTTTGAATATGGAATCAGCGATAGGCTTTCCATAGGTTTAGCAAGGGCCAAAGGTGCAGGGGTAGTTACACAGCTTTATGAAGGAAACTTAAAATATCGGTTGCTGGAGCAAACCACTGATGATAAAATACCTGTGGCGATAACTTTATTTGGTAGCACTACCATTTCCGCTACGAAAGCATCAACCGATCCTGCCGCAGCAAATGCATTTGGCGGATTCAAAGATCGATTAACCTATGTGGCGCAGGCGGTGATTGCCAGAAAGTTTAACCCGAATTTTTCGATGCTCGTCATGCCATCTTATGTACACCGCAATTTTACTGTTTTTGGTGATCAGAACGATATGCTTGCCCTATCCATCGGTGGACGTATCAAAATTACCAAACGCATGGCCTTCGTGGCAGATTATACCATTCCATTCAGGGATAAAAACAAAGAAACATATCTCGAAAGTACACTGGATACAAAATATTATAAAACGCTTGGTGCCGGACTTGAGTTTGAAACGGGAGGGCATATTTTTCACCTCAATTTCACTAATGCAACCGCCATTCAGGAGTCGCAGTTTATTACCGACACCAATACTTCCTGGCTTAAAGGGCAATACCGTTGGGGTTTCAGTATAGCACGACGATTTTCATTTGATAAGAAAAAAGTGAAGTAAACTCAATTTAATAAAGTTCTTGCAATTAAATTAATAGGCTGTATCATCAATATTTATAGCCATTCCGAGGAATAATTTATTGTTAAAATTCAATATGATTAATAGATAAATTTTATTAGTCAACATTTCTCGATCGCTCGTCATTCCCAACTTGTTTGGGATGCTAATGTTTCAAATATGATACAGCCTATATTTTAAGATGATGATTAAACCGTTACATTTTGTCCTTTAACATCAAAGGCATCCCGTAAGCCTATTGCAAGAACATTAAAGGCATAAACGGTAAACATAATAGCCAAACCAGGCAAAACAGCTAGATATGCTGCATCCATAATGATATAGCCATAATGTTCTTTAATCATACTACCCCAGCTTGGCATAGGTGGCTGTGCGCCAAAGCCCAAAAAGCTTAATCCAGTTTCCAGCAATATAGCCGATGCAAAGTTAGAAGAAGCCACAACCAATATAGGTCCGGCGATATTGGGCAATATATGCCTCATAATGGTTCTGGCTGTACCAAAACCCAGTGCCCTTGCTGCTTCTACAAATTCTACTTCTTTTAAGGCCATCACCTGCCCGCGTACCAGTCTGGCCACATCTACCCAGGTTGATAAACCTACAGCGATAAATATCTGCCAGAATCCCTTCCCTAAGGCAAATGATATCGCAATGACGAGCAGTAACGAGGGTAGCGACCAAACCACATTCATAAACCAACTTATAGAAGCATCTATCCTGCCGCCAAAATAACCTGCAATGGCCCCTAAAGTCACCCCGATAAAAAGTGAAATCAGAACGGCCATTAAACCTACAGATAACGAGACACGGATGCCTAAAATCAATCGGCTTAATAAATCACGCCCATAAATATCAGTTCCCAAAATGTAGGTGCGTGTATAGATATTATCTTCTTCGAAGAGCGCTTGCGGTGTTCCTACTTTTGAAGGCAAAACGCAACTGGGGCATAAATCTTTTAATTCGTATACAGTTTCTTTGGCCTTTTCGTCATCTCCTATATATTCCTGAACAAAAACGCTATCGCCTTTGATCTGGTAAGAAGTAATTGGGATGCTTTCAAAAGTAGGTGTTTGCCCATTGAGCATTCGCTCAAAAAAGTTAACCTTTTCTACTTTGGGGTTATGGCTGGTGATTAAGAAAGTAAAAGTGCTGCCAGGTTTCTTTTTGTTCAGCTGGAGCGTTTGTACATTCGCATTTGGAGAATCATCTGGCATAATCAGATAACCCAAAATGCCCATCAGCATCAATAGCAAGATAAAGATCAGCCCGCCAAAGGCAAGCTTATTCCGCTTAAACTTTAACCATACTTTTTTTGATGGGCTATTATCCATTATCTAACCATTCTACCTTTCCAATTGTATTTCCCACTGTTTCCGGCAATGCCGATGTACACCATGTAAATTACATGAAGCACATTTAAAACAGGTATCAAAATGAGTAAACTCCGCCTCTTGGCAAAGCCCGTTACATCCCATAAAAATAGTGTTTCTAAAACCATTTTAACCAGCAATTGATAAAATGTAATGGCCAAAAATCCCGGAATAAAAAGTCCGGCAATAAAATTTGCGAGAATAGAAAGGTTAAAGATCCAAATCAGCACCCCTAACACAATTATAGCCTTATTTTTATAACGGGTACTCTTAGAAGCCCAGCGTTTACGCTGTTGAATAAATCCGCCCAAAGTTTCTTTTGCATGGGTGTACACAATAGCTTCCCTATTTTTGAGGAAACCGATCTGATCCGGATATTTAGCTGCAATTTTATGCAATAGTAGCTCATCGTCGCCAGATGCCAGATCATCTATACCTTGAAAGCCCCCAACTTCATAAAAGGTTGTTTTCTCGTAAGCCAAATTTGCACCGTTACAAGTTGATGGTTGTTTATTTCCAATGGTAGAAGCCCCTAAACCAATCAGATAAAGAAATTCTAAAGATTGTAAGCGTTCAAAGAAACTCTTCTCCTGAAAATAAGCAACGGGCGAAGAAATCATTTTATAGTTTTTTTCTTCATACAGATTTACAATTGTACCTAACCAGTTAGGCCCCATCCTGCAATCGGCATCGGTTGTAATAATTAAATCCCCGGAGCAGGTGCCGATAGCTGTTTGTATGGCTTTTTTCTTATAAGAGTTTAACGCCCGATCTTCGTTTAACTTAATCAGTTTTACATTACGATCGGCATAACTTAACACAATTTCTGCTGTTCTGTCTGTAGAATGGTCATCAATAATGATAATCTCCGTTAAAGCTTTAGGATATTGCTGGGTAATCAGATCATCAATCGTTTTATTGATATTCTCTTCTTCATCTCTTGCAGCAACAATAATAGAAACCTTGGTTCGAGGATCAGATTTTTGCGGCGTAAAATAGATGAGGTTATGCCACCCTCTGATAAAATTAAATACCAAAAAACCATAAATTAAGGTCAGCGCAGCAGAAAATAAACTAGTTAGATTTAAGACTTCCAAAAAAATTGAGTTTAAAAACGAAATAAGTACCTAAGATAGCAGGAATTATAATATTAATGAGCCAAATACTGGCAGTACATGCAATAACTGCCACATGCTGGTCTGTCACATGTTTAAATAGCTCAACCGCAGTAACACTCCTGATGCCTACATCGAAAAGATCTAATGAAGGTAATGCCGACTGTACCAAAAACAGCAAACAGGTCATCATTACAATATCTGCATAATGCAAGCCGGGAACCAGCCAAACGAAAAGGATAAAATATTGCGAACTGAATATCAGGTAACGGGCAAGGCAGTAGATAATAATTTTGAATAGCTCCCTTTTCTTGTACCGGGCCAAAATGCTATAAAATTTCTTATATTTTCTGGTGAATTTGAAAGACAATAAAATCCCGTTCAACCAACGGATATTAAAGTAAAATACCAGAAAAAACAGACAAAAAATTACCGCAAAAAAAACCAAAGCAATAAATATTACCTTATCGATCGCGATGAAGCGGTATACGAAAAAGCAGGTTGCAATGGCACCAAAAACATTGGTTAATACCAACTGACCGATACTGCCTACGCTCATGGCCACTATCCCAACAATCCTTCTGCGGGGTGAAAGAAAAAATACGCGACCACCATATTCTCCCAATCTATTGGGAGTAAAAATAGCAAGCGTTAAACCACAGAAAACAGATTCGATGGCCCTGTAAAAACTGATCGGTTCGATATGGCTCATGAGGTATTTCCATTTGCCTGCTTCTAAAAACCAGTTTACAAACATTAGCAGCACTACTATTCCGATTACCGTGATAATTTCTACAAGAGGAATTCCATTTAATAAGGTACTGAAATCGTGAAGATTTTTATTAGCAACCAGTTTATGATAAATAAACCAAAAGGCAAATATTACAATTGCAACTTTGATAAAAAGTGATAATATTTTCTTTTGCCTGCCAGTCAAGATTCTGTTTTTATTTGCAAATATGCTTAATATTGCCGTAATGTTGAACGAAAAAAAGGAACGGGTAATTATGGGCATTGATCCGGGCACTGCGGTGATGGGTTATGGCGTAATTTTGGAGAAGGGAAATAAAACGGAACTGATCAGTTTGGGGGTGGTAAAAATGACCCATTTGGACGATCCCTTCCTTAAGCTTCAACGGATATTCGAAAAAACGGTAGTACTGATGGAACAGTATAAACCTGATGTATTGGCCATAGAAGCCCCATTTTATGGTAAAAACATCCAGGTACTATTGAAACTTGGCCGTGCACAAGGCATTGCCATTGCAGCCGCACTTTCCAGAAATGTACCTGTAACTGAATATTCTCCAAGGAAGATCAAACAATCCATTACCGGCAGCGGAAACGCCACCAAAGAGCAGGTAGCCGCCATGCTGCAACGTTTACTCAATTTTAAAGAAACACCAGAGTTTTTAGATGCAACCGATGGCTTGGCTGTTGCCGTTTGCCATTCTTTTCAGAAAATTACTGCAGGTGGTAAATCTAAAACCTATTCGGGCTGGGAATCTTTTGTAAGCGATAATAAAACAAAAGTGACTGGAATTAAAAAAACAAATACTAAGCTAAAAGGTTAGCCATAGCGTCTCAATCGTCATAGCGAACCGAAGGTAAAAGAGTGAGGCAATCCAAATAAAATGGTTCGTGCAGACACGAACCATGGCATAAAAAAATACTGAATATTAAAAAAACAAATATCAAGATAAAAGGTTAGGTCGTAAGGTCTCAATCCGTCATTGCGAACCGAAGCCCGGCCTATGGTAAAGTGTGAAGCAATCTTTCTTGGCAGAGAATAAATAGTTCGTGCAGACACGAACTATAGTTCAAAATTAAGCCTGATTTTCAAATAGCTGCTTTGTTCTCAATTCACGCTGTATTTTATTCTTCCGGACAAAATACTTCACAATAAAAAACACCCCAAAACCAACCAATATTAACATCCACAAATTGGAAACAGCAATAATAATCTCTTTAAAAATGGTCCAGCCATTTACAATGCCTAACCAAAGCCTGTTTATAAATGCGGGACGGTAATCATACAAATTATCATTGGCAACAATCATGGTTTTTACGGTATTATCCTGATAAAAATTTAGGATGATGGTACTGAATTTCACCCGGCTATCGATCTGCATATTCTCGATTTTCTTATCTACATAATCGTCTTTAATATGAAGGGATGATTCCACGTTAGCACTTTTCTTTGAAGCTACTTTATTAATCTTTTTAACTGCGTCGACCCGGTTTTGTGCTTTCAATTTATTGGCCAAATAAGCAATACTCTGATCATCCAGCTTCATCGATTGGTGATCTACAAAGACCGCCATTTTTGCAATGGTATTGGTAAATTCGTCCAGCTTCTCAGACGGTACCTTTGCCACCAGATAACCTTCAGTGCGATAGGCTGTAATTTCTTTTAACGAGTCGGTAGATTGTTTTACTTTATCCGTTTCCTGAATAGTGCTTTCAATAGAAAACTCAGCAACAGTCCCACCTTCCGCTTTGATCGTTTTGCTAAGCTGCTCTTTGGTATGTTGAACATTCTTAACCCTAAAACGCATATCGGCAGTTTTGATAATTTTCTCTACTGCGGTGCTATCTGCTGGCGCTATTAATTCATTTGCTGTGATAGCTTCGGTGTTGGCATACTTTTCGTTCGATTTTTGGCAGCCAAAAATTGTTAAAACTATGGCTATAGCAATAATATTCCTTTTCATGATTGTGTGGTTCTAAATAAATAATCATTTTAAATATTTGCTTCAAATGGCCATTAGAAGTTTTGCGTTTTTGGGTTGGTTTGCAACGCTCTTTTAACTTAATACTACAAAGTGCTTTAGGTAACCCAAAAATCAAATGTTTATATAGAGATGTTATGTAACCTGTATTTCCATAAATTAAAAAACAAAAATGCCTGCTGCAATATAACCCGAAAGCTAAAAGCTATCTTATTTAGAATAGAAAGGTCTGCCTAAGTAAATTAAACCTGACAGGAGCGGGCACGAACGCAGTGAAGTAAAGCGGATGGCAGGGCTTTCGGAACCGATGCACACAGGAAACTGCTTTTAAAAAAGAACACAAAAATTTGTCTAAGCCTATCTTTTCCTAGAATCTGAGATTTCCTTTAAACAAAAAAGCCGATGATGAATAAACATAACCGGCTTTATATTTTGATAATAGATCGCTTATGCGTCTAATATTTTGAATACACCTTTAATGGCAATAATTGCACCGATGAACAAAACAATCCAGGATGCTAAAGACACTTGCCAAGAATCGTAAGCGAAACGTGCATAAGTACCCACTATGCAAACCAGTACACCAAAAATCATTAATTTATAAATTCCGGGCTGGTTAGCCGTTTTCATACTTTCTGTATTGTGCTTTAATTCGTTGTTCTCCATAATCTTTATTTTTATGATGCAGCAAAAGTAATACTTATTGCCGAATATTTATAAAACTTAGTAACTTTTTAATCGTTCTAACCTTTGTTTCGCTTTATCTTTGTCACTAAGTTTTTCTCCCTGATACAAAGGCTTTTCCCAATCCCCGTACATGGGGTTTGGCAACATAATATACTTCGATCCAAATAGCTTCTGGTTGGCATTTACCTGCTCGAATGTATTTTTATTTTCGCGATAAAAAATGTTGCTGAAATCGCTTAAATTATCACCACATAATAATAAAACATCATGCGTTTCGCTAATTTTTTGGCGACGTGGTTCTTTATTTGAACTTCCTTTTGAAACCACTAAATGTGCATCATCTGCATAAGGAAAACCAAAATGTTGCAGGTTTTTTAAAGTAGCTGCATAATCCTTTTCATCGCGGTTACTCACATAAAAAGTTTCGATATTTTTTGACGCGGCAAACTTCAAAAAAGACAATGCGCCCGGAACCGTATCAGCCTGAGCCAGATTGGTCCATTCGGTCCAGTCTGCAGGTACATAACTCTGTCCCTTTTTAATTTCATGGCCTTGAAAAGCGGAGTTGTCTAAAACGGTTTCATCAATATCAACAATCACACAATTTGGCCTTTTACTTGTATCGGCCCACAAGGCCTCTTTTAATGACAAGCGTGCAAAATTGTAGGCTTGGAAACAAAGTGCACGGTATTCTCCCGATGTTTGCTGCCAAAGCACAGCATTGGTATAATCGCGGGCAGGATTTTGGGCTGCGGCAAAAAACGGAATGAGTGATAGGCTGATGAGGATGTATTTTTTCATGTATTAATATTATACAACAAAGATATGTTTAACCGTTCAAAAAAGTTCCCCTATCAGCTTTTGATATTACTAATGTTTCTACATCAGGGTAAGCATTTGTAAAAGTAAGCGGAATTTTATTTTTCCCTCTTTCGCTCCATTTAAATTCAACAGCCAAAAATTTCTCCTTAGTTTTTTCAATATAATCAATTTCCTGTTGTTGCGTGGTACGCCAGAAAAAGCATTCCGCTTCCATCTGGTTCTGGTGCAAAAACTTCATCCGTTCAGCAATCATATAATTTTCGAAAAGTGCACCCACATCATTTCGATTGGCAAGGGGATTAAAATTCCTTGTGATGGCATTTACAATACCAGTATCATAAAAATAGATTTTCTTATTTTTTTTAATTTCATTACGCACATTGCCCGCAAAGGCTGGCAGGGTAAAAATAACAAATGATTTTTCGAGCAGACTGATGTATTTATCAACCGTTTTCTGATCAGCCTTTACCAATTGTGCCAACTCAGAAAAGTTAACTTCGCTCCCAACCTGCAACGCCAGGGCCTTTACAATTTTTTCGAAAAGCAATGGCTTTTTAACATCCTCCAAAGTAAAGAGGTCTTTATATAGATAACTATCTGCAAGTAATTTTAAATGTTCTTCTGCGTTCTGCGGATCGTTAATGATTTCTGGATAGGAGCCATAAACTAACCGCTGTTCCAACGATCGCTCTTCGGTAATAAAATCAGTTTCATTTACCAGCTCTGCGTATGAAAACGGCAAAAGCATCATTTCGTATTTTCTACCGGTTAGGGGCTCGTTTATTTTACCTGATAACTCAAACGCTGATGAACCCGTAGCAATAACCTGAACCGGTTTAAAGCGATCTACAATAATTTTAATAAGTAAACCTATATCGTTGATCCGTTGCGCTTCATCTATAAAAAGTACTTCATAGCCTAAAAGTATTTTTGCTATTTGTGCCGCATTGGGCTTAGCTAAAGTTTCACGTACATCAGCATCATCACCATTTAGGTATAAGGTCTTTTTATCAACCTTAGCCAATAACTGCTCTACAAAAGTAGTTTTGCCCGTTTGGCGTGGTCCAAAGATGATAAAGGCTTTCCCCTTAAAAAGCCTTTTAAAAGCATAATTCAATTGTTTACGAACAATCATAATAAAATAGCATATACAAAAGTATAATTATTCTGGATTATAATCCATAAAAAACATAATTATTTTGGATTACAATCCATAAAAAACATAATTATTTTGGATTACAATGTTTACATAGACAAAAAAACCTATTCCAGTTAAGAAATAGGCTGTTATATTTTGACATTAAATTTCAGGATTATAGCTCCAAATGCCGATTTAATAATTATCCTTCAAGCGCTGCTGCACCACTTACAATCTCGGTTAACTCGGTTGTAATGGCTGCCTGACGTGCCTGGTTATATGAAAGTTTTAAAGCTTTTAATAATTCACCTGCATTTTCAGTTGCTTTATCCATTGATGTCATACGTGCACCATGCTCAGAAGCATGAGAATCCAACACTGCTTTGTATAACTGGATTTTAATTGACTTAGGAATTAACTGCTCTACAATTTCTTCTTGAGAAGGCTCTAAAATATAATCAACATTAGTTGTTTTTTTCTCCGTTTTGGTCTCTGCTACTGTTTCAGCTTTTGGCAAAGGTAATAACTGTTCAGTAGTAATAAACTGTACAGCCGCATTTCTAAAACGGTTATACACCACTTCTACTTTATCAAACTCACCTTTAACGAAACCAGCCATAATCGCGTCTGTAATTTTGGTTACATTTTCGAAAGTTAGGGCTGAAAATATTTCGTTATTGTTACCTATAACGTTGTACTTGCGTTTCTCGTAAAAATCCTGTGTTTTCTTACCGATAGAAATAATGCTCACATTACCGTTTTTCAACTGTTCGCTATACTTCTCAGCAATTAAATTGTTGGCCGCTTTAATTACGTTCATGTTAAATGCTCCAGCCAAACCACGGTTTGATGAAACAGTAACAATTAAAACCTTATTGGGCTCACGCTCCTGAATAAATGGTGATGAAGACCCTTCTAAACTTGCAGACAGATTGCCTAAAATCTCTTTCAGTTTAGTTGCATAAGGACGCAAAGCGATAATTGCATTAGTGGCACGTTTCAACTTAGCTGCCGAAACCATTTTCATAGCCTTGGTGATCTGCTGTGTTGACTGTACCGATGCAATCCGGTTTCTTACTTCTTTTAAATTAGCCATTTTTTAAGTATCGAGTATTAAGTATCAGGTATCAAGATTGGATTAATTTACCTGTCTTGATACTTGATACTCGCTACTTGTATCTAATTAATATTTACTTGAAATCTCTTTTGCTACTGTATCCAAAACACCAGTAATGTTATCATCAAATTTACCAGCTTTTAAAGCCGCTAAAGTTTCAGGATGACGTAGTTCCAATTGAGTTAAGAATTCAGTTTCAAATTCTTTTACTTTGTTAATCGGAACGTTACGCATTAAGTTTTTAGTACCAGCATAAACAATTGCAACCTGTTTCTCTACAGTAAATGGAGTAAACTGTGCTTGTTTCAACATTTCTACGTTACGTGCACCTTTATCCAATACTGATTTAGTGGCAGCATCTAAGTCAGAACCGAATTTAGAGAAAGCCTCTAACTCACGGTATTGAGCCTGATCTAATTTTAAAGTACCTGCTACCTTTTTCATCGATTTGATCTGCGCGTTACCACCCACACGTGATACCGAGATACCTACGTTGATTGCCGGACGGATACCAGAGTTGAATAAGTTCGACTCTAAGAAGATCTGACCATCAGTAATCGAAATTACGTTGGTTGGGATATAGGCAGAAACGTCTCCTGCTTGTGTTTCGATAATTGGAAGCGCAGTTAATGAACCACCACCTTTAACGATATGTTTAATCGATTCTGGTAAATCGTTCATGTTTTTAGCGATATCATCATTAGCGTTGATCTTCGCAGCTCTTTCTAACAAACGACTGTGTAAGTAGAAAACGTCACCAGGATAAGCCTCACGGCCCGGTGGACGACGAAGTAATAAAGACACCTCACGGTAAGCCACAGCTTGTTTAGATAAATCATCATAAACAATTAATGCTGGTTTACCTGTGTCACGGAAAAACTCACCAATTGCAGCACCTGCAAACGGAGCATAGAACTGCATTGGAGCAGGATCTGCAGCCGAAGCAGCAACAACAACGGTATATGGTAAAGCGCCGTTTTCTTCTAATGTACGTACAATGTTGGCAACGGTTGAGTTTTTCTGACCGATAGCTACATAAATACAGAACACAGGCTGGCCTGCTTCATAAAATTCTTTTTGATTGATAATGGTATCGATACAAACGGCAGTTTTACCAATCTGACGGTCGCCGATAACCAACTCACGTTGACCACGACCGATTGGAATCATTGCATCGATTGCTTTAATACCAGTTTGTAAAGGCTCATTTACCGGTTGACGGTAAATTACACCTGGTGCTTTACGCTCTAAAGGCATTTCGTAGGTTTCACCTAAGATTGGACCTTTACCATCTAAAGGCTCACCTAAAGTATTTACCACACGGCCAAGCATACCTTCACCAACTTTAATAGAGGCAATTTTTTTGGTACGTTTAATGGTATCACCTTCTTTGATCTCGTCAGAAGCACCTAAAAGTACCACACCAACGTTATCTTCTTCAAGGTTTAATACGATACCCTGAAGTCCGTTTGCAAATTCAACCAACTCTCCTGATTGAACTTTAGTTAAACCGTAAACGCGGGCAATACCGTCGCCTACTTGCAACACGGTACCAACTTCTTCCAGTTCGGTTTCTGATTTGAAGCCCGCCAATTGCTGTCTGATAATTGCCGATACTTCGTCTGGTCTTACCTCTACCATAATTTTACTTTATATCTTTTTATAAATGTTTAGTGCTTAGCGCATGGCGCCTGGCATTTAATCGCCATCCGCTTATCGCAATATTTGTTTTGTGCTTAGCGCTGGGCACCTGGCGTTATATCGCCTACACATACGCTTCACAATATTTTTTAGGCCATTTGCGAATCAACGCATTACGCAAAACGCTATTCGCTTATCGCCTAGCGCTTACTGCGCAAATTCTTTTTTAAGTTTACTTAAACCACTGGCTATACTGGCATCAAATTGCTTATCGCCAACTTTTAATATAAAACCACCAATTAATTTCTCGTTAACTTTTTCATTAACAATTACCTGATTGGCACCTAATTCCTTTTTCACAATGGCAACAATCTGTTCCTTAGCTTCAGCACCTAGCGCTGTAGCAGAAATAACATCAGCAGTAACGATACCTTTAATCTGATTGTATTGTTGAACAAACTGTTTTGCAGTAGCAAATAAAATAGCCGAACGGCCTTTGTTAACTACGGTTTTGAAGAACGTGATGGTTAACTTACCCACCTTATCAGCAAAAATACCATTTAAAATTCCGGTTTTTTTATCTAAAGGTACAATTGGGTTATTTAATATCGCTTCCAGCTCAGGGGTTTCATCAACCACTTTTTCAAATAAAACCATATCATTATAGGCATCTTGCAGCGCATTGTTCTCAATGGCAAGATCTATCAATGACTTGGCGTATCTGCTTGCAACTTTAATTTCTGACATATTTATTTCGGTTGGCGCTAAGTGTTCGGCGTTTGGCACGCTTAACCGCTTTACGCAATACGCTTAATTTAATTCAACGTCTTTTAACAAGTTAGCCACTAATGCTTCCTGTTTGGTTTTATCATCCAATTGTGTACGCAAAACACGTTCTGCAATTTCTAATGATAAAGTAGAAACCTGATCTTTAACTTCAGCTAAAGCTGCTTTCTTTTGGTTTTCAATCTCGATTTTAGCTTTCTCGATCAATTTAGCACCTTCAACCTGAGCTTGTTTTTTAGCCTCGTTTAAAATACTATCTTTTAAGGTTTTAGCTTCCTTTAAAATCTCGTCGCGTTCGGCACGGGCCTGTTGCATTAAATCCTGGTTCTGGCTGGTTAAACGGGCCATTTCCTGTTTAGCCAATTCAGCTTTGTTTAGAGCCTCATCAATGCTTTGCTCACGTTCGTGAATTGCACCTAAAATAGGTTTCCATGCAAATTTTCTAAGTAAGATCAATAAGCAGATGAATGCTAATGATGTCCAAAAAACCAATCCTATGCTTGGGGTTACTAATTCCATTTCTTATCTAATTTTTTAAAAACAATCTTTTTAATAAGGCGGGGTAAATAACCAATCGTTAAATACCCAACCTAAATTTTTCAGTTTGAATTATTGAGGATTGTTACCTAATAATGCAACTACCACACCGAATAAAGCAGCACCCTCAATAAGGGCAGCAGCGATAATCATTGCAGTCTGAATTTTTGATGCAGCTTCTGGTTGACGAGCAATACCTTCCATTGCTTTACCACCTACTTGACCGATACCGATACCTGCACCGATTACTGCTAAACCGGCACCGATTGCCGCGATTGAACCTACCATAACTAATTTAATTTATATTAATTTGTAAAAAATAGTTTTCTATTAATGATGTTCTTCTACTGCCATCCCAATAAACAAGGCAGTTAATAAGGTAAAAATAAAGGCCTGTAAAAATGCCACCAATAATTCCAATACATCCATAAACAATACGAATGCAACAGAAACTGGGGCGATAGCCAATGTTTCGAAAATAAAGATTAAGGAAATTAAACTTAATACGATAATGTGACCAGCGGTGATGTTTGCAAACAAACGTACCATTAAAGCGAAAGGCTTAGAAATAATACCGATCAATTCCACAGGAATCATGATTGGATATAACCAAAAAGGAACATCTGGTCTGAAAATGTGTTTCCAATAATATTTGTTACCATTGATGTTAACGATAATCAAAGTACCTAAGGCCATCACAAAAGTGAGGGCAATATTACCGGTTACGTTGGCACCGCCCGGAAAAATCGGAATTAAACCAAATAAGTTATTGAATAGAATAAAGAAAAATGTAGTCAATAAATAAGGCATAAATTTCGCATATTTATGACCAATATTTGGTTTAGCAATATCATCTCTTACAAAAAGCACAACAGGCTCGATAAAGGATTGTAAACCTCTAGGTGCTTTACCAGCACGTTTTTTGTAAGCTCCCGCAACCGAAATAAATACGATAAGTATTACCAGAATTGCCACAAACATTGCCGCAACATTTTTAGTGATCGAGAAATCTAAAATAGCTTTACTCGCTTCTTCATCAACTTTACCGTCAGCGGCAACCACTTTAATATGACCTTCTTCTAAACGATAGTTATTGTATTTACCATTATAATCGTGTTCACCATGGTGAAAGTTACCTGATGAGAAAACCTCTAAACCATTAGGCGTATATAAAATTACCGGAAGAGGCAATGAAGTATGCCCCCAAAGATGCCACATGTGCGAATCGGCAATGTGTTCCATAATAACTTTGGTAGGCTCGAATTTTTCTTTACCATGATTGGCTTCAGCTCCATGTTCTCCAGAGACAGCATATGCAGACTCCGCAACAGCGCTATCAACAGGTAAAACAGCGCTATCAACTTGAGCGAAAGTATCAATTTTGATAGATAAAAACGCGATTAAAAGCGTAAAAACAACAGTTAGCCTTTTAACTTTAGACACAAAAACTCGGTTACAATCCATTTATTGGCAGTTTTTTACTTTAAATTTTGGTGGCGCAAGTTACGTAACAAACAGTAAACTTCAAAGACCGTAAACAATAAATATAAAGAAAAAAAATTAAGCAGAAATACAGCTCCAATTCCCTTTGCTTTTATACTGTAAATCAATACAAAAGCCATACAAAAAATCATCTTTACCGCAATTGATCCCATAATAGCCATTATACCCACCTCGGGATCACGTTTTATACCAATGTCAACCAATAGATAGGCGATATAACTGATACCAGCCAAAAAGCCAAACATCACCCAAAAATTGCTAACAAAAAGCTGTCTAGCAGGAAAAACTAGTGGTAAGACGGCAACAATGCCTATTAATAAGCCTACGAAAATGAAATAGATACTGGTAAATTTGGCTAGGGTCAATGTATAATTTATTAGCAGATAAAAACTTTTGCAAAGATAAGGTTTTTAGTATCAAGTAAGTATTACGAAAAAGAAATATTATGGAGGCTGGTATTGGTCAACCCGTTTGAACTGGTTAATCGGAAATAGAAAATCGTTACATATTAGTTGGGTTAACCGAAAACTGCTACTGAAAATTGATAACTGCCAACTGATAACTAACCTCTGGTAACTTGCCTAATGGCCTGATAAAGCGCTATACCCACCCCTGCCAATGCAAAAGCAGCAGTAATTAAATTGGTTTTGCTGTTCCGGTGTTCATCAATCTTATAGCCGATAAAGGTAAGCAAGCCTATTGTTGCGATCATCTGGAAACCAATAGCAGAATATTTGGCCGCTGCATTTACCTTTTTCTTTGTATCTTCTTCTTTCGGATTTTCCATTTTTTAATGCAATAATTAAATTAACTTTGAATAATTAAAATTTGTTGCCAAATAAAATATTTTTCTACATATATTGTTATCATACATTACCTAAGAGATTTATCATACTTGAAAAATTACGCTAACAAAAACTTAAATCCCTTCCTTATCCTCATCAGTATTTTTATTTATGGCTGTGTAGCAAATAAAGATACCGCAGTAGATCGTAGGTTTCAAAACCTAACCGCCAAATACAACTATATCTATAATGCCAATGTTTTACTAAGCGAATACAATGAGAATCTGCTGCAAAGTTATGCGGATAATTACGAAAAAATCTTGCCGGTTTTCCTCGATCCTGAACCACAGATAAATTTAGTACTCACACCTGGGGCTGCCAATAAACAGCTTGACGATGTAATTACCAAAGGACAAACCATTATCAACGATAAAAGTTTCAGTAATTATATTGACGATGCCTACATGCTTTTAGGCAAGGCTAATTACCTTAAAGGCAATTATTTTATCGCATCAGAATACTTTGATTATACGGCCAAAACCTACAATGCTGACTTGAAGACGTTTATCATGGCCATGAACTGGAAAGCACGCAGCCAAATGGAACTCAACAATATGGCATTGGCTGATAAAATTATCGATACCATGTTGCGCGCTTCCGATCAGTTAAAAAAAGACCTCGCCGAGCCTCTGGCCACAGCCGCTCAAATGCGCATCTATCAAAAACGCAATAAAGAGGCTATTCTATTCTTAGAATCCGCAATTGCTCTTCCTGCAGAAAAACAATTGCGTATCCGTTGGCGCTTTATACTGGCACAGTTACAGGAAAAAGAGAAAAATATCCAGGATGCTTATGCTAACTTCACTAAAGTTGAAAAAAGCAATGCCCCTTTTGAGATGTATTTCCATGCCAATTTGAACCGGATTAAGCTGAAAGCATTACTAAACGGAGAAAAACTCAATAAGGAACAACAACTTTTAGCTTTATTAAAAGATGATAAAAATACGGATTACACTGACCAGATTTATTATCAGGTTGGTGAGCTTTTCTTAGCCGAGGGAAATTTTGTAAAGGCCGAGGAAAACTACCAAAAGTCGATTTTAAAAAGTACCAGAAACCAAAGGCAAAAGGCATTATCCTATTTAAGAATTGCCGATTTAAACTTTAAAGAATTTAATAACTACATTAAAGCAAAACTGTACTATGATAGTACGGTGATGATTTTACCCAAAAACTTTCCTGATTTTGATAACATTATTAAAAAGGCAGACAACCTGCAATATCTAACCGACAGGTACACCATTATCGCCAAAGAAGATACTGCCCAGGCTTTTGCCAGACTTCCGGAAGCTGAGCGTGAAGCTAAAGTAAAAGCTTATTTAACACCAAAGGTTGAAGTGAGCAATACAGGAGGCGTAATGAACAACCAGTTTTTAAATGATCCGGATTTTCCTAACAGAAGTTTAAACACAACAAACAATATTGCTGGTAATACTTTTTATTTCAATAACAATGCAGCAATTAGCAATGGCTTTGGTGACTTTAAAAAACGTTGGGGAACCAGACAGCTGGAAGATAACTGGCGCCAAAGTATCCGCTCATCTGCACAGGAAACCAGCCAGGTTTTAGCGGGAGGAAAAGTAGCTACAGAAATTATACCTGCAAATGGCCAAAATAACCCAACAGCCACAGATCAGACATCATTGGAAAAACAGTTTTTGGATGCTTTACCAACTACTCCTGCACTATTGGCAGCATCCGATCAGAAAATTATTGATGCTTATTTTGAAATTGCCAGTTTTTACCAACAGGAATTGAATGATAAGCCCGAAGCAAATAAAATATATCTGGAACTGATTAAAAGATATCCGGATAACAACCACCTGGTTGCCATTTATTACAGTTTATACCTAAATTATAAAGGTGTTGATGATGTAAAATCTGAGCAGTATAAGCAATTGGTGCTCACTAAATTCCCTGAATCTAATTTTGCTAAAAACATTTTAGATCCATCGTACTCGGCCAAGCAAACGCAGATGGAGAATATGGCTATCAACAATTACAATGCAACTTTTGATGCCTATGTGAAAAAAGATTATGCCAACGTGGTGAAACAGGCTAACGATAATATCACCGCTTTCCCTGAAAATGATCTGGCACCGCAATATGCTTACTTAAAAGCCATTGCCGTAGGACGCACTGCAAAGGTTGATCCACTGCTTACCGAATTTAACCTGATTACCAACCGCTATCCTAACGATAAAATTATCACACCTTTGGTACGCGATCACTTAAAGTATATTGAGGCCAATCTTGAAGAATTTAAACAACGTCCGGTTGCATTGATCGATTTTGATGCAAACGCGCCACGTTTTGTAAGTCAGGCCACAACCACTACCGTACCGACAAAACCGCTGGTAGTTGAAAATCCTGTAGTAAAAAAAGCAGAACCATTGCCGGCAGAAAAACCCATTGAGGTTAAACCAGTTGACCCTACAAAACCTGTTAGTATTTTCAGTACGGCAAAATCAGAAGAATATTATTATGTAATCGACGTAGCCGATGCGACATTAACACTAAGTTCATCGCGTTTTGGGATCGGCCAATTTAACCGCGGAAATTACCCCGATAACGATTTGGAACATAAATTGGTAGAGTTGGATAATGACCAGTTGATTTACATTACCAGCTTTATCGATTTAGAGGATGCCAAACTTTACGAATCGAGCATTGTTGGTCAATTAAAGAACATTATGAAAGTTCCGGCTAACCTGTATAAAGGTTTTATCATCAGTAAAGAAAACTTTGAGAAATTAACAGACAGGACAAGGATTAACGAATATCTGGAGTTTTTAAAAGACAATTATAGATAAGTCAAGGTAAAAGCTTAAAGACCAAAGTGAAAAGGGATAAATCCCAAACCTTAAATTTGATTCTATAAAAAATTAATAAATTTGCATCCAAAATCGCCTATCCCGGTGTTTTTGGAAAATAATAACACAAAATGAACAAATCCCTTTCTCCACAGGATACAAAAAGATACAGTTTACTCATCTGGAAATTATTGATTGGTGGAATTGCCCTGTTTGCCATTTTCATTTCGATGATTGGATTTGGTCTATTTGGTGCCCTACCCTCTTTCAGGGATATTGAGCATCCAAAAAGTAATCAGGCATCTGAAATTATTGCCGAAGATGGCCGGCCTTTAGGCACCTATTTTGTTCAGAATAGATCGAACGTTACTTATAAAGATATTTCTGAAAACGTAATTAATGGGTTAATTGCCACAGAAGATACCCGTTTTAAAGAACATTCAGGTATCGATTTTAAACGTACATTTTCAATCATCGGTTATAATTTGATCGGCAAAAAACAGGGTGCCAGCACGATCACCCAACAATTGGCCAAAAATCTTTTTCCACGCGAATCTAACCTTAATTTCTTCTCATTGGTATTAACCAAGTTTAAAGAGTGGATTGTTGCCGTTAAATTGGAGCGTAACTACACCAAAGAAGAAATTATTACCATGTATTTAAATACGGTTGATTTTGGCAACCAGGCTTATGGGATAAAATCTGCAGCAAGGGTTTATTTTAATACCACTCCTGATAAGTTGAATTTAACGCAGGCAGCAACCTTGGTAGGTATGCAAAAAGGAATTACCATGTATTCGCCAACCCGTCATCCTGAACGTTCCAGAGAACGTAGAAATACCGTAATGGCGCTAATGGTTAAAGCAGACCTGTTAACCCAGTCGGAATTTGATGAACAAAAGGAGAAACCTTTAAATCTACATTTCAATGCCGCAACTGTTAATGATGGGATAGCACCATACTTCCGTTCCGTACTGAAAAATGATATCAAAAACATTTTCCAGGAGCAATCCATTACCAAACCCGATGGTACTCCATACGATTTAGACCGTGATGGTTTGAAGATTTACACCACCTTGAATTATGATATGCAGTTGTATGCTGAGGCCGCACAAAAGGAATATATGAAAACGCTACAGGCACAGTTTATTGCCAGTTGGAAAGGTAGAAATCCTTTTAAGGATAAAACCTTACAGATTGAACAAGGCATTAAACGATCTGACCGTTATAAAGCATTAAAACTGGAAGGTAAATCGGATGATGAAATTAAAAATGATTTCAACACCAAAACAGAAATGACCATTTTTACCTGGAAAGGTAATATTGATACGTTAATGAAACCGATCGATTCTGTGCGTTATTACAAAATGCTCCTTAGGAATGCCATGATGACCATGGACCCGACCAATGGACACGTTAAAGCTTGGGTTGGTGGGATTAATTATGAACACTTTAAATACGATCAGGTTAAAATGGGAACCCGCCAGGTGGGTTCAACAGCAAAACCATTTACTTACGCTGTAGCCATCGAAAATGGTTATTCTCCTTGTTATACGGTACCAAATGTTCCGGTAACGATTGAAGGTTATGGTGAGCCGTGGACCCCTAGAAATTCGGGGAAACCATTACCAGGCAGTATCACGTTACAGAAAGCGTTGGCTTACTCGCAAAACTTTGTTACGGCCTACTTAATGAAACAGGTTGGTCCTGTGGCGGTATCTACGCTGGCCACAAAAATGGGTATACCAAATGTTCCGGCATTTCCATCTATTTGCCTGGGTACATTCGATTCTTCTGTTTATAATATGGTGGGTGCTTACGGTGCTTTCGCCAATAAAGGAACTTATACCAAACCCATTTATTTATTGAGAATTGAAGATAAAAACGGTGTGGTATTATTTTCTCAAAAGGAAATACCAAAACCAATTATGAGTGAGGAAGTAGCTTATGTAATGACACGGATGCTTAAAGGTGTGGTAACGAATGGAACCGGATCTAGGTTAAACTATAAATATAAAGTGAATGCACCAATCGGGGCGAAAACGGGTACTACCCAAAATAACTCTGACGGTTGGTTTATGGCCATTACGCCACAATTAGTAACCGGTATCTGGACGGGCTGTGAAGACAGGGCTTTTCACTTCATCAGTACCAATCAGGGGGAAGGTGCAAATACTGCTTTACCAATTTTTGCAGGATTTATAAAAAGAGTTTATGCCAATCCAGCGTTAAAAATCAGTCATGCCGATTTCGAGGCACCAAAATCAGGAGTTTCCATTACTGTTGATTGTAACCAATACCAGCAACAGGAAGACGGTACAAGTGAACTGGACGAGAAATTGGGATTTTAACCATCAACTCCCACGTGAAGGTAGCAGTGGAAATCCTTTTGCTGCAAAGTTGAGCATAGCGAAACGCAGCAAAAGATTATAAAGGATAGCCTGACCCTTTTCCCGAGCCCTCGAGATTAAGGCACGCCCAAATCATACTTGTACTAAATCGGATTATTTAATCAAATTTCCGCTCCCGAATCCTATTTTTGTAACCATGAGCAGTTTCGACCATAAAACAGCATTAACCGCAATTCCACATAAACCCGGCGTATACCAATATTGGGATGCCGACGGAAAGCTCATGTACATTGGTAAAGCAAAAGACCTGCGTAACCGAGTAGGTTCTTATTTCAACAGTGACAGAAATCAGTTTAATGGCAAAACGAGGGTATTGGTATCCAAAATCCGGAAAATTACTTTCACCATTGTTGATACGGAGATTGATGCCTGGCTATTAGAAAACAGCCTGATCAAAAAACATCAGCCCAAATTCAACATCAACTTAAAGGACGATAAAACGTACCCGTGGATTATTGTAAAAAATGAAAATTTCCCGCGAATTTACTGGACACGTAAAGTGATAAAGGATGGGTCTACCTATTTCGGTCCATATGGTTCTATCGGCATGATGCATACCATTTTGGATCTGATCAAAGAAACCTATCCTTTACGCACCTGTAATTTACCCCTAACGGAAAAAAATATAGATGAAGGCAAATTTAAAGTTTGCCTCGAATATCAGATCGGTAACTGTAAAGGCCCCTGCCAAAACTACCAGACCGAAGCTGATTACGATAAAAATATTGGCGAGATTAAGGAAATCCTGAATGGTAAAATCGGCAATGTCATCCGCGACGTTAAAGGGGTCATTAAATCGGCTTCAGAAAACCTGAACTTTGAACTTGCGCATCAATACGCAAGGAGATTAGAAGTACTGGAAAAATACCAGAGTAAATCAACTGTGGTAAACAGCGCTATTACCAATGTGGATGTGGTGAGCATTGCTTCAGATGAACGTTATGCTTTTGTGAACTACTTAAAGGTGATGAATGGAACCATTATCCAAACGCAGACCATTGAGGTTAAAAAGCAACTGGATGAAAGCGACGATGAGATTTTGACCTTGGCAATGCTGGAATTTAGAACCAAATTTAACAGCACCTCAAAAGAAATCATTGTTCCATTTGAGCTTTCGCTAGAAGACGAAAGTTTAAAATTTACAGTCCCAAAACTGGGTGAAAAGAAGAAACTTTTAGAACTTTCGCAAAAGAACGTGCTCTTCTTTAAAAAAGAAAAACTGAACCAGTATGAAAAGTTAAATCCCGATTTACGCACCGATCGAATTTTAACCACCATGCAAAAAGATCTGCGCTTAACGCAGCTTCCAAAGCACATCGAATGTTTTGATAATTCTAACTTTCAGGGGAAGTATCCGGTTTCAGCAATCGTGGTATTTAAAGATGCCAAACCATCAAAAAAAGACTACCGCCACTTTAATGTGAAAACGGTTGAAGGTCCTAACGATTTTGCTACCATGGAAGAAGCCGTTTTCCGTCGGTACAGAAGAATGTTGGATGAAAACCAGTCTTTACCTCAGCTGATCATTATTGACGGTGGTAAAGGCCAGCTTTCATCAGCGATGAAAAGCTTAAAGTCATTGGGTATCGAGAACAAGGTAACCGTAATCGGTATTGCCAAACGTTTAGAAGAATTGTTCTATCCCGGCGATTCCTTTCCATTATATTTAGACAAGAAATCGGAAACTTTAAAAGTGATACAACAATTGCGTGATGAGGCACACCGTTTCGGGATTACCTTTCACCGTAAGAAACGCGACCAGGGCACACTTAAAACCGAGCTTGAACAGATTGAAGGTATCGGCAAAACTACTGCAGATAAGCTGTTAACGCATTTTAAATCTGTTAAAAAAATTAAAGAAGCTACAGAGAAGGAGCTGTCAGAAATACTCAATAAAAAACAGGTGATTACACTAAAGGCCTATTTCGCTCAGGAATAACTTCATATAAGAATTATTCCTTATTCAAAATCTCCACATCAAAAAAGATTTCTTGGTTACGATAAAACAAGCTTAACAAAAAAAGCGCTGATGCCTCAGCGCTTTTAATAAAATTAGTATTCCCAAAGACCTTGTTCGTAATCAAGAACAGACTTTTTTATCCTTTCTGATTCGTATAACCGCTGCTTAGGATCTGCAATAATATCTCTGATCTTGTTATCCCCAGGATTCGACTCCTTAACAATATAACTGGTAAACAAACGGCGAATAAAGAAATCATCAAAGCTTAATGATGAAGCATCATTATTGGTATTGATCAAACGTTTCTTGGTTAAGATCTCCCTGGCTTCCGGATAGTATACCCAGAATACGGGCTGCCATTGCTTAGAAACCTCATTGTACTTTAATGGTGCAATGCCTACAATACGTGGTTCGAAAATAGAACGTTTGGTATCGAAAATCCAATCTTCTTTGATTCTGAACTTCAAGAATATTTCCGGGTTAAAATCATTAACAACCGTAGTAACCGTTCCCGTTTTATTGTTCGAGACCTCTGCTGTCCCTAAAGCTGATTTAGCAGCAGAATCTGCAGTCATTGGATTATTAAAAGCATCATCTTCATTTAAGGCACTATCAATTGGTGAATATGCTGTTAATTCATCTTTATTAATGGCAGCGATTAAAACATCAATTAATCTTGATTTTGGCGATTTTAATACAGAATTAACCGTATCTCTTAAATCAATTTCTCTCCAGATCCGCTTTGCATAAAAAACATCTTCCTCTCTCACATCAGCCAAAGGAACCATTTCAGTACTATCGATGTCCTTACGGGCATAGAAACCATCTTTAGGTGGCACCTTCAATTTTCTCTTGGTCGTTTTAACAGGAGCTTTTACCGTATCTACTGCAGGAGTAGCAGCTACCGGAGCTGCTTTCTTTGGTGCTAACTTGGTTGGCTTCTTTTGTGCAAAAGTAAACGCCGTTAATAAAACTAAAATAGCAATACTTAAAATCCTTTTCATTTTCTTTTATTTTACACTAAATGCTAATGAAGGTAATATCCTTTGACGACCATCTGGTCCTACAGAAACAATATCTTCAAAAAACACCCTTGTTCCAGGAGTAACAGCATTAATAGCACCTTTAACTGCACCCGCGAAGTTGCCACCGCTACCGGCAATGGTAACAGCATCTGAACGTGGTTTAATAACTGTTAATTTATACCGTTGTATTTTAAACTTAACATCGAAAGGGAAATCATCCAGATCTGCTTCAATCTCGGTTTCACTTTTTAGTTGCACCGAGGCGATATCACCTCCTGCACGTCCACCAACTTTCGCTACTGGTGCAGGAATGGCTTTCACCCTAAATTTTTGTGAGCCTAAGCTAACGGTTTTGCCTGCATTATTTGCTGATACATTGATGGACACTTCCTGGCCAACCATGCTACCTGGAACATTGACATTGTAATTCCCATTACTACCCGACATTGAACCTCCTGAAATGGAAGCCCGAACGCTTTCTAATGGAAATCCTGCTGCTGAAACGGTAAACGGATTGGCAATACCCGCATAAATTACGTTCAGTTTTGTTGAAGAAACAGATGCCGATGGTTTTGCCACCTGATAGGTTTGTGGTTGCGTTTTGTATTCCTTAACCTGGCCATCAGTTTGGCGAACCCTGATCGTACCTACCCAGGTAAACTGACCAACACTACCGGTACCGCCTGTGTAGGTTCCCTTACCATCTTTAACGGATAATTTATTTCCGTTAACCGAGATATCAGGGGTGGATCTTGAATCGCTGGCCGTTAAAAATACTTCGGCAGTATAAGGCTGACCTTGAATTACATATGAAGTAGGTGCTACTGCAACTGCTGCAAACTGATCCAGGTTAACTTGCGCTTTATCCATATTTCCGAATAACTTTTTCACCACTTCTGCCTCAGCATTCTTAGTATCTGTTTGCAGTTTGGTTAAAATGGTCATGGCGGCGGTAAGTGGTGTTCCCTCACCAAAATAAGTTTCCTGCCAATTGCCTTTTCTTTTGCTTACCGGATCTTTGGCTTCCAGAGAGAAAGAAACATTTGCCCGATCTGCAGGATCTAATAAGGAGATTAATTTTTCTCTGGTTGCATTGATTCTCTTCTTTAATTCATCCGCTTTCTTTTGGTTAATCATGATATTTTGTGCAATATCCTGATTGGATCTATTTACCAGATCTTCTGTTTCAGGGTCGATCCCGTCACCTGCCTGAGTAAATTCTTTTTTTATGCTTTCAATGTAATTATTTAAATCGTCAGCTGCCTTTTGCGCTTGTTTTGCCTTATCGTAAATAGGCTGGGCACGTGCTGGCTCTTCTTTTAACTTCGAATTTTCGAAGGCAGAAAACAACTGATTAATACTTGTATTTACATTGTTTTTAGAGGTATCCAAACTATCGTTGATATTTTTGAATGCATCCAAAATGGTATCTGATACGTTTAAGGCAAGCATGGCCAACAATACCAAATACATGATATTGATCATCCGCTGCCTTGTTGTTTCTTTTCCGCCTGCCATGTTTGATGTAGCTTTTCGTTAAAAATTAAAAACTAAACAAATTATACACGTGGGCCATTCATAGCCGATAGCATATTGCCATAAATTGCATTCAGCGATGAAAGGTTTTTAGCCAGCTTATTTACCTCTTCTTTAAACTGCTTCGAATCTTCCATCGATTCGTTAAAGTTTTGCATGGTTAGTGATAAGTTTGAATAGAATTTATTCATAGATTTTAGATGTGCACTAGAATCCTGTAATTCCAATTCATAAACCGCATTTAAAGCAGATAAGTTCTTCGCTAAATTATTAACCTGTTCGTGGTAGGCCTGAGAATCTACATTACTTTCGCCCATTGCTTTTAAATTCGCTGTTGCTTTTTCAAAGGATGCGCTTAGATTATCAAAACCTGCTGACGCAGTTTTAATCTTACCGGTTAATTCATTTGTAGCGGTAGATGCGTCTGCAACATTTGAAATTGCAGCCACCTTATCGCCAAACGTACGTAAGCCATTACCTAAGCTTTCAATCAACTCTGGACCAATTTTAGCATCAGATAACATTTTATCTAAAGCTGCTGTGCCAGATGGGCCCACTGCAGCAACAGGCCTGGCTGAAGCTGTTGGTAATTCTCCTTTATAATCCGCTTTTAGCTCAGGATAAACTCTTTCCCACGCTGGTTCTGGTTCTGGCGGAAAAAAACCAGTTAAAGCAAATAAAATTGCTTCAACTCCTAATCCAATTCCAATTGCGTAGTTCCCGAAAATCCCTCCAATATGTAGAATTTTACATAACGCTCCGATAATTACAATACTAGCTCCAAATGAAATCGCTGGATTTAACCAGCCGGGTTGTTTTTTTGCTGCCATAAATTTGATGTTTTTCTTTAGTTTTAGTTATTAGTTCGGTTAACGTCTTAAGTCGGTGCCAGGGTATGATGAAACGCATCTGAAACCAATATATGACCTTTGTGTATCCTGATATTCGTATGTTGATACGGCGTTTTGTAAAAAGTAGCCGGTATCTTTCCAAGAACCACCTTTTACAACTTTACGTTTTTTGTATTTGCTGTCGCCTGCGCCAGCATCATAAGTAAAGTTAGGGTTCAGGTCATGCAGCAGGGGGCTAGCGCCTTTATTGTAGGCAGTAATGGTCCATTCCGATACGTTGCCGGCCATGTTATATAAACCATAATCATTAGGAAAATAAGATCTCACACCTACTGTGTAAATACCTCCATCGCTTGAATAATCACCACGACCAGGTTTAAAGTTAGCTTGTAAACATCCTTTTGTATTTCTGATATAAGGGCCTCCCCATGGATATTTGGTTTTGGTATTGCCACCTCTTGCTGCATATTCAAACTCTGTTTCAGCTGGCAACCTATAGTCTGATCTTGATCCCGCAGGTAGTTTTCTTGAGGTTGCAACCCCGTCGTATAACCTGGTTCTCCAATGAGCGAAAGCTTTTGCCTGCTCCCAGCTTACACCAACCACAGGATAATCATCATACGAAGGGTGGTTATAATAGCCCCGCACCATCGGATCGTTTTGCGAATAAGAATAATCTGTTTTCCAAACCATTGTATCAGGGTAAATGGCAATGGTATAACGATCGATATAATCCTGACGTTTGCTGTTTGGATCTTTATGTCCGATAGCAGCTTTTTCCATGTTTAACTCGGCATAGGAATATTCAAATTTGCGAACATCCAATTCTTTTTTTCCTGGAAGTGCATCCAGGCCCGAATAATACATGCCATCAAGTTGGCTTGCCTGTGCAGCTGCTGCTCCCCTCCCTTTATTACGCCAAATATTAACACCATTTGGACCAACCTTTTTCCAGTCGATGTATTTTTCTCCTCCAAGGCCCCCAGCGGCATTTCCTTTTGGAGTAATCATAAACTGTTGCGGGTTACCCATCATCACAATCGCAATCGAATCGCGCACCCAATTGGTAAACTGGCGATATTCAGCATTAGAAATCTCAGTTTGATCCATAAAAAATGCACTGATAGTAGTCATCCTACTGGGTCCATTTTGAGAAAATGTAATATCCTCGTCCGATCCTCCCAATGGTGTATGCCCTGGCGGAATATAAACCATCCCTAGTGGAATTCTATCATTTTTAAATTTTCGGTTATAAGCACCAACCAGCTCGCCCTGGCCGCCATGGCCACAGCTTGCTAGCATTACAGTTATACCTACAATAGCTAGAAGGTAGATTTTCTTCATATTTTTAAGGTTGTGCAATAGCACGATTAGGGCAATTTTATCAAAAATCACTGAAATTATCTACAAAAGCAAATATTTTACATGAAATCATTATCTAAACCCAATTAAAGTTAGATTAACAATTATCAACAACCCGATATATGATCTCAACAAGAGCGTAACTCTCCTATTAACATGAAAGTTACGCTTTTGTTGTATTGTATTAGAAAAATATTTTTTTTGTACTATTTATTAGATATTTTGATGTAATTTTCAATGGCCATTGTCATTGATGGGACGCCTGGGGTTGGCGCAGCAATATCTACGATCAGATTCATATCTGTACATGCTTTACTGGTATTCGTTCCAAAAGCAGCAATCCTTGTATTATTTTGTTTAAAATCCGGAAAATTCTTGAATAAAGATTGGATACTTGACGGGCTAAAAAATGCGATAACATCGTAGAATACCTCGGCTAAATCAGACAAATCGCTCACAACGGTTCTAAATAAAACTGCTGGCGTAAAATTATACCCACTTTTTTCCAAAAATTTCATGGTGTCTTCGGTTGCCACATCAGAACAAGGATATAAAAACTTCTCGTTTGCATGTTTCTTTAACACTTCAGCTAAATCGGCAGCAGTTTGTTTACCAAAAAAGATCTTACGCTTACGATATTGAATATACTTCTGCAGATATAATGCAATGGTTTCAGACAGACAGAAATATTTTAATTCTGCTGGCACTTCATAACGCATTTCCTCGCAGATTCTAAAAAAATGATCTGCTGCATTTCGGCTGGTAAAAATCACAGCCGTAAAATCGGCCAGATTAATTTTGTCCTTCCTAAAGTCTCTTGCTGGCACACCTTCAACATGAATAAAAGACCTAAAATCAACTTTCAAATTGTGTTTTTTGGCCAAATCGTAGTAAGGAGATTTTTCCGTTTCAGGTTTTGGTAAAGTAACCAAAATACTTTTTACTTTGCGGATTCTAGAGTCGTTCTTTTCTTGCATTTTTAGTTTTCCTGCTACAGTCCTATCGTTTTAATTAGTATGAGGATGGGACATATTTCGAGGGCGCAAAAGTACAAAAATAAATGCATTTTAGAAAACTTATTATTAGAAAGTATAGTTATACCTGCCCGTAAGAGCTGAAAGGTAAAAATAACGCCTAACAACAAGAATGCCAATACAATATATACCGAGCCATATTTAAGTGGTGATAGCGCGAAAGCAACTACTAAGGGGATAAATAGCAGTGATGCATTAAAATAACTAAGGTATAAAATTGAAATATATTCACCTACCGGTTTCTGCACATTAAACAGGTAACCTAAAAATCGTAATATGATTAATTTTAGTGCATAGAAAACAATAATCGTAACAGATATGCTAAAGAAAAACTTAAAGCCGTCTTTAGCTTGATACATATCATTCCATTGGGCTACCAGAAAAAAGAACATCCCAAATACAAAGCCAAACTGCACAAAAAGCAACAAAAAGGGCCATGAACTAAAAAGGTTATCTTCTTTGTTGATATTATTCAGAATCCTGTTACTAAAAAATGCCTGAACAATTGCTGATAACTGCTTGGAAAAAGCATTTTTTAAAATGGCAAATATAATAAGCATCCCAAAAATGAAGCCCAGTAAACCTACGTTCCCCTTTGGAATTTTAGTACCTAACTGGTAAGGATTTGCTTTTTTCTTTAAATGCTGGTATTTCTTGTGCCATGCCCATAAATCCAGCCTTGGAGAAAGATATTCCTTTTCAATAGTATCTAAAAGCGCGTTTTTATTAATTAAACTATCAGGAAGTACCCAGGTATGATGAATTAAGGAATCGGTAGAGTACCGCTGCCTGGCCAACGTTGCCGAATCAGGCCGGTATCGTCGATATTGATATTGCTTCACGGCCAGACTATCTGTTTGAACAGAAATTTCCTGTGCTGCCAAAAAATTAGCAGACCATGCAAATGCGAAAAAAAAGAAAATAAATTTCAGCATGCTGTAAATCAAAACTCCAGGATGCAAAAGTAGTCGAATAATCAAGTTTTACCTAAAGAAATATGGAAGGAAGAGTAACTTTATTTGAACTCGTTTTGCCTACAGCATTATTGCTTCATTTTTATGACAATAAAGAAAAATTAACTTCGCTATCTTTGCAGCAATGTCTGGTATTTATATCCATATCCCCTTCTGTAAAAAGGCCTGCCACTATTGCGATTTTCACTTCAGTACCTCTTTAAAACATGCTGATGAAATGGTAGAAGCCATTTGTAAGGAAATAAAAATGAAAAAAGATCGCATTACCGAACAGGTTGGAAGTATTTATTTTGGGGGTGGAACACCTTCTATCCTATCAACAGTTGCCTTGCAAAAGATCTTTGACACCATCAACCATACTTTTTCGGTCAGTTCCGGTGCAGAGATTACCATTGAAACTAATCCCGATGACTTAACTGCACAGAAGCTGAAAGAACTGAAACAGTTGCCCGTTAACCGCTTTAGTGTTGGAATCCAGTCTTTTTATGATGAAGATCTGATCTGGATGAACAGGGCACATCAGGCAAGGGAAGCCGAGGATTGTATTAAGAGAAGTCAGGATGCCGGTTTTGAAAACTTAACGCTTGATTTAATTTATGGTTATCCTTTGCTTACTGATCAGAAATGGCAGACCAATATCCAAAAGGCAATTGCGCTGGAAGTTCCGCATATTTCAGCATACGCTTTAACTGTTGAGCCAAGAACGGCTTTGGCCCATGCCATAAAAAATAAAAAACAAGCTCCCGTAAATGATAACCAAAGTGCATTGCAGTTTATAATTTTGATGCAAAACCTGGTAAATGCCGGATTTGAGCATTATGAAATTTCTAATTTTGCTAAACCTGGCCATTATGCTGTACATAACACCAATTATTGGAAAGGCGCAGATTATATTGGCATTGGTCCATCTGCTCATGGTTTTAACGGACAAAACCGGCACATGAACCCGGCGAACAACGCTTTGTACATGGAAACTTTAGGCCATAATAAACTTCCTGAAATGGTTGAAGAGTTGAGTTTAAATGATAAATTTAATGAATATATCATGACTTCGCTAAGAACCATGTGGGGCACGGATTTACAAAAAATAAATACTGATTTCGGAAAAGATTTTTTAGAAGAAACAAAGCATAACCTTAAAAATTTTGAGGATAAAGACTGGCTGGTGATTGATGGAGATCATATTTGTTTAAGCCAAAATGGGAAATTATTTGCCGATCATATTGCTTCTGAATTGTTTATTTTAGGAAATGAATGAGTGAATTGAGAAGGATTGGATTAGGAAATGACTGATTTAGCGATTAAAGCAACATTCACTCATTCAAAACTCAATCATTCATTAATTAATTAATATATGTCAAAAATTGTATGGATCACAGGCGCATCATCAGGTATTGGCGAAGCCTTGGTATATGAATATTTCAAAACAGGCAACAAACTGATTATTTCGGGAAGAAACCGGGATGAATTGTTCCGCGTTAAAGGAAACTGTCAAAATTCATTTAATGTCCACGTTTTACCATTCGATTTAAGTGAAACGGCTTTACTTGAGAATAAAGCTGCCGACGCCATCCGTATTTTTGGCAAGATCGATTTATTGATCAATAGCGGAGGGGTAAGCCAGCGGAGCCAGGCCTTAGAAACCAATCTGAAAACTGAACATCAAATTATGGACACCAACTTTTGGGGTACAGTCATACTTAGTAAAGCGGTTTTACCCTCAATGATCAACAATGGCAGTGGCCAGATCGTTGTAATCAGTAGTCTTGTCGGGAAGTATGGCACGAAATTCCGCTCTACCTATGCGGCATCCAAACATGCGTTGCATGGTTATTTCGATTCTCTTCGATCGGAAGTTTACGATAAAAATATCGACATTACGATAATCTGCCCGGGTTTTATCAAAACAAATGTAACTTACAATGCGCTCACGGGAGATGGCAACACGCTGAATATGATGGGCGATGCCCATGAAAATGCCATGACACCTGCCGAGTGTGCAAAACAAATTGTTCAAGCGGTTAACAACAAAAAAGAAGAGGTTTATATAGGAGGGAAAGAAACCAAAGCGGTATTATTGAAACGTTTTTTCCCAAAAATTTTTTCCAAAAAAGTAAGGACAGCAAAGGTAAATTAGCAAAGCGTTTGCCCGTGGGCATTAAGTGCAATCAGCTATTTTTTGGCAACATGCGAATTTTCAAATCTCAAGTTTATGTAAGTGCAGATCTTCTTAGACAAAACCTGATTTAAGCTATTAAAATTCTTCGCAGAATTGCGAAAAGCATGAGAAAATCGCCAAAGATGGCTTTTAGAATTAAATAAAAAACAAAATTAAATAACTAATAATCAAAAACTTAACCGATAATTTTTCATTTCTAAAAACCAAGTATCTGTAAGCCGTCGTAAATGGAATCAAATAACAGAAACTTAAAATTAGAAATAATGAAAAATTTAATCTTGACAGCATTTGCTGTAATTACCCTGGCATTCACCACACAAGTTTATGCTCAAAAAAATCCAATGGTTGGCGGTGCAGCCATGTATGCAACAAAGGATATTGTAGATAACGCGGTAAATTCAAAAGACCACACTACACTGGTAGCAGCAGTTAAAGCAGCAGGTTTGGTAGAAACTTTAAAAGGTGCTGGTCCTTTTACCGTTTTTGCACCAACAAATGCTGCATTCGACAAACTTCCTGCCGGCACTGTAGATAACCTGGTTAAACCAGAAAACAAAGCAACACTTACCAAAATTTTAACTTACCATGTTGTTGCAGGCAAAATGGATAGCAAAGCAATTGCAAAAGCAATAAAAGCTGGCGGCGGCAAAGCAGAATTAACAACTGTAGAGGGCGGCAAACTTTGGGCCTGGATGGAAGGCAAAAAATTAGTGTTAAAAGATGAAAAAGGAGGAATGAGTACAGTTACCATTGCGGATGTTAATCAAAAAAATGGTGTAATCCACGTAATAGACACTGTTTTAATGCCTGAATAATATTAAAGATATCCCTATTATTAGTAAAAACGTTCTGGCAAAACCAGAGCGTTTTTCTTTTTTTAAACAGATTATACGCCCCCGAATACAACTGATCAGTTTTAACAAAAATTTATACGATCTGACTTTTTTTGATGAATTGTCAGTTTTTTTTCAAGTTTTTGCATTTGTAATGCTTAGTATTCCTAACTATTTAATTTTGTGCTATTAATAGTTTCTTAACATGAAATTCAATTTATCTCCTATAGATGTTGTCGAAGATATTTCTAAATCAGATTTCGAGCGGAATTATCTTAAACCACGCAAACCATTGGTAATAAAAAACATGGCCAGGAAATGGCCCGCTTACCAAAAATGGACGATGGAATACATGAAAGAAGTTGTCGGAGATAAAACTGTTCCACTTTACGACAGCTCCAAAGCTGATCCTTCCAAGCCTATAAATGCAGCTGCTGCCGAAATGAAATTTGGCGATTATATTGACCTGATTAAGGAAATACCGACCGACCTACGCATCTTTTTATTCGATCCAATAAAGTTTGCGCCCAAGCTCCTGGAAGATTACATTGCACCTAAGGATTTAATGGGCGGTTTTTTAGATAATTACCCTAATATGTTTTTTGGCGGTAAAGGATCAGTAACCTTTTTGCATTACGACATTGATCTGGCACACATTTTTCACACTCACTTTAACGGAAGGAAGCATGTGATCTTATTTGATTATAAATGGAAAGAGCGTTTGTATCAAATTCCATATGCCACTTATGCCCTGGAAGATTATGATGTGGAAAACCCCGATTTTGATAGATTCCCCGCATTAAAAGGTGTTGAGGGCATCGAAGCCTTTTTAGAGCACGGCGATACCTTATTTATGCCTACCGGTTACTGGCACTGGATGAAATACCTGGATGGATCTTTCTCGATCAGCTTAAGGGCATGGGATAAAAGCTGGGGCGTTAAAGCAAAAAGCTTGTATAACTTAACATTACAGCGTAAATTTGACGACTTTATGAAAGCAAACTATCGCGATCAGTACATGCAATGGAAAGAAAACCTTGCGATTAAAAGAGCGGACAGAGCGCTAGAGAAAAATTTACCGAAATAATAACAATGACTGATCATTCTATCTCTTAAAATTTGAGTGATACAATCATTCACTTATTCTATATATGCATTCAAATATTATAAAAATCCAAAAAGAAATAGAGCCGCTCAGGCAAGAGATTATTAACCATAAGGTTTATTCGGCAATTAGCGAGGTGGAAGATCTCTGCATTTTTATGGAACACCACATTTTTGCAGTTTGGGATTTTATGTCGCTGCTTAAAGCCTTACAGATCAATTTAACCTGTACAAGCTTACCCTGGTTCCCCGTAGGCGATCCGGTTACCCGGCAACTCATTAATGAAATTGTTGCGGGAGAAGAATCGGATGTAGATGCTAGCGGAGACATCAAGAGCCACTTCGAACTCTATCTGGATGCTATGGAACAATGTAATGCAAATACAAAACCTATCCGGGTCTTCTTAGCGGAATTGAAAAACGGGAAAAGCTTTAGTGAGGCTTTTGAAATTGCCAGTGTACCAGTAAGCGCCAGAGATTTTGTGAATGCAACTTTTGAAACCATTAACAGTGGGAAAACCCATTTACAGGCAGCAAGTTTCACATTTGGCAGGGAGGATTTAATTCCAAACATGTTTTTTAGCATGGTAAATGACTTGAATAGCAGTCAGCCTGATCAGGTTTCGATCTTTAAATACTATCTGGAGCGCCATATAGAGGTAGATGGTGACCATCATAGTCATTTAGCGCTCTGTATGACGGAGAAGCTTTGTGAAAAAGATGAATCATTTTGGATCGAAGCCGAAGCAACGGCAAAAAGGGCGCTACAAAAAAGAATAGACTTATGGGATGCTGCCTATGCCGAAATTGTCAAAAATAAAGTGGTGGCTTAATTATTAAATTGTTAAGTATTTACTAATTTTAGATTACGTGATTTTAGTCACATTTACCTGTCAACAACAATTTTATAAAATAAAATTTACACATTTGTTGTTCGGCAACAATAACCGATTTTTAAGCGCATGAGTTTCATTTTAAAACCTGTTGATATCGTTGAGAGCATCACTCCCGAAGATTTTAAGAAAAATTACCTAAAAACTAAACGTCCGTTAGTCATCAGGGGCCTAACTAAAGACTGGCCAGCCAGAGAAAAATGGACGACTGAATACTTAAAAGAAATTGGTGGAGAGCTCGAAGTTCCACTTTACGATAACTCCAAGGCAGATCCGTCAAAGCCGATAAATGCGGCTACTGCGCACATGAAATTTGGTGATTATCTTGACCTGATTAAACGTGAACCAACCGAGCTGCGCATCTTCTTTTTCAACCTGTTTAAAAAAGTACCAAGCTTAATCAATGATGTAAAAATTCCTAAAGATTTAATGGGCGGTTTTATCGAAAGTATGCCCGCAATGTTCTTCGGTGGTTCTAATTCGGTAACCTTTTTACATTACGATATCGATTTACCGCATATTTTCCACACACACTTTGGCGGCAGGAAACACATCATCTTATTTGATTATAAATGGAAAGACCGATTGTATTGCCTGCCAAATGCAACTTATGCTTTGGAAGATTATGATGTAGCCAACCCGGATTTTAAAAAATTCCCGGCACTGAACGGTGTGGAAGGTTATGAAGTTTTCTTAGAACACGGCGATACTTTATTTATGCCAACCGGAATGTGGCATTGGATGAAATATGTGGATGGTTCATTCTCCTTAAGTTTAAGAGCCTGGGATCAATCGATTACACGTAAAGTAGCGAGCGTTTGGAGTTTGTTTACCCATGGCGCCATTGATAGTTTGATTAAAATGACTTTCAAAGAAAAATACGCCCACTGGAGAGAGAAAAGAGCAGTTAAAATAGCCGAACGGGCTTTAGCTAAAGGCAGACCATAAAAATTGAAAAGATTAAAATACGACGGGGCATCGGTAAACGATAGCCCCGTTTTTATTATTATTGCGAACAACATTTTTAATGCACGATTAAAATTAAAAGATGGATATCAACATACTTACTGAAAAACAAAAAATGCTGGCAGGTAAAGCTTACCAGGCGGGTGATGCAGAACTGGCAAAAGAAAGATTAAAAGCCCGGGAACTGGTTTACGAGTTTAATCACCTGGCTCCGAAATTTATTAAACAGCGCAAGGAATTACTGAAGCGACTGTTCGGCAAAACAGAAAAGATGTTTTACGTAGAACCACCCTTCAGATGCGATTATGGTTATAATATTGAAATAGGCGATAATTTTTACGCCAATTTTAACCTCGTTATTTTAGATTGTGCGAAGGTAAGTATCGGCAATAACGTTTTTATTGCCCCAAATGTAGCCATTTATACTGCTGGGCATCCAATTCACGCTCATTTGCGTGATCAGGAATATGAATGGGCACAAGAAATTACCATTGGTAACAGTGTGTGGATTGGTGGAAATGTGGTGATCAATCCAGGTGTTAAAATAGGATCAAATGTGGTTATTGGGTCTGGCAGTGTGGTTACGAGGGATATTCCAGATAACGTTTTTGCCGCAGGAACCCCATGCAGGATTATCCGTCAGTTAACAGATGAAGATAAGGATTACTATTATAAGAATTTTAAGCTGGGAGAATAAATCAATCATCGTCCACAACCTCTAGAGACCTTAATAAAAACGGGCGTCATCTCGACTGAAACGCAGTGGAATGGAGAGATCTATCTAAACAGATTTCTCGACTTCGTTGCACTCCGCTCGAAATGACGACCGGAGGAAGCTTCGCAAACAAGTCAATTTTGCCTCCTTATCCATCACCCATTACTCATCCCCTAGCTGCTATGGTCTACAACCACTTTCCATTCGCCTTTAATTTTTTTAATCAATAAGGTAAAATACCCTTTAAGCTCATCCTTTTCCCGTTTAACATTCCAGCTCCCCAATACAAAAGCCAGGTCAGGTTTTAAAAAATCGACTTTTTTTATACCAAATACCAAAAAACCCATGGCAGATTTATCAGGATAACCTTTTTTATAATTATCCAATGTTTTTTGCCAGCCATAAGTTGGTCCGCTTTTACCCACAAAAAGTAAACTATCCGATTTTTCGTATCCTTGCATAAAGGCTTCAACATCGCCTTTGTTCCAATCGGTACGCTGCCTTTCAAGTAAATTAAGTATGGCTTGCTTATCTTTTGCATTTTGAGCAAAAGCACTAAAGGAAGCTAAAAATAATGCGATTACAAGTATTTTTTTCATGGTTATCTAGGGTTAAGGTAAAAATTAAAGATATGAAACAAATTATTTTGTTCCATGCATAAAAATTCTTTATTTACATCTCTATAAATCTTCTATGCAAAATAAAGTTATTACAATTGGCGAAATACTCTGGGATGTTTTTCCCGAAGGCAAAAAAGCTGGCGGTTCAAGCATGAACGTTGCCCTCAATTTACACAAACAAGGTATAGAAAGCCGATTTATCAGCGCTGTGGGCAATGACGAAAATGGCATAGAACTACTCAATTTTCTTAGGGGCAACCACTTTGAAACCGATTTGATCCAAATGAATGGCGAGTTACCCACCAGTACGGTTGTGGTGCAGCTAGATGAGAATCACCAGGCTACTTACACCATCAAACAGCCCGTAGCGTGGGATGATATCAAACTTACTGAAGAAAACGCTAAAGCTGTAAAAGAAGCTGATGCATTAGTATATTGCAGTTTGACCTGTAGGGAAGAAAAATCCAAAGCAACTATTCTCGCGCTTTTAGAAAATGCCAAGACCAAAATATGTGACATCAATCTCCGCGCACCATTTTATTCAAAAGAATTAATTGATGAGCTTTTGGCAAAAGCAGATATCCTGAAAATTAACGAAGATGAGCTGATTTGGGTAAAGGAATCCTTTGGCTTAACAGGCAATACCGATGAACAATTGTTAAAACAGCTTTCAGATCAGTTCGATATCAGAATCATCTGCCTTACACTCGGCGATAAGGGTGCTTGCGTATTAAAGGAAGGCAAATTATTCAAACATGCAGGCTATAAAGTCCAGGTAGCTGATACAGTTGGTGCCGGCGATGCCTTTTTAGCCACCTTTATTGCCTGTTACCTTCAAGGTTACCCAATGGAGACCACTTTAGACAACGCCTGTAAGGTAGGTGCTTTTGTAGCCTCGCAACCAGGAGCAAACCCCGAGTATAATAAGAAAATTTATCACATGTCACTTGATTAAACATTCTGCTTCCATTTGGTAATTGGCAATCTTCAGTTTGCATATTCCATTTTACCTTTCTATTTAAACAGATGGGTTTTGCGTTAGGGATTGAAGGGTTGAGTACTGGTTTACAATTTTCAGTTTCCAGTTGGCAGTTTACATTAACCGTTGAAAATTTTTAGTTTAACTGTGCTTTGATCCTTCAGCTTTTACCTTTTGCCTTCACTCCAAATATGACACCACGCTTAAATTAAAACAAAGCGAAACTTTTATCTTCGATAAATCGTTAATACAAACACATGAGAGGTTTTCGTTTTTCAGATTACAAGCCAGGTGATGCGCCAAAGGGAGGGTTTGATGAGTTGCTGAAATTATTTAGCGAACTGCTGAATTATACAGCCGGTGATGCGGCAGAGGCATTAAGCTGGCTGAACGAGCTCGACAAACAATATCAATTAACCAATAATGATTACGGCATCGGTAATTTTATCGACGACCTGAAAGATAAAGGCTACCTGACAGAAGACAATCAATCGGGAGAATTTAAAATTACCGCCAAAACAGAACAGACCATCCGCAAATCGGCCTTAGACGAAATTTTTGGCAAACTCAAAAAATCTGGTCGCGGTAACCATAACAGTAATCAATCTGGAATTGGCGAAGAAAAAAATGCCGACAGACGGGAATATAATTTCGGCGATAGTTTGGATCAGATCGATATGACTGCTTCGATTCAAAATGCACAGATCAATCATGGCATTGGCGATTTCACTTTAACCGATCGCGATCTTGAAGTAGAGGAAAAGGATTTTAAAACCTTAACTTCTACCGTATTGATGATCGATATTTCGCACTCCATGATTTTATATGGTGAAGACCGCATTACACCTGCTAAAAAAGTGGCCATGGCCCTGGCCGAGCTGATTAAAACGAAATATCCAAAAGATACTTTAGATATTGTGGTTTTCGGAAATGATGCCTGGCCGATTAGCGTAAAAGACCTGCCTTATTTACAGGTTGGGCCTTATCATACCAATACTTATGCAGGATTAGAATTGGCAGCAGATTTACTTCGCCGAAGAAAAACCCATAATAAACAGATTTTTATGATTACCGACGGAAAACCAACCTGCTTAAAAGAAAATGGCAAATATTATAAAAATAGTATGGGTTTGGACAGGAAGGTCATCAATAAAACCTTAAATATGGCAGCCCAATGTAAGCGGTTAAAAATCCCAATTACCACATTTATGATTGCCAAAGATCCCTATCTGCAGCAGTTTGTGCGGCAGTTTACTGAAATTAATGGCGGCAGGGCTTTTTACAGCTCGCTAAATGGCCTGGGTGAATACATTTTCGAAGATTACATTAAAAATAGAAGAAAAACAGTAAAATAAGGTGGAAGGTAAAAGACATAAGGCTTAAGGTAAGACCCATGGCCGGTTCCTATCCAAATCAACCATAAAACATTAAAAAGGAGGATAGAGTTATAGAGGTACACTTTGCAAACCTTATACCTTAAACCCTATGCCTTAAACCCAATTTAAAAGATGCAAAACACAACATTAAGCCAATTAAAAACCACAGGATATACATCAAGATCAGTAAAGGAAGAACTAAGGGAGAACCTGATCAAAGTTTTACGCGATAAAAAAACAGAATTTGAAGGCATCATTGGCTATGATGAAACAGTAATCCCCGAGTTGCAAACAGCCATTTTATCACGTCATAATATTTTACTTTTAGGTTTACGCGGACAGGCAAAAACACGTATTGCACGTTTAATGGTAAACTTGCTGGATGAGTACGTACCCTATGTAGCAGGAAGTGAGATTTTCGATGATCCATTGAATCCAATTTCATGGTATGCAAAAAATGAAATTGCGACCAAGGGTGATGATACCGAAATTGCCTGGTTGCACCGAAGCGAAAGATATACCGAAAAACTGGCTACGCCCGATGTTACCGTTGCAGATTTAATCGGCGATGTTGACCCTATTAAAGCCGCTACGCTAAAACTAACCTATAATGATGAACGTGTAATCCATTTTGGATTAATTCCACGTGCACACCGCAGTATATTTGTGATTAATGAACTGCCCGATCTGCAGGCACGTATTCAGGTGGCGCTGTTCAACATGCTGCAGGAAAAAGATATCCAGATCCGTGGTTTCAAATTGCGTTTACCTTTGGATATCCAGTTTGTGTTTACAGCAAATCCGGAAGATTATACCAATCGTGGAAGCATTGTTACACCACTAAAAGATAGGATCGAAAGCCAGATTCTAACCCATTATCCAAAAACGGTTGAAATTTCGCGTAAGATTACTTTCCAGGAAGCGAAATTAACGGCTGATCAGCGGGCGAACATAGAGGCCGATGGATTGGTTAAAGATTTAATAGAGCAAATTGCTTTTGAAGCACGTAAAAGTGAATACATTGACCAAAAATCAGGTGTATCAGCCAGGTTAACCATTTCTGCCTATGAAAATCTGATCAGCACAGCCGAAAGAAGAATGCTGATTGCAGGCGAAAAAAATACCTTTGTACGTTTATCTGATCTTGCCGGAATTATTCCAGCTATAACCGGTAAAATAGAATTGGTTTATGAAGGCGAATTAGAAGGTCCAGCACATGTAGCCACTACATTAATAGGCAAAGCTGTTAAAACCTTATTTGCCCGTTACTTCCCCGATCCTGAAAAAGCAAAGAAAACAAAAACGGCTAATCCTTATACCGAAATAACCGAATGGTTTACCGAAGGTAATAATGTGGATGTTACCGATGCTTTGACGAATGTACAATACAAAAAAGCATTAATGCTGGTACCTGGTTTATATGATCTGGTCAAAAAGTTTCATCCTAAGTTAAGTGAGAACCAGACCTTGCTTTTAATGGAATTCGTGTTACACGGTTTAGCAGAATATTCACAACTGAGCAAAAACTTTTTAAATGGTGGCTTCGGCTTCTCCGATATGTTTGGCAGTTTATTTAACGCCGAATTCGACGAGGAAGAGGATGAAGACGACTTCAGATAATATTGTATTTCTTTAATTTCATTAGCTTTGACAAATTCTTCCTTAAAGGAGAATCTGTTAAAGCTTTTTATTTATAAACATAATGGGAAGATTACCCTTCATAATTGCTGCCTGCATTTTCATTATTGCATTTGATATTTACTGTTTTAAAGCCATCATCGCGGTTTTTAAAAAATGGAAACCAAATACTAAAAAGATATTTACCATTGCCTATTGGACTTATAGCTCCTTACTGATTATCGGTGTTTTTTGTGGCATTTACCTCAATCTTTTCCTAACTTTACGGGCCATCATTTTAGTAGCCTTCTTTTTAACGGTAGCCTGTAAACTGGCTATGTTACCTTTTTTGGTATTGGATGACTTACGCCGATTATTCATTAAAATTTTCAGGAAAAATAAAACGGCTGAAGTTTCAACCATACCACAAAACGAACAAACCATCAGTACCGACCATATTTCACGATCAGAATTTTTGGTAAAAGCCGGATTGGTAGCCGCAGCGGTTCCTCTAACCTCATTGAGTTGGGGTATTATTTCTGGCGCATACGATTACCAGGTGAGGCGCGTAAATTTAATCCTCCCTAACCTACCCAAAGCTTTTGATGGTATTACGATGGGGCAAATTTCTGACATCCATTCCGGCAGTTTTTATAACAAGACGGCTGTAAAAGGTGGTGTAGAAATGTTAATGGGCGAGAAACCCGACTTTATCTTTTTCACAGGCGATTTAGTGAATAACCTCACCAATGAAGTAAGGGATTATCAGGATATATTTTCGAAGGTAAAAGCGCCCCTAGGAGTTTATTCTTCATTAGGCAATCATGATTACGGTGATTATTATTTCGGCAAAGAATCATCCCCTGCTAAGGTAAAAAACCTGAAAGATATGGTTGATGTGCACAAAATAATGGGCTACGACCTTTTAATGAACGAAAACCGGAGATTGAAAGTTGATGGAGAAGAAATAGGGATTTTAGGCATTGAAAACTGGGGAATGGGCCGTTTTCCCAAATATGGAAAAATGGAACTCGCTGTTCAAAATACGGATGACTTACCAGTTAAACTTTTGCTCAGTCACGATCCTTCGCACTGGCGTGGAGAAGTTCTAAAGAAATACCCCCAAATAGATGCGATGTTTAGTGGCCATACCCATGGCATGCAGTTTGGCGTGCGTTTAAAAGAGATGCAATGGAGCCCTGTGCAATATATTTATAAAGAATGGGCAGGGTTGTATCAGGAGCAAAAACAACAGCTTTATGTTAATGTAGGCTATGGCTTTTTAGGTTATCCAGGCAGGGTTGGTATTTTACCTGAAATTACCATATTTACCCTTAAAAGGGCATAATAAATCATTCGTCATTTCGACTGGAGTGCAACGGAATGGAGAAATCTATAGAAAATATTGTAATGGTATCAGATGGTAACATCTGTCGCTTATTAAATCCGTCAGATGTTACCATCTGACGGCACTTATAAACCCGTAACATCTGACGCCACAAAATTATCCTGCATTAAAGCGATAACCTACTCCCCTAACGGTCTGTAGTAACTGTGGGTTGTCAGGATTCAATTCTATCTTCTTACGTAAGCGCACAATATGCATATCAAGCGTTCTGGTATTTACATCAGAATTGTAACCCCAAACCACCAGCATCAGTTCGTCACGATTAATGACTTTGCCAGGGTTGCGCAAGAAATAAAGGAGAATACGGTTTTCCAATATCGTTAATTCGATTTTCTTTCCGTCTCTGAATAATGTATGAATATTTGGATGGTGTTCCATATTGCCAAAACGGTGTATTTCGGCTGAATCTTTATTGACGATAAATTTCACTTTGCTCTCCAACATGGCCACCAACACATCCATATTAAATGGTTTGGTGATATAATCAGATGCACCAAAATTATAAGCATCAATTTTATCTACGTCCTGTGCTTTTGCAGTCATCATAATTATCAGGTTTTCAAAACCCTGTTTACGTACATGCTCGCAAACTTCAGCACCTTGCTTACCTGGCATCATCCAATCTAATAACACAATATCAGGCTGATCAGCCAAAATTATTCTTTCACCCGCTTCACCATCATTTGCTTCCAATATCGTGTAACCTTCAGCCTTTAACCGGTGTGCTACCAGAAAACGAAGATTCTCATCATCTTCTACAATTAATATTTTTACTTCTTTAGACATTTATGTGTATTTTAATACGGTTGTAATGATCAAACGTTGCAATGTTTGAAGGTAAGTTTAACCTTTCAACATTTAACAATTCAACTATTAATTTAACTATTATAAGGCAGCACGATTTTAAACTCTGTACCGCTTCCTACTTTACTTTTTACGGAAATTTCTCCTTCCATAAAGTTAACCAGTTCTTTGCAGAATGCCAAACCCAGACCTACACTGCCCATTTGGTTATATTCATTCTGAATCCTGAAAAACTTTTTAAATATATTGTTTAATTCAGACGATGCGATGCCTATTCCTTTATCGGCAAAACGGAAAACCAGTACGCCTTTTATCATTTTTGCGCTAATGTGCAGTTTTTTATGTTCTGGTTTCGAATATTTGTACGCATTCTCTGCCAGGTTATCGAACAAACTTCCCAATAGTACCGGATCGGTAATAAAGGTTTTAAATCCCGCCACTTCATAGGTAATTTTAAAATCAGGATGTTTTAAGGTGTGCGATTCAATTGTACTTTCTATAAAATCAACAATATTAACTTCTTCCTGGTTTAGTTTTATGGCTTTATTTTCAATTTGAGTAAAAGCCAGTAATTTGTTCATTAAACCATTCAGTTTATCGGCTTCTTCATCTAGTATCTTGCCGTAAAGCTGCTGTTCCCTTTGACTTAAGGCAGAAGCACTTTTAATATTGTTCCCGGCAATTTTAATTACACTAACAGGGGTTTTAAACTCATGTGTAAGGTTGTTCACAAAATCGTATTGCAACTTAAACATTTTACTGTTGATGTTCAGGTTGCGGTAAATCAGAAAAGCAACCAATAGCAGCACACCATATACCAGCAATAGTACCAGCGCAATTGGCATGAAATAAATAAAAATTTCTTTCTTGATATAAGATTTTGATGAAATGAGGTATAATTTAAAATCAGAAAATGCACCTGGCAATGCAATCTCCGTATTGATATTTTCATCTGAAGTATCAATCGGATCGTAAGTCAGCGGCTCAATTCTGATCGTTTGGTACAACAATGGCCTGGTATTGATGATCTTGATCTGATGTGCATCAAGCTTAAAAACCATTACATCCTGTTGATAAACGGGTGAAGGGTTTAACTTCCGCCTGATCATATCTTTATATACCCGCAAATCTTCACGCCGGGGAATATTTAAGTAAGTAATTTTATTTTCGTTGGAATTAACGATGGAAAAGTTGGTAAATAATTCTTCTTGTGTGGGCACTGATGCCGTATCAAGATCCTCAACAAAAGTGGCGAGTTTAATGGCAATAGCATTAAAATCGCTGCCCACGGTAAAAGATTTCGTATCATCCTCAGAATATAACTTTACCGAATCAGGCCGTATCCCTTTTCCGAACTGGAAAATAGCTTTTGGCCCAATCCCCAGGTGGTTTGCATTGATCCCATCTCTGACAGGGATATTCTTCACTTCTGTATCGTAAAAAGTAACTTTAGAAATGAAAGGGTATTTTAACATCACTGTATCTACAAACTTCGCTGCAGTAGAAGAGTCCAGATAGCCATTATAGTAGGAGATCTCAGGCATTTTGTTCTGAAAAAAGTCATTGTATGGCTTAATACTCTGTTCCAACACGTTTACTTTCTCTGAAACAAAATCGTTTTCTATCGTTTTTTTGCTATAGTTAAAGGCAAGGAAAAGTGATAGGATAAAAAGAATGGAGATGAGCGTAATAAAGGTTACACCTAAGGTAAAGTTTTTACGGTAGTTGCTTTGCTTATCTAAGGCCATACCTATTTTTTACCAAGATTTTCTTTTAAAAACTGTTCCAAGGCCTTGTATAGTGCTGTTCTGCTTTGTTGGCGTACCAAAGGATCAGGGCCTTCCTCTTTTTCGATATAGGTTACCTGAACATTCCTTTTTTTAAGTTCTTTAATAAATTGGACACCTTCTGCTACGTTAACACTAGGATCTTTAGGATTTTGGGCAATAAAAACAGGTGATTTAAACCGGTCTGCATGAAAAACAGGCGAAGCAAAGCGCATATAATCTGTATCAGTTATCGGATTGCCAATAATTTCATAGAACATCTGCAATTTGGCTTTTAAAAATGGAGGAAAAGTTTTCAGGTAACTAAACAGGTTAATTACACCAGAATTTGACCCGCCACATTTATAAAGATCGGGATTTTTATATAGACAATTTAAAGCAATATAGCCCCCGAAACCATTGCCATAAATAGCTATTTTTTTTGGATTGGCAATTTTCTCCTTAATCAGCCATTTCACTCCATCATTAACATCGTCCTGTATTTTATCGCTCCATTGTTTAAAACCTGCAGCATAAAATGATTTTCCATAACCGGTAGAACCACGGTAATTTACCTGCAAAACCGCATAACCACGGTTGGCCAAAAACTGTACCTCCGCATTGTAGCCCCAGCTATTCCTTGCTTTAGGGCCATTGTGCGGCAATACAACCACAGGAAGATTAGCAGCTTTTTTATTCTTTGGCAAGGTTAAATAACCATTAATGGTTAAACCGTCCCGGCTTTTGAAACTAATAGGTTTCATAGCATTCATATCTTCCGGTTTAATGGAAGGACTTAAATCAGTAAGCTTTTTTAGCTTTTGATCAACGGCGGTATACAGATAATAAGAACCTGGATTTTTATCGGTAAAAGTACGGATCACAAACACCTGATCTGTTTTATCCCTATCCATTATCATCCATTCAGTACCGGGTAAGAGTTTATCAATCCTGGAGTATGCCACTCTTGTACTATCATCAAGATAAAATTTTTCCCTCTTCCAGGTTTCGCAGGTGGCAAAAAGCATTTTTTTTCTAAACCGGGAATAGGTTGCATCCACCACATTTAAGGTATCATTTGCAAAAAGAACCTGTTTTTCTTTGCCGCTTTTTAAATCAAGCGCTACCAATGCATTTTTATCACGATTAACACTCGAGATCGCATAAAGCACATTGGGTTGATCTTCAGAAAATGCAATGGGCTGCAAAGTAGTTTCAAAATTATTGGTGATTACGGGTGCAAAAGATTCATTTTCATTTTCGCGGTACATCAGGGTTTCGTTTACTCCGTCACTGGCAACAGCAATTTTAAGTATACCTTTACAATCAGTCATCCACCTGGTAATATTACCAGGATTTTTTGCAGCAATCTCCATTCTTCCATCCCGAACGTTTAACCGGTACACATCGAAAACCGTCGAATCACGCTTATTTGAAGCCACAATAATATATTTATCATCAATCAACTGATCTTCGATTACCCTCAGTCTGTTTTTCTCATTGGCACTCAACTGTACCTGCTTGCTTCCATCTTTGTTGATCACAAAAATATCAGACCTCCGTTCTTTAGATCCATCTTCAGTATAATAAATCAGTTCGTTATTGCTGGTCCAGAAATGAAAACTGATGTTCTTTCCATTTAAATGGGTTAATTGAATACTGTTTCCTGTCGCAATATCTTCGGCAAAGAGATCAAGTTTCTGGTTATGAAGTTTTAAATAAGAAAGACTTTTTCCGTCTGGAGAAATGCGATAAAAGGCTTTATCCTGCGTTTTAAAAAATTCATCTACAGGAATAGTATCATGGTTTGCGCCTTTACAAGCCCAAAACAATGCAACCATTAACAGTAAGAAAATCCTTTTAAGCATAAAAAAATCCTTTACGGGATGACAAAAATAAGTATCACAATAATTTAACAGCGGTTTACACCAACAATGTTACCAATGTGATCAATAATAAGTAGCGGTTCAATTTAGTATTTAAAAAATATCTACAAAATAAAATACAGGTAACATTTAAAATACGTTTAATGGCAATTATTGGTTTGGTTAAAGATGTATTAAAAAGTTACATTTAAAACTTCTAATTTAGGATTTATGAACCGCTTGTTTTCCATGATATTCTTATTGCTTTCGTTTGGGGCCAGTGCGCAGATCTTTCGCCCCAATCAGCAGATTGCACCTGATGAAAATAGCCTGGCTATTCAGTACTATCAGGATGGTGCATATGATAAGGCGGTTGTTTTATTGGAAAAGCTTTATTCCACCCCTAATAGCGAGCTTTATTTTGATATTTACTTTAATACACTGTTAAAATTGAAAAGGTATGACGTAGCGGAGAAAATAGTTAAAAAGGAAATCAAAAAAGATCCAAAGAACGACATTTATCCAATCGCTCTAGGCAAGCTTTATCAGGAGAAGGGCGATGTGCAGGCGGCCAATAAAATATTTAATGAGGTAATTGCGAAACTACCGAAAGAAGAATTCAGGATCAGAAATCTGGCCAATAACTTTTATCGGTTCGAAAATTACGACTATGCGGTACAAACCTTTAAACAGGGCAGAAAACTATTTGGAGACGATCAGATGTTTGTTTTCGAATTATTAAACATCTACCGTTTTAAAAAAGATAAACTCATGCTCATGCAGGAGTATCTGGATGCACTTGCAGCAATGCCTCAACTATTACCGCAGGCAGAAACAGTACTTGCTTCTGTTTTTGAAGATAAAAACGATTATCAAACCTTTCAGGCAGCCATCTTAAAAAAAGTACAAAAAGCACCTGATGCCGAGGTTTACATTCAGTTATTAACCTGGAATTATATCCAGCAACAGGAATTTGATATGGCTTTGCGCCAGCTTATTGCATACGATAAGCGGACCAGAGCAGATGGAGGTACTTTGTTTAATGCCATTTATACCTTTGTTGACAACGGCGCTTACGAAACCGCGATTAAAGCTTACGATTATCTGCTCACCAAAGGAAAGGATAACCAATATTATCTTCCTTCAAAAATTGAAATGCTGAATACCAGGTACAACCTGCGTACCAGTGGAAAATATTCAGTCGCCGACCTCGATCTGCTTGCTAAAGACTATCGAACCTTATTGGAAGAAAACGGTAAAAACAGGAATACTCTTTTCGCGATAAAAAAAATGGCCAACCTGCAGGCCTATTATTTGAATAAGCCCGCCAGTGCAGAAAAAGAATTGGAAGAAGCGATAAAAATGCCAGGCATTAACGACCAGGACTTAGGCCAGTTAAAACTCGATTTAGGTGACATTTATATTTTAACCAATCAGCCCTGGGAAGCTTTTTTAGTGTACGAGCAGGTGAGCAAAAGGTTTGAAGGACAACCGATAGGAAATGAGGCCCGCTTCAGGAGTGCCAAACTTTCTTTTTATCAGGGCAATTTCGAATACAGCAATAGTCAATGTTTAGTTCTAAAGGCCGCTACCTCACAACTAATTGCCAATGATGCATTGAACTTAAGTTTATTGATCAGTGATAACATCCAGACACCAGCCGATAGCAATGCCTTAAAAATGTACGCAGATGCAGACATGCTTTTGTTTAGAAACCTACCTGAAAAAGCCATAAAGAAAATGGATAGCATTGCCATTGCCTATCCACAAAATAGCTTATCAGATGCCATTATGATGAGCAAAGCAAGGATTTTTATTAAAGCAAACGATTTTCAAAAAGCGGCCGATATCCTTAAAAAAGTAACAGAAGAATTCAGAGATGGGATTTGGACGGACGATGCGCTATTTACATTGGGCGACCTGTATGAAAAAAAACTAAATGATATTGCACAAGCGAAAATATATTTCCAAAAACTGATTACAGATTATCCAGGGAGTATGTTCAGCGCTGAGGCAAGAAAAAGATTTAGGAATTTGCGGGGAGACGGGGTTTAAAAAGTTCAATGGTTCATTAGACATTAGTTCATTGGTAACTGTAACTTGCGAATTGTAAACTACACCATGGTCGATTGTTTAAATCGGTTAATTGAGCAGCAATAGTCTATTTCCAAATATTAATTACATATTATCATGATTTCGATTAAAGGTCATTAGTTCATTGGTAATTATTATTGCGAATTGTATAAGCGCCAATTATTTTAAGATAAATCTACATTCATCATTTTTTAACATTTACATATTTATCTACCTTTGTGTATGTTTTTATATAATGTTACGCTCATCCTCGAAGATGCAGCAGCCGAAGAATGGTTACAGTGGATGCAGGATGTTCATATTCCACAGGTTATGGCTACAGGTATGTTTGTTTCTAACCGTTTACTAAAAGTTGTTGATTCACCTAATGAAGGGGTAACTTATTGTTCACAATACGTTGTAGAAACATTAGATCACTACAATAAATACCAGGAAACATTCGCGCCCGATTTACAGGCGGAGTTAAACGAGCGATACAAAAACCGTTTTGTTGCCTATAGAAGTTTGATGGAGTTCGTCGCTTAGACTTCGGACTCCCGACCAAGGACTCCGGACTTATCTAAGCTTCTCATTATTCTTGTGCCTATCGGCATCCCGGATACTTTTTTTCCTGAGGTTCTTTTCCAAAGCTTCGGTTAGATTTATACCCGTTTGATTGGCTAAACAGATCAGCACAAACATCACATCGGCCATTTCATCTGCCAGGTTTACTGCTTCATCACTCTTTTTAAACGATTGCTCACCATACTTACGGGCCATAATCCGGGCCACCTCCCCAACTTCTTCCATTAAAATGGCCGTATTGGTCAATTCATTAAAATAACGGATTCCTGTGGTATTAATCCAGCGGTCTACCGTTTCTTGTGCTTCATTAATGGTCATTTTTTTCTTCTTCTATTTCTGATTTTATGATACCGGTAACTTCTTTTTTTGCGCCCTCCAGTAAAAAAACTGCTGTACCTTTTTCTCTGGCGTAAGGGTTTTTCAATTCCCCAATTTTAATAATTTTATCAAATAACGGTTGTTCTCTCTTCCTTTGAGGATCTTCATCACCAGACCATTCAATTAAAATCAGATCTTTTATCGGCTTATCCATTTTAAACCAATAAACGTAATCAGCATTGTAAGATACCGCATTGATGTTTTTATGTTTTGAGTAATAGTTAATCGCACCAGCCTGTCCATAATTATCGGCACGTATCAATAGGGTAGATTTATCTTCAACTTTTCCATAAGCAGTATCAACAAGTGCGGCGAGTTCTTTCCAGCCCTGCATATCTGCATAATCTTGCGGCAATTGGTGGTTTTTCCCATCTTCCCAACGCAGCGCCCCTACCCGCTCAAACCTTTTTTGATGTGCAATAATTTCATCAGGACTATAAACCGGCATTAAAAGTGGCAAAAAGTAAATAAATGTGCCGATATTAAAAGCAAACAGCAAACCGATCAACACATATTTCTTAGCTAAAACCCGACTTAAATAAACAGCTCCAAAAACCAGTAAAACCGGGTATAAACCTAAGGCATAATAATCTTTTGCTTTAAAATAGGCAAATGCGATTAGCGTGAAAACATAAGTAAGAATAATCCAGCTGTATTTCCTAAAATCTTTATAAAAAATTAAACTACCCATCCCGGCCAGGAGTACAAATATTGAACTGATAAAAAACAGAAACTGCGTAATGAAAAAATCAATCCGGTTTACATGCACCAACTGTGTAGCCTGCAAAAGTTTCATGTGGGTTAACACCGGGAAGTGACGATAAATCTGCCAGATTACATTAGGAGAAATAATTAAAAGCGCCAGTAAAATTGATAGATAAAGATGTTTATCCGTAAATATTTTTCGATTTGGCGTAATAACTAGGGCTGGCAACAGACCAATAATGAGGAAAAGGATATTATACTTGTTTAAAAACCCCAAAGCTACAGCAATAGCTAAAGCGTATAAGTACCTGGCTTCTTTCTGATCGAAATATTTCAGCAAATAATAAAACACGCCAGTCCAGGCTAAAACATCAAAAGAATTGGGCTGATAAAGTGTGTTTAACCTAAGCAGAGAAGAACAGATACAAGCTACGGCGACCAGACATTTGGCCAGCAGGTTTCCTTTTAAAAAACCGACAATTTTCCAACAATATAATATTGTTATTGCACCGATTAAGGCTGGGACAAGTTTCACCATAAAAACACCGTTACCGAGAACCTTAATCAGCCAGGAAAATAACGAAGTTAAGGGTGGAACAGAGGTAAAGCCCGCAGCGAGATGGTTTGCCTGATCTAAATGAAGAAATTCATCACGGTGTAATTCGTAAACTGAATTAACCAATACAAAAGATAAAATTAGTTTTAGCCCTAAAAAAAATACCAGACAACCATATTCAATTAAACGGTTCGGATTTTTATCATCCATGATAGCTTAGATTAAAAATTGGAATAAATTAATATTGTTTATGACCATTCAGGACATAATAAGTTACGCCGTTATTGTTCAAAATTATTCCTTATCTTTTGTATCAATTAAAATCGTAACCGGTCCATCGTTTAATAAAGCAATTTTCATATCGGCACCAAAAATTCCCGTCTTTACCCTTTTCCCTAATAAAACCGAGAGTTTATCGATCATTTTCTCATATAGCGGAATCGCTACATATGGTCGCGCTGCTCTTGTAAAACCCGGACGGTTTCCTTTTTTGGTAGAAGCAAACAAGGTAAACTGGCTAATCAGTAAAATATCTCCTTCGACATCGGCGAGTGCCTTATTCATCATCCCGTTTTCATCACTAAAAACACGCATGCCCATAATTTTCTGCGCTAACCATTCTAAATCTTCTACAGTATCCGCATCTTCAATACCTAACAATACCAGAAATCCGTTTTCAATGGCTCCTGTTACATCACCATCAACCGTGCAACTTGCCTCCGTAACTCTTTGTAAAACTGCCCGCATTTTATACTATTTTTGCTTAAATCAATTGTATGCGCAAGATAAGTATTTTAGTCATTTCTGTATTTCTCTTCTTCGGTTGCAAGAAAAAACCGGCAGCTCATCCTACTTTTTATTATTGGAGAACAGATTACCAGAACAAAAAATCAGAAACTGATTATCTTGATCGATTTAAATCAAAATCTTTGTATGTGCGGATGATGGATGTAGATTTTAACCCGGATCTGCAAATGCCCGTACCCATATCGCCGATTAAATTTTCTGATCCCATACCTAAGCAGGTCAATATTGTACCTGTTGTGTTTATCGTTAACCAGGTTTTTAATAAGATTGATACCATACAGACCGCAGTGATGGCCAGTCGTATTGCGAAATTTGTGTCCGAAAAGGTGAAACAGGCTGGAAAGACAGAGTATACCGAATTACAGATTGATTGTGATTGGACCAAAACCACCAGAAACAGGTATTTTAAATTTTTAGAGCAATTACGTAATAATAGATTGTTAAAAGGCAAAACCATTTCGGTAACCTTGCGCTTGCACCAGGTTAAAAACATCGTATCAAATGGAATTCCTCCAGTAAATAAAGGAATCCTGATGTGTTACAATATGGGGAACCTACGTAAATATGGCGATCAAAACTCGATATTGGATCAGCATGAAATGGATCAATACCTCAAAGATTACCTGCAGGAATACCCATTGCCACTTGATGTTGCGCTACCGCTATTTGAATGGGCAGTAGTTTTTAGAAACGGGCAATATGCAGGTATTTCCAAACGGATCGGCAAAACCCAGATTGACAATAAAAAGCTGTTTAAAAAACGCGATAATTCCATTCTATACGACTTGCAGAATGATTACCCTACCGCCGGGCTGAAAAAAGGAGATGTGATCAGATGGGAACAGGTTTCTGCTAAAGATTTACTTTTAACCTCCAAATTTTTATCCCGATATTTGGCTCCCAGAGAACGTAACCTCGTTTTTTACCATTTAGACATCGACCTTTTAAAACATTTTACCAATGAAGACCTTCAAAAAGTCATTGCTGATTTTTAGTGTATTCCTGATTACTTTTTTTGGCGAAATTGCTGTGAATCTTGCCTGTGGCGGTGAGATAGACCCTTACGATTATTACATTTCTTATTTCCACAACAATATTGAAGGAGATGAATATTCGCCTTTTGCCTATAACCAAATGGTTTATCTTAATAGCGAAACGGATGTAGAAAGCGAGCCGGAAATCAATAGCCGTGAATGGGCTAAATTCCTAAACGTTAAAAAAGAGGATGTATTAAAGGTCATGTATAAAACAGACAGTGCAACTGATGTGAAGTTAAGCAATTTTGATGGCAATGTTGTACCATTACCTGATAGCCTGCAACAAAATAGTTTTATCCAGGCATTGGGCAAACGCAAAGCGCCCTTAAAATATTATCGGTTTGCTAAAAGCTGTGAACCATTGGCTAACGTGACATTTAACCTTTGGGATGCAACACCGCGTGATACCACAGCAATGGCTGCCAAAGCCCAGGAAGGATTAAAGTTAATAACTGCTGAAAAAGATGATTTTCTGAAATTACGTTACGCTTACCAAACGGAAAGGATGTTTCATTTCGCAGGGATGCATACGGAAAGTAAATCAACTTACGAAACCTATATTAAAACCAGTAAAGTTAACAGTGCCGTTAAAGGTTGGGCATTGGCCTTATATGCTGGCTCCATCAGAAGGTTGGGCAATCCGGATGAAGCTGCTTTTTTATTCTCAAAAGTTTTTGCCAGCAATCCGGAGCGGAGGATCCAGGCCTACAAAAACTATTATTACACCAATTCTCCGGTTCAGGGAGCTTTAAAATATGCTAAAACCAATAATGAAAAAGCCAATATATGGGCAATTAATGGATTTGGCAATGCTGATTCAGGGATGGAGAGTATGAACAAAGTTTACAGTTATGAACCGAAAAGCCTGCTGAACGGCACACTACTGGTGCGCGAGGTAAATAAGCTCGAGCAGGATCTGATTGAAGCAAATGACATTGCCAAAATTGGTTATAATTATTACTTTTCTGATAATGGCAATCCTAAATATAAAGACAGTTTAAAAAATGTTAATTTAAGACACTTAAACGAAATCAGAGATTTCGCATTAAAGTTGGCTACAGAAAAGAAATACCCACAACCTGAATTAGGCACTTTAACTGCGGCTTATTTATCCTGGATGGAGAATAAAGATGTTGTGGCATCAGATTACTTAGCCAGTTTGAAACCAGATAAACTGCCTGAAAGATTGCGCGACCAATACCGCATTATCGATTTGCTGATCAAAGCAAAAAACATCAAGAAAGGTAATGCATTTAACGAAAACGACTTATTACCAACATTAAAATGGTTGGATGAAAAACGTTTTGCAGAAAATAAAAACCAACCAAACGGGCAATATGATTATGATAATCAGGCCAGTAAACGTTTCAGTAGAACAACGAGGAATTTTTATCAGCAAATTTTAGGCCCTGCTTATTTGAACTTGGGCGATACGGCTAAAGCAGCACTTGCAATGGTTAAAGGCGATCTGGATCACAAAACACTGAAAGAAAACTCTCTTTTCCAGAATATGAGCTACCAGAGCATTACCTTTTGGCAGAATAACCTTAGTCCGAAAAGTATGCAG
>NZ_JAQIIV010000006.1:0-243601 GCF_036946585.1 Pedobacter terrae | reverse complement strand
CTTATCGTATTGCCCGGTTGCCAAATAACACTTGATCAGCAATTGACGACAGGCTCCTTTGTTCACTAACCCAATTAGTGTGGTTTGCGCCTGGTCTGGTACCCAGGCTACAGCCTGTTCCATATCTGCAGTGATCATTTGCAAAATTGCCTCCCTTTTGGTAGAGCGATAGTTTGTTTTTGGAATTTGAAGGATTTTTGTAACCAGAGGAACATCTTTAAATTCAAAACACAAGGCTAGATAACGGAATGACCGGTGAAAAAGCGCTCTTCCACGGTATTGATTTTTTATGTTTTCATCCAAACCTTCCACATTACCAATAAAACTGAGAATGGTATTGGCATACTTGATCCCGTTATAGCTCTCATTCCAAAAATAAGGAACTCTTTCCGGAAGGTCAGTTGGTGTTAATCTGGTAGCGATGTCCGCAAATATATTTCCGTCATCTGTTTTTGATGCCACAGCCACATCTGAAAACATATATTCGGTGCTGATAGGCAAGCTTAAATCGGTGTATTCAAAATAGGTCCAATACGATCGGAGGTGTCTGTCGCAAATGGCCATTGCAGCGTCCAAACCACTTTTGGTAGAAAACGTCTTCCCAGGCTCGTACAGAGAAAGCGGATCAGGGTCTAGGTAGGAGCGTTTACATGCTGGAAAAACGACCATAGTTGTTGTCAGCAACAAAAACAATTTTGTAATGTTGCAAGCTATTTTTGATGTTATTATCATTTTTTTCATCGGTTTCAATTAAAAAGTAACGTTTAATCCGAAGGTGTAAATTCTTGGTGCAAGTCCACCAGTTTCAATATCCCAGTAATCCCAGTTTTTATCTTTTGCCCATACCGCAACATTCCTTACAGTTGCGTACAACTTTACTTTTTCGAGTGCTAATGTCGAAGCCCATTTTTGCGGCACAGTATAACCAAGGGTTACATTTTCTAATCTGATAAAAGACCTATCAAACAGGCGGCCAGGTGAATTTACACCACTTGGCCCTTTTGCATCCAGACGGGCAAATTCATTGGAAGGATTTTCTAAAGTCCAATATTCTTTCTGATAGGCATTAGCCAGATTGGTCACCAGTGAAGTTCCATTATCTTGATTGAGATATGCGCCACTTAAACTCTTGTGACCCCAATAAGAATACATGTTGAAAGAAAAGTTAAATGCTTTGTAGGTAAAATCGTTACGCATCGACCATAGGATTGGTGGTGCGGTTTGGCCAAGAAATTCTTTATCATTATCATTATATACCGGGGTTGTTGTGCCATTGGCATTCACAATATCATCACCAGTAAAATTATTGGCTACCTTTGGGTCTCCCGGACGCTGATTGTAACGTGCCGCTTCCGCTGCTTCATTTGCCTGCCAGATTCCCGTAACCCGGTAGTTCCATATGGCGCTTATTGGTTGCCCAATAAACCAACCGTTTCCAATATCATCACGTTCTTTGGTTCCTGTAACATTGCCTTGTGCATCCAAAACATTATCATACACATAATAAAGATGTTTAATGGTGTTTTTGTATTTAGAAAAACCAATTGTAGTACTCCAGCTGAAGTTGCTGTTTTTAATGTTTAACGAATTTAGGCTAATTTCAAAACCTTTGTTTTCTACCTTTCCCAGATTTGTTGTAATACTGCCAAAGCCAGTAAAACCAGGTAAACTTCTGTTCATGATCATATCAACTGTCGGCGTAATATAGTAATCCATGGTAGCAGTTAACCTGTCGTTAAAAAAGCCTAAATCCAACCCAGCGTTAAAGGATTCCGTTTTTTCCCAATGCAAGTCTGGGTTTGCCAAACGGCCAACAGTTAAATACCGATATTGAATTAGATTTCCGCTATTGTCCAAATATCCCATTGTTGCCCCTACACCGGCACCCAGATTGGCCAGCGCCAGATAAGGATCATCCAGCTGGCGATTACCATTTTGCCCCCACGAAAGTCTGAGTTTACCGTTATTAAGCGGTTTCCACTTAAAGAATTTTTCGTTGGTAAACGTCCAGGCAAAAGCGGTAGAGAAAAAATTTGCTCTAGGGTTTGATGTCCCAAATGCAGAATACCCGTCTCTTCTGATTGAAGTGGTTAACATATACCGATCATCATAAGAATAAAAAAGGCGTCCAAGCAATCCATCCGCAGTTTCTTTTACATCATTAGAATCGTAACTACTTCTGTTTTTATCTCCATAATAGGTTTCGTGGTAGCCTAATGCGTCACTTGGAAGAATGTTTCTGGCTTCAATTCTATCCAGCCATGATTGTTTTTTTTTCTGCTTCCTGTACTAAGGTTACACTAAAACGGTGCTTTTGGGCGAATGTATGTTCCCAGCTTAAAGTATTGTTAAGCGACCAATCATAACGTTGCGTTTGTTCCCGGTTTACTAATCCATTTGTCGTTCTCCAATCGGGGTGACTCGCTGATTCCCAATAACGATCATGAAAAAACTGATATCTTGGTGAACCATTAAATGAATAATTAATATTAAATGGAAGTTTTACCTTTGCCGTAAAGATGGTATTGAAAACAGTATATCCTTTATCTAAGTCCCGGTATCCTCTGTCAAAGTCGTAGTTGTAGCCATAGTTATTTACCATGTTGTCACCCATTGGATGAACAAGTAAATTTCCGTTGGCATCCTGGTAACTGGCATAAGGTGCATTGTTGATGATTTGTCTTCCCCAATCAACGGCTAAATCGCCATCAGTACGATTTTGAAAGTTGATATTGGCACCAATTTCCAGCCAGTCCGTTATTTTTCCTTCAACTTTTAAGTTAGAGCGAATGGCCCTATAGTTATTACCCACCGCTACACCTTGATTATCAAGATAGCCAAGTGACATGTAATAGTTCATTTTATCACTTGCTCCTGAAACACTGAGGTTATAATCTTGATTTTTTCCGGTACGGAAACTGTGATCATACCAATCAAATGTTTGTCCTGTCAGGAAATTATTTAAGGCCGTTCCTTGTAATAAAAGTCGTTTTGCCCAAATTTCGTTGTCTGATGCAGTGCCATTTCCGTTAGCAGTATAAGCTTTCCATTGCGCAAGCGTGATTCCGTATTTACTCAGGTTTTCCGCTGTTGGGTTTACATAATAACCGGGTTGTGCTCTAAATGTAGATTGATAGGCTTCATAATTTCCGGTTGTGGCGTTTAGGCCATAGGTTGGTGCGGTATACCAGTCCTGGCGATATTGCATATAACCTTCACCATCAAATACATTTCGGTTGGCACCCATTGTAGCCAGTGCAAAATTGCTGGAAAGGGTAATTCTTGGCTTGCCTGTTTTACCTTTTTTAGTGGTAATAATCAATACACCATTAGCCGATTTGGCACCATAAACAGCGGCAGCAGAAGCATCTTTTAACACATCAATTGCTTCGATATCATCAGGATTAATCTCCGAAAGTTCCCCGTAAAATAGCGCACCATCTAAAACCAGTAAGGGATCATTGTGGCCGCCTGCAGTGTAAACAGATCTTTGGCCCCTGATTTGAATTGAGCCTCCACCTTTGGCAGATGCATCAAAGCCTACTGTTACTCCTGGCGTGCCACGAAGGATATCCTGTGTAGTATTTGGATTTTGATCTGCAATTTTATCTGGACGTATTTGTGTAATTGCACCAGTTAAATCTTTCTTTTTCATGGTACCGTAGCCAATCACCACCACATCGTTTAAGTTCTGCGTGTCTTCACTAATGCTAACTTCCAAAGTATTTGCTGCAGGTACAGCAACAGTCTTTGTCACGTAGCCAACAAATGAGATAACCAGCACATCCGTGCTGCGCACCTGGATTTGGAATCGGCCATTGGCATCAGTGCTGGTACCTGAAGTTCCGTTCTGAACTTTTATAACAACACCAGGTAGTAATTCACCATTTTTGGCATCTTTAATTGTTCCGGTAAGCGTTTTGTTTTGTGCAAAACCAATAAAGGGAAAGGTAAACAGCAGAGCAAAACAAAGAAACAATTTACCCAGGATTTTTAAATCCTGTCTTTTTCTAAATTTTAAGTAATAATTAGTCATATTTATTTGGTTAGGATCTATCGGTATAGATTCCGGTAAACAGTTATTTGATCACTATAAGGCCCAAAAAGCCTTATATAGTTGAACGGGCAAGCACATAAAGCTCAGGTATCGTCAGTTATAGTAATAGGTAAAATCATGTTGTTTGGATTGTATTTGGTAGGATAAAATAACAGGTATTTTTTTTCAGGCAGGAGGGACATTTCCGCATAATAGGGGGGATAAAAATGTTTCACACAGAAAAACGGAACTTAATATTAAATTTATGCTGGCGCTGAAGCATCGGAAGAAGATTTTAGTAAAGCATATTAAACTAGAGAGCAGCTTACGGTGTAAGAAACCAGTCGTAAAAGTTATGTTGCGATGATCAATTTCTAAAATAGATTAGCGCTGGCGTTGGCTTCAACTTCAATAGTGGAGCGTCAACCAATCCCTTAATCGTAAAAAAATCTATTTTTTCGATGCATCCGATCTAGTGGTCTGCATCATTTCATTAAAGTTATTTGCTGGAAGTCAGGGAAATCACATTGTTTAAAATTCTTCAAATCAAGTGTCCACTAAAGAAATCCAAATTTGCCCCTTATTAAAGCATTTTTTACGTTATTTTCGGCTACCTGAAACACATCAGTTTACAATATCTTTATGCCATGAAAATCCATATCCTTGGTGCATCCTGTGCAGGCACTACAACACTGGGCGAAGCTTTGTCTGCCAGATTAAATATCCCCTATTTTGATACTGATCGTTTTTTTTGGGAGAAATCGGTTGTTCCTTATACAATAAAGAGAGATCCTATATTACGGAACCAGATGCTTAAGGATGAATTAAGCAAAACAGAAAGCTATATTATAGGTGGCTCGCTGGTAAGCTGGGGAGAGGAGTGGAAACAAATGTTCGACCTCGCGGTTTTTCTCTACCTACCGAAAGAAATCAGGCTGGAACGCCTGGTGGAGAGGGAAATAGAAAGGTATGGAAACAATATTTATGATGATCCACAGCGTCACGAATTGTTTTTGGAGTTTATAGATTGGGCATCAAAATATGATGACCGCTCTTTTACGGGAAGGAATATTGGTATTCATGAAAGTTGGCTGGCAGGTGTAAACTGCCCGGTTATAAAAATTGAAGGAGATGTCACCGTAGCCGAACGGTTAGGGCGTATTCTTAAAGCTATTGACCGCGTTTAAAATTCTAAAATCAATATTTGCTATCTGTACGTTTTTTTTTCGGAATAGGCTTTTTTTAAAATATAGTCTTGTCGACTTCCTATTGTTCAATCTACCTGACACTTACCCTAACTGCTGTAAAAACAGATTTAAATCTTCATCTTTGCCCAAACCCAACTTTTGTTTAATCCGGTAACGGCTCATCCGCACACTTTTTGGTTCGATACCTAAACGAACGGAAACCTCTTTATTTGTTAAGCCCATCAACATATAAGAACAGTATTTTAGGTCGAGGCGGGTAAGTGCATGATTGGCTTTCTCCTGCAGGCGTTCAAAAAACGCAGGATTAGTTTCAAAAAAATCCGTCTTATGCTCTTCAAATACTTTATCCATCTTTTTCTGTTGGTTCACAATCCGCTTAATCTGCTCATCAAGCGAGAGATGACTTTCAGGATTTACCTTTTCAGTTATCAGCTCAAGCAGCTCATTTTTTTCTTCAATCTGTAAATTACCAGCCAATACTTCCTTCTCTAACCGCTCCTGACGCTCTTTGAGCAAAACCTGCTCGGTTTGAAGTTGCATCGCTTCTGCCTCTTTTAGTTGCGCCCTTAATTCAACAGCTCTTTTCTCCTGGTCAATCAGTTCCTGCTTCCTGATCGATGCTTTAAGCTTATAATTATACGACATCAACAATAAAAGCAAAGCGGCAATTCCTGTTAGTCCGGAAATGATATAGAAAACATTTAGTTTTTTGGTATATTTGGTTTGCTGTTGTAAATAGGCAATCTCCTGTTCCTTTTTTTGCGATTGATACTGCGCCTCTATCCTTATGGTGCCGTTTATTTTTTCTTCATCAAAAGCTTTTTTATAATAATTGAAATACTGTTTTAGATACACTATAGCGGCCTGCTGGTTACCTTTTTTTTCGGCAATATTGGCAAGGCCCTGGTATATTCTGGCCTGCGTTAATGGCATCTTTACCACTGCACCAGAACTTTTATTCAATCCGGCTAGAAGGAGTTCTTCTGCTTCAGCATAATTTCCATCGCGTAATGCATATTCGCTTCTTAACCCATAGCAATTTAGTAAAACTTCAAGTAAATTTGTTTTTTCAGCAATTCTCATGGCGATGTCGACGTATTTTTCGGCACTATCACGATAGGCAGCTGGATAATATTGAAAATAGGCATTGGCAGTGTTTAAAGCGGCTGCAGCGGTATTGCTATAGGTGAGCATTCGTCCCTCCTGTTCTTTTGAGAGCCGAAGTGATTGTTTGTAGGTCAACAAAGCGGAATCGAGCAAGTTGCGTTTTAGTGTATCTTGCTTAAAACGGTCATAATAACTTTGCCCAATAGTAAAATAAGCATTGTTTAGCAGATCAACCTGTTTACTTTTTATCGCGCTAAGGTAACATAACCTGGCATATTTCTGCTGTTTTGATGGATCATTACCATAGCCATAAAAACTGGCCAGATAGTGATATATGGTACTTTCGTAATGATCTGCCTGCTGGCCTTTAAAAAAATCGAGGGCTTTCAACAGCTTAATCACTGATTTATCATTCTCGTCGTTTACCAGGTCTAACCAGCCGTCTCGAAACCATACAAATCCCAATGCAATACGATCTTTTGTTTTTTGGGCATAATAACGGGCGCTATCCAAACTTGCATAAGCACTTTTAAGGTCTTTTTTCCATACATACAAATGTACGAGTGTAGCATAGGCCATGGCTTTGCTTTTCCCATCCTTTAACCCTGCGGCAACCCTAATAGCCCCGTTTGCCTGTTGAAATGATAGTGAAAGGTTTTTTTCAAAATTAGCCTTGGCCAGTTTGCAGTATATATTTGCCTTTTCCTCCTTTGAGATGCTTCGATGTGCCAATAACCGGTTTAACGAATCGATATAGATTTTTTGCGCTTCGGCACTTTTAAAAAAAAGTAAAAGACAAATTAAAGTACTCGATAATATTTTCAGTGGTAGCTGCATAATCAAAAATAGAAAAGAAACATTTACAGGAACAGAATTACAATAAATAATTGATACCAAACCATTTTAAAGGTTTTTGTAGTCTCCTTGTAGACGACATTTTAAAAGTTAGTAGTTGCTATGTAGGCAACATTTTCTTGGGTGAGTGCGAAGACACCAATAATTTTGCATTGTTCATTTTATTAAATATTAAAACTATGAAACAGAAAACAATTGCAATAGTTGCCTATATTACGCTCATCGGATGGATTATTTCTTACCTTGAATTTAAAAAATCGAAAGAAAAAAGTGCATTGGCAAATTACCATTTGGGGCAGTCGCTTGGCATTATCATAACTGCTGTCCTATTAAGTATCTTAAGCAGTTTTATACTGGTGATAATTCCCTCATTAGGCTTGGTATTTTACCTTATTTTATTACTCCCATTTATATTGATGTTATTGGGCATAGTAACCGCCAATAATGGTTTAGAAAAACCAGTTCCATTAATCGGTAAAATATTTGAAAGGAAATTCAACTTCAATACCAGAACTATTTAAAAATCCCACATCAAAGTGATACGACATTGCTTTCAATAAACTGGCAAAATCTTTGAAAGCATTTTAAGCTTAATCCACCTTGTTATGACTCCTGAACAATATAAACAACAGTTTAATCCAGATGATAGCCCCGGATGGCAAGCAATCGATGACCAATTGGAAAAACTTTATGGCACTACCGAAGCCCGCCATTATCCACCGCTGTGCGGAATCCATTATATAGCTGGCGGAACAGACCCGATAGATGGTGCCAGTATTTATGATAGTAACCAACAAAGCTTCCATCGGCACATTGTTAGCTACGGCATGAGCGAACTTTATTACGATGAAGAAAAAGCCGGTGGAGAATTTAGCAAATGGGGTTTTGAATTTACCTTTAGGCTAGCACCATTTAAAGACGATGAAAAAGATCCCATCTGGGCTATCCAGGTCATGAATAACTTAGCCAGGTATGTATTTTCGAGCGGTAAGTGGTTCGAGGAAAACCATTTCGTCCCTGCTAATGGACCAATAAGGCTGAATACCGATACCCAGATCACGGGTTTTGTTTTTGCGTTGGATCCGGAACTGGGAAAAATTGAAACCCCTCATGGCGAACTTAGTTTTCTTCAGTTGGTAGGCATTACAGATACCGAAGTAGAAGAGCTGAAAAAAAATCCTACCGTTGGAGCTGTTGAAGCATTAATCAAAAACTTAAAAAAGGATAACCCTTTATTGATGACAGACCTAAATAGAAAATAAGAAGAGCTATGCGAAATATTTTTTTTATACTGCTCATTTTTGGTTTAATCTCTTGTCAGTCCAAAAAGGTAGCTCGGCTCAATACAGTCCTTTTACATGCAGAAAGGGCAGTATTTAATATCATCGTGGGCAAAAATGGGCCTAACGAAAGAAAACTTAAATGTATCATTGATGGCGATTTTAAATGTGCCCTGCAGGCGGTTGATGATAAAGAACGAGCCTTTAATCAAATTATCAATGAAATAAACGCGCTGGAAACACATGATATCGAATATGGAAATGAATTAAAGAAGGCAGCAATCAGCTATTATGATGCCCTTAAACAGTTGGAAATTTCCGATCGCCAGGAAATCTCCATACAACAGCTAAGCCAGGATAAAACAAGTACCGCACAGGTGCACGACAATGCAATGGTTAAACAGCGGCAGTTACTGAACAAAAAACTGGAAATGCGACAGCTTATCAATAAAAAAGAAAATAAATTAGCCGAAATACAAAAACAGTTTAATTCAGCTAACCACCTCAATTAACGGCAAGAAACGCACTATCCCATATCCTGTAAAAACAGTTTCAGGTCTTCGTCCTTACCCAAACCCAATTTCTGCTTTATCCTGTAGCGGCTCATACGCACACTTTTAGGCTCGATATGCATCAGCTGGGCAATCTTTTTAGTATCCATTTTCAAATGAAGATAGGCACAGAGTTTTAGATCAAGCAAGGTAAGTTTCTGGTGTGCTTTTTGGTTAAGCAAAGAAAAAAATTCAGGATGCAACTGTTGAATCTGGAATTTGGCCTCTTCGAAATCATTATCCAACAGCAACTCTTCATTCCAGATTTTGTTAATATTAAGTCGTTGGTTATCGCCAAGTTTTTCTTTAAGTTGTAAAAGCATTTCCTTTTTATGCTCTAGCTGCAATTGACTGGCCATTACTTCTTTCTGCAATTGTTGCTGTTGACTTTCCAACAATAACTGCTCTGCCTTTAGCCGGGCTTGCTCCTCTTTTTCAAACTTCATCTGTAATTCAGCATCCTGTTTTTCCAAATGCAGTTGCCGTTCGCGTTGCAGAGAGTACCTTAACCTAAAGTGGTAAGAACGAAACATAAAGATAAGGCCTAATATAGAGACAATGGCAATACCAATGTACAGGTATTTTTGTTGCCTTGCATATTTTTCCCGTTGCTTTAATAGCTTAACCTCATTGCTCTTTTTTTCAGCCTCGTACTGTACCTCTAATTTTTGCGCATTTAAAGTCCTTTTTTCATCAAAATATTTACTATTGTATTCGGTTACTCGTTTTTGAAATTCCAATGCTTTTTCGTAATTACCCTGTTGCTCATAAAAAGTAGCTAGAGCGGTCGAAATGTTGATTAAAGTATAATAGTAAGGTACTTTTTGAGTTTTTAATACGCTATAGGCTTCTTGCAAGTAAGCTTCGGTCATCACAAAATTTTTAGCTCTCTTCGCATATTCACTTAAAATCCCCAAGCTGCTTGCCCTAATTTCTTCACCATTGATGGCCCCCTTCATTACTTCGTTAGCCATACCGGCATAGCGAATGGCACTGGCTTTTGCAGCTTGATCGTTATCAGCAAAATAACGCAAGTAATAATCCGCACTATTGATACAGGCAATTCCATAAGTTTTGCGGGCAACATACTTGGGGTACTGTTGATAAAGATTTTGGGCTTTATTTAAATAGTAAATGATACTGTCGCGCAACACTTGATTTTTAGTGCTGGCGTAATTATAATCAGCAGCAACAGATAAAGCGATATAACAGTTACTTAATAGGTTATAATCGGTGGTTTTTAGGGCATTTTCAGTAGCCGCTCTGGCGTATTTATTTACATTTTTAATATCATCCCAATGGGTATTGATCATGTAAAGCAGGTAATATATTTTGGCGCTAAGATAAGGGTCAGCTATTTTTTCTAGCAATTTTAGTGAAAGCCCACAATATTTGGTGATCTGCTCCGAATTATCAATCGCATTATAGAATAAAGCTTGGGCATAATATGCATAGGCCATTGCAATACGCTGCCGTGATTGTTGGGCAATAATCAATGCACTATCGCTTGCTTTTTTAGATAAAGCAAATGCCTTGGTTGTGGCATGTATGCTAGCCTGTATGGTATAAGCTTTCGTAGCTTCTGTTAAATTTTTAAAATTTAAAGCTAGAGCTGCGCTCTGTTGAGCCTTTCGAATTGCCGCTTTATAATCTCCATTAATTCTATTTCTTTCGGCAAGCTGTGTGAGCAATGCCGGTTTATCTTTATCACTTAGCCTATTAAGCGAAATACTGTCCAATAAAGTTTGTGCACTGGTTAGAAAATAACTGATGCAAATGCCAATTAAGAGAAATATCTTTTTAAAATATTGATGTTTCATCGGGTAAAATTAGCATAAAGATTGGAGTTGGGTGATAATTGTAGGCAAAATCACAAAAATGCAAAAGGATATAAATATCTGAAAAACAGTTAATTAAACCATAGTGTAGATGTATTGTAGACGTTTTAAGAAATGTTGTAGATGCTCTGTAGGCGTCAGTTACTTTTAGATAACTATTGTTTACCTCAAATTTGAACTAAATAATTCAATCTATAAAAACAGAAATCATGGACAACAAAACCCTTTCAATCGTTTCTTACATTACCCTTATTGGTTGGTTAGTCGCTTATTTTGTCGGAAAAGATAAAGCTGACACTTTGCTTAAATATCACTTAAGGCAATCATTGGGTCTAGCTATTGTAAGTATTATCTTTAACATCGCCTTTACCATCATTGCTAGTATAGTGCCTAGTTTATCCTTTTTAGGATTGGTTGGTTATGCTTTTATCATTCTTTGGATCATTGGAATTATCAATGCCGCCAATGGTGCATTAAAACCTGTTCCACTTATCGGCAAATGGTTTGAAGACAAATCATCATTTGTGGGTAAATACTAGAAAAAGTTTATGCGCCTCAACATTACAATGTCATGCTGATGGTGATGGTTCTTGCCATCACCGCATGCCATTTTGAGCAGTGCCAAAAAAACGTGTGAGATACGATATCAGCTTGGGCGATCACCCCAAATTCTACAAATGATAACAAAATAACAAATGCAAACATTAAAATATTTTAAACAAGAAGGAAATACATATAACCTTAAAGTACAAAAGGGGCTATTGTACACCCTTGCTTTTTTCTGTGTTGCGGCCATAGTAGCCATATTGATGTATAGCACAAGCAAAGCGACATTTTTTTATGTGGCTTTATTTGCTTTCATAGGCCTAATGTGTATCCTGCGCACAACAGGAGCGGTTTCTTTTAATGATCAAAACCGCGAAATACAGCGTAAACGCTTTTTCTTTAGTGCTCCGGCATACTATAGCTTTGATGATTTTGACCATTTCCTTATCGCAAAACAAAAAAGCTATTTTATCACAGTAAGTGTTCAAGCCATTATGGTTATGAGAAAGGATAATAAAACCAGGCATATCATACTGGCGCAAACCTTATTTACAGCAAAACCCCTGCAAAAACTTAGTGAAGAAATCAGCATGATCATGGGCCTGCCACAAAATTAGAAACGAACAAATATGGCAGCATATAATATAGAAATAGGGAATGGGAAACTCAGCTTTCAGCCTGAACGGGATTATAAAGGCAAGATTTTATTTCTTGCAATCCTTGCGCTTGGAATATTTGTGGTAACGCCTTTGCTACACCTCTATCGCGATACGCAATGGGGCATAATGGCTATTGGGTTTGTATCAGCGCTAGCAGCACTTTACGATTTTATCTTCCATTTTAATGTGACCTATATTTTCGACCAATACACCGGGCAGGTTTATAAAAAAATCCCTGGATTATTTACCCGAAAAATTATGGCTTTTGAAGATGTATATATCCTTCATGTACAGGAAGATGGACTGTTACATTATGCCTTATCACATAAACAGAACAAATTTGGCAAAAGCTTTGCGATTAGCCAAGCCTTTGGCAGCAGCCGCAAAAGCCAGATTAGGCAAGCCACTTTTGAAACAGAAGTTTTAGCGGAAATTCAAAAAATTATTCATGTAGGCCGGTAAATAAAGAACATCAGACATCATCATTATATAGGATTAAAACATTAACATGGCCATTCCAAAACATGAACAAAGGACTTTCGATATTCTGGATAATTTACATGCTGTTTTTTGCTATTCCGTTCCCCATGTTCATCTACTACAACACCAAAAACGATAGCATGTCTAGCCTAATGGGCGACAATCCCTGGTATTCGCTATCTGTACTTGCCATATCAATACTACTTTGGACCATATTATTAGTTGGTTATTACCAAAAATGGGTAATCCACACTTTTTTAATTAAACGGAATATAGAAAAACTTAAAATCACCGGCGAACCGCGGGAGGCCAAAATATTTGAATCGATAAGAATACATAAAGCAGGTGCTGCCTACGATACCTATGAACTTACTTTGCAGTTTAAAAATCTGTCGGGTAGCATGGTTATGCAAAAAGCCATGGTAAATGATTCAAAACCTTATGAACGCCGTTACGAAGGTGGCAAAACTGTTGGCGTATTACTCAACAAAGAAGTAAATAAATTCCCTTACTTTATTTTTGCCTCTACAGCGGTAAGCATTAAAAAAACGACCATATTTCTGACTAACCTGGCCTGGCTCACATTTACATCCCTTGTCGTTTGGTATTACATTTACTCTTATGATATAGAAAGCAATGGTATGGGCTGGCGTTTTATGGGTATTGGCCATCCTTTATTAACCTGTGCCTTTATGCTGCTTCTTTATCGCACTTTTGGCGCTTTCATAGCCAAAAAGTTCATCGGTAAACCTCATCAATTATTCCTGATTAAATTTAAAGGTATACAGACTACTGCCAGATTAATCAAATTTAGCCAGACCGGAACGTATATCAATGCCCAACCGATGGTCGATTTTGAACTCGAATATACCAATCAGTTTAACCAAAAACATCGGGCCAATATTAAAAAGATTGTGGATCTGTTTGATCTGGATAGTGTTAGGCAGGAGTATTTTTCTATTTTTTACCTTAAAGAAGAACCACAAAAAATTGCCTTTGAAAAAGACCTGAACGAACTTAAAGGAGAATTTTGATGAAAAATTTCAGAAAACTTTACGGTCTGGTTGTATTGCTCAGCTTATTGGGTTTGAGCTGTAAACAGATTACCAAAAGTGTAAATGAAACCTTTCATCCCAACGATTCTTTAGTTAAAAATTATAATCAAGGAAACGGCGTTAGATTAAATGGAAATGGAGAAGATAAACGCACTACAACAGTATCTACTATCCCTTTTATAAAGCGCCAACAGGAAAGAACCATCATTATAAATGACGATACCTTTAATACAGCTGAAATGGAGCTCAAAGCAAAAGAGATGTTTAAAGACATTGAATTGCTAAAGCAGAAACAAAGCCCAGCAACAGCCAAAGAAATACAGAAGAGGGTAAACAGGTTTTTAAAAGAGATGAAACTTCCACAAGGCGGCCTTAAAACCATTGATACAGAAAAAGCCATAAAAACTAAAAAAGGATTATTAAGTACTGCGGAACTGGCATTTGCACAAGAACAATTAAAGAAACTGCCTCAATACCGTAATAAAGAAATTATCGTGTACCAATCGGTTCATTTTTATGATAATGGCTCCATAAATATAATGTTACAACACCCTGTAAACCTTAAATATGCCGATGCTTATGAATATCGGGATGGGGTATGGTCTGCGCCAAAACCGGTATTGGCCAGAGATATCGAAAGCAGAACTTTCCCTTTAAGTAAGATGCGTTTTGAAGATGCACGAAAAGTAATTAAAATCTATAACGAAAAAGTAACTCAGATTGAGGGTGCTGTACCAACCACTTCGGCCTACGTTTCTATCTGGGATAACGATATGCGCTGGTTCCCTGCGAGCATTAATGGTACCCGTGAACGTTTCGATATCCAGTTTAATAATAATGGTACACTTAAAAGTTTTAGGAAGGAGTTATAATATTGATCCTACAAGTCGAATAAATCACCCATGGTAACCTCATTCTGTACCAAACCGATAGTATACATATTGCTTTTAACACCATATGTAGTAACCATGGCTAAAAACAGGGCTTTTTTAGTTTTACTCTCCCGGCGGAATGCGTCAAGTTTGTACTGTAATTCGGCAGCATAGGCTTTGTCTATTATGAACTCAGTATTGGAGAATTTCATTTCACATACACTGATCACATTATCTTGTCGATCCAGCAATAGATCAATCTGCGCACCGTTTCCCGTTTTTGGCACATGTCGCCAGGCTGAAGTTTCGGTAAACACCCCGGAAATGCCCAATGCTTGTTTAATATGACTTAAATGTTTCATACAGATCCCCTCAAAAGCATAGCCACTCCAACTTTTCCACGAAGAGGTAGATGATTTTTTTAGCCATGTGCCTGCGCCGGTAGACCTGGTATGTTCGATAAATTTGAGGTAAAAAAGGCTGTATTCGTCACTAAGTTTATAGATGCTTTTATTGGCATTTTTATGGAGAGGCAAGTAAGGAGTAATAAATCCAGACTCTACCAATTCTTCAAGCAAGATACTGGTAGTTCCCCCGCTTTTTAGACTACAAGCGGCAATAATTTCGTTCCTCGTCAATCCCGATGGTTTGTTTGCCAGTGCTTTAACAATAGCAATATGTCTGTCTGCGGCTTCGAAAAGAGAACGGTAAAGGTTTGCGAACTCGGTTGACAAAAGGCCGTCCTTAGTAAAACAAAGCCTATCAATAGCCTGGGTAGCACTTTCACCTTTTTTAAGTTCTTTTAAATAATGTGGCACACCGCCCATCACCATAAAAATATTCAAGATCTGGTAACGGTCAAGATGGATATTATTTTTTTTAAGGTACTGCTCCGTTTCATGCAATGTGAAAGGCAAAAGACGTATTTTTCGCGTCAGCCGGTTATGTAAGCCTCCTTTACTGTTCACCACTTTTTTGATCATCCAAGTGGCAGCAGATCCACAGATGGCAACAATCAAATTTGGCTGTTGTGATGCCCATTGATTCCAGAAATATTCAAATGCAGAAAGAAAACCCGATTTATGTGAGCTTAGCCAAGGGAATTCATCAAAGAAAATTACCGCTTTTCTTTTCTTGAGTATTGGTGTTGCAAATTCACGGAGTTGCCAAAAAGCTTCCGTCCAGTTTTTAGGCGTTGCGATTGCCAGTCGGGAACCTAAAGCCTCTGCCATCGATCTGCTAAAATTAAGTAGCTGCTCCGTAGCATTTGCATTATGAACACCCGAAAGTTCGAAGATAAGCTGCTTTTTAAAAAACGAACGAATCAGAAAAGTTTTTCCAACCCTTCGCCTGCCAAAGATGGCTAAAAGTTCTGAAGAAGGTGATGTGAGCACTTCTTCGAGTATTTTTCTTTCCGCAATTCTTCCGATGAGCAATTCCATTTTTCTTTTATGAATTAGCGAATGGATTAATTATCCGCAGCCAAAATATAGTTAAAAATAAATTTTTGGCTGCGGATAGAAAATTATCTGCAGCCAAAATATGCAACAAATATATAATTTTGGCTGCGGATAAAAAAATTATCAATTCAATATAAATGCTAAAATCAAACGGTAATTCGTAACGCTATAACCGCTGTGCTTTCTCTTTGTGCCCTCGGCGGTTAAACAATTTGCAGCTTTTTAAGATGAACATACTGAAACCACGAAACACTATTTAAACATACGCGCAATTTAGCGTCCTCTGTGCTTTCTCTTTTTGCCCTCTGTGGTTAAAAAATTTCTAATGCTGTTTTGCCACGGAGACACGGAAACCACGGAACACTGTTTAAACATATGCGCAACTTAGCGCCCTTTGCGTTTGCACTTTGTGGCCTTTGCGGTTAAAAACTATAATAAACCCTTCAACACCGCCCAAACATTTTCTGCCAAAATCTTATCCCCTTCTGCCGTTGGGTGAATACCATCCGCCTGGTTTAATTTTGGAATACCCCCCACTTTATCCAATAAAAATGGAATCAAAGCCATTTGGTTTTTCTTTGCCAGTTCAGGAAACATGTTTTTAAAATCAGCGGCGTATTTTGCACCCATATTTGGTGGAACCTGCATCCCCGCCAGTACCATTTTAACATCTGGGTATTTAGCTTTTACCCGATCGATAATGGCCTGGAGGTTTTTAGTGGTTTGCGCAACAGGCAATCCCCTAAGTCCATCGTTGGCGCCGAGTTCAAGCACAAAAATATATACACGCTGTTTAAGCAACCAATCAATCCGCGCTTTACCACCAGCAGAAGTTTCTCCACTTAAACCACCATTAATTACGTTATAAGGCATTTTTAGAGAATCAATCCGGTTTTGGATTAATGCCGGGTAAGCTTCCGTTGGGTCGAGCCCGTAACCCGCAGTTAAACTGGTACCAAAAAAAAGAATATTCTTTCGCCCTGTTGCCACAGCAGTCTGCTTTTGGTCAATTGAATCTAAAGTTTTATCTGTATTGTTTTCACTTTGCCTGTTTCCGCAGCTTATCACCACAAGGCTCAAAACAAATAGCCCCATTAATCGTTTTCGTAACATATCTAATTAATCTGTATCTAATTATCAAACCATTATCTTAACAGGCAATGCCCTGTTATGTTTGGCTATATCTATACGCAAACCCTAAAAATTCAGCTATTGGAAAGCATATTGAACATCCGAAATGTAAGCAAAATTTACCAAAGTGCCGGACGGCAACTCACCGTTCTGGATCATATTAATTTCTCGATAACAGCGGGTTCAACGGTAGCCATTACAGGTCCATCGGGAAGCGGAAAAACTACTTTGCTTGGTTTATGCGCGGGGTTGGACAGGGCTAGCAGGGGAACAGTTGAACTGAACGGAATTGCACTCGAAAACTTAAATGAAGATCAGCGCGCCGCCGTTAGAAATCAATATATAGGATTTATTTTTCAGAATTTTCAGTTGCTACCTACTTTAACCGCTTTGGAAAATGTAATGGTTCCTTTAGAATTAAGAGGCGCAAAAAATATCCGTTCACATGCCTTAGAACTACTGGATAAAGTTGGGCTGGCCGACCGTTCGCACCACTATCCCATCCAGTTATCGGGTGGAGAACAGCAGCGCATTTCGTTAGCCAGAGCATTTTCGAACCAACCCGCGGTTCTCTTTGCCGATGAACCTACCGGAAACCTCGATGCCGAAACCAGTGAAAAAGTAATCAAATTGCTTTTTGATTTAAACAAAGATGCGGGAACCACTTTGATCATCGTAACGCATGACCTTGAGTTGGCAGCCAGAACGGAAAGAAACATTAAAATTAAAGGTGGCATCATCATCTCAGACGAAAATCCTACTTATGTCCAATAGCTTCCCAAAACAATCTGTTCCGTTTTCCTGGCTATTTAAAATGGCTTGGCGCGATAGCAGGAAGAACCGCGCCCGTTTGCTGCTCTTTATCTCATCAATCATTTTGGGCATTGCAGCCCTAGTTGCTGTTTATTCCTTTAAAGATAACCTGCAAAAAGATATTGATGCACAGGCAAAAGAGCTTACAGGGGCTGATCTGGTTTTGGATAGTCGTAAAGGTGTAAGCAAAGCCATGCAAAAAATGCTCGATACGCTTGGCGATGAGCGATCGCAGGAAAAAACCTTTGCTTCAATGATTTATTTCCAGAAAGGTGGAGGCAGCCGCTTGGTACAAATGAAGGCGCTGGAGGGAAATTATCCTTACTATGGCGTGATAGAAACCATTCCGACGGATGCTGCCAAGCATTTTCTATCTGGAAGAAATGCATTGGTAGATCAGACCCTGATGCTTCAGTTTAATGCAAAAGTTGGTGATTCGGTAAAAATAGGCGACCTTAATTTTAACATATTGGGCACTTTAACCAAAGCGCCCGGACAAACCGGTATTGGTGCCAGTATAGCCCCTACGGTTTACATCCCACTAAAAATACTCGACAAAACCAACCTGATTAAAACCGGAAGCCGGATCAATAACAAATTTTATTTCAGGTACAATGATCCGTCCGGAATAGATGAGTGGGTAAAAAAGAACGATAGTAAATTAGAACAGGAAGGCTTTGATGCTGATACAGTAGAATCACGAAAAGAACAGACCGGAAGATCGTTTAAAGATGTAAACCGCTTTTTGGCTTTATCTGGTTTTATTGCGCTGCTATTGGGTTGCGTTGGCGTGGGCAGTGCTATCCACGTGTATATCCAGGAAAAATTAAGCGCCATTGCTACGCTAAGGTGTTTAGGATTAAAATCCCGTCACGCCTTTTTGATCTACCTGATACAGGTCTTTTTTATTGGCTTGATTGCTGCTACATTAGGGGCGGCTTTAGGTACGGGCATACAGTTTTTGCTTCCATTGGTATTAAAAGATTTTCTACCGATCGAGATTACCATGCAGGTTTCGTGGCCGGCTGTAGGCCAGGGTATTCTGTTAGGGTTGATCATCTCCGTCCTCTTCGCCCTTCCCTCCCTTTTATCGGTTAGAAAAATTTCGCCATTAAATGCCATCCGCATATCTTTCGAAAAAGCAGGCGGAAAAAGAGATCCGCTAACCTGGGTAGTGTATCTGCTGATGGCGGCCTTTATTATGGCTTTTACACACCTGCAGATGAAAACATGGTTGCAGACACTGGTATTTACCGCCAGTATTGCCATTGCTTTTTTACTGTTGATTTTATTGTCTAAAATTCTGATGTTTCTGGTGCGAAAGCTTTTGCCAAACTCATCTAGTTATTTATGGCGACAGGGGTTTGCTAACCTTTACCGCCCAAATAACCAAACCTTAATGCTTACGGTTTCTATAGGCCTATCCACTGCATTTATCTGCACCCTATTTTTTGTGCAGGGCATATTAATGAGTCGTGTTACACTGTCATCTGGCAATAACCAGCCCAACATGGTGATGTTCGATATCCAGAATACGCAAAAAGAAGGATTAGACAGTTTAACCAGGGCTTTCAAATTGCCATTAATGAACCAGGTACCTGTAATTACCATGCGTATTGAAGAAATTAATGGAAAGAAAGCCAGTGCTGACACCAATAACAGGCGGGCTTACCGCAACGAGATCAGGGCGACTTATCAGGATACCTTGACTGCATCAGAAAAAATCACATCAGGAAAATGGATTGGAAAAATAAAACCCAATGAAACGGTTTATATTTCACTGGATCAGCGTTATGCCCAATCCATTAATGTTGGTCTGAATGACAAAATCTTATTTAATGTTCAAGGCATGATGATCCCAACCGTTGTTGGAAGTTTAAGAGAAGTAAACTGGAGCAGGATGCAAACCAATTTCAGGGTCGTTTTTCCCGCTGGTGTACTGGAAGAAGCACCACAGTTTCATGTGTTGATGACCAGGGTACCATCTGGCGAAGTTTCAGCCCGTTTTCAGGGAGAAGTAGTACAAAAATTCCCGAATGTATCTGTTATCGATTTAGATCTCGTATTAAAACTTTTAGATGAATTATTAAGCAAAATCGGCTTTGTGATTCAGTTTATGGCTGGCTTTAGCATGGTAACCGGATGGATTGTGTTGGTATCTTCAGTATTAACCAGTAAAAACCAACGGATAAAAGAAAGTATTTTATTACGGACCATGGGTGCAAGCAAAAAACAGATTATAGCGATAAACGCAATCGAATATTTCTTTTTAGGTGCTTTTGCGGCAGGTGCCGGGTTAATTTTAGCCATAAGCGGAAGCTGGGCATTGGCTAAATTTACTTTCGACGCAGCTTTTGTACCTCCATTGGTGCCAACCCTGTTGTTGTTTGGCTCGATTGTGTTGCTTGTAGTGGTTACAGGCGTGTTAAGTACAAGAAGTATTTTAAACCAACCACCATTAAAGATTTTGAGAACGGAAGGGTAAACGTGTTCAGTTAAAAGTTTTCAGAAGTTGTTTTTTTAAAGTCGTCATGCTGAATTTATTTCAGCATCTGTCTCGCATTCAAAGTAGCATCTCTAAATTAATTTAACGTGAGTTATGGGTCTTAATTTTACCGACAGGCATGAACGTTTGGCTAAGCCAAAGCAGAAAATCTTCGTTCTCAGCATCACCGGCCTAACAAATTTTTCGGGAAGCACAGGCAAAGCCCACTTCCTGCCTTTAATAGAAAACGGCGAAGCCCTCATGAATACCGATGAAAACCCTATCAAACAATGAATAAATTTTCAGCCGGCGTTTTTTGTTTCTTTTTGACGTCAAAAAGAAAGAAGCCTGTCCGGCCAGGACAAAAAGAATGCTCAATTAATATAAAAACACAGTTTTTAGTAACACAAATGATCTTTTATCCATAATTCACGTTAATTTAACATCAGCACAGCTACTGTTTACTTATCATCAGAAGACCCTGAAATAAATTCAGGGTGACGATGCCTTTTATAAACACCAAACGCTATCCGCATTTCAATTCGTTTAAACTAATCTGCAGCTTTTATTAATAATCGATACTTTTACATCATGATCAGATTAAACAACGATACACCGAGCGATATTCTTCAGGATGTAAAAATCGGAGATATGGTAACCGACACTTTCAGTAAAACCGGCCTGGTTGAAAGCATAGAGGTAAAAGATGATGGCCTTTACCGAATTTACGAATTTAACCTCGTGACCGGAAGAACCATTACGATTAAAAAATAGTCGGATTAAAAGCCTATATTTAATCGCATCGCCTAATATTTCTAGCCAATGTCATTATTGATCCTACTTTTCGGTATTCTATTGCTTTTTGTATTGATCTTAAAAAAGATTAACCCTATGATTGCCTTACTGGCAGTGGCAATTATTACAGGTCTTTTGCTCGGGATGTCTGTTACCAAAGTGATGAATTCCATTAGCAACGGAATTGGCAGTACGTTGGGCAGCATGGTAATGGTTTTGGCGCTGGGCGCCATGATGGGTAAATTGATTGAAGATAGCGGATCGGCAAAAAAAATCGTTTTCATTTTAATCGGCGCTTTTGGTAAAAAAAATATCCAATGGGCAGTGCTGTTAACGGGTCTTTTAGTGGGAATTCCATTATTTTACAATGCTGGTTTTGTGGTATTAATTCCTCTGGTTTTTGCCATTTCAGCAGCAACAGGGCTATCAAAATTATACATTGGTATCCCAATGGCCACTGCCCTTTCGGTTACACATGGTTTTTTACCTCCTCACCCTGGTCCCGTAGCCTTAGCCGGAATTTTCCATGCCGATATTGGCAAAACATTAATTTACGGCTTGACTTTAAGCGTACCCATTGCAGTCATTGCGGGAATTTACTTTCCGCGATTGATTCTCAAACGGGACCAATCGATAACAGTTCAGAACTTTAGTATTAGTGAAGAAGAAAATCTTCCATCTATCTCAAGAAGTTTTATTACCGCATTGCTGCCGGTATTTTTAATCATTGCCGGAACCATTGGCAGCAGTATCAAGATAAATTACATTAGCAAACCACTGTTTATATTTTTAGCCGATCCTACCGCAGCCCTGTTAATTTCGGTTATTATCGCGCTGGCACTTCAAAAAACGTCTATTACAAACGCCATGGAATCGTGTGCCGAAGGCGTTAAAAGCATTGCCATGATTATCCTGATTATTGCCGCTGGTGGTGCCTTTAAACAGATATTGATTGATAGCGGCATGGGCGAAACCGTAAAACAACTTACTGGCAACCTAAATTTATCCCCATTATTACTCGCCTGGCTCATTACCGCATCGCTCAGGGTAACCCTGGGTTCGGCAACCGTAGCCGCATTAACTGCTTCAGGTATGGTACTTCCTTTAATTGGCCCCGGCGCACCGCCAGAGCTAATGGTATTATCCGTTGGTGCAGGAAGTTTAATGTTTTCGCATGTAAATGACACCGGTTTTTGGATGTTTAAAGAATATTTTAACCTCAGCCTTAAAGAAACTTTTAGCACCTGGACCATGATGGAAAGTTTAGTTTCTGTTTTAGGACTTGTTGGGGTGTTGTTATTGAACCACATTGTGTAGGCAAGAAGAGTTGTCAACTTTTTATAACCATGCTCTACTCCATGCGATCTGCACCCTGCTGCCCGACCTGGCAGATTTCCGCCGGAAAAAGCACGGAAATCTTTGCACTCCCCCTCATACCCCCACAGCCCAAGGCAGGATCAAAGCGGGAGCGGTGGTACAAAGCAAGGGCTAAGAGCCTCGATGCTGCCGCAATAAAGATTTTCGTAGGTTTTTACAAGGAAGGGTGCTAGCCTTGATCTTTTGTTTCTTTTCTATCAAGAGAAAAGAAAGAGCCCTTCGGTGGCTAACCGAGGCGAGACTGAGCGAAGGGCAAAGAATAGCGAACGCATTAAGATTCCCGCCTGCGCGGGAATGACGGACTCTGTTTATGAAAAGTTCAAAGATCTCTCCCCGCCTGTAAGGGCAGGCCTGTCCGCACAGGCGGGCACTGCGGTCGAGATGACGGATTTATTGGTGGAACAACGCCTTATTAGAAACTATCACCAGCCATCATACTATCTGCACAATTCGACCCGGCCTCGCAGATTTCCGCCGAAAAAAGCACGGAAATCTTAATTATCTAAAACCTTAATTCTTCACCCTATTCTTTTCCGCATCAGCACCAGAAGATTCATGTTTGGCCGGAGATGAAAAGGTCTTTCCAAAACGATAACTAAAACTTACCACAACTGATCTTGAATCCTGACGGTTAACCCAATTTGCTTCTGCATTCGCAAGGTTATTAATGATCCCCGTGTATACTCTCGTTCTAAAAATATCATTCGCAGTTAATTTCAACGTGCTTTTTGATGAAAGTTTTTTCTGCACTGCTGCACCAAACTCATGCACCTGGCCTGATAAAAACTGCACATTAGACAGTTTACTTTGGTAACGAATATTTACTTCAGCATTCCATGTCGGACTGATTTTGAATTGCAAATTCGGGTTTGCCATTAAATAACTTCCATTGGTAACCAAAAAGCCTGTATAAAAATCAGTTTTTGAAACTATGTTTGCGTATTCAATATATGCATTCAGTTTGAGCCATTTGACAAGATCGATTTCTGCATTTACCGAAATATTAGCTACCCTAGTTTTCCCCACATTTGCTGGTCTGCTATAGTAAGTTCCATTTAAAATTTCGATGGTTTCATTCACTTCATCCCTCACCCAACTATAACTAAACGTGGTAGTAATCTTACTTTTATAGGTATGAGAAAGTTCGATACTTTGTGTAAATGAAGGTTTTAAAAACGGATTACCAACATAATAGGTAAATTTATCTAAAGGCGAAAAGAATGGATTAAGGTCCTGATAATACGGACGGTCGATCCTTCTCCCATAATTCAGCCCTATTTCGTTATTTCCTACCGTATCAAGCTTATAAGAGAAATAAAGTGTTGGAAACAAACTGTTATAGGTTCTTTTAAACGTAGAATCAGGCTTGATCGGATTGCCCAACTGATGCCCATTTGAAACCGTATTTTCATACCTCAAGCCTGCCTGGAGCGAAAACCGCTTCCCTTCCCTGCTCATGTTCAGGTAAACCGCATTTATATTCTCCTTATACAAAAAGTGATTGCTCTTTTCATAATCAGCGTTTGTTTTTCCATTTGCGGTATTAGCGTAATCAGCAATATTATCCGTTTTGGTATAAGCAGTTTTAGCACCTGCATCCAGCTTCCACTTATTTCTCAAAGGATGCGAATAATCCATTTTAGCAGTATAGATATCAATATCTGATGGTAGATTTCCGCTCAAAATATCCTGGTATTTTAAAACTCCGCTGGGAAGGTAACTGAAATTATAATAAGTTTGATCGGTTTGATCCCGATAAAGCAGATAATCCGCATCAAAGGTTAATTCTCGTCCTGCCTGCTTAAACTTATGCCTGTAATTTAAATTTACCCCTGCATTTTGGTATTTAATCTGATCGATATTTTCCGCCTTGATTACCGAATCTAACTGCATTGAGGCATTAGAAAGGTTACTGGTATTGTTATTTACCTGTTTGGAAACCCTGTTCATTCCGGTAAGTACCACTCCCCATGTTGTTTGTTCTGATGCATAATAATCAAGTCCGGTTTTCAGGTTAAAAGTATTGCCATGTCTACGGAAATAAGAATTTTGATTAAAGTAGGATTTGGCACTACCATCGGCATTTTTATATTTCCGGTTCAGATCAAGATCGGTAAAACTGTTATTGAGGTTATAGCTCAGGTTTCCAAAAACATTAACCTTGCCTTTTCGGTAATTAAAATTGAAACTGTTGTTTGAACGACTTAGCTCGCCCTGGTTCAAGCTCAGATTAATGCCCCCATTAAAACCGGCGTTTTTGGTTTTCTTGGTTTTGATATTAATTACCCCTCCATTACCTGCAGCATCATACTTGGCAGGTGGATTGGTCATCAGCTCAATCTGATCAAGCGAAGAGGAAGGCAAGGAACGCAAATAGTTCTCCAGATCTGAACCCGATAGATAAGTTGGTTTATCATCAATAAAAATAGTTACCCCGTTTTTACCTTTTAACGAAATTACACCATTCTGATCTACGTTTATACCAGGAGATTTACTTAACACATCCAACGCCGTTGTGCCTGCATTCGAAATCAAGGCATCTACATTAACGACCGTGCGGTCTATTTTCCGCTCTACAAAAGCTTTTTGCCCCGAAATGGTTACCTCTCTCAAATTGGTTGCCCCGGTTTTGATTTTAATATCTGGTAAGGCAATAATGCTATGGTCTGCAGTCAGCACCAATGTATCGGTTTGGTATATAGGCGATCCGACTACCGATATTTTAATCAGATATTTTCCATATCCGAGCTGATCAAAACTGAACAATCCATCTTTCTCTGTAAAGGTGGTTTTAAAAAGCACCGAATCTTTAAGGAGGGCAACTGTAGCAAATTCTAAATCCTTTCCTTCGGCATCCACTACCCGTCCGTAAATTTTGGGCTGTGGGCTTTGGACCTGGGCAAAAGTAAGGGCAATATTCATCCATACGGCTAAAAAAGCCATGATCTTAAATTTCATGATGTAAATTGGGTTAGCGTTTTAGAAATTAACTTTAATTTTTTTCAATCAGAAAATTATACATCAATGAATGGTTATCATTTTTCAAAAACCGCTTTTTATACTTCTGTTGAACTTCGGCAGGCTGTTTTACACCGTTTACGATCAATTCATCTTTATTGAGCTTATATGACAGCTTATTGGTACTGCTGATGATGCCGTCTTTCATCAATTCCTGATTGATTGCATTGGTGTAATCGTGGCCATCACCATTGGTTACTGTTTTTGAAGTTATTGTACGCTGTGAACTGGTTTTGGTAGTGCCACTTTCGCCATAAACGGCTGGTGGTGTTGGAGGAGTAGCCGGTATAGCTGGTGTTGCTGGTACTGCATATGCAGCACGAGGTGCTTTTGGTGTTTTTGGCGTTTTAGGCAGACGAGGCAAATTTGCAGCTATTCCATAACTTTGTGATTTATATGCTTCTGCCTGCTTCTGATATTCTTTTGCATCTTTAACGGCTTGTCTGGCATCAATAATAGCTTGCTTAGCATCAACTATGGCCTGTTTACGATCCATTTCTGCTTGTTTGGCATCAATAACGGCTTGCTTAGCATCTTCCTGGGCCTGCCTTACATCATTCTCCCGTATCTTTTCATCCACTTGCCTGGCTTCTTCATCAATAAGCCTGGCCTTTCTATCTTCTTTCGTTTCTGACAGCTGTTGTTTTTCATTCATCTTTTTCAGCTGGCTGTTCACCTTTGCATTGATCTCCTTTTCCAGTTGATCTGCAGATTTCCGTTCGGCAGGCTTAGCTTTTTTCCTGGTTGTATCCTGTAATATTACAACTGTAGTGGATGTTTCTTTTCTGGTAACTGTTTCGGCATGGCCAATACTTTTAAATGCCGCACTGCAAATCACTACTGAAACCAGTGCGATGGTTAATATCGTTTTTTCCATTTTGTTTAAAGTTGAATTGGTATTGAATAACATCCTGCTTGCTCTTTGCAGCAGGTTACCTTTAGGCCCGCTCATAGCCATGGCATAAGCAGGTGCACGCTGCTTAAACTCCTGACAAACAATAAGGGCCTGAACGTAATTTTTACGGTCGTTTACACAAGCGATGGCCAAATCATCGCAACAATGCTCGCGTTCTGTTTTTATTAATTGCGATACCCAAAGTACCGCCGGGTTAAAGAAGAATACAATTTCGATGAAACTTTGCAATATATTCACCAAATAATCTTTTCGTTTAATATGGGCCAGTTCATGAGAAAGAATGGCTTCTACTTCGGCATTGGATAAGCCATTCAGTAAACCCAAAGGAATCAGGATTAAAGGTTTAAAGTGCCCCACTACCAAAGGTACCTGTGCAATGCCTGATTGCATCAGCTTAACCTGTTGCGTTAAACCCAATTTTTGGGCGAGTTCATTTAATTTTTCATCCCACTTTTTACCTGCAGCGTAGGTTTTATAGTTACGCAAGTGATATACACCATTTAAACCTACCATTAATTGGATACTTTTTCCACAAATGATCAGGAACCAAACCAATACAATCTGATAGGCATAAGCATTCCACAAAGATAAGATGCGACTAAGTCCCAAATACATGTCTTGCTGTACGTTGGTAATCGCTTGTTGATCTGCGATTGCCATGGGCAGGTTAATCCCTATTTGATGAACGGCATGCGATTGTGTATGGTGATCTGACTGCTGAAGCTCCTGATAAAAAGTAAAACCGATTGCCACAACAAACAAACCTAAACATGCCGTAAGCAAGTTATAACGCCATATAGCGCTTGCCTTACGGGAAGTAAACATGACCAAACCGGCTAGCAAGGCTAAAATAACACCAATCCACAAAGAGTGGAACAAGGTAGCACCTAAGGCATGAAGCCAATTTTTGGGCAAAAGATCAATTAATTTAAATTCCATTATGGTGTTCTGTAGCTTGTGTTCTGGTTAATTAGTTCATGCTATCCAATAGCCGCTTAATCTCTTCGATTTCCTTTTTTGATGTTTTTTCGTTCCCTAAAAGTTGCATCATTAATTTCGATGCAGAGCCTTTATACAAGGTGTTTACAAAACGGTCCAATAACTGATCTTTGGTTTTTTCTTCTGCTTCGACCGGAATATAAATGTGTTTCATTTGGCTTTCATCACGTTTTAAAATTCCTTTTTCAGCTAAGATCTGCATCTGCTTCAAAGTAGAAGTATAATTAACCTCTCTTAGTTCATTCAGCTTATCGTTTACAAACCGAACGGTAGATGGTCCAAACTCCCACAGCACCTGAAGAATTTCAAGTTCAGCTTTGGTTGGTTCGGGCAGATTATTCTCAGTTTGATTATTTTTCATATTTTAAAGGTACGATAAATTTCGTACGATACAAATATTAGGTTATTTAATTTTCATTTATTTAATTAAAAAACTGATTTATAGCAAATTAAATATCATTAACCATCTTTTTATTTGTTTAATGCAACCCTTTTTTTTGGATTTGTTAAAATAACCCCTAATGTTGATACCTATTTTAAAGTAAAGCATAAGTAGCACTTCTAAATAAAATGATATTGTCCGGACACTAAACATCTGATGTTTAATTTAAACATCGTATGTTTGTATCATTGATTTCATATTATGGAAAAAGAAAGCAGACTTTTCGAACAGGTATCTACCAAAATCAGGAATGACATAAAAAGAGGCAAATTTAAGGTAGGAGAAAAAATTCCATCCGAGCCAGCCTTAATGGAATTATATGGTGTTGGCCGTTCTACTGTTAGGGAAGCCATAAAATCGCTAGCCCTATCAGGAATCCTTACGGTACAGCAAGGTTTTGGAACAAAAGTTAATGCCGGCCCTACCGAGCCCATTGAACAACGTTTGCGAAGTGCTGATTTTAAAGAGATCAATCAGGTTAGGGCTTTGCTCGAACAGGAAATTGTGCGTTTGGCTACTAAAAACCGTACTGAATCAGACCTTGAAGCCATTATTGAGGCACTTGAAAAAAGAAAATCGGCCATTGAAAAAGAATCAAGAACTGAATGTACCGATGCCGATATCGCATTTCACCTCGCCATTGCCCGCGCAGCTGGCAACCGTGTATTAAGTGACCTTTATGAAAGTTTTACCGTGATTATCCGCGATTTTTTTACTAAAAGAGCACCATCCGGCATCACTCATTTTGCCATGAGCCATCACCTACATGAGGCATTATTTGATGCCATAAAAGCCGGTAACACCGATTCTGCCCTTTCCATAACCACTACTATTTTGAATAATAATCATTAATATCATGACCATTTTAACTTTTACCCTGATCCTAATCCTTGGCGCTTATCTGGCAGGACTGATTGGATCGTTAACCGGGCTTGGCGGCGGCGTAGTCGTCATTCCATTGCTTACACTTGTTTTTCATGTCGATATAAGGTATGCCATCGGTGCTGCATTACTTGCTTCTATTGCCAATTCATCGGGCGCCGCCAGCGCATATATAAAAGAAGGGATTACCAACATCCGCTTAGGTATGTTCTTGGAAATTGCAACTACCTTAGGAGCCGTACTTGGTGCGATAATCGCCATTTATACGCCCACCAATACTATCGCTATTCTTTTCGGCTGTGTTTTGCTTTTCTCTGCTGCAATGACGTTAAGAAAAAAGAACCAGGAGGCCTTAACTGAAGGCAGTAAACTTTCTGCTGTATTGAAACTCAATAGCAGTTACCCCACACCATCCGGCCCGGTTAATTATAAACTTAAAAATGTTGGTGCCGGTTTTTCCATCATGACCGTAGCCGGCGTAATGTCGGGTTTGTTAGGGATTGGTTCTGGTGCATTAAAGGTATTAGCCATGGATACAGCCATGAAAATCCCCTTTAAGGTAAGCACTACCACCAGCAATTTCATGATCGGGGTTACCGCCGCAGCCAGTGCTGTAGTTTACCTGCAACGTGGTTATATGGATCCCGGAATTGCATTTCCTGTAGTTCTCGGCGTATTGGGCGGGGCTTTTACGGGAGCCAAATTATTAACCAGGATCAACCCTTCCACTTTAAGGATTATTTTCTGTATCGCGATCACTTTTGTTGCACTAGAAATGATTTACAACGGTTATCATCACAAATTTTAAATTTAAATAAAATGAAAAATATCATCTCAACCCATATTATACAAGACCGTGATGTAGAAAAAATTGTGGGCAAACTATTAAGATTTGGTGTAATTACCGCCAGCCTGGTGGTTTTATTGGGCGGCATTCTTTTTTTGACACAAAACGGAGCACAAGGCCGGCCCGACTATCATATTTTTAAGGGTGAAGAAAACGACTTTATCACTTTTGATGGCATTTTTAAAGGACTTTTTACTTTTAAACCAATGGCTATTATCCAGTTCGGTGTATTACTATTGATTATTACACCAATTTTGCGGATTATATTCTCGCTGGTCGCTTTTGTGCTTGAAAAAGATAAGCTATACGTTGTAATTACATTAATTGTACTGGCCATCATATTGGGAAGTACTTTTGGCGGATTGAAAATATAACCTTCCATTTTTTATATGATATACATGAAACTCTGATCATTTCGATAAAATTTATACGATACACATGAAACTTTTAACAGCGCGATAATTAATAAATATTGAACTTAAGTACTATAACCACAGGAAATCATTAAAATCACCTATGGTTATTCTTTATAATATTTAAAATTTCTTTATTCCCTAACCTGTTTGATCACAGCAATAATATCTTCTTCTCCATATTTTGCTGCTGCATTTTCAAAAGTATTTCGTGTAGTTTTAGCCAATGGAGATGAAATATCCTCTGCCTTTGCTAGATTTAAATCTTTTACAATATGCTTAAGTGCGAATGCTGCTTTATAATTGTCAGCAATAATAGCATCGCCTTTAATTTTAGTAAAGACGTTTCCGATAGCAGCGTTATTGATCAATTCCAATAAATCAGCTGTTCCAATTCCTTGCTCGTTAGCAAATAAAACGGTTTCAGCCAAGCCTTGCGCATAAAGTGCCAGGAGTGAATTGATTGCCAGTTTTGCACTATTACCCGCACCACTTCCGCCAACAAGTTTAGCCAGTTTGCCCATTTTTTCTAAAAGTGGTTTTATCTGTTCAAACGCAGTTTCATCACCACCAGCCATAATCACCAGCTGTCCTGTTTCTGCTTGTTTCACACTTCCTGAAACTGGTGCATCTAAATACTGTCCGCCTTTTTCTTTGCATATAGAAGCCATCTCTTTAGAAATGGCAGGAGAAACCGTACTCATGTTGATAATCAACTTATTTGAAATATTGGCGTCAAAGAGACCGTCGTTATTATTAAAAACCTGATCAACTGCGGCATCATCAGCTACCATAATGATTACCACATCAGTAGCAGCAATTAACGCTTTAGGGGTCTCGGCAGTTGATGCGCCCAGTTCTTTCAGCGGAGCCTCTTTGCCCTTACTCCTGTTGTAAACCGTAACTAAATAGCCAGCTTTAATCAATTGCGCTGCCATTGGGAATCCCATGTTTCCCAATCCGATCCAGCCTATTTTTATTGTATCCATACCTTTATTTTTAGATAAACAAATATGCCAAAGGAAAAGCTTAAATTATTAAACGAAACGTAAAAATAAGTAGGTCAAACAAAAGTTTAGCAAACATTTAAAAATACTAATATTTTTAGTAAATTAGCCGCTTATCAAAAATCATATCTCCCGCTTTAACTACCTAAATTATGGCCAACCTACTTAAAAATCTATATTCACCTGCCTTTTATGATAGATTAACCACTGCGTTGTCAACCAGTATACCAGGTTTCGACAAAAAATTATTCATCAACAAAATCTTCACTCCCGAATTCGAGGCTAAAGAACTAAAAGAGCGAATGAAACATACTACCAGGGTATTACATGATTTTTTACCCAAAAATTATCCGCAAACGATTTCGCTCATCAAAAAAATAATTGAACACTTAAGGGTACAGGGTATTGGAGAAGATGGACTGGCCTACATGTTTTTACCTGATTATATTGAAACCTATGGTATTGATGATTTCGAAAGTTCTGTTGAAGCACTCGAATTCGTCACACAATTTGTAAGTTGCGAATTTGCTGTTCGTCCTTTTATCTTAAAATACGAAAATAAGATGATTTTAAGAATGCAAGAATGGTCGCTGCACGAAAGCCATAAAGTAAGAAGGCTCGCCAGTGAAGGCAGCCGTCCGCGATTACCCTGGGCCATGGGTATTCCTTTTCTAAAAAAAGACCCGACATCCATTTTACCCATACTGGAAAATCTAAAAACAGATTCGTCTGAATACGTAAGGCGGAGCGTTGCCAACAACTTAAATGATATTGCAAAAGATCACCCTCATGTGGTTTTAAATATGGCTAAAAAATGGTCGGGTTTAGGTACAGAAACGGATGCTATCATTAAACATGGCAGCCGCACATTACTTAAACAAGGTCATGCCGATATTCTTAAACATTATGGCTTAGACGACGCAGGGATTTTACTAAAGGATTTCAAAATCTTAACGCCCCAGATTCGCATCGGCGAAAGCCTGGAGTTTTCGTTTTCTATCTTCAATCAGAATATTTTTGAACAAAAAGTAAGATTGGAATACGCCATTTATTATAAAAAACAAAATGGGCAGAACACCAAAAAAGTGTATAAAATTTCGGAAAGGATTTATCCTGCTGGTACAACAATAAATATCATCAGAAAACAAAAATTTGTGCTGATTACCACACGTAAATTTCATTTGGGCGACCATCAGATCTCGATCATTATCAACGGTGCCGAAAAGGATATCTTATACTTCGAATTAGCGGCTTAACTTTGATTGTAGCTCATCAAGCAAAGCAATCTGCTTTTCGTTAATGTAGATAATGGCATCAGCGTAAGTAAACCAATTGGCTTTGTCTATTTCGGCAAAACTTTGCCTTTTACCTGATCTTGGCGGCCATTCTATTTCGAAGGTGTTACTAACAATGATTGAAGGTTCAATGTCTCCTTCAAATGCCCAACACCATACTTTTTTACCACCCTTTTGCACAATCGGTGTTAATTCTATGAAATCGCCTGTTAAGCTTTGACCGGTTTCTTCTTTAAATTCGCGGATGGCCGCAGTTAGTGCCTCTTCACCTTCATTTAATTCTCCTTTTGGGACAGTCCAAAAACCAAGGTCCTTTTTCGCAAAAAATGGTCCACCGGGATGAACCAGAAAAAATTCTATCTGCTCATCTTTTCTCCTGAAAAGCAATATTCCGGCACTTTGTTTCATCAATTTAATTAGAAATTTGGAATTAAAAATGGGGGATAAACTTGCTATCGTATTTTCCACAACAGATCCTGAAATAAATTCAGGATGACGATAACAACTTGGATAAATCTAATAAAAAAAAGCAGCCGACTGTTTTAAGTCTGCTGCTCTATATCATCTGTTATGAAGAGGTTTTGTTTGAAGCGTTTTATAACAATCCGTACAGGCCATGCGCATAATTTCTTAAAGAGGATGATACCGTCTTCATTTTATCCGGAGATGGGCCTTTTACCTTATAAGCTTCTGGATGAAGTTCTAAAGGTTGTTCGTTCACTTGTTCTAATGTGTTTCTATTGCTTAATGTAGCATGCTGTTCTTCGCTTAATTTTAAAGGTGCCATGATCTTAAATTTATACTAGAACAACAGCAATAATGAGATTTAGTTTGCCATATTTCACTATTTTTTGAAATTATTTGTGAGATCTGAAATCCAGTTTTCGGTGTCGGAAATTTTAACCGGAACTGCCGATGCCACTATTTTTAACCGACCTCCGCTATTAATATCTTCCTGTGTGATGTAGTTCTTTTTAAAAGGCTTTTCGTTAAGAAAAACAGCCTTAATATATTTGTTTTTTGCGCCAAAATTTTCCGTTTCGATCGTAAAAGTTTTTCCTTTTGGCAGGTTGTAAGTTAGCAACGGAAATAAGGGTACGTTTAAATAATACACTGGCCAGCCCACACAGGCAGGAGAAAAACCACTCGCAGCAAACACGTACCATGCACTCATCGCTCCGGCATCGTCATCCATCGTACGCAAGTAAGCTTTTGGCTGGTTTCTGTAGATTTTGCCGATGTAACTGCCAATTCCACGGCTGTTATCATTGAAGTAGTTCTGAATAACGGTATCAGCCGCCAGTTGGTGCATCCAATATTGAGATTTATAACCTGACCTGGTCACATTATACATCAACGGAACCTGTAAATCCGGTTCGTTGGCATGGTTGTATAAATCGCGGGCAAAAAATTCATCAAGTTTGGCCAAATAAGATTCCACTCCTCCATCCAGTTCAATCAACCCTTTAAAATCATAGGGTACAAACCACCTGTATTGCCAGATGGTACCCTGGTATAAACCGCGGGCCTGCATCCGGTCGACATCATTTTTGGTCATGTCTTTAAAATCCTTATTCCAATATTTTTTATATTCAAGCGCCTTATTGAGATAAAAATCTGATTTTTCTTTATTCTTTAATATCTTGAAGATTTCTGCAAGTGCCCAGTTATCGTAACTTGACTCCAAAGCTTTATCAGGCGATTTATAATCCAAACCATTTACTTCTTTTACTAATGAATCCGCAATCTTATTAAAATCTACCGGATAGCCTTTGCGATAAGCATCAAGCAAAACAACAATGGCATGTTCAGAACGTACAGTATTTGAGGGTTCATTCTGACCTGCATAATCTTTTTTACCTGAATTATACAGATCGGCAATAGAACTTACCATTCCGGCATACCTATCCTGTTCAATTAGTGAAAGCAAAGGTAACTGCGTACGGTAATTGTCCCAGATGGCCCAGCCATTGTAACGGATTTCTTTATCTTTTTGAATTTCGCCTTTTGTATTGCGATATGTTCCGTCAGTTTCGGAAATCACATATGGCGATTGCATGGTACGGTATAAAAGTGAGTAAAAAAGCTTTGCACTTTCCAGATCGCCATTTACGGCGATTTTGGAGAGACTGGTATTCCAATCGGCTTTGCTTTTTTCTTTTACAATATTAAATGGAGTTTTATTAATGGAAACTTTCGCCGCTTCTACACTTACGGCAGAAAGGGCGACATTGATTCCTACCGAAGTCGACTCTTCATTAAGCATGGCAATCATTTTATGTTCACCGATTACTTTCCATGATACGTTGCCGTCGATTTCCATATAGTAAAACAACTTGTATTTACCTACTCCACAGGTAGTTTTCGAAGTAATCCACCCACTGATGGTATTGCCGTTTACTTCGTGCGATTCGGCCACAAAAGCACCGTTAAAAGCATACCCCAAATCAAGATAAAACCCTTTTGACCCTTTCGGAAATTGGTAGGCATGTTTTCCCGCTTTGCCCAATACCGTAAAGCTGGCTTTAATTTTATTTTCAAAACCCACTTCATAATAACCCGGACTTGCTTTTTCAGCAACCTTAATCAATTCAGATGCAGCAGGATCACTACCCAAAAATGGTTTGATAAAAATATTACCACCCGAACCCTGGCAGCCCACCCCTTCGAAACGATTGTGGGTAAACCCTTCAAATTTCTTAGCCAGGTATTCGTAACCCGTATGTGTTTTAGGATAAGTTTGCGGGCCTATACTCAACATACTGAAAGGTGCGGAGGCAGCTGGCGACATCTGCCCGTGATCGGCAGAAGAGCCTAAAAACACGTTTACCTGATCTACAGGCTTCATGGTTTTTACAGAAAAATTCTGCGATTTCTGTTGTGCTAAAACGTTTAACGAAAGGAGCGGCAATAAGGCCAATAATTTAATAGAAAACTTCATTATAGGGTGCTGATTTATAATTCGGCCTAAAATAGTATTTTAACATGAAGTAGATATTATGTTTTAGCTTCTTTACAAAGGGAAGAGAGAGGCTGAATACTTACATCTATTATCATTTGGAGCGCAATGCCTGTGCATAACATGAAGTTCCTTCCCGTTCTACGCTTTTGCGTTTCGCTGCCTCGTACCTCGTTGCTGCAGCGTATCGCTGCAACGGGCAGGGGGGCTAATTGGCTTCCGCAGCATTCCATTTTTTAGGTTGCAACGTACAAACCTTTGTTCCTAAACCCGATAGAAATGTAAAGCCCGGAGCGCAGCGAGGACTTGGAATGAATAGCGGGACTGTCAGCCTCCAAGCTCCACAGGCCATTCATTTCCTAATTCTATTTCGGTAGGTGAGACAACAACCGATAGGATAATATCCTTTTCGTTCTGTGAGGACACAGACCGAGGATTGAAAGTATAAATATATCAATGCTTGGAGCACAGGGCCAATACATATCACCAAATTTCCTCCCACTATTACGCTTATACGCTTCGCTGCCTTGTTCCTCGTTGCTGCAGGGTATCGCTGCAACCCTCGCCTGCAACGGACAGGGGAGCTAATTTGCTACTGCAGCATTCCATTTTTTAGGTTGCAACGTACAAACCTTTGTTCCTAAACCCGATAGAAATGTAAAGCCCGGAGCGCAGCGAGGACTTGGAATGAATAGCGGGACTGTCAGCCTCCAAGCTCCACAGGCCATTCATTTCCTGATTCTATTTCGGTAGGTGAGACAACAACCGATAGGATAATATCCTTTTCGTTCTGTGAGGACAGACCAAGGATTAAAAATATTTTTTTTAAAGGGAGCGCAATGCCTGTGTAAAGTAAGAAGTTCTTCCCGTTTAAGAAAGGGCATAAAAAAGCCGCCCCAAATATTAAACTGGGACGGCTCTTCATAATTTTATCTAGTTTACTTAATCGTTACCGGAACAGAAATTTTATCCCATTCCAGGGCAAAACCGCTTTTGGTAATTTTATAAACCAAACGCTCTTGCGTTGCTTTTAAAGCTTTGGTTTTAACATCTACACGTAAAGCATCTTTAGCGTCTTCGTATTTGTAAGCGCCCCATTGTTTTGGTTCTTTGTTGAAAATAGCTGTCCAGGTTCCGCTTTCTTTAGGGATTAAAAAGAAACTGTATTTTCCTGCCGCCAAAGGTTTACCTTCAACCAGAATATCTTTATCAGTTTCGAAAGTGGTAGCTTCGTTTGCACCTGCACGCCATACTTTATCAAAGGCTTCTAAACCGCCCCAGATTTTACGGCCTTTTACTGCCGGACTGCTGTAGTTAATTGTAATGGTTGCGCCTTTAACTTTCCCTGTTGCGTTTGCTGCCGGACTTGGTTTAGGCTGCGCATCCTGCGCCATTGCACTTACAGAAACGGTAATTGCCGTAAATAGCAACGCGATTGATCTAATCATCGTTTTCATAGTATTATATCTGTTTTTGTTGTTTTTAATTTTACGAAAATAAGGCTTTAGGTTGATAAAAACGATACTCGCGGTGTTGAAAAAATCGCACTAAACTTTACCATTATTTGAATCCATTTAGTGGTGTAAACAGATCGCTTTATTTCTTTCTTCCAATAAACCTGACTACCGAACCCTGACCGTTATGAAACAAACCTTCATTCAAAACAATTTCTCTTTCTTCCAGTACGAGAATCTCGTAATTTTCAAAATCAGCTTTTATTTCTTCAATCGAAAATAACATATCGATTTCTTTTGGTCCACCAACTTTTTCGTTTTTGGCAATGTAATCAAGGTGTTTCTTGCTAAAGGCTTCGAAAATAAGCAAACCACCCTTGCGCATGTAATGGCTTAGTGTTTTGTGGTAAATTGATTTAATTGCCGATGGAAAGTGTGCGTAAATCAAAGCAATGGCATCAAATTGTTCAGCTTTATAGCCCAGATCCTGGAGTTCACCTACCTGGTAATTAATACTAACTTTATTTTTTTCTGCTAATTGAGTGGCTTTATTTTTTCCTTCAATACTGATATCAAAGGCCGAAACCTCCCAGCCAAGCTTAGCTGCAAAAACAGCATTTCGGCCTTCGCCTTCCGCAGGAAAAAGTATCGTTCCAACATCTAGCGGCATCAGCTGCTCTTTTAGATAGTTATTTGGTTGTTCGCCATAAGCAAACTCATTGGTACTATACCGGTCATTCCATCTATCAACCCAGGCATCAATCATGTTCAGTTTATCTGTTTTATCGAAAATAAAGGTATTAAATTTTAAATTTTGCTTCGGAAGCAAATATCTGCTGCACGTAAAAATTAAGCTTATCTATCGACTATTGTTTTTGGATTGGCAAATAAGAGGCCAATTAATGAGAACACTATTACTGCTGCCGCGCCGATTACATTAAGCCAAAGAAATGAAACAATATCGAACTCATATATTGCAAAAACAGCAATTTCGGATAGGATGGCGCTAATAAATACGATAGGTCCGTTTATCTTTTTAAAATAAAAGGCCACCAGAAAAATACCCAGAATTGGTCCATAAAAAAGTGACCCAAGCACATTAACCGCTTCGATTAGCGAACCCATTTTTGTGGCAAACATGGCCACTGCAATTGAAAAAATACCCCAAGCTAAAGTATGCAAACGGCTATATTTTAATTCCGTTTTGTCATCTACATCTTTTTTACCAAAAATGAGGTGTACATCTTTTAAAGAACAGGCAGCCAGCGAATTTAATGCAGCTGAAATCGACCCCCAGCTGGCCAGAAAGATGACGGCAAAAAGCAGTCCGATCATCCCAACCGGAAAGGTATTTTTCACAAAGTATAAAAAGATATAATTGGTATCAGTTTTCTCTGCATTGTAATTCGACTTATTAATAGCGTCCTCTACCCTGCCGTGCAATTCCTTTACCTGCTTTTGGATCGATTTAAAATTTTCTATTGAGGCATTCAGGTCGGGTGATTGATTTTCCTTTTCTTTTAGGATGTTTCTCGATTGCAGGTTAAACTTTTGGGCTAATGCCTGATGTTCTTTTTCGAAAGTTGCGGCCTGCTGAGGCTGCGTTTCTTTTAAATGCTGATAGGACCGTTCATTGAAATAAATTGGGGCCGGTTTCAAGGAGAAAAAAGCGAACAATAATGCGCCGATTAAGAGGATTGCAAACTGCATTGGAATTTTGACCAATCCATTTAATAATAATCCCATCTTGGCATTGGTGTTATCTTTTGCGGTAATGTATCTTCCAACCTGGCTCTGATCTGTGCCGAAGTAAGAAAGCGCCAGAAAAAAACCGCCAATTAAACCGCTCCAGATATTATATTTATCCTTCCAGTCGAAATCAGTAGTAATTACATTTAATTTACCCGACTTCCCGGCCAGGTAAAGTGCATCTTTAAATCCGATCCCATTTGGCATGTTTTGCACCAGAAGGTATGCAGCAAAGGCCATTGTACCTAGTATAATTATAAACTGTAGCTTCTGTGTATGTGCAATTGCCTTAGCACCACCAACATAAGTATAAATCAATAAAATCCCCCCGGTAAGAATATTGGTTAAATAGATATTCCAGTTTAAAACGCTTGAGAGAATAATACTTGGTGCATAAATACTGATGCCGGTTGATAACCCCCGTGAGAAAAGGAACAGCAATGAGGTTAACACCCGCGTTTTTTTATCAAAACGGTTCTCTAAATATTCGTAGGCGGTATATACATTTAAACGTTGGAAAATGGGGATGAAAGTAATGCAGATTACAATCATGGCCAATGGCAGACCGAAATAATACTGCACAAAGCGCATACCATCGGTATAAGCCTGTCCCGGCGCCGATAAAAAAGTAATGGCACTGGCCTGCGTAGCCATAATACCAAGCAGCACAATATACCAGGGCATTTTATTATCAGCCTTTAAATAGGAAGCATTGCTTTTTTGCCCCCGGCCAATAAAAACGCCATAAGTTACAACCGCTAGCAGGGTAAATATCAATACTGCCCAATCGATATTACTCATGCCCAGAATTTAGTAAACAGATAATAAACTAAAATCTGAAATAACAGTGCAAGTGTCAAAAGTATGTACCAGGTGCTCCAGTTTTTAAGTTGGTTTTTCATCACTTCCCAGCTGATAAGAAGTTAAAGAACAACTTGGCTGCACCAATATTCCCGGCAGGTAGTTGCCTGAAAAATGCCAAAGGCGTATAAATGAAATTCCCTTTACCATATTTAGCATACAGGGTTGAGCCCTGAAGTGGCTCCTCGCCAGTATCGTGCATTTCGAATAGTGTTTCGTACTTAGGATCCCATTGATCAGGAAAGTAGGCGCCACGTTCCTGCACCCAACCTTTAAAATCATCGGCAGTAATTTTATTTGGATAGTTCAGCAACTTATGCGCAGGTTTTAAAAATTTAACTTCAGCATTTTCTTCAGTAACCCTTTTACCACTAATGTTAAATGGATAAATACCAAAATCCTGCAGTGCCATATCCTGTGTGGTATTGTACTGCATTACAATCGTTCCACCGTTTTCTACATAACTGCGTAAAGCGGTTTGCCAGTTTTTTATTCTTTTTTCGGTATTGATTACCCTTACTCCTGTTACCACAGCATCGTAACTTGCCAATTTTGCCGTACTTAGGATATCTGCCTCGGTCAGCACATCAACCTGTAAACCGGCCTGTCTTAAAAATTCGGGAATGAGGTCACCTGCCCCTTCTATATAGCCAATTTTTTTTGCCAATACTTTTATATCTCCCTTAATTAACCAGGTAGTGGCTGGAACAAAATACTGAAGGGCTGGCAAATGCGGATATTGAATTAATACCTGCCCTCTTGAATATTCATTCGTTTCCGATGAAAAAACTGCTTCTAATTTATTCTGGCTGTTTTTAATTTTGGCTAAATCTTCAATTGGGAGAACGAAATTCATCGTGTTAATGGTATTTTCAGCCAGGTTAATCCCTTGAAAGGTCTTTACTACCTGGTTACCAATCTTAAAACTAACCTTGCCATAATTAATGTTTTTGTTGGCCTTTAAGCGAAGACCAACATTTAAAGCTTCTTTTTCCTTAGCAAAATAAACAGGCTCGGTAAAACTCAAATCAAGTGGTGGGATAATCCTGAGTGCTTCTACCACATCTCCTTTAACCGGATCTAATTTTTTAAAAGATAAAGGCAAGCTGACCGCAAATTTTTCAGACTCTATTTTCAGTGTTACCAATACGTTGATGGGCGATTGCATTTCCGGAAGTCCGATCAATGTATCATTCGGCACGCTGAATGTTGCCGCGTTTTTTGCAGGCTTAGCCAGCCAATAAGGTTCAGTAGGCGCAGCATCTGCTGGAATCTGGATTTTACGCTCAATGGTAATCAGCGAATCATTAGCCAGCATTCTATTTAAATAATCGGTCTGGTTTAACCAGTTTACACTTTCTACCTTTACAGGAGTAGCCGATCTGGAAATTAAGTTTAAACGGAAATTATAGCTATTGCCGGCAAGCGCTTCAGGTTGATTGGTCACCACCTCGCCCATAAAACCTGCACTGCTTAAAATGATGTTATCAATAGCAGTCAGTTTATCCTTTCTTAACGCGACATCCTGCAATTCTGCAATTTTTTTTCTTAGCATCAACAGTCCGTGCAGGCTTTTATCAGGCTGGTTATAATTGAATGATAACAGTATAATATCGATGAGTTCATCAATATCGCTTATACCTTTGTCAGACCAGTTCATGTTTACGCCGTCAAAAAGAGTTCTTTTGGCAGGATCGCCCAAAACATTGGTAAAATATTCGGTACGCACACCAGCTACCGACTGTGTTCCTGCGCCCTGGCTTTTATGCAAACTCCTACTTAATCCAGCCAACTCACCATAACCCATGCCCAATTGAGCATCATATTGCCCAACGGTTGCTTTTAACTGGTTTTCGGCTGTTGTATTTACACCACCAAACCTAAAAGTATTCCACAATAATCTTTTTGGCTGCCAAACGTTAACATATTTCAGCTGTTCAGGAAACATATTTTTATCGGCAGCCGCTTTAAAAGCTTTCTCAGCAACAACTGCAGAAGCGGCATGTTGTCCATGACCCGCAGCAGCAGTTGGGGGGGAAACGGCAAATAATCACATCAGGCCTGAATTTTCTGATCACCCAAACCACATCAGCGGTAATGCTGTCTGCATCCCATTGTTTAAACGTATCGTTGGTATTTTTAGAGAAACCGAAGTCAATTGCCCTGGTAAAAAATTGTTGCGCGCCGTCTAATCTTCGGGCTTCCAAAAGTTCGTGTGTTCTGATTAAGCCCAATGCTGCGCCTTGTTCGGTACCCAAAAGGTTTTGCCCGCCATCTCCCCTGGTAAGCGACAAATAAGCAGTTTCTACATTTTGCTCGTTAATCAACCAAGACAGTAAACCTGTATTTTCATCATCTGGATGCGCCGCTAAATATAAAACCTTTGGCAGGTGTTTTAAGGTTTTGAGTTCTCTGTAAATCTCGGATGATTTTACCGGCCGAACCTGTTGCGCCGCACAGAACATTATCGGAAAACATAGGGTAAATAGGGCAGTTAATCTTTTGAACATACTATTTGTCTTGCAAAATTCAAATATGCTCAAAATGCTTTTATTTTACCTCCTACGAAACGAAAAAGGTACAAATTAGTCCAGACTCGGAAGTCCTTAGTCCAAAGCTTTGACGTACAAAACCTTTTAACCTATATTTTCACTAATTATTTTCTTTTTGCCAAAAAAGCACAGAACATGAAAATCCAGAGCAGCTTATTTTATCACCTCATCCATCTTTCGTTATTTTTATCATTAATATTGCAGCATAATTTTAACCTATGAATGGGATGGTCCTCATCATTGATGATGAAAAGAAAATTTGCAGTTTACTCTCCAGGATTATAGAGCTTGAAGGCTTCAAAACCTTACAGGCCAATACCGGAAAAGAAGGACTTAAACTTTTAAAAAGCAATGATATAAGTATTGTCATCAGCGATGTAAAGCTTCCTGATGTTAATGGTGTTGCGCTGGTTAAAGATATCAAAGCCATAAAACCCTATGTAGAAATTATTAACCTCACCGCTTATGGAACCATTGCTAATGGGGTTTTAGCCATAAAAAATGGCGCATTCGATTATCTCGTAAAAGGCGACGATAACGAAAAAATTATTCCGCTTTTATACAAAGCGATGGATAAATCTAATCTACAACGCAGGGTTTCCGATCTTGAAAACAAAATCGCAAAAAAGCATAGCTTCGATACGATTATCGGTCAATCTAAAGCATTAAAGGAAGCTATTGATCTGGCAAAAAAAGTAAGTATAACCGATACCACGGTTTTGTTGCTTGGCGAGACCGGAACTGGAAAAGAAGTTTTTGCACAATCTATCCATTATGAAAGCCTTAGGGCAACAAAACCATTCTTAGCGCTAAATTGTAGCGGTTTTAGTCCTGATTTATTGGAAAGCGAATTGTTTGGATATAAAGCCGGGGCTTTTACAGGTGCCAATAAAGATAAGAAAGGACTTTTGGAAGAAGCCAATGGCGGCACATTGCTGCTGGATGAAATTGGTGAGATGAACCTTGATTTACAGGCAAAATTATTACGTGTTCTGGAAAGCCAGACTTTTATTAAAGTTGGCGATACCCAAACACAACAGGTAAACGTTCGCATTTTAGCCGCCACCAATAAAGATTTAAAAGCTGATGCATTATCAGGGAAATTCCGATCAGACCTGTATTACCGCCTTTCCGTTTTCACCATTACCTTACCTCCGCTTCGCGAACGTAAAGCCGATATCTCGGCGCTGGCTGCCTATTATCTGAAAGAATTTGCCAATAAGGTAAACCGATCAGTACCCAAAATGGATGATAAAATTTTATCTCTCTTGAGCAGTCATAGTTGGAAAGGTAATATCCGTGAGTTAAAAAACATCATCGAACGTTTGGTTATTTTATCAGATGGCGATGTATTAAGCGCAGCTGCTCTCCCTCCCGAATTCTTCGAGTTTACCCCAATAGAAAACGATTATAATCTTCAACAAATAGAAAAACAGCACATTCAAAAGGTACTGATACATACCAAAGGGAACAAAACGGAAACTGCGAGGTTATTAGGAATTGGTTTGACCACACTTTACCGGAAGATAGAGGAATACCAGATAAGAGAGATTTGAAGGATGGAAGGTTGAGGGGGCGGAAGGGTTTAGATGCATTAAATCTGGCCAGGCAATACTCGTACTGTCAGATTTTCAGATCTATAAGTTGAAGGGTTAAAAGTTGGAATGTTATAAAAGTTGCAAATCTTCCAACTGATTAAATCAGTTAACACCATCTCTGGTTAAAATTGTATGCTACGCATAGTTTTGGAAACGAGTACAAGCATTGAAATTGGAAAATTTGAAAGATTTGGGTCCGAATGGTGTGCCCCATTATCCCTCGTCCATCATCCATTTTACATCAGCCTAAGCGCCAAACCTGATCCACTTATCACCTTCATGCCCAAAAATAAAGGAACCCGGGTGAAGCATTTCAGCAATATCTTCTATCAGGGAAACAGCATTTTCAGCAGTACGCTCGCGTTCTACATCATCATTCAATAATATAATGCGATTGTTTTTTACGGCAGGCCAGTTTGTGTCCAAAACAGAAGGTACTTCCCGCATTAAATCGTTGAGCGTTTTGCCCGGCTGATAATAAATGATGAAAACAGCACTTAAAATATCAGTTTCCAACATCCCCCCAGCCAAAGCGATCTCTTCTGAAAGTAGATAGCCAGGATAATTATCAGCATCGATACAAGCTACGGGCACTTTATCCATAAATTTAATTTTATGTTCAACCAGATCTAAACGCTCCTGCAATTCTTCCTGTTTAGCTTCATCGAGGCCAATAAATAAATCGTTTAAAAAAGACATCTGCATTAAATTTATTAATTTGTGCAAAAATAACATTCCTGATCGCATGAGAGGCTCATTTAAGCATATATTTTGGTTTTTTTATGTAATCATCTTCATTTCATGTAAAGAAAATACCGATCATCGCGATAAAAAAGTATTCAATATTAATCTGGATCAGGGTTTAACCTCTATTGATCCGGCTTTTGCGCGAAACCAAAATGCCATCTGGATGACCAACCAAATTTTTAATGGTTTGGTACAGATCGATTCTTCTTTGCAAACCCTTCCCTGCATAGCCAAAAGCTGGATGGTTTCTGAAGATGCACTTACGTACACCTTTAACCTGCGTAGCGATGTTTACTTTCATGACGATCCCATCTTTAAAAACGGAAAAGGCCGAAAAGTTGTTGCAAGCGATTTTGTGTACAGTTTTTATCGGTTAATTGACCCCAGGGTGGCCTCATCAGGTGGGTGGATTTTTAGCGATAAGGTAAAGGACAAAAGCAATTTTATTACGCTGAACGATTCTACTTTCCAGATTAAACTGGTACGCCCTTTTCCACCTTTCATGAGTTTACTTACTACCCAATATTGTTCTGTTGTACCCAAAGAAGTGGTAGAACATTATGGTAAAGATTTCAGGAGTCATCCGGTGGGTACAGGTCCCTTTAGATTTAAATACTGGAAAGAAGGTGAAATACTGGTGCTGTTGAAAAACGATCATTATTTTGAAAAAGATATGGAAGGAACCTCATTACCCTATCTTGACGCCATCAAGACCAGTTTCATTACCGATAAGCAGAGTGGCTTCATGAGCTTCCTGAAAAAGGACCTGGATTTTTACTATAATGTAGATGGCAGTTATCGCGATGATATCCTAACTAAAAGCGGAAAAATGACCTCAAAATATAAAGGCAAATTTACGCTCACCAAAAGCCCTTACTTGTGCACGGAATATGTTGGTATTTTAGTTGATACCAGTCTTTCGATCGTCAGGAAATCGCCATTGCGCTTAAAAAAAATCAGACAGGCCATTAACTATGCGATAGATCGTGACCGGCTGATTAAATACTTAAGAAATGGCATTGGTGTTTCTGCTACATCTGGTTTTATTCCTAAAGGCATGCCTGGTTTCGATAGCCTGGCTGTTCGTGGATATGCTTACAATCCCAAACTTGCAGCTAAACTTTTAGCGGAAGCGGGTTTCCCGGAAGGAAAAGGTATGAGTGAAGTGACCTTAAATACTACTACAACTTATAAAGATCTGATCGAATTTATCCAGGGCCAGCTTACTGCTGTAGGTATTAAAGTTAAAATTGATGTAAGCCCAAGCGCCAGCCTTCGTGATCTGATGTCGAAAAATAGCGTCAACTTTTTTCGTGGTTCCTGGCTGGCCGATTATGGAGACGGAGAGAATTTCCTTTCTATGTTCTACTCCAAAAACAAAGTTCCTTATGGTCCAAATTATACCGCTTTCTACAATAAGGAATTTGATCAGCTGGTCGAGAGAAGTTACTATGAAACCGACAATGAAAAACGCTTTGAGCTATACCGAAAAATGGACCAGATGGTAATGGATTATGCTCCGGTTGTTCCTTTATTTTACGATCAATCGGTTGTAATGCTACAGAACAACATTAGTGGTTACGCTTTTAACCCATTGAGTTTAATGATTTTAAAACGGGTTCAAAAAAAGTAGCAGATTACTTTTTATCCATTAGTTTTCGTTTCAAAAAATCGGCGGTTGCCTCACTCACTTTTAAGCCATTAGAAAATTTCATCCAGTGGTGGGTATCATCGGGGATCGCCAAAAATTCAAAATCAAACTTTTTATCTTCAAAACGTTTAACGAGATCGACACTTTGGTTAAAAGCGACATTGCGGTCGTCATCTGCATGGATAACCAATGTCGGCGAATTCCAAGTATTTATATAGCTTACCGGTGACGATACTTCGGCTATCTTTGCTGCAAGTGCCGCGTCAGGAGCAGGTTTTCTACCTTCTTGCTCCAAAGTAGTAAACCGGTTATTTACACCATGAATATCTACACCAGCAGCAAATAGTTTAGAATCCTTTCCAAGCGCTAACGCGGTTAAATAACCGCCATAAGAACCTCCATAAATCCCGATTTTTTGTTTATTGACATTAGGCTGCGCAGCCAACCATTCACCAGCAGCCTTAACATCCTGGTATTCTGATGCGCCTTGTTCCCCTGCGTTTAAGGGTTTATGAAAATCATAACCATAGCCAGTCCCTAAACGGTAGTTTACAGAGAGCACAGTAAAACCTAAATTAACCAAATACTGATTTAAGGCATAATCTATTGAATAGTAATCCATCGGATTCCAGCCTAAAAGCATCTGCCTTTGCGGTCCGCCGTGCACATAAACTATGGCTGGTTGGTTTTTAACTGTCGTTTTTGAAGAAAACAACTGGCCATAAACGGTATTACCATCTGCCGCTTTAAAGCTGACGTGTTTAGGAACTACCACATTTTTCAGCGGAAAATCACTTGGAAGAAGTGATTCACCAATGAGTTCAAGCGATTTTCCTTTAGTGATCAGTGCTGGTAATAGGGGCCTTTCAGCAGTAGCGCTCAGGCAAAAAAAAGTTTGATTATCGGCCGCAATAACTGGATAGGCTTCTATGCCCTTGCCAAAAGTTAAGGGCTGCATATTGGCGTGATCAACTGAAACTTTATAAATATGCCTTCTGTCCATGTCATCTGTATCCTTACCCTTATTGGCGGCAAAAACCAATGTTTTTTTATCAGTACTTAATTTAATGTTCTCCACCGCAAAATTGCCAGGCGTGAGCAGCAAGCGTTTTGATCCGTCCGGATTGATGGCATAAAGATGCGGCCAGCCATCCTCATAAGTGGTAAAAACAATTTTTCCCTCGGCCCATAAGAGGTTTGCGCCACCATCTATTGAGGGGAAAGAACCGCGTAACGTTTCTGGGGCTTTCCAGATCATTTTTCCCGCACCTGTAATTACGTTTACCGTCCATATGGCCCAGGGCTGATGTTTTTTGGTTAAAATAGAGTCGGTCTCAACACCAACACCAGGCGTTCTGACAAATGCAAGATTTTTTCCATCCGGAGACCATACCGGTGTATTGTCTTTGGAAAATGAAGGCAATAGCCATTTAACCGGTGTTTGCTGATCAGTATAAACCCCTAAAAAGGAGTGATCACTTCGGTTTGAAATAAAAGCAATTTTTTTCCCGTCAGGCGACCATTTATAGGCTCCGTTTATTCCTTTGGCATGAAACAGGCTTTTAGCCGCTGATGTTCCATCAACAGCACTAATCATTACCTGACCACTTTTAGCAAAAATAACCTGGTCGCTGCTAGGCGAAATTACCGGATGATCACCTTCGCCTAAAGTCACTACTTTACCTCCCTCAAAAGGCACGCTAAATACCTGCACTTTAGGTGCAATTGGCGAGGAGTTTGCATTAACCGGTCCGCCATCTCTACCTCCATGATCTCCGCCACGCACAAATACAATCCATTTTCCATCGGCAGAAATAGATAAGCTGGTTAGTTCCTGCCCATCATCTTCTATATAATCTGTAATTTTGATGGCTTTATAACCTGGCGCCTGCGCTACGTAAATATTCCTTTTTCCTTGCTCATTTGCTGCCCAGGCAATTTTGGCACCTACAGGCGCGGCGACCAACTGGGTTGGAAAAGGATAGCTTAAAACTGATTTCAGTGTAAATTTTTGCGCAAAAACTTTAGCGGCGGATATTAGTATGAGCAGTACAAGCAGCGATTTTTTCATTACCTGATATTGAGTGGATAAATTATAAAAAAAAGCCCTAACCGATGTGCAGTTAGGACTCTCATTACTGTTTTTTATAAGAATGTTACTGATCCCACCAAAGTTTGGTTGTGCGTGGTACATCAGCAGGCACATTTGCACCATTTTTACTTCTTTCTCCTTGTGGGTAATCTAAACGGCGTATAAAATCAGTTAGCACAGCATTTACCGGGAGCGTAAAATCCTTGTATCTATAATCGTATCTGCGGGCATCGTTCCATGCTTCCGGATTTAGATAAGTTGCAATATACTTTTCTTTTAAAATTAAATCTTTGGTTAATGCAGCCTCACCGACTGCTACTCGCGGATCGGCCAGATAAGTTGCTTTATCAGCAGCTGCCACCTGAAATTTATCCATATTGGCACCAATTGCAGCTAAATAAGCAGTATAAGCCCTTGCTCTATCAATAGTTAATGCAGCCTCCGCCTCAATAAACTTTAATTCAGCATAGGTTGCAATAAATATTGGGGATGTTGCACTTGTCCAGGGAGAGTTGACCGAGATATAACATTCGTCTTTAGTCGTATTTCCGGCTGTGCCCCGGTTGCCTGCACCGTTTACTGTACCTATATAAACGTTATTAATGGTTTTATCGGTTATTTTAGCAATTCTAGGATCGAATAAACCATATGTGGCTCCGTTAAGCTGATCAATAAGTTGTTCAGAAAGCCATCCACCTAAAGATTGTGAAGCATTTGCAATGGCTACGCTTGCCCAAAAATTTCTGATCACAAAACTTCCCATTGCTGCATCATCAGCATTTGAAGCAAAAGAGTTACTTACAGCATTAAGTACCGCCGTTGGGTTATAAGCTGATGTTTTACTTACCTTATTTAACAGCCTTGCTTTAAGCGCGTATGCAAATTTTAACCAGTTAGCGCGTTCGGTCGCGGCAGATGCCCCATAAATGAGGTCGTTTGCAGGAGTTAATTTAACCGTTGCATTTGTTTTTGAAAGCTCTACAATAGCTTCGTCTACAAGCGCCATGCTTTGATTGTAAACCTCTTGTCCGCTGTCATATTTAGGTGTAAAGTTAGTTACGTCGAAAGCCTGAGAAAAGGGAGCATTACCCCATAAGTCGTTAACCATGATCAGGTTATAGGCAATAAGTACATCTGCAACACCCCTGTATTCACTTGATTCCTGTGATATAGCCAGTTTTTTCATTTCGCTGGCATCGGCCATAGCGAAATAAAGTGCGTCCCAGGTGGCACTGAAATCAATAGATTGATAGGTATCACCCGCTGCACTTGCGGTTGGGTTTGCAGTATATTGTACATAAGGTACGATTACGCTAGCAACATTATAATTATTTATGCCCGCCTTTGCAGTTGAGGTAGCCAATAGCGATGGTAGTGTTGGCACAGTTACCTGATTTGGATTGTCGGCCAGTTTATCAAAGTAGCTATCTTTACAGCTTTGCAAACCTAGTATTATAGCTACCAAAGCTGGAAGTACTATATATTTAATATTTTTTTGCATCTTATTTCCTTTTTAAAAACCAACATTAATAGAGAAAAGAATAGTTCTAGCACTCGGGTAAGTAAAACCGGCGGATCCATCATTGTTGCTGCCTGAATCAAAAGAACTGGATTCTGGATCTACACCATAATATTTTGTCCAAAGCCAAAGGTTATTTCCTGTTACTGATAAACTTGCAGACTTTATTGTTTTAGCCGGAAGCCATTTTGCCGGAAGTGCATAGCTTAAACTTGCAGAACGTAAACGTACCCACGAAGCATCGGAAACAAATGGTTCAGAGACGTTTCTATAGTATACACGGTAATAACCCTCCCCATAATCTACCCCATCCACTGTATTTTGTCCCAACCAAACTGGTTTGGTATTTGGTGTTCCATTTGCTAATATACCTTCAAATACTTTATAAGATCTTCTGTCGGCAGTATAATCAGGCAATCCGAAAGCAGCATAAAAATCTTCGAGCCAATTATATTTTTCAAAACCCAAACGGGCATCAAAAAGCACATTTAAACTGAATTGTTTATACCTGAAAGTATTACCTAAACCGATAACATAATCTGGCTGTGAGTTACCAAGTAAGCGCTGTTGCCCACCAGAGATTACAGGAAAGCCATTAGCCCCAATCAATAATGGAAGATTTTTATCCAAGAATACCGGATCCTGTGCCTGAGGAGAATATCGGGTAAAATAACTTCCGTATATATTTCCATATGGCTGACCTTCAATTAATTTCATAGTTACACCCGCATTTCCATAGCCTCTGGCCGCACCGTAAACCAGTTCTTTTATACCGTTTGGCATGGTTAATACTTTATTCCTATTCGCCGAAAGGTTTAGGTTTACATCCCATTTAAATTGTTCAGTAACGATCGGTTTTCCATTAATAACCAGTTCCACTCCTCTATTTCGTATATCTCCTGCATTAATAAAAGATGAAACATAACCCGTAGCAGAAGAAACCTGTGCGCGTACAATCTGATCTTTACTTAGTGAATAATAATAAGTGAAGTCGAATCCTAAACGATTTTTCAGGAACGACATTTCTAAACCAGCCTCAAAGGAGTTCGTAAATTCAGGCCTAAGCGTTGGATTTCCAAGATTTGATGAAATGGTTAGGCCAGTTGTACCTGTTGGCAGATTGACATAATTAGTAAAACCAGAAGAGGTAGCATATTCTGATGCATCTTTACCGATCTGTGCATAAGATAATCTTAATTTAGCCTGGCTAATTGCTGTAGGGAGTTTAAAATGATCCGAAAACACATAACTCAAACTTGCTGATGGATAAAAGAAAGATCTGTTATCTTTTGGCAAAGTTGAGGTGATATCATTCCTACCAGTAAGGGTTAAAAAAAGATAATTATTATAGTCTAAAGTGGCCTCTCCAAAATAACCGACCAATCTTTTTTCTGTTATGGTTTGAGATGGTGTTAACACTTTTGCATTCCCAAGGTTAAAGAAATTATAAATACTCAGCTGACTTCCCAGCACACCCACATCCTTAACCCGCTTATCATACACTTCTTGTCCAACCCTTAAAGTACCATTTAGGCCTTCAGCTATTTTCGTACTGAATGTTGCTACAAATGTGCTGTTCAAAGTTCTGAATTTGGTGTTGTATTCGCCATAAAAACCAAATTCGTTATCATAAACATTTTCGCCGGTAAACATCGGCCCCCGCGCCGTTCTAACCCTATTGTCATTATAAGTATCTACGCCAAAACGATACGCAAAATTTAACCACTTAACAGGCTCATATACTATGCTCGCTCCACCAATAAAACGGTTTACATCACCTTTCAATTTATTATTCGCTGTTCCCCATATTGGATTGTTAGTTCCCAGGTAAACCTGTGTACCGTCAGGATTTTCAGAATTAGCCACATCATATCGTGGCGACCAATAGGCCAAACCTTCACCAAATCTGTCCGCACTATAAGTATAACCGCCAGAATTGTTAAAATTCATATTTACCGAAGCTTTAAGTTTAGGGCTGATGGTAAAATCGGTATTTAACCTTGCGGAAAAATTTTTATAATCAGTATTGGGCATCATGCCTTTCTGGTAAAGTTGAGAAACTGATGAAAAGAATTTAATTGCGTCGCTTCCGCCTGCAACCGAAACCGAATTTTTAATCTGTTGTCCTGTTCCAAATGCCTGTTTATAATTATTGTATAGCTGGTCAGGATGTGTTGGATCTATCAATTTTGCCTCAGCGATAGTTGGTCCCCACGCCGGTCCGATACCTGCAGGCGGATTGGTATAAACACCTCTAACACCCTGTGTATATTCTGACTGAACATCAGGACTGATCAATACGTTATCAAAGCCATAAGTACTATTGAGATTAATATTAAATCCGCCAGCCTTTCCTTTTTTTGTGGTAATTACAACAACGCCATTTGCCCCCCTTAAACCATATAACGCAGTTGCCGCCCCACCTTTTAAAATATTGATGGTTTCGATATCTTCAGGATTCACGTCCGAAGCCCTGTTGCTTACACCTCTCGCACCGTAGGCTGTTCCTCCCGGATTAGCGCCAAATGTTGAGGTGGTATTATCAATCTGTACTCCATCAATTACATATAAAGGATCACTCGGAATATTAGGATCTATGGAGTTAATTCCCCTGATTTTAATGCTTGCTCCCTGTCCGGGGCCACCGCCTGTACTGGATATGGTTGCACCTGCTACTTTTCCTTGCAAGGCATTGATCAAGTTTGGCTGGTGATTAAAATTAAGGTCTTTATCATTTACCGTTTGTGCGGCATAGCCTAAAGATTTAGCCTGCCGTGTGATCCCGAGAGCTGTTGAAATGGTTACTTCCTGCAATTCCTGCGCATCTGAAGCTAAAACCGCATTAATTGTGGTTTTACTGCCAACCGTAATTTCCTGTGTTTTATAACCAATAAGACTGATGACAAGAATGGCACGAGGCGATGGCGCCTGAATAGTAAAACTACCATTACTATCAGTTGAAGCCCCCGTTGCAGTACCCTTAATTTTTATACTTACTCCGGGTAACGGACCACCATCATCAGAAGAAGTAATTTTGCCTGTTATGGTTTTTACCTGGGCCAAAGTGCTCAGGCCAGTGAGTAAAATGCATAGAAAAAAAAGTGATGTAAAGATTTTTCTCATATCTGGATGATTAAGGATAATGGTTTGTTAGTTAATTGCAATATAAGTTTTTAACGACATAAAAACACATAAAATACACAGCAACATCCAATTTAAGGTATTTTTTACATTACAAATTAAGATGTCCTGCACAAATAACCAGAATAGCTACTCAAAATAGCGCAAAAACTTAAATAAAAATTGCAAATAAGTTAAAATACGTTCAAATATGACTCCAAAAATTAACAATATCGCACTAAAGCAACAGTTTTACAGATTGTCCTGTTAAACTGGTAAAAGTCTCAAATGAAATAAATAAGTTATGCCCAATGTGACTTAGGTGATCAGACTTTTTACGCACTCAAAAAATTTGTCAGATTTTACACTACCCAGGTAGCCTTAGCTTATTTAAGACATATGCCAGTAGAATCGTTTGAAAGCCCGTGGTTTCTCTTGAAAACAAAAAAGCCTCCCATTTTGATCGGGAGGCCTTAGCTATTTACTTATATTAATTTTATTGTTGCTGTTGTTGTATTCCGCCGCCACCTTGTTGCTGGTCTTGTTTGATATCATCGTTTTTGATCTTTTTCTTCTCCGTAAATTTAAGTTTACCAAAAGAATAACTAAAGTTTACACCGAACGAACGCAATGGATAATATATATTGGTACTTTGATAAAGCGTACTAATTTTGTTGCCCTCGGTAGTGACTGAATTATTAACCGTTTTGATATGTAGATCTCTAGTAAACGGATTTAAAGTGTTTATGCCTATCGATCCTTTTTTGTTTAGGATGTCTTTCTTAAATGATGCGCCATAAAATACCATTGCGTCTGTTTTACCCTGATAAGTTCTTCTTGGCGAGTTTACCACACCAAACAATTCGAAATTGTAACCTTTACCAAAGCCATAGGCAGATCGGCCAAATATGTTATAGTTTAAAAATGTTCCTGTGCTTACACCGGTTAAACTATTGCTTACCTCATAAGTATTTACCCCAAGGTTGGTCATTAAAGTCCATTTTGGTTTAGGGTTGTAAGATGCAAAAACATTGGCACCATAAGTTTGGGCCACTCCCACGTTAATAAAGCTTGTTAAAGTTTTATCCACTCCGTTTTCTTTAAAAGAACTAATTGAGCTCTCAATAACTCCTCCGGTACGGCGATAAAATACCGAAGCATTAATTACCGAACCTTTGATAAAAGTTGAGTAGCCCAACTCCAGGTTATCACTTAACTCGGGGCTCAGATCAGGTCTTCCTTCTCTAACATTAAAAGGATCGCTCTCGTTACGGAAAGGATTTAAGTAAGATAAACTTGGCCTCTGTACCCTGCGGTTATAACTTAATTTCAATGTTGCATTTCCTTTAAGTGTTTGCGAAATGATTGCACTTGGAAACAGGTTAAAATAATCGTTTTTCCGTATGCCAGCTTTTTCGGTATTGAAACTGATGCTGGTATATTCTGATCTCAAACCCCCTTTAAAATTTAATTTTTTACTTAATTTGAAGCTGATCACACCGTAAGCCGATGCTACATTTTGGTCGTAATCGAAATCACCTTCACTCTCATTGCTAAATTCACTGCTGATATTCCTGAAAATACCTTTAACACCCACCTCTAAAATAGTCGATTTGCTGAATGGATAGGTGTAGTCGGTTTGTGCAGTATATTCTTTGTTTTTACCTGTGTTACTGTTATCAATAGGCTTAAATGCAGAACCTAATATTTCGTTCTGAAATTCTGTAGTATTTCTTCCGGTTGATAACTGACCTGAAACGGTAAATTCTTCGCCTTCTTTTTTGGTTGTATGTTTATAATCTACGTTCCAGTCAAAATTACTGAAACCCATATCCATGTTACTTTTATTAACAGATGGCACACCATTAATGATGTAATCAGCACTTCCTGGTCCTCCGTTTGAAAAGTTATTGTATTTCAAGTTAGAACTCAGGTTGTTATAAGCATTAAAATCATAATCCGCACCTACACTTCCATTATAACCATTTCGACTCCATTTCGAGTAGCCATCCTGTGCAATATTGTTAAACGTAGTTTTCGTTAAACTATCAATACGGGTATTGTTTTCGAATTGCACCCTCGATTTCTGCGCATAAGCTAAATTGGTGCCTAAACTGGTATTGACACTTAATCGACCAGTTTTTGCAGTGAGGTTAAACGCACCGTTATTTTGTCGTGTCCCTACTGAAGCATTAAAGGTTCCGCTTACTCCTTGCGCATTCGATTTTTTGGTGATGATATTGATAATACCGCCCGATCCTTCTGCATCGTATTTAGCTGACGGGCTGGTAATTACCTCTACACTTTTAATCTGCTCTGCCGGGATCATTTTTAAGGCGTCAGCAACGCTGCTGGCCATCGTTCCCGATGGCTTACCATTAATCAATACACGAACTGCACCACCACGTAACTGAACATTACCATCAACATCCACCGATAACATCGGCACTTTACGCATTACATCCGTAGCATCGCCCCCGGCATTCGTTCCATCGGCTTCAGCATTGTAAACCATTCTATCAATCTTGTTTTCGATAACAGCTTTAGTACCCTGTACCTGAACATCGGCCAAAGTATTTTCTGATCCGGAAATATAAATCGTTCCTATGTTGTTATCCGGTTTAGAAGGTGTAGTGGTAACCAAAATAGATTTGGTTTTATAGCCCATAAAACCAATCATTAGTTTATAGGAATCAGGAGAAACATTTTGTAAGGTTAGTTTTCCTTTTTCGTCGGTTACGCCACCATTTACCGATTTATTGTCTTTTACTCTAATCAAAGAAACAGTTGCATAATCAATTGGTTTTTTATTTAATGAATCAAGGATAGTGGCCGTGATCCGTCCGGTAACGGTTGATTTTTTAGGCGCGCCACCAAGCCCCCCAGTAGGAAACTGGGCATGTGCAGTAAAAAATATTCCAAGGATAAAGCTTAATAGTAGAAGTTTTTTCATTTCAAGAGTTTGTCTTTTGTAATTAGTCTGCGCAAATTGCATTTTGTTACAATAATACGCCATACTTTTTACACCAACTCTATCAATTAATCGGCAAAACCTACACTTTTACCGGTAAAAAAAGTAAAAGGTAAGATGGAAGATGGGATTTCCACTCCACTGTTTTATACCCTCCGTTTTACATCTTCCATTTTACATCCTCCCTACCTTGAAATATTGTTAGGCCTTGAATAAACCATTTGCATTACATTAATATTGCGCATGGCAAAAGCAGCTTCACAATAGTTAAGGTAATAGTTCCACTTGCGGATAAAGGCTTCATCAAAGCCCAAGGCTTTCACTTTACTAATGTTTTTGTTAAATTCAACAAACCATAAATGAAGAGTACGGGCATAATCCAAACCCATATCTTTTAAATCAACCATGGTTAACTCGCCGGTTTCATTTATAGCTTTGTTGATGGCTGCTACTGAAGGTAAAAGCGAACCTGGAAAAATATGCTTTTGGATCCAGTCTACACCATTTCTCAATTTATCATACCTGCAATCTGGAGAGGTAATCACCTGAAAAGCAAAAATCCCGTCTGGTTTTAATAATTGCTGGCACTTTTCGAAATAGGTTTCTAAATATTGATGTCCTACAGCCTCAAGCATTTCAATGGATACAATTTTATCAAAAGCACCTTCAATTTTGCGATAATCCTGAATAACAATGGAAACTTTATCGGCCAATCCCTCCGCATGTACGCGCTCCATTGCCAATTTTTGCTGTTCTTTAGAAATGGTAACAGAAGTGACTTTACAGCCATATTTTTTGGCTAAAAAAATGGCATTACCGCCCCAGCCACTTCCGATTTCCAATACGTGGTCAGTAGGCTTAATTTTTAACTGCCTAGCCAGGCGATCGTATTTGGCGTATTGCGAGTCTTCCAAACTCAGATAATCGGGGTTAAAATAACCGCTTGAATAGGTCATGGTTTTATCCAAAAAAGTGGCAAAAAAATCATTGTTCAGATCGTAGTGCTCCGCAATGTTTTTCTGCGATCCGGCCAAAGTATTTGCCCTGCGCACATGGTAGATTTTGTTTATCCATTTAAAAATATTCAGCGCAACGGAATTGACCTTACTCCCGGTTACTGAGGGGGCATTTTCAATATTCAAGATTACCCATTTAATCACGTTGGTAATATTTGTGGTATCCCAAAGGCCAGCCGTATAGCCTTCACCAAAACCGATATCACCATAAAGTGCAATGGATTTAAAGAAATCTGGGTGGTTAACCTGGATATGCGCTTCAATTTTATGTTCCCCGTTTCCAAAAACCAATGTTTCGCCATTCGGCAATGAAAGTTCCAATTTGCCCAATGTCATTTTAGAAAGTGCATTCAGCACAGCCCTTTCGAAAAACCCTTTTGATGTTTTGGTGGCAGTAAGCGTATTCATAATCTTTAATCTATTTTATTTGTGGCTTATAGGGTTTATATACGTTGCGTTGCAACTCAGGGTTTTTGGCTTTTGGATGAAAGGGTATTTTTTTTATCCAAAGTTTAAAAGCTTGCCAGTGGATCATCCCCATGATCTGTAACGGAATTAAAGGCATAGAAAGAAAATACCGCAACAAAGCAGCATTGGTTAGCGGTTTCTTTGTTCCCATTAGTGTACTAATAAAAAAGCGATTGCCATGCTTATCCAGATCATCAATTTTAATATCCAGTGTATCAGCAGGAACTTTTAATTTAAAATCGAATGCATCGTCGTGATCGATAAATGGTGAAACATAAAAATATTTGGCCGTGATTTTTTTGAAGGTATCACCATGCAATTCATCTTTTCCAAAGAAGAAAAGTTTCATTTCCCGGTAGGTATTACTGATTTCGGCCACACAACATACCGGATTGTCCTGCTCATCAAAGCAATAATAAAAAGAAACGGGATTAAAGTTATAACCCAACACATTGAGGTTAGTAAGCAATTTTATTTTAAGCCTGCTACCGTCGACACTATTTTCTTGTAAATAAGCTTCTAAATGCTGACGTGTATTTTTGGTTTTATCGGGATTTTCTCTTGGAAGTTGGAGGTGTTCTGCATCGCGAAAAGAAAAGAGGTTAAATTTATTCCGACTGAACCAGCTGAGTTTATTCGCAAGCAGATCCAGCTCATCCAGATCGATATAAAACATATACACGCTATACCAAAAAGAATGTTTTTTGGGTGCCAGGCGGTGGTGCATGACTTTTGCGGTGTAAATGCTTGATGTAAGATGTGAGATGGATGAAGGAATATTCATTTTCAATGCTAAATGTGATGGAGTAACCTCAATTCGTTTATTGCTTACGAATTACTTACTGGAAGAGATTTTGATCGAGGTAAATATCTTTTTTAGTTCTACAGCTTCAGCTTTAAGTCACTCGAAATCTGCCTGATATTTTTCATCTTGATATAGCTCATTCAGGGTGCGTAACCAATACACACTTTCTCTAGCTTCTCTATATGAAATTCCTATCTTATGACTAAAGTCTCTTTTACTTACAGCTCCTTGTGCTTCTTCGTAATTTGCACCAATCGAGGTTGAACATCTACTTAACTGCAACATAGGCACCTTATAGATAAAATTGTAAGGCAACGTGCCTAAAAACTTTAAAACATCAACGCCGAAACGAAATGTTTTCTCTAATAAGTGGGTTGTTTTTTCGTTCATCTTAAAAAGTTTAAAAAGTAAAATTTCTAAGGATGATTTACCTAAAGCTAATAAAAAAATGTAAGATGTAAAAATATAAGATGGATAGTGGAATCAGGTAAATAGTCATGAGATAGCTCATTTCACATCTTCCATTTACATCAACCCGCATCATCCATCTCACCTCTTCCATTTCCTATCAAGATCCGTCATCCCCCTTACCTCTTCCATTTTCCATCATGGAGCACAAATCTACCGCACTTTTATAAGCGTCTTCATGAAAACCATATTTAAAATAACTTCCGCAATAATAAATAGGCCCGGTTTCGTTTAGCTTGTGCAAAAGCGCCTGCGCCTGCATGGCCGGAACATCAAACAATGGGTGGTGGTAATCAATTTCTTTAATAATTTTATCCGGATTTAAGGTATCTGTGGGATTAATGGAAACAAAGTAATTCTGCTTTTTTGAAACGCTCTGTAAATTATTCATCCAATAAATGGTACTGGGCAACAATTTATCGCCTTGCATTTCTACCCGGTAATTCCAGCTGCTCCAGGCTAATTTGGCTTCGGGCATCTGCTTTTCATCGGTATGCACTACGGCTTTGTTTAACTGGTATTTAAACTTGGAAAGTAATTCCGTTTCTAAAGCTGTTTTATCTTTTACGATTTCAAAAGTCTGGTCGGCATGACTGGCCATAATTACCTTATCAAATTCGAATCTTTCGCCCTTTTGGTTTTCTACTTCAACTTTACCATTTTCTAAACGTTTTACCGCAACAATTTTAGTATTGATCTTGATCCTGTCGCGAAAAGGAGCGATCAGTTTTTCACGATAAGCCTGACTGCCATTTTGCAGTGTATACCATTGATGTTGTGTATCTAAGCCTAAGAATCCGTGATTTTTAAAGAAGCGGATTAAGGTCACCGCCGGGAAATCCAGAATCTGCTCCATCGGTGCACTCCAAACCGCAGCACTCATCGGGATGAGGTATTGCCATAGCATATCGTCACTGTAGCCGAACCTTTTGAAAAATTGTCCGATCGAATAGGCCTGGTATTCAGGTTTATCCAAAATCTCTATACTTTGCTTGTTAAAGCGGTTAATCTGCATCAACATTTTTAAATAAGAAATATTAAACAGGTTTTTCCGCTGTGCAAAAAGATGGTTCAAACTTGAGCCGCTGTATTCTAACTTTTTAGGTAGAAACTGTACACTGAAAGACATATCAGTCTTCATTACCGGCGCATCAATCTCCGCAAACATTTCTGTCAGGTTCGGATAAGTTTGATAGTTAAAAACCATAAAACCACTATCCAGATATATGGACTGACCATCCTCCTCGAGCGTAATGGTATTGGTATGTCCACCGATATAATCTGCTTCTTCGAAAAGCGTAATATCATATCGATGCTGCAGTTTGTGTGCACAACCCATGCCTGCTATTCCTGAGCCGATAATGGCGAGTGTTTTCATGATGAAAAATGTAATATGTGATATGGAAAATAGATGATGTAAGACAGATGATGGGCGTATCGCTACCTCCATTGTCCATCTTACATCCTTACCTCTTACATTATTTATTCTTTTCAAACAAATAATGGCATACCATCCATTCGTTTCCTTTGTTATAATTGAACAGTTCAGCGCACGACATGTAAAACAGCCTCCAATATACCCACCATCTCACCGCCTGATCTTTGCCATAAGTAGTTTCTAAAATTGGCATGATTTCTTTTTTATGTTTATCCATATTGCTTAACCAGGCTTCAGCTGTTTTACCATAATGAGTTCCATTTACTACCCAATGTTTATCGATTTTGACGTCGTCGTTAAAATAGAAAAACAAGTGGTTAGAAGGCATAATCCCGCCGGTAAAAAAGTATTTGCTCATCCAGTCGGTTTCATCAATCACCTCAAACTTGTAGGCCAGGCTTTTGTGCGTAAAAATGTGTACAAACAGCTTTCCATCAGGCTTCAAAAAGGAAGCAACCTTATTAAGCAAAAATTTATAGTTGCGCATATGCTCAAACATTTCTACAGAAACTACCCTATCGAATGTATCGGCAATGGTAAACGTATTCATATCTGCGGTTAATACAGTCAGGTTTTGGATTCCAAGCTGCTTTGTCTTTTCATCAATAAAGATTTTTTGCGTAGCCGAGTTAGACACGACTGTGAAGGTACTTTCTGGAAATTTAGTTGCCATATACAGCGATAGCGATCCCCAGCCACAGCCCAGTTCTAAAACATTCTGTCGGTTTTGCAAATCGGCCCTTTTGCAGGTTAAGGCCAACATATCTTCTTCAGAAGTATCAATATCTTTAACGCCTGGTTTCCAGTAACCACTGCTATATTTTAAATTCTTACCCAAACAGTACTGAAAAAATTCGGTTGGCAATTCGTAATGCTGTTCATTGGCATCGGTTGTATGTACCGCAATCGGTGATTGCTTCAGCTCATCAACCAGATCCATAAATTTTTCCTGCTGCAATTCTTCATTGTCCAGCGTTTCATCATCCAGGCGCTGTTTGCATAATTTTCTAATGCCTATACGTAAGGCCGTATCCGGAAGTTTGTCGTTTTCTAACAGTTTATCGTACCACATTTTGAGGTTGGAAGGTTAAAGGTTTACGTGTAATAGAAATATATGATGTAAAGTTTAGGTTAATGTACGATGTGAGAAGGTTGATGGATTTACAGGTTGCGTTCCCTTCCACTCTATCAAATTTTGCTTCTTCCATCCTTTTTCCACCACGGAAAAAAGGCACTTGTTGTTTCCTGGTATCTTTTATAAGCGATAGGTTTGCTCCTCAGGTTCTGCTCTTCATTGTTTGGCACACCGGTAACTCTGGTTAATAAATACAATATCACCGCCGGGCTAATGATGGCTAGAATTCCCCGTGGCGATGCCAGCGCAAAAATGAAATAACCCATCCAGGTCAACCATTCAAAAAAATAGTTAGGGTGGCGGCTATAGTACCATAAACCGGTGTCGCACACTTTGCCTCTGTTGAGCGGATCTTTTTTAAAGGCGGCAAGCTGTCTGTCGGCAATCATTTCTCCAAAAAAAGCAATTACCCAAATCAGTGCACCCGCATATTCCAAAAAGGAAATGGCCTGCGATTGATTTGCGGTGATGATAAAAAAAGGAATCGCCAGTATTACATTTGAGATGGCCTGAAACTGAAAAAACACAAAGAAATTGCGATCAGCTTTGTCTCCCCATTCTGTACGCAACTGCACATACCTTCCCTCTTCCTCATCTAAATGTCCAATCACACGTTGCCAAAGGTGAATGCCCAGGCGTAACTCGGCCAGTAGGAACATCCCGCAGATTAAAATCTTTCGGGGATCGTAACCATCAGATAAAAAAAACGTGATCATGGTTATTACCGGGAAATTCAGCGCCCAGAAAACATCAACCACCCCTGCATTTTTAATTTTCTTTGCCCAAAGCCAAACCATGGCCATAATAAAACAGCATGCAATAAGCGAAATGAGGGCGATGAATAGTAGATGTCCTGTTTGGAGCGGCATAAGGTTTAAGGTAAAAGGTTTCAGGCCTGAAAGCCAAAATCAGCTTTGCTATAAATAAACTCCCTTTAAGACACTTACACCTTGACTCTACTGCTCACGCCTTAAAAGCAATTCTTTAACACCTTCGCCATCTTTTAGTTTGAATAAATACAATAAAACATATGCAAGGGTTGCTATGCTACCTAAACATACGAACAAAATGGTTATAGAGATTTTAAGAATAATGCTTTTTTCTTTATAAAACATCCATAGGCTGATGATGAAGATGTTAGCATAAAAATCCCATAGCGTAGCGCGCATCCAGGGAATGCTCCCCAGGAAATTCCATTGCTCGAACAGGTTACTTTCTAACGAAGTGCTAATGACTTTATAACACATAAAAACCAACAGTGCAGAGAAAATAATTTTGAGGAGGTTGATCATAGGATATCTTAAGTTTTTTAACAGACTGGAATATATACGTTAAGATAGGTAAAAGAGATTTGATCGTAAAAGCCGTCGCCTAAAGCTACAAAACGCCGGGTATTTATTTGCCTCACTAGCTAAATATTGATGTTTTTTTTTGGAAAGCAAGGTTCTGTTTGTTTCGGTTACCATAGTCTTGCATTCTCGCCCGTACTTATGCTTGTGCCTCAATCTTTTTGGAATGCTATTGTGCTTATACGCAGACATCTATTTTATAGGTTGCAGATGCTTCGTACCTCAACGGGGTCTGTTTAGTTTACTGCAAGCAAAAAAGATTTCCACTTCTGTCAGGTTTAGTTAACAGAGAACAATGTAAGTAAGGAAAAGTTTAGTGGTCTGTGGGGACACAGACCAAGGGAGATCTTGAAAGATGGAAAATTTGTAATGATCTGTTAGACACAAGCCATGGCGGCCTTTAAACCTTTCTAATTTTGATGATTTTCATCCAGTGCAATACCTTCATTACCGGGTAAGTTGGATCAAATTCCCACCATTTGGTCGCAAAATTTGGACTGTTCGGCTTCTTATGGTGGTTGTTCTGAAAAAGCTCACCCATCAACAAAAAGTCCCAGGGTAAGGAGTTTTTACTGTGATCTTCATTATCATGGTTGGAATAACCATATTTATGTCCGCACCAGTTTACAATTGCGCCATGTAATGGCCCCATTAAAAAGTGGATCGGTAACAATAAATACATCCACCAGTAATTGGCAAAAGCAACATAAAAACCGATATAAAACAAACCGCACGCAATTCTCCAGGCCCATGAATTTCCAATCTTATCAACAAGTGGCCATTCAGGATAATTACCCTGAAAAGCTGGTTCCGGCTGTATTTTAAATTTCAGATAATTCATATACATATTCTTTGTCGCGATCATCATCCCGAAAACATCCTTAAAAAAATGCGGTGAATGCGGATCTTTTTCGGTATCACTATAGGCGTGGTGCATCCTATGCAGAATGGCATAAGCCCTCGGGTTTAAAAATGATGAACCTTGCGAAATCAGTAATATCAGATAGAAAAATCTTTCCCAAAAACGCTCCATTTTAAACATCTTATGTGAAGAGTAACGGTGAAGGAAAAAGGTTTGGCTAAACAGGGATAAAAACCAATGGCAAAGAAAAAAAATGAGGATAATCATGTATGGGGTTTGTATACTATATAAACGTATTTTAGAAGCTTTTAGTTTCCGTGATACAAAAACTATGCTGGTTTAAACGTTTAGAGAAGAAAAATCCTGTTCCAGGATATAGAACAGGATTCTAATATTTTTATTGTTTATTATCTACCGAAATCGTCTTGAACACGTATGATATCGCTTTCATCTGATGGGTTTGAAGCATCAGTATGTTGCCATATTTCTGCCACCACGCCCCAATCTTCTAAACCGATTAAACGGTGACGTTCACCTTGTTGTAATTTAATCTGGTCTTTTGGTGCATATTTTTTTACTTCACCTTCTTCATCAGTCTGGCTGGTTTTAATACCAACTGTGCCGGTAACCACCTGCCAGATTTCAGCTCTGCGGTGGTGATATTGCCAAGATAGACGTGTATTTGGAGCAACGATCAAAATTTTCGGACTTAATTTACCACCAATTTTAAGGTCTTCAACATTTAATCCATCAAAATAAGTATCGGCAAATTGTTGTGCCTGCGCTTCATCTATTACAAAGAAACCACCCCAAGGGCGTGTTTCATCACGGTTTACTACATTAAAACCTTCAATTTTTAAACGTTGCGCTACGCTTTCGAATATTTCTTTTTTGTCGTTTGTCATTGATAAAATTAGTTTTTTTAATGATTGTTGAGGTGCACAGGATTCATTATTCTCCTGTGTGGTTCAATAATTTGCTGCAAAAATAAGGCTTATAAATTAAAAAAGGCATTTAGTGCCTTTTATTTTTTTAATTCAATTTGCAAATTGCCACAAAGCAACTATTTACTGTTTATATCCGGTGAGATGCTATCGTGTGGACACATCTCTGTTAGCCTTTATTTTTTCTTTAGTACGTATTTCTAAGGCAATCGTCATGCTGAATTTATTTTACAAGTAGAAATATGGTTTTCAATTGCCTTGTAGCTACTTCGTGGTCAGCATCTTTCTTGCTATTAATTCCATTGATTAGGAAAAATTATTTTCAACAAAAATATTGTTTTTTCCGCCCTATGCCGCGGGGCATGGTAGTTTTTCGCAATTGTTAGTTTTTTCAATTGTGCTCAAGAATGCTGCGCATTTTGGAGCGCCAAAGTACCCAAAGCGCTTTGTCATCCGATGGCTATCGGATCCAGTTAGGAGCCTTTCACACAACCACACTCACATCAAAAAACCAGCGGCACTTCGTTTAATCAGTTTTTGTTTGTGGTTTCTTTGGGCTGATTGAGCCCTTCAGGGTTTGTGTTCAACTCTCTTTAGCAATTAAATTAGTATTATGAACACAAAACCACTGCGCTTAAGGTTTGGTAATGCTATTTGTTCTTTCCTGCAACTGGTTTTTTGATATCTCCGGCCCTTGGGATTGACGGCGTTCTTTGGTAAAACCTGTAATCTATTAAAGCAAGCTAGCAAAGCGTATAAAAACAAACAAAAGATGTGTCCACACGATAGGTGAGATGGGGATCACGACTTGGTAAACAGTATATCCTCTTAATGAAAAACGGGTATCCGTATATTGGGCACCCGTTTTTGTTAAAATTTATTGATGGTTGGCGAGACACCAACCATTAGAAGAATAATTAAATACTGTTCCTTAATAACCTGGATTTGGCGTCAGGTTAGGATTATTTTTGATTTCCGGAGTAGGAATCGGAAACAATAAATGTTTGGTTTGCAAAGGTTGGTTTACACTTTTATTAATGTGACCCACGAAATTATCAAAACCATTGGTGGTTTCGTTGTACACTTTACGCAGGCGAACCATATCAAACCATATAATGCCTTCGTAACACAGTTCGTGCCAGCGTTCTCTCCAAACCGCTTCTTCAAATTGCGTTTGGCTCAAACCTGTAAGATCAGCCAATTGCGCTCTTTGTCGTACGGCATTTATCGCCGCATAGGCAGCAACATTCGGACTACCGTCTGCCCTGTTCTGTGCTTCGGCATAAATTAATAGGGTTTCGGCATAACGAATCTGTGGAATGTTCAGATCGCTTCGGCTGGTACCTTCTACGCCTAGTGTTCCATTGGCAATCAGGTCGAAGTGTTTAAAAATATAAGGCTTACCGCGGTTAACCAGCGGCATTTTAAATCCATCAGTATAATAATCAGTAAAGAAATAACCTTCTCTGTTTTTTGCCCTTAAATCTCCTGCCTCATACGAACCATAAAAACTGGTGGTTGGAATAGCCGTCCCGATCCCATCAATTTTAGAAACCAATGGTTGATGTAAAGGTAAATAAGATGACTGTAAGGGGTTACCAGATCCGGCAGCGTCATTGTACTGGATTCCGAATAAATGTTCTACCTTATTGTCGTTCTTCGCGTCGTGCAGGGCTCCATAATTGGAAAACAAGCCAAGTGATGATGGATTTCCTGTTGAGTAATCAATTACCTCTTTGGCTTTATCTGAAGCTAATTTATAATAGGCTGCTCCTTTGTTAAGGGGCTGCCCGGCCATGGTTAAATATACTTTTGCCAATTCCGATTTAATTGCGGCTGTAGAAACACGCCCACTTGCATCCATAAACGGCAAACCAGCTGCTTCTGCGGCAACCAGATCGTCAACAATCAATTTGTAAACCTGTTCCTGTGGTGTACGTGAAGGAGCAAAATTAGGATCGTTAGGGCTGGTAATTGGTTTGGTAATTAAAGGCACATCGCCCCATAAACGCACCAGATAGAAATAGGCCCAGGCCCTGACGAAAGCAGCCTCTCCTAAAATTCTTTTCTTCTGTGCATTGTCCATCGGGTTAATACCCGGAACTTTATCTAAAACCAGGTTAGCTTGTGCAATTACCTTATAAAGTCCGTTCCAGTTTTGGTTAACGTGCAGGTTTGTACCATCATAAATTAGTGAATACAAATTGTTCAGATCGGAGTTTTGTGCGGTTTCGGTAGACTGTATTCCTGTTGGCGCATCAAGCATCTGCCAGTTGCTGGAATAAATACCAGCACCGTTTCCAATAAACCGAAGCTCTGCATAAACAGCAGCAATACCTGCTTCTGCATGTTCTGGTAAAGTATAAAAACTATTGGGTGAAAGATTGGTGGGATCTGTTTCATCTAAAAACTTCTTACATCCCGGATTTCCTATGATAACGCCGCTTAGGAATAACAAAACAGCGATATTTTTTATGTTTATTTTCATGTTGATATCCTTTTTAATGTTTATAATCCAATGTTTAAGCCTACCATGAAAGTAGTTGGCTTTGGATAATCGAAAAATGTTTGACCTTGTGCAAATGCATTTCCATAAGTAGTTACCTCAGGGTCGTTACCTGTGTACTTGGTTGCCAGGAAGAAATTTTGAACAGATGTATAAACACGAAGTCTGTTCAAGCGTAATTTTTCAACAAACGCCTTATCAAAAGTATAGCCCAATAAAAGGTTTTTTCCACGGATGAAAGAACCGTCTTCTAACCAATGGGTATCTACGTTGGTGACATATCCGGCAGCCTGATCCCTGATTGCGGCAATTGGTGTATTTTGATTTTGAGGCGTCCAGGCATTTAATACGCTGGCAAAACTATTGGCCTGTACCTGTCTGTCTTCACCTGAGTGATGGGTCATATTCAATACATCATTACCATAAGAGTATTGCAATTCTACAATCAATTCTAAGTTTTTGTAACGAAACGAGTTACCCAACGATCCCCAGCCTTTTGGTGTTCCATTCCCAATAATCTGGCGATCTGCATCTGTAATGGCATGGTCACCGTTTACATCTAAATATTTGATATCGCCCGGAAGCAGGGTTTTACCGCCGCGGTAACTTACATATTTGGCGGCTTCAGCTCTTTCTGCCTCGCTCCAGGTTCCTAAACGTACAAGCCCCCAGAATGATCCTACTGGCTCACCAACTCTGATAATACCGGTTTGGTTGGTAAAATTTGGGTTGCCCACACCAAAAATATCATCTGGAGTGGCCAAAGAAAGTACCTTGTTACGGTTAAGGGAGATATTGAAGCTGGTTTTCCAGGTAAAATTGTCTGTTTGTACGTTTACGGTATTGATCCCCAAATCTAAACCTTTGTTCTGCATCGACCCGATATTTTTTCTGATCACCGAATATCCTGTGGTACGCGGAACAGGAGCATCCAATAACATATCGGTTGTTTTTCTATAATAAAGATCAGCCTCTAAATTAATGCGGTTGTTAAACAAACCTAATTCTAAACCTGCATCAACCTGTGCGGTTTTTTCCCAAACCAGGTCTGGATTGGCCAACCTGCCGATACCAATACCGGTAACCCTACTATCATTAATAATAGCAGCGTTATTAACCAATGTAGCGAGCGATTGATAAGCAGGAAGCTCCGAGTTACCACTTAAACCATAACTGGTTCTTAGTTTTAAATTAGAGATGGTTTTGTTTCCTTTAAGAAAATCTTCATCTGAGGCTTTCCAGGCCAAGGCTGCCGAAGGGAAAAAGGCGAATTTATGGTTCTCTCCGAATTTGGATGAGCCATCTACCCGACCGGTAAAAGTAACCAGGTATTTATCTTTAAAAGCATAGTTTAATCTTCCGAAATAAGAATTAAAAGCCGATCTGTTTCGGCTGGAGCCTACTGTAATCGATTTACTTCCAGAGCCCATATTATTGTTCCCGTAAAAGTCAGTTACAAAATTCTCGGCATGGCTGGTATTGCTGAAGAAGTTGGTAGCCTGCCACGAGATCCCTAATAACGCATTAATGGCATGCGATTCGGCAAAACGTTTGTTATAGGTTAAATAGTTTTCCAGTGACCAAAAGGTTTCCCGATCATTGGTCACGTTCGCCGTTCCATTCTGTCCATCAGAGATACCGTATAACTGTTTAGCGTTGTATTCGTTAATGTTACGGCTTACAATATTTGCCCCTAACTGGGTACGGAACTCTAAATCTTTGCTAAAGCTAATGGTAGAATAAATACTTCCCAAAGCAGTTTGGGTAATCATACCATATTTTTGATCGGTTAAGATGTGCACGGGATTGGAGCCTCCTTCTGCCCACGGAATCAGTTTATTATCGCCCCATTTGCCATCTGCAAGTTTAATCGGTAAAAAGGGGAATGCTTCTGTAATCATACGCACTGAATTTAAGCCGCCCGTTCCCTGATCGACAATGTTTTCGTCCTGGTTATTGTAGCTCAAATTACCGCCTACCTTTAACCATGGCTTAATCTTACTATCGAAATTAAACCGGCCTGAATAACGTTTTAAATAAGAGTTTAGCAAAAGTCCCTGGTCATCACGATAGCCTGCAAAAACACCGTAAGTGCTATTTTCGTTTCCACCTGTAAAACCCAGCTGGTGATTTTGCGACAGTTTATTCTGAGTAGATTCTTTTAACCAATCGGTATTGTATAATGGATTTCCATTGCTATCGAAAAATTGAGGCAAGGCAATTCTGGCAGCTTTGGGAACAGGTGTAGAGGCATAACTTCCTGCTGCCCAACCTACCGGATCGTAAACTTTAATGTTTTCATAAGCCAGGTCCTGAACCTTAACATACTCAAAGGCATCTAGCATTTTAACATGGTGTGCGGCCAATGTATTGATCCCAAAATCTGCATCATAGGTAATGCGCTGGGCATTTGCTGTTCCTTTTTTAGTGGTAATTAAAATTACCCCGTTTGCACCCCTTGCACCGTATATGGCTGTGGAAGAAGCATCCTTCAGCACCTCTACCGAGGCGATATCACTTGGGTTGATGTAATCGATGGCGTTACTGTTCTGTGTTTGCGAACCCACCGGTAAAGCCACTCCATCGACTACATACAGTGGGTTATTACTCGTATTGATTGAACTAAATCCACGGATTTTAATATTCGTTTGGCCGCCCGGTCTACCCGAGTTGGTGTTGACCTGTACACCGGAGATACGGCCAGCTAGCGCCTGGTTTAGCGATGAAGACGGACGTTCCTGAAGTTCACTTGCTTTAACCACCCCAACAGATCCGGTTAAATCTGTTTTTTTTACCGATCCATAACCAATTACCACTACTTCATCTAACTTATTGGCTTCCGCAGGTGTCAATTTAATGCTGATGGTGGCTTCACTACCTACTGTAACATCTTTATTTTGATAGCCTACATAAGAAAAACGGATCACTTCGTTTGCGTCCGCCTCAATACTGAACTTTCCGGTGTCATCAGTTACAGCAGTTTTACCTGACGAGATGTTTTTGATGCCAACTCCAGGAATGGGCATGTTTTTTTCGTCCAATACAGTTCCGGTAATTACTTTTCGGTTATGGATATGCAAAGGCATATCTGGCGCAGAAAAGCCATCAGATTTTTCAGCAACCGGATTCATCGAAAAAGCAGGACTATTGAGCATAAAAAGCACAGAAAGCCCTGAAATCTTAAGTAGATTAATTTTCATTGGTTTAGGTTTAGTAAATGGTTAGTTAATTATATCATTGCACTGACAGCAATTCAACTGCTGGCGATTAAAACGATTTATCAATTATTTTAATCAGAAGGCTTACAGTTAAGAAATTATGTGACGGAAGATCCTGTTATAAAATGGATAAACTACACACAAATTTACTACACAGACATATATGGCACATAGGGCGCAATATTCCTAAGCTCATCATCATATTTGGTTATTGATAAATCGTTTTATCAATTCAATAATAGCTATTTTATTACAAAATCAAGAATATAATTTTGATGACTAGCATTACACTGTCGTATAAATTGAATTATAGTATGATTACTTTTACAGGTACTAAAATTTTCGAATAAGGTTTTAAGAGAATTAAAAACTGAATGAATATAAACCAATCATAATCAAATACTTACGTTATTTTTATGAAAACTTGATAAAAAACCAGTTTTTTATTGAAAGCATCAGGTCTCTTATAAGAGAATCGATCAGCGTTATGATCGATAATGTTGTATTTAGATAGTGCCGGATATAAAATAGAAAGCCTCATATTTCTATGAGGCCAATTATTTTGTTTTATTTGCATCCACAGAATAAAACTAAACCAAACAAACTAATGAGCTTATAAGACAAATGAGTTCGGGAATTGTTTTTATAAATAAAAAATATTTTAATATTTTTTATTATTCAATTTATGAGAATGAATAAATGCTATTCAGACAATATGAGTGACAAAAGAATTTAAAGGAAAAATCCGCTATAAGCGTCGTCATTGCGAGAAGGCCTTTTCAGCCGACGAAGCAATCTTTGAAATAAGATTCGCTTGCGTGAGAGATTTCCTTCCCGAACGGTCTTGTCATGTGGACACATCTTTTTTAGTTTTCATTTGTTTTTAGCGTTGTTGCCTAGGTCGATCGTCATGCTGAATTTATTTCAGCATCTTTCCAGCTATAGCAAGCTTTAATATCTTAAAACTATAATTTGGAAATAAATGTTGATTTCCGCTCTATGCCGCGGTGGCATGGTAGTTTTTCGCAATTGTTAGTTTTTTCAATTGTGCTCAAGAATGCTGCGCATTTTGGAGCGCCAAAGTACCCAAAGGCTTTGTCAATCCAGCAATGGGCCCTTTACACAATCTCACGCACATCAAAAAAACAGCGGCACTTTGTTTTTTATTCAACACTATTTTGAGCTTTAATTCATTGATTACGAACACAAAACCACTGCGTTTCAGGTTTGTTTGTGCCAATTGTAATGAACTACTCCTATTTTTTTGATTCTCTTGGTCCTTGGAATTGACAGCGTTCTTCGGTGAAACCTGTAAATTTATTTAAGCAAGCTAGCAAAACGCATAAAAAAACCAAAAGATCTGTCCAAACGAAAGGAACGGCTCAGTTAAGCTGTCGTTCATCCTTATAATGACGATATATTTATCATAACACCTTATAAGGCCTTTCTATAAATAGTCAAGCCCAGCATAAGCTGGGCTTGACTTAACAAAATCTATAAAAAACTGGCTTTTAAACAGCCACTTGATCTAATTATTATTTAAGATCGAAACGATCCAAATTCATTACTTTACTCCAGGTGGCCACAAAGTCTTTCACAAATTTATCTTGTGCATCAGCACTGGCGTATACCTCTGCAATAGCCCTTAATTCGGCGTTGGAACCAAAAACCAGATCAGCGCGGGTGGCCGTCCATTTTGGCTGACCAGTTGAACGGCTGCTTCCGATATACAGTTCTTTATCTTCTGCAATGGCTTTCCATGCGGTTTCCATATCTAATAAATTGACAAAGAAATCATTGGTCAGCTGACCTGGCTTTGTAGTCAGGACGCCATTTTTTGAACCATCGAAATTAATATCCAAGGCACGCAAACCACCTACTAATACCGTTAATTCAGGTGCTGTTAAAGTAAGTAACTGCGCCTTATCAATCAGAAATTCTTCTGTAGGAACCTGCGACTTAGATTTACGGTAGTTACGGAAACCATCAGCTGCCGGCTCCAAATAACCAAATGATTCGATGTCGGTTTGTGCTTGTGAAGCATCCATCCGGCCAGGCGTAAATGGTACCATAACTGAATGTCCGGCATCAGCGGCCGCTTTTTCTACTGCAGCAGCACCTGCCAGTACAATTAAATCGGCTAAGGAAACTTTTTTGCCATCAAGCTGCGCAGCATTAAATTCATTTTGAATTCCGGTTAGTACACCCAGTACTTTTTGCAACTGTGATGGATTGTTAACGGCCCAGTCTTTTTGCGGAGCCAAACGGATCCGTGCACCATTCGCCCCACCGCGTTTATCGGAACCACGAAAAGTAGAAGCTGAAGCCCATGCTGTAGAAACCAGTTCTGAAACAGTTAATCCTGAAGCCAATACTTTTGCTTTTAAAGCAGCAACATCATTTTCATTAATCAATACATGATCAACAGCAGGTATCGGATCTTGCCAAAGTAATTCTTCCTGTGGTACATCCGGACCAAGGTAACGAGCCACTGGCCCCATATCACGATGGGTTAATTTAAACCACGCTCTTGCAAATGCATCTGCAAACTGATCTGGATTTTCTAAGAAACGTCTTGATATTTTTTCATAAGCCGGGTCGAATCTTAAAGCAAGATCGGTGGTGAGCATGGTTGGCAGGTGTTTTTTTGATCCATCAAATGCATCAGGAATAATGGCATCTGCATTAATCGCTTTCCACTGATGTGCGCCCGCAGGACTTTTCGTTAATTCCCATTCAAAACCAAAAAGGTTTTCGAAAAAGTTATTGCTCCATTGTGTTGGTGTTGTAGTCCAGATTACTTCCAATCCGCTTGTAATCGTATCAGCACCTTTACCAGAACCATAACTATTGCTCCATCCAAAACCCTGGCTTTCGATACCAGCGGCTTCCGGCTCTTTGCCTACATGATCTGCCGAAGCAGCACCATGGGTTTTACCAAAGGTATGTCCACCGGCAATTAAGGCCACTGTTTCTTCATCATCCATCGCCATGCGACCAAAAGTATCGCGGATATCTTTAGCGGCAAGAATTGGATCAGGGTTGCCATCGGGTCCTTCAGGATTTACATATATTAGCCCCATCTGCACGGCTGCCAATGGTTTTTCTAAATTACGGGAGTGCACATCGCCATCGGCATCATCATCAGTAACTACCACGCCATGTACTTTGTCTGCTCCATCAGAACCATGTCCGTAACGAAGATCGCCACCCAACCAGGTGGTTTCTGAACCCCAATATACCGATTCATCAGCTTCCCATAAATCCTCACGTCCACCGGCAAAGCCAAAGGTTTTAAAACCCATCGATTCTAAGGCAATATTACCGGTTAAGATCATTAAATCTGCCCAGGAAATTTTGCGACCGTATTTTTGTTTAATTGGCCAAAGTAATCTGCGTGCTTTATCAAGACTCACATTATCCGGCCAGCTGTTTAGTGGCGCAAAACGTTGTAATCCGGCACCCGCACCACCACGGCCATCGCCTACCCTATAGGTTCCGGCACTGTGCCAGGCCATACGGATAAATAAACCACCATAATGACCGAAATCTGCCGGCCACCAATCTTGTGAATCGGTCATCAGTGCATGAAGGTCTGCTTTTAAAGCATCCAGATCTAAACTTTTAAAAGCCTCCGCATAATTAAATCCCTCATCCATTGGATTAGATAAACTGGAATGCTGACGTAAAATACTCAACTTTAATTGTTTAGGCCACCAATCGCCGTTTCTTGTGCCACCACCTGCTGCATTACTCTTCATGCTGCCGTTATGGAACGGGCATTTGCTGATATCGTTCGATTCTTTTTCCATTATGTATAATATTTTGTTAGTGAAATCTGATCTGTTATTAAAAATTAACCAATGATTAAAATTAGAGAATAGAAACAACTAATCACAATCATTTAATTCTATAAGGAAATAGTTATAATCTATTACTGCGATAGATCAGCAATTTAGGATCATATCGAGGGGCTTAGAAAATAAAATTTAACCTGATGTTAATTCTTCCTTAAAATAAAAGAGACCAAATTAAGTGTTTAAATTCGGAAGGTATGATGTGACTGGTTTGATCAGAATATCCCCAGAAATTTCTTTCTCTTTTTACCCTTCTGTTTCCTGGCTTTTTCTGATGCTTTTACTTGCTGTGTCCACCGCATTTTTGCATTTCGGATGCTGTCTTCTCTCGCTGTTTGCAAGGCTTGCCGGTATTGTTGATTTGCGATTTCAAATGGTGACCTGTATGGGGTTGCCGGCGAGGTTACGATATTATTGTTTTCTGTCTTAGTTAAGCTGTAAACTACAAAGACAACAACTATGGTACATGCGGCAGCGTAACCTAAAAAAGCCTTTCTTGGCGCATGGATATAATTTTCCTGATGATACTTGCCGGTTGAACTATTAAATTTTATTCCGGCTTTCAGGGCCAGGGGTTTTAAGGTGGCCAGTTCTTTTTCAAGCTTTTCGTTTTTTTGCTGTGTCTCACCATACAAGGCGGCATAACGCAAGGTTTCATTGGGCATGGTGTTTTCTGAACGCGCAATACTTTGTGGCGCTGACAATAAGCCAGCAGTAATTGCCTGCTGCAGTTCCATTCCATTGGCATAGCGGTCATCTGGATTTTTTTGCAGGCATCGCCCAATCAGTTCCAGCAACCAGTGGGGTACCTGCATTTCGGAATTCAGGATATCGTCCGGAAAGCTATTTTCCAAATTACTTTTGCGCAATAACATGGCATCGGGGATTTCCTTTTCAAGATGTGATACCATAACCGTATTGCGGGCGGTATCGCCTCCCCCTTCGAGCGGAAAAGGAACCTGCCCGGCCAGGAGTTCATACAGGATGATACCGTAACTATAAATATCTGTCTGTAACAGCATTTTTCCTTCATGCTGTTCAGGTGCCATAAACTCTACTGCCCCGGCATGGCGAATGCTTGTTCTGCGTTGCTCTTCACTCATAATCGCCAGACCAAAATCCAATAACACATAATTGGCGGTCTGCGTATTGTACTTCACATTATTGCTTTTAACATCGCCATGTTTTATCCCAAACTGATGACAGTGTGCAAGTGCCGCAGCCAATTGTTCAGCTACTTTCAACAGTTCTTTAACGGTAAAAACTTTTTGATGTGGAGGCAATAGCAGTTCGCTTAGTTCGGGGCCTTCGATGTATTCCATTTCTATATAAGGAAAAGCTCCGCTATCGGTAATACCTGAACTGAGTATCTTAACTACATTTGGGCTGGGATGGATGTTTACCTGTTGCAGCTTATTCACCTCATTGAGAAAATTCCGGTAGTTTTTATCACTTTCATCTTCCACATAAATTGGTGTAGGAATAAGTTTGATGGCCGAATAAACAGGTCCCATGCGCATCCCTTTGTAAACAGATCCCTGCCCACCGGTTTTTAATGCACCGAGGTTTTGTAGCCCTTCTGCAATTGTAAAAATTTTACTCATAGTGCTCCGGCTTAAAACTAAACTCCAATACAACCGATTCGCCTAAGATAATCTGATCTCCCTCGGCTAATTCCTGCCCGATCTGGGTAGCATGGAGCTTTACGGTTTTTTCGGTCAGTGCTGAACGCAGTTTTACCTTATTGCGTGGTGGTATTCCCCCTTCATCTGCGAAGATCAGAAATTTAGCCAGGTTGTTATCCCATTCGATATGCGCATGCTGTCTGCTGATGTACTTATTCCGTTCATCATCACTTTCCGATGGAAATGCAATGTGGTTGGTACGGAAATAACCTTCATCAGACTGTGCCTTTTCATCCCTGCCGATATTATATTTACCACCCTCAGAAGTTATTTCGTAGCTCGGCTGTAAAGTTTTGCCGCTAAGTGCTTTCAGGTAGGCTTTAGCCTGTTGCTTAACAAAATGGGTTTTGGTTTTGACTAACAAGGCAACCGGCAGCTGCTGCATTTCTACAGCATCGTCTGGAAAAGCTTCATCGAAAGCGACTGTGAGTGACCAACCTGAGGGCAGATCCAGGGAATAGTCATCGCTAATCCGTTGTATTTCATTTTTTAACTGATCAAGATCCTCGGTGAATACAGCAGCCTCATACACATGGCGCTCTGCAGGGCTGCAGTGAATGAAAATCCCCAAACCTTTGATATTTGCGCCTTCGCCGCCCTCCGCTTTTTGCAACTGCTGCTTTATAAACTGTAATAATGCGTGCCTGATTCCCTTCACATCATCAGGATGTTCCCCACTTGCGCTTTTGAAAAGGTCGAATATCATTTTCATGTGTCTATCTGTTAGTGTTTTGCGAATGTGTTAAAAAAATATCAGGTTCAACATCTGGCTTCTCCCCAATTGGATGAAGCTCCGCAATCTATGGATTTATAGTTTGCGTTAAAATGCTTCAGCGCTTCAATTAAGTTCTGTGACAGGTGCCTTATTGTTATCATTGACCGAAGGCACAATGCTTTTGATATAACCACCCTCTTTTAAAAATGGGATTACATGCCTGCCGGCCAACCGCACAGCGTCTGACGATCCTTTGGTAGCCTCAATGCGTATACAAACTACAATATGGCCATTGCCAGTTGCGGTCGGTGCAAAAAATACATACCAGCCATCATTAATCTGTTTTTTCTTCCAGATCCGCTCTGGTGTACCAGTTTTACCGGCTACGGCGAGTCCAAGCGTTTGCGCTTTTGCACTGCTCTGTTTGATCATGTACTCCTGTATCAGCCTGGCGTATGCCGGATTGTTCACCAATTTCGTACCAGTTTTTATTGCCTGCGGCTGACCGCTTACCTTAAGTACAAACCTGTTTGCGATCATGTTTCCGTTATTTGCAATCCCCGCAGCCATTCTTGCCACCGCCGCCGGGGTTGCAATAAGTGCCCCCCTGCCCCCAGGCCATTCCGGAAATTCCCTTTGCCCTGGTTTTTCGGATATTGTTGGGATCATACTTCGGTTTAGTGTTAAATTCAGTCTTTCGCCAAAGCTGTTTCCATTTTTCTTCCTGTGCTGCGTTTTCGCTGGGCTTATTGTAATAATAGCCCCCAGCCCCATGTAGAAACATGCCTGTTTTTAAGTACAGCTCACCCATGTTTTCCTGCAACTGCTCCTGGTTTGCCAGTTTAATGAAATAGACGTTGTTGGATTTAACCACTGCCCTTTCCAGATTAATCCATCCCGTTTCGTCCGGCTCAATACCTTTTGTACGGATACGTTCCGAAGAGGCCACCTGGTATTTTTTTTCGGCAGCGGCCATGCCCAGTTTATTGAAGGATGCCATGGCAGTAATCAGCTTTGCAGTTGAGCCTGGCTGAGTAAAATTGGTAAAGCCAAGATCAGCGGTCGTTGTCCATCCCGAAAGCTGGTTTTGTTCTGCATTGGTCATGGTTAACCGTTCCCAATCATGTATGGGTGGCAGTGGATATACGGCTGATGTGAGGACATCACCAGAACTTGCTTCCATAATCACCACAGAAACCCGGTTATCCGAGAGCGAAGTGTCGCGGGCAATTGACTTTTGGATCCTGGTCTGCAGCCCGGCATCCATGCTTAACTGTACATCGCGATTTTTATTTTTAAAATCTTCCACCTCTTTGCTGCTGATTCCGGCCAGAAGTAATGGAGAAAGTGCGGCGTAATCTTTTTTCACAACCGTCATTTCCTTAACTCCACGCGCAAGGAAACGGTTTTCGCTGTATCTTTTTGCCAGTACGGTAAAACTCTTTACGGGTAATTTAAAGCCGCGGAGTTCGGCCGCATGTTCATAATCTGCAAAATAGCCGTTAACACTTCCATTAAATATCCCTGAGTTTGCATCACCTGTCCAAAAGAACAATTGTTCTTCGAAAGGATAATACCGGTCTAAACGCTGATGTACCGCAGAGTCGAGATTATAATTTGGGATACCTGCACCGATGAGCTTAAAATGTTGCGCCCTCACACTGTCGACATTGCTTGTTGCCATTAAAACTCCCTTGCGGTCGTGTATGGTTCCGGCTTTTAAACGGCTCATCAATATAGCGATACGGGGATTGTAACTGAACATCCTCGCGCCGCTACGGTCTGCTACCAAGGCTGGCTGTACAACCCATTTCCGGTTGTTCAGCACATAGCCTGCTACATTAGCGCCCAATAACAGGATGCCCAAACAGGCAGCGATTAAGGCCGGCACCAGGTTTTTATCCTGCGTTTTAGCGATGTATTGCATCTGTACTTCGCTGCCCCGGACAGCAGATACTGATAATAAAAATCCGGCAGCTAAAAAATTAAGTACAAGTGACGATCCCCCATAACTTTGAAACGGAAGGGATACCCCTGATAGCGGTAACGCTCCGGTAGAACCGCCTGCTATGAGCAGAAACTGTACAAAGGTAGATACGCCAATCCCTGCACTTAAATAAAATAGAAATGGAGAGCCTGTGCGTCGCCCAATAATAATAGATCGGTGCAGGTATAACAGGAACAGCATGAAGATGCACAATATTCCCGTTAATCCAAATTCTTCACCTATCGAAGGTAAGATCATATCGGTATGTGCTTCAGGAATGGTTTTAGCGAAGCCCTGGCCCACACCCTGGCCGGTTGCACCACCGGTAGACATGGCCCACAAACCATTGGCCACCTGGTCGCCGCCATAAACCTCATTGTTCCAGGCATCCTGCCAGATTGCTTTTCGATCTCCCAGGCGATGAACCGGCCCGGGGAAAACGCGGTCCAAATATGGAATCTGGTCAATGGTTAAAAAGGCCGACATAATCACCAGCACCATGATGGCGGACTCACTGAGCTGCCTGCGCCCGAAAACCATCAGCACGCCGACCAAAAGCAGGGTTAACCCGGTGGATATCCATATATTTTCAAAAACCCATGAAGCCAGTACATATAAAACGATAGCACCTGCCATGAACATAAAATCGCCACGGGAGAATGAAAATAGTATAATAAAAGTGAAACAAACCACCATTGCCGGCCCTAAGTCTCCCAATATTAGAAATAATAGGAGGGTTAACAGTATAGCCAATAAGGCAAAGGAGAAGAAAGACCATCTTTTTTTCCAGCTCATATATTCACTGATCAGTTTTTCGTTTACGGCAAAAAATCCTGCAAGAAAAAAGATGATCAGATACTTCACCACTTCACTGGGCTGAAATCCGAACAGGTTTACCTTTACACCACTTCCTTCTGGCCCGGTTCCGAATAAAATCGTGAGGGCCAGCAATCCAATGGCGGCCAGGGCCCATGGCCATCCGTTTGCGGCTGATCGGATGTGCTTAAACAAAAGCAGGCGATAAACCCAGGTATCGGTATTGAAACGACGCAGTTTGATGCAGAGCATCAATATGATGCCGCCAAAGCCCATGAGCAGGTATAAGACCGAATCTTTAGCTAAGAAACGGTCGCGCAGCGGATCCTGCAAACTCAGCAGCATCAGAAATGAGATGCCTGTAAGCATCATCACTACCGGCAATATAACCTGATCGGCAGTGCTGAATTTCCATGAGAGGATGAAGTGGACAAGTAAAAATCCAGCAATCAGGCTTCCGCAAATGATCATAAACCACTTATTAAATTCCTCAGGTGTTCTGATGATCAACGATTTCTCCTTTTTGAGAATATTGAAGTCCCTGGTAGAGAAAAGCTTTATCGTATGTGGACGCTGTTCAAATGTGAAGGTGGTATTTTCATCAAGGTCTTGTACGCCCTTTGAGGCGCCAAACTGAAAACCTGGTTTTAAAGGCAATATCTTAAATGCATGATTTTTTGGCAAGTCGGCAAAGGTGAATTCCCCATCAGTACCGGTACGGGCATAGGCGGTGAGCTGTTGTAATTTCCGTTTACCGGCAGTATCCAAAGTATAAACCTTTGTAATGCCATTTGCTTTTTCAGTTATGTTTTTAATGGTTTCTGTCGGCTCGTCGTTGTAAATACTGTCTTGTGGCAAGATCATTTCCAAACGGACCAAAACGCCTTGTACAGCTGTTTTATTTTCTACAATTTTCCCACTGATATCATACTCACCCATGCCGAGATTTACCTGGGAAGAATAAGGGCGGGGTTTACTTTGCTCCTGGTCGAATTTAAGCGAATCATCACCGGTATAACCGAGTAATGCCCGGGATGCCAGCACCCTTGCTTTAAACGATTTCCCCCCTTTTGCATAAGCTTCATCCGCAGATAAAAAGTACCTGCGTTTATTCACTTCGCCAATATTGTCTAGCTCCGCTGCATTTGGCGCAGAAGCAATGGTTTTTTCGATCAGATCAATGTCCCGCTGATCTTCAAAATAGTAACCTTTCTTAAGTAAGTTCCCGATATGTTCAGCGGGTTTTTCGGCATTCAGGTTAACCATCGTACCCGCTTTTAAACGCGGCTCAACTTCTGCAAATCTAGGCTGAATGATTGTGTATAACTGATAGAAAAAAAGTGCGAGAACGGTTGCAGTTGCTAATATAAAAATCCGTTCCTTAACCCGGCTTACTTTGTCTGCTCCTTTATTCTGCTCCATTTTTTGAATCTGCGGTTTTAATGGTATTGCCTTTTACTGTACCAATCTTATTTATTGCTGCATTTACTGTTTTCCGGTCAGGAAAATGGATGCTGTTTTGTATAGGAAGCAAGCAATTGGTAAAAGTGACATTTTTGAGTGATAGTGCCTGGTCTGAAATAGCGATAGCAGTAGCGAAGCCTTTAAACTGCAGACTGTCTAGCTTCATCAGTTTCGATTGAGGTAGCATCGTTATGGCCGCACCTTTGTATCCGCTATCCGCTTGCAGCACAATACCCTTTGCAATAACATAAAGGGTGTCTTTCCGCAGGCGTAACGTATCACTGATCAGTACCGGACTTTTAAAAACCGAATCGGATAATACCAGCGTGTCCCCCGGGGCATGGTCAAACGCATCTTGCAGCAACTTCTCCTGGCTGTTTCTTTCTTTTTGTTTTGGTGATTGATTTACTGTTGAAACAGGGGTAGCTAATTGCTGGCGCTGCAGGTACAAAAACACGGTAGTACCAAGAAGAATGAGGCATAAAATAACCAGCGCAGTGAACCAATAATTTCTTTTAGGCGCTGTTTGAGTTGATGGTTCTGAATTTTCAGGCAGCCTCATGGCTTCATTTCTGTCTGCTCCAGCTGCTGACTGAGCCTGTTGTGTATGGTCTGGTCTGGTGGGTTTTACCTGCTGAGGCGTTTTATTGTTCTGCAGCAGCACAACGGTGATATTGTCACGGCCGCCATTTTCATTAGCTAGCGCGATGAGATTACCTGCTTTTTTAGCCAGTGTATCTCCTTGTAAAAGCAGGGTGGTCATATCCTGCCTGTTTACCATATCCGTCAGTCCATCGCTGCATAATAAAAGAAGATCGCCCGGCAGGAAGGGTGATTGACCGGTTTCAATATAACTCTCATCGGTAGCAATCTGATCACTGAAACCAATCGCCTTATTGATTTCGTTGCGTTTTGGGTGCTGCATGGCAGCAGCCTCATCCAATCTTCCCGAATCTTCCAGAAAGCCTACAAATGAATGGTCTTTAGAAATTTTGATCAATGATCCATCCCTTAGCAAGTATAACCTGGTATCGCCAACATGGGCATAATAAAATTGATTGTTTTCAATATCTGCAATTACTATAGTGGCCACACAGGCCATTTCCGAAAGAGTCGTTTCTGTTTGCTTTTTGGCAACGATCACTTCGTTTGCATTCCTGAACGCGCTGATCATCCGGTAGATTGGATCGGCTGGACGATCTAAAAATTGCATCGAAATCTGTTCTGCGGCAATAGCGGCTGCTACCTCTCCGCCATGATAGCCACCTACGCCGTCTATTACAGCGGCCAAAATCAACTGATCGTTGGTAAGGGACTTAACAATAAAGCTGTCCTCGTTATTCTCTCTGGATTTGCCGGTGTCTGTGAGGCCAAAAAAGTGTTTATCCATTTTTATTACGGGAATTTTTAATGTCTTTGAAGTGAACGATCATTAGCGCAACGACCAGTGATAACAGCAAAATTGATAGCAGTTGCGACATAAGCTAGGATTTAAACAGGTTTATACCAATTATACCGTTGAGTAACATCCTGGAGTTAAGCGGCAAAGAAACCCATTCTGGTGAATTAATTTCGCTGCGTTGTACCAAAACCTCGTTCAAGGTGGTAAGTTCGCCGAAAGAGGCTAAGTAGAAATTACCATCTGTTTTGTTATAGCGGATGTGTAAGTGTGGTGAATTGACCCATTCTGTGGCAATCTTGAAAATATTGGAATCTTCGCGTCCATCATCATTTCCCGAAATGATAGTATCTTCAGTTTTAATCAGGAACTCGATTTTTTTACCAGAAAACTGTTTGTCAGGTATAATGGCTTCCAGCCGGCCGATAATGGTTTGATCCTTGGAAGGGGTAGTATCGCGCTCAACATATTCCAATTGCGCATCATATGGGATTTCCATATAACCTTCGCTGTAATAAGTAAACCCTTTTAAAATATCGTTGTTGATATCAAATGTTTGCGCAATACCGGTTTGTCGGGGAATGAATGTTACCCGGAGATTTTCCGATTTCTGATTATTGTCTGGCAACAGTTTACCGATAAAACCCTTATCGCCCCTTGCATAGTCGGGATGTGATACCAACCGAAATACCCATTTTGAGCCGGATGGTTTAACATTCTTTCCGGCTCGCTGGTGCTCTCTTAAAATCTCATAGAATTTTTTAACTGTTTCCTGTACAATTAAGCCCAAAATTCCCTGCTTGTTATCTATAAATTCGCGATAATCTTCAGCGTTAAAGGTGATGATGAATTCATGATAAAAAACAATGCGATCTGCAAAAGACAATTCCCTGATGGACTCCTTGAATTTATCCACAATAAAACTGTAAATAGTTTCCGGAGTAAGTTGCGGGGATTTTTGGGCGCTGTTCTTGTTTTCATCGGTAAGAAACCAATCCTGAATACCGATACGCTGCCAGAAATTTGATTTTGTTTCCATATGTTAGGGCCTGTGCGGAAGTTAAGGGCAATGTTTTTTAAAATTAAAATTCTATAGGACTAGACGAAGTATCGGGGTTAAGGTTTTCTATACTATCGGCGGCTTTATCTCTGGCTTTTTTGATCTCCGCATTGATTGCACTATCTACCATCCGCTTTGTTGCTGCAGCTTCAGCCAGTTTGCGCTGCCTCGCCAATCTCTCTCGCTCTTGCGCTGTGGTATCAACTACCGATGGGATCGAATCTCTGGTTTGAACAGTTTGCTGTGCCTGTGGTTTGCTTCCAAACTGAGAATAACCCAGAAAAGCAATCAATCCAATAATGGAGATGATCATCAGGATAAAAGCAAAATGAGGTAATAGTATACCATTTTTTTCGGGAACCTGGGCTCTGCTTTCCAGTGCCAATACCTGTTTATGGAGTGATTCGTTTTCCTTTTTGAGCAAATCAATAACCTCATGATCTACGGGTAGCGCATTGCCTGATAAGCTTCCGTTGATTACTGCTTCATGCAAGGCCATTCCATCAGTGTACCTAAACACAGGATCTTTCTGCAGGCATTTTTCGATCAGTTTGAGGAGCCATTCCGGCACCTTCATTTCACGAATTTTCTGTTGCTCGGTCCAGTTTTCGGGTAAGTTTGCCTTGCGTTGGGCAATCACGTCAGGTATTTTACTTTCCATATGACTGATCATTACCGAATTACGTGCTGTATCGCTATTTCCGCTTAGGGGAAAAGGAACCTGGCCACCCAGTAATTCGTATAAGATGATGCCGTAACTGTAAATATCAGTTTGTGGAAGCATTTTTCCTTCATTTTGTTCTGGCGCCATAAACTCCACCGCGCCTGCATACCGGATGCTACTTCTACGCTGCTCCTCACTCATAATGGCGAGTCCAAAATCGAGCAGTACATAGTTCGCCGTGTGCAAATTATATTTAACGTTATTGCTCTTAACATCGCCATGTTTTACACCAAGTTTATGGCAGTGCTCAAGCGCAGCAGCAAGGTGTTGCGCAACTTTTATTACTTCGCTTAGCGTAAATATCTTTTGATGAGGGGGTTGAAGCAGCTCGCAAAGGTCAGGCCCCTCTATGTATTCCATTTCTATAAATGGGAAGGATCCGCTTTCGGTTATGCCAAAACTGAGCATTTTTACAACATTTGGACTAGGATTTTCATTCACCTTGAGCAACTTTGCAACCTCGTTTTCAAAATTGCGGTAATTTTTGTCATCGCGGTCTTCAGTGTATATTGGGGTGGGTATTAATTTCACTGCGGAGTAAATTGCACCGATGCGTTTCCCCTTATATACCGATCCCTGTCCGCCCGTTCGCAGCGCGCCTAAATTCTCCAGTCCTTCTGTAATTGTAAATACTTTACTCATATTTCTCCTAATAACAATTATAGCATTTTTTTGTTGCCAAACAATATTTTTAGTGTGATCAGAGCTTATAAAGCCTTTCCTTTTTTGCCTGGGCTAAGAAAATTTGCACTGTTTCCGACCACCTCCGATTCAAAAGACAAACAGGTTAAAATAATAATCGATTTTGCTAAAATATTATCTGGTTTTCTATCTTCTTTATGAAGCCATTATTGTGCCAGAACCGAGCTGACAACACAACCAGGTGAATTGGTATGGAGTAAAAATAGGTAGGTTAGGACTTTTGTCTACTCATTTCTTGGATTACTGGTAAATGCGTTATTTGTTCAGCAAAATCGATGAGATACAAAAAAAGCCTACAAATGATTTGCAGACTTTTTTTCAGTAATTTATGATACTGATTGAAGTGGAGCCGAAGGGAGTCGAACCCTTGTCCAGTTGTGAGATAAATTATACCTTCTACATGCTTATTTTTCAATTGATTTTCGGGAAATAAACGGGCTGAAAACCGACCTTATTTATAACCTTAGATACTTTATCTCACTTTAAGTCGTATCTCCTTAAAGCCAGCTTTGTTGTTTCGATGCCCCAGATTCTAACCCAACAATGCAGCAGTTAGAGGGACAAAAGCTAAGCTAGTTCTAAACTAGGCAGCTAAGGCGTAAGTATTTTCGCCAACTAAAATTTGATCGTTCACTTTAAGTGCTCTCCGAACAACGCACTGCATGCTAACATAACTTTCGCCACCCCGTCAAATCCAAGAACGGCCCCAGTGAAAGTTTTCTGGTACAAATATCAGACCACAAATATACGAAAAAATTGTATAAAATCACAATTCATCTCCTCTACCCGATAAGGGCATGTTCCAGATCAACCTTAATTTGATTGGTACAAAATTGGAAAAGCATTGTAATACCCCTCCCCTATTAAAAAACAGTGCCAATTTTTCTGTTTAGTAAGAAAACCTGGGAAAACCCACAGCGACAATCCTCTTTTTGTCTTTAAATTTTGGGCGTTGGTCGATTAGCTTCCCAGGCTGGTATAATGCAACGATTTGTGCTGCAACGTTTGCCATATCTGCACGTCTTAATATCAGAACAATCAATAAAACATTATAAAAAATTAAAACTTAAAGCATATGAAAACTTTACTTAAAACATTATTCGCATCATCTTTAGCATTAGTATTATCTACTTCAGCCGTATTATCGGTTCATGCAACTGAAAACATCAAACCTATCCATGCTTCAAAAGCATTGAACTTCAAACGCATTAAAGTAAAAGGAAATGTAGAGCTGACCATTGTACAGGGAAAACGTACGGGCATTAGTTATGCAGATGAAAACACCGGGAAAGTTAAGGTGATGCAAAGTGGAGATGGTTTAGAAATTACCGCTCTGGATAACAGCACCGCGAAACTGACCATTTATGTAAATGATATTTACCGAATCCAAGCCATGGATAATGCGAAAGTAAAAACACAAGGTAAAATCAATACACAATTTCTACAGGTTTTTCTGAGTGGAAATGCATCCTTAAACTTAAATTCACAAACTGAAGGATTGTATACCGTGATTGAAGATCATGCCGACTTAACCTTAAGCGGCTCAACCGGTGACCACATGTTAGTAATGGGGACACAACAAAAGCTAACGATAGACAAATTTGTTGCAGCCAATACCAAAACCAGCTTACACACGGAGGATGCATTAGCCTCACTTCACAAATAAAAAAGGTTTATACTTTAATTCAGGCGGTCTGTTTACAGGCCGCCTTTTTATTGGTCAAGAAATTCGAACACTTGGCATAATTGAAGAGTATCTGTTCCTTAAAGGAGTCGTCGAGCCTGTATCAGAAATGATTTTGGAAATTTTTGGCAGAATAATATTTTGAAAGGTCGTCATTCCGTGAAAACGGGAACCTTAATACGATTTAACGGCAAATAAGCAAGTCCCTACCAAGTCATTAAGATGCCCAGTCAAGCTGAGCATGACGACACCGCCAAATTGCAAGATTGTTAAACATTTCTGCTATAAAACTAAACAATTTGCGCAACCCTAAATAGATGCATCAGTTATCTTTAAGAAGTCTGCTTAACGCTCCATATAAAGACTAAAGCGTACGAAACCACTTAATTAACCAAATATGATGAAATTCAAATTAATGATAATGACTTTGGGAGCAAGCCTTAGCTTTGGCATATGCCAGGCTCAAAACAACCCAGACACAATTAAAGACGACTTCAAACCATCTGCAACGAATCAGCCCGGCCAGGAGTTTCCGCAGGTTAATTCGCAAGGCTACGCCAGATTCCGCATTAAAGCTCCTCAATCAGACAGTATCAGGGTAAGCCTCGGTCTTGGCGGCCAGGGCGGAACCAAACTCACTAAAACAGCCGATGGATTTTTTATCGGTACCACCACCGGAGCAATGGACGAAGGTTTCCACTATTATCACCTGACTATTGATGGTGGCGTATTTAATGACCCCGGTGCAATGAACTATTTTGGTTCATCACGCTGGGAAAGCCGAATTGAAATTCCTGCGAAGGATGAAGATTTTTACGCCAATAAAAATGTGGCCCATGGCAATGTGCAGCAAATACTTTTTCCATCAAAGAGTACCCATTCATCACGCAGGGCATACGTTTATACCCCACCAGGTTATGGCAAAGATAAACAACGTTTTCCGGTGTTGTATCTTCAACATGGATGGGGCGAAGATGAAACGGCCTGGACTAATCAGGGCCGGGCGAACCTCATTATGGACAACCTGATTGCGGAAGGAAAAATTAAGCCATTTATCATTGTGATGACCTACGGAATGACCAATGAAACCAAATGGGGGCGCATGAAAGACTTTAAGATTGATGGTTTTCAAACCTTACTAACTGAAGAGCTGATCCCGTATATAGACAACAACTTTTCAACAATAAAAACCTCAAATGGCCGCGCGATGGCGGGACTGTCGATGGGTGGCATGGAAACACACACCATTACGCTTAACAGACCCGAGCTTTTTGGCTCTTATGCGCTATTGAGTGGCGGAACATTCAACCCGGATGAACTGAAAGATAAACCGAAACCCAAATTGATTTTTATCAGCTGCGGAAGCAAGGAACGTCCTGAAGGTGTAAAAAATGCTGTGGCGACGTTAAAAGAGGCTGGTTATCATGCAGTTTCTTATGTTTCGGAAAATACTGGTCACGAATTTCAGACCTGGCGCCGCAGCCTGCGTGAACTTGCTCCCTTATTGTTTAACTAAATATAGACTATTCCAGCAACCAGGCTAATGGCTATAAAAACCATTAGTCTTATTTAATATTAATATTGAGCATGATAGCTAAAAATACTATTTTTCTCTTTGCAGGCTGTTTATTGAGCCAGTTATGTTTAGCCCAAACTGAACTTAAACCTGATTTAAAAGTATTTAAACCAGCTGAAAGCAATCAGCCAGGCAAATTATTTCCTCAGGTAAATAGGCAAGGCAAAGTGAAGGCAAGCATTTATGCGCCCAATGCAGCTAAAGTCCAATTGGATCTGGGTGGAAAAAAATATGAGATGATCAAAAATGAGGCTGGCCTCTGGACAGGTGAATCAGAACCACAGGACGAAGGTTTTCATTACTACCAGCTAAACGTGGATGGCGCCGCAATTCCAGATCCTAATAGTCGTTATTTCTATGGTGCCGGAAGGTTAGGCAGCGGCATCGAAGTTCCGGCTGATGACGAAGCATTTTATGCTTTGCAAAATGTACCCCATGGTCTGGTAAGCGAAAACATTTATTATTCTGAATTGAGTAAAACCTGGAGACGGTGTTTCATCTACATACCGGCGAGTTATTACGAGAACAACAAATCGCGCTTCCCTGTCCTTTACCTGCAACATGGAAGCTTTGAAGATGAAACGGGCTGGATGAATCAGGGAAAAGCAAATTTAATCCTGGATAATTTAATTGCGGAGAATAAGGCTAAACCAATGATCATCGTTGCGGATAATGGCTATGCATTTAAACCAGGAGATAATAAAACTCCTCAAAAAGGACAGGGCATTTCAATTTTTGAAGATGTATTGATTGACGAAGTTATCCCTATGATTGATAAACGCTTCCGCACCCTGGCCGACCGGGAACACCGGGCTATTGCCGGACTTTCAATGGGTGCGAATCAAACGATGCGCATCGTGATGAAAAATCTGGATAAGTTCGCTTATTATGGCGGCTTTAGCGGCACCTCAAACTATCCCAATACCGATATAATCGATCCGAATGTATTTATGGATGGAAAATTTAAAAATGGTAATGAAGTAAACCATAAGCTTAAGCTACTTTGGCTTGGGCTGGGCACCAAAGAACCTGCACCCTTTCCTAAATCTGTTGGTGCATTTAAGGCAATGTTAGATCAGCAGGGAATTAAGTATACTTATTATGAATCTTCGAAAACAGCGCATGAATGGCTTACCTGGCGACGCAGTTTGCAAAATTTTGCGCCTTTGTTATTTAGATAGGATAACCTGAGTTCGATAATTGAAAATATATTCTGGGTATCCTTAACCAAATTTTCAGGTTTAAGTGGGCGTCACCCTGAATTTATTTCAGGGTCTTACTGCGGATAACCTGAATCCTCTTATTAATTCAGTTTTTGAATGGCACCTTTAAGATATTTATTCCAGGGTCTTTACTGCTAGTAAGATGCTGAAATAAATTCAGCATGACGAATGGAAAATAAAAACGTACATAACGCAATGACGAAATCAAGCCTCACAATCATGTTAAATCATCCCCAATAACTATCTGATAACCTCATTTTCTATTGGTCCTAGGTAACTAGATGGTAATTTATCTTTATAAATGATTATCTTTTCCAAAACCACTGCCGGATCAACCATCCATATTTTTACGGTATGCTTGCCAGGGGTTTTAAAAGAATGTGAAGAAGTAAGCGTTCTGGCATTATCCTTTACCGCGTTTGCCCAACTGGCATCAGATCCTGAAGCGCTGGGTTTGGCTATAATGGTCAGGATTTGAGGCGCCGCGCCATCTACAGAAATTCCAACCCTTAAACCTTCGGGCGAGAAATTTACTGTTGGCCCCACTACCAAATCAATTTGAACCTCACTGCTTTCAGCAAAGAAAACAGGGTATTCCAATGTAGGGGAACCAGGTTGATCTAGCGAAGCAGAAGTAACCGGAAAAACCGACATACCTGATTTTCCCCTTCCATAACCGGGTATCGCCTCCCAGCTAACCCCATTCCTGGATACTTTCCTGCCTACCTGGAAAGCCTCAAATGCAATCGGTGATCCTAAACTGGCAAAGGTTCCTTTTGCTTCAGCCAACTGTTTTGGAGTTGCTTTATTGGCTATCACATTAATCATCACCAGGGTCGCGTCGACAGAGATCTGAATTTTACCCCGATGTTTTCCACTGCCGAGTTTAGTCCAGTCAACATCTACCAGTACGCGGTAATCATTTGTACCTGGAATATTTTCCTTTTTCAAACGAATCCAGTGATCGGCTTTTAGTTGGAAATTGATTGGCGCAGCCCCCTTCGTAAAAACTTCGAAATAAGACTGCGATTTATTTAAAGATTCGAACTGCGGAAGCGTAGGCACCGGAATAGTTGATGATGATGGCCAGCTGGCAGATGAACCATCTACAGCAACGCCAAAGCCTGATTTGGAAGGTATACTGATTTCATCTACTCTTGGCATGATATTATTTTTCGGGTCATTCCAGCTCGTATACCCAATCCTCACCTGATCCATCATATGGTTCCATTTACCGCCTGCCAGCTGGCGGTTATATTCATCACTAAGCTGTTGATCCTTTTTGAAAAGATCAAACGCAAGAGTTCGCTGAAGATTGGTAGCCGCCCTACCCTGCTTAAAATATAGTCTGTTTTTACCAACAGTGATATATAAATCAGTAACTGTTTTCATCGCCTGGATGGGATAATATACCAACTGATAAAATGCATCTTTGTATTGCTGAGGCAACTTCCCATTTACCTTTGCCGCCCTGGTGTTTAATGCGCTCCATTCCATGCTTACGCGCTGCGCTTCGTTGAAATTGATCAGGCTAAAAGTTTCCGGACTTAACAGTTCAGGCTTGCGTCTTGTAGTATATTTAGAGTATAAGCGCACTAAATCTGCAATTTCTTTTGCCTGGCCGGTTCCAAATTCGCGTGTTGCCCAATGCTCAAGAAAACCTGACAGCTTTTCGCGGTTCATCGCTTTGGGGTTCCAGGCCATCCGCAAAAAGAACTCTATGGGAATCTCCATGGGTTTCAGGTCTCCAACATTGACCACCCAAATCCGGTCGGCACCATATTGATAAGCTAAATTCATCTGCTCCCAAACTTTTGGCAGGGAAGTGGTATTTAGCCATTTATAATTTCGGGGTGCACCAACGTAATCAAAATGATAATATATTCCCGATCCACCGCTCCGTTTGCGCTCCTGTGCAGTAGGCAAATGCCGTAGGTTGCCCCAGTTGTCATCAGCCCACAATAAGGTAATATCATCAGGAACTTTCATTCCGAAATCGTAATAGTCTTTTACTTCTTTATATAAAGCCCAAAGCTGTGGAATTCTTTCTACAGCCTGGTCCATATTTTGAGCAAGAATTTTGCGCTGATCAGTGATGATATTCTCCAGCAGCTTCACATTAGCTGCCATATCACCGCCTTCAACCATGGGTTCATCTCCATCTCCACGCATGCCCATAGTTACCAGGCTTTCATAATTTTTATTTCTTTTAATGCCCTCCTGCCAGAAAGCATTTAGCCCCTGCGGGTTTGTCGCATAATTCCAGGCACCAACCCCGTGTTTTTTCCATTCCTGTTGCGCACGGATCATTGGTTCATGGTGGGAAGTGCCCATTACAATACCGTATTCATCGGCTAAACGCGGATTGTCAGGATCATCCTCATTAAATGCATTACTCCACATGGCTGGCCAAAGGTAATTGGCCCTGAGGCGAAGCAACAGCTCAAACATATGGGCATACATCTTACTGTTCATCCCACCAAATTTCTCCTTGGCCCAACCCGTCATGGCCGGCGCTTCATCATTAATAAATATGCCGCGGTACTTTACTGCCGGTTCTCCTGAACTGTATGTTCCGGAAACTGCAAATGCACTTTTGCGGGTTTTGGGCGGAACATCGGCCCACCAATACCATGGCGATACGCCTAACTGTTCTGATAGTTCATAGATGCCGTATATGGTTCCTCGTTTATCGCTTCCTGCAATAACCAAAGCATGATCAACGCCAGGAAATGGATTTTTAACAGTCGATATGATAAAACTTTCCCACTTACCTGAAATGGCGGCATTGTTAAGCTTGCCTGATGAAACCAACTGATCAATAAGTTTGCTTTTGCCCAGGGTCCCAATCAAAATGACAGCTTTCTCTGAAGGGTTAACGTTTTTCAATTGTGGCTTGAGGCCTGATACGCTAAAAAAATCCTGACTTAAATCGCGAATTCCCCTGATTACACCTTTATAATCATTATCATCATAAAAAATATTTGCTACTTTCCCCTCTGCTATCAATGCAAAATCATCTTTACTTGTTCTGGTTTCCTGAATAAATTGCTTGTCCAAACCCAAACTTACCTGGGCTTTCGTATAATTAACCCAAAAGGAAAAAAGAATCAATAGTATAGAGAAAATCTTGCTTTTTTTAAAAGAATTTACTGGCATTAGGGAAATAATTAGGTTGTTTATCGTTATTTAAGGTTTGGAAATATATTTTAGCTATGAAAACCATGGTTTGGCTGTCGGATTCCCTTATTCTCGCCCAGGATAACCCCATGATCAATTTTAGGGTTTAAAAAACGAATGAGCGACATCAATTGACGCCGCCCACCCAACTAAACCAAAGTAATTTTAATAACCAGGATTCTGGTAAGCCTTTTTTTCATCTGCACTCATCTGCATTCCATCTATTTGCGCCTGAGGAATAGGACGTAAATATAAGTTAGGCGTAATGGTACGGGTTACGGTTTGTGGTGTATGATCGCCGTAGGTAGTTCCGGCTATGGTATAGGTAGCAGCAAGTTCGCCCCATTTTTGGGTACGGATCAAATCATACCTGCGGTAACCTTCGGCATAATACTCTCTTGAGCGTTCGGCCAAAATATAATTAATATCTATTGTAGCAGGTGTAGCCGCAACCATGGCTGCACTGTTGTCTGCAACTTTAACTACATTCCCATTGTTATCGAAACGCCATTTACCGGCTCTTGCACGAATTACATTGATGAGTTCACGGGCGCTTTTGCCAGCTTTAGTTGTGGCTCCTTTCACCGCTGCTTCTGCTGCAATAAAATAAAGCTCAGAGAATTTAGCTACCGGATAAGGACGTGTACTACCTGCGTTTGGTTGTCCTAAACCTGTGCCATTATCGGTACGGTATGGGCCTAATTTCCAAAGCCCCGGATAAACGATTCTGCTGATTCCACCAGGAGCAATCACATAATCAGCTCTTCCAGGTAAAGTACCTGCACCTACACCACTTATTCCAGAACCTGTTGGGTAAGCAATTGTAGGATCATCTGCATTTAGAAAGCTAAGTACGGCATCTCCGGGTATAATCGATAATCCATTTGCGTTAACCAATGATGTTGGCGCACTCGAAGGCGGGTTGTAACCCTTAGGCCAGTTACCTCTGTAAACCGTAGTGAAAGTACCATCATATCTCGAATCGAGCGTTTTATCGGCAAAGGTATTTTTCAATACTTCAATTGTTGGCGCCATACGGTTCCACGGACGGCCTAAATGCTGCTCGGCCTCACGTTGAACGGAACTAATGCCTCCACTGCGGATATTGGTATAATTCCAGGTCATCATCCAGCCTGAAAAATTATCAGGCGCACCACCGCTTCCAAAGGTTAGGCTACCGCCATTAAATTTTTCACTCGTTTGGGTATGATCAGCATATAATAATGTTTCTTTGTTGCGATCATTCACCGCCCAATTTACGTCATAATACGTATCCATCAGCCCAAATGTGCTTGGGTTTTCAATAGCTGCAGTAGCAACATCATAAGCCTGTTGAAAATAGTAATTGGCATCGTGCCCGTCAGGGTCTGTTCTTGGAGATGCGGGATAGGTTGGAATATTATTAGGATTTTGCAACCACCATGCATAAGTTAAATAAGCTTTTGATAAAAATAGCTGTGCGGCGACCTTAGTTACCCCACCGGTAACCCTTCCTGTTGTAGGCAAGTCGGCAACAGCTTTGATCAGATCGGGAAACACAGCTTTGGTATAAACCACCGGTACGGTATTTCTTACTGAAGTTCTTGACGGATTGGTATTGAATTTTAATTCTCCTGCCCCTAAATCGAGCGGGACACCACCAAAAGTTTGCACCAACAGAAAATAATCGAATGCCCGGAAAAACCTGGCTTCCGCCACCAATGCATTTGAAATCCCCGCTGAACTGGCGTTTTCAATAATGCCACTAGCGTTGTTAATATTTGGAAATGCTTCACTCCACAATATACTGCTCGGAAAACTTGTTGATAAGATTGAACCCACTCCAGAGCAGTCCATATCTTTAAAGTTTCCATCAGCGTCTTTGCCCCAGGTGGCCTCATCGGTACCGGTGATTAAAGAATTGTAAAAATAAGCCTGACCATAAATGTTTCTTAAGTGGGCATACATAGAAGTTAATCCCCCATTTACACCCGTTACCGTTTTAAAATAATCAGGTGTAAAGGTGCTGCGTGGTTCTTCTTCTAAAATTTTGGAACAACCTGAAATGATTACCGTGAATAACCAAATAGCTGCTACGGCTTTTAATTGTATATTTTTCATATCCTATTTATACTAAAATGTTAAATTAAGGCCAGCAACGTAATTGCGTGTTGAAGGCGTATTGGTACCAACAGTTAAAATTCTTCTCTGATAAGCGGTGTTAACGGCCTGGTTTTCGTCACCATATGAATTGGTTTCCGGATCCATGCCAGACTCCCTGTGATAAGGAGAAAACATCACAAATGGATTTTGTACAGTTAAATACATGCGCAGCCTTACATTTGAATTTTTAATCAGATCCCTGTTAAAATCATAACCAAGAGAAATGGTCCTTATTTTAAGGAATGAGGCATCAAAATAGCCCAGCGTGCTTCCGTATTTAGGGTTATCGCCACTGGCAATACCACCCGGTTTAGGATACTTTGCATCTGTATGATCAGGTGTCCAGTAATCTACCTTAACATTATTTCTACGTCCTGTTAGTAAATTCAGATATCCTGACGAGCCATATAGTGTACTTAACAATGTTCCACCGCTTTTGAAAAGCCCCACAACATTTAGGTCAAAGCCTTTGTAGGCCACCCTGGTATTAAAACCGCCGGTAAACTTTGGATCAATATCGATAATTTGTCTGTCAGCGGCACCTATGGCCCTCGTTGGAGCACCGTTTGCATCATAGTCTCCAGTGTATTTAACTTTGATCATCCCCACATTGCCGCCTGGTTCAAGCACATTTAGATAAGGATCTCCCGCCTGCCATAACCCTATTTTTTCGTAGTCATAAATGGCATTGATATTATGGCCTACAAACCATGCATTTCCTTCATCTCTGGTTTGTCCCGAAGCCAGCGCAGTTAATTTGTTCCTGTTTGCCGTAATATTGAAACCTACATCCCAGCTCCATCCACCCTGATTATCAAGGATTATCCCATTAACACTCAACTCCCAGCCTTTATTCTGGGTTTGACCGATGTTAGCCGTATAACTGCCTACGCCCGCAGTTGACGGTAAGGCCACGCTAAGTAAGATATCTTTGGTTTTAGTGTCATAGTATTCAAATGTACCGGAAATGCGGTTTTTTAAGATGGAGAAATCCAAACCATAATTCCAGGTTTCAGAATATTCCCAGCCTAAGCCAGGGCTTGGAAGCTGGGATACGTAATATCCTGTTGCATAAGTATTATCGCCGAAATTATAGGGGCGGGTATTTAATAGTCCCAGTGTTTGATATGGAGCAACAGCCTGATTGGAAGTTTGCCCGTAACCTACACGCATTTTTAATTTATCAATTGCAGTAACATCTTTCATAAAAGATTCATTCATGATGTTCCACCCCACAGAAACAGCCGGGTAGGTATGCCATTTGTGTCCTGGTGCCAAACGCGATGAGGCATCTGACCGAAGGGTTGCACTTAACAAGTACTTATTATCATATGAATACATGATCCTTCCCATATAAGAAATCAACCCGGTAAGGGTATAGAGCGGATTTTGAGGCGTACCGCTACCGATCGTGATCTCGCCGTTGGCCTGCCCAAGATTATAAAACTGGAAGGCTTCCGAAGGGATATCCCTTGCTGTCATCGAAGAAGAATTGAATTTATTTTGTTCTGCAGAATATAAAGCAACGGCATTGAAAGTATGTTTTCCAAAACTGCGATCGTATGTCAGTAAATTTTCTAATGTCCAGTGGTAGGTTTGTGAATTGCTGACTCCAGCGGTAGAAGGTGTAGTAGCAGTGGTATTGCCCACCCCAACACCAGTGAAGTTACCGTTATTACTCTGTATAAAATCAAGGCCCAGGTTGGCACGGTATTTTAACCCTTCAACCCAGGGAATTTTAATCTCACCGTAAAATGAATTATAGGTAGCAAAGCCACGTGTCTCATTTAACCATTTGTCGTGCAAATCCTTTACAAGGCCATTGGTGTAAACAAAAGATTCATCTTGTGGCATTCTGATGGTGCGTTTTAAACTACCATCTGCATTATACGGATTTGATATAGGGGTATTACTCAAGTTGCCATAAATACCTACCTGATTGCCCTCACTGATATTGTAATTATTATTAGTGGTAAATCCAACACGGAAAAGCTTGCCGATTTGCTGATCAAGCGATGCTTTCATTGAATACCTTGTATATTGTTGTGTAGGAATTAAACTCTGGTTTTTATAATACCCTCCACCAAAACTATAGCTACTGGTTGCTGAACCACCGGTAACACCTAAATCATGACTGGTTACAATAGCGCTTTTATTGTAAAACAGATCCTGCCAGTCGGTGTTTACATCATTGGATTCATCAACACCAAGCGTAGTAAATAGCCCCGCCGCTTTCCGTAATGCAACAAATTCAGGTCCGTTCATCATCGGATATTTTGCAAACAAAGTTTGCAGACCCGTATAGGTATTGTAGGAGATTTTGGCTGGTGCACCAATCTGTCCCCTATTGGTCGTTAATAAGATTACCCCATTGGCACCTCTGGAACCGTAAATAGCTGTCGCAGAGGCATCTTTCAAGATATCAATACTTTTAATATCGTTGGGGTTAATGTCGCCGATTGAGCCGGGAAACGGAATTCCATCCAATACCACAAGCGGATCATTACTTGCTGAAAGTGAACGCTGACCACGGATCAGGATTTGCATGGTAGCACCTGGTTTAGTTGATGTTTGCGAAATATTCACACCTGCCAAACGTCCCTGGATGGCCTGAGCAATATTGGGTGCCGGTACTTCACGAATTTTTTCACCTCCGATTGAAGCTACAGAACCGGTAACTGCTTCTTTGCGTTGGGTACCATAACCCACCACAACCACCTGGCCCAGCTCTGCTGCGCTTGGCTGGAGGGTTACATTTATGGTGCTCTGACCTTTCACCACAATCTCTTTATTGGTATAACCTACGTAAGAAAATACCAGAATTGGGTTGGCCCCAGTGGTGGTAATGGAAAAACTTCCGTTTTCCTGGGATGAAGTACTGGTATTGGTTCCTTTTAAAACAACGCCTACACCTGGCAATGGTTTACCTTGTTCATCAACAATCTTTCCTTTCACTACAGTTTGTGCCTGTACAATAAAAGCCGAAAATATCAGTGTTGCCATTAACATCACTTTGGGGAGATACCTGAAAAATTTCCATCGCGATGTTATAGAAAATTGTAAAATTTCACTTCTCATAATAAATGGTTTATAAAGGTTAAAGAATAAGAAAAGACCAGCTGTTATTTGGAAAATCAGCAAGTACATGTTTACATCACGCACCAAAAATTAATGAGCAATATCTTGCTGGTTCAATTCAGATTTATTCTGCGATAAAGATATTTGGATTGCTCATCTGCTTATGATTTGATTGTACATATTAATAGAATAAATGTTCAAATCGAAAAGACGCTATGATTAAATTATCAATACAAAATGAAACTACAAAAGATGTTATCTGTAAGACAAATTTTAATTATCAGAATAAAAATACACGTTTTTAAGAATTAAAAATTTGATCTGAAAACGGCTTCCAAATACCACTAAATGCACATTTTTAACTAAGAAACATATTGCTATATATAATTTTAAAAGCAGATTCAGCTCATAATTTTCATATACAATTTGTATAAAAATGATAAGGGAAAACGTATAAATTAAACAGAAAATTCAAAAAATATATTTTATGCAATCGGTTGAATTTTGTTTTTTTATAAAAAAAAACCAGAAGACAAAAGCATCGGATAATTACGATTGTCATCCTATTTATTCTACAAGCAAAATCAGTATTTTAACTGCCTTAGCTATTGTATTTTTAACATCTTTCTAACAAGTAGACCTTGAAATAAATTCAGGGTGACGATAAGAAAATAAAATCCTTTGTAAACATAACTTCAAAACAGATTATTGATCTAAATTGGAGTAAGAACTATTCTTTTACGGATTTAACGGCCTGTTTAAAAATTGAATAAAATTAATTCGTATATCAGTCAGAGCGTAGCCAATCACTTCGCCCCATTAGTATAAGCGATCCATTTTGCTACACTTGACAGACGCCTATAGAATGGTAGTCATCTCGACTGTAGCGCAGCGAAATGGAGAGATCTTGTACAGGGATAATAAGAAATCTAGCACAATTTCTATGCAGAAGTTTCCCGTTATTTATAGGTCATCTCTATTTATCAACTTCTGCTTCAAAAGGTGAAGCCGGTAAACCTGCTTTGTTATATAGATTAGCCCTATCGGGATTATCTGCCCATGCATAACGGACAAAAGCTGGCTTTAAAACCATTGGACTCAGAAGTACGACGGTATCACCTACCAACCTGGCCTGGGCCCAATAGAACACCTTGTCTTCGCCCGCAAGCGCGAAACCCATAAGCTTTTTAGATCCTTTAATCATGAGTCCGGGCGAACTATGGTCAAAATTTAGGGTCAATTCAGATCCCTTTAACCGATTTGAACTATAAATAGGTCCTGAATAGGTAATCTGCTGATCCTGGTAAGCTAAATGCTCGGCCCATAGTGCTAAACGTTCACCCACGTCTTTTTTATCCAACGGATGGATATCATTCCATTCGCCAGCATCAATGGTTACCGCCATTCCCGTATTGGGTACAACAAGTGCCTTCAGCTGACTTTGCCTAAACTGTGCCCAATTACTTTCTTCAGGCAAATAGTTGGCTTCCATAAAATTAGGCAGTTGTGCATAAATGAAAGGCAGATCACCTTGCTTCCATTTATTACGCCAGTCTTTTATAAGCGCCGGCAATAATTGCCCGTATGCTTTCGGATCTGCGGTATTTGATTCTCCCTGGTACCATACGAAACCCTTTATTGCAAATTGTACAGCTGGTGCAACCATGGTATTAAATAATCCTGTTGGCTCGTTCTGTGCAACTAAGCGCATTTCGGCATCGGAACGGAAACCTTGGTTCTGCCTGGGCTGGGCATAACCTACTTCGAAACTCCATTCTCCGCGTAAGTCTATTTTTTTATCGGGCGTGATTAAAGAGTAATTTTTATCGGGTACAAAGCCACCTTTGCCACTGTTGCTGATGACTTTTACAACAAGAATATTTTTTCCTGTTTTCAACAGTCCAGCCGGAACAACATACCTACGTGGTGGGTATTGATAAGTCGTATTACCGATAAATTTACCATTAAGGAATACAGAATCGGCATCTATAATGCGGCCTATATAAAGTTTAGCCTGCTGCCCGCTCATATCAGCTGGAATCTGCAGTTCTTTTCTGAAATAAAAAATTCCATTGATATTGCGGATTCCCTGATCTGCCCAGTATCCTGGCATCCAAAATTTTCTCCAACTGCTCGCATCAAAATCCGGATCAATCCATTTTACCGAGCCTGAAATCCCTTCATCAACTATAGGGGCTGATGTTGTTGGCCTGGCTAAATTCTTTTCTTTAAGTTTTTTCTGGTAATTAGCCATAAAAACCGAATCCCTGAAATTGTCTATTTTTTTTAGTTGTTCCGGATTCGTCAAAAATGCATCACGGCTCATCCAGGCCTCAATCGGGGTACCCCCAACGCTTGAATTGATGATACCTATGGGGATATTATATTTTTGAAAGAGTGTTTTTGCAAAAAAATAACTGGTCCCTCCGAAACCTAAAATGCCTGCACCAGTGGCAGGAACCCATTTGCCGGGAGGCAGATCGGTAGCTTCTCCTGAAAGGTTTGCTTTGGTAGGAACAAAAAAGTTCCTGATCAGGGGAAAATAGTCCTTTTCAATCACCTGTGGATAAGCTTCTTTTAACCTTTCCATCGGTAAGGCCATATTAGACTGCCCTGAGCAAAACCAAACATCTCCCAGCATAATATCATCAAGGGTAATTATATTTTCACCTGTAATGATCATTTTAAAAGGACCGCCAGCTTTCATTTTGCCCATTTTCACGGACCATGATCCCTGATCATCGGTAATAGCCTTATAAATTTTGCCGTTAAAACGGATGGTTATTTTTTCTTTTGCAGCTGCCCAGCCCCAAATCGTTAACGGGCTTTCGCGCTGAAGCACCATGTGACTGGATACCAACTGTGGTAGGGTAACTTTGGCAGAAACTGAAAAACGGAAAACCAGTAGCCAGACCAAGCCGCATAAAATTAATTTTGTTCTCATATTCTTATCAATTTCCAAAACTATTTAACCGTACCGGGCTTTAGCCTGCCATTTGAGTATAATGCGGCCATTAATGTTCAAAATTGTTTAGCTTAATAGAAGTAATCTCAAAATATCTGTAAATGCCCTTGGCTTAGTTAACCTTGATATGGAAATAATCAAAATCTGCATGCCCGCCAATTTGTTCTGTTGCATAATTGAAAAGGCCAAAACGATAACCCATAAAGTGTGGTAAGGTGTACGACATTTTTAGTTTTTCGCCAATGGTATTCCACGATTTACCATCTAAGCTGTAAGCGAAAGAAGCCAGGTCATGGCGATCCTTAAAATCACAGTCTAATCTTAAATAAATTTTTTGCTGTTTCAGTGGAATTTTGATGCTTTCTATGGGCTGATTATCGTTTACTGTATTCACTACGATAAATAAACCTTCTTTTAAAGATTTTACGCCAATCCAGCCATACTTTTTCTGCAGCAACAGCATCCCGGTGCAATCCCCAATTTTCATGTTTTTCAGATCGATGCTGGTTTCGGCTGAACTTGCGGGCCCTACTGTTCTTTGGGTAAGGGTATTTCTGGCCGAAAGCACTGAGGTATCAATCCTCGAGGTTTGAATCGTCAGATAACCTTTTCTTTTGGTGAGCGACCAATGGGCGTGATCTGGATTATGGTTCCATTGCCATACTTTTTTAAGGCCATTGTCTCCCCCTTTACCGTCAAAATCATCAGAATCTACGATACCAGGAATAAGACTTTGATTTTTAGCCAGCTGAAGTGTATCCGGAACTTTTGAACTTACACCCAGAACCGGCCAATCCTGCTCCCACTTAACCGGAACGAGATAAGGAATCCGGCCAACGGCGCCATAATCGCGAAAAAGATATGAAAACCAATGCCCTTCGGGGGTACTGATCAGTCCACCCTGTGCAACACCTTTATCCTGCAGCCCTATTTTTCCAATGTATGGCCCCATCAGTTTATCGGCCTTATGAATAATTACCGTCCGCATGCTGTTTCTTGGCCAGGTAATGTTGAACAGATAATATTGATCTTTTACCTTGAAAAGTTGCGAACCTTCTGCTGGCAGACCAGGGTTATCGCCAGCTACTTGAGTGGCATTTTCTATCAATACCTGAGGGCTTGTACCGGTTTTTATGCCTGATAAATCGGTATTTAATTCCGCAATCATAATTTTGCCTGCGCCATAAACCATAAATACCCTGCCATTCTCAAAAAACAGCGAATGATCGTGAAGTGCAGGACTAAAGGCAGACCTTTTCCAGGGGCCTTTTTCAATATCTGTAGTAGAATAGATGTAGGTTTTATTAGTTGTACCGGAAAAAGTACTCACATAAAACCGGCCTTCATGATAGCGTAAACTGCTGGCCCATGATCCTCTCCCGTAATCATTTTTACCATTATTTAAATTTAGCTGATCAATATTGGCAAGGGTATCATAAACATAGGTTAACATTTTCCAATTGACCAAATCATTAGATTTCATAATCGGAAGACCAGGGTTCATGTGCATGGTTGTACTGCTCATGTAATAGGTTTTGCCAACCCGAATGATTGAGGGATCGGGTACATCAGCAAAGATGATAGGATTTGTAGCGAGCTGGCTATGGGCTGTAAAAAACAGTCCATTTAAAAGCAGGGTACAAAGATAAAATACTAAGTTTTTCATAATGGGGTAAATTGGATTTATTGAAGAGGCTGGATCATATAAAAATAGGCTTAAATAAGTCTTTTGTCAAGCTATTGAAAAAAAGTGTTCGTCATCTCGACCGAAGCAACGCGGAGCGCCCGCCTGTGCGGACAGGCCTGCCCGTACAGGCGGGGAGAGATCTTTGAACCCAGTTAACAAGGTTTAGTTTTGCTGAGTAAGATTCCCGCATGCGCGAGAATGACGATTCTTTGAGGAGAACAATACCGTTAAATTTCTCCTCGTTGGTATTTACTTATATAGATCTCTCCATTCCGTTGCACTCCAGTCGAGATGACGATTGAACTACTAAGTGATACCGAAGAAATATCATCATTGCGAGGAGGAACGACAGCTTGTCCCGACAGTTCGGGGAAGCAATCTTTCAGCGAGCAATTTTTGCTATAAAGATTGCCAGCCTGTTGCCGGTAGGCTTCCTCGGCTGAAAAAGCCTCCTCGCAATGACGATTCTTTGAGCAGATGAATACAAACAAAAGCCTACTTGCCTTTGAGGGCTTCTGCAACACCTACATAAGCAGGCTTGCGTACAAAACCTCCTGTCCACAACCCAATTGGTTCATCAGGCCTCCAGAAAGAACTGGCCGGGCTATCTAACGGACTCCAGATGGTAATGCCATAACGTTGAGCAGTCGGAATAATCTCGAAATACTTATCAATCACATATTTATACATATCTGCCTGTGCTTTGTATTCTGCTTGTGTTACAACGGCTGTCTTTTTATTCGAAACGCCAAGATCCAGTTCGGAAATTTTGATCAGTTTGCCTGTAGCTGCCAATAGTTTGAACATTTCAACTATTTTCGTTTTATCAGTTTCTGTACCCATGTGCATTTGTGTACCAATACCATCCACTTTTGCACCTTTACTCTCAATATATTTTACATACTCAATCAGTCCCCTGCATTTATCAAGGCTGCTTTCTAAACCATAATCATTTATAAAATGAATATCAGCGGCATTCCCGTACTGGCGCGCCAATTTAAAGGCAGCCACGGCGTAATCTTTACCTAAATAGTCCTGCCAATAAAATTCATCGGCAGCTATATTGGTTTTACCCACACCTGTTTTCAACTGTGATGGATCTGGCCAGTCAGACATTGGTTCATTTACCACATCCCATGCTTTTACATTGGCTTTACTCACAGCGAGCATTCCGGCAATCCATTTATCGAGTGCAGCTGTTAAGATAGCTTTTTTCTCATCGGCAGTTTTTTCAATGATCTTATCACCACCATTTGGATTTACCCTGTTAATGGAGATTTTATCCATAGAAATTTTGCCTGCATAGGCTCCAAAGCTGAAAACCAAACGGGTTCTATCACCTGCCGTGATGGTTTTTTCTAATTGTACAAGCTTCCAATCCGTTGAAATATTAAAAGAGCCAAAATCATCGGCTCCATAACTTTTAGTTTCTTGTGCCGCTACTGAGGCTGCTCCATCTACACTGCCCTTAACATAAAAGCTGAGTTTATAGGTTGAACCGCTTTTAAATGGAGTTGTAAAATCTGTTGCAGTCTGCGCTTCCCAGGAATTAACCGCTTTAGGATTAGACATATTAAGCGCATAGCCGGCACCACCATATCCATCACCTTTAGGCGAAACCTCTCTAACAGAACTATTTCCCCAGCCAAACCAGCCTGAAATATTTCCCCCTTCAAAATCACTGTTACCAATGAGGTTATCCTCAAGCGCCGGTCCACTGGTTCCCTTAATGATAGTTGGTGCTATTAGATTATTGAGGTACTTGGCATTTTGATTGGCATGCCAGCAGAGGGTATGCCCATATACTTCCATGCCTGAATTTTTAGCATTTTCCAGTAATTTCTTCACATTATCAAAATCCATACTGCCATCATCCTTTACAATGGCGCCGTGTTTCATTTCATAACCGATTACAATCTGGTTAAAATTGCTGTTGGCCAGGCGATACAATACACCTTTATTATTGTATTCGGAAAGTGAGGTGGCTACCCCAAATTTAAAATCAGGATTGGCCGACCAGTTAAAATAAGATTTCAATGCTTTGTATGCATCAATCTGTTCCTGTGCAGCTATTGATGCCGGCTTTTCAACAGAAAAATCAAGTGCTTCATGTTTTTTACATGATACCGATAAAACCGGAAGACCGATGATTAAGGCAATTTTATAAATATTTTTCATCTTAATTACATTTTATTTTTTAACCGGATTAAAGGTTTCCATGGTTACGCCGCGGTTGCGCATCACAAGTGTATCGGTAGTGGCTACAGACATGTCATTAAGGTCTATGCTATAATTCAGATACAGGGCGTCTCTATCAGTATTTCCCCAACTGTTCTTTTCTCCGCGTTTGATAAACTTGCCACTTCCGGTAGCCGTAAAGGTATTGTCGGCAGCAGCCACGGTACAATTGCCTGAATTATCGAAAGTAAGCAGCAATTTGCAGGTGATATTTCGGTTGTCTTTATCCTTAAATACCGCATTAAATGTATTAGACTTTAAAGAGGAAGTTACCACCTGGTTAACCTCATCACTTTCAACATAGGTCATGTGCCTGCTAACGGTTTTATTTAAGCTGGTATTACCGTTTTTACCAGTAATTACATCTTTACCACGGCGCAGGTAGTAGCCATGCCAAGGATTGATGTATTTGATGGCATATAATGTATAGTTCTTGGCTTCCAAAATCTTATCGGCATTTTGTACTGAAGTCATCCGAAGCGGAATTACGTAGGTATTTTTCAGCGCCAGCGGGTCGGCAAAAAAAGCATCGGTAAGCTGTACCTGAACTCCACCGGTAATTTTACCTTTCGGGATAGTAATAGAACCACCCTGAAGGCTGTAGTAGTTTGCGGGCATGGCTACCACATTTCCGGCCCCGCCAAAAGTAAGATTGCTGGCCAAGGAATTGTCTACCGCCACACCAATACTTACATCATTTTTAACTTCATATACACCTCCCGTTGTGGCCATGATTTCGCAACGGTATTGATTGTCCAAAGAGGTATCATATAAATCCTCGCCCAGGGTAATGGTGCGAACAGGACTTTGATATGCAAAATATACAGTTTGGGTTCCGTAATCCGGAAATTCCCACTCCTGATTTTTGCATGCTCCTAAAAACACGGCTATTGCCAGCAAAAATTGGATTTTCTTTTTCATTTTTTTTAAATTTTAATCCTGGTATTGATGAACTACCAGCCTGCGTTCTGGATAAGGTTGTTATACTTTAAAATTTCACTATAAGGTACCGGACCATAGATCATGTAGGGCTGATACACCCGGTTTTCTACATTAATCGGAGTAAATGTTGCTCCGGTAATGCTTGTTCCCTGAGCTACCTCGTTCAGGCTGGCATTCCATCTGCGCAGATCCCAGAAACGGAAACCCTCAAAACATAGTTCCAGACGACGTTCATTTCGGATCAGTTCTCTCATCTTTACCTGATCTGATTTGATCGACTCCAGGTAAGGATCGTTATTATTAGTACCTACTCCTGCTCTCCGGCGGATAGCCTTGATCACATCATAAGCTGAATAAGCATTGTTACCACCATTTAATGGTCCCCAGGCTTCATTAGCAGCTTCAGCATAAGAGAGATAAATTTCTGTATACCGGATGCGTGGGTTATAATGTTTCTGGTTGGTGGTTGATGAAGGATTCAGGTTCACATCCTGCCTGAGCAGCTTACGCATATAATATCCGGTACGGGTAGAAGTTTCTACTTTATTCAACGCATCATTGGTAGGCCCGTTAAGCGTTGTATTAATCGTACTACCAGCTGTTCCCGCCGTACCGCCATTCACCAGGATGTATAGTTTCAACCTTGGATCACGGTTATCGTAAGGGCTGGATGCTATGAAGCCACTATTGGCGTCTGATATCGGATAGCCGTTAGCCATTGGGAATGCATTCACCAGGTTTTGTGTCGGATTGATTCGGCCGCTACCAAAAAGTGTTGGTGGAAAGTTATTTCTTTCCAGGTCATTGCTATTGCCCACATCGCTACGCCATAAAATTTCGGAAGGGTTTACGCCCGATGCCAATCCATCAATACCAGCATCTTTGTCATACCATTTAATGTCGTTCGCAGTCAGGTTCACCAATCCACCCCTCAAATTGATTACGGCGGCAGCATCGTTTGCTGCTTTTTCCCATTTGGTAACCGTTGAGGGATTAAATGCAGGGCTTGCAGCAAGTAACGATGCTTTCGCGCGGATGGCTTTTGCTATACGTGCTGTTACACGCCCCCTGAAATAATAGCCAAATACACGGTTATAGTTATCTTTTCCTACTCCCGAATATTTAGAAGGTATCTGTGCATCACTGGCAATATCCTCAAAATCAGTTGGAAGTAACTGTTCAGCCATATCCAGATCGCGATAAATTTGCTCCATTGTCGCATCAAATGTAGCTCTGGGTTTATTAAAATCGGCATCCTGGCCTTCTGGTTGCAACACAACTGGAACACCAAGCAGTTGCCCGTTATTGCCTTTACCGGCGTGAGCCTGTAAAAGGTAGTAGTTAAACATGGCACGAAGGGCATAACCCTCTCCTTTCATCCGGTCGTTAAACATGCGGTTAATATTAGGCTCAACGGCCCATTTCACCTGGTCAGTTACCGAGAAAAACAGGTTGAGGTATTGTATGGCCGCACGCGAATTGGTCCACTGAGAAAGTGGATTATTAATGGCCGTCCATTGCCCTGTAGCAATTTTTAGGTAAGCATTATTGCGGTCATTGCTCACGGCATCATCGGTAGCTACATCATTAAATGACCAGCTATTGGTGGGTATGCGGGCATAACCATTCAGCAGTAAACCTTGTGCATAGGTTGCGTTGTTGTAAGTACTTTCCAGATCAAGGTTATTCTCGATTTCAGGTTTTAACATATCCTTGCAGCCAACTGAGAAAAGCAGTACTGCCAAACCGATCAGAAGTTGTATTTTTTTCATATCTATTTGTTATCAGGGTTAAAACAAAGCCTTTACACCAAGGTTATAAAACCGGGTTTGAGGTGAGGTATTGACGTTAAGTTCCAGTATTTCACGTTCTGGTGCGATGGTAAGCAGGTTCATACCGCTGGCATAAATACCTAACTCCCTTACGAATCCGTTACGGAACAAATTTGCCGGAAACTGGTAAGATAACTGCACCTTTGACAAATCAAAACGGTTAGTACTGTACAGCCAGAAATCTGATGAGCGGAAATTATTATCGCTGCTTGCTGTGGTCAACCGTGGATAGGTCGCTGTAGCTTGTGTTTCAGGCGTCCAGCGGTCTCTAACCACTATTGAGTATTTATCTTCTCCATCTACCCAGAAATAACTACTGTTCTTCATGGCTTTGGCACCATAACGGCCAGTTCCCAATACAAACAGGGTTAAATTTCTCCATTTCGCGGTCAGGTTTACACCCAGGGTCATTGGTGCGCCTAACCATCCACCTTTACCAAGATAAACTTCATCTCTTGTATCAATAATGCCATCACCATTCTGATCTTTGTATTTTAAATCTCCGGGTTTAACCTGGCCAAAAGACTGGGCAGGCGAAGCCGCTATGTCAGCCGTGCTCGTAAAAAAGCCCATACTTTGCAGCCCCCAGAGTGCATCAAGTGGTTTTCCTGTACGGTTCAGGTAATCAAACTGGTAAGATTCGGCACGTTTAGTGGCTTTGGTATCATAATAGGTACCGGTTACCCCCAGGCTCCAATCTATTTCTCCGGTTTTTTTATTCATCCTGATGCCAAAATCGAATCCCCTGCGCTGATCGTTATCGTAATTTACATAAGGGATATCCGAATATACCGGAAATCCTGTAGTAAGATAAGAAGGATAAAGCACCCCTGGTTGTACGACATTGCCACGGGTTTGATTGAAAAATGCCGAGGCCGTAAAGTTGATCAGGTTTTTATAGAACGACCCTTCCAGACCGATATTAATTTCTCTTCTCTGTGGAAACTTTAAATTAGGGTTATCACCTCTTCTTCGGTCAAAAGTATGTACCAAGCCGCCATCGCGCCAGCTGTACCAAGCCGCATCGTTATAGGTAAAATAGCCCTGGTAAAGGTTATAGTTGTTGATGTCAAGGTCGGTATTCAAGATTCCTGCAGAAGCTGTAACTTTCAACTGATCAACGGTTTCAGAATTTTTAAGGAATGCTTCTTCACTAAGCCTCCATCCCAAAGATAATGTTGGCGAGAATGCGCCACGGTTAGCTGTTGGTAATTTTGCCGAATAAACATACGCTCCACTGAAATCGGCATAGTAGCGGTGATCATAGTTGTAACCCAACTGTAAACCGAGATTGGCGTTGTTGGTAGCATGATAAACCGAAGATTCGCTGATGTTAAAGCCATAACCCAATAATGATCCGGTAACATTATGCTTCTGTTTAAAAGTACGTGCATAATTAAACTGACCTGAAAAAGAGATGGTTTGGCGATAGGCACTTCCACTCACATTCTGTACGCCCGATTTGGCATCAATGCCATACTTCGTTAAACTGGAAATCTGATCAATGCCGGCGTAATTGTTCCAGGCCGCCTCATAAACCGAATAGGTATTATTGTACGATTGATTAAAAGAACTTGAATAATCAACGGCAAGCATGGTTTTAAAGCTCAATCCCTGCATCAGGCTGTTGAGATCGAAATTTATCCCGGTATTAAACTGGAATTGACGGGAAACATTACGGTTATAGCCTCCGGCATAAATACTGGCAAAAGTATTTGTTTGGTCAAGCTGACTGCCACCCAACAGGTAGCTACTATTGATGATGTTGTTGCTGTTATTAGCCTGTGCCAGCGATGCAACATCACCAGGCTCAATCATGCTGATGGGAATAAGTGGTGAAAAACGGTAAGGACGAACAGTGGCTGCGCTGCCCCAATAATCAGTATTTACGCCTTTGCCCGTATAGAAACTGGCTGTGGCATCTACATTTAGGGAAATGATTTTATTCAGTTTTACATCAATATTTCCACGTACATTAAAACGGTTGGCCCCACTGTTTTTTACAGCTTCACCAAAATTTAGCAGTGAGCCCATTGACCAATAACCAAGGTTAGTATAATAACGCGTGCGGTTGTTTCCGCCCGAAATTTCTGCGGTAAGGTCGTTTCGTCCATAGCTATTTCTCAAATAATCTGAAGAGTAGTAATCTACGTTAGGATAGCGGTAAGGATTTGTTCCCGAGGCATAGTTGTATATGGTTTGCTGCGTATAAAGGTCTGGCAATCCGTCATTGCGGCGCGCTTCATTATATAAGTTCATATATTCTGCTGAACCCAGAAACTGTGGATAGCTTTTAGGAACATTCAAACCTACATTGGCCCTTACATTTACCTTTTGCTCATAATTACCTCCCCTTTTAGTGGTAATGTACAGTACGCCTTTGGCTGCGCGGCTACCATATAATGCTACCGCATTAACCCCTTTAAGTACGGTAATCTGATCAATTTCCGTTGGCATAATGTTGTTGATGTCTCTCGGAATTCCGTCTACCAATACGAGGTAGCCGCCCATTCCCCAAATGTTACCGTTAAAACCTGGCAAAAGGGCATCCAGGCCTTCAAGACTGGAGGTGGTATAATTTTTTTCCAGCATTTGAGCAAGATTTATGGAGGAAACATCGCCCAAAAGGTCGCGTTTAGCCACTTTCCTGAATGCAACCTGTACAGAGTCTACCTGAGGCATTATAAATATGGTATCCTGCGACAGGCGTTCTTCGTTTTTATTAACGGATTTATTGTTTTTTTCAGCTTGCCTATTGGTTTGCGCTGATCCTGCTGCCGGCAGTAAAAACGCAACGGCAAGGCATAAGGCTGATATTATCTTGATCTGTTTCATTTCATTCGTTTGAATTAGTTTACGCCCTTACCAGCCTGGATTTTGTTTAAAATCTGCATACATGTTCACATCGGCATTTTTTAGTGGCAGCCAATAATGTTTCTGACTAAACTTCCGCTCCAGTATCACCACTTCTTTGAGGTTAACTACCCGGTTAGCAGTAGGATCTGTGGTGCTGAAACTTCCGCTACGATCAAACTCAACCGATGTTTTTAAGGTGTATGGTTTCTCAATTAATAGCAACCAGCGGCGCAGATCGTTAAAGCGGTGGCCCTCAAATGATAATTCTACCGCACGCTCTCTTCTTACCTCACCCAAAAATCCATCTACTGAAGTCAGAAACTTTGTTGCCACATTCGCGACTCCGGCCCTGGCGCGGATTACGTTGATGGCGTCAACAGCTGTTTTGGAAAAACCAGGGTCTTTACCTGTAGGCGAATTATATCCCATCAGCGCGGCTTCGGCATACATCAGGTAGATATCGGCCAAACGCATATAAGGCACATAAATGTGAAGGCTATTGCCATACGAATAACCATTATCATATTTGTTAGCCGTGATCGGAATAAATTTGCGTAAAACATAACCCGTTCTGCTTCCGGTACTCACATCACGGTAACTACCACTGGTGAATAAATTGGCATACCTGTTTTTTTCATCGCTGGCACCCATGGCACCTTGTACAAATTTTACGCCGTCAAAAACGATGTCATTATAAAACCTCGGGTCTCTTCCTTTCCATGGATATTCTGGATTGTAACCCGATTCACTATCGGCCTTGGTCACATCCTGGATTGGCAAGCCATTGGCCATACCATAATAATCCACATAATTAGCGGTAGGGGTAAATTTTAGGTCACCCTCTGAAATTACTACCGGTGTATATTGCTTACTGGTTCCCCAGTTGGAATTATTGGCACTAAAAAATGGACCACGGAATATAGCTTCAGTGCTTCCGGGTAAATCCCAGTTTTGCCCGCTGGTGTAAAAATTACGGTAATAGTTTTTGAATTCCACAAGTGCATACTGCGTAGTACCACTTTCGGTAAGGGAAAGCAGTTCAGCAAATGCAGCTGCTGCCTTTTTACAGTATTCCGCATCATAGTTCTTGCTACCTGTCGATTCAAAATTCATCAACGGACTTCCGGCCCACAGGTAGTTTTTACCGAGGTACCCCAAAGCCATGATTTTATTGATGCGCAATGAGTTTTTGCCCAATGTACGTTTACCTGCCGTGGTATTGTCCCAATTAACCGGTAAAATATCTGCAGCCGCCCTAAAATCTGCAGCTGCTTTGTCTGCACATGCTTTATAGCTTAAGCGTGGAAGTGTGAGTTTGGAATCGGTAGGCAAAACGGTATCTATATAAGGTAAGCCACCGAAATATTCCATCAGCCTGTGGTGAAACCAAGCACGGAAGAATAGCAGCTGCCCTTTGATGAGGTTTCTTTCTTCATCTGTAGCATCTGTCATTTTATCCATATTGGCCAAACCCACGTTTACCTTACTGATACCATACCAGGCCGCTTTCCAAAGATCCTTATTAAAACGGTCGTTATTGGTACTAAAATTATTGTGATTCATCCATCCCGATCCCCAGCCATCAAATTCAGCTTGCCAGCCCCAGAAATTTCCATCGTCTATTTTATGGATAAAATGAAAGTTTCCGGCGGTTGAAGTGATCTCATCTTCGCCCCAATTCCAGGAGTTGGTCCAGTAATTTGTACTAAAATTTACAATACAGTTATAGAGCTCTTCGGTATAGCCCTGGAAATTGGTAAAATTCTTAAAAGCTTCTTTCTCCGAAATCACGGTTTCATCGGCTTTATCCAGGTATTTTTCACACGAAGAAAGGGATACTGTCGACCAGATAATGGCACAACATATTAACGTTTTGATATATTTTTTCATGATTGTAGCATTAAAAAGTAATGTTGGCCCCAATGTTAAATCGCTTTACAGTTGGATAAGCACCTTGCGATGCCCAGCCGGTTCCGGCAAAATTGGATTCCCGGTCGTCAGGCATTTTGGTCCATACATACAGGTTGTTTCCGTTTACATATACGCGAAGTGATTCCATACCAATACGTTTGATGAAGCTTTTGCTTTTTTCAAAAGTGTAAGCCAGTTCTGCATTTTTTAAGCGGATATAAGACCCGTCGTACATATAGCGGTTTCCAGAAGTATAACCACTGGCGGTAGATAGCCACCTTGGTAGCGGCACATCAGCATTAGGGTTATCTTTGCTCCAATAAGATCCCTCATCATACACCAAATGGTTCTGTCCAGCTAAACTGCTAAATACCACCTGGCGCGTTACATTGTTTACACCATAGAGCTGAACAAACAGACTGAAACCTTTCCAATCAACACCAAATGTAGCATTGTAGGTATTTTGAGGGTTTGATGGGAAACCATAAGGAATATTATCTTTTGAATCGATCACACCATCGCCGTTATAATCAATAATGTAATAATTGCCCGGTAATTTTTGCCCGTCGTTATTGTCGTGAATGGTGCTACCATAAAGTTCATCCCAGGTATTGTAATTTCCGGCACTCACATATGAATAACTCTGACTGATTTGTTTATTGGCCCTTTTCTGATATTCTGGCAACAATTGTGCATCATCAGCTTCAATTACCTTATCCTTTGCATGGGTATAGTTCAGGTTGGCCCACAGTCTCCAGTTCTGTCCTAATCTTTTATTGAAGGCCAGCTCAAGTTCATAACCTTTGTTTTCTACGATACCCAGGTTGGCCACCGGCGCATCAACACCGAAATAAGAAGGAATGGCGCGGTTACCTCCCAAAATCAGGATATCCGTACGGCGGTCGCGGAAAAAGTCTGCCTTTCCGGTAAACATACCCTTGAAGAAACTATAGTCCATACCAAAATTGGTTTTCTTTACCTTTTCCCAATGCACATCAGGATTACCAAGCGCTGAGATTTTATACCAGGTATACGGACTTAATTCAGATCCCTCACCGGTTACACCAAGTTTGGTTTGACCGCCATAGGCCCACTGTGTAAGATAAAGCCAGCGACCGCTTACATTATCATCACCAATGGCTCCGTATGAAGCACGCAACTTAAGCATGTCGACAAACTTCAAGGGCTTCATAAATTTTTCTTCACTCAACATCCAGCCCAATCCCCCTGATGAAAAGAATGCGAAACGATTTTTTGTACTGAATTTTTCAGAACCATTGTACGCACCGTTATATTCGATCATGTATTTGTTAGCATAATTGTAAGTGGTACGGAAAACCCAATCTTCACGGTAGTTCGGAATCTCACTTCCGGTAGCTACTTCATTCCGGTTGAAAAGTCCCATCGCTGTAATGTTGTGGTTGGTACCCAATTTTACTGCATAATTGAGCTGGCCCTGGTAGAATAATCTGCGTTGGGTAGACCAATCCTGCACGGCTCCTCCGCTTGTGGTCCAGTTGATGCCGTTCTGAAAATCGAAGCGGTTGGTTCCGTCAAATGCCTGCTCATAAGTTGTCAACCCGGTTTTTGGATCAATCCATTTGCTTTGAATCCCATTGTATAAATCATTAATCCCCCGGTTTCCTTCTATAAAAGAATTATCCAGCGCTATGGTACCTTTGAAATTTAAGCCTTTTACCAGCGATCCCAGGTCCTGATCAAGGGTAAAGTCAGTGGTGATCCTACTCGTAGTGGTATAACCCACCCCGCTAACGGCGAGGTTTCTGGCAGAGTTTAAGCCTTTTTGCACATTCGGTGCATAATAACCCCATGTCCCATCAGAATATTGCGGCATAAATACATCCGGAGCTGTCGAATAAGCAGAAATCCAGTAAGAATAATCGCTGTTTGAATTGCCCCACGGACTTTTCTTCACACCTCTTGAACCAGATAGACTTACTTTAAAAAGCGTGGACTTGCTCAATTGAAAATCGAGGTTACTTCTCACATTTAACCGGTTAAAACCGTAACCCGGTTCGTAACCGCGATCGTTTTTAAAAGTGCGGAATAAATCGCCTTCATACAGGTAATCGGCATTGGCAAAATATTTCACTTTAGCGGTTCCGCCCGAAATGTTGAGGTTTACATTGTTAGACAAGGCGTAATCTTTAAACAATACCTCGTCCCAGTTTACATTCGGATAACGTTCTGATTCAGCTAAATTTGCCGGATAACGATATTTATAAATCGTAGCCTGCGGTAAATAATCCGCCCAGCTTTCGGGTTTTAGGGAAAGTTCATTTTCTATCGCCTGGTTCTTAATCGTCAGGGCATCATAAGAATCATATTTTCCCGGTAAACGCGATGGAGATTTAATTACATTGTTAATGGTCCCCCTGATAGACGCCTGCCCCTCTCGACCACGTTTGGTGGTAATCAGGATTACCCCGTTGGCTCCCCTTACCCCAAATACAGCAGTTGCAGAAGCATCTTTCAAAACCGATACCGTTTCTACTGAACCGATATCTACACTGTTCATCGGGCGTTCAATTCCATCCACTAAAATGAGCGGACCGGTATTATTCCAGGTACTGCGGCCACGGATCAGTATCTGAGGATCTTCCTCGCCTGGCATTCCTGTACTGGCAGTAGTGATTACCCCTGGCACATTACCGGTTAATGCAGCACCTATGCTCGATACGCCACCTGCACGTTCCAATACCTTACCGGTTGTTTGTGCGATGGCGGCTACCACGCTGGCTTTTTTCTGTGTACCGTAACCGATTACCACAACATCATTGAGCGCCGACTGATCTTCTGAAAGCACAATTTTAAGGTTGTTTTTCCCTTTTGCCGAAACCTCCTTCGTTACCATACCCACGTAGCCAATTACCAGGATGGACTGATCATTGGGTAGGTTAATCACAAACCGACCATCAGTGTCCGTTTGCGTACGGATATTGGTGCCTTTAACAGTAACTGTAGCACCTATTATTGGGATTTGCTTATTATCGGAGATGGTACCAGTTACCTTTGTCTGCTGCGCGAAAGTAATTTTGATCATCAGCATTAAGGTTAGCATTGTTAAACAACATCTTTTATAGAGTTGCCTTTTCGAGCCCAGGTTATCCCCAGCAAAATGCAATAGTATAATTCTTTTCATTTTTCGAAATCATTTATTGAGCATGATGGGTAAAATTGATGACGTCTGTTCTATATGGCATCCTGGAACATTTCATTTCCGGCAAGACGTTTCGAAAGGAAATAGTTTTCCTAAATGGAATTTTAAGTAAATCTCTTAGCATTATTATTTGGTTAGTGTTTTTAAATAGGGAGAAAAGTTTAATTTAATTCTCCTCCTCAATAAGGATTAGCTTGACGATGTATTAATGATCAACTTCAATTAAATGATTGCAGATGGATATATTATCTTTTGGTCATGTAAAGCCTTAAAAAGCTATTATGTTGGTGGTTTCATCCAATTGCGTTTTAGGGTCAATATTTTCTATAACCAGCACTTCTGGTCTGAATAATTTAAGTTCTGTATCGTTTACATTTTTTATCGGTAGATGCCATCGAAACCTACATCTCCTCACCTAATTATTTTAAGGAATTAATAGCGCAAGTCTGGTCTTGATAAATTTCTGGTTGACCTGTTATACATCCATAATTGCTGACAAATAAGAGTTTAAAAAGGCGATTCGCTCGATCTTCGTTATCTAACGAAATTTTAAAAAAGCCTTATTCTCTGTTTAATCAGCAAGCCACTGCTTAGCCATTAAAGAGCGCTTAGTTACTTACTGCCTAATGGAATTATAAATGGGTAAACTGAAATTTTAGCATGGTATTGATTTGACATTGCCGGCAGGTTTGTCGCATTTAGCGGGACAAGATTGCTTCGGCCTTCCTCATAGAAGTTGATCAATTGATTAGTCATTGTTTATAAGTTTTATTTGGTTAATCCAAACATAGCTCAAAAACGAGTTTAGCGGTTAGAATATTTGTGCATAAATCTGCTACAAATGTTCTATCACCACAAAACACTGATAAACAGCAAATTAACTTATAAAAAAATCAAATAATTATACAAATGGTTAAAATGTTTGTTTTAGTAAAACGTTTTTACCAGGGTAAAACAATCGATTGCATAATACTAACATGATCTAATTTTCCGCACTGGTGGTACTATCCGGCTTACGGTAAAGGTTTAAATATTCTGAAGGTTGCATGCCGAATTTTGTCTTAAAAGATTTGGCAAAATAGTTTGGAGTGGCGAAGCCCACTAGGTAGGCAATCTGTGAAATATTCAGGTCGCTTTTTATGAGCAAAGCAGCAGCCTTATCAAGTTTTACAGAACGGATATACTCTACTGGTGAAAGCCCTGTTAATTCCAGCACTTTGTGGTAGAGCGAGCCACGGCTCATCCCTACATTTTTGCTTAAATCTTCTACAGATAGTTGCGAGTTATTGATATTATCTTCAATGTACTTCAGAATATTCTTGAGCAATTTATCACCGTGCGATTCAACCAAAATATCAGCCGTTTCCATCTTGATTTGCTTGGTATAAGTGTTTTTCAAGGTACGGTTAAGAAGTAAAAGGTTTTTGATTTTAATATTGAGGATATCAATATTAAAAGGCTTGGTAAGGTAATCATTTGCGCCAATTTCAAGTCCCGTTAGCTGTTCCTGCTCTGCGGTAAGTGCGGTTAGCAGAATAACCGGAATATGTTTTGTTCTTTTATCTTCTTTTATTTTTTTACACAGCTCAATACCTGTCATATTTGGCATACTAATATCGCTTACAATAAGTTCAGGATGATTTGCCAGTGTTTTTTGCCAGCCTTCCTTACCATCGGCCGCCTCTACAATACGGTAATTCGACTTCAAATTATCTTTAAGGTATTCCCTAAGGTCCTGATTATCTTCTACGAGGAGAATAGTGTGTATTTCTGCGTCAGTTTCACTTAGTGCTTTATCTGATGCTTCCTCCTCAACCTGTAATGGGATTTCCGGACTAGAAAAATCAAGATTAAGTTTTTCGATGTGGTCTAACAGCGGCAAAGGCAGCGCAATCATAAAACGTGTACCCTTTCCAACTTCGCTTTGTAAATCGATCTTACCCCCCTGGATTTTGACGAACTCTTTGATGATGGAAAGCCCAATCCCACTTCCCTGGTTAAGAATGGATACTTCGGTATCCGCCTGAAAAAAACGCTCGAATACTCTCTGCTGCTCTTCCTCGCTAATGCCAATTCCGGTATCGCTCACGGTGATCAGAACAGTATCTTCCTGCCCCTCACACGGTGTTCTTTTCAAATCAACCGTAATTGTACCACCTGACGGTGTAAATTTAAAGGCATTAGAAAGCAGATTAAATAAAATACGTTCCAGTTTGTCATGGTCAAACGTTGTTGGATAGTGATCAAACTGGGTCTGGAAAGTAAGGCTTATCGATTTACGCTCGCTTAAATCATTGAAAGATTCGATTACATCGGCAATAAATGAAACCAGTTCGCCTGGGGCACTATTGATCTTGAGCTCATTTTCCTCAATTTTACGGAAATCGAGGATTTGGTTCACCAGGTTGAGCAGGCGACGGGCATTCCGTTTCACTATTTTAAGCGATGTATTTTTGGTCTCGTCTCCCTGCGAAAGCAGCTTTTCAACCGGTCCCAGGATAAGTGACAGCGGCGTACGAAACTCGTGGCTCAGGTTAGTGAGAAATTTAATTTTTAGTGAATCCAGTTCATGCAAGCGCTCGGCCTCTTTTCTATCCTGCAAAATCTGCTGCTCAATTTTTGTTTTCTCCTGCATCAGCGCAAACTTTCTTTCCAGGTTTTTGATACCCCGGTGGCGGATATACAGTAATGTACCGGCAATAGCAAGCAGGTAAAAGGCATAAGCATAGATGGTTCTCCACCATGGTGGATGCACAATTATCTTAATTGAAGATTCAGTTGTATTCCAAACACCATCGTTATTGCTTGCCCGAACATGGAATATATATTCTCCGGGATCAAGATTAGTATAAGAAACCGTTTTAACCGTACCTGCATCAATCCACTCTTTGTTAAAACCTTCAAGTTTATAACTGTAGCGGTTTTGTTCTGGCGCCGTATAGTTTACACTGACAAAACTTAGTGAAAAATTTTGTTTATAATCCAGGTCGATTTTTTTTGCAACGGAAATATGGTCAGTTATAGGTCCATCCTCGCTGGCCTCAATTACGTTATTGGAAATTTTTAGCTCGGTAAAAAGTACAGCAGGAACATTTTTGTTTTTTCTGAATCCGGCTGGGTTAAAGTAATTCATTCCCTCTGCCCCGCCAAAAAATATTTCACCATCCTTACATTTGAAGGCTGCACCTCTGATAAAATTATTATTTTGCACCCCATTGTATATACCGTAGTTGCTAAACTTTTGCGTTTTTGGGTCAAAACGACTAATCCCCTTATTGGTACTTAACCAAAGCTGTTGATTATCATCTTCTACAATCGCATTAATAACATCATTTGCTAAACCATTGCGTTCGGTAAAATTGATGAACTTATTTGACTTTTGATCCAATAAATTTAAGCCACCTCCTGCAGTGCCCACCCAGATGCGCCCTTTTGAATCTTCTAAAAAAGCCTGGACAATATCACCCTTTAGGCCTGAGTTAAGTTCGTTATAATGTTTTATGATGGTTTTATTGGCACTGATCATCCCTACGCCAGATCCATGAGAACCTATCCAAATGTTGGCAAAGCGGTCTTCTTTAATAAAACGGATATAATTATTAAGCGGAAATTTACGGTCTTTGGGCGATTGCTCTTTACTGATATACCTAAAAACAACCTTGTGATTAGCGTCCATCACATTAATGCCACCTCCATTGGTGCCCACCCATATCAGCCCGTTTTTATCTTGGGTAACGCAAAATACATCGTCAGAATTTAGGCCGGAATCTGTATTTGTTTTACGGTATGACGCCGCTTTGGTTAATGTTGAATCAAGCACAATTAAGCCGTAGCCAAAGGTACCCAGATAGACTTTCTTAGCTGAACTGACAAATAGCGACATCAGGGTTAAACGTGGCGGCAAACCCAATTTCTCTAAATTAACTTTGTGGAATAAGCCCGTATTTCGGTTGAAAATACTTAGTCCGCCCCCCTCTGTAGCTACATAGACCTCCGTACTGTTTTTTGCTGCAAATGAAGTTACTACTGGTGCATTTAAACCATATACGTCGAAAACATTGCTCTTAATGAGGTTAAAGAGGTTGAGGTTACTATCAAACTTATTGATCCCCTCCCGGTATAAACCCAACCAATAGATGCCCTGCTTATCAATATACACATATTTTACACTGGTTCCTCTTAGGCTGTAAGGATTCCGGGGGTTTGGCCGGTATACCTTTACTTTTTTTGTGACAGGATCAAAAACATTTAGGCCATCTTCGGTACCAAGCCATAACTGACCGCTTGGCGCTACCGCTATACTTTGTACAGTATTATCGCTTAGTGAATTGGTATCACCAGGAATATGTTGGTAATTGTCAAACCCCATACCATCCGATTTAAGCATACTTAAGCCAGAAGTTGTACCCACCCAGATATCGCCGTTACCATCTTCAGCTAAAGACTTTACCATGGTTCCTGCTAATTGCAGCGGTTTACCTGCTCCAGATCCAATCCGGATAAAAGATGAATTTTTACGGTTATAGAGAAATAATCCATCGTCAGTTCCCACCCACATTCTATGTTTGCTGTCTTCCATCATGATATTGATCATTGTTGGCGGAAGTTTACCAAACTGCCCGGCGGCAATTGGAAATTTTGAAACTCTTTTGGTGTCCGGATCAAAAACATCAAGTCCGGTATAGGTGGCCACCCATATTTTACCTAAATAATCGCTGGTGATATACCTGATCAGGCTGTGACTAAAACCCGTTGGGCTGTCTGAAGCACGATAGTTGACAAAAGCGTTTTTCCTTCTGTCAAAAAGCGCTAGCGAACCTCCACTGGTACCAAACCACAAGTTTCCCCTGCGGTCTTCATGAATGGCCTTGACCTCATTTGCCTGAATGCTGGTTGAATCATTTGCCTGGTATTTATAGGTGGTAAAGTTGGTGCCATCAAATTTATTTAATCCGTCTTCCGTACCAAACCACATCAACCCGTACCGATCTTTAAAAATTACGGTGATATTGTTAGAAGACAATCCATTTTTAGAGGTAAGCGAGGTGAAACGCAATTCGGGCTGTTGCGTTTTAGGCTGTGCAGCAACACCGCCAGCACTAAAAAGTACATAAATAAATAGAATTAAAGATAGATATGCAGACCTCTTAAGCATCATTTTGCGGTAATTAATTAAATTTCAACTCCAAAGGTGTAGAAAGGCTGAAAAATGCGCTAAAATCTAAAGACGATTCAAAATTATCTGGATACATGATTTATTTGGTTTAGTGGCGGTAAGTTAAAAAAACTAATTTGGTTCATTGCATCATTACCGGTTCAACAGTACTATTTTATTTATTTTCAGGCTAAAAATTAATTATTCCCTAAAATCAACAACGCCCCAATAAGCTTTTTTTCTTTGTAGGTTTTGATCAAAAAGCATAGGATAGTTTTTTCTTCCAGGTACCGGGTACTGATCAAGCCATGTAGAACGATCAGAAAGATTCCAGAAAGTTACACTACTGATATTCTTTTTAAACTCCCTGAAAATAGAAAAAACCCCTGCATATTTGTCAATCTGCTTTTTTTCGAGCACTGCTGTGAGGCTGTCTTGCTCACCTGGTTTCTTAGCCCTTAAATTTTTTTCCCATGGATAGATGGACATATCCAGTTCTGTAATCTGAATTTGCAGGCCGAGGGAAGCATATAGTTTTAAAGATTCCCGCAGTTCAGTATGACTTGGCTCAAAAATAGACCAATGCCCCTGCAAACCTACTCCGTGAATGGGCACCTTATTATCAACAAGTTTTTTCAGCATTTTATAAATCTTGGCTCTTTTTATAGGCCGTTCAGCATTATAGTCATTGTAAAAAAGCAATGCATCATGATCAGCTTCATGCGCATATTCAAAAGCCTTTGCAATAAACTCCTCTCCACAGATCTCTTTCCACAAAGATGGCCTTAAATATTGGTCATCTTCATCGCCGATTACTTCATTAACTACATCCCATGCATACACCTTTCCCTTGTACCGGCCCACCACGGTGGTAATGTGATCTTTAAGCCTCTTAAGCAACAGGACTTTATCAACCTGCCCGCCAGCACTGGTTTTAAAAATCCAGGCGGGTACCTGCTCATGCCAACATAGTGTATGCCCCCTTATTTTAAGCCGGTTATTTTGCGCAAAATTTACCAGTGCATCGGCTTCGGCCCAATTGTAAAAATCTTCACGGGGATGAATGGGTTGCATTTTCATGGCGTTCTCTGGCGTTATGCTATTAAATTCCTTTAACAGCAATGCACCCTGCTCGCCCTCAATGGTTCGGGAAGAAACCGCTACTCCAATGTTAAAGTAAGATTGATAATAATCTTTCAGGCCCAGGTTACTTTTTTTAGCTTTAGTATAACTGCCGCAACTGGGAAAAACTGCAAAAACAGCAATCGTAAATATGGCAATATGAAATTTGGTTGTACGCATGTATATTTGGTTGAATAGCAAAGTCGATTTTAACCTGATCACCATAGCGGAAAAATCCAGTAAATTTAGACCTAAGTAAATACACCAGCAGTCAAATTTGTTAAAACAATAAGAACAGATGTTCAAAAAAGCGCTAACTGGCTAAAATTGGTTAATTAATAACCCAATAAGCAGCCATGCCATCGTGTCATAAATTCATTACATGACATTTGTTTCCAAAAATTGACGATAAGAAGCTTGGTCAGCGTAAAAAACGTACGATTTTGCAACATTATCGCCTTACCTAATCAAATATGAGAAAACCGAACATCATCACCTATCTGGCCGTTCCACTACTTGTTGCGGGTATCATATTCAGTGCCTTTCAAAACAAGGAGCTTAACACCAAAGGATTGAAAGATTATTACCAGAAATATTTTCCCATAGGTGTAGCCGTTACCCCATGGGACCTTAGTGGTGATAAGCGAAATTTGATTCTGAACCACTTTAACAGCATCACAGCTGAAAATGCGATGAAAATGGGTCCGATACATCCCATGGAAAATGCCTATAACTGGAAAATGGCAGACTCTATAGCATCCTTTGCAAGGGCAAATGGATTAAAATTACGTGGGCATTGTTTGGTATGGCATAATCAAACCCCTCGCTGGTTATTTAAAAATGAAGATGGAAGTGCAGTCTCCAAAGAAACTTTATTAAAAAGAATTCAAGCGCACATTAACACTGTTGTAAGCAGGTATAAAAAAGAGATATATGCCTGGGATGTGGTTAATGAGGTGATAGCAGATGATTCTGCCTATTTCCGCAAATCGCCGCTATACCAGATCGCCGGCGAAGATTTTGTTGAAATGGCTTTCAGGTATGCCCACCAGGCCGATCCCAATGCTCAACTGTTTTACAACGATTACAATACAGAACAGCCATTAAAACGTGAAAAAATTTACAGGATGCTCAAAGGTTTATTGGCTAAGGGGGTTCCAATCCATGGGGTTGGATTACAGGGACATTGGTCTGTCAATAACCCAAGCCGGTCTGAACTGGAAAAATCCATCGCCTTATTTTCCTCGTTAGGACTTAAAATCCAGGTTACAGAGTTGGATGTATCGGTTTATAGTGGCCATCAGGGCGGAAGATTAATCCAGGGCAATACAAGTAGCAATACGGAGCAGTTTACGCCTGAAATGGAAGAAAAGCAGCTCCAACAATATAAAATGATTTTTGAAGTGCTGCGCAAGTATAAAGCCAATATAACAGGCGTAACCTTCTGGAATTTATCAGATCAGTACAGTTGGCTGGATAACCGTGGCCGGAAAAATTATCCCCTGTTATTTGATCAAAATCTGATGCCTAAAAAAGCCTTTTATGAGGTAACAAAATTTTAACTAATGCGATGGCTTTACAGTGTCGGAAAAATTTAATCAGACAGTATCCCTCGGGAGATCGTCATTCCTAACTTGATCCGATGGAAAACAAATAGATACAAAGAAAAATTCTTAGCGGTAAGCTTTTAGCAGCCCAATTATGAGAACACATAACTACCTTAAAAAATTATTTCTTGCCATCTTTTTCTGCAATTTCTGCGGCTTGGTCAACGCCCAGGAGTATCCATTTCAAGACTACAAGCTTCCGTTTGAAAAGCGGGTAGATGATTTGGTTTCCAGACTGACCCTGGATGAAAAGATTATGCAAATGCTAAACTCGGCACCAGCCATTCCCCGTTTCAACATTCTGGCATACGATTGGTGGAATGAAACCTTACATGGGGTGGCCAGAACGCCCTTCAAAGTCACTGTTTTTCCTCAGGCCATTGCCATGGCTGCAACCTTTGATCCAACTGCGCTTTATAAAATGGCCGACTATTCTGCTTTAGAGGGACGGGCTATTTACAACAAGGCCGTTGCCCAGGGAAGAACAAATGAACGTTATCTTGGCTTAACCTACTGGACACCAAACATCAATATTTTTCGTGATCCGCGCTGGGGAAGAGGTCAGGAAACCTACGGTGAAGACCCTTATCTGACAGGCACTCTTGGAGATGCTTTTGTAAGGGGCTTGCAAGGCGATGATCCCAAATACCTAAAGGCTGCCGCTTGTGCCAAGCATTATGCGGTACATAGTGGTCCGGAACCGCTTCGACATGTCTTCAATACTTCGGTAAGCGCTTTTGATCTGTGGGATACCTATTTGCCCGCATTTGAAAAACTGGTTACAAAATCGAAAGTTGCAGGCGTAATGTGTGCTTATAATGCTTTTCAAGGCCAGCCTTGTTGCGCCAATGATCTGCTAATGACTGATATTCTGCGCCGGAAATGGAACTTCAAGGGCTATGTAACCTCTGATTGCTGGGCGATAGATGACTTTTATAAAAACCACAAAACTCATCCAAATGCAGCAGCGGCCGCAGCAGACGCTGTTTTTCATGGAACAGATTTGGATTGTGGTACAGAAGCCTATAAGGCGTTGATCACAGCAGTAAAAACGGGCATTATTAAAGAAAAAGACATTGATGTTTCAGTAAAAAGATTATTTATGATCCGTTTCCGGTTAGGTATGTTCGATCCTTCTTCAATGGTTAAATATGCCAATACCCCTGCTTCTGTGCTTGAAAATAGCGAACATAAAGCACATGCCTTTAAAATGGCCCTCGAATCGATGGTGTTGTTGCGTAATGAATCACATACCCTACCTTTAAAAAAGAACCTCAAAAAAATCGTGATATTGGGTCCTAATGCAGATAATTCAATTTCGGTATTGGGTAATTATAATGGAACTCCTTCCAAAATTACCACCGTTTTAGCAGGCATCCGGGAAAAGGTTGGCAAACAGACCAATGTTGTTTACCAGCAGGCCATTTCATTTACTAATGATACACTTTTAAGTTACCTGGATTTAAACAGCGAATACAAAGTAAATGGCGTTCAGGGCTTTAAATCAGAATATTTTAATAATACTTCCCTTGAAGGAACACCAGTATTAACCCGGATAGAATCTAGATTAGAAAACAATTGGCAGGAAGGTGAAAAAATTGCCGATAAATTAACGGCCAACCATTTTTCTGCCAGATACAGCACCACATTTAAACCATCCATTACAGGGTCAATTACTTTTGAACTGAATGCGGATGACGGATACCGTTTTATGATTAATGGTAAAAACGCAATTGATTCCTGGTCCAGGAACCGATGGGGTGCTAAAACATATAAATTAGAGACTGTGAAAGATTCAGTCTACAATCTGGTTGTAGAGTACTGGCAAGGCGAAGGCAGTGCAAACATCCGCTTAAAAGCAGGTATCTTTGTAAAAACAGATTTCGATGCACTGACCAAAACCCATGCAGATGCTGATGCCTTCATATTTGTAGGCGGAATTTCTCCACAATTGGAAGGAGAGGAAATGCGGGTAGATTATCCTGGATTCAGCGGTGGGGACAGAACTTCCATCATGTTACCTGCCGTTCAGACTGCCTTGATGAAATCGCTCAAAGAGAGTGGAAAACCAGTAGTTTTTGTGATGATGACCGGTAGCGCCATCGCCATACCCTGGGAGGCTGAAAACATTCCGGCTATTCTGAACGCATGGTATGGTGGCCAGGCCACAGGTGAAGCTGTAGCAGATATTCTTTTTGGCGACTACAGCCCATCGGGGCGGTTACCGGTTACCTTTTATGCAAGTGATAAGGATCTTGGCGATTTCAGCGATTATAGCATGAGCAATAGGACTTATCGTTACTTTAAAGGTAAGCCACTATATGGATTTGGCTATGGACTTAGCTATTCTTCGTTTTTATATGAAAAGTGCATTGCGCCCGCAGTATTGAAAGCAGGAAAAGGAATGGAGATATCGGTTAGGGTTTGTAACAAAGGAAGGTTTAAGAGCGATGAAGTTGTTCAATTGTACCAACTCAACAGTCAGAAATCCATCAAATCAGCAACAAAGGCTTTAAAAGGCTTTAAACGCATCAGTCTTGAACCTGGAGAAAGTAAGCTGGTTAAATTCAGCTTAACAGCCGATGATCTCGCTTATGTTGACCAAAATGGTTCAAAACAATTCTACCAGGGCAGTATTACATTAGCCATCGGCGGCAGTCAACCAGATGAACTCGCCACGAAAAGCGGAAATATTATAAAAAAGGTGATCAGAGTAAACTAAGCGATAATGAAGGTGACTAATCTCCGTCCCTGCAATAAAACAATGAATAATAGCTACAAAACAATGATAATGAAAGAACTAAACCAAAAACACCTTAAACTCACATTCCTATTTTTCCTGTTATTCAACTTGGTTAAAACTTCTTTTGCCGATGACCATATTGCCAGCCATCGGCACCTTGCAGATCCGGCCACGCTCGTGTATAATGGAAGGGTTTACCTATATGCCTCAAATGATGATGACAATACTGATGATAAGGATAGTGGTTACAAAATGAAATCAATCGTTTGTATTTCAAGCAGCGATATGAAAAACTGGACCGATCACGGTGTGGTGTTTGAGGCACCACGTGATGTAACCTGGGCTACCAGAACCTGGGCACCTTCGGTTATTGCCAGAAACGGTAAAATTTACCTTTATTTTGGTAATGGAGGTTCAGGAATCGGCGTAGCTACATCCTCCTCTCCCATCGGACCATTTAAAGATCCATTGGGCAAAAAGTTAATTGATAATGAAACTCCTGGTGTACAACCTGCAAAAAACATGTGGTTGTTCGATCCGATGGCCTTTTTAGACGATGACGGACAGGCCTATTTATACTTTGGCGGCAACGGTGAAGACAATATGCGGGTAATTAAACTAAATGAAGATATGATCAGCGTGAACGGTCGGGCAAGCTCCTTTCATGTACCCGCTTTTTTTGAAGCTTCATGGATGCATAAGCGAAACGGCAATTATTATTTTTCGTATTCTTCTAACCCTAAGGCAGAAATGAGGATTGATTATATGATGAGCAAAAATCCAACCACCGGATTTGTTTACAAAGGTGTTATTGGCGCACAGCCACCCAATAATAACAACAATAATCACCAGGGCATATTTGAATTCAAAGGAAAATGGTACCATGCTTATCATAACAGACTTGTAGCTATAAAAAAGGGAATTCCTCCGGTTTACAAGCGGAATTTGGCTATTGAAGAGTTAAATTACAAGCCGGATGGTTCGATTGTTCAGATCACTTACACCGCAAATGGTGTAACGCAAATTGGTTCAGTAAATCCTTACCAACGCAATGAGGCCGAAACCCTGCAAGACCAGGATGGGATCACGACCAAAAATACCGCTGATGGCGGGATGCTGGTTTCAGGTATGAAAAAGAATAACTGGATCAAAATTCAAGGTGTAGATTTTGGTAAAAAAGGTCCGAAGCTTTTTTGCGCTAAAATAGGCGACCTTTCACCAGGTACAAGCCTGGAAGTACGCGCAGGCAGTTTAGATGGAAAACAAATTGCAAAACTGGTTTCAACTGGTAAACAGACATCTGGTTTACAACTACATACCGGAAAAGCGGAACCCATAAAGGGCAAACAGGATCTATATCTTGTGGTATCTGGTAATAATGCGGCTAACGGAATTGATATCGACTGGTGGCGTTTTGAGTAGCGTTAAACATTCAGGTATTAACATCAATAAGGGCAAAAAGATCTAGCCATAGTGGCCCAGAATTGGATCAAATATATCACGCATGACTATAAAAGGAAAAATGGTATCTATTAAAGGGATAATTATTGCTGCATTGCTGGTGCTAAACCACGCCACAATATTAAAGGCCGAAGATGGCAATGCCCTGTGGCTTCGAAAGCATTCGGCGGTAAAAGTTACTGTTTCCAGCACAATCCGCTCCGCTACCATAGATCTTACCATAGCTGAACTTAGAAATGGCTGGCTGGGTAAGGAGAATATGACGGTTAAACTTAACATAAGCAGAAATCCATCGATCAAAGGTGATGGATTTCAATTGGAAGAAAACGTTATCAACGCCCGTACAGAATTGGGTTTATTATACGGTGCTTACGAATTATTGAGGCGCCAATACCTTATCCTGCCGCAACGCAATGTTATTTCCAATCCATCCTACTCCAGAAGAATCCTCAACCATTGGGATAATTTGGATGGCAGCATTGAAAGAGGTTATGCCGGAAGTTCGATCTTTTGGGGCAATACCGCAAATGGATTAGATATCACAAATCAAGACCGTGAAAAGTGGAAAGCCTATGCCAGGGCAAATGCATCAATTGGCATTAATGGTGCTGTTTTAAACAATGTAAATGCCTCTGCAAAAATACTTACCCGGGCTTACCTGGAAAAAGTAAAGGCAATTGCAGAAAGTTTGCGCCCTTACGGCATAAAAACCTATTTATCGGTTAATTTTTCATCGCCCGTTCTTATCGGCAAATTAAAAAAGGCAGATCCTTTAGACCCTCAGGTTAAACAATGGTGGAAAGATAAAGCAGCGGAAATTTATAAACTCATCCCTGATTTCGGAGGATTTCTGGTTAAAGCAAACAGCGAAGGACAACCCGGCCCGCAGGATTATGGAAGAACCCATGTGGATGGTGCGAATATGTTGGCCGATGCCCTGGCACCCTTTAGTGGCATCGTGATGTGGCGTGCCTTTGTTTATAATCCATCGCCTGAAGACAGGACCAAACAAGCCTACAAGGAATTTTTACCGCTGGATGGCGCTTTTAAGAAAAATGTAATTTTGCAGGTTAAAAACGGTCCTCTTGATTTCCAACCCAGAGAACCTTTCAGCCCATTATTCGGCGCGATGTCGAAAACACCAGTGATGCCTGAATTCCAGATCACCCAGGAATACCTGGGCGCCTCCAGGCAATTGGTTTTTCTTTCTACTTTATGGGAAGAATGTTTAAACAGCGACACTTATAAAAATGGAAAAGGCAGTACCGTAGCCGCCTGCACCGATGGCTCACTAAGCAAAACAGATTTTACCGCCATTGCAGGAGTGGCCAATATAGGCAACGATATCAACTGGACCGGACACACTTTTGCCCAGGCAAACTGGTATGCTTTCGGACGCCTGGCCTGGAATAACAAACTCGAAAGCAAAACGATTGCGGAAGAATGGATCAAACAGACTTTTCTTGATAAAGAAAAGAAAACCGACGCCAACTTTGTTGAAATCACCCAACAGATGATGCTGGAGAGCAGAGAAGCAGCTGTTGATTATATGATGCCATTGGGTTTACACCACATTTTTGCAGAAGGACATCATTATGGTCCGGCACCCTGGTTTTCCAATGATAAAATTCGCCCCGACTGGACCTCTGTTTATTACCATAAGGCAGATACAGTAGGAATAGGTTTTGATAGGACCCGCAACGGAAGTGATGCCGTTGATCAATATCATGAGCCATTAAGCTCAACCTTCAATAGCCTTTCCAGCTGTCCGGAAATGTATCTGCTCTGGTTTCACCACGTGCCGTGGTCTTACCGATTAAAAAACGGAAAGGATTTATGGACGGAACTCTGCATCCGATATGACCATGGCGTTCAAAAGGTGAGATCTTTTCAAAAAGACTGGGATAAAATAAAAGGATCGATAGACAGTGAACGTTTCTCAGAAGTGCAATCTAAACTGCGAACGCAAAGCAGAGATGCCCAAATTTGGAAAGATGCCTGTTTACTTTATTTTCAGCAGTTTAGCAGAAGGGAAATTCCATTTGAAATGGAGCGCCCCATTCATGATCTTCAATCACTAAAGGAACTGACCAAAAGCAGGGATTACCAGTAGAAATATCAATATAGAATTGTGTCCCTAAAGATTATTTCACACCTCAAGATTGTCATTTCGAGCGAAGTGCAACGCAGTCGAGAAATCTATTTCGATAGATTCAAGCGCAGAAAACTCAACGACACTAAATCCATCCAAACCGTCACCCTGGGGGGTATTTATTTTTTAAAAATCAATATGATTGACGTACAATTGTTTTCTTTAGTCCTATGGCGCAGTCTTGCCTCGGCTCACCGCCGCCGAATGGTTCTTACTTTTTGGCATCAAAAAGTAACAAAACCGAGGCATTGCCGAGCTCATTAATACCAATAAAAACAATAGACAACCATTAATAAAATGCCGGCTGAAAATTTTTCTTTCAAAGCCAGTAATAGGGCTCGGTCAGTGGAGTCCGAAAAATTTGTTAGGCCGGTTTTAAGTAGAACGGAGATGCCGTGCTTTGGCCTGAATATACGGAATACATAATGCCGCAATCCACTCATTATAAGTAATTGTAAATAGCATCAATGGTCGCTCATTTCGGGATCTTTCAGTCGGGATGAAGATCGCACTAGCAAAATCCATCACTGAAAGCCAGCGCAATGCAGTCGCGAACCCGAGCTTCAGCGAAGTTAAATCCATTCAATAATTCCTCCAAGATATCGTCACCCTGAACTCGTTTCAGGGTCTTTCAGTCGAGATAACGACTAGTCTATTATAGTTAGCTGTACAATAACATACCCCCAGCTTTGCATTCTTCGCGATAAAACTTTGCGAACTTTGTGGTTAAAAAGAGCACGATTTTTTTATTTTTTATACAGCGTATAAGTTTTCCCCACGTCTGTTTTAATATCATACAATTGCGTTTCTGGCAAAGCAACGGTTACAGCAGGTGCCAGTTTGGAAATTCCAGGTTTTGGGGTTTCTGTAATAAAGAAAAAAGGATTTTGATTCTCACCAGTGGCCTTTTTGGCTTCAAGTTTGGATAAATTTAATTCATTAGGTACCCTGATCCTTAAGTTTCCTCCTAAATGAGATTTGATTACCAATTTAGTAATCCTACCATTTATCCATTCCAGTTTGACAATCTCAAATCCACCCTTTGCTCTTAAACCGTTAACATGCCCACTCGCCTTCCATACATCTGGTAGTGCAGGTAAAAGTTGAATGGCACCGTTATCTGATTGCATCAGCATCTCCGCGATACCCGAAGTACATCCAAAATTACCATCAATCTGAAAAGGCGGGTGTGCGTCAAAAAGATTATTGTAAGTACCTCCACTTGCTCGGTTTCCTCCCACGGGCGTTAACTGGTTCTGAATAAGTTTATAGGCGTGGTTTCCATCCAGCAGCCTTGCCCACCAGTTTACTTTCCATCCCATGCTCCAGCCTGTAGAAACATCGCCGCGCTGCAACAGTGTTTTTTGGGCTGCAGCATACAATTCTGGTGTATGGTATGGCGATATTTGAGCGGAAGGAAATAAGCCATATAAGTGAGATACATGCCGGTGGTTATCGTTTGGATCATCAATATCATCAATCCATTCCTGCAACTGGCCATATTGTCCAACCTGCATTGGCGGCAGCTGGCTGCGCATCTTTTTCAACGTATCCATCAACGCTTTATCTTCACCCACAATTTCTCCTGCGCGAATAACGGTACTAAAAACATCATATACAATTTGATTACTCATGGTTGTTCCGGCGTCGAGCGAAGAACCCTGATGCGCTGGAGGTGCATTTTCAGGAGACATATCGGGGTTAATCACCAAAAATCCTCTTTTTGGATCTTTAACCAGGAAATCAACATAAAACATGGCTGCCCCTTTTAAAGTTGGATAGGCTGATTTAAGAAACGACTGATCTCCGGTGTAAAGATAGTGTTCCCAAAGGTGCTGACTGGCCCAACCGCCGCCATGCGTCCAGGCGCCCCAGAATGCACCATCAACCGCACCAGTAGTCCTCCAGATATCTGTATTGTGATGAGCCATCCATCCCCTGGCGCCGTACATATCGTGCGCAGTTTGTTTTCCGGTTTCTCCCAGTTCCTGAACCATTTTTAAAAAAGGCTCATGCAATTCGGCCAGATTTGTTTTTTCGGCAGGCCAATAGTTCATCTCTGCGTTAATATTGATCGTATACTTACTGTCCCATGGTGGATATAATTTATTGTTCCAGATGCCCTGCAGGTTAGCAGGCTGTCCGCCAGGCTGAGAACTCGAAATAAGCAGATAACGTCCATATTGGAAATACAGGGCTGCAAACTGCGGATCGTTAACTGAGTTAAAATTCTTGAGCCTGATATCTGTAGGAACATATTCAAAATCGCTTTTGCCCAGTGATAGATCTACCCGATCAAAATATTTGTGATATTGTAATTGATGTGCTTTTAAAACGGTCTCAAATTTTTTAGGTAAAACACGGCTTAACATTTCCCTGGCCTTTAACTTTTCATCCCCGCTAACATCCTTATAATTGATAAAGCTGGTGGCAATAGCCAAATAAATGGTTACCGCATTGGCATTTTCTACCACAATGGTACGCTCGGTACTGGATATCTTACCACCGCTGTTTTTAAATCCCGCAAGCCCGTTAAAGCGGACAAGTCCCGGCACACCCTCGTGCGCAGTGGAGGTTCCGGTAATTTCAATTTGCCCTGGCACTAGCGTATTAACTTTCGCATTAGGCTGCAGGGATGATAACGAAGCCGTAAAGCTTAATGTACCTGGTTTACTCGAGCGAAGCTCAACCGCAATTACGCCATCAGCCAGTGAAGCCAGCACACGCCGGGTGTAAATAACATCTTTTACCTGATAAGTGGTGGTGCTTAACGCATTACTGATGTCTAATTCGCGGTAAAAATTGGTATAGGCTTGATGACCAGCAAAATCAAGGTGCAAATCTGCAACAGGTTGAAAAATCTGTCCCTGCGACTTTTTACTGATGATCACTTTGTTGGCAAGCAGTTCTACCTGCTTTTGTTTACCTTCAAAAATCAGCTTTCTAATGCGTTCCAATGAATCTAATGCCAAAGGATTATCATTTCTATTCGGGCTACCGCTCCAAAGACTATGTTCATTTAACTGAATAATTTCATTCACCACATTGCCGTAAACCATCGCGCCAAGCCGTCCGTTGCCCACAGGTAATGCATTCTCCCAGATTTGGCCGGAAGGACTATTATACCATAATTTTAACTTTGGCTTTTGCTGGGCAATGCTTGATAAAACAACTGTGATGAAGAGCAGCAGGGTCGCAAATTTTTTCATGGAAAAGAATAATCTTCGTTAAGGATTTAGATTATACTTTTGAAATGCAGCCTGATCAACCGGTTTAAACAACAACTGACTAAATAGATACAGATCATTTTTCCATACTTTAAAATCATGTACACCTGGTTCAACATAATAAATATGGGGAACATCTTTTTCTACCAGATACTCGTGGGTACGTTGAGAGAAATTAAGCAATCTATCGTTATCACCGCAGGAAATCCAGAGCAACTTAAGCAGGGTTTTAGCTTTTACCGGATCTGGTACTAATTCTGCGGGTACTTTGGTATTTGGCGCAGAAGAAAAACCGCCAACCCAGGCAAATGTATCCAAATTACCCAAACCAAAATTTAAGGATTGCCCGCCGCCCATAGACAATCCGGCAAGGGCACGATGTTCCCTATCTTTAAAAACAGGATAATTTTTTTCTACGTATGGAATCAGATCCTGCAACAAATCCTTTTCAAAGGTTGCAAAGGCATTAACTTTATCTGGAGCCATAATATTTCCGGTAGCACGGTCATCTTTCATCGCCCTACCGTTCGGCATCACCACCAGCATCTGTGCAAGCTTTCCCGCAGCGTACAGGTTATCAAAAATTACCTGAGGTTTACCGCCGTTCAGCCATTCCTTTTCATCGCCGCCAATCCCGTGGAGCAGATATAAAACCGGGTATTTTTTGGTTTTCAGGTAACCTGGAGGGAAATAAATAGTAGCTTTCCTGGTTACCCCAACAGTTTTTGATGCATACTGGATCGTATCTATTTTTCCATGAGGGATGTTTTCCTGGTTAACATCAAAACCTGCAGGTGCTGTAGAAATTTGCTTTTGTGCGAAAGCTGCAGTTTGAATAAAAAGCAATGTGGCAAAGATGGAGATTAATCGTTTCATTTGAATTGGTTAGCGGTGGTTGGCAGAAATATGGGAGTAACTGCCACAATTAATTATTACTACAAACTTATTGCATCGCGCCGCAGCATGATGGAACCATTGATTATTTTGAGTGCAAAAATGTTCAAAAATGCCTTTGAGCAGAATAAATCATCATTTATTTAAAAATCTTTAATGAACTTCGGTTTAACGATACTGTTCAGAAAAAGGTATCTGACCGGAAGCGTCTCGTAATTAACCGACTTTAAACATCAACTAAGCTAAGAAAAAATTAGCAGGGTTAAGCTTTTTAGCGATCTGTTGCAGAAAAAAGTCAAAATGGTTGCGGGTATAACATTTTACAGGACCAAACCTAAAAACCAAATATGAAAAACAACCTTAAAGAGCGGCGATATATTACTGCTCAACGTAAAAAGCAGATAGGAAATGCGATGATCTGCAGTTTTAAAATCTTTGAAAACCATACCATTTTGCCATGAAAATGATCCAGACCATGCGTTGGTATGGACCTGACGATATCGTTACGCTCGACTACGTCCAGCAGGCAGGCTGTACGGGTGTGGTAACTGCTTTACATCACATTGCCGTTGGCGAAATCTGGTCAGAGGAAGAAATATTATTCCGAAAATCACTTATTGAATCTGCTGGGCTGGTATGGGAAGTGGTAGAAAGTTTACCTGTACATGAAGACATCAAAAAGCGGCAAGGCGAGTATCAACAATGGATTGAAAATTATAAAATTAGTCTGAAAAATCTGGCCAACTGCGGAATCAAAGTGATTACCTATAATTTTATGCCAGTGTTAGACTGGATGCGGACCGATTTAAAATTTAAAACACAAACCGGCGCACTTGCTTTACGGTTTGAGAAAACAGCTTTCATTGCCTTTGACCTTTATTTGCTAAACCGACCTGGCGCAAGCGCTGATTATACGGCGCAGGAATTGGAAGATGCCAAAAATTTCTTTAGTAAACTCAATGCACAGGAGCAAAACACCTTGATGAACAACTGTTTGCAAGGATTGCCTGGCAGTAAAGATCATTTTACCAGAGATCAGGTCCTTGCTTTGTTAAAAGGATATCAAAACATTTCAGCAGAAACACTGAGTGATAATTTAGTTAGTTTTTTGCAGGAAATCACGCCAACAGCTGACCAAAGCGGGCTACAATTAGCCATCCATCCGGATGATCCTCCCTACCCGATTTTAGGTTTACCAAGAATTATGAGTACAGAAGCGCATGCACAAAAAATACTACAGGCTGTGCCTGCGCCTTCTAATGGACTTTGCTTTTGTAGTGGTTCTTTTGGTGCGCGGCCAGATAATGATTTAAAAGGGATGATTGAACGTTTAGGAGGCAAAATCTATTTTCTACATCTGCGCAGTGTTCAGCGGGAAGATAACGGCAACTTTTATGAAGCCAACCACCTGGAAGGAAATGCGGAGATGAGTGTTTTGGTCACCGCTATCCTAAAACTTATGCTTGCCCAGAACCGTGCCATCCCTATGCGGCCTGATCATGGACACCAAATGCTTGATGATTTAGATAAAAATCCTTACCCTGGCTACTCTGCTATAGGAAGACTAAAAGGCCTTGCAGAACTACGCGGACTTGAATTAGGCATTAGCGAAACTTTAAAAACAGAAAATTTAACTCAGTAAATGCCCGGGCAACTTTTAATCAGGTTTAAATTTAAAAATCAATAAAAACCCGGACATATTTCTTCAATAACCAAATACTATTATGAAAAAAATCCTTTATTTATTCTTGTTATGCTTCACTACTCAGGCATTTGCACAGATCAAATTTACCAATCCCATTCTTGCTGGTTTTTATCCCGATCCAAGTATCACTAAGGTAGGTTCTGACTATTACCTGGTTAATTCCACCTTTTCTTATTTTCCTGGTATCCCCGTTTTTCACAGTAAGGACTTAAAAAATTGGAAACAGATTGGAAATGTAATTGAGCGGAATTCGCAGATGACTTTTTTTGGCGATGGTACCTCCCGCGGGTTGTTCGCGCCTTCTATCAATTACCATAAGGGGACTTTTTACATGACTTGTACCAATATAGATAAGGGCGGAAATTTTGTAATGACAGCTAAAAATCCTGCAGGTCCATGGAGCGATCCGGTATGGCTACGCGAAGTAAGGGGAATAGATCCATCGCTATTTTTTGATGAGGATAAAGCCTATATTGTTTACAATAGTGATGCTCCAGACAATAAACCCCTTTACAGTGGCCACCGTACCATACGCACCTTTGAATTCGATCCTGCAACTCTCAAAGTTGTGGGTACTGAACACTTGCTGGTAAATGGTGGAGTAGATATTTCGAAAAAGCCAGTATGGATCGAGGGACCACACATTTTTAAACGCGGAGACTGGTATTATATCTGCGCTGCCGAAGGTGGAACAAGTGTTAATCATTCACAGGTTATACTTAGAAGTCGGTCTGCTATCGGCCCGTATGTACCTTATGAAAAAAATCCAATTCTCACACAGCGGGATTTAGACCCCAACCGCCCGAACCCGATTACCTCTACAGGTCACGCAGAATTGGTTGAGGGACCTGATGGAAAAACTTACGCCATTTTTCTTGCCGTGCGTCCATACGAAGGAAATTTTTACAACACCGGAAGAGAAACTTTTATAGCGCCAGTTAAATGGACCGATGGATGGCCGATAATCAATCCAGACTTTAAAGAAGTACAATATCAATATGAGGCGAATTTTAAAGAGGTTAAACTAAAGGGAACTCCACCGCAAAGCGGTAACTTTTCTTATCGCACCACTTTTGATAGAGGTTTGGATCCATCGCTATTATTTTTAAGAAAAAACGACAGCTCATGGTACAAACTGGATAAGAAAAATGGGCTAACGATGAAACTCAAGCCCGAAACCTGCATGGAAAAAACAAATCCGGCTTTCCTCGGAAAAAGACAGCAACACATGTTCTGTTCGGCGAGTACAACACTTCATTTTTCACCAAAATCTGAAAATGAGAAAGCGGGCTTAATGATTTTCCAGGGGGAGTATAATTTTTATTTCATGTGTAAATCCGTTAAAGAAAATAAAGGCGTCATTCAGCTTTTTAAAGGCGATAAGGCCGCAAACCAAATGGTATTACTTAAGGAATTACCGCTCTCTAATTCATCAGCCGATCTTCAGCTGGAGATTGAAGCCAAAGGTGGTCTTTATGACTTCAAATATCGTCAGGGAAATAGTGGCGAATGGTTGACGCTGAAAAAAGATGTTGATGGCAAGTATTTAAGCACGCAGGCTGCCGGCGGATTTATCGGATCGCTTTTTGCATTGTATGCCACATCTTCTGGTCAACCAAGCGATAACCAAGCCAGCTTCAAATGGATTGATTACAGTGGGAATGACAATATTTATCATTCGAAATAACAATCTATAGATTTTATAGAAAATCCGTCATTGCGAGGAGGAACGAAGAAACCTTCTCGCATTGGCGATCACGCTTTTGGTTCGTCACCCTGAACTTCCGCCCGGCCAGTCGGACGGGTGTTTCAGGGTCTTTTATTCAAAGGTAGATCTCGCCGCCGAAAATCCGGACAGACTATTTGTAGAAAAAGCTTCCGCGTAACGACCATCACTCATGCAATTCGCCACCTTGAGGAATAATTTATCGTATAAAAATCAATAGGAGTAATAAATAAATTTTTATTGGGTTTAATAACCCCCTAAAGAAATCGTCATTCCCAACTTGATTGGGAACCATGGTGTGCTCATGAATACAACTAAATAAATAAACACTCATGAATAATCTTAATGCAAACGCTTTAAGATTCCCGCATGCGCGAGAATGAAGGACAAGTTAACAGGAACCTGTTGATTGAAACAAGTTCCTGTTCTCAAAAAGGTTTAGCTCAACCCTAATCACTAAAAAATTAACTGCTTAAGCAATTAACTTTTATTCGGTTTTATAAGCTCAATTGTTCCGTCTTTTAGGTGTTTCAGCTCGGTTACTTTTACATTTCTTAAATGTGTTTTTCCCGAAAGCTGAGTATCATGATAAAAGATATACCACTTACCTTTAATTTCAACAATAGAATGATGTGTCGTCCAGCCCTCTACAGGTGTCATGAAGGTGCCTTGGTATTTAAAAGGTCCCCACGGACTATCTGAAATGGCTGATGCCAGGTAATGCGTATCGCCTGTTGAATAAGTAAAATAATACTTCCCATTGTATTTATGCATCCAGGCACCCTCAAAAAACCGACGATCGTGATCTTTTGTAAGCATTTGTTTGCCTTGCGGATCTAAAATAACCACATCTTTCGCTTTACCATCAAAAGCCATCATATCCTTGCTTAATTTCGCAACTTTCGCAGTCAAAGCAGGTTCATTTTCTTTTTCAGAATCAGTCTTTGAACCATTCGGATCATATTTGCCATCTTTCCAGCGCTGAAGCTGTCCACCCCAAATTCCGCCGAAATATAGGTAACTACTGCCATCAGTATCGGTAAAAACTGCCGGATCAATACTAAAACTGCCTTCGATCGGTTCTTTAGCAGCTTTAAATGGTCCAACCGGATTCTTCGATGTGGCCACTCCTATCCTAAAGACATCATTTTTATCCTTAACAGGAAAATAGAGATAATAGGTGCCATTTTTATAGGCTGCATCTGGCGCCCATAATTGCCTTCCCGCCCATGGAATATCACTTACAGATAATGCAGTTTCATGAACGGTCACCTTACCTCCGATACTGTCCATACTCAGAATCCGGTAATCTTTCATATCAAAGTGATCGCCATTGTCATTTTCTTTCACACCCGATTCTATATCGTGCGATGGGTAAATGTAAATTTTACCGTTAAATACATGTGCAGAAGGGTCTGCAGTATAGATTTCCTTCACCAGCGGCTCTGAAAGATAGTGTTTCTTCTCCGTTTTTGAAGTTTCACTCTCCGCTGAACGCTTGTTTTGTTCCTGGCAGGAACTCCCTAAAGCAACCATTAGGGCAATGGCCAAAGCAGATTGGCACTTAATGTTTAGACTCATTTTTATTCATTTTTGGTTAAATACGATTACCTAAAAAACTTTATCCTATTCAGATGGTTCAACATCATTTACATAGGAATTAAAACCTATCGAATTACCGCTATCTATAGGCAACACAATCCCATAATTTCGGATAAAATGGATTCAAGAATCATGGGAGGGACAAAAGATAAAACTATGCGAAAAGAAGAATTTATCATGGAAACTTTGAATAATATGCTAGCAGAAATGTTGATTATCAATTCGAAAAATCTCCTTGCTAATTAATTATTTCATTGTGCCGCCAATACAAACCTATAATTTAACAAATTCGGTTAGTTAACAATAAGCAAGGGTATGACTAGCTAAGTTTTTAATCATATGAGCATTTTTTATGATGAAAAGTGCTACTGCTGATCTGCGGCTTTTAATACTTTAGCATGAGGTATAAAAGATAAATCAGTATGAAAAAATTAATCGCAAACAGGCTAGAACAGGCCATAACATATTCAAACAAAACCATTGGAATAAGATTAGGAATTATCGTGTTACTTGCATTAATGCTCTGGAATAGTGAAAAATCTTATGCACAAGACCCTAAATTATATGTGTTTTTGAGTTTTGGTCAATCTAATATGGAGGGCAATGCGCCTTTCGAACCTCAAGATACCACAGTGAGTGATAGATTCAGGGTGCTCCAGGCAATTGATTGCGTGGAATTAGGTAAAAAAAAGGACAATTGGTACACGGCTAAGCCACCATTATGCCGATGCAAAACTGGGTTAACGCCAATGGATTATTTTGGCAGAACCCTTTTGGATTCATTGCCTAAAGATGTACGCATCGGCGTGATTAATATCGCAGTTGGCGGTTGCAAAATTGAATTATTTGATAAAGATTCTTATCAAACCTATACAGCTACCGCACCAGATTGGATGAAGTCGGCCTTAAACGCTTACGGTGGAAATCCATATGGACGCTTAGTGGAATTGGCTAAAATTGCACAAAAATCAGGACTAATAAAAGGCATTCTGATGCACCAGGGTGAATCGAATACCGGAGATCAGGAATGGCCTAAAAAAGTGAAAGCAGTTTATGATCATCTCATCAAGGACTTACATTTAAATCCATCAACTACACCCCTTTTGGCTGGTGAAGTGGTTCATGCAGATCAGGGAGGAACATGCGCATCAATGAATAAAATTATCGCAACCTTGCCAACAATCATTCCCAATGCACACATCATATCTTCAGCTGGCTGTACCGCTGCAGCGGATCACCTACATTTCAATGCACAAGGCTATCGTACGCTTGGCGAGCGTTATGCTAAAACAATGCTGTCCTTGTTAAAATAATATCAGAATAATGCAGAAAAAAATCTTTGGAATATCGTTTTTGATGGCCCTATTGCCAGTATTAATCAGCTTCGCCCAAAACCCGATCATCCAGACTTATTATACCGCTGATCCGGCACCAATGGTTCACAACGGAACCGTTTACCTGTACACTTCCCATGATGAAGATATTACCATAAAAAACTTTTTCACCATGAACAATTGGCGATGTTATTCTTCAAAGGACATGGTTAACTGGACTGACCATGGTGCTATTTTATCTTATAAAGATTTTAGCTGGTCGCGTGGTGATGCATGGGCGGGCCAATGCATCTTCAGAAATGGAAAATTCTATTATTATTTACCTGTAAATCAAAAAAATGGCGGAAACGCAATCGGTGTTGCCATCTCAGACAAACCAACCACAGGCTTTAAGGATGCATTGGGCAAACCCTTACTTTCGGGCTTTGGTTATATTGACCCCAGTGTTTTTATTGACGATGACGGGCAGGCTTATTTATATTGGGGCAATCCCCAATTGTATTATGTAAAACTGAATAAGGATATGATTTCCTATGATGAAAAAGTTGGGATCGTAAAAGTGCCGCTTACCAAACAAGGCTTTAGTGCAAGAAAAAAAGATGCAGAAAAGCGGCCATCCGAATATGAGGAAGGACCATGGTTTTTTAAAAGAAAAAATAAATATTACCTGCTTTATCCAGCTGGGGGCGTTCCTGAACATCTGGCTTATTCTACCAGCTACGGGCCTACCGGACCCTGGGTATATGGAGATACGATTATGAAAGTGATTGAAGATCGTGGCGCTTTTACCAATCATCCGGGTTATATCGATTTTAAAGGACAATCTTATTTATTTTATCATGATGGGTCTTTACCCGGAGGTGGTGGCTTTAAGCGTTCGGTTTGTATTGAACCTTTCAATTTTAACCCTGATGGATCGATCCCGAGAATTAACCGCACCCAATCAGGCGTATTAAAAAGCGCCGCAAAACTGAATCCATTTAGTCGTGTTGAAGCAGAGACGATTGCTTGGTCTGTAGGTGTTAAAACAGCTAAAGATAGCTTAACAAGTGTTATTTATGTATCCAATATTGACGATGGGGATTACATTAAAATCCGTAGTGTAGATTTTGCCAAAGGTGCAAATAAGTTTGAAGCTACTGTTGCTGCACAAACTTCAAAAGGAAATATAGAAGTTCGGGCAGACAGTTTAAACGGTAAGCTGTTAGGTAACCTGGAGGTAAAATCAACCAAAGGCGCCCAGGATTGGAAAGCCCAGCTTTGTAAAATAAACCAGCTGACAGATGTACACGACCTTTATTTGATATTCAAAGGCGAAGGTAACAACCTCTTTAATTTTGATTCCTGGCGTTTGATCCAATGATAAGTAAGTTGTTTTTACTGCCCGGAGGTTGCCAATATTAAAAGCAGCTTCAACCTTCCTGAAGATTAACTTTTTAAGTAAACTGTTAATCTTTTGATTGAATTGCAATGTAGTTGATGATTGATACGGAAAAAAGATCTTGAAAAAATAATAAACGTTATCGTAACATTTAATTTTTTTTCCTAATTTCCAGTTTTCAAAATAATCCGATCAATCTAAACCAAATAAACTTATCCTGTTGTGATGAATACCCCCAAATCTTTAACCATAAATTACTTCAAAGGCATTTTAATGGCAATGGCATTAGTTGCCAGTCACGTTTTATCTTTTGCCCAAGACCTGAATGTTAGTAGTCCAGATCAGAAATTGACGGTTAAGCTTTATTTAAATGAAGGTAAACTTTTTTACAATGTAACATTACAGGGAAAAGAAATGCTTGAGCAATCTCCTTTGGGGCTTCGCGGAAGGCAGATGGATCTATCATCTGGTCTAAAACTGACTGGTAAGCAATTACGAAGAATAGATGAGCGCTACAATGAAACTAAAATTAAGATGAGCAGTGTAAACTATCAAGCAAATGAGCTCACCTGTAAGTTTGAAAACGCTACTAGAAATCAACTTGAAGTCGTATTTCGTGTGAGTAATAACGACATCGCTTTTAGGTACCAGGTTCCCCAGACCGGTGAACCTGCAACCTTTGTTATTGAAGAAGAATTAAGCGGATACAAATTCCCTGCAAATACCACCACATTTTTAACCCCGCAAGCTACACCGATGATTGGCTGGATGAAAAGTAAGCCAAGCTATGAAGAAGAATACAATCCCGATCAGGCCATGGGCGTTCCATCAAAATATGGTGTAGGTTATACTTTTCCTGCCCTTTTCCATTTAGGGAATGATGGATGGGTATTGCTCTCAGAAACAGGGGTAAATTCGCTATACTGCGGATCAAAGCTGAGCGAAGGGACTAAAGATGGTCATTACAAAATTGCTTTCCCCGAGCAAGGTGAAAATAATGGCATTGGTAGTGCAAATCCAACCATATCCTTACCAGGAAACACCCCCTGGCGTACCATTACCGTAGGGCGTACACTTAAACCTATTGCCGAAACAACTGTGCCATTTGATGTGGTAGAGCCACAATATCCGGCATCAAAAAACTATACTTTTGGCCGCTCTACCTGGAGCTGGCTGTTATGGCAAGATGAAAGCATCAATTTCGAAGATCAGAAAAAGTTTATCGACCTTTCTGCAGCCATGGGTTATGAGCTGGTACTGATTGATAACTGGTGGGATAGCAGGATCGGCCGAAAAAAAATAGAAGAGCTGGTTGCCTACGGCAAAGCGAAAGAGGTTGGCATTGCCTTGTGGTATAATTCTAACGGATTTTGGAACGATGCGCCACAAACGCCTAAATATAAAATGAATACGGCTTCTGCAAGAAAACAGGAAATGGCATGGATGCAAAAAATTGGCATAAAAGGGATTAAAGTAGACTTTTTTGGTGGCGATAAACAGGAAACCATGAAACTTTATGAAGATATTTTAGCTGATGCCAACACTTTCGGCTTAACGGTTATCTTCCATGGCTGTACCGTGCCCAGAGGTTGGGAAAAAATGTATCCCAACTATGCGGGAAGTGAGGCTGTGTTGGCCTCGGAGAATCTGATATTTGGTCAACATGCAAATGATAATGAAGCTTTCAATGCCAGCCTTCACCCCTTTATCCGCAATGCTGTAGGCGCAATGGATTTTGGTCCTGTTCTTTTAAACAAACGCCATAACAGAAAAAATGATGGCGGAACCATTAGAAAAACAACCGAAACCTTTCAGGTGGCAACTGCGGTCCTTTTCCAGAATCCCATACAAAATTTTGGCATTACCCCGAATAACCTCGGCGATGTTGCGCCTCATATCATCGATTTTATGAAAAAAGTGCCTACCACCTGGGATAATACAGTATTTCTTGATGGATATCCGGGAAAATATTGTGTATTGGCACGCCGTCATGGAGATACCTGGTACATTGCAGCTATAAATGCTGAAAAAACCGAAAAAACAGTAGACATTTCGCTTCCGATGGTGGCTGGTACAGATATCACCTTATATGCAGATGCCGAAGACCGTTCGCCTCAAGTAAAACAGTTGAAAATAAATAAGGCAAAACAGTTAAAACTAAAAATTTTACCGGGCGGGGCAAATGTGATTGTGGCGAAATAGATTTATTATTCTGGCATTACATGAACTGGACCAGTACAGTTGCAATGAATCTTCGTCCGAAAGCTCCTATCGGATGAAGATTTTTTTATTGGGCTATCCTAAATTGATTTCTCAAATGTCATCCTGAGGATTGATTTATGTGATAAAAATCAATACGATTGACAGAAGTATTTTGATGAACTATAGGCTGGCAATTTTAAAACGATTGCTACTAGCGAGCGCAGTAAGATTGCTTCGTTCCTCGCAATGACGATTTTGATTTGGGGTATCCTAAATTTGGTTCTAGAATACCATACTGAGCGAAATCGAAGGATCATTAGCCAAATTATCCAGTCACAGAAAGTATCTTAAAACCGGAGTGCGCTAAAAAATACTCCTCATGAGCCTCTCAAACCAGCTTTTTAATTAAGCATCAATTATCCAAAAATTTATTTCTCAAATGCCATCCTGAGCGGACTCGAAGATCTTTTAGCTAAATTAATTTTGATTACAGGAACAGGGCCAATGCTCGGCTTGTAACGATATTAAAAGATTGTTTGAAAACTATCTCTGGCAAAATCTGATATATAAGCAATCTTTTCCTACCTGGCTGCTAAAAAAACGTAAAACTTCTAGGAGTATTTTTATGTAACAAAACTGAAACATTCATATTGTACCTGTGTTATTCCTCCAATAAAAATGAACAATATGAATAACAATTTTACAAAATCTACGATGTTGATCGCGTTATTAAGTCTATCAACTCAACTATTTGCGCAAGAAACACCGACAACTTCAGAAAGATTTGGAAAACAATCTTTAAGGACTTGGAGCGTGGGAGCGCATGGCGGTATCCTAAGCCAAAATACATTTTTAGGTAGAGGAAGTGTTAAAGCAAGAGAATTTAAAAGTATTGGTTACGGTGCCTTCATCAAAAAGCAAATTTTACCAGCCCTAGGTTTACAAGCCGATTTTCTTCGTGGAGAGATTAAAACCTTAAATAGTACCAGCACGATTGAACAAGTGAACAGCATCAACTGGTCTGGTTCCCTTACCGCAGTATTAAATATTGCCAACTTTAGCCTGAACACCCAGAATGCAGTATTGATCCCCTACGTTAAAGCGGGTGCAGGATACATGTCATCAGATTCAAAAGTAGCTAATGTTGATGTGTTTACCGATAGAGAAGGATGGTATATCCCAACAGGAGTTGGATTTAAATTCGGAGTAGCCAAAGGAATCAATATTGATTTAGGTTATGATATCAATTTCATTAAATCTTCTCCTACTGTTAAAAATGCATATAACGAAAGTAGATTCTCTTATGCGCATGCAGGGTTAGAATTTGCGCTAGGGAACAAAGAAAATTCTCAATTGCAAAACTACAGTGCGGTTGCCGACCTAAGAAAACAAAGTGCTGAAGAAAGTGCTGAATTAAGAAGGGCATTATCTACAGCCGAGCAAAATGCTGCTAGAGATCGTGAGCAATATGCCAAAGATTTAGGCGATGATGATAATGATGGCGTGGCCAACAAATTTGATAAATGTCCAGGTACCGCAGCCGCAACAGTGGTAGACGGATCTGGCTGCCCGATAGCCGTTACGCAAACCGTGATTAAAGAAACAACGGTGGTAACCGAAGCAGACCGCAAAATTGTAAGAGATGCCATTTCAAATCTTGAATTTGATTTAGGTAAATCAACCATCCGGGCAAAATCTTACACCACATTAAATCGTGTAGCTGCATTGTTAATCGAGAAAAACTTCAGCTTGAAGTTAGCCGGCCATACCGATAATACAGGTGGAAGAGAATTAAATCTGCGCTTATCTAAAGAAAGAGCAGAATCAGTTAAAGCTTATCTGGTTTCACAAGGCGCAAATGCATCCAGAATCGAAGCAACTGGTTATGGCCCTGATCAACCGATCGCAAGCAACAAAACTGCCGCAGGCCGTCAGGAAAACCGTCGAGTAGAATTCACCTTATATTAATTTTTATACACAATCAATCATGAAAAATTTTTTAGCAACAGTAATTATTTCTGCAACTACCATTTTTGCGGCAAATGCCCAGATCCAAAAAGGCAACGTAATGGTTGGAGGCAACCTAACCAACATTAACCTTGGTTTGGATGATCCAAAAATATTCAGTGTAGACATCACCCCGAAAGCAGCCTGGTTTGTACAGGACAATGTTGCGGTGGGAGGTTATGTGAATTTTGGTTTAAAAACAGCAAAAAATTCCAGCACAACAACCAGTTACGGAGTTGGTGCATTAGGTCGCTATTATACCGGAAAGGATGTTGAAGTATTACGTCATGGACGTTTATTTGCAGAAGCTACTGTTGGTATTGGCGGTGTTAATGTGAGCAATGGCGGTGGCAACACCAACGGATTAAACTTAAGCGTTGGTCCGGGTTTTGCCTACTTCATTACACCAAATATTGGTCTTGAAACCTTATTGAAATATAATGGCCTGGTTGGTTTTGGAAGCGCAACAACCCAAAATAACCTGAACCTTTCATTCGGATTTCAGATTTACTTGCCAGGACAAAGAACGGCGAACAAAGTTAAAAGAGACGTCACTAATTAAAACGAAAAATCAGAAGCTGCTTCCATTAGAAAGCAGCTTCTTTTTTAAAGGACAAATCATTGACTTTCACCACATCTAAATTCACGGTACACTTTTTTTATAAAAACAATCTAACAAAATCATCAAAGCAATGACTACAGGAAAAAAAATCGGAACCATTGCAGCAATAATTGGCATTGTGCTGGTTATCGGCTTAGTTTATTATAACTACTTTTTTGTATTTGGTGAAGGGGTAAAAGCCGGGGAGCTGAATTATATTGTTAAAAAAGGATATATTTTCAAAACCAATGAGGGGAAACTGATTCAAAGTGGTGTCCGTTCCAGACAAATGGGCACGCTGGAAAACAATGAATTTGAATTTTCTGTAACTGATGAAAATATAGCTAAACAAATGATGGGAAACAGCGGTAAATTTTATGAGCTGCATTATAAAGAATATAAGCGGAGCCTGCCCTGGAGAGGATTTAGCCGATATGTGGTAGATAGCGTATATGCTGCTAAAGATGTTCAAAGCAGATAAGGCATAGCCAATTCTCAAAAAGACAATTGAATATTAATCTTAAATAATAAAACAATGGACAAATTAGAATTAAAAGGCGCCTGGAATGAGCTTAAAGGAAAAGTTAAACAGGCCTACGCAGATTTAACCGAAGATGATTTAAAGTATGAGGAGGGAAAAGATGATGAGCTCTATGGCAAACTGCAACAAAAAACAGGTAAAACCCGCGAACAGGTTGTAGATTGGTTAAAATCTTTGTAAAAGAAGATTTTAGGCTGTATCATAATTATAAAATTGTCATCCATAAGAATAATTATTTTATAAAATCAATATGAATGACCGCGTAATTTTAAGTAAATAATATCCACAGAGAGATCGTCATCCCAACTTGATTGGAAATCTTAAAACGCTCACATTAAGATTACCGCATACGCGAGAATGACGACCTCACTATTGGATTCTCTAAAAGATAGTTTTTCACAAATTACTACTTCTTCTTTTGGATAATTTTAAAATCACTGAACGCTCCGTAACCGGAAATGTCTCCGTAGGTAGCATGATAAACACCAACCTCTAAAGCACTGCTCATATCATCTCTTTTTATCGGACTACCCGGAAGGTTTACCCAATCCTTTCCATCATGGCTACCACGCATAAAAAATAAATTTCCCTGTCTTTGTATTTGTAAATGACGATAAAAATCCCATCCCGAAAGGTTATTCACCTGTTTGCGTTCACCAGCAGTAAAATTAGTTATAATGTTTCCGACACCCCAGCCTGGCATCACACCGTTTTGTAAAAGCTTTTTCGAATTAGATGGTTCTTTGACCATAATGCCGGCTTCATTTGCGCCATAAGCTTTCTTCTGTTTAAAGCCTAACATATCAGATAGCATCACCTCGGCAACAAAATCGCCTTGCACCTGATTATAAGCAAAAGGTCCAATCGGCATCAATCCATCCCAAAATGTATGATGCGACACCAGTTTTAACACGCCCGCTTGTTGGGTAACCGTATCTGCATTTCCCATGAAACCATCCCAGGATGTACCTTCTAAACCATCCGTTCTTGCTGGAATTGATATGGCCGATCCATTTTGCTTGCTGATCATAAAAAGTGTAGAATCTGTTGTCACCACAGCAGGCAGGGAATTTAAGGTAACATTGCCAAAGTTATCTCTAACCTTTACGGTATAGGTATAGCGCATTTGAGGTGCAACAGAAAAATCAGTATAATCTGTACACTTTAACCATTTCAAGGTACTTTTGTCTCCATCGTATTGGAAAAAGTATTCAAAATTCGTACCTGGCAATGCTGGTTTATTTGCTGCCATGTACACCATATTGGGCGTAATAGCCGATGGCTTCGAGGCAAAAGATGCATGGGTGAGGTTGTTATTTTGTGCCTGTTTCCAAAAATCGAACTCCTGCTTACACCTACTATCATCTAGACTATCATTAAACACTTCAATAGAGGATATGGCCATTGGAGCCCCTTCAGTTGCGGACTCCATGAAAATCCGCTGATCTTTTTGTGGGCTAGGGGCATTAATGTTTTTGGCCATTTTACCATTTACCATTACCTTATATTTTCCCTTGTTATAGGTGCAAATTACCTGCTGCCAATTCCCGGTGCCTAATATCCTTGCCGTTTTATGTCCTAAAAACAAATCTGTTTTTGCACCAGCCTGCGCATAGAGCGAAAAAATGGCAGTAAAGGGTTTTGAAAAATCTAACGTTTCAGCCAATTTGTTTCCAATCAGCAACTGTCCCCTACTACCCAATCTCACCACTATTTTTCCGTTTACATCAGCAACTTCAGCCTTTCCCCGGACTATAATTTCACCTAAAGCAACTCCGTTATTGGTCCAGTGATCTAACTTGCCATAATCAAGACTTTTCGCCTCAACATGTAGCAGTGTATGATTTGGTAGTCCTTTTTCATACGCAGTTTTAATTTGTTCATGACTTAACGGGATATCATAAATTTTTAAGGAAGCCAGTGCACCGGAAAATCCTGCACTTCCATCTTCATTTCCACCGATTAGAAAATGTTTAAGGTTATTGATAAAAAGCATTCTTCTTTCGGTTCTTTCTAATACCCCATCCACATAGATCCGTTCCGTTGTACCATCAAAAACAATGCTGATCAAATGCCATTCATTGGCTTTTGGCACATGTTTGTATCCTAAATCTGCCCAGCCTAAATGACTTACGGCGCCGGCTGTTTTACTATTTCCATAACCTATGGCAGCATTACTTAAATCAACACCACCCCGCCCAGTCCACGATACAATGGTTTCTTCTTTATCAATCTCCGGATTTAGAACCCACATACTTACACTAAAACTGCTGTTTCCAAGCAGCGACTTTGGCGCCAGCGCAGTTGAAGATAAGCGTTCCTGGCCAGTAAATAGCAATGCTCTTTTGCCACTAATCATCGAGGCAATGGGTTTAGTTGCTCCACTAGCCATGAAATATCCACCCAATTTTCCTTTATTTTGAACCTTTGTAACTACAGTATTCGTCTGGAGTTGATCTAATGCCATTTCTACCAATAAACCTTTGGGTTCAAATACATTTAAAGGCTGCCATTTTTTGATTTTAGTATGCATTACAGGCTGGTATTCCGCATGATCAAAGACCTGAATATTCCATATGGCCTTATTCAACCCAGGATATTCCGTCTGTAAAACCATTGTACGCAGATATCTGGCCTTAACATCCCCGAAATCAATCATTGGGCTTCCATGTTGTGTATTTTTACTGCGATCGGCATAAACTTTCCAGTTTTTTCCATCAGCCGAATACATAATTTTATATTGATAATACCATGTAGCGTATTCAAACTGTGTATGAATGCTTTTAACAGGATGTATTTTTCCCAAATCTACCTGCACCCATGCCGGCTCTACATTGCTTTTGCCTTTCCATAAGGTTCCATTATCATCATCGAAGGCAAATTCTGCTTTGAAATGTTCATCATAGCTTGAAGAGGCGGATGCTTTTTTACCCCGTGCTAAATTTGGATGTGGGTTGGCATTTTTGGCCAGATAACCGATTCCAGCGTGGGTAGGCACAATCTTAAGTATATTCCCTTTATCATCAAACTGCATTTTATCAGCAGCAACCTGCCTGTGGTAACCACCATCATTATGCGGATTATTATGCCGATGATACACCAGGTAAAAATCATCACCCTGCTGCAATACAGATTGGTGGCCTGGTCCATGCACCGTTCCATCCTGATTTGTGGCTAAAATAGGATTGTTGGCACCGTATTTAAAAGGCCCCATTGGGTTGGTTGCGGTGGCATATTGAACCCTGTACGTACCATCCTCGCAATAACCTGATGAATAAGTCAAATAATAAATTCCTTTTCTTTTAAACACAAAGGGAGCTTCAAAAAATTCTTTTGCATCGGTATTGGGAATCTGTGCCAGCTTTGAAAAGGATTTCATGTCTGCATTTAAAAGGCCAACACCACAGCCGTGGTTAGGATAAATCCCCCAGGTACCCCAATACATGTAATATTGGCCATCATCATCCTTAAAAGTTTGGCCATCAAGCGTAATTACATTCGGAATCATAAAGTTGGATACAATCGGTTTGCCTTTAGGCAGCAATGATGTCCATGGACCAACAGGGCTATGAGATGATGCCCCAAAAATCTCGACGGGCTGGCAATAGTAAAGATAATACTTACCGTCTGCACCCTGGGTTACATCAGGCGCCCAATAGTGGTGTGTGGTTGGCCAGTTCATATCCTGCATGGTCCAATTCACAAAATCTTTCGATGTCCATACCTGCGAGGGGCCGAAACCACCACCGTTCCCATCGGTCGTGGCATAAATATAATAGGTATCTCCGAACTTCTTTACCGTTGGGTCTGCAAAATATCCTGGTATAATTGGATTTCTGTGTACTATAGTCTCCTTTGCAGATTGTGCCGATACGGCCTGCGCCATAAAGCTTAACAGCAATAAAATAAATTGCTTCAGATATTTTTTCTTCATGATTAGATGTTGTATCCAGGTTGTGAAAATCAGCTGCTACAGGTGAGCCTGTAAATATAAATGATGTGCGAACCAAATTTCCGCTGCATATTAATACATTGTATCAATATTTTAACCTTTCACCTGTTGAATATTCCCTTTTTTAAAGATTCCTAGCGCCTGTTTAAAATTCAATAGTTAATTTCAATGTAAGTATGGACCTGTCGAAGACAAATGTTTTAATATAAATAAGTTATTTTGACAAACTCATTGTTATAGAAATTTAACATCTTCAGCATTAAACAAGGTTAAAATATGCACAATACCTGCAATTTATAAGGTTCTGCCACTCATACTTTTTACCTAATTTTACTTATTATGAGAAGTCTGCTAAGTATTAAAATTCATAAAGTATTCCGTTGCGTTATTCCATGTCTTGCTATTTGTATATTGGCAGGCAACACCGCGCTGGCGCAAAATGGCGATCAGATACTGGATGGTATTGGAGAAACGGCCATGAGTGCCAGATATGAACTCAAAGGTGATTTAAAAGATTGGTCACGAAATCGCTTCCATGCAAACCTCGTTGGAGGTCAACCTCAATTTATAGAAGACAGTCGCTTCGGAAAAGTACTTTTTCTGCCAGGAACTGCCGGAACTTATGTAAATATACCTGATGGGACATTAGCAGATATTGAATCCATCAGCATAACCGCTTGGGTTCTGGTTAAAAGCGAGCGTCCGGGACAAAGCTTTTTCGACTTCGGTCAAAACGAGGAGAAGCATTTTTCCTCACAATTCAACGTTAAACAAGGCGATCAGGGTTTTCTTGCTATGATCCAAAATGGAAAGCAATCTAATATCACAAAGGCAGCTGCTCCTGCTTTTAACGAATGGGTTCATCTGGCTATTGTTGTTGATATTCCTTCAAAATCTATGACTAGTTACCTTAATGGTAAAAAAGTTGCTGAAGCAAAAAATATCAACTTTGACCTTACCGCAATTTTTGGTCAGCAAAAATCGGATAAAAAGACACTGATCCTTGGCAATGCCATATCAGCCAAAAGTAAAGAACTGAATGCTTTAATCCATGATTTCAGGATTTATCGGGTCGCCTTAAACGCTAAACAAATTGTTTCGATTTATCAGCACGGACAAAATCAAACTCATGAAACGACAGTAAACACTTCGGCAAAAACGGATGATGACCTGCAACATTTTTCTGCGGATGTATCTCAATTATATACCAAATACCTAACTCACGTAAATAATATTGAGGTGACAACGAGTGTAGGTGATCTTCCCCGGTTACCAGGGGCTATTGCCGGAACTTATCAACCAGGTAAAACTGGCCCAATGGTAAAAGTAATCTGGCCCAATCCAACAGATAACTCGGCAGTTAGGCAGCCAGGAAATTATACCATTACCGGTTATGTACCAGGAACAAACTTTAAGCCAAAAGCACTGGTTACCGTAACCGGGAGCCAAAACAGCATAACACCTGACATTAAGCTACTACCTTTTGCATTGAACCAGGTCACCCTAAAAGCTGACCATGAAGGCCATGATACGAAATTTATTGAAAACAGGGATAAGTTTATCCGCACATTGGCCAAAACAGACCCTAATTCTTTCCTATATATGTTTCGCCATGCTTTTGGTCAGAAACAGCCTGCAGGCGCAAAACCGCTTGGGGTATGGGACAGCGAAGATACTAAATTGAGAGGTCACGCTACAGGACATTATTTAAGTGCGATTGCACAGGCTTACGCCGGCTCAGGTAGTGATCAAACAATGCAGAAAATTTTTGCCGATAAGATGGAATATATGGTAAACACACTTTATGCCCTATCTCAATTATCGGGAAAACCTCAGAAAGCGGGAGGTGCTTTTGTTGCTGATCCTTTGGCCATTCCTTATGGTCCGGGAAAAACTGCTTATGATTCTGATATCAGTGAAAAAGGAATCAGAAGGGATTACTGGAATTGGGGAAAAGGTTTCATCAGTGCTTACCCACCAGACCAGTTTATCATGCTTGAAAATGGGGCGAAATACGGTGGACAAAACAATCAGATCTGGGCTCCCTATTATACTTTACATAAAATATTGGCAGGGCTAATTGATATTTACGAAGTTAACGGAAATAAAAAAGCCCTCGAAATTGCAAGCAATATGGGTGATTGGGTATACATCCGGCTAAGTGCTTTACCACAACAAACCTTAACCAAAATGTGGAATACCTACATTGCTGGTGAGTTTGGTGGTATGAATGAGTCAATGGCACATCTTTACAGAATCACCGGAAAGGAAAAATACCTGAAAGCGGCACAGCTTTTTGATAACATTCGTTTATTTTATGGCGATGCCGAGCATACCAGTGGCTTAGCGAAAAACGTAGATCTTTTTCGTGGCCTTCACGCCAATCAGCATATTCCACAGATTGTTGGCAGCATGGAACTTTATCGTGTATCCCGCCAGTCAGATTACTTTAAAATTGCTGATAACTTCTGGCATAAAGTTGTAAATAATTATATGTATAGTATAGGCGGTGTCGCTGGTGCAAGAAATCCGGCCAATGCAGAATGCTTTATTGCACAACCTGGAACCTTGTACGAAAATGGATTCTCTGAAGGTGGGCAAAATGAAACCTGTGCTACTTACAATATGCTTAAACTTACGGGAGATCTATTTCTTTTCGATCAAAAAGCAGAATTAATGGACTACTACGAACGCGCTTTATATAATGATATTTTAGCTTCCGTAGCAAAAGATAATCCCGGAAATACTTACCATATATCCCTTAGACCAGGTTCGGCAAAACAATTCAGCAATGATGACATGACCGGTTTTACCTGTTGCAATGGTACCGCATTAGAAAGCAGTACCAAGTTACAGAATTCGATTTATTTTAAAGATCAGCAAAATCAATCTTTATATGTTAACCTTTTCATTCCATCTGTATTAAACTGGTCGGAGCGAAAAATGAAGATTGAACAAACGACCAACTATCCAAAATCAGATCAAACCAGTTTAAAGATCAGCGGTAGTGGTCAATTTGACCTTTACGTGCGGGTTCCGGGATGGGCAACAAAGGGTTTCGTTGTCAAAATTAATGGCCAGCAACAAGAGTTAAATGCAGTTCCTGGAACTTATCTTAAAATTTCTAGAAACTGGAAATCCGGAGATCAGGTTGATTTAACGATGCCTTTCCAGTTTCATTTAGATCCGGTAATGGATCAGCAGAATATCGCGAGTTTGTTCTACGGTCCAATACTGCTTGCTGCCCAAGAGCCAGAGGCCAGAAAAGACTGGCGTAAGGTTGTTTTTAATGCTGATGATTTAGGAAAAACCATCAAAGGCGATCGAGCCAAACTGGAATTTACGATAGATGGAGTATTATTTAAACCATTTTATGATAGTTACGGAAGACATTCGGTTTACCTGGATGTGACCTTAAAATAAGCAATTGGGAAACAGTTCGTACCGAAATGATAAATAGGTTGGTTTGTTGCAAATCAATGTTAATAACCTGAGTTCGATCTGTTCTGAAGATGTTTTACGGACATTTTTATTTCTAGCCGACACCCTGACCTGTAGCGCAGCGAAAAGCTACGCAGTAAATCTACTTCAGGTTCTTATTTGCAGGATAGATGCTGACCACGGAAGTAGCTACAAGGCAATTGAAAACATCATATCTACTTGTAAAATAAATTCAGCATGACGATCAAATCTATATTAAATGCCTAAAATTCAAGTTTTCATTTACAAATAATCGAACCCAGGTTAATACAAAAGATGGGATTAAAGGTCCAATTCATCACCAGGAAACCTTTGGCTATAGCAAAATTATCCTTGTGCATTAAAACGGTCTGCGACTTATTAACACATCATTAATACCAGTAAATCTACAACATCCATACTGGGCAAAAAACGCCCTGGATACCGATTTGGAAGCGTATTTGTTAGGCATCAGAAAAGCTTAAAAAAAATAAACGTTATAAATACGTTAAAAAAATTTCCACTTTATTTTTTTATTTGATAAGTGTTGCTACATTCGTACGGACGTTGAATGAAATTAGGCGCTGGTAAATTAATCAAAAAATGATTGACTGGCGAAATTCTTTGGACGCAAACATCCTCAATTTAGCTATTGAGGGGTTTTTATCTAACCAAATTCATAAAGCAGATGAAAGATGTTTCAGAGGAACTAGAACTTTTGCTACGCGTAGCTGACGGTGATCGCCCCGCGTTTAATTTGTTGTACAGGAAATATCTTCAAAATTTACGAAAATTCGTCGCTTCAATTTCTGGCGATACCGATCTGGCAGATGAACTTGTTCAGGATATCTTCGTTAAGATATGGCTTAACAGAAAAAACCTTGCACTTATCGGGTCTTTCAAACCTTACCTTTACCGTTGCGCACGCAACCTTTTAATCGATCATATTAGAAAATCAAAAACACAGATCAGAATTAAGGAAATTTCAAAAAAGATGGAAGAAGATTGTTCCATCAACGCTGACGATCATTTAATTTATTCACAGACCTTGAGCCATCTGCACAATGGCATTAACCTGCTTCCCGAAAAAAGAAAAAAAATTATTGAGCTTAAAATCCATGAAGACCTTTCTCTTGATGAGATTGCATTACAACTAAAAGTATCAAAATCGGTGGTTAAAAAACAGCTATATACCGGCATGGCTTTTCTAAGGAATCACCTGAAACATTTTTACAGGATTGCACCTTTTATTTCCTTTCTATATTTTTTTCTTTAACGAGGGGTTCTTTTTCTTTTCCCATACGTCTTATCAGATATGGAACGAAAGGATGTTGAGCAAATCAAGCAAAAATTAATTCAAGGTGAATTGAGCGAGCCTGAACAGCAGGACTTTTTTAATTGGTTAAAACAATTAGATGAGCCTGAACTGAATGCATTCATGCAGGAATATAGCGCTTCGTTCGAACAAAAAACCGATAGTTTAGGCATTGAACAGCATGAAGATTTGACAAAAAAAATCGAAATGCGTTTAGATGCTTTATCGATTACCAAATTACCGTATTGGAAACATGCAGCTTTTAAAATCACGGCCGCAGCGGCCATATTGGTTTTGGTGTGTTCTTCTATATTCTTATACTACGTTAACTTAAACAAAAATAGATTAGCCATACTTCCCCAAAGCACTTCCACCCCACTTGCAAAATCAATTTATGGTGGAAGTGATAAAGTGTTGCTTATTCTCTCCAACGGGAAGCGTATTGAAGTTAACAATTTTACCAAAGGGCAACTTGCTGTAGAAAATGGCTATTCTATTGAGAAAGAAAGCAATGGTCTTTTAAAATACAGAAAAATCAATACACTTGCTGTTTTGGCATCTGGCAATTCGAACACTATTGTAACGCCTCGCGGCGGGCAATACTGCGTTAAGCTTCCTGATGGAAGTAAGGTTTGGCTAAATGCGGAGAGTAAAATAACCTATCCGGTAGTTTTTTCGGGCAATAGCAGGAAAATTGCCCTAAAGGGTGAGGCCTATTTTGAGGTAACCCACAATGCAGATAAACCCTTTATTGTGGATTTCGAGGGTTCAAATGTAAAAGTATTGGGTACCCATTTTAACATTTCTGCGTATGGCAATGGCGAAACACCTAAAACAACCTTGCTTCAGGGTTCGGTACAGGTAAGTACCAGTGCCAGCAAAAAGATAATATTACCAGGCCAGCAGGCCATTTCCAGTAAAAAAATCTGCATTGTAAATGTGGATACCAACCATGTCATGGGATGGAAAAACGGAAATTTCTCATTTGAACACGAACGCATAGGCACGGTGATGGGAAAAATATCACGATGGTATGATGTTGATATCAAATATCAGGGTGAAATAACGCAAGAGGAATTTGTCGGTTCAATTCCAAAATCAAAGAATTTGGAAGAGGTGCTCCACAGACTGGAGCTGACCGGATTGTTACACTTTAAAATTAAAGGAAGGAGCGTTACGATTATGCCATAACCTTACCAAAAAGGATGGCCCATCCATTAAACAAAAGCCAGAGTGCTAGGAACACTCTGACCTGATGTTTGGATCGCCACCAAGTAATCTACACAATAGTACAACCAAGTATAAACCCAAACATTCAAATATATGAATTATTATGCACGCGTAAGTAGGCTGTTGGCCTATCTGCGTAAACCGCTACTGGTTATGAAATTAACATGCATACTATTAGTTTCCTTAATGCTACAGCTCTCTTTGGCCAGTAGTGGACAAACCGTAACTCTTTCGAAAAAGAATGCGGCTGTTGAAAAAATTTTTAAGGAAATTGAGCGTCAAACTGGTTACCAGTTTTTGTACACCAGGCAAATGCTTAACGGAACTCATCCGGTGAGTATAGAAGTGAATAAAATTAGCTTAGCAGAGGCATTGGATCTTTCGCTGAAATCACAACCCATCAGCTACAAGCTCGAAGACAACATTATTATTATTCAGCGTAGGGCAATCATTGAACCCTCCACAAATAAAACAGCCGAAATTGTTGTTACCGGAAAAGTTACTGATGAGGCCGGTCTTCCGATTCCTTCTGTAAGCATTAAAATTAAAGGCACCAACACAGGTGTGCAAACAGCACCAAACGGAACGTACAGCCTTAAGGTACCAACTGGCAGTGAAACTTTAATTTTTAGCTCCATAGGCTTTACTTCACAGGAAATAACAGTTAACAACAGAACTGAAATCAATGTTAAGCTAAAAGCAGAAGCCAATAATTTAACAGATGTGGTCGTAATCGGATATGGCTTGCAACGTAAAGGTGACGTAACCAGTTCAGTAGCGAGTGTGAAGGCTGAAAATTTTGTTAAATCGCCTGTATTAGATGCAGGTCAGCTAATTCAGGGTAAAGTAGCCGGACTAACGGTTAGTACCCCAAACGGCGATCCTACTTCGGGCAGTCAGATCAGGCTTCGTGGTAATAATACACTCTTTGGTGCCAATGCCGATCCCCTGGTGATTGTAGATGGTGTACCAAGTAGCCTTAAATTAGTTGCTCCTGAAGATATCGAATCAATAGATGTATTAAAAGATGGTTCAGCAGCAGCTATTTATGGTGTGCGCGGAACCAATGGTGTAATTATCATTACCACTAAAAGGGCTTCAGGAAAAAACAACAATGTAGTAGAATATAGTGGTTCTGTAAGTACCCAGATTATTGCCCGAAAACTCAATATGCTTACTGCCGATGACTATCGCAGACAGATTGCCGAAGGAACACGTCTGCCATCATTCGATCTTGGTGCAAATACAGACTGGTTAAAAGAGATTTCGAACAAAACCCCCATTACCAACATCCATAATATTACTTTCCGTGGGGGTAATAGCCAAACTAATTACCTGGCTACCATAAACTACCGCTATTTAAACGGAATATTTAAAAAATCTGATAACGCTACGCTTACTGCAAGGGCAGATATCAACCATTCCATGTTTGATAATAAGGTAAAAATCAATATGGGTGTTTTGGTACAAAATAATAAATTTACCCAAACCCGGGATGGTGGAAGTTTCAATGGCGGAGTTTACCGTCAGGCCCTGATCCGCAACCCAACCTCGCCGCTTTATGGCAATGATGGACATTATTTTGAAGAGCCAAACAATTTTGATTATGATAACCCAGTTGCGCGCCTTTTCGAAAGCACAGGCCTTAACCAAAATACCACACAACGTTTAAATTCACAGATTACTTATACCCCAATCGCAGATCTTAAACTAAGTGCTTTAGGTTCATACACCAAGTTTGTTTCAAATGGTGGTTATTCAGAATCGAAATTCCACATTTCAAACATCAGAGATAAACTTAATGGCTATGCTGCACTGGGTTCTACCCAAAGTATAGACAGATTGCTCGAGCTTACGGCTCAATATTCCAAAAAACTGGGCGATCACAGTTTCTCTTTGTTGGGTGGATACAGTTATCAGGATAATTCATACCTGAATTTTTATGAGCGGAATTATGATTTCCCTACAGATGCTTTTGGTTATTACAATATTCAACAGGGTCGTGGTGCTAACCGAGCCTTAGATGCACTTTTGGGAAGTGGCTATTCAGAAACCAACCTGATCGGATTTTTTAGCAGGTTAACCTATAGCTACAAAGACAGATACCTTTTAATGGCCTCTTTAAGAAGAGAAGGTGCCAGCCAACTTTATGGTGCTGAAAAACCTTATGGTAATTTCCCTTCCGTATCTGTGGGATGGAAAATCACCAACGAAGCATTCATGAAAGATCAAACCATCTTTGATGACTTAAAGCTTCGCGCAGGATACGGCGTAACCGGAAACCAACCGAGCAATGGATTCCTTGCTGTTGCCTTATTGGGTTATGGTGCCAATGTGTATTCTAACGGCAACTGGATCCAAACACTGGTTCCTACACAAAATCCAAATCCTGCTTTACGCTGGGAAGAAAAAAGAGAGACCAATATTGGTCTGGATTTTAGCCTGTTTAAAGGAAGAATTACAGGTACGTTTGATGCTTACAACAGAAATTATAACGGCTTGTTATTTGACTACCAGGTACCTAGCCCGCCAAACCTTTATACCAGTACAAGGGCAAATGTGGGTACTATGCAAAACAGGGGTATTGAGGCTTTGTTAAACCTCGTAGCGATACAAAACAAGGATTTTGAATGGACAACAAGTTTCAACTTTTCGACCAACAGAAATAAACTGGTTAGCTTATCTAACGATTTATACAAAGCTACAAACGACTTTTTTACTACTGGGGGAACAGGCCCACCAGCAACCACTTTTACCAACATTGTTCGCGTTGGTGACAACATCGGAGATTTTTACGGCTTTAAGGTTAAAGGTGTAACGGCTGACGGTCAGTGGATTTATGAAGGAAGAAATGGTGAAGATGTTTCTTACAGCCAGTTTAACCATGCCTTTGAAGATAAAAAAGTTCTTGGAAACGGCATTCCTAAATTTACTGGTGGATGGAACAACAACTTCAGGTATAAAGACTTCGATTTAAGTGTTACCATGCGTGGTGCATTTGGTTTCCAGATTCTCAATTTACAAAGAATGTATTATGAGAATACGGGTATTCAGAACTATAACCGACTGGCATCAGCTTACGATCCGGTTTTTGGCACAGCTGTTCTTAATAAAAATATGCCTGTTGAATTTAACAGCTATTATGTAGAAAACGGCGATTTCTGGAAAATTGACAATATTGTATTGGGCTACACCTTTAACAAGCTAAAAACCAAATATCTTAAAGGTGCAAGAGTGTATGTTTCTTCATTAAACACTTTTACCATTACAGGCTATAAAGGCCTAGACCCAGAAGTAGACTGGAGCGGCCTGGCACCTGGCAATGATTCTCCAGATAAGTATCCAACTGCCCGTACGTTTACACTTGGTTTTTCTCTTACCCTTTAATCCTTTTCATCATGAAAACAAGATATATATTGAGTACTGGCATCATGACACTTGTGGTCCTGGTTATTAGTTTAGCCTCCTGCACAAAGTTGAAGGATGAAAACTACTCAGCATTTATTCAAAATAAGTTTAGCCCTAGTACTTCTGATGTAGCAGCGCTGGTTGGTGCAGGTTATACCTATTGGAGGCCTTTAATGCTTGGAAGAAGCAACAACTCTATCTTTCGTACCAACGAGATTTCCAGCGATGAAGCCGTAATACCAGCCCGCCCTAACGGCTGGGTGGATAATGGGATTTATCGCCGCATGCACGAACATAGATGGACATCTGATGAGGACAACAGTTATCAGATCTGGAACAATGCCTATGGAGGCATTACTTCATGCAACCGTGTACTTTACCAGATTCAATCCAATCTGATCCCCATTACCACTGGAAAAGACGCTACCATAGCCGAGTTACGCGCCTTAAGAGCATCTTATTATTATGCTCTATGCGATTTCTTTGGCGGTGTACCCATTGTAGATAAATTTGATGTACCATCCGGATTTCTTCCTCAGCAAAGTACCCGTGCACAGGTATATGCTTTTATTGTGAAAGAGCTTACCGAAAGCCTTCCAAACCTGAGCAAAGCCAATAATCAGGCTACCTACGGCAAGTTTAATTATTGGGCTGCTACGGCCCTGCTTGCTAAAATTTACCTTAATGCAAACGTATATATTGGCACACCTGCTTATACGCAATGTATTGCTGCGTGTAATGAGATCATTGCATCAAATGTATATACGCTGGAAGCCAATCAGAAATCTATCTTTCTTGACGCAAATGAAGGCAGCAGAGAAACCATTTTTGCTATACCTTTTGATGAAAAGTTTACTGCAGACGGTGCTGATGCCTTTACCTTGCACATGGAAACACTTCAGCCAGAAAACCAGGCTACCTACAACTTCAAAAACTCACCCTGGGGCGGAATTTGTGCCACACCACAATTTGTAAGCACATTTGATCCCGATGATAACCGATTAAAAGACAATTATGTACAGGGACAGCAATATACCTCTTCGGGCGCTGTTTTATTGGGAACACTTGGTGCCAGTAATGGTAAACCGCTAATTTACATCAATGAACTTCCGGGGGTTGACCAATCAGACGAAGTACATGGTTTCAGGTTGGGGAAATTTGAATTCAAGCAAGGCGCCCTGGTAGGGATGAACAACGATTTCCCTTTGTTAAGATATGCCGATGTTTTAATGATGAAGGCAGAATGTCTGTTAAGAACAGGAGATGCTGCTGGTGCTGCTGCACTGGTAACACAAGTTCGTCAGCGATCTTTCTTAAACAATCCTTCAAAAGCGACTGTAACCGGTAGCCAATTACTACAAGGTAGTGTATACAACTATGGCCTTCGCAACCACTTGACTTCTACGGTAGAAGGTGGAGCTGATATTCAATACGGAAGGTTCCTGGATGAACTGGGCTGGGAATTTAACACAGAGGGACGACGCAGGCAGGATATGATCAGGTTTGGTGTATTCACCAAAAAATCTTGGTTATCACACTCGCCAAACGGAGATTATCGCACACTATTACCCATACCACGTGCGGAGTTAGCTAAAAACCCGAATATAAAACAAAACCCAGGATATTAATCCTGAATAACGAGGTTGTATTGTAAAACAGATTTCTTCTCACAATGACGACATTTGTTAGGTATTTGTAATTGATGATTTTACCCGACAAGATCAAAAGAAAAAACTATTTTATAATACAACCTCAAATGATATAAATGATGAAAAGAAAATTTATTGCCGTAATCACTTTATTTTTAGGCTACCACATTTCAGTACAAGCTCAATCTTTTCAAAAAACACCACAGGGCATCCATGCGGTTATCCAATCGATGGACGTAGAGATCAGTTTTTATTCGCCAACTATTGTTCGTGTTTTTAAAAGGCCTGAAGGAAGCCAGCAAAAAAAAGAAAGTCTTTCTGTTATCAAACGTCCTGAGCAGTTAAAGCTAGATATCAAAAACAATGGGCAAAATGTGACCATCAGCAGTAAATTAATAACTGCAATAGTTAACTTAAAAACGGGAAAAGTTTCATTTGAGACTCAAAACGGTAAGAAGTTGTTTACGGAAAAAGATAATAGCACCAAGTTCACCGCAATAAAAGATGCCGGTAACCCAACTTACACGGTTAGACAAGGCTATTTATTAGATAAGGACGAAGTTATTTATGGCCTTGGCCAGCAACAAAATGGAAAGTTAAACCAAAGGGGGCAAAAACTACGCCTTAAACAGGAAAACACAAAAGTTGCCATCCCTTTCTTCCAATCGGTAAAAGGTTACGGCATTTTCTGGGACAATTATTCACCAACTACATTTACAGATAGCGCTCAGGAAACTTCATTCGATTCGGAAGTGGGCAACTGCGCCGATTATTATTTTATGTATGGTGGAGGTGGCGATGGCGTGGTGGCAAAAATGCGTGCGCTTACCGGCCAATCTCCTATGATGCCTTTATGGTCATTTGGTTTCAGCCAATCGCGCGAGCGCTACAAAACCCAGTTTGAGCTTGTTGATGTGGTGAAGAAATACAGAGCATTAAACATCCCACTCGATGGTATTGTACAAGACTGGCAATACTGGGGAAAAGACGACAATTGGAATGCCATGAGTTTTGACCCCACCACTTTCCCAAAACCACAAGCCATGGTGGATAGTGTGCATCAGCTTAACGCTCATCTATTTATTGTTTCATGGCCAGGTTTTGCACCTAAAACTCCGCAATACCAGGAGTTCAAATCAAAAAACATGCTCCTGAACTTTGATACATGGCCGCCAGGTGCAAACACAAAACCTTACGATGTTTATAATCCCACTGCCCGCGATATTTACTGGAGCTATCTAAGCAAAGGCATATTCTCATTAGGTATAGATGCCTGGTGGCTCGATTCGACAGAACCAGACCATATTAATGTGAAGGAACAGGATTTTGATCAGCCTACCTATTTAGGAAGTTACCGAAGTGTAGAGAACGCTTTTCCACTTCAACACACCGGAGGGGTCTATAATCACCAAAGGGCCACAAGTAATAAGAAACGTGTATTGCTGTTAACCCGGTCAGCATTTGCCGGTCAGCAACGTTATGCAACCAATACCTGGAGCGGCGATGTTGGCTCCAACTGGCCTACCCTACAAAGACAGATACCCGCAGCATTAAACTTTTCATTAAGCGGCTTACCTTATTGGAATGGCGATATTGGTGGTTTTTTTGCGGGTGATTTTGTAAAAGGTGGCGGCGCAAAAAATCCCGATTTCCAGGAATTATATAACCGCTGGATGCAGTTTGCAACTTTTACTCCTTTGATGCGCTCGCACGGTACGGATATACCAAGAGAAATATATCAGTTTGGCAAAAAAGGAGAGCAGGCATTTGATATCCAGGAGAAGTTTATCAACCTCCGCTACCGTTTACTTCCGTACAATTACGCAACTGCCTGGTCGGTAACTCACGATGCCGGATCATTTATGCGCCCATTATATTCGCAGTTTCCTAACGATGCTAAAGGTTTCGAAAACAGTTCAGAATATATGTTCGGAAGTGCGTTTCTCGTTGCACCAGTTACCGATAAGGGGATGACAAGTAAAGAAATATATCTCCCGGCTACCAGCAAATGGTTTGATTTCTGGACTGGTGAAGTATTCACAGGTGGACAAACGATTAGACGTGAAACACCGATGGAGATTATGCCTCTTTACGTAAAAGCAGGTTCAATTGTACCTTGGGGGCCAAAAGTGCAATATGCTACTGAAAAAAGCTGGAATGACTTGGATATCCGCATATACCCTGGTGATAATGGGGATTTTGTTTTATATGAAGATGAAAACGACAGTTATAACTATGAGAATGGCGCATTTTCAGAAATCCATTTCAAATGGAACGACGCTACAAAAACACTTACCCTTTCGGATAGAAAAGGACAGTTTAAAGGCATGTTGGGTCAACGCAAATTCAACATCGTAATGGTAAGCAAGCAGAATGGAATAAGCATTGATAACCAAAAGGTGGATAGATCAATTAGTTACAATGGTCGTAAATTTTCCGTTAAACTCTAGGCAAAACGCTATGCTGGTTTTTATAACAATCTGTTAAATAATGAGCAAGGGAAAAGAAATATACTTTAAGGCAGCGGCATTGGCGCTGCCATTGGTATTTTTATGTTTCATCGAAATCCTGTTACGCTTGTTTAATTATGGATTTGATCCATCTTTATTTATCAAAGATCCTGATCAGGAGGGCTATATGATGATGAATCCTACCGCCTCTTACAAGTTTTTTTCCAACAGAGCCAATGCAACACAGGGTAACCGCGAACACTTCAGCATCGTGAAATCCAAAAATACCTTTAGGATATTTGTGATCGGCGAATCGACCACTGCCGGCTACCCATATATGCACAATGGATCTTTCCACAGGTGGTTGCAATACCGGCTGATGCACGAATACACCGGCCTTAACTTCGAGGTGATTAATGTTTCTCTTACGGCGGTAAATTCTTACACGGTATTAGATTTTGCCAAACAAATTGTCAATTATGAGCCAGATCTGGTACTGGTGTATACCGGACATAACGAATATTATGGCGCTTTGGGCATTGGCTCTACCAGCCGTATCAAGGGTAATAACACCTGGATAAAATTAGTAATCAAACTACGTGAACTTAAGTTAGTACAGTTAGCAGACCGCATCATCGAGGGGACTTCAAACCTTTTTGGAAAAAACATCGATAAGCGGGAAAACCTGATGAAACGCATGGTAACCAAGCAGCAAATTGCTTATCAATCTGATGATTTTAACCGTGGTATAGCGCAGTTTAACAACAATATGAAAGAATTGTGTCAATTGCTTTCACAAAAACACATCCCAACAATAATTGGTACCTTGGTAAGCAACGAAAAAGACCTTAAACCATTTGTTAGTGATGGTAAATTTTCCGCGAAAAACACTTACGCAACGGGCCAAGAAAAATATGCAAATGGTGATTTTAAAGCCGCAAAAGCGAATTTTGTTTTAGCGAAAGAATATGATCAGCTGCGTTTCAGAGCACCAGAAGCTTTAAACCAGATCATTAAAAAACTGTGCAAACAATATCCAGGCATTTACCTGGCTGATACCCGTAACCTGTTTGAGAAAAATGAAACTGGTGGTATAATTGGTAAAAAAACCATCTTAGAGCATGTACACCCAAATTTATTGGGATACGCCCTCATGAGCGAATCTTTTTATCAGCAGATTAACGACAGGAATTTAATACCCGCCAAAAAACAAAGCGAAATTTCTTTTGCACAATTGCTGGCGAACATGCCTGTTACCAAAGTAGATTCGTTATATGGTGTATATCAGATTATGATGCTCCGATCAGGTTGGCCTTTTAATGAACCCATAAATGCTAACTATAACCGTGGAAATTCCATTGATGAACAACTTGCGGGTGCATTGGCGGTAGATCGGATTAGCTGGAGAACAGCCATGGACAATTTGTATAAAAACGCCATGGCCAATGGCGACAAACAAAAAGCATTAAAGGTTACCGAAGCGGTATTGCTGGAAAATCCCTACCAAACCAGTTATTATACTTATGCAGGCCGCCTGGGTTTCGAACTGGCGGACCTTCAAACTTCTGAGTTTTATTTTAAAAAAGCATACGACATTTCACCAACACCAGAGAATGCCAATAATCTTTTTCTATTTTATTTTAAATCAGATCTTCCAGAGAAAGCTCTGCAATATAATGATGGCCTAAAACATGGTGGTCAGCAAACCTATCTGGATACGCAAACTGAACAAATATTGAAAAACATCATCAAACTCAAAAAAGAAACGCCATCTAACAACATCAACGAATTGATTGCCAGCTATTATCACCAGCTCCGGGCTGATGAAGCAGCGGCAAAATACATCAACAAAAATGGCCGGTAACATGTGCAACAAAAAGTTAGAAAACAGAAAGTTCGGCCTTATTGTAGGTACCGCCTTTGTTTTACTCTGTATTATTTTCTGGAAGGGAACCTACCTGCAGCACCTTTTTTTGTTATTATCATTAGGATTAATCATAACGGCGATCGTCGCTCCCCTATACCTTGAACCCATAAGAAAAATATGGTTAAACATTGGTCACATCCTGGGAGTGGTTAATGGTACCGTTTTGTTGACCCTGGTATTTATTTTCATTTTAAGCCCTATCGCCTTTTTAAGGCGCCTGTTTAAAAAGCAGAGTTTAAAAACAAAAAAGAATAAGCAGCTTGCATCTTATTGGGAAGAGGTATCAGATCGTCCGATAGGTTCATTTAATCAACAGTTCTAAATTATATCTGCAATGGATACACTGATCGAATTTTTCCATTTTTTAACCCAGCGCAAAAAATACTGGTTATGGCCTTTGTTTATTATCCTGATTACCCTGGGTTTAGTATTGGTGGCAGCGCATGGTTCGGTACTGGCCCCATTCATTTACAGTCTATTCTAAACAAGCACGCAACATGGGCTATATTTTGGGGATATCTGCTTACTATCATGACAGCGCAGCATGTTTATTAAAAGATGCAGAAATTATAGCTGCAGCGCAAGAGGAACGTTTTTCCAGGATTAAAAATGATGAGTCATTCCCGACAGAAGCGATAAAATTTTGTCTTAAATTTGCTAATATCTCTTTGGCAGAAGTAGACCATGTTGTATTTTACGAAAAGCCTTTTTTGAAATTTGAACGTTTACTCGAAACTTATGTTCATTTTGCACCCAGGGGACTAAAATCTTTCCTAAAAGCAATGCCAATATGGTTGAAAGATAAGTTATTCATCAAAAAAAAAATAGCTAGGGCACTTAATTCGATTGATCCCAAATGCGAAAAATCGCACACCATCCTGTTTACCGATCACCACCACGCCCATGCGGCCTCCGCTTTTTACCCGAGTCCATTTGAAAAGGCTGTTGTACTTACTGTGGATGGCGTAGGCGAATGGGCAACCACTACGGTTTCAATCGGCAATTCGGCACAACTGACTTTAAAAAAGGAGATAAATTTTCCCAACTCCATTGGCCTTTTATATTCTGCATTCACTTACTATTTAGGCTTCAAAGTGAATTCTGACGAATATAAAGTAATGGGCCTGGCGTCATATGGCCAACCCGTATACAAACAGCTCATTTATGACCATTTAATCGATGTGAAAGCAGATGGTTCCTTCCTCCTCAACATGAATTATTTTAATTACTGTACTGGACTCAAGATGACCAATAAAAAATTCGACAAGCTTTTTGGCCATCCAGTGCGTGGGAACGACGAAGAAATATTAGCGTTTCACAAAGACCTGGCCAGTTCGATACAAAGGGTAACGGAAGAGATCATGATTAAACTGACTCAAAGTCTTTACAGGGAATTTGCAATAGAAAATCTTTGTCTTGCAGGAGGAGTTGCGTTAAATTGTATCATTAATTCATCCATCAGGAAGCATTCTGGTTTCAAAAATATCTGGGTACAACCTGCAGCGGGTGATGCCGGTGGTGCATTGGGTGCCGCTTACAGCGTATACAATACACATTTATCGGGTATTAGAAATTCCGAATCGCAGACAGATGGAATGAAACAATCACTGCTTGGCCCAAGTTATACTCAAAATGAGGTGATTACAGCATTGCGTGTTTATGGACTGAATTATGAAAAGGTTGAAGGTGAATTTTATCATCGTGAAATAGCTGCATATTTAGCTGAAGGAAAGATCATCGCCTATTTCAAAGGCAGAACAGAGTTCGGACCAAGAGCATTGGGTTGCCGAAGTATTCTGGCTGACCCCAGAAAGAGTGAAATGAAAGCCATACTAAATGCAAAAATTAAGTTTAGGGAGTCTTTCCGCCCCTTCGCCCCAGCTATTTTGGAAGAATTTGCCAGTTTATATTTTGGCGAAGGCCCGAAAAACCGTTACATGTTGTTTACTGAAAACTATTTAGGTGATCAAACCGGCCGTCAGGCACTAGATGCGGTTTTAATTCCAGGAGCCGTACATGTTGACGGAACGGCCAGGGTTCAGGCAGTAAGCAAAGTACATCATCCTGATTTTCATCAGTTAATTACTGCATTTTACAACCTTACAGAATGCCCGGCAGTGATTAATACCTCATTAAATGTCATGAACGAACCCATGGCCTCTAGTCCGGAAGACGCCATATGTTGTTTCTTAAATACTGAAATTGATATACTGGCTATTGAAGGTTTACTGGTTAATAAGAAAAAGATCGGGCTTTGATTGGTTAAGTGCACCTGGCTTTGTTAAATTTATGCTATACAAACAAAAGCGTAAAAAACTCAAATATGAATTAGCGCAAATGATGTAACGACATCAGGTTAAAAATGAGTTATTTATAGGTAAAAACCTGCAACGATAGTTTTAGAGTTCTGGTTAATTTGCTGAATCAATTAACTCCTAAACCATGAACCACTTATCAAAATTAATCCTTCACCGGCAAATCGGTGCCTTACTTTCCTTAATCTTATTATTAAACTTTACAGCATGTAAGAAAACTAAGGTAACACCTGATCCACCTGCAAATGAAACCAATGTGCAGGCAACAACCACCCTTCAGATTTACAAACCAAAATCCATGCAGAATATGGATTGGAACGCTACAGAAAGCGAATGGTGTTACGCCCGCTCTAAGCAATCCGATCATTTTATACTGTTTTGGGGAAAAGGATATGGTAGTAACATTCCTTCTTCTACAAATGTAGATTCAAAATACCGAGTAGATATTGATGATTTGCTGGCCAAGGCCGAATCATTTTATAACCTGAATGTGAATACCTTAAAATTTGTCACTGTCGGAAATGGAACTTCTAAACTGGACAAATACAAGTTGATGATTTTTTTATATTACGAAGATGGCTGGCGCGCAACGGGTTCAGGATACGACGATACAATAGGTGCATTATGGGTAAGTCCGCAGACCTGCAAGCCAGTTGGTTCAACAATCGGACATGAGATTGGCCATAGTTTTCAATACCAAGTATCTTGCGATTTAGGAACATCTCATGGGTTTAGGTGGGGTTTCGGGGGTAATGGCGCAGGGGGAAATGCCTTTTGGGAACAAACGGCACAATGGCAAGCTTTTGTCTCCTATCCTGATGAACTTTTTAGCAGCTGGTTCGATCCCTACCTGGATAATTACCAAAAACACCTTATCCACGAAGATTACCGATACGCCAATTATATGATCCATCAGTACTGGGCACAAAAAAGAGGCATTGCTGTTATCGGCAAAATATGGCAGTCATCACAGAGCTATGAAGATCCGATTCAGGTTTATCAGCGTTTGTACGGACTTTCGGTAAGCCAACTAAACGATGAATTATATGATGCGGCAACTAAGTTTGTAACCTGGGATATTGATAACATCCGTACGTTGGGCGCGGGTAAAATCGGCGCACATCATTATAAAATGAACCTGATGAACGATGGTTCTTTCCAGCCAGCCCCAAGCTTTTGCCCGCAAACAACCGGTTACAATGTTCTGCCTTTAGAGGTGCCCGCCGCAGGTACAACCGTTACTGCCGAGTTCCAAGGCTTGCCAAATTCCTCAGGCTATAACCAGGTAGATGCCAGCATTGCGGGTTGGAGGTATGGTTTTGTTGCAATATCAACAAATGGTACCCGAAGCTATAGCAGCATGTTCACCAGTGCCTCCGGAAATGCAACCTTTACAATTCCGGCCAACTGCAGCCGCCTTTGGTTTGTAGCGACCGGTGCCCCTACCCAATATCATCCGCATGCCTGGGACGACAACAATGTCAATGATGAACAATGGCCGTACAAAGTAAAATTTCAGAACACCAGTTTACCTGGTTACAATAATCAGGCACCTAAAGATGTCGCCTTCACGTACGATCTTGAAGTAAAACGGAGTACTACTGCTTACGATTACGCGACAGCCGAAATTGATATTGCTAAATTGGCTTCTGCCTTTCAATTACCCAAACAGGATATTACCAACAAAATTGGTACCGATATTAAATTCTATGCGCTTGAACCCAATAATAACCTGAATGCTACCCTAACAGCTAATGGCTATGGACAGTGGTTCGATGCCAATGGTTATGTAATTAGCTACAGTTCGGCTAATTCGCGTGTGTTCTGCGAGTTTGATGCACAAAATTTTAAGCTCAGCGCCGGTCAGTACCCCAACCGTGTAAATACAGGCGAAAAGTATACCATGAAACAAGCATTGGTATATACCCTGGCTTCCGGCAACAAGGTGACTGCTACCTTCACTGTTAATCTGACCATAAAATAGTGATTTCGACTTAACATAAAATGAGGCTGTATCAAAATAACAGATTCAGAGCTGGCAAAGAATTAAATTTGGCGGTGTCATCATGCTCAGCTTGACTGGGCATCTTAATGATCTGGTAGGGACTTACCTATTTGCCGTTCTATCGCATTAAGATTCCCATTTTCACGGGAATGACGACCTTTCAAAATTATTCTGCCAAAAATCTCCAAAATCGTTTCTGATATGGCCTCATTTCTATATAGTTTTGATATTTATTTTGGAAGGCACGATAGCCATGCCCACATATACCTTATTCTTTCGTGGTTGGTGGCACACCGACCACAACCCATTATTAAGGTAATATCTCCGTATTATCATTTGACTATCTCTTCCCTACACCTTCACTCGTCATCACTACTTTTTTAAGCGTTCCATCTTTGTTGTAAAAAAGTTCATCGATGCAAACCGATCTGTTGTTGCTTCCTCCTCCCGGCTGCATGGCGCCATTGTGATAAAAGAAATACCACTTGTTTTTAAATGCAACAATAGCTTGATGGTTGGTATCACTATTTCCAGCTATTTCGTTTAAAATACCCTGATATTTCCAGGGGCCATCAAGGGACTTACTTGTCGCGTAAGCTATTTTTTCAGGGAAACCAGTGGCATAAGAAAGATAATAGATTCCTTTTTCCTCATGTATCCATGGTGCTTCGGTAAAATTGAAACCTTCAAAATTGATTCTTTTCACAACGCCATCAATTTCGATCATATTTTCTTTTAATTTGGCGTAGTAACATTCGCTATTCCCCCAAAATATCCATCCTTGCCCCTTTTTATCAATAAAAACAGTTGGATCAATACATGCCCAATAGTTTTTAGAATCATAACAATCGTTATTGGTTAGCAGAGGCTTTCCGAGCGCGTCTTTATACGGACCTTCAGGTTTATCTGAAACGGCAACGCCTATACCGAGCGCATTGGTGCTGATATACCAATAATATTTGCCATTGCGTTTAATCACCTGCCCCGCATAAGCATCGCCACCCTTTGCCCACGAAAAGTCAGCAAGTTTAAGCGGAACAGGGTACTGTGTCCAGTTTTTCATGTCAGTTGTGGAGAAAACCGACCAGTCTTCCATTTTAAAAGTTTTTTGCTTCCCACCTGCATCATGTCCTGTAAATAGCCATAATTTCCCCTCGTCTACAATCGCTGCCGGATCTGCGGTATATTGGTGCGTGATAATCGGGTTTCCATCAGCTACAAACTGAAACCGATCGCCGGGAAGTTTAGGAATAAGCAATTCACCAGGAATACCTTTCCAGATGCTATTCAGCTGGCGGGCTTCCTGCGTGGTTATCCCAATCACGCTTCCGTGTCTTGGAAAAAAATTCTTATTGAATGACGATGGGGCGTTGCTAAAGTTAAACAGATCTGTAGTCTTCTGATATTCATATCTGCCTTTTGTATACAGATCATACATCAATACATAGTCCGGAGAATCATTCAGTTTAAAAATACTTGATCCTTCTACCGGAGTGCCCGTTCCGGCATAAACATCCAGGTATTTAAAATCTTCTACCCATGGCCCTTGCAATGATCGGGAAGTGGCCTGCTGGATTCCATTTTTGACTTCCTTTCCATCTACTTTCGTGTTTCCTTTATAAAAAAAGTGGTATATCCCGTCTTTAAAAATAATATCACCATCAATACCTCCAAATTTTGGGCTAAACATTAAAGTCGGTTCGTTTTCAAAACCGGTAAAGTCCTGGTTAGCGTAAGCGCAATAAAAATCAAGTTTATCATCATCCTCAAACCTAATGGTGAAATACACCAGGTATTTTCTTGCTATCGGATCATAAATGGTTTGTGGAGCCCACACCCATTTCACCTTCGCAAATGTTGCAGGATATTCCTTTACTAGATCTACGTCACTATGGCTCCAATGGCCCAAATCAGAAGATTTTAACATCACTATTCCTGTGTTCTTAGCCCAGCCATTTCTATGGGTATTCATATCTGTTGCCGTAATATAAAATCCACTTGCATCTTCTTTTCTAAGAATATGTGGATCCCGGATACCACCAGAATTGGAAATGGTATCCGATTTTATTACGGGATCATTTTGATTAAGCGCAGACCAGTTTATCCCATCAACACTTGCCGCAAACCGCAGCTGTTCCTGCCCTTCCCCCGGCCCCGAACCTTCAAAATAGGCAAAAAGATAACCTTCAAATTTCTTTGGATATTTTACCACCTGCGAAAAACCACTAAAAAAAACAATTGTCAACGCGACAATTAACAACATACGTTTTGTATAAAACTTCATTAGTTTAATTATTTAGGATATTATTGATCATGCTTTTGAAAAATTTAGCATGAGATTATGTTTTGACTAGCTAGATTAATTGTTATTTTTTAGAACTATTAGTATCTGTAAAACAGCCAGTTGCTACGAATATTAATAAACGTACAAATAACATTTATTTTCAAATGTAATGAAATTATTAATACCGCTGGTTTCTACCAATCCACTTGTACATTTAGTAAATATTGATGCGATAGCGGCACCAGAGCAGATTTTCCATAATTTCAATACAGGCTAATCCAAATCCTGATGTGAATGTAGCTACTTTCTCCAATTTGTTCACGAACACAAGTATAGAATGGTTGATTTGCCCCCCAAAATCGATTGATTTACGCCCCCTCTCCCCGCTTATTGTATATTATATTTGGACTACAGAAGTAATTATTAATACTCACCTGTAATCACCTAACCAAATCTAATATGAATCAAAAATGTTTACTATTAACAGCAGTAAGGCAAAAAAGCTCGGCATCCACCGCAGTGGGTATTTCAGTTAAAAAATGCTGTTTGTTAAAACCAAGCTAAACCTAGTCGATCCTAAACAAAATAAGAACCTATTGCTAACGCCCAAAGATTTTTCGAAGTTAAAAATTTTACGCCTTTGGGAAATATAAAACCTTGGTTGTCGCGTAAACTACCATATCAAAACCTAAACATTATTATGAAAAACAAAATGCTTTTTTTAAAGTATGTGGCTGCGATTTTAATAGCCGCCATTTGCACCACTAGTTGTAAGAAGGTTGCCGAGGTAAATCCCAATGACACAGAAACGTTTAATTCAGCAATAACCAAGAAGAAAGTCCAGGCCATACAGGCTATTGAAATCCCGCAAGCGCTTGCAAATGGAACTTTTTATATCATGAGCAAAACCAGTAGTAAGGTTATAGATGTACCTGGAGGCCAAAACGGAAACAATACCAGTGTATGGCAGTGGGGCGGAACAGGCGGAACTAACCAACAATGGAAACTGACCGCTTTATCTGGTGGATACTATAGCATAATCGGAATAGAAAGCAACCGGGCGTTAACTGCTGCTGATAACACAAACGGTGGCAATATCCAGATAAATGACTATACCGGTGCCAATAATCAGCAATGGCAGTTTGTAGCATTAGGTAGCAACTATTATCGCATTGTAAATAGGGCAAGTGGAAAGGCACTTGATCTTTGGGGCTCTTCATTGGAAGATGGCGGCGATATCAACCAGTATGATTCACACGGTGGCGATAATCAGCAATGGGTTTTAGTGAAAATAAAATATAACGGACAGGTTGGCTGGGCATGGACATCAACTGATGGCGTTCCTGCAGATGTAATAACCAGAATAACAAATGCCATGAATGATGCCTGTGCACGCTATAATGCCGGCGCCGATTGGGATGCAAGAACCCTTAGTGTTTCATACAATACAGGAGTACCAACGGCTGAAGCTAATGTAAATGGTCACATCAGTTTCGGTGCAAATACGAGTTATCAAAACGTACGCACGGCTATGCACGAAATGGGACATTGCTATGGTGTAGGACAAACTGGTGGCTGGTATGATCTGACTAATGGAGGAACCTACTCTGGGGCAAATGGTATTGCGACCATCAGGGCGCTTGAAACACCAACCAGTAATATTAGTGCAGGAGGCGGTCACTTCTGGCCTTATGGTTTGAATTATGATTCGGAATGGTCAGAAACAGGAGCGTTCAGACACGTTAAAGTTGTACGCGCCATGGATTTAGATGGAGTTTATTAGTTAGTTAGATAGATGGCTTAATGGGAGCGTTAATGGAATAACTTCGGTTAAACATTGATGTTCCCAAGCTATTTCCCGCAAGTAAATTCTCTATCTAATACCTCAACATCAGCCGGGTGATGAGGCCATTTCTCAAATATGGGATTAGCACCCTAAGCGCTAATCTATTGTGTAAAATCAATATGAATTGACGCACAACTGATTTCTTATCCTTACCTTATAGTCGTGTTTTAGCTCGACGCCCCCGATAGATTTCTTCTTTCGGCTTCAAAAGACCAGCAAAGTCAAAAACCAGGTTAATACTTAGCAAAGCTAAATCTATCCAGAATTCGTCACCATGAACTTCCGCCAGGCCGGTCGGACGGGTGTTTCAGGGTCTTTTATGCGAGATAGATTTTCCATTTGACTATTGCCCAGTCGAAATGGTGATTCTATTATTGGAATATCGGTCGGTATCTTTTCCTAGAAATATAACTGCAAACAGCACATTGATTTGTTAAAACAAATGAAAGCGAAAATAAATTAAACGTTACCATAACATTTAATTAAAATAACTAACTTAGTGTAAACAGTGCGCAGCTTAAGGCAATCATTGTAACTAACCAAATTCATACGTCTAACCAGGAGAGGGTCATGGATTCTCATGGAATTTAAGTTTAATAAATCAACTATACTGATATGCAGTCTATCCCGATGAATACCAAAAGTCAGATTCATTTTCAAAAAAACTGACCAATTATGCCAAAATCCCTGTTGTTATTTTTCTTTTTGTTATGTATCGCCGGGCGTACTAAAGCCGATCAACATGATGAGCGCCTGTTTGATATAAATGAAGGACTCTCCAATAATTCAGTAAGGTGTATATTTCAAGATCATTATGGTTATATGTGGTTTGGTACTTATGATGGACTGAACCGCTATGATGGGAGCATTGTAAAAGTGTTTCGTAACCGGCTTAAAGATGATTATTCACTTCCTCACAACTATATTTATTGCATTGCCGAAGATGCTCAAAACAATATCTGGGTTGGCACGGGGCAAGGCGTGGCCATATATAATGCACTAAGTGGAAAATTTGCGCCTGCATATTACTCGTCAAAACGAGGGGATAAACCCTACCAATTAACCGTTGCGGTGAACACAATAGTCCGTGATTCAAAGGGCAATTTATTTATTGGCACCAATGGGGCCGGAATGTTTTATAAAGGTAAAAAAGACAAATATCCCTACCAGATACTCAACAGCGAAAAAAAACAACCACTTACCAATGCCAATATAACAAGTATAGTAGAAGGGAACCAGAACCATGTTTGGATTACGGTAAGCGGTATAGGATTATATCATTTTGATGCCCAGCAAAAAAAACTGGTTATGGTAAATACGGAGACGAAGCTTACCAATTGTATGCTGGCGAAGGAAAATTATTTATGGGTTGGAACCAGAGAGGGCCTTTATCAATTTTCCATTATTTACGGCAACAAAATACCAAAGGTCTCATCCGGAAAAAAGCTTTCTAACGGGAACGTATTGTCACTCTTGCTAAATCCCGAATATAAACTTTGGATAGGAACTGAAGGTCGTGGTTTATCCACTTTGGATTTGAAGACACTACAATTTAGCCAAAATAAACTTACACAATACGGGGCTAACTATACCAGCGGTGAAACCATACCCTATATGTATAGCGATAAAGATAACCGTAAATGGATTGCCAGATTAAATGGAGGCGTTGTGATTATTGATAGTACCAAAAAGCACTTTCAAACATTTAGCAACAACCCACTTATCCAAAACAGCCTGGCTCACGATTATGTATCCTGCCTGACTGAAAAAGCCTCTGGCGACATTTGGGTTGGAACAGATGGAGGTGGCATAAGCCTGTACTCCGTCAAAACAAATCGCTTTTCCCATTTCAGGCACGATCCGGGCAAATCAAATTCTTTAAGCAACAACCTCGTTACGAGCATATTAACAGACAGAGCGGGCAACACTTGGATCAGTACTTTCGGAGGTGGCATTAACAGATACCATGAACAAACTCAATCCTTTAAGAGATATCACTGCATTAATGACAAAGGCCCGGAAAGCAATTATATCTGGCTGATTTACCAGGACCATCAAGATATAATTTGGGCAACCGCAGTTGTTGATGGAGGTATATACAAATTGAACACTCAAAATGATCAATTTGAACTCTTTGATGCGAGCCTTTCTGACCTTAACGCAATTAAAGAGGATTCTTTTCATCAGCTTTGGGCGGGTACTTCATACGATCTGGTAAAGATTGATACCCGGGCAAAAAAACATATTTATTATCCGGTAGGCAAGCCGGTTAGGGCCATATTCGAAGATCGGAATAAAAACCTCTGGCTTGGTACTGAAGGTGGTGGTTTGATCCTTTTCGACAGAGTAAAGGGAAAAATAAAGGCGCAGTTTTCTGATGCAGAAGGTCTGTGCAACAATTCGGTGCTTAATATTCTTCAAGATGACCAAGGATATCTTTGGCTTAGTACATACAATGGCTTATCTCGTTTCGAGCCGGCAAGTAAAGCCTTCAGTAATTATTATAGCGAGAATGGCCTCTCAAGTAATCAATTCTCTTATAATGCGGCCTTGCGCCTAAGATCAGGTGAAATGGCATTCGGCAGCGTTAAAGGTTTTACGCTTTTTAACCCTAAAAACTTTTCTTCAGACAAAGCTAACCTTCCGCCCCCATATCTATCTTCGGTATATGTGAACAATCGATTTATTAGTGCGACAGATGAATTAGTAGATCAAACCAATCAGGAACGGATTTCCGAATTGACCGTACCTTATAATGATGCGGTTCTATCACTCACTTTCTCATCCATAGATTTTTCAGATAAAGGGAAGATCAAATTTGCGTATCATTTAGAAGGCGGTAATAATGGATGGATGGAAACCACTGCCTCCAGTCCTGTGACTTTTCTTAGGTTAACAGACGGGAAATACATATTACATATTAAACGCAATAATTACATTGGCGGATGGGGAGCGGAACATCGTCTACTAATTATAAACGTACTCCCACCCTGGTACCGCAGCTGGCTGGCTTACCTTTGTTATGCACTTCTCGGTTCTGCACTGATTTATGCCTACAATGCTTACAGAGTGCGACAGGCAAATTTAAATTACGAGATCAAAGCAGCCCAGGCAAATGCGCAAAAGGAAAAAGAGCTGAGCGAAAAAAAGTTCGCTTTCTTTACCAATGTTTCGCACGAGTTTCGGACACCGCTGACCCTGATCATCAATCCGCTGAAAGATTACATACAACATCATCCGGCTTCTGGCAGTAAAGGAGGGCTTGATCTTGTTTACCAAAACGCAAAACGATTACTGAAACTGGTAGACCAGTTACTGCTGTTTCGAAAAGTTGGCGGGGAGAGTGAAGATTTAAAAATCGCAAACTTCCTTTTTCCGAAATCTGCAAAGAAGTCCATATCAGTTTCTCTGGCCAGGCCACATTAAAAAACTTAAATTACCAGTTTAAATGCCCCTATACCCCTATCGAGCTATATGCTGACAAAGAAAAGATACAGGCAATTCTTTATAACCTCATTTCCAACGCAATAAAATTTACCAAACCTTATGGCGAAATAAACATGCAGCTGTGGGAAACGGAAAATACAGTAGAGCTGAGCATAAAAGATAACGGAATAGGTGTTGATCCTCATGTTAAAGAAAAATTGTTCGATCGGTTTTTTCAGGTTAAAGAAAATAGCTCTGCATCAGGATTCGGTATCGGACTATATCTAGTAAAGCAATTTATGGATCAACATGGGGCAAAAATTTCTTATGAAAGCACGGCCGGAAGTGGAACCACCTTCTTTCTATCTTTCAGAAAAGGTAAAAGCCATTTTGGTAATCTAACCATTTATGAAGATGTTCCATCAGAAACCTTCCAGACTGAAGATCAGGCCAAACTAAGTCCGCCAACATTAAAAACAGATCCAAATCTGTTGCTTAGTACGCAAGACCTTATCCTAATCGTGGAAGACAATGAAAATATCCGCGAATATATTCAGGGTATATTCAAGCATGATCACCTTGTTATTACGGCTACCAGTGGAAAAGAAGGACTTGAACAAGCCATTAAACACTTGCCCGATATCATTATCAGTGATATCATGATGGAAGACAGCACTGGGCTAGAGCTATGCAGCGCCATTAAAAATAACCCTACACTCGGACACATACCCGTAATTTTATTAACCGCATTGTCTGATGCCGAAAACCGCTTAAAAGGCACCCAATGTGGCGCGGATGATTACATTACCAAACCTTTCGAAAAGGAGCTGTTGATGGCAAGGTTAAAGCTTTGCTTGAAAACCGGACCAACTCCAGCAATATTTTTACAATGAGATCACCCTTAAAAAACAAAATTTCAAAATCTCCCCTGAGTATCGGGAGTTTTTATCAACCTGCATCGATATAATAGAGCGGAATATTGGAGATGAATCTTTTAACATTAAAAAGTTTTCACAAGAAATTGGCATGAGCCATTCAGGCCTATACCGAAAGGTCAAATCTATCTCCGGCCAATCAATAGCCGGTTTCATCCGCTTCATCCGCCTTAGAAAATCTGCTGAACTCATGGTCGAATCCAATTATACCATTAAAGAAATCGCCTGGGAAGTCGGGATCAATGATATCAAATATTTCCGTAAACAATTTAGCGCATTATTCGGAATGAACCCATCTGATTATATAAAAAACTATCGAAATACACCCAACAAATAATTTATTTCCCCCACTTTTCAAGGAATCAATCTTCAAACGATCGCTATCAGCTTATGCATTAAGATACTTCGTTTCTCGTCATGAAGAACTTACCACAGCTTCAAGAAGTCTGCCACTATGCCCAGACCGATGATCGCGGTGGGACAAGCGGTAACTACCCTATCTATCCATCCTTTAATCTATTCTACATCGTAAATTATCTCTAGAATGGAAGGCATGCCGACAGTATTCAGAATTTTTACCTTCAACCCGGAAGAATTGAAGGCGCAAACCGGTCGATTTAATTTCACGCAAGCCCCATAGCGTTTCATTTAAACAACCAATTTTAAAAACTTATAAGATTATAAGTACATTTTTATGATGTATTTGTACCAACAATTACCCTTATTTTAAGGGTTTGAAAAACCACAAATAATTAAAACCTGAACCAAAAGTGCAGTTTATAATAAAAGCGATGATCAAAACCGCTTTAAGTAAGCGCAGACGTGAAAATTGGCGATTTATCCCCTCTTATTTGACCGATTTATTCCCCCGCCTAACATCATCTCTCATGCTAGATTAGGGCTCATAAAATGATCGTAAACCAAACTTAACTGAATCCTTTTATTTAACAGATACCAACAGCAGGGAAAAGTAGCAATGCCCTACCTATTGTTGTATCAACAGGCAGTATACTGTACATAAAACATTTGTACAAGCTAGCCTTGTAACCAGATATAAAATAGCACTAACCAAACAAACCGGCCATCAACAGAAACCGGTTTGAATTCTATAAACCAAATTATAAATCCATAAATGCCTATGCATAAAAAACAATAGTATATCCTTAGTACTAAATGATTCCGATCATAATTATTAACTCCAAATAGAACTATATGAATAACCAAACTTTACAAAAAAAAATTATTCCCAAAATCCTTCTACTGTTCCTACTGGTAGTACATTCATCAGCTTTGCACAAAACAACGAGATTATTGTTACCGAAAGGTCAGCTCTGATACCACAACAATTGTTGGTGTAACCGTACAATTGAAAAATTCAAAAAAAACAGTCTCTACAGATGCCGAAGGAAAATACTCCATAAAAGTACCTTCAGATGGTATTCTCATTTTCAGTTATACTGGTTTCGAAAAGCAGGAAGTTCCTATCAACGGCCGTCCTGTGGTTAATGTGTTGCTAAAATCAAGTGAAAACACGCTGAATCAGGTAGTGATAACCGGTTTTGGCGGTTCGCAAAAAAAGGCGAGTGCCATCAGTTCAATTACAACAGTAAACGTAAAAGAATTGAAAGGGCCAACCGGAAACCTTACCAATACCCTGGCAGGTAGAATACCAGGGATGATCTCTTTTCAGCGAAGTGGTGAGCCTGGTTTAGGTACAGATAACTCTGCATTTTTTATACGTGGCCTTTCTACATTTGGTTCAGGTAAACAAGATCCTTTGATTTTAATTGATGGGGTTGAATCATCCACTACCGATCTTGCCCGCCTCCAGCCTGATGATATCTCAGACTTTTCAGTACTGAAAGATGCAGCTGCGGCGGCAGTATACGGTGCCAGGGGAGCAAACGGAGTGGTACTGGTAAACACCAAAATGGGTAAAGAGGGTACCACGCAGTTTTTTTTCCGTGCTGAAAACCGCATGTCGAGCAATACAGAAAATTTCAAGCTAGCAGATAATATCACCTATATGCGCCTGGCTAATGAGGCATTGCTTACCCGATCGCCATTGGCTAAACCCACTTACAGTGAAAGCAAAATTAACCATACCATTGCAGGAGACGACCCTTACCTCTACCCAAGTAACGACTGGATGGGTCAGATGATCAAAAAGAGAACGCTCAACCAAAGTTATAACCTCAATATCAGTGGTGGTAATGCACGTACCAAGTATTATATATCAGGTACTTATAATCAGGACAATGGGGTTTTAAAGGTAGACCCTATCAATAACTTTAATAGCAATATCAAGCTGGCAAACTATTCCATCCGTTCGAATATCAGCCTTAACCTCACCAGCACCACACAATTTAATATTCGCATGTATGGTCAATTTGATGACTATAATGGGCCAATCGGCGGAGGTCAATTATCATTTAACAATGTACTTTGGGCCAATCCGGTGATGTTTCCTGCCCTTTATCCCAAATCAAAGCTACCATATTCAGACCACCCCTTATTTGGCTCGGGCCGTATTGTAGAGGCAGGCAGTCCAACCTCAACACTTTACGTAAATCCTTACGCAGAAATGGTGAAAGGTTACAACGTATACAAAACCTCCAATATACAGCCACAGCTTGAACTCCAGCAAAACCTAAATGCCATCACCCCGGGATTAAATTTCCGAACAATGGCTTATTTAAGAAGATATTCGTTCTATTCAGCAGACCGGAGTTATAATCCTTTTTACTACGAAGCCGTTGTGGATCCGGTTACGCTTGATTATAGTTTAAATGTACTGAACAGTGGAACTGGCGTAACTGCCGGAACACCGGGCACCGAGTATCTTGGCTTTCAACAGACAGGGAAAAAGCTGGATTCGCGTTTTTGGCTGGAAGGTGCACTGACTTATAATCGCACCTTTAAAAAACACGCGGTAAGTGGCTCTTTAATATCGTTTATGTCCAACTATGAAGCAGCCGACGCAAATGACCTGACGGCATCTTTACCACAGCGAAACCAGGGTATTTCAGGCCGTTTTTCTTATGGCTTTGATGATCGGTATCTGGCAGAGTTTAACTTTGGCTATAATGGTTCAGAACGTTTTGCAAAAAAATAACCGGTTTGGCTTTTTCCCCTTCTGCGGGTATAGGTTACCGCATTTCTAACGAAAGTTTTTCAAGCCATTAAGAAGTGTGATCGACCAGCTTAAATTCAGGGCTACGTATGGATTAGTAGGAAATGATCAGATCGGTAACATCGGCGACCGCTTTTTCTACCTGTCTAATGTCAACTTAAATGATGGTGGCTATGGTGCATCGTTTGGAACCGGAGACGGAATTCCATTTTATAGTCGCCCCGGAGTTTCCATTTCCAGATATGCGAATAACAACATTACCTGGGAGGTAAGCAGATCCTTGAATATTGGTATGGATTTAACTGCATTTAAAGATCTTAACCTTACCGTAGAGGTATACAAACAGTTTCGTTCACAAATATTGCAACCAAAATCCAGTGTAGAATCTGCTGCTGGCTTTGAAGCTTTACCTTTTGCCAACTTTGGAAAGGCCGAAAACCCAAGGAATTGACTTCACCATGGCCTACCAGCGTTCTTTTAGCGGTGGTGCCTGGGTAAATGTACGTGGAAACTTTTACCTATGCGACCAGTAAGCTAAAAGTAAGTGATGAAATCCAATACGCTCCTAACATTGCTTATTTATCAAGGGTTAATCACTCCCTTTCGCAAAGCTGGGGTTTAATAGCTGAAAGATTGTTTGCAGATGAGAAAGAGGTGGCCAATTCCCCGCTTCAATACGGAGATAATACATTGCGAGGAGGGGATATAAAATATAAGGATGTGAATAAGGACGGGATTATCAATGATGATGACATGGTACCAATCGGTTATCCACAACAGCCTGAAATTATCTATGGATTTGGTATATCCAGCGGTTTTAAACGGTTCGACCTGAGTTTCTTTTTTCAAGGTTCCGCGAGATCTTCATTTTTTATCAGTCCGGATGCTACGCAGCCATTTTTCATGAATGGTGGTTTTCAAAACAACTTGCTACAAGCCATAGCAGATAACCACTGGTCTGAAGATAAACAGGACATGTATGCTTTCTGGCCTAGGCTCAGCACCAACCGGATTTATTCAAACAATAGGCCTTCAACATGGTGGATGCGCAATGGTAACTTTCTTCGCCTGAAAAGCGTTGATCTGGGATACAATATTCCTGAAATAAAATCACTGAGGTTAAGAAGTACGAGAGTATATTTTTCTGCAACTAACCTATTCGTCTTCAGCAAATTTAAAATGTGGGACGTGGAAATGGGAGGCAACGGACTAGGGTATCCGGTTCAGTCTGTCTACAGCATTGGCGCACAATTCAACTTTTAAGTAACAACAAGACACTTTCATATGTATAACATGAAAAAACCATTAAACCAAAATAGGCATATCGGTAAAATTTACCGGATTACAATGCTCATGAGCATTATAATTGCCATTACATCTTGCAAAAAGTACCTTGATGTAGTACCTGATAATGTTTCTACTATTGATAATGCTTTTAAATTAAGATTAGAAGCGGAGAAGTATTTGTTTACACTTTATTCCTACCTGCCTAAAAATGGCGACGGCTGGTATAATCCGGGTATGGCCGCCGCAGATGAGATCTGGTACCCTCAGGATGATCAGGCACAATGGCACGCTGCTTTCCGAATTGCAGAAGGACAACAAAATAAGGCAGAACCTTACTTTAACGATTGGACTGGCGCAAATAAAGGTCAGAATATAACAACCAAGCCAATATGGGGGGAATACGGAACTGTAATGTTTTTTTAGAAAACCTATCAGACCAAACTAAAGTACCAGACATTACGCCGGCCGAGCGTTCGCGCTGGATTGGAGAAGCACTGTTCCTCAAAGCATATTATCATTATTATATGTTGCGCATGTACGGTCCTATACCGTTAATCAACACCAATGTGCCTGTAGATGCCGACCTTGCCGGAGCTTATGTAAAGCGCAAACCTATAGACGAATGCGTAAGTGCCATATCCAACTGGTTTGATGAGGCTGCCAAGTTATTGCCAGACCGCATACAGGATGAAAACACACAAATGGGAAGGGTTACCAAGCCTATTGCATTGGCGATGAAAGCAAAGTTATTGATGATGGCCGCAAGTCCGTTATTTAACGGCAACAGCGACTTTGCAGGCTTCAGAGATAAAGAAGGCAACATTTTATTTAATCCAAGCTATGATCCTCAGAAATGGATAATTGCCCGTGATGCGGTGAAAGCAGCTATTGATGCTGCTGCCAATAATGGTTTTGGACTTTATAACTACACCAATGATGGATTGGGGCTAAGTGATACCACAAGAATACAACTCAGCATACGCAATGCCATTACCAAAAAATATGGTGTAGAATGTGTCTGGGGAAATGCGCAATCCTATTTTATCAACGAATGGTTATGCATGCCTCCTACTGAAGATAATGGCGTAAACGGCAGAGGGCCTGGCGCAGGTGTTTGGGCACCGCCAATCAAGATCGCGAAACTATTCTATACTTCAAATGGAGTACCTATTGAGGAAGATAAAACATTAGATTTCAGTAAATACAGCCAGTTGAGAACAGCAACAGATAAGGAACGTTTTTACATTAAAAATGGCTTTACAACCGCTCGGCTTAATTTCGACAGGGAACCGCGTTTCTACGCAGACCTTGGATTTGACGGATCCATTTGGTACATGAAAGACGGTAATAGCAGAGGCAGTGATGAGGATAACTTTTATGTGAAAGCCAAAAATGGAGACAAAGCGGGCTTTGGTAATGATTTCAGGAACTGGAGTGAAACTGGGTATTTCATTAAAAAACTGGTGAACTGGGAATCTACCACTAACAATAATTCGGTTGCTTGGCGCCAATATCCTTGGCCGAAGTGAGGATGGCAGATCTTTATTTACTTTATGCCGAGGCCGAAAATGAAGTAAATGGTGGTTCAACCCTGGCCATAACAATATCTGGATAGAATAAGGTTACGTGCCGGACTTAAAGGCATTATCGAGTCCTGGACAGCATATTCAAATAACCCTAGAAAATATAGCACTAAAGAAGGTTTGCGTGCCATTATACACAGGGAGCGCGCGATCGAAATGATGTTTGAAGGACAACGTTTTTGGGATTTGCGTCGCTGGAAAGAAGCATCAGAAGAACTTCAAAAAGACATTACCGGCTGGAATATAATCGGCAAAACCGATGCCACATATTATCAGGAACGCTTCATCTTTAGTCAGCGTTTCATCGCCCCGAGAGATTAATTCTGGCCGATCGGTAACTATGATACCCGACGGAACACTAACCTGGTAGAGAACCCAGGATGGTAGTATGAAAAAATGAATAGGTAAATATATTTTATATGAAAAATAAACTAAAAATCCTGTCGATAATAGCTTGTTCCATCATCCTTTTAGCTTCATGTAAAAAAGGGGAAGAGCTAAAGACCAACGAACCTGTCGACAATGACCCAACTGCTCCTGCTCAGGTGAGTATATAAGCGTAGTTAACCAAAATGGAAAAGCAACTATTACTTATACTGTACCTAAAGACCCTAGGTTGCTAATTGTAAAGGCCGTGTACAATTTATCATCCGGCAAACAATATGAAGCACAAACTTCCTATTACAACAACTCACTGGAAGTTTTGGGCTTTGCCGATACGGATGAACATGAAGTAAAAGTATACTCTGTTAGTCGTTCAGGCGTATCATCAGCACCCATAATCGTAAAGGTAAAACCCTTAATTGCCCCGATCTGGCAAACATTTAAAAGTTTAAAAGTGCAAAATGCATTCGGCGGTTACAATCTAACTGCATCTAACCCGTCCAAAGGCAATGTAAATATCATGGTAATCGGCAAAAACAGTACAACGAACTTGTTGCAGATTATGATAAAAGTGTTTTCACCAATATAGACAGCATCTTTTCTAAAGTAAGGGGATTGGACACAAATGTTCACCGTTTTGGCTTTTTTGTTCAAGACAGATGGGGAAATAAAACGGATACCATATATCAAGACATTAAACCAATATTCGAAGTGCAGCTACAAAAATCCAGATTCCAGGAATACAAGCTTCCTGGCGATCCACCTATGTGGGGAGCAGTAAGTAAAGCCTGGGATGGCAGATATGGTTGGGAGGCCTGCTTTACACAACAGATAGCCGGTGGTAACGGCCGCATACGGTAACCTTTAGTCTGGGCATATCGGCAAAACTCAGCAGGATTTGGATGCGTCCTTATGCCGAGGTTAATCCACTAAGGTATTACTATTTACAAGCCATGCGCCGTTTTGAAATTTACGGATCAGATAATCCAAACCCCAAATGGCGCATTGGATAGAAGTTGGACTCTTTTGGGTTCTTACACCATCACTAAGCCATCAGGCTTGCCTTATGGCGTTGAAAATGACCTCGATACCCGAACCGCTGAGGCAGGTTTCGACTTACCATGCGATCTTTCTGCACCAAAAGTGAAGTATCTGCGTGTACGTTGCCTGGAGAATTGGGTAGGCGGAACAGGTTTGAATATTGATGAGCTAACCGTATATGGTGATACCCGATAACAATCAGCAACAAACGCCCCTGGTATTCAGGCCATGTGCCAGATTTAAAAAAGGGAACTAAAATATTATAAAATGGAAAAAAGAAAATTAATAATGATCACAACCATGGCAACGCTAATGCTTGCTATGGTTTCCTGCTCCAAATGGGATGATTTTAAAAAATATACTGCTGATGGAGAAACAATTTATAGTGGCAAGTCGATTCTTTAAAAATAATGCCGGGAAGGCTTCGCGTTCAACTAAAAGGCAAATTATCAGCAGATGCCAAAATTGAAAAGATTAAGATTACCTGGAATGATAAAAAAGACTCTTTAATTTTTGATATCGTAAAAACAGGAAGACCTGAAACTATAGAGAAAATTTTTAGTGTAGATGAAGGTGTAAAAAATTTTACTGTACAGACCTTTGATGCCAGTGGTAATGCTTCGTTAATCGTAAACGCGACCGGGATGGTGTATGGCCCCAAATACGAAAGCAATCTTTTCAACCGCCCGATTCTCAACGCCGAACTGCTAGATAACGGCAGCGCAAAAATCGATTGGGATACTTTTGATACATCAACAGGCGCAAAGGGAACATGGATTACCTATACTACAACAGCAGATAAGCGGACGACAGTATTTTCAGAAATTGGTGAAAGTGCTGCAACACTGTTAAATTACAAACCAAATACAATCTTTAGTTACAAAACAATGTATTTGCCAGTTCCAACGGTTATCGATACCTTATATTCAGCATTGGATACAAAACTTATTCAATAAATGCTGATGGGGATATCATCACTTCAGTTGTACTAAAGGACAATTTCTATAAATGATGTAACTAAGAAATCGTTAAATTAATTAATCTCTAAATAGCGTTCTCTCAACCGCGATGACTGCCCATAAAAGCGGGGAGAAATCTTCTACAAGTTGGAAGATTTCTCCCATTCGCGTGCTTCACGGGATATGATCAGGTAGAATCACGACAAATTTGTCATACTGATTCATTTTAAAAGTGAAAACCATATTAATTATGTTGAATCACAGCATGGTTAGTATCTTTAACCCAAAAAACCTTAAAATAATTAAGTTGACGACCGCTTGAATCAGAAGTTGGTTTTTGCCGCCAAGACGCAATAATAATTGACAAACCCAGGTTAAAAGATCAATATAATCGATTTATGAAACCTTAAAAAGCTTCCATTACAGCTTTAAATCACTATTCTGATCATAATTTCCTTCATTAAAATTTCAAGTCGTTAGCTATTGAAACCCATTCAAAGTTACTGTATGATGCAAGAAATGACTTCTTTTATTGAAAGCTTAAGACAAATTTCTATCCGGGCTTGATTCAAAAACCCATTAATATACATATTAAAAAATTCCTCAAGGGAGTAAACATCTTTTACCTTTGCTTGTTAATACTACATAAACGTAATAAAAGTAGAATTGTAATTACCATGACGTAGGTTGATCATAAAAATTGACTTATGATTGAATCTCTACTCTGGAAAAACAGAAATAAAGGCAATGTTAAAACACTAAACATGCAAACTCATCAGCAGCAAATTTCAGATCTGATTACGCTTAACGAAGAACTTGAAAATTATTTCGCCAATACCATTATACCCCAGCTTTTTGTCGATTCAGAACTGATTCTACGGAAATATACCCCACCAGCCATGAAACAGTTTTCGCTAAAAGCTGATTTCATTGGCAAATCACTGCTGGATGTTCATGAAAATTTCAGGTTTCCCACGATCATTGAAAATATCAAGACTGTGATTGCTACCGGAAAGATCCTGGAAAAAGAAATTCAGACTACTGACATGCGCTGGTTTCAGATGAATATCCTGCCTTATATCAAGCGAAAAGACAACAAAACAAATGGCGTGATTATCACTTTTGTTGACATCACTGCCAGAGTCAAAGATCTTCGGGATCAGGAAAAATTGGTGGCCGAGCATGAACTTCTGCTCGACACTATTGCACACGACATAAAGAACCCCATATTGGCGCTAAGCCTTTCATTATCTGCCATGAAACTGGATGTTGAAGGAAAGGCGAACAGAATGCCAAAATTGATTGTTGCCATGGAAAGAAGCCTGAGCAACATCAAAAATGTAGTGGAAGATCTTGTGCAGGCGCATTGGGATAAACAGCGCAATGAGTCTGCCGAAGAGCTTATAAACCTGGAAAATATAATTGAAGATGTAAGGCTATCGATTTCCAGCTTAATTCATGAATCGGGTGCAGTTATTGAAACGGATTTAAAAGCGACAGAAATCACTTTTGTGCGCAGAAAATTACGGAGCATCCTTTACAACCTGGTCAGCAATGCCATAAAATATACGCCAAAGAATAGAAAACCCCAAGTAAAAATTCAAGCTCAAAAATGTGGTGAATACTTGCTCTTGAAAGTATCTGATAATGGAATTGGGCTTACAGAAGAAGCCAAAGCCATTATTTTTGAAAAATTTAAACGCGTAAAAAGCGGCGTAGATGGATCTGGTGTGGGCTTATATCTTGTTCATACGATAGTGAACAATACCGGCGGTAAAATAGAAATCGAAAACAATGCTGAAGTTGGTACGGTGTTTAAAATATTCCTTAAAAATTAGTCCTACATTTATCTATCGCTTATCATGTTAGGGTTCCAATTTAGATAGAACTGTATCTTGATAGACACCCTGATTCCAGCATAATCAGCTTTCTAAAAGATGTTATTTTTCGTTAAATACTATTTAATAATTTCACCAAGTCCCATTTTTTCCTCATTTTAAATAAAAAAATATGGCAAAAAACTTTTGGCTGCAATGCTATTGCTGATGATATTAAGCTGTAAAAAAAATGGCGATGACGATATTACTGCCTACCGTTGGAAGCGAGATCTGTACAGGGCGCGGGTTCATAGCGAAGGGCCTGCAGTATTTTATTCTAAAGACCCAAATGTTTCCAAGAATCAAGATTGCCGTCTTTTTAGGCTCAAGCTTTGTGATCTTAACCGAACACCGCAAAAATATACAGCAAGACAGTATTTACAATGCCAGTGGAAGAGCCCAGATTTATAAGTATGAGAAAGTTGATGATTAATTTTTTTAATACCTATGGGTTTAAACCTAAAAGTCCCGGCAATTGGCCAGGACTTCTATTTTTTAACACCTTATAAAGGTAGTGCTTGTAGCTGATTATTATGGTCAATCTTTTGGTTCGCCGATTAAGCGTCAACCTGTTGATGTATGCCTACCAAACATCTCTAAGTTTTAGTTCTTATCTGGTCTCAATCGGAAGCACTGCAGCCTTTAAACCTTTAGCAGAAACACTTAGATTTAATTTTCCAGCTTGTTCTGTTGATTGAACGGTGATAACCAGTTTACCTTTAAAGGTCTTCATTTTTGGGAGGTGAAACAATTCCAAACTGGTCGGATCGCCATTGGGCCACAGCTTTATATGTACCACTTCCGGTAACTTTAAAAGCTAAACTATTATCTGCATCGGGACATAAAGTACCATTGGCATCTACCACACTTGCCGTAATGTAGGCAAGATCCTTTCCATCAGCATCCAAGGTTTTACGATCAGATGCTAACAAAATATGGTGTGGCTTGCCTGCTGTTTTAAACGCTTTGTTCAGCAACAGGTTTACCATTTTCGTCATAAGCAATCACCTTGATTTCTCCAGGTTCGTATTTTACATTGTTCCACATTAACCGATACCTGCTGGTGCTGGTTGCTTTATTTTTACTTTGCTTACCCTGGCTTTTGTTGTTGATAAACAATTCTGCTGATGGATAATTGGTATACGCAAACACCGGGGTAACTTGTCCCCTCACGTCCAGGAAAAGTCCAGTGTGGCACAATATGCAGGGTGGGTTTTTCAGGATTCCATTTGCTCCTGTAAAGGTAAAAACGATCCTTAGGGATACCGGCCAGATCAATAATCCCAAAATAAGAGCTGTGCGACGGCCATTTTTTCATCATAAGGCGTAGGTTCTCCCAAATAATCAAAACCTGTCCAAACGAATTCGCCAATTACATATTTCAGTGAATCCTGCATCATAAATTCGTCGTCAGGAATCTGCGACCAGTTACAATATTCCAGATCATATGATGAACTTTGATTGTCATCGTACATTTTCATTTTCTGCGGCACTACAGGGAATTTATACACCCCTCTGGAGCTAACGGTAGAGGCCGTTTCAGATCCTAAAATCATTCCCTGTGGCAAGCGTTTGTACGCTTCGCCATACCAGAATGGTTTATAATTAAAGCCTGGAATATCCAACACTGAGGCAAAGTTATTATCAAGGCCGTCTTTTATCCTGTCCATACCCGCGGTTACCGGCCGGGTTGGATCTTCACGGTGGCATATATCCTGTAAAAACTTTAAAATCTTGCCCCCCTTCTTTCGTCGATTGATCGGGTACTTCGTTTCCGATACTCCACATCACCACAGAAGGATTGTTTCTGTTGGCATGGATCATATTTATAATATCTTTTTCGGCCCACTCATCAAAAAGGTGACTGTATCCATTAGTCACTTTCGGTGCTTTCCACTCATCAAAAGATTCGACCATGAGCATAAATCCCATTTCATCGCATAACTTGACAAGCTCTGGCGCGGGGCATATTATGCGACGTCCTGATGGCATCGCAACCCATATCTTTTAATAACACAAGCTGCCTGCGCAAGGCAGCAACATTAATAGCGGCTCCAAGTGGACCTAAATCGTGGTGGTTGCAAACACCTTTAAATTTGCGGTAAACACCATTTAGCGAAAACCCTTTTTCCGCTTCATATTTAATGGAAACGGATGCCGAAGGTAGTGGCGTATTCGTCCTTTAAACTACTGCCGGCATATAATTTGGTTACAGCGGTATACAGATTTGGCGTTTCCGGCGACCACAGCTCAGGTTTTCCAACCACTAAATCCTGCTCAAACTCATTCAAATCACCTTCATTCAAGGTTTTGGTTGCTGAGGCTACCGTTTCCCCTTTTGCATTTATAATTGTGGTTTGCAGGCTCAAACCGTTATAGTTTTCCACTTAGAGAACTTACCTGAGTTCTTATTTTTACACGCGCAAAATCTTTATTGATTATGGGGGTGGTGATATAAGTGCCCCAAACCGGGATACTTACCTCATCCGTTATGATGACGTGCACATTCCGGTATAAACCCGCGCCAGGATACCAGCGCGAGGCTTCAGGCAAATTTTCCAGGCCGATCGCGAGTGTATTTTTACCGGCTTTCATTTTGTCGGTGATATCAATTGAAAAAGAATTGTAGCCATAAGCCCAGTGTCCAACAGCTTCTCCATTCAAGAACACTTTAGGGTAACTCATGGCACCATCAATTAGTATTACTGCTTTTTTACCTTTTGTAAAAGCAGGTGCAACAAAAATATTGCGGTACCACGCCTTACCTACAAAAGGCAAGCCACCTGTTCTTCCTGTTTTTAATGATGCCGTTTGCTCTCCATTTTGTACAATCTGTACGTTCTGGCTATCGTTGTTGCCATCAAATGGGCCTTTTATGGCCCAATCATGCGGTATACGTACCGTTTCCCACTTGCTGTCATCAAAAGCAGGATTTACGGCTTCAGGAAAATCACCTTTGCTAAACTTCCAGTTTTTTTCCAGCAGGTATTCTGTCCTGCCCTGTCCGTGCACTGTACCACAAAATAGCGCAGCTAATAAAAAAATAGATATACCCCGATATAACGTTATTTTAATTGCATTCATCCTCAAATCTAAATGTTAAAACAGTGCTCAACAACTTAGGGAATGAACAGGTTAAAATAAGCCAATAAATGGTTTAATTTTAATTGGTTTGCTTCAGCGGCCTGGTTCATTTCAGATTAATAATCAAAATTTTACACTAAGCAAAACATTAAACAGAACTTGTTTTGGACTATAATTACCGATATTGAGCAGCAAAAAATACAAGCAAACAGTAAAGGACAGTTGGGTCACTAATTTTTAATTATTATTGGGCTCAATAAATAGCGAAACGTTTTGTTTCCCTGTTATTCTTTATTTTCTAGTTCCATATGTACGTAACCAAATCAACTTTATTAAACCAATTCTTTCTTTTCATTCTGATTTTTTCAGTCGCTCAATCGGTAAAGGCAACTGAAATTATCAAGTTAAAATGCGAACATTTAATTAATCCAATTGGCATTGACAATCCAAATCCACGCCTATCGTGGATAATGGACGATGACCGTAAAGGTGCACTACAGAAGTCTTATCGAATTACAGTTGGTACCGATTCTTTACAGCTTAAAGGCAAAACGAATATACAATGGGATACGGATCAAGTAAATTCGGGCAACAATCTGGTCAACTATAAAGGCAGGCCATTAATGCCGTTCACCAAATATTTCTGGAAAGTAGATGTTTTAGATCAAAATGATAAGCTCATCTCATCAAAAATCTCAAGTTTTGAAACGGGCATGATGGGTGCTGAAAACTGGAAAGGAACCTGGATTAGCGACGGAAATGATATCAATACCCGCCCGGCACCATATTTTAGAAATGTATTTAAATCTGCAAAGCAGATAAAATCTGCTAGGGCCTATATTGTAGCTGCAGGCTTGTATGAGCTTTATTTGAACGGAAAAAAAAGTTGGCAATCACCGCTTAGACCCCATGTACACACGTTTTGACAGAAGAAATCTATATGTTACTTATGATGTAACATCAAACATCATGCAGGGTAAAAATGCCATTGGCGTAATTTTGGGAAATGGTTGGTATAACCACCAGGCCATGGCCGTTTGGAATTTTGATAAAGCGCCCTGGAGGGCCAGACCGGCATTTTGCTTAGATTTAAGAATCACTTATACTGATGGTACAATCGAGACTATCACCTCGGGAAGTACCTGGAAAACCAGTTTAGGGCCAATCATTTCTAATAATATCTATACTGCCGAACATTACGATGCGAGATTGGAGCAAAAAGGGTGGAATAAAGCTGATTTCGATGATACGAAATGGCATGGAATAAAACTAAGGGCGGCCCCATCAAAAAATATTGTTGCCCAAAACATGCATCCCATCCGTAATGTGGAGAAAATAAAAGCCAAAAGCCTGCGTAAGTTTAATGATACCGTTTACCTGTATGATTTGGGAAGGAACATTGCCGGAGTGAGTAAAATTAAGGTTTCAGGCAAAAAAGGTACTATAATTAAACTTAAACATGCAGAGCGTTTATCTGCAAACGGCCGGGCAGACTTATCCAACATTGATGTTTACTACCGCCCTAAAGATGATACCGACCCTTTCCAAACCGATATTTTTATACTAAATGGAAATGGCGAAGAAGAATTTATGCCCTTGTTTAACTATAAAGGCTTTCAATACATAGAAATTACATCAAGTGAGCCTATCAAATTAGAAAAGAAAAGCTTAGTGTCTTATTTTATGCATAGCGATGTACCTGCTATCGGAAAAATAGCCTCTTCAAATCCGCTGATTGATAAAATCTGGTGGGCAACAAACAATTCTTATTTATCGAATTTATTTGGCCTCCCTACTGATTGTCCGCAAAGAGAAAAAAATGGCTGGACCGGAGATGGACATTTTGCAATAGAAACCGGCTTGTATAATTTTGATGCTTTAACTGTATACGAGAAATGGTTAGGCGATCACCGTGATGAGCAACAACCAAATGGCGTTTTGCCAGATATTATTCCTACCAGCGGATGGGGCTATGGCACGGCTAATGGAACCGACTGGACCAGTACCATCGCCATTATTCCATGGAATATTTATATGTTTTACGGTGATCCAAAAGCACTGGCCGATAATTATAAACACATCAAACAATATGTTGATTATGTAAACAGCATCAGTAAAGATGGTTTAACTACCTTTGGACGGGGAGATTGGGTGCCTGTCAAATCTACTTCCAACTTAGAGTATACCTCATCCATTTATTTTTATGTGGATGCTGACATTTTAGCTAAAACCGCTAAATTATTTGATAAGCAAAATGATTATCTCATTTATAGTGCCCTGGCCAATAAAATTAAAAAAGCCATTAACAGTAAGTATTTTGATGCGGAAAGAGTTAGCTATGGTTCGGGCATACAAACGGAGCTGAGCATGGCTTTGCAATGGAATATTGTAGCAGATCAATACCGGTTGAAGTTGGCCGAAAACCTGGCTAAACGCGTTGCGGCTGATGGCATGCATATTGACGTAGGCGTTTTGGGCGCAAAAGCTGTTTTGAATGCCTTAAGCGATAACGGGCAAGCAGAAACAGCCTATAAACTGGCTGCACAAGACACTTACCCGGGTTGGGGCTGGTGGATCGCCAATGGTGCAACAACGCTTCACGAAAATTGGGATATGCAGGCTACCAGGGATATTTCTGATAACCACATGATGTTTGGCGAGATTGGTGGATGGTTTTTTAAAGGAATAGGTGGAATAAAAATTGATGAGCAGCAACCTGGTTTTAAAAACATTTTATTGCAACCACACTTTGTGGAAGGCTTGACACACTTTACAGCGAGCCATGAGAGTCCATATGGCACCATTTTATCCTCATGGAAAAGAAATGCAAAGGGCGTTAAATACGAGGTGAAAATCCCGGCCAATTCAAGTGCAAGTGTCACCATTCCGGAAATAGCAGGCAAGAAAGCTTACTTAAACGGAAAAGTGGTTAACAATTGGCTTAATATGCCAGCCGGCCGTTACGTTTTTGAAATCAGATAATTTAAAGCTGATCATATAAATGCCTCTTAACCTAGCGCAACTGTAATTAAAATAGACCAACAATGAAAAAAATACTCTTGTCACTTAGCCTTTTTTTCAGTTCATTTTTCCTTGACAGCAACAAAACCAATTGGGTTGCCATTGGTGATTCTATAACTTACCTGAATGACCACCTCAAAGAAACGGGAAACCGTGTGCACAAGGGCTATCTCACCAGGGTTACAGATGAACTCAAGTCGCTAAATTATATTAACAAAGGTTATAATGGCTGGACCGCAGGGGCTGTTGCAGAAAAAATTGAAAGTCTGAATATCCCTAAAGCGGAGGTTTACACGATATTTTTAGGAACTAACGACTGGTGGGCAGGCAGACCGGTTGGACAGATTGAAGATTATAAGTCCAATAAAGGAAATGATACGTTTTACGGTTCAATGGCAATCATTGTCAACACAATCAAAAAATTAAGTCCCAATGCCAAAATCATACTTATTACGCCAATGCAACGTGCTGATTTTGTTTATATCGCCGATCAAAACAATAATGCTTATGGTTCATATAAACCAAAATCAGGACAAATGCTAAAAGCTTTTTCCGATGCCATATTAAAAATCGGAGCATGGAGTAACTTTAAGGTAATCAATTTGTATCAGGATAAAGCGCTCAAACTGGAAAAACTCGTGAAATTTAAAAAAATGAGGATTCCGGGAACAGATTCTTACAAAGATTATCCATTGGAAGCTTCGTTCAATATCCCTTTTAATGCCCAAAAAGATGAGTATCCATACCCAACAGAGGCAATTGAAATGACCTATGATGGCCTTCATCCATCTGATGACGGCAACCAGGTCATCGCCAACAGATTGATCAAGGTGTTACGTGGAATAAAACCATAAATATTATTTTAAAATTCATTCGGTGAATCATTTGATAAAAAGACCACAAATCATCTGTGCATACCATCTTGATAAATAATCATTGGGATGGTTAATATTATTTCCCGTCATGTCCTGATAGGATTTGTGTTTGAGCAATTCCTGATGCACACCGGTCATGTCTATAATTTCCACATCTTTTGAATCAAGTTGATTTAAAGCCTCAAGATAATGGCTTTGTATTCCATCCTGAACAGCCAGCGGGTTGGCGAGCATAGGTGCTATCAATATAAATTCTGCTAAAGGATGAGCAGACTTCACCGTTTTAATGATTGATGAAATTTGTTTTTTGAAATCTTCCCTGCTAACCCGCGAAGCGCCATCATTCATGCCAAACCCAATAATTACCAGATCTGGTTTTATCGGCGAAACCAATGCCGAAGCCTGTTCTACACCCCATTTTGCCATCTTTCCTGGTACAGAGGGATTGTAATATTTTACTTCACTTTTAAAATAATGCTGCAGTTTCCAACTGACCAGCTCCGGCCAGCTTGGCATATAAGGAGGACCGCCAATAAAGCCGCTTGAGTTATAACCTGTTTCAATACTGTTCCCATAAAAACAAATTTTCAGTTCCTGGTGGTTATTAAGGAGTTTCTTAGTCCTGCGGAGTTTGTTTTTGTTCACAAATGACCTCGCTCCCAACCACTTTGATTGTTTTGTTCTTTTATAGGTTACCGCAATCTGCCTGTTCTGAAAAAACAAGCCTTCTTTAAATAAGATGTAATTGTTCGCTTTTTTAGCTTGCATAGAGAAATCAGGCTTACGGGTGGCAAACTGTAAATCAGCCATTTTAAAAAACGGTACAGATGAATATGGCAAAATTTCCAATCTCCCGTTTTTTAAAACCCAATCTACACCAGGTTTATAAATGATATGGTGATCGGTTGAGGTAACAGATAAGATCTTTTTAGGCGGGAATAAAAGATTGCATTTATACTCCCCTTCCTGCTGCATAACCATTACCGTTTCATCTATCAGTGTGGATGCTTTCCAAAAAGGTTGCATATACTCCTCCAGATCGATATAAGGGATATACTTAGCCTCATCTAGTGGCTTAGTCTGCGCATATCCTTTAGGTGAGCAACAAAGAGATGTGGCTAAACACAGCCAAAATAAAATTCTATAAACCATTTTTAATTAAGAAGATTTTTTGAAAGTATTTAAATAATTCGTCAAGCCTGGTACAGGCAAAGCTAAATGTGACAAATTAAAGGTGAGTATTAACAGCTTGTCATACAAACAAGCCCTGACGAGTATCATGATTCAGTAGAGACCTAATAGCCATTTGAGGGATAACCACCATGCATTAGTCGTTGTACCAAAGAAAAACCGGCTGGACTATGCCAACCGATTTAATCTAACCAACTATTACCAACCTGGATTTTGTTCCAATTTCTTTCCACTGTTTGCATAAAAAGCAATTTCTCTGAGTGGAAGCGGCTGTAGATAATCCCGTGCGGGATTGAATTTACGCCCGGATTCAGAAATGAGAAAACCATTTGCATCTACTTTATTTAAATAAGTTACATTGCTATATGGCGTACGGGTAGCCCATTGTGTACCTGTAATTTTTATGCCTTTAATATCCATTGGTAATTCAACTTCTGCAGTTTTCCATCTTCTTAAATCATCATAACGGAAACCCTCAAGCGCTAATTCTACAGTCCGCTCTCTACGGATTTCAGTACGCATATCTAAACCATTAGCGGCGACAAAAGTATTGGTAAGTTTAGGCATACCTGCACGCGCCCTGATTTTGTTGATGCTTAAATCAAGATCATTATCCGAAATTGAACCGTTTTTTTCATATACTGCCTCAGCATAGGTTAATAAAACTTCAGCATACCTCAAAATATGTTTATCAAAATCAAAAAGACTTGCCGTTCCCAAACGGCCAGAATTATTTGCCGTTGCATCTTCAGACATATATTTATAAAGGATATACCCGGTATTAAAATTACGCTGAGGGTTATCAGGCCAGTTCGCCACCTTGGTTACAGGATGAAAAACGCGGTTCGTTAATGTTCCAGGAATGATCATGGTCATCGTCATCCTCGGATCTCTGTCCTGAAATTCGGAAACAAAAGTTTGATACCCCTGAAATACCGTACCTGGCGAAGTGATGGGAAGGCCATTTTTATCCAGGTATAAATCTGCCATTTTTCGCGTTGGATTATAGCCATCCTGATCATAAGCATAAGGTACATCATGGCCAAAGATATTACGGGCATAGCGCCTGTCGAGCATGGTTTCTTTTGAATCATCACCAGCTTCTAAAAACAAATACCTATAACTCTGCGCACCACTTCCAGTGTACAGCGTATATAAACCACTGTTAATCACTTCCTGCGAAGCGGCGATGGCGGCATCCAAATAAGTATTTGCGGCAGCTTCACCACGGAATTTTAGCCAGGTACCTTCAAACAAAGCAACCCTTGCAGCAAGCCCGGATGCAATGCCTTTGGTAATTCTGCCCACATCTCCACTCGAAAGCGCAGATTGTAGCGGCAAGTCGGCTTTTGCTGCATTTAAATCTGCTAGAATAAAGTCAGCAGTTTGTGTCATGCTAGCGCGCGGAGCAAACAATTCTTCATCACCTGTTTGCAGTACTTTTGAAATTAGTGGCACACCTCCATAAAGCCTGAAAAGTTTATAATAATAGTAAGCCCTAAAAAAGCGTGCTTCCGCAACAAATCTTTTAATTTCACTATCGGCACTGGTTGCGCCTTTATCAATAATATTATTTGCATAGCGGATATTAGTATATAATCCTGCCCAGGCAGTCGTTTCAGTAGGTAACAATTGCCCGTTACTTACCACATTAGGGTTATTGAATGCGATATCAGATTCAGTATCTTCTGTACCCCACTGGTCTAAACCCTGATAAAGTAAATTTGCAGCAAGCTTATAATCGGCTGCTGTTTTATAAAAAGTTGCATCAGAAATGTTGTCTTCCGGAATCAAATTCAAATCTTTTTTACATCCTGATAAAAGGAAAAAGAAAAACATCATACTTAAGCCAGCCTTTATCTTGCCGGTAAGAAGCCAGCTCACGGCTGCTTTATGCAGATCGGTTTGGCTATGTTGATGATGCATATTTTGGATTTTCATAATCGTCATTTTAAAATTTAACATTCAAACCAAGTGAATAAATTTTGCTGAAGGGATAAGTACCTTCATTTCTAAAAGCATCTTCGGGATCAAAGTTTCCACCGAGTGTACCTTTTGAAATGGTAAACAGATCCTGGCCACTTGCAAAGACTCTTACCGATTTTAATTTAACCGCTTTCGCTAAATTATCTGGCAGGTTATAGCCAAGGGTAATTACCTTAAACCTTAAGTAAGACACATTGCGCATGATAAGGGTAGAAGAGCGGTAATTGTTAGCGCGTAAGTCGTCAAAACCTACGTTACCTGGAATAAACCGTGGATATTCGGCATCGGTTCTTGATGGGCTCCACGTTCTGCCATTAAAATAAGCAAGAGATGGCCAAAAGAATGTGTTAGGCGTGGCAATATTACCGCCGTACTGTACATCGCGCTTACCTACACCCTGCATAAATAACTGAAGATCAAATTGTTTCCAACCCAGATTGATATTTGACGAAAAAGTATACCGGGGCGTTAAATCACCCAAATATTGCATGTCGCCGGCAAGCCCTTTACTTTTGTCTCCAAAAGGGGTTAATACGCCATCGCCATCTAAATCTTTAAACATGGCGTCACCAATACCAATCCTGGCCGGTATACCTTGAAGTTTTTTATAAGCATCAAGCTGGGCCTGGTTCTGGATAATGCCATCAAATACATACCCGAAATAAGAATTCATAGGATAACCTTGTCTAAACTGGTTCAAATCTACCTGAGGGTTATCGGTATTTCTCAATTCCAATAGTTTGTTCTGCGCATCGCTTAACTGTAGTGAAACACTATACCTGAAGTCGCCAACCTGATCTTTCCATGTTGCTATAGCCTCAAAACCTTTGGTTTTTAAGCTTTCCCTGATTTGAAGAAGGCGCTGCGCCACCGAAAGTTGCGGGAACTGCAATGGCAACCAGCATATCGTTATTGATTTTATTAAAATAATCGAATGAGAAACTTAATTTTGAGTTCAGGAGCGCCACATCTACACCTATATTGCGGTTTTCTATGGTTTCCCAGGTTCTGTCAGCAGATGCAGGATTTGATCTGGCACCTTGAAGACCGGCATTTGGAGAACCAATAGGGTAAGTTCCTGTTATATTTACCAATGGAATATAATCATACAAACCCAGCGCACCGATTTCCTGGTTACCCATTTTGCCCCACGAAGCCCGCAGCTTTAATTGGTTAATGGATGGAATAGATTTTATGAAGCTTTCTTCTGAAAGGTTATAGGCAAGCGATGCCCCCGGGAATACGGCGCTCCAACGCCTGTCTTCGGCAAATTTAGAACTGCCATCAGCCCGTGCCGTTACATCCAGAATTAACTTATCTTTAAAGGAATAACTTACACGACCAAAATAAGAACCCAGGGATTGCCTGTTCAGGAAACCGCCAAAATTTGTGAAGGCCACATTTGTTCGATCTGCAAGATTAAGGGTGAAGATTTCATTGCTCACGAAATTATAGCCCCAAACATTCTGTCCCTCGTTTTTGGTCTTTTCAATGGAAGCGCCCGCAGTGATATTTATTTTATGATTAGTACCCAATTGCTTATTGTAATCAGCATATAACTGATAAAGTTCATTAATACTGCGGCTATTGATATATTGGGCAGAATTTGGGGTCTGGCGGATATCCTGTATCCCTCCTGCATAATTATATCGCGTAAAGGTTGGCCTTGTATAATTGTTATTGTTATAATTTAACCGTAGCGCAGCTTGTGCAGTTAGCTTAAGGCCTTGCAATACGTTATAATCTGCTTTAAAGTTGGTCGCGATATTTGAAGTGTTATCTCTCGAAATACCACCTTCAGAAAGGGTTTGAGCCGGATTTTCATACCCTTGATAACCATAAAACTGTCCTTGTGGATTGAAAACAGGTTGATAAGGAAACTGCCTGGTTACGTTGGTTAATGCATTCCCCAATTCGGTTGGGTTGATGTTACCAAGGTTCGTGTAACTGGTTCTGGTTTCCAGATTTAATTTTGGAGTCAGGCGGAAATCATAATTCAAACGCAGGTTATAACGTTGTGAATTATTTATACCATATCGAACCACGCCCTCATCTTTGTTATAACCTGCGGAGAATAAGTAATTATTGTTTTCTCCGCCGCCAGATATGGATACGTTGTGTAGCTGTTGGAATGCGCTTTTATAAATTTCTTTATTCCAGTCGGTATAACCAAAAAAGCCGGGAAAATTGGTGATGTTATAATTCCATCCTACTGCTTCATATGGGGCATTCGCGCGTATTTTATCAAATACAGATTGTGGAAATCCTGCAATGCCAACGTTGCGTAAACCTTCGTCCATAAATTCAGCAAACTCCAGTGTATTTTGCATTTTTCTTAAAAATGCTGGCTCTTTAAGTCCAAAGGTTGCACTGTAACTTACTTCAGGCGGTCCGCTTCTTCCTTTTTTAGTGGTCACGATCACTACCCCATCTCCCGCTCTTGCACCATAAATTGCAGCAGCAGCATCTTTAAGAACGGTTACTTCAGCAATATCGCCAGGGTTTAGTGCATTAAAAGTCGCAAAACTTGTTGGCACGCCATCAACCAATACCAGTGGCGAATTACCATTTATTGAGGAAGAGCCACGGATGTTAAATCCATATTCACCTCCGCCTGGCTGCCCGGAACCTTTAGTAATGGTAAAACCCGGAACAGTACCCTGTAAGGCATCCAAACTATTATTTAGTGCCCTGTTCTCAAAAACTTCAGCTTTTACGGTTGAAATAGCACCTGCTACCGCCCCCTTGGCCCTGGTACCGTAACCTACTACCACAACGTCCTGCAATTTTGTATCTGCTTTAACAAGTTTGATGCTGATACTGGTTTGGCCGATGTAAGTGAATTTTTGCGTGACGTAACCGATGTAAGAAAATACAAGAACGGCATTGCTTCCTTGAGCATCTATTGAAAAATTGCCATCCGCATCAGTTGTTGCACCGATTTTTGTTCCTTCTACAAGCACACTTACGCCAGTGAGGGGTTCTCCATCAGCAGCATCGGTTACCTTTCCGGTTATGCGCTGTCTTTTTTGTTCATGACCAGGATTAACAAGCGTTGCAGGTCTGCTGGTAATCAAAACGGTTTTGTTCTTTACAGTAAACGAAACAGGCTGGTCTTTAAAGCATTCTTCAAGCACAGCGATCACATCCATATTGCTCGCCTTGAGCGAAATAGGTTTGGTATGCTTTACATCTGCATTATTATAAAGGAAATCATAATCAGTTTGCTTTCTGATTTGGGCGATCACTTCCTTTAACTTCGCGTTATCGACATTGATGTTGATTTTTTGTGCAAATATATCAGCCTTCGCCTGAAGAAACATAACGATCAAAAATATAATGGTTAGTTTCATCTTTAATAAATAGTTGGAATATACATAGGAGTTCCTCCTGAATAGTAATTCAGTAAATTTTTTATACATTTGGTTAAATGGGTTTAGTTAAGCTGTTGATGGTTTATTTACCTGTTAGGCTAATTTTAGTCCTCTACCAGGGACGGTCGCAACGTTCCTGGTTAATTCGATTAGTTTAGATTTTTTTCAGCTATTTCTCCTTTCTGTTTTTAATGGTTTTGGGATTAATCTAAAACAATGATTTTTTTTGGCGTTATTTTAAAATGAACACTGCCGAGCTTCTCCAGATTGGCCAACGTTTCTGAAAGTTGTTTCCCTTTGGAAAAAGTCCCACCGAAGCGTTCTTGATGGTTATTGTTCATAAATTGAACGTCAACATTATACCACCTGCCCAAAATTTTCATGATGTTGTAAATATTTTGATCATCAAACTGAAAGTATCCGTCTTTCCAGGACAAAATTTCCTCCTGATCGATTTTGTGAACTACAATATCATCACCACCTGATGATGTTGTAGCGCCTTGCCCTGGCCGTATTAATTTGACTATTTTGGTGTTTAAGTTTTTAACCCGTACAGCACCTGAAATAAGCGAGGTGGTAACAAATGTATCATCCTGATAAGCACTGATGTTAAAATGGGTGCCCAAAACAGAAATTTCTTGTTCACCTGCCGTAACCAAAAATGGTTTTTTCTTATTATGGGCAACTTCGAAGTATACTTCACCGGTTACTGAAACTTTCCTGGTATTACCAGAGAATTTGGCCGGAAAGCTGATTGAGGAGGCTGCATTTAGCCATACCCGGGTTCCATCAGCTAATACCAATTGATACTCACCACCACGCGGAGTAGTCAATTTATTCATCATCACAGCTTCTGATGCATGATTGCTGCCCGTATATACTAATTTCCCGCTTTCGTTTTGCTCAATCAATACGGTACCCTGGTGCGCTACATTTCCGGTTGTTGCATTTCCTAAAGAAATGGCTTCTCCGCTGGCCAAAGTTAACACGGCCTTATTGCCCCCAGGTTTAAAATCTTCTTCCTTTTGATAAACAACATGATTTTTCCGCGAATTCTGGGTATTAAACTTATAAAGCCAGAACAAAGCAAGAACTACAAAAACCCCGGCAACAGCAGATAACCAGTACCAGGGTTTAAGCTTGCGTACAGGTTGTTCCAAAGATGACCATACCCTATTTTTTGCAGCATTTATTTCTGCTTCGGTGATATGCTGCTTTTCAGGATCCCAGTTGAGGTACCAGGTTTCTAAAAAAGCCTGTTCTTCTGGATGTAGTGTACCTTCACGGAATTTTTTCAGCAAATCATTAATGTCATATTCGGGCATAAATAGTTATGGCTTATATAGTGTAGACAATTATTAGATCTTTACAGGGGTAAAAAAATTCAAATTATTTCAGGAAAAAGAAAAGGACAAAGAATAATAAGCCTAACCGGATCCTTAAAACCTTCAGTGCATTTTTTACGTGGCTTCTTACTGACTGCTCTGTTATATTTAGATCTTTGGCGATTTCGATATAGGAGAGGTGTTCTGCCCTGCTCATTAAAAACACACGCTTCATTTTTGGCGGTAGAAATTCTATTTCTTTGAATATGAGTTTTTGGAGTAAACGCTCTCTCACCCGATAGTCGGTCTGTGCCTCAAATTGCTCACCAACAGCCAGTGAAATTTTATATTTTTCCTGAAAGCCCTTACGGGAAATGAGATTCAGTATCCTGTTTCTGGTACTGGTAATTAAATAACTAGATAAACTGGTGTGGATATTTATTTTATCAGCATTCAACCACAAGTCTACAAAAATCTCCTGGATCACATCTTCTGCTTCCTGGGTGTTTTTAAGTCTTTTGCGGGCATGTACATAAAGGATGTTAAAATATCTTTCGTAGAGTTCTGCATAGGCACAACGGTCTCCGGATTTTAATAAATCCAAAAGCTGAATATCTGTGAATGAGTTATATTTGGTCATTCGGTAAAATTTTGTGCAACCGCAAATGGGGCTAAACATTGAACACAACCAGATGTAACAATATGGTAATGGTATTGAAACCTGAACTATCTGACTGTTATTGCTGATTCCTGCCGAACTCTTTCACAATTTTACAGTATTGATTGGGTCATTTATTCAACGTTAAAAAAAGGGCAGGCCAGTCCTTTTCAGCCAAAACCGTTTCTTACCGAAAAGCCGGCCTTATTCCTTTTTTAAGCATCACTTTTGTAAATTGATGTTGTTTTGATAAAGATATAGCAGAATTATAGATAAACCGTTACGTACTATCCTGAATACAGGTTATTATATTGAATTTCGTTGTGTAACTTTAAAAGGTATAGCAACATGAGATTTACAACCTTTTATAATCATATCTGCAGCGGTTTCCCCCATCATCACAAAATCAGTCGAAATGGTGGTGATTCCGTTTAAGATTATTTTTTTTATTGGCGTTTCATTATAGGAAATAATGCCGATGTCCTGTCCAAGAACCAGATTTGTAGACAACAGCTGCTCAATCAACTCGATGAGGTCATCTTCTCTCAAATTGATGTAAACCGTACCTCCCATCAGCACTTCATTTTTTAAATTTGAAAGAATTTCATAATCAAAGGAATAGTGTACACAGAAATTTATAAAACCTTCCAGAATATTTTTGGAATAGTAACTATTTGCAGGGAATATGATTTTTATGGTTTTATAATGGTTAAGCCTATCTATCAGTTCTTCCAATGCGCTGTAGATATCTTTTTGAAAATCTTCATAAACGGCACTAAAATCACCACTGATTTCTTTAATCATTTTATCTACCAATATCAGTTTTTCCTTCGGTATATTTTCTATCAGCCTGTAAGCACTTTCGTCCTCATCAAAAAAATGCGGTATAATCACAACCTTATCGTATAAATCGGCTTTTGCTTCGATAATCTTTTTGAAAAAATTGATTTCATTGTTGTAAATATAAAAATCTATAAGGCCATGTTCCCCTAATCTGGAAACCAAAGCATCGTAAATAATTTTCTTATGGTTACTGAGTTTATTGAATAACAGTAAAACTTTTATCGGGTGGGTAAAGTCAACCTTTGAAATGTAATAGCCTTTACCTGGAACGGAATCGACTACACCAAAGTTCTTGAGTTGCCGGTAAGCCCGTTCTACCGTATTTCTGGCAACATCCAAGGCAATGCTAAGATCATTAATGGATGGGAGCACATCATCAACCTCCAACTGTTTGCTTTCTACGCTGGCCAAAAAAGCATTATATATCTGCAGGTATTTTGGCGTAATGGATTCCTCGTTGAGTTTTATAAATTTTAAATAATTCTTCATTGTCATTTGCTTACGCCCATAGCCTGAATTTGTTAGGAATTGACGTTGAGTATACTTGGTTTAATACATGACAATTGAGAAAAGCTTATGGGGGTGGATATGCTCATTAATTATTCGTCAATAAAAAGCTGATTCCTTAAGCTGCTACGATTTTGTGGATTGCCTATCATAAAACGTTTTAAAAAATCGAAAAATTATAATAACAGTCAGACAGTTGAGGATGGAAGTTTAATTAAAGCGGATGATATTAGCGCTACCAAAGAAACTAACCAAATAGCAATCGTAGGAAAACATTGATCAGATGCAAAAAAGCATACTGTTAAACCATGATGATTTTATTGTATTCAAAATAAATACCAAATGACTAACCTGACAGAGAAACGGTAATACTGGAAGTAGACTTGCTCATTTCCACCAGCACTTATTAAACTAAACCATAAAACAAATTACGATGAACAAAACGATCAAAACGAGACCATTTCGATGAATGGGAAAAGGATGAGTATAGTTTTTAATTAAACTGTCTGTACTTATCACAGAATCTAACAGGCCATGCCTGGAACTGAGACAATAAACCTAATTCTCGTCATTAAAGAAAAATTATGCAATCTAAATTTTTTATAAATCGCCCGCTTTTTAAGTACCGGGATGAACCGAAATTCAAATGGCTGTTTATACTTTTGCTATGCAGCATGGGCATGATGCTGTCACCCAAAGCCAAAGCATCAAACCAGGTACATACTTTGGCGTCCGCAGAAAATGTTTACCGCAACACTAAACGCATCCTAAACGGTCATAATAACTTTGCGCCGATAACCGGTAAAGTTACTGATACCCTCGGAAAGCCAATTCCCGGGGTTTCCATTCTCATCAAAGGTTCAAACAGGGGAACAACCACTGATACGAACGGGGAATTTAGGCTTGAGGCGTCTTCTGGTGATATTCTGGTTTTCCGGATGACTGGCTTTAGCACCACCGAACTTCGGGTGGGAAAATTAACCCGCTTTGAAGTGGCTTTAAAAGAGGAAACTTCAGATTTGAATGAAGTTGTAGTTGTGGCATTTGGAGCCCAAAAGAAATTAACCACCATCGGTGCACAGAGTACCATTAAAGTAGACGAGCTTAAACAACCTGTGGCCAATATTTCCAATCTGGTTGCGGGGCGTGTGGCAGGAATTGTTGGCGTACAGCGTAGCGGAGAACCGGGATATGACAACTCTGAAATCTACATCAGGGGTATATCAACCTTTACCAGCAGCTCACCGTTAATCCTGGTGGATGGCGTTGAACGTTCTTTCAACAACATTGATCCCGAAGACATCGCTAGTTTTAGCGTACTTAAAGACGCCTCAGCTACCGCGCTTTATGGGGTAAGGGGTGCTAATGGAGTGATCATTATCCAGACCAAGAAAGGACGTGTAGGCAAAGCAACCATAAATGCGCAATATGATCAGGGTATGACGCAGTTTACCAAGCTACCTGAATTCGCTGACGGGGTAACTTACATGGAAATAGCAAACGAAGGTTATCGAAATAGCTTCCCCAATGATCCTAACCCAAGGTATTCTGCTGCACGCATTGCCGCTACACGCGATCAGACAGACCCTGATTTGTATCCAGACGTGAACTGGTTTGATACCATTCTTAAAAATACTGGTAACAACCGCAGACTTAGGGTAAACGCAAATGGCGGTTCAGAAAAGGCTAAATATTACTTATCGGTTGGTTATTATGATGAAACTGGTATGTTTAAAACCGTTGAACTGGCAAACTACAATTCATCCATCAAATTTAGCCGGTTTAATTTTACTTCAAACCTTACCCTGGATGTGACGAAGACCACTAAAGTTGACTTTGGGGTATCTGGTTGGTTAAGCAACGGAAATTATCCGGGATCGGGCACTGGCAGCATATTTAATGCAGCTTATGTACTCACACCGGTTACCATTCCGGTACGGTATTCTAATGGCTTATTTTCTAAAATCCGTACCGGTGATGTAACTAACCCATATACCATCTTAACACAATCGGGTTATGCAACTGAATTCCGGGGGCAATTATGGAGTAATCTGAGGGTCACGCAGGACTTATCCTTTTTGACAGACGGCCTTTCCGTTACCGGAATGTTTTCTTATGATAATTACAATACACACCAGATTTCAAGAACAAAAACGGTAGATGGCTTTTTGGCAACCGGACGTGATGCAAATGGCCAACTTTTATTCGACCAGACCCAGATAGGCACAAACTACCTTGGTTACAGCCGAAATAATGGTGGCAGCAGGCAATTTTACCTGGAGGGTGCCATTAATTATACCAAAAAGATTAAAGAACATGATTTTGGCGCCATGGTGCTCTATAACCAATCAGACCGGGTGGAGGCTTTTGCTGGTGATTTCATTACTTCAATTCCCTATCGTTACATGGGGCTTGCTGGCCGGTTAACCTATGCTTACGACAACAAATACCTGGCCGAGGTGAATTTTGGATACAATGGCTCTGAAACCTTTGCTCCTGAAAAAAGGTTTGGCTTTTTTCCATCTTTCGGATTGGGTTGGGTAGTTTCACAAGAAAAATTTTATGAACCGGTAAAAGATATTCTATCCTTCGCAAAACTACGTTTCTCATACGGAACCGTTGGTAACAGTAATATTGGCGGCCGCCGGTTTGCTTACATCAGTACCATTACCGGCCAGGGTGGCTACAGCTATGGACAAAATAACATCAATAACGACATTGGCGGATTAAATTTCGGGGATTATGCCGTAGATGTTTCGTGGGAAAGAGCGACTAAATACAATTTAGGTATAGAGCTCAAGGCATTTAAAGATGAATTATCCATAATCGCAGACTTATTCCGCGAGAAGAGAGAAGGGATTTTCAGACAGCGTGGAGATGTTCCTTTAACGGTTGGTGTTCCCAATTTACCCTATGCAAATTTGGGCAAAGTGAACAATACCGGTATTGATGCAACGGTGGATTACCAAAAACGCTTAGGTGATTTTACGCTAGGTATAAGGGGAAATATCAATTGGAACAGGGCTATTGTTATTGATGATGCCAATGCCCCATGGCCTTATCCCTGGCAACAGCGCATCGGGCGGAAGTTAGGTCAACGATTTGGCTATATAGATGAGGGTTTGTTTAAATCTGATGAGGATGTTGCCAACAGTCCCTATCAGACAGGCATCAACAAGGCTGGGGATATTAAGTACAAAGATTTAAATGGCGATGGTAAAATTGATTCTTACGATCAGGCGCCTATTGGTTACGGAAGTATCCCTGAAATCGTTTATGGCTTTGGCCCCACTTTCAAATGGAAAAACTGGTCATTAGCTGGTTGGTTCAAAGGCATTAGCAATGTGGATATCTTTTTAAATGGCGATGGTTTTCAGCCATTCAGGCTTGGAGGCGAACGTGGAAATTTATTCAGTGCCATCACCGACCGGTGGACACCGCAGAATAGTACCACAAACCCACTTTATCCCAGAATTACCTATGGAAATGACAACATGAATTACGAAACCAGTTCATGGTGGACCAAAAATGGCTCTTTCCTGCGTTTGCAAACCGTAGAGCTTAACTACAATTTCGCAAACAAAAAGTGGTTGAAAAAAATAGGTGCATCGAACCTCAACATTTATTTCATTGGCTACAATTTGTTAACAGCTAGTGAATTCAAACTATGGGATGTTGAGCTAGGCGATGGAAGAGGTTCGCAATATCCACTGCTTAAGACCTATAATCTGGGTTTAAGGTGTAATTTTTAAATAAGTTGATTTAAGGTTATAAAGATGAATAAACAATTAAAATTTATCATTGTGCTACTGGCAGGTTGCAGTACGATGCTAGCGGGCTGTAAAAAATTCCTGGATCAGGTGCCCAACGATAGAATAACAATAGAAGAAGTATTCCGCAAAAAAGCTTCTTCAGAACAATTTCTAGCTAACGTATATAGTTTTGTGCCCGACGAGTCGAACGCTATTGATGGCTATCCCATGGTAGGCTGTGCGGATGAAGCCGACTTAACCTGGGCAGGTGGCCCCAACTATCCTGTTAATATCGGAAATTTAAATCCCTCGAACGTTATTTTCGATCGTTGGGGTAATTATTACCAGGGCATCCGTTCTGCAACTTATTTTATGCAGCACATTAATGAAAATGTAGAAATCCGCTCGCTAAACGGACAACAGCTTATTGACCAATACCAGGCCGAAGCACGTTTTCTAAGGGCATATTTTTATTTCCTGTTAATGCGTCAGTATGGTCCGGTTGTTTTAATGGGTGAGGAAGTAACACCTCCCGATGCGGTTGCAGCAGATATGCAGATTCCGAGAAGCAAGTTTGATGACTGTGTGAATTATGTGGTAAGTGAATTGGATAAAGCTGCTGCTGTTCTACCATTGCAACCTCAACGCAACGGACAAACCAGTGATGCGGAATTTGGACGCATTACCAAAGGGATTGCCCTGGCCGTAAAATCACGTTTGCTATTATATGCGGCCAGTCCACAATATAATGGAAATACCGAAGTGAGCTCCTTTGTTGGAAAAGATGGAGAAGCTTTGATTTCACAAACCTACGACGCACAGAAATGGAAAAGAGCTGCTGATGCTGCCAAAGCTGTTATTGACCTGAATATTTACAGCCTTTATAAAGATCCTTCAGGAGACCCGATAAAATCGTTGGATGGTGTATTCTTCAACAGCTGGAACACCGAGCAGATATTTGTGAGAAAATCAAATGATCTGGCCCGTTGGGATGTGCATTGTACACCAAGGCAGGCAGGTGGATGGTGTGGATTGGCCCCTACCCAGGAATCGGTTGATTCATATTTTATGTCGGATGGTCTTTTACGTACTGAATCTCCGTTGTATTCAGAAACAGGGTTTACAAATGTTTCTGGTCAACAGGTATATAACATGTACCTCAACCGCGAGCCTCGATTTTATCATGGGGTAACCTATAACAATAGCATATGGCAGGGCGGTACCATGTCTGCACCTGCGCCTATAAGTTTCTTTTTATCAAGCGCAAATGGCCGAAACGGACATCCTACAGATTTTTCTAAAACCGGTTACCTGGTACGAAAAAATGTTGGCCGTCAAACCAATGTCGGTGCGGGTGGAAACGGACAGGTGCAATCCAGAACCCTTATCCTTTTCCGTTTAGGAGAGATTTATCTTAATTATGCCGAAGCACTGAATGAATTCCAACCTGGCGCTGCAGATATCCTTACTTATATCAATGCCATCAGGCAAAGGGCGGGCATTCCAACATATGGCGGCGGCACCGGTCAGATCGCAGTTCCAGCTGATCAAGCTGCAATGCGTGAAAAGATTTGGGCTGAACGCCGTATTGAACTCGCTTATGAAGGGCATCGGTTTTACGACATCAGACGTTGGAAAATTGCGCCACAGGTAATGGGCACCATGCATGGCATGGATATCAGTAAGGATGGCAACGACTTTTATAAAAGAGTAGCCACGGCCACCCCTCACCTATTTCGCAAATCTTACTATTGGTGGCCAATAACCCAATATGAATTAGATAGAAACCGCTCTATAGTTCAAAATCCATTCTGGTAAATAAAAAATTATGAAAAAGAACTTAATTACAAAGTTATTGATGCTGGGAGGCATAATGTTGATGGCCAGTTCGTGTAAAGAAACCGTTATGCTGCCTGATCAGAATGAATCAGCCTATAATCAGGTTTATATGCCACAGGCCGTAAATGGTATGGTTAACAAAATATTAGAGGTAAAAGATGGAGATCAATCTTTTGTATACGGAGCAAATTACGGTGGCGCAGGTTATCCGGAAAATGATATTCCGGTACGCTTTAGCGCTGATAATGCACTGGTAAACAGTTACAATACGCAAAACAATACAAACTATGAACCCCTTCCCGATGGTTCTTATCAGTTAAGTGCAGCAGCATCCATCATACCAAAAGGAAGTCTGGCCACTCCGCCACTAAAAATTTCGGTAAAAACAACGGGCAGTAACGCGATCAAAATGTTCAGAAATTACCTTTTACCTGTTACTGTTTCTGCTGATTTTAAACTTAACGAAAAACTCAAAACCACTTATTTTTTGATCAGCGCGCAGCCTAATCAGGCCGATTATCCGGATTATGACCGTTCTGCCTGGAAAATTGTCGATTTCTCTTCACAGGAAGCCAACGGCGAAGGCCCAAATAATGGGAGGGCAGTATTTGTAATAGATAATAACATACAGAGCTTCTGGCATTCGCAGTGGCAGGGCGCAAGTCCGGGGCCACCACATTATATTACAATAGACATGGGTAAGGTACTCACACTACATGGCGTAAATTTTACAGCAAGGCAGGTTGATGGCGCCGGCGGAAAACCACAAGAAGTTCGCATAGAAACCAGTATGGATAACATTAACTGGAAGCCAGCTTCACAATTTACGCTCAACGCAGTTAAAAATCAGCAAAAAAAATGGTTAACCGATTTTGTTGATGCCCGTTATGTAAAGTTCATTGTCCTATCAAGCTACAGTTCATCCAGTGTACATCTTGCCGAATTTGGCACCTATTAATTTTACGCCCTGCAGAATTGGTTTCTGTAGGGCTTTTTAACTATTTTATACATGAAAAAACTATCTATTTTTTTTAGCCTTTTGTTGCTATCCTTTTCAGGGATAAGATTTTGCAACGCACAGCCCTTGCAAAAAGCCCAAACCAGTCCAAGAATCGTTAACATCGTTAATTTCATCAGGGCAATAGAGCCGCGTGAAGAACAGGTAACGCCTGAAGTGCTTTACCAAACCGTTGTTGAGCAGATCAAGCTGATGAATAAATACGATCTTGGTGGTACATTTCTATTGCAGTATGACGCACTGATAGATGACCGATACCAAAAGTTACTGAAAGCACTACCTGAAGATAAATTTGAAATTGGAGCCTGGTGGGAACTTCCTAAACCACTAATTGAAAAAGCGGGAATAACCTGGCGCGGAAAATATGCCTGGGACTGGCATTCAGATGTGGGTTTTTCTGTAGGTTATACGCCAGCAGAAAGGGAAAAAATCATTGACGTATATTTTAATGATTTTAAAAATATATTTGGGCACTATCCACGATCTGTAGCAGCCTGGGTTATTGATGCACATTCCTTGAATTACATGTACAATAAGTATAAAATCGTTGCCACTGCAAATTGCAAAGATCAAATCGGAACCGATGGCTTTACCCTATGGGGCGGCTACTGGAACCAGGCCTATTATCCGAGCAAAGTGAATGCCTACATGCCTGCACAACATGCTTCAGCTCAAATCCCGGTGCCGGTATTCCGTATGCTTGGCAGTGATCCGATCAGACAATATGCCAATGGGGGAGCTGTGGTTACACTAGAACCCGTTTACCCAGAGGCTGGCGGCAATAAAAATTGGATAAATTGGTTTTTTGAAACTTTTACTAAAGATTCTGCTCTCGGTTTTAATTATACACAGGCCGGGCAGGAAAATTCTTTTACCTGGGCCAACATGAAGAAAGGGCTTGAAATGCAAATGCCAATAATTGCCCGTTTAAGAGATGAAGGTAAGGTTAGGGTTGAATCGATGGAGCAATCTGGAAAATGGTTTACCAAAACTTATAAAGTTACCCCAGCAACTACCTTTACCGTCGAAAAGGACCTGGGCAATAGTGATAAAAAAACGATTTGGTACAACAGCAGGTTCTATAGGATGAATGTCTTATGGGAGAAAGGGACTTTGCGCATCGCCGATATTCACCTGTTCAATGAAAAAATCCCTGATAGGTACCTGAATTCAGTGACAACCATCAACAAAAGTTTTTTTTATACGCTGCCTGTTATAGATGGTTCTCAGTGGGGACAGGATGGAAATCCTGCCGGTTTACGTTTGATGGTAATTGAAAACGGAAAAGCTGTACCGGTAACTGGTGGACAACCAATATTTGAAAACATCGGGCAATCTTCAACTAAGGTCACATGGCCAACCAAGTATGGCAATTTTGTATTAAATTTAACAGAGCAGTCGATGTCAATAAAACTTCTTAATAACCCCATAAAGAAATGGTACATGGAATTACAGGTTCAGCATCCGGAAAAGCTTCCATTAAAAAAAATTCAACCGAAAGCTTTAGCATTGGAGTTTGACAAGCATCCATATACTTTTAATGCCATCCAGGGCACCTTTGCAGAACCAGACAATGCCGCTGGTTTTAAAGTTATTCCTAAAAAAGGAATAATTTCATTCTTGTTAGTGGATAAATAAATCAAAAATCGCAATAGATCAAACTTAAAATTGCTAGCCAGCGAAGGAGATGTTGGTTTTTATTTTCTGCTGATAAGATCCTTCGCTGTGCTACCATTGACAGAATCCACAAGTGCGGACGTCATCCGATAGCCATCGGTTCTCGCGCATGCGGAAACCAAGAAGTGTTCAGCGAAGCTCATCTTAATACAATCGCTTTAAGATTCCCAATCAAGTTGGGAATGACGATTCCTTAGAGAATTTATCTGATAAAATTTCTCCCAATCATATTGATCTTTATAAAATAAATTATCCCTCAGCATGACAACTTCCATCGTGTCATTCTGAACGTAGTGAAGGATCTTTTCTTTTATTGCAATGTTAAACGCCTATTAACAATTGATTTTTATAAAACTAAAAACCACCTGCAACTTTACGCTACAGGTGGTTGGTTTTAATAAGAACTAAAATTATTTGGTTAGCGCCATTATCTTTTCATTTTCTGCTTCTATCAGTTGACTGTAAAACTTCCAGTCAATATTGGGATTTCTCATTGCTGCTAATGATATCGTTTTCGTTTTATCTGCCAGGTTAGCAGTATATACTTTTTTAAAGTCTTTCAAAGTTGTCTTCATTGAACGTAGAATTGCAAAAAATCTACGATCGTAAAAAACGATGTTATTCTTGTTTCGTTTGCTAGATCTATATTCATCATTGGACGCTTCGCTATACGCTTTCTGAAGCTTATCAAGGACGTTTAGTCTATCGCTGATATTTTTGAGTGACTCTTCAGAAAGATCCATATCTTTTATACCAACAATCTCTTTTTTATCAGTCAAGACTGTAATGCCGTCAACGTCAATTTCGTGTTTACCCTCACTGGAAAACAGATACATTGAAGGGGGTAGATCATTGATATCAACCGAATCCAATTTTATCAGGTTTTTGTTAAAGTTTGCACGGTTAACTGATAACCCTTCGGCTGATATTTGTTTAACAATTTGGGCTTTAGCGCTAGTCATTAACAATGATAACACCATGATTTTTAGAGCGTTGTTCATGAAAACAAAATTACTCTTAATTATTTCTTAAAGTTTACGTAACAAAAAATGAGTCTTTGACATTTATCAACAAAGTGCCTTGAGATGGCTGATAAGCATTTTTAGGGCTGTAAAAAAAACACAAATACCTGTTAAATGTGTATTATTTATACGGCTTTTTATAAAATTTTCGTGATTATCCACCCATCATCATCCCTAATTTATATTCGAAGCATCACAATTAAACTAATTATCGTTTAAAGTGATTTTGGGAAAATGATTGACATGATGACCAAACAATTCATATATCAAGAATCGAAGGAATTGGCTATAACATAACATAAGTTTTTTGACAGCATGGTACTTCAGCTGTCAGCCGATGTGTTAAGAATTCTTATGGCTTATTAACTTCGGTGGTAAACGATTATTCACCACGTTTTTTGCGATAGTTCTTATAGAGTTTAACAGCAATCATTATTACCATCGCAACACTCATAATACCTATTAAACCGTAAATCCAGTTAATGGCATTTTTAAGAATGACCACAAATACAATGGCAATCATAAAAATAGTGGCCAGCTCACGCCACAGCCTCAGCTGAAAACTGGTGAGCTTGTATTGGTTATTTTTAAGCTGTTTAACGATGGCCTGGCAAATAAAATGATAGATAAGCAAACCGACTACAAAGCCTAGCTTAACCCACATCCAATCGGCTTGAAGTAAACCTGAATTTAAAGTCAGCATCGATGCACCCGCCAAAACAGAAATAATCATGGCTGGTGTAGCAATGATCTTCCATAAAGTAGCTTCCATTTTAGCGAACTGTTTTTGCAGAATGCTTTTTTCAGGTTCGGGTTTATCGTTTGCTTCTGTATGGTAGATAAAAAGACTTAAAATATAGAATAACCCAGCCATCCAGCTGATTACAAATACGATGTGTACAGCTTTGAAATACTGGTAGTAAGGTAATAAGGTTTCTATCATTTATGTGTCCGAATGAATTATACCTTTATTTAAAATAAATCAGAATGAGTACCCAACCTAATCAAGATAATTTCATTTTCTTCTGTTATTTCAAACCAGATAATCAGCAAATCAGGTTTTATATGAGCCTCCCAGTTACCTTTGTAATTCCCAGTAAGTTTGTGGGGAAGATATTTTTTTTCCAGACCAATCGCACCACCAACTTTCAATTCTTCCAAAAAACGCTCAATCAAGTCGAAATTTTTAGATGCTCTTTTAATTATTTTCTTTGCATCCTTTTTGAATTGATTAGTTGCCTTTAGAGTAAACATTATAAAGAACCGAGAAATGATTTGATATCTTTAATAGGTTCACTAATGCCAATCCCTTTATGCGCATCTTCAATAGTTTTCCGGGTAAGTTCATTTGGAATCCTAACTTTTTCAATATTTTTTTCATGAATGGTTACGCCAAGTTCTTTTAATAAGCTTTTCACTAATGAACTTTTATTTTCAGGAATATCGATAATTATTGTTTCCATACTCAAATATAATCAATTTTTGATGGGGTACAAATTCTCCTGTAGCGGCTTTAGAGGTTAATATCTAAATTCCTTCACCACCTCAATTGCATACTTCACATGATCAAATGGAATATCCGGCATAATACCATGACCTAAGTTAAAAATAAACCCTTCGGTACCACGCATGCGCTCGAATAGTTTATGAATCTGTGCTTTGATTACTGCTTTATCAGCATATAAAATATGTGGATCCAAATTTCCCTGAACAGCAATACCAGCTGGCAAAGCATTTTTAATGTTCAATAAATCAGCATTCCAGTCAACCGAAATTACATCAGGTTTAGCTTCTGCCATAATTGGGGCAAAAACCGAACTTCCTTTACAGAAAGAAATCACCGGAATGTCTTTTCTATTTAAGTTGGCAATGATTTCCTGGATATAACGGTGCGAAAACTCCTGGTAATCGTTCCATGATAAGGCCAGCGCCCAGCTATCGAAAATCTGAACAGCGTTAACACCGGCAGCAATCTGAAGGTTCAGGTAATCGGCTGTTACTTTCGCAATTTTAGCCAAAAGTTTGTGCGCTAATTCTGGTTGGTTATGGATAAAAAGCTTGGTTAATTTAAAATCTTTAGAAGAACCTCCCTCAATCAAATAACTCATTACGGTAAAAGGTGCACCTGCAAAACCGATTAACGGAATATTTCCAGCTAAACGTTGTTGAATCACTTTAATCGCATCGGCAACATATTGTAGTTTGTCTAAACATTCAACATTTAAGTTTTCAACATCCTGGGCTGTACGTACAGGGTTGGCAAATTTAGGACCAACACCTTGAGTGAAACTTAAATCGCCACCCATAGCCTCTCCGGTTACCAAAATATCAGAAAATAAAATCGCGGCATCAATATCCAATAAATCAACAGGCAACATCGTTACATCTGCTGCAATTTCGGGTGTTTTACACATCTCTAAAAAAGAGTATTTGTTTTTAATTTCCCAATATTGTGGCATAAAACGACCTGCCTGACGCATCATCCATACTGGCGGGCGTTCGGTTTGTTTTGAAAATGCTGCGTCTAAAAATAAATTATTCTTCATGATTTGTATTTGGTATCTCACTACGCGTCATGCTGAATTTATTTCAGCATCTTTCTTAGTTAGATCCTGAAATGAATTCAGGATGACGGGCTGCCTAAATTTTAATTTTGCAAAGGTATAAATAAAAAAAAAACGAAGTACCTTTTTATTCCTAAACAGGTGCTTCGTTATTCAAAATGACAATATTAGTATTATAACTTACTTATTTCCTTCTCAACTTTGACAATAATATCTTTCGAACGTTGGGTTTCAGCAAGTTCTTTGGCCTTCTTAGTATAGGCTTCTGCTCTTTCTCTATCTTTTTTCCTCAAAGCGAGATTAGCTAAATGAATCAATACATAGGATTTTTCATTCTTACCTCCTACCGGAAAACGGCTGGCCAGCTGAAAGTGATATTCAGCCTTATCATAGTTTTCTTCTTTCAATGCTATATTGCCCTGCATAAATTCGTAATAACCCCTGCGGCTTTTGGCTAAACGCTCTGGTTCTTTTACCTCTGCCAGTAAAGCTTTGGCTTTCCTAAAATCATTATTTTTAAAATGTTTCGAAGCCATTAAAACCGAACCATGCCTAAAATGGCTCCAAATCACAAAGGCCATTAGCAATGCCGAAAGTGCTGCTAACTGGTACTGATTATAAAAAACACAAACTAAGCCAGCAAGCAGAAAAACTGCCATTAAAGCATACCTGCCCTTATTATTGTACATTAATGACTATCTGTAAATTTGTAACCTACACCACGGATGGAATGGAAATAAACCGGATTTTTCTGATCTGGCTCGAAATATTTACGGAACGTTAAAATAAAGTTATCAATGGTTCTAGTTGATGGATAAACATCATAATTCCAAACCGTTTCTAAAATCTGCTCTCTTGAAACCGCATCGTTTTTACGTTCAATCAATAGTTTCAGCAACATGGTTTCCTTTTTGGTTAAAGGCGTAATGGTACCATCATCATGTTTCAGCTCAAAAGAGTTAAAATAAATGGTTTTATCACCAATTTTGTAAGAATTCAATTCTTTTAAATCGTCAGATTTTAAACTGCGTTTAACCAGAATACCAACACGAAGAATCAATTCTTCTAAGTTGAATGGTTTAACCAAATAATCATCAGCGCCTTTTTTCAAACCTAAAACACGGTCTTCAGAAGTGTTTTTAGCGGTTAAAAACATAATCGGAACTTCTGCATTCTCTAAACGTATGGTTTCACAAACCTGGAAACCATCCATCTCAGGCAACATTACATCTAAAACGATTAGATTAAAGCGTTCTTCTTTAAAAACTTTAAGAGCGGTTTTGCCATCTTTAACGGCATGAACTTTATAACCCTCCAGTTCGAGGTTTAATTTGATAGCATCTAACAAGTGATCCTCGTCTTCTACTAATAGAATTCTTAATTTTTGTGACATAATTGAGATTAACTAAATGTTACTTCAAAAATACTTCCCTGAGGCTGATTGTCTTTTACTGTAATATCTGCATCATGGTATTGTAAAACCTCTTTCACAATAAACAAGCCTAAACCTGTTCCTTTAGCTTTTCTGACATTCTCGTTACCAACGCGGTAAAACTTATCAAATATCAACATTTTTTCGGCATCTGAAATACCGGGTCCTTTATCAATTACACTAAGCTGAATATGTCCATCCACTTTGTTTAAATGCACATTTATCTCATCACAAGGGCTGGAATATTTAACCGCATTTTCAATTAAATTGGTTACCACTGACGATAAGGCAAATTTGTCACCCATAATCTGCAAATTTGGCTGAATATGCGCATTGATCAGTTGTTCGTTACCACAGGAATGAACCTGCAGCCGATCAGTAATTTTACAAACCAGTTCTGAGAAATTAAACTCTTCTTTTGGAAAGGTATATGACCGGTTTTCAATCTTGGTAGCCAATAGCATATTTTCGACCAGATCATCCAGTCGCTCAATATCCTTTAATGAATTGTTTAACAGCGAAGTTTGCCGTGCTTTATCTAAATCCCTTTTAACAATGGTTTGAATGGAAAGTTTTATTGCCGCTAAAGGAGATTTCAACTCATGTGTAATCGACATTAAAAAGTTCTGTTGTTGCTCGCGTAATTTATCTTCGCGCTTTAACGATTGATGGAGAAAATAGCCACCGAAACAAAGCAAAAATAAAAATACTGAACCCTCACCCATGATCATCGTCATACGGCTAGGTTGTAAACGCACGACCAAGGTACCCCATGAAATGAGCTGTACCAGTGCATAAAGCAATAATGCGTAAAATATAATTATAGATTTCTTCATTCCCTCGGATTGGTTAAACAGATGATTTGATTACACAGATAATTTTCCCATGGTTCGTGGAGACACGAACCATAGCAGCATTTAATACCTTTTACTTCTTAAACACCAAATCCAATGCCTCAAAAATAGCACGTTTAGCTTTCTCCAATTCAATCTTGGTGTGAGCTGAAGATACGAAACCAACTTCATATCCAGACGGGCCTAAATAAATCCCTCTATTTAATAACTCACGGTGCATCACCTTAAATTTCTCCATGCTACCGGCATCAATATCATCAGCTGATTGGATTTTATCTTTATCGGTAAAAGCAAACCAAAAGATAGAGCCAATGGTAAATACTTTAAACTTATAATTACGTGCGGTTGCAAAACGCTGAATGCTCGCTACAAATTCTTGTGCTTTATTGTTTAAATCTTTATAAAAGCCAGATTTTCTCAACTCGGTTAAGGTAGCAATTCCTGCCGCCATCGCTACAGGATTACCCGATAAAGTTCCGGCCTGGTACACGCCTCCATCAGGAGAAATATGCGCCATAATTTCGGCACGGGCACCGTACATACCAACAGGCAATCCGCCTCCAATAATTTTTCCGTAAGTAACAATATCTGGTGTAATGCCGTAATGTGCAGCGGCACCTTCAAAACCAACCCTAAATCCGGTAATTACTTCATCGAAGATTAAAAGTGAACCATTATCGGTACAGATTTTACGCAAGAATTGAATATATTCTTCATCCTGCATAATTAAACCGTTGTTAGCTGGAATACCTTCTATAATTACGGCAGCAATCTGATCTTTAAATTGTGTAAATGCCTGTTCAATCGCCACTTTATCATTCAGCGGAACCACAATGGTTTCTTCGGCAAAAGACTTAGGCACACCTGCAGAAGAAGTTTCGCCAAAAGTAACCAGGCCCGAACCTGCTTTAACCAAAAGCGAATCGCTATGCCCGTGATAACAACCTTCGAATTTTAAAATCTTGTCCCGATTGGTAAATCCACGTGCCAAACGAATGGCTGACATTACGGCTTCGGTACCCGAACTGGTAAAACGGATTTTTTCCACAAAACGATTGTTTTTGATAATCAGCTCTGCCAATTCATTTTCTAAGGCTGTTGGGGCGCCAAAGCTCATTCCGTTTTGCATTACTTCTGCAACTTTTTCACGGATTTTAGGATTATTATGTCCCAAAATCAGTGGCCCCCAGCTACCGCAGAAATCGATAAACTGATTACCATCGGCATCCCAGATATAACAGCCATCGCCTTTTTCGATAAACAGCGGCGTACCATAAACAGACTTGAAAGCCCTTACTGGTGAATTTACGCCACCGGGGAAATACGTTTTTGATTTTTCATACAATTCGGCAGATTTTGCCCTCGAAATATCGGGTTTACTGCCTGTATTTACCGGAATATCGGCTTCATTGCCTGAAAACATTTTTTTTAATGAATCTAACATCTTTTCAAGGTTGAAGGTTAGAAGGTAGAGGGTGTAAGGCTTAGGGTGCATAACCCTCAATCCTTAAAAATCTCTATCTTATACCATGAATTATTAGGGTTAAAGACTAAAAGGCAGAAATTGAAAGATTTTGGACACATAAACCCTCAACCTTATAACCTTCTGCCATCTACCTTAAAGCCAGTTGTTATTTAAAATATCTTTAATATGGTAAGTAGTGATAATACTTGCGCCAGCTCTGGCAAAGGCATGCATGGTTTCCATGACCACTTTTTGCTCGTCAATCCAGCCACGTTCGGCTGCAGCCTTTACCATCGAATATTCACCAGATACGTTGTAAACTGCAATTGGCAAATTGGTATCTTGTTTTAAACGCTGGATGATGTCGAGATAAGCCAAGCCTGGTTTTACCATTAAAACATCAGCGCCCTCCTGCTCATCTAAAGCCGCTTCGCGTAAAGCTTCCAAAGGGTTTCTGAAATCCATCTGATAAGCTTTTCGATCACCTTTGCTTGGTGCGCAATCGGCAGCCTCTCTAAAAGGACCATAATAAGCTGAAGCAAATTTTGTGGCATGGCTCATAATGGCTGCATTTACAAAACCGTTCTCATCCAGAAGATTACGCATGGCTTCAATCCGTCCGTCCATCATGTCTGAAGGCGCAAACATATCAGCACCAGCTTCGGCATGTGTTAATGCCATTTTAGCTATTACTTCAACCGTTTTATCATTTTGAACGTAATCGTTTTCTAAAATACCGCAATGACCGTGAGTGGTATAAGAACATACGCACACATCGGTAATTACATATAAATCATCGCCAAATTCTTTTTTTAACTCACGTACCGCCGTTGGCACTAACGAATGGTCATGGTAAGCCGATTTAGCATCTGCAGATTTCTCATCACCAACACCAAAAAGCATGATTTTGTTGAGTCCCGTTTTTATCCCCGCTTCCACATCTTTTACCAAAGTATCAACTGAATAATGGTTTACACCGGGCATGGCATCAATAGCATGGGTTACATTGCTGCCTGGCACTACAAAATAAGGGTACACAAACATATCTTTCGATAACCTGGTTTCGGCTATCATCTCTCTCACTAACGGATTTTTCCGTAATCTTCTCGGACGATTTAACATTTTTTTATCAAGTATTTAGTATCAGGATTTGAAGCATCGAGATTTTAGTATCGAGTATCAAGATCTGAATATCTTTTAATTTTTTCCTTATGAGGTGACGATATCGGTTTTTGGATTTGACATTTAGTAGTAAGATTATAGTATCGTGTATCAAGACTTAATTTTTTACACCTTACACCCTAAACCCTAAACCTTCCTTCCCCCTACCTCATCTCTATTCCAAACACGGCTTCGGCCAATCCAATTTCATCAGGAGAATAAGGCAAAGCGTATTTCACACCCATTTCATCAAATTTCTTACCGGTAGAGTTTCCTATGGCAATTACCTGCTGACCAGGTTCCAATAAATTATCTGCAAAATATGCATCCACATTTGATGGACTGGTAAAAATGAGCACATCGGCATAACTTTGATCTATATCTTCTTCAATCACAGTTTCATAAATGGGTAGATCGATTATTTTAGCATCAGCAGGTAGTGATTTTTGAATAGATTGCAAAGAATCCTGCGCTCTTGGAAATAATATTTGCTGACCACCAACTAATTTTGCAAAATCTTCTGCAACTTCCGTAATATCTCCACTTTCACCAACAAAATCGGCAATATGTCCAAATTTACGCAAGGCATCCTCCGAACCTCTGCCCACAACACCAAATTTGGTTTTCTTTGGCAATACCGGTTTTAAGTTGAAAAAATATTCGACGCTATTACGGCTACTGAAGAAAACCCAATCTACATGCTTCAAAATAAATTGATCTAAAACCGTTACGATCGGGAACGTACGGATTAACGAACGACCTTCTATTTCAATGCTATTATTTTCTAATGCCCTGCGGAAATAACTGTGCTCACCAATTTCGCGCGAGATGAAAACCTTTGCCGGTTTCTTTCTTTCCACATTAAACTTGGCTACAATTTTCTCTGCCAGTCCCTCAGTATTTTCTGCACGTAAAAATAAACGTTCAGGAAAATGATCTGCGGTTTCAGCTTTTGAAGTCCAAATTTCGAATTTTCCATTTTCCTTTTTGCAATAACAGCCTAAAGGCATGTGACAACCACCTTCAAAAAGGTTTAAAACCTTACGTTCTACTGTTACAGTTTCAGCTGTTTCGGGATCATGTAATTTTTGAAGTGCATCAAAAAGTTCGGTATCATTTTCCCTGATTTGTATAGCTAAAGCACCTTGAGCGGGCGCAGGGATAAACTCGGTAGTTTCCAATTCTTCTACATGTAAATCGGTTACATCCAGGTTTAATCTTTTAACGCCAGCTTTGGCAATCAAAATGGCATCATAATCTTCATCACGGAGCTTTTGGATCCGCGTAGGTACATTTCCACGTAAATCTACAATCTCTAAATCGGGGCGTAATCCCAATAATTGAGCTTTACGACGGTTGGATGAAGTACCCACCATTGCACCTTTTTTTAATGACAGTTTTTGCGTAACATCTACACAGTCTTTCAAAATCAAAAGATATTCACTTGCCTCTTCACGTGGGGGTAAAGCAGCGATGGTCAAACCTTCTGGATGCGTAGTAGGTAAATCTTTAAGGCAATGTACAGCAAGGTCAATTGTCCCACCCAAAAGTTCTTCTTCCAATTCTTTGGTAAAAAAGCCTTTGCCTTCGAGTTTATCTAATCTTAAGTTCAGGATTTTATCTCCCTGAGTTTTAATGATTTTGATTTCTGCATCAATTCCGATGGCTGCCAATTCATCTTTGATATGATTTGCTTGCCATAAAGCCAGGTCGCTACCGCGTGTTCCAATGGTTAATTTCTTCACTATTAAGATTAAATGAATTACAAATTTAATTTAAATAGTGGTTTATACCATGGATTGTTTAAAAATGAGACAGTGAGGTTACAGAAACGAGGATTTAAAGGATTTCTATGACATTAGGGGACTGGGCTGCGTTACTTTGTCATTCTGAGATAGAAGAATTAATGCGTATACCCTTTAAAAATACCGTCATTTCGAGCGGAGTGCAACGCAGTCGAGAAATCTGCCCCGGGATAGATCTCTCCCCGCCTGTACGGGCGGGCGCTCCACTGTGTTTCGGTCGAGATGACGTCTTGTATAAAGTAGATGATAGAAAAAAGGAATGAAAGAAAAAAGAAATTAAGCTTTTGTGTTCTTTGTGGTAAAACCTTAAGGTTGGTTAACCAGAATTTCTTTTGCCATTACCATAGGAACGCTGATGTATTTTTTCTCCATGTAGTTCATTACACGTTCTAAAACTTCACGCGAGGCTTCATCCATCTGACTAATTTCATCTGCAAAAACGCCATTCAAGGCTGTATTTTTGATCTCTTTAATCTTTCGTGGCACTTCCTGCATCGCCAATTCGATACGGCGCTGTTTTAAAACAGAGAAAAATTCGGTAATGTTATTGCTGATAATTTCTTCGGCATGCACCAGTTCGTTATAACGCTCCTGGATATTTTTGCGTGCCACCTCTTTCAACGATTCTACCTCAATATAATGTACAGGATTATTATGAATCACTGCAGGAACAACATCATTCGGGATGGCCAGATCTACAATTACTTTTTTGCCCTGGTCTCCATTTAACAATTTAGCATATAACGCTTCAGTAATGATGGCATCAGTAGATCCTGTACAAGTAATGATCACGTCAAATCCTTCATTAAAGTCTTCGAGTGCTGCTAATGGATAAGCTTTACCACCAAGCTCTGCTGCCAAAGCTTCGGCCTTAGAGAATGTACGATTGAAAATAGAAAAATTGGAGTATTTATGTTTATTAAGATATTTTGCGATATTCTGATTGGTTTCGCCAGCACCTATGATTAAAATACGCGAGTTGCCACACATATTCAACTCTTTTAGCTTTCGGTAAGCTAATGAAACAACGGAAACCGGGTTTTTAGAAATATTGGTATGTGTATAAACTTCTTTTGCAGTTTTAACCACACGATCCATAATCATGCGCATGTAATCGCCGGTAAATCCGGCATCACGACAGTTTTCGTAAGCCTTACGGATCTGAGCAAGAATTTCCTTTTCACCAACCACCAAACTCTCTAAAGAGCATGACGTTCTAAGCAGATGGTTAAAAGCTTCTTCGTTTTCGTATACAGTAACATTATCCAGAAAACGCTCCATAAATTCAGGAGGCAGCCCCATGTCTAACACGGTAAGAAATCTGGTTACAAATTCCTTGTCGGTTTTCTCTTTAGTCAAGAAAACAAATTCTACACGGTTACAGGTTCCAACATAAAAAATTTCGCTAACCGGAAGCTCTGCCTGAACATTCTTCAACCTGCTATCCAAACTCTGGTCACAAATAACTAATTTCCCTAAAGATTTCAGGTCGATGTGGTGATGCGTAAAAGCTATTACTTTTAAATATTCCAAGTGCTTCCGTTATTAACTATTATCGGGATACAAAAGTAACATGGTGAAGGCATGTGACTGTCATTAACCTGTAATTTACATCAATTTAGAACGGTTTTAAATAGTAAGTCTACATTTTAAAACCTTTATATCAATCTGCGATGAACAGACCAATTTATAAACTTTTCTTTGCGTTTATACCCTTTCTACATTCTGGATGGATGTAAACACTTTTTATCCACTGCAGTATATTACGTCAACATTCCAAAATGGTTGCCTGCACATGGCTTTTAATTTATTTTTCTGAGATCAATATATAAAAACTTCTCCGGAGTTATGGTCATTTCGAGCGGATCCGATGGCTATTATGCGTAACGCAGTCAAGAACCACGAAGTACTCAGCACAGTTCCAAAAGCGTTGCAGGAATTAAGGAGTATATCACCGAGAGTTGTCAACTTTAATAAGCACTTTGCTCGAAAGGGCAAGCTCGTCCGCACAGACGGCATTTTGCTGCGCCTCATTAGACCCCATTGGAATTAGGATCAACGCACACGCAAAAAACAAAACAAAAAAAATACACCAAACACAATAAATTGTTTCTATAGCGTTTGTATATATTAGGGCATAGATTTAAATAATGGGGCTTCTGCGATAGTGGAATCCCCATTTCTCATCTCATGCAATCTGTGATCCTTAGAGATCATTTATGGTTGACAAAATCAATAGGAGTGACAGAAATTTTATCAGATTTGTATTCGCTAAAGAACCGTCATTCCCAACTTGATCCGATTGCTATCGGATGGCAACCGGACTAGAGCATCCTGTTAATGATAAAGGAGTCGAAGAATCTTTCACTTTCCAAAACCCTAAAATAAATTCAAGGTGAAGACTTCCAGTATAGATTTACATACAGACTTTTTAACCATAAAAAAACGGCTGGCATTTCTACCAACCGTTTCCTAACAATCAACTTATTTATTTAAAGAATTTATCCAGGCTGCAATTTTTAAAGCTTCTGCTTTGGTTACCTGCGGCATTGGTGGCATTTCTGTTGAATAACCCGGCCAGTTTTGTGGCTGCGGATTGTGGATCAACTGAAATATTTTCTCTGGAGAATATTTACGTTTTGCAATTTCTACAAAAGGTGGCCCTATCTGTCTTTTGGTTTGGTTATGGCAAGCCAGGCAGGTGTTTTTAGTTAACAAACCTTCAACTTCTTTAAAAGTAGGCGCTTTGGCCGTAGCTGCAGGCTTGGTTGGAGCTGAAGTTGAAGTCCCTTTAGCTTCCGGCGCTCTTCCTGTTGTTGCCTTTGGCACAGCAGTTTTCTTTGCAGGAGCATTTGTAGGTGTTGCCGAGTTTTTAGTACTCACCTCATTGGCAGAAAGTTTATTTCCGTCAGGAATTTGATTCAAAGTATAATAAGCTACCGGATGAATGAGCGAATAAAAACCATCCTGCGAACGGATACCATCTAACGTTAAGGTATGGATATAATATTGACGAAGATTCTGTACAATGATCCTGGCTTTCAAACCATCTGCCGAAACTTTCACACCAGAGATTTTTAATTTCTCTGTGTTTACAGGAGGTGAACCATATACCGGGTGATATTTGTAAATAAAGCTTTCTGCATCGTATGAAGCCAAATCTTCAGCCGATTTACGGTCAACAGGCATGGTAAATTCCACTTCAAAACCATCAGGCATTGCCCTTACGGCTTTCATTTCGAAAGGCGTTTTATTGTTGTAAACCAATCTTTCCAAACCCTCATTAGCATCACCAGCAGATCCCCAACCACGGTTGGTTTCACCAACAAATAGCGAACCATCAGTTCCCCATTCCAATCTTAAAACACCAGAACGGAAACCTTTGCGGAACAAAAAGGCAGCGCCTTGTTCTTCACCCTTTACGGTTTCCATAAAAATCCTCGAAATAATACTCATTCCCTGATCGCCAACTAAAATCTGTCCGGCAAATGGCCCAAATGTATTAGCAGGGATTTTAACAGGTTCTGCAGAAGAAATACCTAAAATACCATAGGGTAACCAAACTGATGGCAAACGTAACTCAGGGAATACCTTTTTCATGTCGAACAAGGTTTTAAACGATTCGTTTACCCTATTTTCTGGTTTGATGTATCTTCCCTGCTCATTTTTGGTTCTACGCTCGTCTATTTGCGAGTAAAAGAAATCTGACTGCAATTTAACCGGTGAGTTAGGCAGATTCGTCCACCTCAAACTAGCAGGGTGTCCCATAAAGTCGCCTTTGTTCACTTTCCATAAACCACCTGATCCTACCCAGTCACCCTGGTTTTCAGTATAATAAAACTGACCATCAATACTGCCAATACCGGCCGGGGAGCGGAAACCTGCAGCATAAGGGATCATTTTTCCATCTTCGGTAATATTCATGGCCCAACCACGCATCGGTACACGGCTTTCGGCGCGCCACCATTCTTCATCGCCAAAGGCCACATTTGCGGTAACCATAAAGCTGCCATCAGGCATTATTTTCGGACCAAAACTATACTCGTGGTAGTGCCCGCTTAAAGGCCAGGCATAAACGGTTTCGTAAACATCGGCTTTGCCATCCTGATCTTTATCGATCAATTTGGTTAATTCGCCACGCTGTGCTACATAGATGGCTCCATTTTTATAGGCAATGCCCAAAATTTCGTGCAAACCATAGGCAAATCTACGCCAGTAAGGTTTTGCACTGGTAGGGTTTTCTACAATGTACACTTCTCCCCGACGGGTTGAAACGCCCAAATCGCCATTTGGCAGGGTAACCAGACCGCCAACTTCCAAAATAGGGCCTTCGGGTACACGTACTTTATTTATCTTGAAAAAATCTTCTTCTTTCGGTGTTTCTTGTGCAAAAACTGTAGTAAAGCTAAAGCTTAATGCCAGTATCGCTAATTTTTTAAATGTATTTCTCATGATGATCACGACTAAAACAAAATGGTATAATTCAACTTACTTCCAATGGCTGCAATGATTTCCCATCTGCCATCCACATTTCTAATCACCGGCTTTGCCGTGCCTTCGCCAAGCTGTATATAATATGCTTTATCGTCAATTAAATACAAACCTTTACCAGCTTCTTCAATGTTTGAAGCAGCGGCTAATAGGAAATAAAGGTCTTTTGAAGGTTTATCAACCGTAATTTCCCTGCTTAAACCTTGTCCATTTTCCATCACTTTGACCGCATCGGTCACATTTGTTCCGTTAATGATGTATTTAAATTCCGGACGGTCTTGTTTATCCATTACATAACCTTTGGTTCTGAAACCGGTACCCGTCGTATCAGTAATCCACTTGGCCTGATCGTTTGCCAACTTTGAAATAGCCAAAACAGGCTGTTTGGTAAAACGGGTAACACTGCCCAAAGCGCGTGAGGTTCCGTTTCCGCGGCCATCCCACATTGGTGTAGCATCAATAAAATCACCATGCCATCCTTGTAATAGGGTACCGTTATCTAAATCGTAGCTATAGGCAACTTTTTCTGGCCCTCCTACCGAAATAGCATGCACAGAACGTACTCTTGGTGCAACATCTACAAAACTTCTGATCATATTGTTGCTTGCAGCTTCAATATATATAGGATCTGCACCACCATTTTGGTTTGGTTTTGGAATTTCTGATAGTTCAGTGATCTGGATATTTCTGAAGGCCACCGAACCGTGATCGCCTTGCAAGCGCAAAGGGCCTTTTGCTTTTTCTGCGCCCGCGGCACCTCTTGTCGCACCAAATAATTCGACATTTTCATGAATCAGCACGCCATTAAGTTCTGCACTGATGATTTTGGCATTTTGTGTTTTTTTGCCTGTGGCATCAAATTTTGGTGCCTGGAAAATAATTTTGATGTGCTGCCATAAGCCTGGCGCCTTGCTTGCATTCTGACGTGGAGCAACACCACCAAATCCTTTTTCTGCTTCGGGTTTGCTATCGTCCCAACGTTGGTAAATGCCGCCATTGTTTGAAGAGCTTGGGTTTTTAATTCCCCAGGCATCGTCAATCTGGATTTCATAATTACCTTGAAGATAGATCCCTGAATTAGTTCCTTTTGCGGTTAAATAATCTAATTCCAGGGCTACATCTCCATATTCATTAATGGTATATAAATCAGAGCCAGCTCTTTTTGCCGTTGATTGGTTAACCAATATGCCTTCACCTTTGGTTGTTTTTAAAACATTTTCAGCATTTAGGTCGGCCATTACATTTTGTGCCAGCGACCATGAATTGGAAGGATTTTTAAAGGCTGAAAGATCTTTGAGATCAATACGCTGGCCAAATGCCAACAGGGTTCCGCAAAGCCAGAACATGGCTGTAAAACCCGTCTTTGAGATGTTCATATATTTTGGTTTGTTAGTTTTAGCCGTTTTGAGGCCAATTATTACTTTGAAAATGAGACTGTATCATAAACTGTGAAATCTGCCCTTCTGCAAGTTTAGGACGATAATGCTGTTGATGATACAGCCTTTACTTTTCTCTATTTTTCTGTTGATAACGAATAAGGGAAATCAGCCGGATTTGAACCTCTGGTTTTGTTAGGTGTAGCCGTCATGTTAAAGTTTAATACAGCACCTTTCTGCATACCACTGTGGCTGATCCAGTTTTTGGAATATGGTTTACCATTCATCTGCAACGACTGAACATAACGGTTGTTATCGCTATTGGCCGGTGCATTGATCACTACCGTTTTACCATTTTCTAAAGTGATGGTTACCTTTTTAAATAAAGGCGCACCCAAAACGTATTGGTCAACCGCTGGTGTTACCGGATAGAAACCCATTGCCGAAAATACATACCAGGCCGAAGTTTGACCGTTATCTTCATCACCACAATATCCATCTGGCGTAGCTTTATACATTCTGTTCATGGTTTCACGCACCCAATATTGTGTTTTATAAGGAGCACCGCCATAGTTGTACAGGTAAATCATATGCTGAATAGGTTGATTACCATGCGCATATTGGCCCATGTTTGCAATCTGCATTTCGCGGATTTCGTGAATTACACCACCGTAAGCACTTTCATCAAATACCGGAGGCATAGAAAAAACCGAATCTAACTTGGTTACAAATTTATTGTGGCCACCCATTAGCTTGGCTAAACCATCAATATCCTGGAAAACCGACCAGGTGTAATGCCAGCTGTTGCCTTCAGTAAATGCACCGCCCCATTTAAAAGGACTAAATGGACTTTGGAAAGTACCATCCTGGTTTTTACCGCGCATTAAACCTGAAGCCGGATCGAAAAGATTTTTGTAGTTCATCGCTCTTTTCTTATAGATATCGATTTCTGAAGCTGGCTTACCCAAAGCTCTTCCCAATTGGTAAATGGTAAAGTCATCGTAAGCATACTCTAATGTTTTCGCTGCATTTTCATTCTTTTTTACATCGAAAGGTACATAACCCAATTCATTATAATATTTAACTCCATCACGGCCAACCGCTTCCATCGGACCTTCATTATTAGCCCCATGTTTTACAGCCTGCCATAACGTTTCAATGTCATAACCGCGCATGCCCTTAATATACGCATCAGAAACTACAGACGCCGAGTTGTTACCTACCATAATGTTGGCATACCCCGGACTGCTCCACTCTGGCAACCAACCACCTTCTTTATAATCGTTAATCAGGCCTTGCTGCATCTCTTTATTAATAGATGGATAAACCAGGTTCAGGAAAGGATACAAGGCCCTGAAGGTATCCCAGAAACCTGTACCAGCAAACATATAACCTGGTAAAATCTGCCCGTTGTAAGGACTCCAGTGTACAATCTGGTTTTGTGCATCAATTTCATATAATTTGTTCGGGAAGAACAGGGTGCGGTACATGGCAGAATAAAACGTGCGCGTTTGGTCAATAGTTCCACCTTCAACTGCAATCTTGCTCAAAGTTTTGTTCCAGGTGGACCTGCCTTTTGCTTTTGTCGCATCGAAACCGTCGTTGGCCAACTCTCTTTTCAGGTTTAAATCAGCCTGCTCAAAACTGATAAACGAAGAAGCTACTTTTGCAATAACCTGCTCCCCTTTTTGTGTAGCAAAACCGATAACGGCACCGGCATGATCAACCGTTAGTTCTAAATCTTTTTCGTTAAGTTTTTTATCATCCCAGGTTTTGGCCAGTTTGAAATCTTTGTTGAAATAGATTACAAAGTAATTTTTGAAATTTTTAGGCAGTGGACCACGGGCGTATTTGGTAGTATAACCAATTATTTTTCTTTCTGCAGGTATAATTTTGATGTATGAGCCTCTATTTTGCGCATCTACTACCACGTAAGCGCTATCCGTTTTAGGAAAAGTAAACCTAAACTGGGCGGCGCGTTCTGTAGGGGTAATTTCTGTCGTTACATCTGCATCTGCCAGATAGACACTGTAATAATATGGCTTAGCTACCTCAGCTTTATGGCTGAACCAGCTGGCACGCTCATCCTCATTAAATTTTAATTTTCCGGTAACTGGCATGAGCGAAAAAGCACCGTAATCGTTCATCCACGGAGAAGGTTGGTGCGTTTGTTTAAAACCACGGATTTTGTCGGCATCATAAACATATGCCCATCCATCGCCATTTTTGCCGGTTTGCGGTGTCCACATGTTCATTCCCCAAGGCAAACCGATTGCCGGATAAGTGTTTCCGTTTGATAGGGCTGGTTTAGATGCCGTTCCCATTAAAGGGTTAATCCAATCTACCGGATCTGTAATTTTGCCTATTGTTTGCGCGAAACCGGTTGATGCCGCAACACTCAATAAGGCGATAAATAATCGTTTCATTTGTTGTGCTTGTGTTTTTTATATGCTTGTAATTATTTGTTAAACTTCAGAATTTTTAGCGTAATCTGCCCAAAGTGCATCTAAATCTTTACCTGTTAATTTGGTCCAGATCTCTTTGGTATAGGTATGGTCTCTTAAAGCAGCATCAACAGCCTTAATCGTACCTGGTTTTACACTTTTTTCAATCCATGCAAAAAATGCAGCGGTTATGCGGTAGCTGTTTTTATAACTGTGTTCGGATTTTAGCGCCGGCAGCGACCATTTGGCGCCGGCATTATCTACACCAAATTTATAACGGGCATAATCGGCAATACCTTCGGTTAACCAGCCCGGGCCAACACTTCGGCCATAATCCTGCACAATGTGCATCACCTCGTGGGTAACCACGTCAATATCTTCGGGATGTTTAACCATCCACACCGAACTGAAAGTTACTTTACCATCGGCAGTTGCTGCGACACCTTTGTACGCCGTATCTACAAAAAACTTTACTTCTTTGATGGTAGAAGGATTATATTCTTTGGCCAGCTTTGGATAAACTTCGAAAAAGGTTTTAATCAAACGTTTTTTCAATTGAGGATCCAGCGCTTTGAAATTGCTTTCGAAGGATAAGGTGTAGCCATTCTTCTTAGTAATTTCCTGCGCTTTTAGCTGCAATGATAAAGCAGAAAGTAGCATAACGAAAACTGAGAGAATTGATATTTTTTTCATGTATTGTGAATATAGTGTTTTGGTTAGCGTTTAGTTCTGCAAATTAAATATTTTATGTAAAACGTTTTAGTAAATGATCAAAAATTTTACTTTCGTAATGGATATTTTTACAAAAAGCGATAGAGAAATCAAGTTTGTCTGAGCGCATGCAAATAAAACTTGACTTCTTTTCTGTTATTTTTTGCTGCTATAAGTAAGATTTACTTTTTCAGGTTCTTTACTATAATCATCCCAAAGCTGATCTACACTTTTTCCGGTTAAAGTTGTCCAAGATTGTGTTGTGTATTGATGTGCTCTTAACTGCTGATCTAGTGCAGCAATTAATCCGGGTTTAACGTTTTGTTCTAACCAGGCGAAAAAGCGTGCGGTAATCCGATAACTGTTGGTATAATTTTGTTTTGCATTGTAGGCGGGCAGGCTCCATCTAGAGCCTACATTATCTACGCCAAATTTATAGCGTACATAATCGGCAATACCTTCTGTTAACCAAACCGGACCAGCACTGTAGCCATACCCTTGCACAATATGCATGGTTTCGTGCGTTACCACATCAATATCGGTTGGATGCGCTTTCATATAACCTGCACTGAACAGAATCCTGTTGCCACTGGCTTCAGCAACGGCTTTGTAAGCAGTGTCAACCACAAAAAGTACGTCATGTGTAGATTTTGGGTTAAATATTTTGACCAGTGTAGGATAAATCTCGAAATAGGTAGCAATTAAGTTTTTCCTAACTGTTGGATCAAGGTCAGGATCTTTGCTGATAAAAGTTAATGTATATCCTTTATGTTTTTCTTTACTGTATGATACCCAATTTTTAGAAAGCGCAGTAAAAAGTTCTTTCTCGATTTTTCTTTGAGATTTGTTTTTGATCCATTCGCTATTCACTTTAATCTCACCGGCTTTAGCTTTAATTGTGGGTGTTTCATCTTTCACAAAATCCAGTACCACATTTCTTTTTGTTCTGTAGCCGTCGGCTTGTGCAAACCAAGGATAAACATTGATAAAAGCGGCCTTCAGTTTGACATTTAAAGCTGCATTGGTGGCGCTGTCCTTATCGTTGATGACAATTTTATAGCCTCTTTCTCTGTTTTGGGCAGATGCAACAACCGCCAGGCATGACGCTAAAGCTAAGATTAAAAATTTCTTGATCATTTGTTTTATATTAATAGAAAAGAAAGATTCAGCCTCTTATGCCAAATCTATCCGGGTTATAAATTTAATAGGTAATATTCGGAAAATCGGTTTTGGCTTTGGTCAACATTGGTGCCCAGTCGGCACCTTTTTCGTCTTTTGGTCCAAAGGCAGTGAATGCCAATGGAGCCAAATCTGCTTTGGCCGCACCGCTCCAAAAGTGGATAAATTCGCCAAAATTCATTTTTCGCGTGTATTGCTGGTAGCTTTTGCCCTGTACTGTGATATTTTGTTTTGGGAAATGTTGCGACAGAAGGGTAAAGAAACCGTTTAGCACCTTTGCTTTACCATAGTTTTCGTAAATCGGTAGAAACCAGTTTTTGAACCATTGCGTACCTGCCCTAGGGTAAGTGTCGGTTGTGGTCATCATCTTATTCATCCAACGTTGTGCATCGGCTGTTCTGTTTAAGCCCAAATACACATCGTACTGATAAATTTCCATCCATTTACTATCATGCCAGATATCAAAGGCGGGCGATTCCTTTACCCCTTTCGATGCGCCTTCAACGATATGACCAATTTCATGTGTAGATAAATCAATGTCATTATCTACACCTGTAATCCATGCATTTAAATCATTGGAACCACAGTCCGTAACATTCCGGTAATCATGGCCGGCATCAAGATAGGTACCCGGGTGACCGCCTCCATATTTACCTGCATGGTAGATGACGAACAAACGGCTGTCATCGCCAAACTTACCATAAACCTTTTTGGTGTAATTCCAGGCATCGGCCATATAGGTTTTCGGCCAGATCACAGTTGGCTTTACATCGCCATCATAATAAACCACCACGCTGGTATCATAGGCCACCCGGTTTAATAGTTGAACATGTTCGAACCAATGTTCCTTCCAGGTTTTGGGTGGCGCATCGGGCGGGTCAATCGCTTCTACCAGTGGTGGCGCTGGTTTCGAAGTTTCTACAGGTGTCTTTTTGCTGTTGCAGGCCAGTAGTAAAACAGCGGTAATTGCTATTAACGGTAAAATATTTTTCATTGCATGGATATGAAGAGATTAAAAAAGCACCGAACAAAATGCCCGGTGCTATATCTATTTTACCAACCTGTATTTTGTACAAGTAGAGGTACTTTTTGGATTTCGCCCGCTGGTATAGGCCATAAGTAGTGTTTCTTTTGGAAAACCCTATTTTCTGTAACTACAGGTGTAAAAAATCCAGGTGCATTTTGAGTGATGTTCAAACCTCTAATCTGTGTATCGGTTGTTTCTGCAATTTTCCACTCCCTTGTGTAGAAATAGCGGTCCAGTTCGAAAGCCAACTCAACACGTCGCTCTCTGCGGATGGCGTCTTTCATATCTGTTGGGATGGGTAAACCTCCACTTCCATAAACCGGGATACCTGCTCGGGTACGGATCCTGTTCAGGTAAATCAAAATATCAGGATCAGATGGATTTGATTCTTGCAAAGCTTCGATGTAATCCAGATAAATTTCTGCCAATCTGATTACGGAGAAAATTGCTCTACCATTTGTCCAGCCTGCCACCGTTAAATGTTTTCTGGATGTATAGCCAGTTTTGGTATAATCATTATTGGCAATGGCAGCTTTACCCGCATTACCGTTAAATTCAAAACTGGTAATGATATTTGATGAAGTATTGATCCATTTACGTCCACTGTAAGTAATATCAGCATAAAAACGTGGTTCGCGGTTCACATACATATTGCTAATTGCCCTTGGTGCATTCTGATCATTTGGATCTGGTGCCTGATAAGTTGATGTTCCGTTAGCGGTATAAGCCGGATCATTTTCAATAGGCAAACCGTTTGCGGTAAAAAATGCATCTACCAATTGTTGCGATGGGGATAAAAATGAACCACCTTTGTCGCCACCTGAAGCACCGTTGTGATTTGGTGCTAAAGAATACTGATAAAAAGTGACATCACCACCCCTACCAAAAATGATCTCAGCATTCCAGCCATTTAAAAATACATCTCTTGTAGCAATAAAGGCCCGGTTAAAAGCGGTATTTGGCAAACCAGCCGGTGTTGAGCTTACTGAATACAGCGCGTAGTTAGCATAGTTAGGGTTGTTTAAAAAAGCTTTCGCTGCTGTCGCCAATCTGGTCCATTTTGCCACACTATACGTTTGATTGATCAATTGTTTACCGTCCTGATTTTTGAGGTTTGCATAATCGGTATTCCCGTTAAACAACGGACGGGCAGCAGTTAACAGCGCTTTAATTTTATAAGCATCGGCCACTGAGGCCGTGATGTGACCATAATCTTCATTGGCCTGTGGTGTTGCCGGAAGACGTGAGCTTGCTGCATCTAACTCGCTTACAATGTAATCGATACATTCATCCATCGAATTACGGGGTTTACTGATGGCTTGTAGCGGTGCATCTGACGCAATTGGGTCGTTACCTAATAATACAACCGGCCCGTACTGTCTCACCAGGTGATAATAATAAATTGCCCTCAACGCCCTTGCTTCGTTATAATAGCGGTTGATAATATCTATACCACCAAGGTTACAGTCAGTACATTTAGTAACATTAGCCATAAAAGAACTTGCGGCTTGAATACCACGGTAATAACTCTGCCAGTGATAATTTACCTGACTGCTCGTAGCATCCCAGGCACCCGAATTTACGTTTTCAGTAAAGTTCGGCAACGTATAGTCGGCCTCATCTGAAGCAGCCGTCCATGGCCCGATATTTCCAGATGCGGAAGCCGAACGGTCTTGATTTTGATCTGGTAATGTAGAATAAACATTCGCTAAGGCCTGCTCAACAGTGGCTTTTTTCTCGTACATCTGATCGAAAGTTAACCTATCATCAGGTACTTGATTTAAAAATTTTTTACAGCTGTAATTACCCACTAAAAGTAACGCGCCAACTGTATATATCAATATTTTTTTCATGCTTTTTATTTTAAAAATTAGCAGTAAGACCTAAAGAATAATTAGAGGTTAAAGGATATCTCGTACCATTGTTTGTGTCTAATTCCGGATCCCAAAGCTTAAACTTACTAATGGTAAACAGATTATAGCCCATAGCGTATATCCTCAAACGTTTTACGCCTAAAGATTTAATCCCTTCTTTAAGAGTGTAACCTAAATCAGCATTTTTTAATCTTAAGAAACTCACATCACGTTTCCACCAGGTGCTGGATTGGTAATTATTGTTATTGGTACCACCATAAGATAATCGTGGATAAACGGCATCCTGCCGTGGATTGTTTGTTGTCCAGCGATCGGCAGCTACGGCCAACATATTACCTAAACCGCCAGAATTGGCAAAGGATGGAATGTTTAACAGAATGTCTGCATTATCCTGCCCCTGGAAAAATAAACCAAAGTCGAAGTTTTTATAGGTTAACGAGAAGCCAAACCCATAAGTGGTGCTTGGAATATCTCCCCTGCCAATAATGGTCTGGTCAAAAGAATCGATTTTACCATCACCGTTTAAATCTTTATACTTGATATCGCCCGGCATCAAAGTTCCAAACTGGGTAGGGCTGGCGTTAATCTCTGCCTGGCTATCAAATAATTTTTCTGCAATGTAACCTACACGGGTCGCCGCTAAAACATTGTATCCGCGTTGCTCCATCCATGGGTATGGTTTTGGCGCCTGGTCGTTTTCGATTACTTTATCTTTATTGAAAGTAAGGTTAGCCCGTAAATTAAGTGACCAGTCTCTACCAAACTGCGCATCGTACTGGATCGTTCCATCGATGCCCTTATTTTCCACAATCCCCAGGTTACCAATTGGCGTATTGGCCAAACCAATATAATTTGGCACAGTACCTCTCGTGATAAATTGGTTTTTTCTTCTTTCTTTAAAGAAATCGACGATTAACGACAGATTATTATTGAATGTTTTTAACTCAAAACCTAAATCCTGTTTACGTGTCTCTGCCCAGGTTACATCTACCCCATAAGCTGTAACACCCAGACCACCTGTACTGGTGTTGTTACCCGGCGTAATGTTTCCGTTCTGACCGAAAGTATAACTAGGCGAACCGCCAACCTTCGTTAAATAATAGAAACGGCTACCTTCATTGCCTGCATAACCAGACCCACTACCACCACTACCCACAATACCATCAGAGTAACGGAATTTAACCATTTGGAAAGTGTTTTTAAGCGGTTCGAAGAATTTCTCGCTAGAAAGTAGCCATCCGATACCTATTGCAGGGAAAAAACCGTAACGTTTATCCGGTGCAAAGTTCTCAGAACCATTATAGCCCATATTAAACTCGAAGAAATATTTATTGTCGTAAGCATAGGTGGCACGACTGGCAATACCCTGTAACCGATATGGGAGAGATAGTGTTAAGTTATCTGCAAATGGATTGGTATTATCATTTTGGTTATACAACAATAAACCACTTACTGCATGTTTACCGAATGTACGGTTATAGTTAAAGCCAAATTCAAAATATATTTTTTTATCGCCAGTGTTAGTTCTACCATAATTTAAAAAATCCTGCCCCTGCAATACCAATCCATATTTATATCCAGATGCAGGATTGCCTGCAACAATGTAGGGATCGTTAGGATTAATCCTGTATATCGTTTCCCTTTTTACCCTGTTTATAAAATTGGTGTTGCTGGCGTCAAACGAATACATGGTGGTAAATGATAAACCTGGGGTTAGCTCTTTTAAATCCTGGGTTAAACGTAAATTCGAATTCACCTGATTGGTATAACCTACCCTATATCCATTACGGGTAACGTCGCCATAAGGATTACGTTGGTCGGCCTGTGGGCTGATACCGGGCAAACTGCCATTTGGATAAAGTACCGGGAATGATGTTGGGTTAATCTGAAAAGCCTGACTAAAAATATCCTGGGCATTAAAATTACTTGGGTAATTGTTCTGTGACAAGATTCCTTTAATACCCAAATCCAGTTTTGTGGTACCTGTAATATCCCAGTTTAAGTTCGCACTTACATTGTAACGGCCAAAATTCTGTTTCACAGCAGAGTTTACGGCATCGTCAGTTTTAAATAAACCATCCTCACCATAATAACCCAATGAAACATAATACTTGGCGTTACTTACCCCACCCGTTAAATTGGCTGTTGCGGATCTATTGTGACCAAAATCGTTATAAATGGCATCAAACCAATTGATGTTTGGGTAAAGAACGGGGTCGGTACCTGCTGCTGTTTTTTGGATGGCATCTATAGAATATGCCGGACTAAATGCACCAGCAGCACCTCCTCTTAAATAATCAGAGTATTTTGCCTCATTAGCCAGATTCATGTAATCTACACCATCAATTAATTGTGGTCTTTTAGTGAAACGGCTAACCCCTTCATAATATTCCACATTGATTTTTGGTGTTCCGATTTTACCCTGTTTGGTATTGATCAGAATTACGCCGTTTGCACCACGGATACCATATACTGCTGTTGCGGCCGCATCTTTCAGTACCGTAAAGTTTTCTACATCATATACGCTGATATCGTTCAGGTTACGGTTTGGAACACCATCGATAATGACCAACGGCCCCCTATCGGTACCGGTTAAAGACGATATCCCCCGGATGAAGATATCTGATCCGGTTGCACCCGGCTCGCCGTTTCTTGATACGTTAACCACACCCGGGATACGGCCTGCCAGTAACTGGCTCATGCTCGAAACCGGCTGTTTTAAATCAGCCACATTTATTGATGATTGTGCACCAACCAAACTCTCCTTTTTTTGTGTTCCGAAACCCACAATGGCCACCTCCTGTAAATTGGCGCCAACGGTTTCCTTTAAACGGATATCCAATACGCTTTGTGTACCTACAGGGATTTCTTTCGTATCGTAACCTACATAAGTTACGATCAAAATAGCATCTTGATTAGGAACGTTAATGGTAAATGCTCCGTTTACATCTGCAGCAGCACTGGTAGAGCTTCCTTTAACTTTAACACCTGCACCTGGCAATGGTGCACCAGTTTCGTCTTTAATAATACCACGGATTACAATATCAGCCGTGGTTTGATTAACCTTAACCGAACTGTTTATATTAATGGCCGACTCGCTGGCTGTTGCATAAAAACCACTGCTTAAGGCCATTGCAAAAGCAATAGCTTTAAAAGCACAATCTTTAAGCCTGAGCCTGGCCCCAGTTAAATTTATATTTTTTCTCATTATAAAATTAGTTTGTTGTGAACAGATTACTGTTATTTGGTCTATTGATCAGTTTGAAAGAAATTTTATTGACTACCGATTAAACCCGGCAGAATAAATTTGTTATGTTTATTTACGGTATTGTAAACACTAATTACTGTTGCTCTTCCGGAACCTCAATTACACGCCATTCAGACAACTGGAACAAAGAACCACTTCCAATTGCCGTGATACTAAGTCTGTAAAATTTGAATAGAACCTTGTTTTTAAAGTTGTAGGTCTTGGTGGAATTGCGGCCCGAAAATGTTTCTCCGGTTCTTACATCAAGATCTACCCAGTTATTACCATCGGTAGAGGCACTCAATTTCCAGTCTTTTGGATCCCTGCCCGGTGCATCATTTCCTGATGTTAATGTATAAGATGCAATCTGTTGAGGGGCTGCAAAGGCCAGTTGCATATAAAAGTTGCTCTGATAAGGGTTGATCAGGAATTTTGAGTTAATGTCGTTATCAATAACCTTGGCAGACCCTTCTGAGCCGGCCGAGCCGCCGGAGCTCTCGATGTTTACTGAAAGTGTGGCCTTGGCGGTCACATCTACCTTTGCTTTCCAGGTAAAAAGATCCACTGCCGGGTATTCTTCTTTACTACATCCAAGAATTAAAGCTAAAGCAAAGCAGAGCCCAACAGCTTTCCTGGTCATTTTTAAAAGATTCATAATAGTTTGATTATAGTTTGTTGGTTATTAAAATGTGCAAGATTTACCTGATTGATCAATGAACGATCAGGGATTTATTCGTTTTCAAAAAGGCAAATGGTTAATTGTTCAGCAATCTTTTTAACTGCAGCAAAATACGCCCTATAAATTAACGGGTGTTAATATATAAATGGCAGATTTTTCGCCATACGATTTTAGGTTGCTTTACGCATTAGCCTCCTGCTATCACGAATAAATACAGTAGCGCTTATAGCGATGAGCCGGTTTAGTAAGTTTTTTGGTCATGATGAGTTTGTGGTTTGGTTGGTTAAGCGGTAGAATGTGACGTGTCAGCATGTAAAATTTATCTCATTTGAGTTCTCCTTTATTTTAATGAATGATTAGTTACTTTTCGGCTTGACTAAAACGTTTTAGTATTGGTGTATAAAAAAAAGTCTCAATCCTATCGATCAACACTTTACTCCTTTTTAGTTTTCGCTAAGCAAAAATGCTTAAATGGCTCATTGCTAAAACGTTTTATTAAGCAATGATAAGCATATTATTAATAAATTAAAAATTATTTATTTTTTTCCGGAAAAATTTATTTGGTAAGGTAGCATCACTGAGATAACAGTGAGATTGCCGTAATAACAAATATCCTATTGAGATACGGATTTCTTTAAAAACAGGAATAAGGGGAAATTGGATTAAACTACAGAATCAGCATTAAAATGTTAATCCTGCAGTTTATCAAAAATAAATATCAGACAGAATAACTATCCGACATTAGGTTAAGCTTAAATCGCAGCAGCTTGCAGCGCCGATTAAAGCCGCATGTTCTTTTAGTTCCGAAATTTTAATCTCCGCATCTATCCCATTGCCTTTAAGTGTTGCAGTCAATTCAGGAGCAAATGCACTAAAAGATTGCGCAATATTACCTCCAACAATGATGGTATTTATTTTGTATTGTTTCACCACAGGAATTAAGAACTGGGCCAGGTTATAGCCGAATTCCATAAAAACCATCGTCGCAAAATGATTGCTTTCTACCATCCCCACCAATTCCTTCACCCCTTCCACGTCATCACCACTCAATTGCTTAAAACGTTTTACGAACCAGCGCGTAGATAGGTAATCTTCAGCAATTCCATCCAAAAAAGGAGAGTTCCATAAGTCAGCATCGTAGGCCTTATCATTTAAACAAAGTGAAGATCCAAGCCCTGTTCCCAAGGTTAATCCCAATACGTTCACATTTCCTTTGGCCGCTCCGGCAAAAACTTCTCCTTGCAAAAAGCCAGCTGCATCGTTTATAAAATGGATATTTTCAAGGGCAATGTCCAATCGTTTAGCAAGTTCTTCTTTCACGTTAACCTGATAAAGCGATTTAAATTTATCCTGATCTTTGATTAAGGAGATCCCTTCTTTATAATTAAAAGGTCCGGGCATGGCTATGCCCACATTTCTGCTACCATTTTTTATGTTCTGGAATGCTTTATTGATAATATCGCACCAGGCCGATAAAATCACTTCCTTATTCTCCTGTGAATTCACAGGGCTACGCTTGATAGAGTTTTCCATTAAGGATCTGGTTTCCAAATCTACCAATGCGGCTGTAATGTGCGAGCCGCCAATATCTACACCTAATGCAACAGGCTTTTCCATTCTATATATATATTTCTGTTCTCTTTCCTTTATTAATTTGACCAATTCGGCAAAAGTAGTCATTCATTATTTATTTACTCATTGAAAATGGTTTATCTTCTTCCAACATTCCCCTATTTAACGAAGGGTTTGGCACTCATCTCCAATTTTAACACTCCTCCTTTTAATAAATCACCATGATTTAAATAATTTTTGGTATAATTTTCACCATTTAAGCTTGCCGATTTGATATAAACATGATTTATATCGTTCGCCGGGGCTTCGATAATAAATTTTTTGCCGTTTTCCAGGTTTATGGTTGTTTTTTTGAATACCGGGCTTCCTAAAACATACTCACCAGAGCCGGGGGTTACACTATAAAACCCTAAAGCGCTCAATACATACCATGAAGAGGTTTGCCCCTGGTCTTCGTCTCCCGGATACCCATTTTCTGTAGCATCGTAAAGTTTACGCATCACCTCACGGGCATGAAATTGTGCTTTCCAGGGCTGTTTGGCGTAATTGTATAAATAAACCATATGCTGTATGGGTTGATTCCCATGCGCATATTGCCCCATGTTGGCCATTACCATTTCAGTCATTTCGTGAATCATCCCACCATAAGAGCCTACATTTACGGTGTTGGGCTCGCTGAAAACAGAATCCAGCTTCGTAACAAAATGCTTGTCCCCACCCATCAGGTGATTAAACCTTTGGTATCCTGGAAAACCGACCATTGCCAATGCCAGGCATTTTCCCTCTGTAAACGGGCCTCCCCATTCAGTTGGATCGAAATTTGGTGACCATTTGCCCTCTGCATTTTTTCCTCGCATAAAGCGTGTAGAC